>CAWDCB010000006.1:0-30866 GCA_963800635.1 uncultured Chitinophagaceae bacterium
ATTGAATGCCATAATGAAACACGAAGAGGAGGTCGAGCACGTTATTAGCGTCTGGTCGCCGTCTACAAGGCTTGGCGGCAAGAAGCAGGACTCCGAGGAAGACTACGACGGTCTGATCCGCGAGCTCATGGACAGCAAAACCGGCCGCTTCGAAAAGTCGCGTCGCGGCGAGCGACTCCAGGTGCAGTTAAAAGGATTTAACCACCCTGATGCAGATGTTCTCATCAAGTCAACACCGACGCTGCTTGCTGGCGTCGGCAAGACCAACAGGATGGGGTTCTCGGGAGCGCCGACCAGACAACGGTCCGACATCTACGTAACCATTGATGAGGCGGCTCTGTCGCGGCAAAACCTCCTGTCGAGGTACGGCGGAAACCCCACGACAATTTCCAGTAGCGTGCAAGGAAATAACCTCCAAGTAACGCTCGAAGTGCGGCGGCCATCAGGAGAACGGATTGAGAATTGCATATTCCCATCGTCCAACAGCGACGGCCTGACCACATGGAAGTCTGTCGCGGCTGAACGCGGAGAGCCGTGGAGTCAGACAATTCGATTATCGATACCGCCAGCGGACGTCTTTAACGCGCACGTTGTCTTGTTCGTTACGGACATACCAAAATCCCCCATTTGCCATCGCGCACATGCCTCTGTGGGACAAGAAGGCGTTCAGAGACGGTCCCCATCCCCTGCCTCCTCTACAAAGTTGACGAAAACGCATCCACTGCACTACCCGGCCCTACCGGGAAAGGTGGTTACCTGAGCCTCCAGTGGAGCGGACGTGGCAAAGATGACCAGTCCGAGGTGACTGGCCCGCTCGCGGCCCTTCGTGTCGAGACGTACCTGTGCAGCACAAAACATTCTCAGGATAGAGTGGTTTTGGGACTGATGAAGTGGAAAGACTCGTCTAGAAGAAATCCCGTCCTTATTGAAGCAACTAATTTTCGTGCCGGAAATCGAAGTAGTCAAACTGTTGAATGACGTGCTTGACGCCCTTTTTGGGATCCTGCTCGAGTACACGGGTAACGACGAATACGAGGATCTAGTGTTCACAGCTCTCGTTAGGGTCCTGGGCATTGTTCACGATCGACGATTTAATCTAGGTCCGCTCGTGGACCAGTACGCCGAAAACAAGTTCAACTACCCGTTCGCGACCCCCTGTCTCGTCCGCTCCTTCACCAGACTCCTGGAGAAACCGACGGAACCTGAGATATCTAGGAAGCTCCGCGCGACGTTCAAGGTGGTCAAGCATATTCTGAAATTCATAACCTACGCCCGGGGGCAGCAAAAGGCGAAAGAGGCTCATCTCGGTATCACAACTAATACTCCTAGCTTCACGCGGCACCTGCGAACCATATTCAAGGCGCTCGACGCCATGATGCGAAATCCGACGCCGGTCCTGGTCGGCAGCCAAACTCTCGCTGTCCAACATTTCCACACTTGGCTTCCTGAGTTGTCTGGACTGTTACTACCGAAGAGATCCTCCATATTGCTATTGACTTTATGGACTCGTGTGCTGGAGTCAAGGGGAAGCTTGTGCTGTACAGACTCGTCTTGATAATCAACTACTCGAAACTGGAAATCTTTTCCCATCCCGAGCAGAAGTCCGCACTCAGTGCCAATACAGTTCGATGGATCGCGCCACACTGGGGCCGAACAGAAGTGACGGAGCTCTGGAAGGAACAAGTTCGGCTATGCTGCTCGGTGTTGGCCAGTCAGATCGACCACCTTGGAAACGAGACCCCGGACTATGTTCCCCAAGATCCTCGACTCCTACCTCTCTATTCAGTCTGAGCCACAGAAACCCCGCAGCCAACTCTCCCTACTCTTTCCTCAGGCTTATCCCTTCCCCAGCAAATTGTTAGGCGAACCTGTGTCCTTTGATGAGGCCCTGATTGAGTTGTGTGCAATACTCTCTGCGCTCTCAAATTCACACAGCGGAGGCATGCAGCTGGAACTCGCCGACGAGGACATGACAACGCTCCTCGAAAACACACTTCGGGTCCACATGAGCATATTGAGCGGAGAGGCATTCCCTTCTGATTGGTTAAGTGTCCATATTTACCATCACAAGTCGACAATGAGAACTCTGCAGTACCTATCTAGTATCATGCTGGACACCTTCCTGCCTCATCCTGACGAGGCCGAGAACTTCAACACGGAACTCTGGAAGGTGTTCTTCTCGACACTCCTAAAGCTTGTGGGGAGCTCATCACTGGCCCTGGAGACGTTCCCAGAACAAAAACGACGGGCAGTCTGGAAGATTGCTGGCGATGTCAGAGAACATGGTGCCGAGTTACTGAGGAGAACATGGGAAGCGATCGGGTGGGAAACGAGTCCCGACGAGAGACAGCGGTACGGCCTGACAAAGATGGGAGGCTATCAAGTACAATACGTACCCACTCTCGTAGGGCCCATTGTAGCTCTGTCTGAGTGTCCACGGAGCTCGGAGAATGGCGGTTGAAGTATTACAGACAATGATCGTCAGTGAATGGACGCTGAGCGAGGATCTGTCTGTAATTCAGACGGAGATGATTGACTGTCTGGACCAGTTCTTCAAGACCAAGCCCCTTACGGAGAGTATCCTCCAGAAGCTCTTCGTCAACGAGGTCCTCGAACGTTTCGAGCCCCTATCCGAGAACCCCGACGAACCCCTCTACGCAGCGCTGCGAGACCTGATGGCTACCATGGATGAGTTCCTGGACCTCCTCGTAGCAGTGCACAGTGGCGACGTCACTAGCGAAGCGTCCCATCTCATCAATCGCCTGAGACTCATGGAGTTCCTTCGCGACATGCAGAAGGAAGAAATATTCGTGCGTTACGTCCATCAACTTGCCGTCCTGCAATCTGAGTCCCGGAACCATGCCGAGGCCGGACTCGCCCTGCGGCTCCACGCGGATCTCTACGATTGGGATCCGACCAAGCAAACAATCGCCCTCGACGAGCCGGAATTCCCAGCACAATCCCACTTCGAACGGAAAGAGCGCATCTACTTCGACATGATTAAGCACTTCGAAGAAGGCGAGGCATGGAGCTGCGCACTCGCAGCGTACAAGGAACTTCAGGTCCAATACGAGACTAATGTCTTTGATTTTGCCAAGTTAGCACGGACCGAGCGCGCCATTGCCAAAATATACGAGACGATTGCCAAGAGCGACAAGTTAGTGCCGAAATATTTCAAGGTCGTCTACAAAGGACTTGGGTTCCCGCAAAGCTTGCGCGATAAGGAATTGTGTCATAATTTTTTTGATTAAAAGTAAAACTTTCACCAAATCAATGGTTTACAAAAAACTTAAAAAAATGAAAAATTTAATTGTAGCAATGGCCGTAATTGCAATTTCAACGGCATCAGCCCAAGCACAGGAAAAGATGTCCGCGCCACCTAAAAAAACCATGATAAGTATTGCAGTGAATGCGGGGATTCCAACAACAACGGGGCTTTCCTTTGCTTACGGAGCAGACCTTCAAGCCGATTTTCCCGTAGCATCCGGTTTAAAAATTACCGCAAGCGGTGGTTTTGAAGACTATTCAGTAAAAGGCGGAGGTTCTTTTGATGGTGTCATTCCGATATTAGCCGGGGCTAAATTTAATCTGGGAAGCGAAAAACTCTACGGCCACGCGCAGTTAGGGTATGTAGTGTCTACATCAAAAGGCGGTGGAGGGGCATTTGGATATGCTCCAAGCATTGGTTATTATTTCAGTCCGAATTTTGATGCCTCTATCAAATATCTTGCGTTTAGCAAAAACAGCTTTACAACGGGGTGAATTAATTTACGCCTTGCTTACAGTTTTTAAAAACAGAAAACTTATTTTAAAAATGGCCTCAGTTGAGGCCATTTTTATTGTTGTCAGGCATGCATATCAACTTAGGGTATAAAATCCCATATACGCTTTACATTACGGAGTATTAGCCAAGAGCATGCATATGGTTAAGTAAGAGATATTCTTTAGAATAAATAAGAGATATTTCTTTATAAAATGATTTTAAAACGGCTGATTGCCCAATGCATTATACGGCCAATTTCTGCAAAAGGATTCAGAATTGCCTACGTATTAATGATGATATTAAAGTATTTTTAACAACGATTTATAACAATATTTCTTTCTCTACTATTCTACAACCTCAGTAGCAATTCTAATACAATTGATATTATAATAAATGTTTAGTGGCCATATAGTTTGACTATTTTGTGACACCTCTCACAATTAAACAACTTTTATGAAACCACTTTTTATTTTTTTTGTAGCCTTTTCTATGGCTATAACTTCCTTTGCATCTTCAGGGTTTACGGTGTTAGCAAAAAAAGCCTCAGACGTGTACTTACCTATCGGATCAACCGGGCAAAAAATTTCGTTGCTTGATCTTTCAAAGATCGATGTAAAGGAATTTGAAACGATCTCAGGCCGTCATCTGAATTTTATTGATAGGATAGGTTTTAAGCTTGCACAGAAAAAATTAAGAAAAAGCATCAATAACAGACGGGACTATTGACAATAAAAAGCTCAATAAGGTTCTCGACGAAGGAGATCATTCAACAGGCTTCCACGTTGGCGGGTTTCTATTGGGGTTTTTTGTTGGGCTGATTGGTGTATTAATTGCCTATGTTATTAACGATGATTATAAAAGGAACAGGGTCAAATGGGCCTGGATAGGTTTCGGCATCTCCGTTGTAATAGGTCTGATTTTAGTATTAGCGGTACTTAATTCGGTAAATCGTTAAGTTGCTGAGCTTTATTTTAATTTATCACTATTAATATTCTTATGGTGTAGTAAGGCTGTTTATTAGGCAAATTTCAACCTACTTGGAATTTTTTAGATACTGAGTACATCTTTCATAGTAAAAATTCCTTTTTTATCATGTATAAATTCTGCTGCAAGAAATGCGCCGGCAGCAAAGCCTTTCCTGTTATGCGCAGTGTGAATGATTTCTATATCGTCAATTTCTGAAGAGTATTTTACAGAATGTGTTCCCGCAGCAGGATCTATGCGTTTACTTGTTATGCTAAGTCGCGTTGTCATCCTGGGCATGTGAATGTTGTTTTGAGCTTGCTAAGGGCCCATTTATTTTTTTTTGCGGAGATACTTCAATGATTTGCTTCAGCAAGTGTAATAGCGGTTCCGCTTGGTGCATCTTTTTTTTCTGTATGATGTGTTTCTTCTATGCTTACATCATAATCTGGCTGTTGCTTCATGAGTAGGCCAGTTTTTTATTAAGCTCAAAAAAAATATTTACGCCAATACTAAAATTACTTGCATATAAAAAAGAGGCATTCATTTCCTTACATTTTTGCTTTACCATATTCATTTGAGACAACCAGCCTGTTGTTCCGCAAACTACCGGGACACCTGCCTCAAAGCATAACAAAATATTTGATGCTGCACTATTGGGGCCTGAAAATTCAATAGCACATCCGCTTTTTGAAGATTTTCTTTCGTAAGCTCATCAAGGTTTTGATCGTCAATGCGTAATACAATTGTATGCCCTTTTTGCAAAGCAATTTCTTCAATGGCTTTACCCATTTTTCCATAGCCTATTAAAGCAATATTCATTGATCAATAAAGTTAAGGTAAAACATTGATTAATAATCTAATATTCGAATTCGTGATACTAATCTGTAAAATGAAAATAAGAAAAACCTTACGGAACCGGCAATAAAACTTTAGAATGCTTGTCATTAAAAAAGAATACAAAAGAAATGCCAGGCCCATTATTAATAGAATTTAAGCCGGGCCTTATTTTCATACTAATATCAGGGCTTACATCAAAAGCTTTCAAATGCGCATCAACAGTTGCATCCACAACATTCAATCCCCAGAAGACGAGAAAAAATAAAACCGAATAATCAATATTTTGCCTGAATTCATTGCGGTAAGATCTTATAGATTCCGTAGAAAGATTTAGGAATTGACGGGTCAACCTGGTTATCGTTGCGAGGTATCGTATCTGATCGTAATGATACCGCCTTTCTTAATAATTTATAGGTTTTTAAATTATAAAAAAATATACCGGCTGTTGTGCCTAATGCACCGTAAACAATAGGAATTTTCCAATATTTTCTGTTGTATGCCTGGCCCCATCCCGGTAAAATTGCAGACCGGAAAGTGGCAATCTTTGGATTGTGTTTTTTTGATATTGCGGTATCAAGCGCCAGTAAATTTTTACTGCTTGTATCAGCCTGGATATTTCCTTTGATGAGCAAAGTGTCTTCTTTTTTCTGGGCAAATAATTTTGTATCATGCAACAGGAAAAGAAGAAAAAATGTTGTAAAAAGTAAAAATCGTTTTGAGCATACGCTTAATCCACCGGAACCTGCATCTTATCTAAAATTGAATTTAATTCCTCCACTGAATAATAATCCAAGAGTAATACTGCCGGTTCCTTTTTTGTTTTGAGTCATTTTCACTTTAGTGCTGAAATACGATGCTAAATTATCTTCAATTTTCTTCAGAGATGGCGGCAGCGTAGCTTTTACCGAATTATTAACAGCGCCTTTTGCAGGTGTATAAAGCTTTCTTACAAGGTCTTCCGTTTGCCTTACAGAAAGTTCTTTATTTTTTATTTCATTAAAAATATACAATTGTTTATCCACCACATCTACATTTATCAGCGCTCTTGCATGTCCCATGCTTATAATTCCATTTCTTACCGCAGCCTGTATATCGGGAGGCAATTTTAAAAGACGGAGATAATTGGTGACCGTGCTTCTTTCTTTTCCCATGCGCTCTGCAAGCTGTTCCTGCGTATAATCAAGTTCATCCATTAGTTGTTTATAGCTTAGGGCAATTTCAATAGCATTAAGGTCTTCCCGCTGCAAATTTTCAAGCAATGCAAGCTCAAGTGTTTTTGAATCTTTTAGTTTCCCTTATATATACCGGAACATCTGTAAGGCCGGCTATTTTTGCGGCCCTGAAACCTTCTTTCACCTGCTATAATGCGGTATTTGCCATTAGTAAGTTTTGAAACGGTAAGTGGTTGAATAATATCATGCATTTTTACAGATGCAGCAAGTTCACTTAAAGAGTCTTCATCAAAATCATGCCTGTGGCTGTTCAGGATTTGCTTCAATCATGATTAAGCGGAATGCGCATGTTAACAGGATTGAATTTTCCAGGGGATTCTTTTTGTAAAGTGTTTGCGGTTGTAGATAAATCAGCATCAATATTTTGTAATAATGACCTGATGCCTTTGCCTAAAGCATCTTTTTTATTAGGGGTACTCATATTCATTTTTCTACTGAAATTTTGTTGCTATATACAATGGTTTAAATCTGTTCCAGCACTTTTTCTTTTTGTGAAATCTTTGTCATATTATTTCTTTGAAGAATTTCTTTCGCAAGGTTCAGATAATTAATAGCTCCTTTACTTTCTGCATCATAAAGTATAGCTGGTTTTCCAAAGCTTGGCGCTTCACTTAGCTTGGTATTGCGGTGAATAACGCTTGTAAATACAAGGTCTTCAAAATGGCGCCTTACTTCATTTACTACCTGGTTGCATAAGCGAAGCCTTCCATCATACATCGTCATTAGCAAGCCTTCAATTTGCAATGAAGTATTCAGCCTGTTCTGTACAATTTTAATGGTATTTAATAGTTTACCCAAGCCCTTCCAAGGCAAAAAATTCTGCCTGTACCGGCACTAATACACTATCAGCAGCGGTAAGCGCATTTACTGTTATTAAGCCCAAAGATGGCGAACAATCAATGATAATAAAATCATATTGATCTTTAATTTCTTTCAGGATATTTTTTAAAACACTTTCCCTGTCAGGATAATTGATCATTTCAATTTCTGCACCCACCAGGTCAATATGTGATGGCATAAGATCAAGATAAGGAATTTCCGTTTTTAAAATAACATCTTTTGCCGGTGTATCGTTTACCATGCAATCATATAGCCAGTGGTAATATTATGCAGATCAAAGCCAACGCCGGTTGTGCTGTTTGCCTGTGGATCAGCATCCACCAGCAAAGTTTTATATTCAAGCACAGCAAGGCTTGCAGCAAGATTTATAGCAGTTGTTGTTTTTCCAACGCCGCCTTTTTGATTCGCTATTCCTATAATTTTCCCCATATGATTCTATTTTCTAAGTTATATTATGTTATAAGTTATCAACGTTATAAATCGTTTAAAACTAACACTAAACATTCAACATCCGATTGACCGTTCAATATTATTCAAACTGATTACTTCAACTATTCAACTTTCAACTTTCAACTATTCAACTTTACTTAATGCCAGATTGGCAAATTTAAATATTAGGTATAATATTAGGGAACATTCTTCGTGTAAAAGCCGTTTATTAATCAACTAACTTCTAACAATTTAATTTTAATAGAAGCTGCAGAATCCGGGTAAAATTATACGATGTACACAATAATAAGCGGAACACACAGGGTAGGAAGCCATACCGAAAAAGTTGCTGACTGAATACCAGCAGAATTTTAAAGGAAAAAAATATTGATGCAGCAATTCTTTCATTGAAGAATATGGATGTCTTACAAAGAACGCCTGAGTTTATAAAAATTGAAAATGAAATATTAATTCCTACCCAAAAATTTATTTTTATTATACCGGAGTACAATGGTACTTTTCCGGGCGTTTTAAAAGCCATGATCGACAACAGTGATATTAAAAAAGCCTGGTATCATAAAAAGGCGTTGCTCACGGGAGTTTCAACCGGCCGTGCTGGCAACCTAAGAGGAATGGATCATCTTTCTGCTTCATTGCATTATCATGAAAATGAATGTTCATCACAATAAATTACCCATATCGCTGATTGATAAAGTGATGGATGCAAATGGCCGCCTCAATGACAGAAACTTTAAAAGCAATTGATGAACAGTTAGATGAGTTTATAAATTTTTAATTCAAAAATCAACAGGATAAATCAATAATTCATGCGTACACCTTTAGGAGCTTTATATTTGTAGTTATTATGCTTTTACTGGATACTTATGTTTTCCAGGCAATAAAAGCCGTTAGCCATTCTGCTTCTCCAAAAACAAAAACTATTATTTATTCTATTTATTGGGCTATTTCAATTATTGCCATACATTGGATTTTTAATTTTTGTTTTTACAGGGCCGGATTTTTTACCAAAAAAAATAAGAACTTATCTTTTTGCCACGGTAATTGGTTTGTTCCTTGCAAAATTTATTGCAATTATTTTCTTTTTAGTAGATGATGTACGAAGAGTAATACAATGGGTTGCCGGAAAGCTATTTTTTACAGAAATACAGAAGGCGCAGAGCTAAGTGAAGATGGCATCAGCAGGTCAGTATTTTTAAGCTGGCTTGGCCTTGCCGCGGGAGGCACTTTTTTTGGAAGCCTGGTTTATGGCTTTAGTAATAAATATAATTACCAGGTCAAAAGAGATGTCACTTAAATTTGATAATCTTCCTCCATTCTTTCAAAGGAATGAAAATTGTTCATTTCAGCGATGTTCATTCCGGAAGCTTTACCAATAAAAATGCAGTGATGCATGGTGTTGAAAAAATAATTGCTGAAAAGGCTGATCTTGTTATTTTTAGCGGTGACCTGGTAAATGATATGGCAACAGAAATGAAGGATTACATGGATGTTTTTAATAAAATAAAAGCGCCGCTGGGCGTTTATTCTACTTTTGGAAATCATGATTATGGAGACTATGTAAGCTGGCCGCAGAACGGGATTACTAAAGCACAGAATTTAAAAAACCTTGCAAAAATTCATGCAGATCTTGGCTGGCGCCTATTGATGAATGAGCATGTTGTGCTTGAAAAAGATGGAGAACAAATTGCAATAATAGGCATTGAAAACTGGAGCGCTAAAGCGAGATTTCCAAAATATGGGAATATGCGTAAAGCATATGCAGGCACTGAAAAATATCCGTTTAAAATTTTAATAAGCCACGATCCCAGCCATTGGGATGCACAGGTACGCCCGCAATATGGTGATATAGATCTTATGCTGAGCGGCCATACACATGGGATGCAGTTTGGGATTGAGATTCCGGGGTTTAAATGGAGTCCCGTTCAATATGTTTATAAAGAATGGGCAGGCCTTTATGAAGAAGGAAAACAAAAATTATATGTGAACCGGGGATTTGGCTTTATCGGTTACCCGGGAAGAGTAGGAATATTACCGGAGATAACGGTGATCGAATTGGCATGAAAATTCATCCGACCTCCCCGAGGGAAGGAACCGGGTCAGACTCATCCAACCCTATCAGGGAAGCTTGATAAGAACATCGAACTCTTAAAGGGGCTTATCCTCAGGAACTCATCCCAGCCCTGACTCAAGGAACTACGGAGTAGGAATTGTAAGTTCAAACTATTCAAGTCTCATCAATTAATCTCAATTGATACCCAAAAAAATATCATGAAAGTTTAGTTCATTTAAGTTAAGCATATCTAAAATTTATTCTTCCACATCATACTTTCAACGGGCTTATTCGGCTGGCCGCTATATTTAGCGCTGGCTTTGGAATTATATTTTACAGCAACTTCGCCATCTACCGGGAAATAAATGAGCTGGCCAATGGGCATTCCTTCATAAATCCTTACCGGCAGTTTACAGGAAATTTCCAGTGTCCAGTTTCCGCAAAAACCAACATCTCCCTTTCCGGCCGTCGCATGAATGTCGATACCCAGGCGGCCCGTGGAAGATTTGCCCTCAAGAAAGGGCACATGAGCATGTGTTTCAGTATATTCAAGTGTTACACCTAAATAAAGCTGGCCCGGTTGCAAAATATATCCTTCTGCAGGTATTTCAAAATGTTCGATTTCATTGTGTTTTTTTGCATCCAGAATTTCGTCTTTATAGACAGCAAGGTATTTTCCCAGGTGCACATCATAACTATTGCTGCCGAGTTTTTCCCGGCAGTAGGGTTCAATAATAATGGTTTTCTTTTCGATTTCTTCCAGAATACGGGTATCAGATAAAATCATTTATTTGCTTTATTTTCAATTAAAAAAGGGGCCACGAATTACGCGAATTGGCACAAATTAAAGCATATGTTATCAACTGTATTTCGCCTTACTATTTAAGACACTAATTTTGAAACCGATCTGATGGCTATCGGATTAAACATGAGCCTGCTTTTTCTTAAATCTGATAGCTACATGGTCTATATCATTTTTGCGTTCCAATTTGTTACATAACGGTGGTAATTCGTGATAATTTGTGTAATTCGTGGCTAACTGCAATCTATTAAAAGGAATGCCGTTATCAAAATCTTAACTTGTATTGATGCCTTTGTTTTATCAACATAATATTAACCAAACTGCAAAGCTTGCCGTATGGAACATCACAGAGCCTGAGGATTTCTTTCTGAAAAAGGTGCGCCTGCAAAAGGAAATTCATCATCCGCACAAAAGGCTGCAGCATCTTGCCGGGCGATATCTTCTTCAGCTATTAAACCCGGGCTTTCCCCTGCATCTTATTGAAATTGCCGATTCCAATAAGCCGCTTTTGGCAAATGAAGAGTTTCATTTTTCTATTTCTCATTGCGGCGATTTTGCTGCGGCAATCGTGAGTGAAAATAAAGTGCCGTGGGGATAGACGTGGAAATGGTACGGCCAAAGATAGAATTGATACAACACAAATTTTTAAGCGAAGAGGAGCAGGAGCTTTTACCTGCTGCAAATGCGCAATGGCTCACTTTACTCTGGAGTTGCAAGGAAGCCGTTTATAAATGGTATGGGAAGGGAGGTGTTGATTTCAAAAGGCATATTATTATTACAAATATTTCAATAAACGATAACCAGGGGCATAGTGGAATGCAGATTTATGAAAGAAATGGAGAAAGATTTGAGTATACCGTTTCATATCTTCCGGATTTATGCCTGGCGTGGGTTATATAACTTTTGAGTAACTCCGAAGGATTTTTCAGAAAGTTAACTATACTCTTCAATTTCAATATTTTTACAGAATGAGAATCCTCCATACAGCCGACTGGCATTTGGGAATTAAACTTCATAGAAAAGATTTAGCTGAAGACCATAAAATTTTTTTTGGATGGCTTATAAATCTCATTACAGAAAGAGAAATCGAAGTGCTTTTGATTTCGGGAGATATATTTGACCACGCGAACCCTACATCTGAGGCTCGTCATCTTTATTATTCATTTCTAAGGCAACTGATTCATGTTAAATGCAAGGTTATTATTACTGCCGGCAATCATGATTCTCCCGCAGTTTTAAATGGGCCAAAAGCTATCCTTGCAATGTTAAATATAGATATTGTGGCGAGCGTTCCATCGTCAATTGATGAAAATATCATTGAACTAAAAAATAAAAACGGCACAATTGAATGCGTTGTTTGCGCCATTCCTTATCTGCGCGATTCAGACATCAGAACTGCAACGGAAAGCGAAACCTATAAGAATAGAGTTGAGCAAAAATTTTTAGGAATGAAAAGTTATTTCGAAACGGTAGTAAATTATGCATCGCAAAAATATGGAGAAAATATCCCGGTGATTTTGATGGGACATTTATTTACTTCGGGTGTTAGTACCTCGGATAGTGAAAGAGATATTCAGCGTGGTGGCCTGGAAATGTTTAGCGCAAATGATTTTCCCCAAGAATTGTAAATACATTGCTTTGGGGCATATTCATAAGCCGCAAAGAGTTGGTAATAGTGAGACCATCAGGTATTCCGGCTCGCCGATTCCTTTGAGCTTTAGCGAGAAGAATGACAAGAAAATTGTCATCGAATTAAATGTGTCAGGCAATTGCGTTCAACAGGTGTTAGTTCATGAAATACCTTCATCGAGAAGGCTTCGCAGATTTTCCGGAAGCTTTAAAGAGATACAGGCAGGTTTAAGCGCTTTTAAAAATGATAAAAAATTAAAGTGCTTTGCCGAGTTAGAAATTATTGAAAAAGACCATGACCCTTCACTCACTGTAAGCCTTCATAAATTCATTACAGAATTTCAAAGTGACGAGGTAGAGATCCTGACTTATAAATTCAAATTCACAAATAAAGCATCTAATCTTAACGAATCCGATGCAGAAAACAAAAACATTGAAGATTTAACACCCAAGGAAATCCTGCTAAAGAGACTGGAAATTGAACAGGTTGAAGAAGACGAAAAGACATTTAATATTGGAAGCTTTTGATGAGCTGTTAACTGAAATTATGGAGAACGATTAGCGATGAAGATTCTAAAAATCAAGATTAAAAATATCAATTGCCTCAGGAGTGAATGGGAAATAGATTTTCAATCGCCACCGCTTTCACACGCAGGGTTGTTTGCAATTACCGGCCCCACCGGTTCGGGGAAATCCACCATACTCGATGCCATCACTTTGGCATTATTCAATAAAATACCACGCTTTGAATCAGATACCATTTCAAAAAACTTCATCGAAAAATCAGGCTCCATAATCACGAGAAATGAAACAGATTCTTTTGTAGAAGCAGAGTATAGTTGCAGCAAGGGAACTTTCCGCTCGAAATGGTCCATAGCAATAAATAAAAGAGGAGGGCTTAGGGAAACCGATATGGAGTTGATTGATGTTTCAACAAACAAGCCAATACTTTCAGGAAAAAAAGAAGTTCCCAAAAAAAACACCGAATTAATCGGGTTAACCTACGACCAGTTCATCAAATCAATATTGCTGTCGCAGGGCGAATTTGCCAGGTTTTTGAAATCAAAGAAAGATGAGCGGGGCAAGTTGTTAGAAGATATTACCGGCATGACTGTATACCGGGAACTTGGGAAAAGAGCGTTTGAAAAATTTAAAGAGAAGAATGAAGCGATTAAATCAAAAATTGATGTTATAGAATCAGAAGAAGGCCAGTTGCTGTCAAAGGAAAAAGAAGATGAGTTAGAAGAGATAATTCAAGTTGTTAATAAAGAGATTCAGATTAAAGAATCTAATCGTGCGGCCATAGAAAAAGCAATTGATATTAAGAACCGGGTTGAATCGATCGAAAATGAAATCGAAAAATATACCCGGGAAGAAAGCAGCATTAATAAAACGCTGGAAATTTTTAACGAAAAAAATGCCCAAAGAATATATAATCATGAGCGGCTTCTGCCTTACATAAATGAGATAAGAAATTACTGCAAACATTCATCACTCTATAAAAAATATCACTGAAGAAATTAAGAAAGTAGAACCGGAATTAGAAAATAAAAAAGTTGAGGTACAAGCGACGCTAGATGCAGTAGGTAACCTCATTGGCTCAAAGGTTCAAATGCAAAATGCGGCTGAGGCATTAACTAAATTCAGAGACAGAGTACTTCATTTACTTTACGAAAAAAAAAGTGCAGAAGAAGCTTTAAATCAGCAAAAGATAAAAATTTCGTTTCATTTTAAGAAACCAACCCTTACTCATTATAAAAGTTATGAAAGCAGCAACAAGATTGATGAACTAAAAACAAAGGTTTACAAAGAGCTTGTCCCTCTTGCATCTAAAACGAAGACTTAATAAAACAAAATAACATAAACCCGGATAATATCAGTGCGCAGAAAGAAATGCTAACTGAGCAAATAAAGGCAAGGGAAGATTTAAAATTGCAGGTAGAAAATTATTCTGAAAACAGGAAAAAACTAAATTGAAAAGAAGAGCAGATTAACGAAATAACAGAATGGGTAAAAAATAACATGCCAAATCTTGAAAACCTAACGCAACAAAAAAAATCAATTTGTCTGCAAATAGATGAAGTAAGAGCCAGGCGTGAAAAAAAATTGAGGGAGGATAGTTTGGATGCAGGATCGAAAGTCGCTCAACAAGGTGAAGCCTTGCCCTTTATGCGGCTCTCTTCATCATCCATACATTCATGAGTATATCAATAATATTTCGGAACTCACAAATGAATTTAAAAAGTTGGAGAAGGAAGAAAGAAAATATGAGGCAGAGATACAAAACCTGGAAAGGCAAATTAACATCCAGTCGGGAACCGTTCGAGGCGTTAAAAAAAGAAAGCGATGGAATCATAAAAGAAATGAAAGAGCAGGAAACGAAAATTTCAACCCGCAAAAAGCAGCTTGGAATAGAAAAAGTGGGAAAAGTTAGTGTGATTGAGAGTGCTATAGCAACAGAAGAAAAATTGATGAAGGCAATCAATGAGTTTGAAAAAGTAATAGTGGCCAAAAGAGATTTGGAAGATTTTAAAGAAGCAGTTGATGAGCTTGCTTTACGTTCAGGCGATTTTGAAAAAGCAAAGTCAGAAGTAGAATTGCGTTATAAGGGAACAAGCATCAGAAAAGATTGTGACGCTTTAAGCGAGCAATTAAATAGTTATGAAGATGCAATTCAAAAGAGCGAAACAAAAATCAACTCATACAAAAATCAGCTTGAGGAGTTGAACAGGCAACAGAGTAAAATAGAGATCTTCTTTAGATAGTATTCTTTTGTCATTCGGTTACCCTGATATTTTATCATCCTTCACAGCTATACTTCCTGATGCAGAATTCAATAACCTTAAACAGCAGCTGTCCGATTTAAAAGGAAATATAAAAAGTGTAAAAGCGCTTATTCAACGTGCCAGTGAAACAAGGCAGCAACTCCTTTTAAATGATGATGCCACCAAATCAAAAGACCAGCTATTGGAAGAGTTAAGTACAACCCGTCAACAATTAGAATCCGACAAAGAAAATGTCTCCGAATACCGGGCGCAAAAAATACAGAATGATGCGAGGAAAACAAGGATCGAAAAGTTAAGACAACAGGTTGATGAAACAAGGCAAGCCAATCTTAAATGGGAGCTTCTCTGTAAATATATTGGTGATGCCACCGGGAAAGGCTTCAGCACTTTTGCGCAGGAGCTTACATTAAAAAAGTTAGTTCTTCTCACTAATGAACGATTACAAAAACTCAACGACAGGTACTTACTCGATATGCCTATGGAAGAAGAAGATGATGACCTTGTCATAATAGACACTTATCTTGGTGAAGAAAGAAGGTCAGTGAAAACGCTTTCAGGTGGAGAAACATTTATCGTTAGCCTGGCGCTTGCTTTAGCCTTATCTGATTTGGCATCAAAAAATGTAAAGATTGAAAGCCTGTACATTGACGAAGGTTTTGGCAGCCTTGACCCTGAATGCTTTGGATGTAGCCATTTCAACGCTCGAGCAGCTTCAGATAGAAAGTAATAAAACAATTGGGATCATATCACATGTTGATTCCCTGAAAGAAAGAATTGAAACGCAAATCCAATTGGAAAAAGATAGCAGCGGATTCAGTAAAATAATTATTAAATGAGGGCTAATAAAAAATCCTTCATTCAATTGAATAAAGGATTCTGTGCGGCAAAGGAGATTCGAACTCCCACACCCTTTCGGGCGCTACCACCTCAAAGTAGTGCGTCTACCAATTTCGCCATCGCCGCATAAAAATTCTTTTACCATCAAAACCAGCATTTAATGGTTAACTAAAATGAATAAGACCAGGGGTTTTGGCCACTAAGAATGCCCTGGCACCTTGCTTCCCCTGCTCAATAAAGATCTATCGTTGAAGGGCTGCGGGATGGAAGCGGTAGCCCGCAGCGAAGCGAGGACTACAAGCGGACAGCCCGGGCTATAGCTCAATAAAAAACTAATGATGCCAGCCCCAACAATTACTCCCTTATTTTGACAAAGAACAATGAATACCGGGAGCAAATTTAATAAAACATCGCAATTTCCAATTAAGTGTTTAAGACAATTCTAAAGGTTGTTCCTTTGCCGGGTTCTGAAGATTTTACATACAATTGCCCCTGGTGGTATTTTTCTATAATTCTTTTTGAAAGCGAAAGTCCAAGGCCCCAGCCGCGCTTCTTTGTCGTAAAACCTGGCTTAAAAACTTTTCCCAGGTTTTGTTTGCTGATACCTTTTCCATTGTCCGTTATATCTACAATTACATGCCCCGGTTGCCGCTTTATTTTTATAGTAACCAATCCCTTACCTTCCATAGCATCCAGTGCATTTTTTAAAAGATTCTCTATTACCCATTCAAATAAGAGCCCCGAAATTTTTGTAATAACCGGTTCCGCCGGCGCTTCAACAGTAAAACTTACTTTATCAGTGGCCCTTCTTTTTATATAGGCCACCATTTTTTCTACCTGTTCTGTAATATTATATTCTTCCAGTTTGGGAGTACTTCCAATTTTGCCAAACCGGTCACTTATTAATTTAAGCCGGTTCACATCTTTTTCCATTTCTGCCGAAATCGGCGTGAAGCTTTCCTGTTCTTTCAGCATCTCCACCCAACCCTGCAATGACGAAATAGGCGTGCCCAACTGGTGCGCCGTTTCTTTTGCCATACCCGCCCATACCTGGTTTTGCGTGGATTTATTTCTTGTTGAAATTGCAAATAAAGTGATGACAATAAAAAGCGCAACAATGAGCAATTGCACAATAGGATAGTACCTCACCTGTTTAAGTAATTCAGAATCTCCATAATAATATTTATTAAAAATGAGCGGTTCCTTACTTATTTCCACGGTAAATGGCTCATGTTGTTTTTTAAATTCTGCAAGCTTTTTTGGCAGGTAATTGCTATCTTTTTTTATGAGCAATGTATCAAGGTTGAGGCCGCGCCGGAGGGTTTATCATTTTCATCTGTTTCAATTATCGGAATATCCTTATTTTCTGTGGTGATGATATTAGTGAGGTCGAGCGCCGATTTCTCGCGTGGTTTCTGCCCGTGTTTTTAACGATTGTATCCACACATTTACTTTTTTTCTTTCTTCAACAGCAATTTTTTTTGCGAGGTAATTGGAGTAAAAGATGGTTCCTGAAACAATTGCAACAGCAACGAGCGCAAGCCATGTTCGTAAATTTAAAAATTGTCCAAACATGAAAAATGATTATCATCAAATCTAAAAGCTATTTCCGACAATTATTGAAACTGGAAATTAAAATCTTTTATGTTTGCATTGAATCATTAAACAAATACCATTGCCTTCTTTGCCATCAGTAGCCGTTGTAATTCTTAACTGGAACGGCAAATACCTGCTTGAAAAGTTTCTTCCTTCGGTGATGGCATCGGAATATGACAACCTTACAATAGTAGTTGCGGACAATGCATCAACAGATGATTCCATTGCATTTTTGAAACGAAATTATCCCGGAAGTTACCAGGTTAAGAGTGATATCAATGAGGGTTTTTCAAAAGGATATAACACTGCGTTAAAAAAGGTTTCCGCAGATTATTATATTTTGCTCAACAGCGATGTTGAAGTAAGCCCTTATTGGATTACACCTGTTATTGTATTAATGGAATCTGATAAAAAAATTGCGGCATGCCAGCCAAAAATTTTATCATTTGAAAATAAAAAGCAATTTGAATATGCAGGTGCCTGCGGCGGATGGATAGATGCATTGGGATACCCGTTTACCCGCGGGCGCATTTTTGATACTTGCGAAACCGACAATGGGCAATACGATACTTCGCGGCAGATTTTTTGGGCAACCGGTGCAGCGTTATTTGTAAAATCAAATGTGTTTCACGAAGTAAATGGATTTGATGAATATTTTTTTGCTCACCAGGAAGAGATTGATTTATGCTGGAGAATGCAAAGGATGGGTTATACAGTTTATGTTGAGCCTGAATCAATAGTATATCATGTGGGAGGGGGTACCTTGCCATGGGCGACCGTAGAAAAGTATTTCTCAACTTCAGGAACAACCTTGTAATGATGACAAAAAATTTACCATTTTCTGAAACGCTTTGGAAGATTCCATTGAGAATGTTTCTGGATGCGATTGCGGCCTACAGGGCATTGATTGACGGCGATTTCAGCTACTTACATTTCTATTGCATCTGCACACATGCATTACGTGGAATGGATTTTTACAGGAAAGAGAAGCATGAAATTGCCGAAAATAAAGATGACAACTATGGCTGCCGTTTATAACGGCAGTATTGTATGGCAGTATTTTATAAAAAAGAAAAGAACATTTTCTGAAATTATTCCCGCCAAAAAATGATTTTTAAATGCAAACGATTATTTTTGTTAAGTAAAATTGTAATATATGGAACACGAAGAAGTTATAGACAATACAGATAAGGACATTGCTCACAACTGGGTTTCTTCTTCACGTTTTCTTTTTTATTGCCAGATCGTGATATTTGTAGCGCTTGTTTTAGGAGGCTGCTATACAATGTATAAGCACAGGTATACAGGCAAACCGAAGGTTGAAGTTCCGGGGAACACACTATACAACCCCAATACAAATAAATTTTGCCTGCAAACCGGCAATGGTTATTTTTGCCATCCATTTTTAGTTCTTAATATATTTTGCGGAAGTAGCTCATTTGGTAGAGCACGACCTTGCCAAGGTCGGGGTGGCCGGTTCGAGCCCGGTCTTCCGCTCATCACTATCCCAACTCGTCGGGTTCAACTTGAATATTGAGTGTTGAGCATTGAATATTGATTGTTTTTTGCTCAACTTCAAACATTCAAGATTCAATACTCAATAATCAATAGGTTCTTTTAAAATTATGTATAGTTTTTACCCGGGTGGTGGAACTGGTAGACACGTCCCGATTAATATCGGGATAATCAACAATGGAGTGCGGGGTTGATAAGAAAGTTCTTTTAAAATAATTTGTATAGTTTACCCGGGTGGTGGAACTGGTAGACACGTCCCGATGAATATCGGGATAATCAGCAATGGTAGTGCGGATTGGTATAAAATTTTAAGTTCTTTTAATAATAGTTTACCCGGGTGGTGGAACTGGTAGACACGTCCCGATTAATATCGGGATAATCAGCAATGGAGTGTGGGTTGATAAAAAGTTCTTTTAAAATATTTTAATAGTTTACCCGGGTGGTGGAACTGGTAGACACGCGGGACTTAAAATCCCGTGGCCAGCAATGGCCGTGTGGGTTCAACTCCCATCTCGGGTACAAAGCCTCAACGGTATTGGTTGAGGCTTTATTATTTTATGTATTTCCTCTATATTTTATATTCAAAAAACCACGACCGTTATTATATCGGTCATTGTCAGGATATAATGGCAAGACTGGCCAGGCATAACAATAGAAAAGTATCCTCAACAAAATTTTATGTTCCCTGGGAAGTTGTCTACACTGAAAATTTTGTCTCAAGACCTTTGGCTTCCACTCGTGAACGGGAAATTAAAAACAAGAAGAGCAGAAAGTATATTGAATTTTTGATCAAATGATACGGTATTAACCCCGGTGGTGGAACTGGTAGACACGTCCCGATGTAATATCGGGATGGCCAGCAATGGCCGTGTGGGTTCAACTCCCATCTCGGGTACAAAGCCTCAACGCGTATTGGTTGAGGCTTTATTATTTTATGTATTTCCTCTATATTTTATATTCAAAAAACCACGACCGTTATTATATCGGTCATTGTCAGGATATAATGGCAAGACTGGCCAGGCATAACAATAGAAAAGTATCCTCAACAAAATTTTATGTTCCCTGGGAAGTTGTCTACACTGAAAATTTTGTCTCAAGAGCTTTGGCTTCCGCTCGTGAACGGGAAATTAAAAAACAAGAAAAGCAGAAAGTATATCGAATTTTTGATCAAATGATACAGTATTAACGCCGGTGGTGGAACTGTAGACACGTCCCGATGTAATATCGGGATGGCCAGCAATGGCCGTGTGGGTTCAACTCCCATCTCGGGTACAAAGCCTCAACGGTATTGGTTGAGGCTTTATTATTTTATGTATTTCCTCTACATTTTATATTCAAAAAACCACGACCGTTATTATATCGGTCATTGTCAGGATATAATGGCAAGACTGGCCAGGCATAACAATAGAAAAGTATCCTCAACAAAATTTTATGTTCCCTGGGAAGTTGTCTACACTGAAAATTTTGTCTCAAGAGCTTTGGCTTCCACTCGTGAAAGGGAAATTAAAAAACAAGAAGAGCAGAAAGTATATTGAATTTTTGATCAAATGATACGGTATTAACGCCGGTGGTGGAACTGTAGACACGTCCCGATGTAATATCGGGATGGCCAGCAATGGCCGTGTGGGTTCAACTCCCATCTCGGGTACAAAGCCTCAACGGTATTGGTTGAGGCTTTATTATTTTATGTATTTCCTCTATATTTTATATTCAAAAAACCACGACCGTTATTATATCGGTCATTGTCAGGATATAATGGCAAGACTGGCCAGGCATAACAATAGAAAAGTATCCTCAACAAAATTTTATGTTCCCTGGGAAGTTGTCTACACTGAAAATTTTGTCTCAAGAGCTTTGGCTTCCACTCGTGAACGGGAAATTAAAAACAAGAAGAGCAGAAAGTATATTGAATTTTTGATCAAATGATACGGTATTAACCCCGGTGGTGGAACTGGTAGACACGTCCCGATGTAATATCGGGATTGCCAGCAATGGCCGTGTGGGTTCAACTCCCATCTCGGGTACAAAGCCTCAACGGTATTGGTTGAGGCTTTATTATTTTATGTATTTCCTCTATATTTTATATTCAAAAAACCACGACCGTTATTATATCGGTCATTGTCAGGATATAATGGCAAGACTGGCCAGGCATAACAATAGAAAAGTATCCTCAACAAAATTTTATGTCCCCTGGGAAGTTGTCTACACTGAAAATTTTGTCTCAAGACCTTTGGCTTCCACTCGTGAAAGGGAAATAAAAAACAAGAAAAGCAGAAAGTATATCGAATTTTTGATCAAATGATACAGTATTAACGCCGGTGGTGGAACTGGTAGAAACGTCCCGATGTAATATCGGGATTCGCAGCAATGGCCGTGTGGGTTCAACTCCCATCTCGGGTACAAAGCCTCAACGGTATTGGTTGAGGCTTTATTATTTTATGTATTTCGTCTATATTTTATATTCAAAAAACCACGACCGTTATTATATCGGTCATTGTCAGGATATAATGGCAAGACTGGCCAGGCATAACAATAGAAAAGTATCCTCAACAAAATTTTATGTTCCCTGGGAAGTTGTCTACACTGAAAATTTTGTCTCAAGACCTTTGGCTTCCACGCGTGAAAGGGAAATAAAAAACAAGAAAAGCAGAAAGTAATTGTTGATTTTTATTTTATATTTTGCGTTCACATTCGGGTTGTTAGCTCAGTTGGTTCAGAGCATCACGTCGACAACGTGAGGGTCGCTGGTTCGAGCCCGGCACAGCCCACAAGGTAATTACTCTTTCAAGCTTGCCAGCAGGCTCCCTACGCGAACTTAACATATGATTCTTATTGAACCAAAACCAATTTATATACTTTCCCGGTAGATCCCTGTGGCCCTATTTGTGCTGAAGTTAAAGCATATATTTCGCCGTCAAGGCTTTGACCGAATCCTTTAAGGTATTGCCCGAGATTATTCGGAAAGCTTTTTAATGTAAGTTGTTCAAAGGGCCACAAACCAGAAGCCGCCGGGGTAGACATTAGAATTTTACCTGCAGGATTTGTTTCGGTCGGCAGATAAAAATCCAAAAATATATTTTCCTGCGAGAGCAGGTATAGAAGTTCCCCTGTAAACATTTCCACCAACAATTGCAATGGTTTCGCCTCCTTTAGGATTGGCGCTATTGGCAACTTCAATAACAGGATCAATAAGTGGATTGCCAGCAGAATCAACGGCAGGGCAAGAGGCAAGTTCTGTTGTATCATTGGCTGTACTAAAGCAATGTGTTCCCTCCTTTACATTCCAGCCATAGTTTCCTCCTTTTTTTACCACATCTATTTCTTCATATAACGACTGGCCTGCGTCTCCTGCATACAATGATTTATCGCCTGCTAAATCAAATGAAAAGCGATAGGGATTTCTAAAACCATATGCGAATATTTCATCCTTTCCTTCACCATTTACAAAAGGATTGTCAGGTGGAATGCCATAATTTTTGCCATCACCCGGGTGGTCTACATCGATCCTGAGTATGTTACCAAGCAGGTTTTGCTTTACATCCTGTCCGTTACCTCCTGAATTTACTTTATACCAGTCATCAACATGGCCGGGCCCTATATCATCTGCGTTGCCGCCATCACCGATTGAAATGTACAGGAAGCCATCAGCGCCAAAAGCAATGGTACCACCATCATGATTAAACTCCGGGTGGTCTGCTTCAAGGATCACCTTTTCAGTAGAGAGATCGGCCTGGTTTGGATTATTTTGGGAAACGGTAAACTCAGAAACCCGAGTAAGATTATCCCATGATGCACCCGGTTGCGGCCCGCCGGCATGTGGGGGAGCTGTGTAAAAAAGATAAAATTTGCCGTTCGTTTTAAAATCCGGATGAAATGCCAGCCCTAATAAACCACGCTCATCATAACCCGGCATCAGGGTTACCATTTTATTACTTACATCAATAAAGGGATTTTGCATTTTTGTTCCATCTGCATTTATTATCCAGATCTTTCCATCCTGGTCTACAACATATAAATTGTGTTTACCGTCAGGCGCTTCCACTAGGGTTACAGGAGAAACAAAGTTATCGGCAATAAGTTTCAAATCATATGCACCTGCAGCCGGTGGATTGTTATCATGTTTCTTACAACTTTGTATGATTAATACCAGGAGTAAAGCAAATAAAAAAAGTAATCGCACATAGACTTTTAGTAAGGAACTAAAATAGATTGCATCATCCTTTTTGAAGGGTGTTCTCATGTTTATAAAATTTGGTTTGCTGCTAAATAAAACGATAGCCGGGTTTTAAAAGGTTGCCTGGCAATAAAAATTATATTACTTAATACAATATCTGTTATCGTAACAGTAATCGTAGCCAATATTGTATGTATGCAACGGCTTAGTTTAATCAAAGGGAAATTAGAAAAACGCGAACGGTAAGCGTTAGCCGCATTTTTTATTTAGCAGCCATCTAAAAGGAGTCTGTGTAAAGTTTAAAATGAGGGGCCTTATGGTAGCCTGCTTTGCCTTTAATTCCTATCTAAACTAACTGCTACAATTAGTGTCCGGATGATACTTAATGCATACGGGAAATTTCCCGTATGGAAAAGGGAAAAGCCACGTTCGTGTTATAAGGTCACGTAACTAACATTGTTGGTATAAATTAAAATAACTCAATTATATAGAAATTATAGCCCTCCAGGGCATTCAACTCGGTTTTTCATAGATATTGGATTTAAACGGGGGTGGATTTTTATTCGGCCCCTTTTTTTGATTTACCATATCAAGGCACTACTGTTGTGCTTAGTAATGACGTATTTTTTCTACTACAAATTACATACAGTCTTTTTACGGGTTCGTGTAATTTGGCATTCAAATTTGTGTTATCACATTTGTGATTGCACTTAACATTAATCCTGATGCATCGTTGGCTATTTTGAAGAAGGGCGGCTAACAGTGAAAGTTGCGATAGCGGAGCCGGCGATTCCGGAATGTGAAATGCCCTGTGTAACTACAATATATTTTCCGGAAATATCAGAAGTAAAGAAACTCATTTGTTTAGAAGTTCCGCTCGCTACTTTTATATGCGGCGACCATAATAAAACGTTCCTGAAATCGGGAAGATGGCTTGATAGCTGTTCTTCAGTATTGTAAACAGGTGTATAGAATTCGCGTTCCGGTTGCAACCCTTCATAATCAACTACAGTGGCCTGTGATCCGGGGTCATAACCCGCCATATCTTCCTTATACGAAGTCCAGTTTAATACTCCATAAAATATTGAATTTCCAAAAAAATACTTTCTGTTAAGTACCTCAACCTTATTTAGTTTCAAAGGATCTATCTGCATAAATTTATTGAGATCAAAAACCGGAACACCGTCGAGCAGCACCAACGGATCCCTGTTAAACATTTGGTGAAAGGCAACATCAGAAACGCTAAAATGAAAGTCACCTTCTCTTTTCCTTACATCTACCATAACAATGTATTCCCGTAATACTTCTTCAATAGTTGTAAAGCGGGTATAATTATCCAGAAAATAATTCTGATCAGGGTGTATGTAGAAGGCGGTGGTGTCTGGTGCAGGTCTATTAAAATGCTTTAGATTTTTGGAAGAATATATATTTTGCACCTGCATGCTGATGCTTTGCTCCCGAAGGAAATTAGCGAGCCCTTCGTTCACTGAAAAGACGGGAAAAGGAGTACCCGAAAGATTATTGCTGAACGGATCGGTGATGTCTATCCTGTATCCGGTGTCTTTTGTAGTATTCGTTTGCAAAATGGCCTGCGATGAGCCATAGAATTTTTGCAATTCGAATTTAACCTGTCCGTTTTTATCACTCAATGAAGAATTAAATCCGGTGATAAAGCCGGGAAATGAAATGTACGTTTCTATGCCACTAACCGGCATGCCTGTTTTTCTATTGATTACAGTTCCTGAAATTACAGATCCGTTGTACTCGGGCACGTAATCCAAAAAAGGCTTTGAATTGGTAAGGGCGTCTTCCCATTTAAATCTTCTCCATCCGTTTGTAAGCATTAAATTATCGAGTGCTGTATTTGTTTCGCGGTCGTCTCGTATGAAATAGTAGTTCGGGTCTTCAACAAAGCCTCTAAGATCAGATGTGAGGAGTAAGTAACTACTAATACGAGGCGCATCGGTTAACTGAAGAGAATCGAGGCGGTATACCGCCATTGAAAGGCTTAGGGAATCATTCTTCATTTCAGAATGGCCGGCTTGAATATCGACGTTCACCTTATTTCTTGTTCCATATGCCGGCTGGTCTGTTTTCAATTCTATCCCCCCTTCTTCTGAAGGTCTTTTAAAATACAACCTTTCACACACCGGTTGTTTTTGATCGTTGAAAATGGTAACCTGTGAAATTCCATCTCCCAGTAATTGTTTATCGAAAAGAAAAACCGCCTTTCCATTTTGCAGCATACTACTTTGCGATATTTTGATGATTTCCCTTGTATGAGCCAACACATAAATTTCCCGCGATGCTAACATATCAGATTGAACCAGGATCTTTATTTTGCCGGCAGAATCAGTAAGGGTCATTATGTAACCATTGGCATAAACCTTAGGTAAGTTCATAACCACGATTTTCCCGAATTGTGTTTTAACCACAGCTTTATAAATATGATTATACAGAGGTGTGAGGGAAAAAGTGCCCATGCCCGCATGCTGCGGTTTAAATGTAAGTAAGGTATCAGCATTGTCAAGGAGAAGGCCTGTAAACTTGATGCCTTTTCCATACTGGTTTGTAGCCTTGAACGCTATTATTGAGCGAAGGTTCGCCACCATGTTACCGCCTTCCGGAAAAAACTGGATGTCAGGTTTTTCCGCCGGTTGTTCTGTGGGAAGATTTATACCCTTTCTGATATTGATGATCGTAATGATTTTTTCGAAAAAAAATCCTGCATCAAAATTTTTCATCCAGTTGGTATAGGCCCTTAATTTGTAACTGCCGGAGTTGAGCGTGAGTGGTAAATAAAAAGAACCGAAGCCTTCAGCTTTATTCAATGCAATTTTTGCCTGTAGTATTTTTTGATTGGATGAATCTATTACTTCAACATACGCAACTTTACTTAATTCAAGGGGTGTATGGCTTGAGGCATCAACATCATATAATTTAAACCAGGCTATTTCGCCGGCAACGTAAAAGCTTTTATCGGTGTGTACAAAGATCTTTTCTTTAATTGAATTTTGATGATATTGGCCAAACTGCGAAGCTATCGTGTTCAAGTTATCCTGGCACCTTGCAGAAAGTAAAATAAACATGAAGCACATAGCCAATAAGCAGCCATAAATTTTTAACCGCGTTGTTTGTTTCAATTGCTAAATGAGATTAAGATTAGTAAAACTGTTCTATTGAAGCCTTATGAATCCTATGGCCAGAAAACCGGTTTTATATTTGTGCCCCTTAAGGTACAGTCAACACAGGATTCCCCGGATGCTGAAAATTTCTTTATACGAAGGTTCTCTATTGTTTCCGGTATTACAGGTATATAGCTTGACCCGTATTGCGCTATACTACCAGGATCGTTCTCTATAATGATCTTCTCACAATCAGTTTGATAATTCCAGCCAGGGAGATCTGCGTTACTGATAAAAGCCCGTTTCTCCATTTCTTCAGAAACATCGACATAGCCAACAACAGGCTCCGCCGGGTCTGTTATACAATGAATATTTCCTTTTAATTCCGAAGGCTGAGGGTCAAAAACAGAACCTAATTGTTCTGTATTTTTTTTGATCTTTTCGAAAAACAAATAAGCGTCATGGCTTAAAGCGTATTGTTTTATGTTGATGCTGTACAATACACTAAGCCTTTCTGAAGCGGGCTCTATAAAAAGAAGGGGTAAATAAATTACGTCTGCACTCAATTTTTCTGAAGATCCGATATTTGTGTTCGTAGAATTCGATGACCGCCAGCATTTAAATATCGAGGTGTCGGGGTCATGTGTGGGATACCTGTAATCAACAGCAATAGGTACGCCGGAGCTGGGATCAAAAATATATTTCAGCGTTGACAAATAAGCAGAATGGATTTCCCAGGTTTCTTCATACTTCCATTTATAATATCTTGTATTGTTTTGAGGATCGTGTGCATTTACATAAATCTTCACACCTCCATTTTCTCTTTGCCAGGTTATGCTATCTATCGGCGGCGTATGTTTAACTGCTGCAAAATCTGACACGTATTCCCTGTTATCCTGCGTTGTAATACGAACGCGGTATTTTTCGTTGTTATTTAAATTTAAAGAAGATGGAGAAACATACACACCGTTTCCGGCTTCATAAAGTGGCAAGACCTCATTGTTTTCGCCCTCGACATTTACGACGGCATTGTGTTCATATTTAATATCAACAGTATCATACAGCCTGGTTGTACGTGTGAGCATTATGCTGGTTGTGCTCTGGCCACTGTTAATAAAACCTTCTACTACAAGGTAGGCTGTTGAAGAAGATTGTACGTGTGCGATGTACTTTTCCTTGCATGCGCCGGTAATAATGAGTAATACAATATAGATACATAATTTTTTCATCGTAGACTTGTTAAAACCTGATATTGAAATTTAGAAAGGGAACCGGGCTGCCAAAAATGGAAAGCTTATACCCATTTACAACCCCGTTTTCGGAAACAAAATATACTGAGTACGGATTTTTTCTCCCGGTAAGATTATAAACCCCCACCGTCCATGAATTATGTGTTTTTTGATGGATCTTATGATTGCCATCAAGGTTCATCGAAAAATCGGTCCGGAAATAATCGGGAATTCTATACGCATTTCTATCGGCATATAAAGTTCTGTAAGCATTGTCATAAAAAAACATTCCTACCGGCAAGGTAATTGGCCTGCCGGTGCTATAAGTCGCATTCAATGAAAAACTAAACCGGTGCGAAATCCTATAATTACTAATAAGAGTAACGTCATTTGGCTTGTCAGAATTGGCGGGATAAAACTTCCCGTTATTTATTATTTCACCTGCGGTAGGGTCATCCATTTTTAATAACGTCCTCGAGTAAGTATAACTGATCCATCCATTTAATTTGCCGGTAAGTTTTTTAATCAGCACTTCTACACCATAGGCCTTCCCTTTAGTGTTGATTACATCGGTTTCTATGTGGTGATTTAAAACCAGGACAGCGCCGCTTTTATAATCGAGGTAATCTTTTATTTTTTTATAATAAACTTCTACAGATGTTTCAATGGTATTGGATTTAAAGTTTTTATAAAAGCCGATAGAGACCTGTTGGCCGAATTGCGGTTTAATATTAGGATCGCTAAGCTTCCATATATCTGTTGGCGCCATGGCAGCAGTATTAGAAAGCACATGGATGTATTGACGCTGGGTATTATAACCGGCCTTTACCGAAAAATCGTCTGTGAAGGCATAACGCGCGGATAGCCTTATTTCCGGGCCCTCATACGTTTTTATAAATTTATTTTTACCGTAAAGGTGGCTGCTTATAATATTATCTTCTGTTTTGGGCACGCCTTCGGGATATACATTAAAACTGCCGGGGCCAAGGACATTGAACAAAGAATATCTTATTCCTCCTTCTATTGATAAGGCCGAACTGACCTTATACTTGTCACTAACATAAAGGGCGCTTTCCAATGCCTGTTCCGGCTGTATCTTATCCGGCACTACCAGCGACTCTTTTCCCAAAGGTTTATAAGTTCCGGGGTTAAGCTTGTACAAAATACTATTTACACCGAATTCAACCGTATGATTGCTGTTTATAAAATAATTAAAGTGAGCTTTAAGATTTTCCTGGTTAACATTAAAGCCTAAAGAATAAGCATTTACCGGATTTGCACCGCTGGATATATTGTATTGATAGTTGTCATAGCCTGCAGTTACCAGCGCATATAAGCTATTATTAAAAATATGTTTCCATTTTAATGAAATATTATTGTTACCATAATTATAGGAAGTGTCACTATTGAGGTTGAATTTATCCTTGCTCAAATAGGCTGTGAGAAATAAAGAATTTTTTTTGTTGATCTCATGCGTGATGTCTACATTAAAATCATAAAATCCCGCCTTGCTATGTTTATATTGTGCAGGTAGAAGGTTAAGCAGCCAATCCGCATAAGTTGTTCGTGCCCCTATTATAAAAGATGATTTGTCTTTGATCAACGGCCCCTCTAAAGTAAGCCGGCTTGTTAACAACCCGATGCCTGCAGACCCGCTGATCTCTTTTTTATTTCCCTCTCTGGTATTTATTTCAAGCACAGAAGATAAGCGTCCGCCATACTTTGCCGGGATGCTGCTTTTGTACAATTCGACATCCTTTACCAGTTCAGGATTAAATGCGGAAAACAATCCAAAGAAATGAGACGGATTGTAGATGGTTGCATCATTAAAAAGAATGAGATTCTGGTCCGTTGAACCTCCTCTTACATTTAACCCTGTACTTGCCTCCCCAACGGATTTTACACCCGGCAAGGTCATTACAACTCTTAGCACGTCAGCCTCTCCAAATACTACCGGAACCTGCTTGATGGTTTTAATGTCTATCTTTTGTACGCCCATTTGCGTACTTCTTAAATTGCTTACTTTTTCTGCTGATATAACGACTCTTTTCAAAGAAATAACCTGGCTCTGCATTTCAATGTTGAACTTCCCATCTCCATAAACAACGATTTCTCTTTTTGTATCTTTCATGCCTACGCTCTGTATTGCAAGTGTATGCCGGCCCGTGGGCACAGCAAGGGTGTAATAACCAAACTGGTCTGTGATAGCGTCTATCCCTGTATTTTCAAGCTGTACGGAAGCTCCAATAACCGGATCCCCGGTTTTATTATCAAGTATGAATCCTGTTATGGTGTTGTTGGGTTGGTTACGTGAAGAGGCTTTTTCTCCGATTGAGTATAACCTTTTCTGCGGCCCGGCATTTTGCACTTTACTATCAGTGTCGGTATAATCCGCAACGTCATTTACCCCGGTGCTGTCGCTTTTGAGCACATTCCCCTTGCCAAAGAATTTATCCGGTAATTTAGTTTGTACGATTTGTCCTTTGCTTATAAAAATATTGTCTGGGGCATCATAAGCAAACCCGATGCTTGTGTTTGTAAATGCGCGCTTCAATGCCTGGAGCAGGGGTTGCTTATCTATTACCAGGTCGACCTTGATTAAATGTAGCTGGCCGGTATCAAAATAAAAATGAAAGCCGGTTTGACTTTTCCAATTGCAACAAGAACTGTTCGGCGTCAATATTTTTAAACTCGCCGCTTACAACCGGCATGTTAGTTTCCTGTGCCAGCATGGCATAATTGGTCAACAGGCAGGAGCATGTTAAGAATGTATAGAGAAAACGTTTTAAGGGCATGGGCTTATTAGTGCGCTTTACTCGTATTATCATCAATCTCATCGTAATAAGCTAAGGTTTTTTTGAATGCATCATCAGTATTGTTTTTAAAATTCAGCTTGTTCTTTTTCACAAATTGCTCAACATCTTTCTTATGATCTTTTAGTATAAGCAATAATGATTTCCTGTTTTTTATTCTATAGTACCGGTTATTTTTCTTTATGAAATATTCATCAGACTCAACTACATAGTCATTTATTC
>CAWDCB010000007.1:0-54200 GCA_963800635.1 uncultured Chitinophagaceae bacterium
CGCCGCCGAGCGTGCGCTCGACTCAGTCAGGGGGCGCGGTCGCCGCCCTCACCCAGCCGCTGGACGAGCCGCTCGACGCGGCGATCGCCCGGGAGGCCGAGAGCGTCGCCGAGCGCGCCGGGGTGCGGTTGCGGCTGGAGCTGGCGGCGGCTCGTCCTGTCGCTGCGACGCGCGAGGCGCCGCTGCGCATCGTCCGGGAGGCGATCACCAACGCCGTCCGCCACGGCGGCGCGACCTTGGTCACGGTGCGGCTGTTGGCGGGCGAGGTCCTGCGCCTCGAGGTCGTCGACGACGGGGCGGCTTCGACCCGGCCCTGCTCGCCGCGGCGGCCAGCGTCGGCCTGCGCGGCATGCGCGAGCGGGCCGAGGCGCTCGGCGGCGACCTGAAGGTCGTCTCCCGGCCCGGCGGCGGCACCACGATCCAGGCACTCTTCCCGGGATGAGCCGCGAGCGCGTCCTGATCGCCGACGATCACGCCGTGAGGCGCGACGGCGTTCGCGCCGCGCTGGAGGCGGGCGGCTTCACCTTCTGCGCCGACGTCGGCGACGGCCCCTCGGCCGTGGCCGCCGCGTCCGGCACCGGCCCGAGGTGTGCCTGCTCGACATCAACATGCCGGGCGGCGGCATCGCGGCCGCCCAGGCCATCGCGGAGGGGCTGCCGGGGACCGCGGTGGTCATGCTCACGGTCTCGCGCGACGATGCGGACCTCTTCGCCGCCCTGCAGGCCGGCGCGGCCGGCGACCTCGATCAGGACATCGAGCCGAGCCGGCTCCCGGAGGCCCTCCGGGGCGTGCTGGCCGGCGAGGCCGCGCTGCCCCGGGCGCTGGTCGCCCGCATCGTCGAGGAGTTCCACGGCCGGCAACGGCGCCGGTTCGCACTGCGGCGCGACCGCGGCGAGGAGCTCTCCGAGCGCGAGTGGGAGGTGCTCGATCTGATGCGCGACGGGCTTCCGACCCGCGAGATCGCGTCCCGGCTCGGCATCTCGCCGATCACGGTGCGCCGGCACGCCAGCGAGATCGTCCGCAAGCTGCACGTCACCGACCGCGCCGCCGCGATCAAGCTGATGCGGGAGCGCGAGGGCTGATCCCCTCGCGCGCCGCGAGTCTCGGGCCTCGACGGCCTCCACCACCCGCGCCGCGTCCAGACCGGCCGGGCGCGCCGGCGCGGGCGGCCAGGTCGGCGGCGAAGGCCTCGCGCTCGGGTCCTGCCGGGGGCGATCAGGCGCGCCACCCCGGCGACGTCGACGCCGAGCAGGATCCCCGCCTGGAACAGCGCGCCCGGGCGCCGCCGGGCCTGCGACAGGCCCACGGCCTTGCGGCCGCCGGCCGTCACCTCGTAGGGGGAGCGGCCGCCGAAGCAGGCGAGTGCGGCCGGGCCGTCGCGCCCCGGGTCGGCGCGGGCCTCGGCCGGCGACAGCACGGCCACGTCGGGCACGCCGAGCGCCCGCAGCGCCCCGGCCAGTGCCTCGCCCAGCCAGCGGTAGGCCGCCACCACGTCGTCGCCCGCCAGCCGGTGGCCGCGCGGCAGGACCACGTCGAGCGCGAGCAGGCCGGCGTCCCACAGCACCGGGCCGCCGCCCAGCGCCGGCGCAGCACCTCCACGCCCGCGGCCCGCGCCGCCTCGCGGTCCACGTACGGCTCGGTCGCCGCGCGCCCCAGCACCAGCGCCGGCGCGGTCACGGTCGACCAGGACAGGACCGGGCCGTCCGCCGCGGCCTCCAGCAGCTCGAGCGGGCCGCGCGACGGCGGCCGCCGGGGCAGCGCCTCCGGGCCCCGCCGCCGCCAGGTCTCCGAGGGCGCTACCAGAGGTAGGGGGCCACGCCGACGCCCTGCTGGGCGGCGTCCATCACCATCTCGCTGACGGTGGGATGCGCGTGGATGATCTCGCCGAGCTCGGCGACGCTGAGGCCGTCGGCGATCGCGACGCCGATCTCGTGGATCATCTCGACGGCGTGCACGCCCATGATCGTGGCGCCGAGCAGCAGGCCGGTCGTCGGCGTCCGAGACGAGCTGCGCGAAGCCGTCGGGCTCGCCCTCGCCGAGCGCCTTGCCCGACCCGCCGAAGCGCGCCTGCCCGGTCTTGACCGGGTGGCCGGCCGCCTCGGCGTCGTCGGCGTTCAGGCCGACGGTGGCGATCTCGGGGTGGGTGTAGATGCAGCTCGGGACCACGGTGCGGTCCATCGGCAGCTGCTTGTCGCCCAGCGCGTTCTCGACCGCGCGGGCCGCCTCGGCCGAGGCCAGGTGCGCCAGCTGGAGCCCGCCGATGCAGCCGCCGGCCGCCCAGACCTTCGGGTTGCCGGTGCGCAGGTACTCGTCGACCACCACGTGGCCGCGCTCGGTCACCTCGACGCCGGCCGCCTGCAGGCCGATGTCGCCGGCCTGCGAGCGGCGGCCGACCGACACGAGCAGCTTCTCGGCCGTGATGGTCGTGTCGTCGTCGAGGCGGACCGTGACCCCGTCCTCGCGGTACTCGCCGACCTCGGCGACCTGGCGGCCGAGGTGCACCTTGACGCCCTCCTTCTCCAGCAGCCGCTGGAACTGGGAGGCGGTGCGGTTGTCCACGCCGGCGAGCAGGCGCGGGAGGATCTCGACGACCGTGATCTCGCTGTCGAGCGGGGCGAACAGGCTGGCGAACTCGCAGCCGATCACGCCGCCGCCGACGATCAGCATGCTCGCGGGCACCGCCTCGAGCCGCAGCACGTCGTCGGAGGTCATCACCGCCGGGTGGTCCATGTCGAAGCCGGGCAGGCCCGAGGGCTCGGTGCCGACGCAGACGATCAGGTGGTCGAAGGGGTAGCGCTCGCCGTCGACCACGACCGCGTCGCCGTCGACGGTCCCCTGGCCGTAGACGACCTTCACGCCCTTGCGCTTGGCCGCGCCCTCGACCCCCTGGCGCATCTTCAGGACGATCTCCTCCTTGCGGGCCATCATCTTCGGGAAGTCGAAGCCGACCTCGCCGACCAGCAGCCGAACTCGTCGGCGCGGCGGAGCTTGCGCAGCAGGTCGGCGGTCGCCAGCAGGGCCTTGGTGGGGATGCAGCCGCGGTTGAGCAGGTGCCGCCGAGCTCGGCGCGCTCGATCAGGGTGCCGTCGGCCCCGAGCTGGGCGGCCCGGAGCGCGGCGACGTCGCCGGCCGGCCCGCCGCCGAGCACGACGACGCGCGCGGCCCCGCCGTCGGTGGTCACTCGGGTCGCGCTCCCCTGGTCGAAGGCGGCCGCGAGCACGCGCTCCTGCTCGGTCTGGTGGGCCTTGGGATAGCCCTCGCTGGAGCTGGCCCGGCGGGCCCGTCCGACGTACTCCAGCCGCACGCCGTGCGGCAGCGTCCGGCTCAGCTCACGGTGCATGCGCTCCCAGGCGCCCATGTTGCGCGGCTCCTCCTGGACCCAGGTCGACCCCGCTCGAGGTTCGGGTACGAGGCGATCATCCCGCGGATGTCGTCCTCCGGGACGGGTAGAGCAGCTCGACCCGGGCGATCGCGAGGTCGTCGCGGCCCTTGCGCGCTGGTCGCCCTCGAGCTCGTGGGCGATCTTGCCGGCGCAGAGGATCAGCCGCTTGACGGCCATCCGGTTCGCCCCGGAGGCCGAGCCGTACGGGTCGTCGATGACCGACTGGAAGTGCCCGTCGGCGAGTCCTCCAGGGTGGACGAGGCGACCTTCATGCGCAGCATGCTCTTCGGCGTGAAGATGATCAGCGGGCGCCGCTGGTCGCTGAGCGCCTGCTTGCGCAGCAGGTGGAAGTACTGCGCGGCGGTGGAGAGGTTCGCCACCAGGATGTTGTCCTCGGCGGCGGCCTGCAGGAAGCGTTCGATGCGGGCCGAGGAGTGCTCCGGGCCGTTGCCCTCGTAGCCGTGCGGCAGCAGCAGGGTCAGCCGCGAGCGCTCGCCCCACTTTACCCGGCCGCTCCACCAGGAACAGCAATACGTAAAACTGTCGCAAGGTATACGTACATAAACAACAATTCCTTCGATAGAGGCGCTATTTTCCTTTAAAGTTTTTGTGACTTTTTTGAGAAGGGCTGTATTGCCATCATATAATAAATCATAAAACCCGGGGTTCAGCACAGGGCTGTTTATACTATCGGCCAGCACCCTTATAAAAGTGTGGCTCCAGATAGTAAACCAACCGATTTTTTCGGTGTGAAGCTTTATAATATAGATACGCGAAGGGTCCCTGATGAGCAGTTCTCCCTTTATAATATCAAATAAAAGCAGCACATTTTTATACAGTACATTGTTATAGAATACAGTTCCTGTATAGAATTCTTTCGATTGAAAGAACGGATCGCCTTCATTGATCGTGAAGGGATAATAGGCATTGTAGGTGTACTCGCTGCCATTATATAGCCCGGTTTCAGGAGATAAAAAACTGTGATATAAATTTAAGGCACTTTGAACCGATGCCGTTTCGCCTGACGTATCAGCTATAAAGTGCTGTGAGAATCCGCCTAAAGAACTTATAAAAAATGTGCTAAGTAGAAATAATTTAACAACAAAAAGATGTCTCATTCTCAAGCTTTGTAAATAGTTTTTGGATTTCAAATATAAATGAATACCCGGAACAATATTCAACAACTTCGCAACGAGAGGGTGTCCTTCTTACAGAATTATGACGGTATCTAAACTCATCAATCGATGCGATGCGATTTTGGTTGTGCAAATACAGACAAACAATTACTTTTATCGGGTTAAATGGTCAAATCTATCGCCGGGCTTGCTTTCACGCCATTGGATCCGAATCCAGGCATTTTGTGCCTATAGTAAAATATTGACGGGAGGATAAGTGGATACACCGGTGAAAATTCTTACCGCACTGCAATAAGTCGCAATAATCAGCTTATGTATACACGGTTGGTACCACTACTTGGATAATTAATCTTCTCTTAATGTTCAGGTAAAGTTTTGTTCACATTGAAAGCTTTTCTTTACATGATTCCTTATGCCTGTTTCTCTATCATTTTTTGTTACGCTAAATTCTATGACTCATGAAAACAATCTCTTATTTCTTTCAGAAAGTTATTATCAGGATTTTCCTACAGCGTTTATCAGCGTTTTATTCTCCGCTTAAGTTTTTCAAAGTGCAATTTTGATGCAACAAAAAAAGCGAAAGGTTGAAATCCTGGTTTTAAGTGATGTACATCTTGGTACTTACGGTTGCCATGCAAAACAACTATTAGCTTATCTCAAAACGATTAAACCTAAAACAGTTGTTCTTAACGGAGATATCATTGACATCTGGCAGTTCAGCAAAAGATATTGGCCAAAAAGCCACATGAAAGTGGTAAAACATGTAATGAACTGGGTAAGCAAAGGTGTTAAAATTTATTATATAACCGGCAACCACGATGAAATGCTACGGAAATTTTGCGGATTCAAAATGGGCTCTTTTCAAATTGTAAATAAAGTAGTTCTTCCGTTAGCCGATAACAAGACGGCCTGGTTTTTTCATGGCGATGTTTTCGATGTAACGATGCAACATTCCAAGTGGCTTGCAAAGATGGGTGCCATTGGCTACGATACTTTGATCCTGATAAATATGTTTGCAAATTTTATTTCGGAAAAAATATTTAAGAAGGGAAAATTATCTTTTTCAAAGAGAATAAAAAATAGCGTAAAGAGTGCTGTAAAATTTATCAACAGCTTTGAAACTACTGCAGCGGATATTGGCATATCAAACAAATATGATTATGTAATCTGTGGCCATATCCATCAGCCGGAAATGAAAGAAATAACAAATCAGCATGGGTCTATTATGTATCTAAATTCCGGCGATTGGATTGAAAATCTTACAGCTCTTGAATACAACAATGGTGAATGGATTATTTATAAATATGATGAGACAGAGATGCAGGAAAGAAGTCTCGGAAGAAGATGAAGACTCAGAACTGAGCAACAACCAACTTTTCACTAATATGCTGGAAGAGTTTAATATAATGAATGTATCATGAAAATACTATATGCCATACAGGGTACGGGTAACGGCCATATAAGCAGGGCAAGAGATATAATTCCTTTGCTTCAGAAAAAAGGGGAGCTTGACATATTGGTAAGTGGCACAGAAGCGGATGTTGATCTTGGATATCCTGTTAAATATAAACTTAAAGGAATGAGTTTTGTTTTTGGAAAACGGGAGGTATAGATTTAATATCTACTTATAAAAAAGCAGGCTCAAAAGATTCTATAAAGAAGTAAAAGATCTTCCGGTAAAAAAATATGATATCGTTATTAATGATTTTGAGCCGGTGAGTGCCTGGGCATGCCGGCTTAAGTCATAAAGCATGCATTGGGCTTAGCCACCAGGTCGCAGTATTAAATAAAAAAAGCCCCGCGCCGCATAAAAGAGATATGGTTGGCAGATCCATTCTTAAAAATTATGCGCCTGTTACTGATAAATTTGGCTTTCATTTCAAAGCATATGATAAAAAGATTTTTACCCCGGTAATCCGCAATGAAATCAGGCATGCTGATAACAGAAAACTTTCACATTATACTGTGTATTTGCCGGCATACGATGATAAAAGAATTATAAAAGTGCTTAAACAAATCAGGCAGGTGGAATGGAAAGTATTTTCAAAACACACCAAGAAAACTTACCGGGAAAAAAATATTTCTGTTTGCCCGATCAGTAATGGACCTTTTATTAAAAGCCTCGTAACCTGTACAGGCGTATTATGCGGGGCGGGTTTTGAAACACCTGCAGAGGCGCTGTTTCTAAAAAAGAAATTGATGGTGATACCGATGAAAGGACAATATGAGCAACAATGCAATGCTGCAGCCCTCAAAACAATGGGGGTACCTGTTTTGAAAAAATTGAAAATTTCGAAAGTTGCAAAAAGTAATTGACTGGGTAAATGATGGCAAAGTTATCCCGGTTGATTACCCTGATATTACACGGAAAGTCGTTGACGAAATTTTTGAAAAGCATCCGCCCGTTTTACACCCGGTTGCTGTGCCTTATTCAAATTATTATCCCGAAAAAAAATTGCGCCAGGTAAGCCTGGGAAATATTCTTCGTCAAATTAAGAGTTAATATGTTGTTGAGAAGAGAAGATTTTGGTAGAAGACTTTACCTGGGGCGTTTCAACTGCTGCTTACCAGGTTGAAGGCAGTTGCGATATACATTCAAAGGGAAAATCTATCTGGGATGTTTTCGTAAAGCGGAAAGGCAAAATTTTTCAAAATCATACAGGTGATATCGCCTGTGATTTTTATAACCGCTATGCAAAAGACATCAGCCTGATGGCTGATCTCAACATTTCAAATTATCGTTTTTCAATAGCATGGAGTCGCATATTTCCAGAGGGAACTGGCAAGGCAAGCCATGAAGGCATTGATTTTTACAACCGCGTTATAGATTTTTGCCTGGAGCTAAATATTACTCCATGGGTCACGATTTATCATTGGGACCTTCCGCAGGAACTGCAAAATAAAGGCGGTTGGGTAAACAGGGATATTATCAACTGGTTTGGAGATTTTGTTTCATGTTGTGATTAAAAATTTTGGAGACAGGGTAATTAACTGGATTGTGATGAATGAACCGATGGTGTTTACAGGCGCCGGATATTTTCTTGGTGTACACGCCCCCGGAAAGAAGGGATTGAATAATTTTTTAGCCGCGACACATCATGCTGCCATCTGCCAGGCACGGGGAGGCTTAATCACTAAATCGTTATTACCGCAAAGTAACGTAGGCACAACCTTTTCCTGTTCCCATATCGAGCCACACAATAAAAGCGAACGGGATATTATTGCAGCAAACAAAGTAGATGCCTTGCTCAACCGCCTTTTTATAGAACCGCTGCTGGGTTTGGGATATCCTGTAAGTAATTTAAAAATATTACGGCGTATTGAAAGATTTATAAAACAAGGTGACGAAAAAGATCTTGCATTTAATATGGATTTTATCGGCGTGCAGAATTATACACGGGAAATAGTGAGCCATGCCACGTTCATGCCGTTTATCCAGGCTAAAATAATTAAGGCACATAAAAGAAATGTGGAGACAACTTTGATGAACTGGGAAATTTATCCTGAATCAATTTATAAGGTATTAAAAAAATACAGTCATTATAAAAACATACCACCGCTTGTAATTACTGAAAATGGTGCAGCCTTTACCGATGATTTGATCGCAAGGTGAAGTTCATGATCCAAAAAGAATGCAATACTTGCAAGACAATATTTTGCAGGTGTTCCGTGCAAAAAAAGAAGGCGTAAATGTTACGGGATATTTCATCTGGACGTTTCTTGACAATTTTGAATGGGCTGAAGGATATTATCCCCGGTTTGGGCTGGTGTATGTCGACTTCCGAACACAAAAAAGAGTTGTAAAATCTTCCGGGAAATGGTACGCCGGATTTTTAAAAAATGAAATTGCCCAAACTAAAAAAAGCGTGCAGCAGCCGGGATAAGTATGTATTACGTTCAACTAGTGTTATCTCAATTATGAAGCCACGCTTTGAACGTGAATTGTCGCCGTAAACAGAGAATTCCAGTACATTCGCGACCGACAATTCACGATTGGCATAACACTAACCCTGAAAAAAAATTCGCTGGATCGTCCACTAGGCGGCAATCAGGGCTATTATTGCAGACAAGGGATAAACAACCCCTTTCTTATACCAAGGCATTTTTCCCAACGGAATTATGATGAGCAAAAAGACAAGTGAGATAATACTTATCTGCCCGATTTCTACACCAACGTTGAATGAAAAGATGGATGTGAAAAATTGATTTCCGGGCAAACCAATTTCATTAAGTGCACTGGCAAAGCCCATCCCATGTACCAGGCCAAACAGAAATACTATTGCTATACGCCATGCTTTTAATTCATCTAATAAAATATTTTCAATGGCCACGAACATGATGGATAAAGCAATTAACGGTTCTACAACTTCTGCCGGGAGCCTAATAATTCCCTTCATGCTAAGGGCCAGGGTAATGGTATGTGCAACAGTAAATGCCGTCGCCTGCCAAAGAATAGTTTTTAATTTTGTATTCAGCAGGCAAAGGCTGATAACAAATAAAATATGATCAAAGCCATACGGTACAATATGGCTGATGCCTAGTTTTAAATAATACCACACTACATCATTTACCGGGGCTTTTTCCAACGCGTAATTGATGGTATGTGCGAACGTCCCGAGCGGTAAAGCAAGTAAAACAAAAGCGAAAAATGGTTTATAATTTATTTCGTTGCGTTGTCCCATTTTAAAGCGCTTTCAGCATATTTTCACTTTCTGCTTTTAATTCCGGATCAATAGCAGGCTTATTTTTTAATGCTTCGAGTAAAGTTGATTTTGCCAGGGCCTTTTGATTTGTCTTTGCATAAATAAGCCCGGCATTACACAGCAGTACAGGGTTTTTACAATTGGTTTTAAGAGCGGTATTTATATAAGGTAATGCTTTATCATAGGCTTTCATTTTATAATAAACCCATGCCACGGTTTGGTTCACGTCAATGTTTTCAGGCCTCCTGTTATACTCTGTTAGCGCATGTTTCAACGCATCTTCATAGTCATTTTTTAGAATATAGGCATAAGCTAATTCCCTGTCGGCGTAGTGGCCGATACTTTCATCCTGCTCTCCTTTTTTACCATCGTTATTCATTCCATCTATAATTCTTTGTAAAAGGCTGTCGGCCTTTGGGATGTTTCCATTCGACCGGTATAGTTGCGATAATTCTTCCTGCATTGCATAATCATTTAATGCTGTTGCGGCCTGCCCATAGTAAGATATTGCTTTTGTATAATCTTTGTTGGCGAGGGCAATATGCCCCAGCCCTGCCGTTGCATACGGAAAGCTGGGCCGCTCTTCTAAGGCAATCATATAATGCATCTCTGCACTTTTAAGATCGCCGGTATTTTCGTATAGCCGTGCCAGTTGTATTCGTGTCCATTCAGTTGGCTCATCCCCTGCGCCACCTGCATTTACAGCCAGTTTCATCGCTTCAATAGCTCCGGGGTAATCGCCATAAATTTCACGCAGGTACGATATGCGCGAGTACGAGCGTATATCGGGGCGGATAGAATCCATCTTATCGGAATTTTCCACTGCAGCCTTATAATTTCCCATCTCTACATTTCCATCTACCAGAATGCCATATATTAAAGCATTATACGGATTAATTTTTTGGGCTTTTTCTGCAATTGCCAGGCCGTCAGCAAAATGGTGCTGAGACATATATAGCAAAGACTTTAAGGTTAAGGCTTCAAAGTTATCGGGTTCATTATCGAGTACATTATTAAGATATTTCATAGCCGCCGCATCATAATATACATAGTTGCCGGTAATTCTTGCTTCCTGTATATATAAGCTGGATAATGCGATGGCTGCTTTGGTATCTTTTGGAGTAGTTTGTAATTTAGTGATAAGTTCTTGTGCGGTATTTTTTGTTCCCTGCCATTCGACAGAGGCAGACAAGGCACCTTTTCTTTCTATCAAAGGATATGTTGCCTTTTTTAGTTGTGACTGGTGCACATTATAACGTATAACCACAAACGCAGATATGGAAAAAAAGAATGCAATGAGTAGAATGTAAATAAATTTCTTTTTCATAATGTAATTGTTGTAAGGGAGAAGAGGTTAGAAAAATAAGCCCACAGCTTTCACTGCGGGCTTATTGTATCGGATCAATCTATTGTTTAACTACCGTTACTGTTTGTTTCGTTCCGTTATCCTTACTTCCGGAAATAAAGTAAGAACCTTTGGCCATGCCATTCGCATTCCATTGTGTGGTATAAGTTCCGGCCTCAACTTTTTTGTTAACCAGCACTTTTACCGGTTTACCAGCCGCATCGTATAACAGGATATTTACCAGTGAAGGAACCGCTACATGATAGCGTAAAGTATTACTGCTGCTCATCGGGTTAGGAGATGTTGCAATCTCTAAACCCGGAGATGCAAAGCCGAGTGATGGCTGTATCATTTGCGGGCCGTTACTCTTCATACTTACGGCTGGCGCTGCTTCCGGGGTTGTGCAACTGCAATTATGATCTCCTGACCATGGTGTTTGCACAAATGGAAAACTTGTTTTAAAGGATGTGTCATTTGCGTTTACACCGGTACTATAGGTAAGTACATTTACAAGGTCTTTCGTTACCGGGCTCGCTGTAACATTAGGTATATAATCATCATACCATAAACCGATCGCAGCCAGTACAACGCCGCCTACTGCCTGGAGTTCGATACGCGTTACATCATCTTCAAGCCTTCTTCCATTAGGAAATCCATCCATGTTTGGGATGAACTGCAGGCTCGTATCTTTATTAAATCTCGGATCAGTAAGGCCCAGCACTGCTGCCTGCACTAAACCTTCAGAACTGAAATCTGCTGATGTGCGTTCTGTTACCGGTACAGCCATATTTAAACGCAGCATATCACCGCCGTTAGGTAAAAAATTACTGATAAAAGGTTTACCTGTGCCCAACACATTTCCGTTTTTACCGGTCGCCAGCTGGTATGGGCGAAGGTTAGGAACACCTGTATGAAAAATAGGCCACAAGTCAACTGAGCGTGGAGAATTTGCAGCCGGTAATAACAGGCCGCCAAAATTTGCTTCGCTTAGTGCAGTGCCATCCAATGCAGAGTTGCCTTTCAATCCAAACAGGCCATTATTTCCGTTGCTGAAATTAAAAGACCCTAAAGAATTTTTTTGAATTCTTAATGGAGCAAATGCAGGAACAGCTCCGCCAAATTGTGCATCATCCATATAAAGAGCCAGCTCAGGATTGTAAAAGAATTTTCCGAAAGTGCTCAGTTTGGAAAGATCCTGGTAGGGAGTTAAGCTGTTCCAGTAATCTTTATAACCGATAGGAATAACTGCTTCATTAGTTAAAGGCATTCCAAGCCTGGAAACCTGTACCCAGCGGCCAAAGTTTGACTCAGTACCGTTGCCGTTTAATGTCCTTATTTGCTGCCTGCTTGCTGATGCCCACACACCAATTACATAGTCAGGATCCAAAATGGTCTTTGCTTTATGTAATGACTTATGATCTTTCTGCAAAGTAGAAATGTCAACTTCAAGGGCGATGGTTGAAACGTTTTTACATTTCAATGCATCTTCAGAATGAGAAGGCCCCTGGCGTGGAGCATTCCCTAAATCAAAAATACCGCCAAGGTCAACAAAGAAAGGATCGTCTGCTGTACCCGCGAAAACTCTTTCACCGGTTGCTTGTGGTTGCAATTGCGTTTGTAATAAGCGTATTATAGTCAGGTACATTTAAGCCAACCGGAGAACTTATGGAACGTGGCCCGATGTTGTAAGGAGGAACAATGCCATTCGTTTTGATTGTTTTAAATTGTTTCTGATCAAAGAAAGACCCGTCCCAGAACTTGTTTTTTAAAATGTTTGCGCCTGATAAGACTCCTTCCCATTTTCTGCCACCATCCATGCTTCTTTCTAAAGTGTAGGTGGTTTTCAGATTTTCTTTTCCAAGACGAATGTTGAAAAAGGTGGTGGGGTCTTCATTTGTTTTGTGAAAAGTAAAACGATAAACGATGTCATCGCCTGTAGTCGTAACATCATTATCAATATGGATTTCGTACCTCACGTTTTCTCCAAACGAATAATAATTGGGCCCTCCATTGGGCAATTGCCCCGGAATGTAATTAGCGATAATAACAATTTTGTTGGGGTCTGTAGGGCTTTTGAAAGCATACAAATCGGTGTTGTCGGCCAAAGGATCATTGGCAATCATTGGTGCTTCCCGGTGACTGGAAGACATTAGTACTGCTGAAAATACGCTTGCTGCTGCAACTGCGGCAACGATTTTCAGCTTACTAATAGTAGAGCTTTTTTTCATTTTTTAAAGTTTAATGTTAAGAAATCAAATGTGCAAATTGATTGCTCATAGAAAATGGAAATCATTCCTATGGGCGAGGTAATTAAAAACAAAAAATAGAGTACGGACCTCCGGGCTGCCGGACATGGCCAATGGTTAACATAGATATAGGATCACTAAACTTTAAGAGTTAAAAAGAAGTAAACTTTAAGAGTTGAGAGAGATGTAAGAGTGTTATGTCCACCTTATTATATCGCAACTTTAATAATAACATGTGAAACTTTGGAATCTAAACTTAGTTTCACTTCTGTCGTTTCACCGTTGAGATAACATTAGTTACGAGAGATTGCTTAACGTAGTTTTAACAAAAAAAAATAAATACAATTTTTATCAATGCTTCCGATTTTACAGTGGATTCGCTGAATCCAAACCAAGCTGTATTAATTATTATGCGATTGCTGTTTTTCGTTTGTTTTAGCATTTTAATAAACTATTGTAGTCGCCGTACATTTCTAAATTGCTAACTATTTATTGCGGGCCACATGTATGTACTATGAGAACATAAATATCTTTCAAAAAATGAGTTTAAATGATAAATTAAGTTCTTATCTTGCTCATCCAAAACCTGCTGGATTTTTCCCTTCCTGGTTTCATTTTTTAATATCCTAAGAAATAATATGAACCTGTTTCTGCCCCAATTCTATAAGAGCCAAACAATGATTTGATTGTTACTTAAACACCTGCTAATATGCAAAGTTTATTCTATCTAAGTGCATTATTATTTTGTGCTGCACTTTGTTTTGCTCAATCCGGCAGAACTTGACCCTTCATTTGGAAATCACGGCATCGTTAAAACTGATATGGGAGCGCCATTTAATAACAATAGTATTGGCAGGCAGGTTTTGGTACAACCAGGCGGTAGTATTTATATTATTTTCAATTATCCGACTTTTATTTCCAAGAGATTTCCTGATGGATCGCATAGATTCAAGTTATGGCCTGAATGGGTATTCCGTGCCGGTATCTTTTAATGATGCTTATGGCGCCTTGCAGCCCGACGGTAAAATTGTACTGGCAGGTACAGGATTTAATGTTGCGCGTATCAATGCCAATGGAATACCGGACTTGTCTTTTGGAAATCATGGAATGGAAACCGGCCGCTTTGCCGGAGATTCTTATGCCAGCTCCGTAGCCATACAAAGTGATGGCAAAATAGTAGTGGCGGGATCTGATGCAACCAATGAGGGTACTTATTTTGCCGTGGCCCGTTATAATAAAAATGGTAACCCGGATAATACATTTAATGGCAGCGGACAGGCTGTTAACAGATTTTGGATTTAAATTGCCTCCTGAAGGAGGAGGAAGTGATCCGATACCGGTTCGATGATTCAATCCCAATTCATTTACAGGCCGCCACAACAGTAGGTATTCAGGCAGATGGGAAAATAGTAGCGGGCGGGCATGCATCTGATGGCGATAAGACTTATTTTGCCGTTGCGCGCTATAATACAAATGGCAGCCTTGATAATACTTTCGACAATGATGGCCTGCAAACAACCAGCTTCGGTTCTTCCGATAACGGTTATTCTTTGGCGATACAAAATGATGGAAAAATTATATTGGCAGGCTATACATCGGTTGGATCAAATACTAATTTTGCCATTGCGCGTTATAACCGGGATGGCAGCCCCGACCATTCATTTAATGGCAATGGAAAACAGATTGCTAATATTAGTTCCGACCAGCAAATTGGAAATTCCTTAGCCATACAAAGTGATGGAAAAATAGTAGTCGCCGGGTATACGCTTGGCGGAGCTAATAATAATGATTTTGCAGTGGCCCGCTTTAATACAGATGGAAGCCCCGATAACACCTTTGATAATGATGGCATATTAACAACCGACTTTACCTCTTCCGATGATTATGCAGGTTCTGTTGCCATTCAAAGTGATAACAAAATTCTGGTAGCCGGTTATTCATATGTTTATTCACCGGGTGGCATTGTGCAGCACCTTGCACTTTCCGCTATAATTCGAATGGCAGTCTTGATAATTCCTTTGCCAACAATGGAAAGTTAGAAGGAGATTCTAAACAAGGCAATACCTGGTTCAATGCAACAGCAATACAAGAGTGACGGTAAAATTGTAGCCGCGGGATTTACCTGGAATGGGAGTAATTATGATTTTGCCATTAGCCGCAGTAACACTGATGGAAGCCCTGACAGCACTTTTAATGGCGAGGGAAAACAAACTACTGATTTTGGAGCAACAGATGAAGCGGTTTCAATAGTAATACAACCCGACGGAAAAATAATTGTTGCAGGCAATTCCGGGACAAGGTTTGCCCTGGCCCGGTATGATAACAAACGGCATGCCCGACAATTCCTTTAATGGAAACGGCAAGCTGATCATCCCGATGGGCTTTGCAGATAATTGTCAATCTGTTGCCCTGCAAAGTGATGGTAAAATAGTCGCTGCGGGTTATACTTTTACTGATCCCGGTTATAATGCTGCCTATTTTGCCATAGCCCGTATCAATAGCGATGGAACACCCGACAATACTTTTGGCGACAGCGGAAAACACTTAACTGCATTCGAATCATCGCCAAGTTTTGCTACTTCCATAGCCATCGACAAAAATGGAAAAATTCTGGTGGCAGGCCGCTCTTATATAAATAACCAGGATAATTTTTCTTTGGTACGCCTTAATACAAACGGAACGCCCGACACTACTTTTTCACATGATGGAAAACAAAATAATGTATTTGGCCCGGATGATTATTTTATACAATCTGCTGGCGATTCAAAGTGATGGAAAAATTATAGTTGGCAGGATTTAGTGAAACCTTGCTCCGGCAGTAGTTCTTCATTTGCCATAGCGCGGTATGAAAATAATGGAGATCCGGATAATAGTTTTGGCGATAACGGATTTCAGGCCACTTATGTAGGCCCTGACTTAAGTTTCGGAACATCTGTTGCTATTAACAAGGATGGAAGAATAGCAGTTGGAGGCACTAATGATAATTATACGATCGTACTTTATAAAAGTAATGGCAGCCCCGATAGTACTTTCGGAATTAATGGAATAGAAACTACGGGTATAGGTACCGGAGGTAGTATCATACAAAGCATAGCTTTTGCAGGTAATAAATTGTATGCTGCAGGAAGTGCACAATTTCCAGCCCGGCTGGGAGTAATCGCGAGATATTTACTTTCGGGCGAAATATTGCCGGTTAGCCTTTTAAATTTTACAGCAGTTCTCCAAAATAAATCAGTTCTGTTGCAATGGGAAATAGCTACCCGAAAAAATCTTGTGAAGTTCGGTGTAGAGCGCAGTTCTGATGGAAACAGGTTCTTGCCCATCAATAATGTGCAGGTGGCCGGAGTAAGTGTCTTCACGAGAGGATTACTCAATCATTGATAAACAACCGTTGCAGGGTATTAATTTTTACAGGTTAAAAATGATAGATGCCGATGGTAAATTTACCTACAGTAACATTGTTGCAGTACAAATAAGTATTGGTAACAAACTGCAAATCTTTCCAAATCCCGCTACAAAAATTTTGTTTGTGGAAACAAATGGCAACAACGAAATTGCCATCGTTCAGGTTGTTGATGGCATTGGAAGGAAATTGAGAGAAATGAAAGTTTATCTCAATGGCCAAACATCTTTTTCAATCGATATAAGCAATTTGCCAAACGGCATGTATAATTTGATCTTGTATAAAAACGAAAAATCAGAACTCCAGGCATTTATTAAGAAATGATGGAAAGTGCTTTACAATTACAAAGATTATTTCAAATAACTCTTTTAGCCGTGAAAGGGCGTTATACTAAAACAGGGAGTAGCCCTGTTAACTAACTGAGTGGCCCTGTCAGGTACCAGCTATTGGTAAGGAAAAAGTAAAATGCTTTTGCAAGACTAAAAACCAACAATTTCAAAATTGTCCAAATTACTTTTCTTTGTAAAATAAATGGACATCAGCCTTAATAAATATATAAGTGATACGGGTTTTTGCAGCCGCAGGGTGGCTGATAAATATATAGAGCGATGCGCGTGTTAGCATCAATGGAAAACAAGCGAGGAAAGGAAACCGTGTAAATGAAAATGATGTTGTATTCATCGATGGCGAACCACTCAAAAAAAGGCCATCGCCCTGTTTATTTAATGCTGAATAAGCCCAAAGGAATCACCTGCACTACTGATTTAAAAGATAAAGACAACATCATAGATTATATCAATTATAAAAGCAGGATTTTTCCAATCGGCAGGCTTGATAAGCTTTCTGAAGGATTAATTTTTCTGACTAACGATGGGGATATTGTAAATAAAATTCTTCGCGCCGGAAATGGCCATGAAAAAGAATATGTGGTTACTAACAGATAAGCCTATTGATGCCGGCTTTGTAAATAAAATGCGAAGTGGCGTAAAAATTTTAGGAACAATTACTAATAAGTGTTTTGTAAAACAGGAAGGAGAAAAGCAATTCAGGATCATACTTACCCAGGGCCTTAACCGGCAGATTCGCCGCATGTGTGCAGCGTTGGGTTATAAAGTAATATCTTTAAAGCGGGTACGTATTATGAATGTCACTTTAAAGGGATTGCTCCCGGGTAAATGGCGACATTTTTCTGAGCATGAAATTGCGGCCATAAACGCTATGGTATCAGGCAGCAGCAAAACAGACTGATAGCGAAGGCATGGGAGAATAATAACATATTTGCAAATCTGTCTTAATTTCAATGTGAAAGAATTTTTTTAGATGGAATTATTTTATTATCATTAAATATTTATTAAAACAAAGAGTATGGATAACGAATGTGTTCATATAAACAGCATCCATGAAAAAGTTACTCCTTCAGCAAATGGTTGTGAAGAATGTTTAAAAATGGGTGATACCTGGGTACATCTTGCGGATATGCCTCAATTGCGGGCATGTAGGTTGTTGCGACCAGTCAAAAAATAAACATGCCACCAAACATTTTTTAAAAAAACACCATCCCGTTATACAATCTTTTGAACCAGGCGAAAGTTGGAAATATTGTTATATTGATGATTTGTTTGTTGAATAGTGTAATGCCCTGAATTTAGGCTTGAAGAAATTCCTAAAGCATTTCCTGGTGTTATTTCAAGCATTGAATGACACAAAATGCCACGAATTTAGGCAATAATTATAAGAATTATGGCAAAGAAAATTCGTGTAATTCTGTTTTATAATTCGTGTAATAAAATAAGCGACTAATACAATTGACATATCACCAGGCTTCACCACATCAAAACCTTAAAAATTAAACGCTACCTTACTTTCAGGATTTATGAGGCGATTACTTTTCCGGTTGCCATTTACCGTAACATATATTATTTGAATTTGTTTATCGTAGAGTTCATAAAAGATGGTATCAGTTAATTCAAATCTTTGTATGCTATTAATATTATTAATCTTGAAATACATTGAAACGGTATTATCTTCTTTTTTAAAATTTGTAAGAAGCAGGATTTATCACTTTACCGTTTATTTTTAATTGTAAATGGTTTTTTATATAATTTTCTATTTCGAGAAGAAAGATTCTTTTACATTTTCAGGATGTATCAATACTTTCCTATTTTACGATATTGCTTTCTGTAATGCCAGCTTAAGATCATCTGAAAATATTTTACATACAACGGTTGCAAATTTATCACTATTGTTATAATCAATTTCTACTACAGCAATATACATGGGATGGATGATATTCTTTATTTTCTATCATAGCAACCCAATAGCAGTAAGCAGAATATGAATGTCAATATATTGAAACAGCCTGCGGTCAATTTTTTATAAACTTACGTATATATTTATTTTCAGCATTTTGAACAATTAAGGTATACGTACCGGCCGGCAGATTACTTGTATTAATAGTAAAATAATTATTGCCTGCTTCAAATAACGGGGCGGGCAATTTAATTATTGTTTTACCACTTATATCATTAATCCAGATGTCATAGCGTGATTTCTTATCCAGTATAAGCTGAAATTTCAATATGGTTTTGAACCGGGTTAGGATACACTAAAATATCTTTTGTATGGTGATCAATCATTATCAGTATAACATTGGAATAGGAAAAACTTTCATCTCTTTTCAACCAGTTTAAACTGGTAATAAGTAAGGTTTTAACTCATTAATAGTCGCTATCATTATAGTTGATACAAACTGCTTCTGTTGCCATTAATAGTTGCAATTGAAATAAAAGTATTCCCATCTTCACTGCGCTCAATGTTATAATGAGAAAAATTAATCCCTTCATTTGCTTTCCAGCTTAATACTATTAATGTCATTTTGTTTTTTGCCTGTAAATTCCAAGCAACTTTACCGGTAAAGCGTTGTTCGCTAAAAACTTTATCCGGTAAGATTTTATTTGATTTTTGCCCACAGTTGTATTAAGGGTATTATCTGAAAAGGAAGCATTCGGAAATATCTGTTTCAATATGCGTTATATTTTTAGCATCGGTTATATCATCATTGAAAATAAGATCTGGTATTGTCGGTGGCATTAGCAAGGTTCCAGACTCTTACAACAGCACCCCTGGTCATCCATACCTTCTTCCGCAGGCTTTAAAGCCCATACAATCGTATTAGAATCTGAAATAGTAATAAAAGAAAAATTATTTTCCGGTAAAATACCTGAGGTATTATTAATGACTGCAGCCACAAAACTATTTTGATGTTCCAGAGCACTTTTCATGGAAGTGGCTGCCGAATAAGTATTATATGGGCTGATTGCATATCGCTGGTTAAATACTTCATCATTACCCTGGCATAAATATTCCCAGGTCATCTACCCGGCCACCGACTAAAGCCTTTATTTTTGCCGTGTTTTCATCAAGGTTTTAAATGGTGCTATTACCAGTTTGCATAAAATAACAATCCTCGTTGGAAAGAGTAACGCCATAATTACCATTGCTGCTTACGGCCGCAAAATGATTTAAAGTTAACCAGTCATAACGTGCCTGCTGGTTGGCATAATGGCCGCCACTGCTTATTTTCTTTGCATTAATTACTGCGCCATTTTCTTCGTGCCAGATGGTTGGAGAATTGATGTTGTATGTATTGAATGAAAATATATTGTACAGGAAATCATCACCAAAATTCTGTGGTAATTTTATTATCAATCTCTATGCGTGGGATTTCTTTAAAAACTGTTATTAATGTTTCATGATTGACAACGGCCGTTGAAGTGATTTTAACAGATAAGCTTACAGCGCCCGCATTGTTTATCACCAAGAAAGAACCATTTGTATTACTGTTACCTTCAAAGGACGTTTTAAGGCTGATATTATTTATATAATCGCCTGTGCTGCCGGAATTCACCAACTCTTTATTGCCGTTTGTCTTATCAATCAAACTGGTTATTACGCCATCGTTTGTAAGAGCAATGGTAAAAAAGTCATTATCTATTGTGCCTGTTGCCTGCATTAAAAGAAGCTGCATTCTCGAAAATGCGGAGCCTGCTCCGTTTATTATTTCAAAAACCTTATAGCCTACCGAAGGAACATCAGGAGCCAATATCCTTAAATATTGCGATTCCGTTTAGAATTAATTATTTGCGATCTAACTTCCGTGTTGGTGCTTACATCTATTATATGTACCGGTAATGTTCCATTGTAGGCAAAGTCTGCGTAATCTGTTCTTTGCCCAGCTTAAAGGATTAAAAACAAAGAAACGTTGGTTAGAAGATGTCTTGGTTATCTGGTTAGCAAGGTTAGACATTGCCAGGGTATATAATTGGTTAACATACCCGGTAAAATTTTGCTCCATTCTTCTTTGCCAGGCAGTTCTCTCATCATTAGTAACTGCCGGGCCATTGCCTTCAAAATCATGCTCCCAATAGAGGCCCAGCGACATCCATGCCTGTTTGCGTAAACTATCCAATGTATTAGCAAAAGAAGGATCTGTTCTTGCTACAATAGTTGCCATTGCTTCAGCCGGTCTTAGCTTTTCCAATGATCTTTTTACACTGGCACTTACTTCGCAAAGTGCTGCACAGGCATGCTCCCACTCGTTACCATAACTTTGCGTTAAAGCAGGAAGCGTGGCACCATAATTTGTTTCAAAATCCCTGAAAAAATCGACTTCATTTGAAACAATTACTCTTCTTGATGCATTGCTGCCCGATTGAGCTGCCGCTGCCAGTTGATCGGTGGTAGTTTCCAGGTCATCTGCCCCCAACACCGAAAGCGCCGGCAACATTATAATTGTAATTGGGAGTATTTAGCTTATCGGTTAAATCATCTGATAGCATTGCCTGGGTTCCTGGCTTCGAAATAATTTCCTAAAGCGTGGTCGCTGCTCCTCGTATACCATTTCATAATAACGCCTGAGTCATCTAATCCTTTATACCAGTAAATTTCTTTTTCCCGTTGCTGTCTAATTTGGAACTTGTGTGACACAATCGCAGATGCCATGCCATGCATATTTTGCGCCACATCCTTTCCATAGCGAAGGCAGGCCAAGAGGCAATACCTGGTTTTCCATACTCATTGCCATATCAAAAGGAATATTATATTTTCTTTGTAACTCGCCTGCATAATACATTCCTCTTATTGTCGCCTCTGCCGGTACACAGCCATAGGTTATCACTAACGGATTCATCGGCAATACAATCCTTTCACTTTTTACCTGGTTTATAAATTCCTGAAATTGCGCAGGCGTTTTCTTTTTTTCATAAGCCCATGCCCAATAAGTTCCATCACAATTAAATTTGGTTTGATAGTCCGGGAGGATTGGTACTGGTAGCATTATTATTTGCCATCCATGCATCTATCATACTTACAAAAGCGGTATCATAAGTGGCTTCATCAGCCGTCCACATATAATCAGTATGGTTATCATTTGATAAGTAAATACGCGATTGCGCCCCTGAATTATCAGAATAACAATTTAGAAAAAGAATTAATAACCTTGCAATTAGACCTTTTTGTAATCAAACTTTTTAAAGCCATTTCAATTTTTAAAAACTTACATAAGTATTTTCATGGGTATACCGTGTTTTTAAAAATTACACCTAAAAGATTGAAGATAAAACTGGAAATCTCAGCAAAATTCATCTCATATAGCCATTGCTGGGAAGAGGTTAACAAACAATCCATTACCTTAAAATAACCTTGTTGCGGCAAATGTTCTTTGAGGAGTTCAGAACTATTAATTACGATTTTTAGCGTAGCATTGGATTTTATGCTTTTTTTGGCTTGATAGGATTACTAAGTATATGCCGCCGGAAAAGTCAAATATACCTTTTTATTTAAATATCAGGCTATTGTTTAGAAAGTTATCAGAACAAATCTGTGCAAATTATTTTCATTCCAATACTGCCCTCTAATCAGTATTTGTTGACTTCAGCTATCAGCTTTGAATTTTATCTTTCACAATATTTCGCCGTTTTTTGTGAGCGGGATGTTACTCCTCCGGCGAATCATAACAACAGGTATTCTAGCCTCTCTTAAGCCGCGAAGCCAGTGAAAAGCTACCCGTGGTTTTAAAAGTTACAAGTTTATTATAAAATTCAATAATCACAAGCTTCTCATACTTTGTAACTTTGCCTTCCCAAAAACAACTATGACACATATATATAATGTTAGCGGAATGACCTGCACCGGCTGCCAGGAAAAAGTTCAAAAATTATTAACACATATAGAAGGAGTAAAAAATGTTTCAGTTGATTTGGCAAAAGGCGAGGTTGCCATGGATACGATGAACCCTATTTCAACCGCCCGGTTAAGGGCTGCCTTAAAAGATTACCCAAAATATAAGCTGGAAGAAGTACAGGTATCTGGAAAAAATCCAACCTGGCCGGAAGCGGAAACAAAATCGTGGTTGTCTACGTATAAGCCTTTGCTTCTTGTATTTGCCTATATCACGGGTATTACACTTTTGCCTGTACTGGTAAAGGGCAATTTTAACTGGGAAACCTGGATGCAAAATTTTATGGCGGGGTTCTTTTTGACGTTTTCTTTTTTCAAATTGTTGGACCTAAAGGGATTTGCTGATACCTATGCCACCTACGATATTATCGCCAAAAAATGGAAAGGGTGGGGATATGTATATGCCTTTATCGAACTGGGCCTGGGCGTGGCGTATTTGTTGCGCTTCAGGCCGGTGATTACAAACATCGGTACCTTTCTTATTATGACGGTGAGTGTACTTGGGGTGCTCCAAAGTGTTTTGAATAAAAAAAGAATTCCCTGTGCCTGCCTGGGAGCCATTTTTAATTTACCCATGAGTACGGTTACCATTTTTGAAGACGGCCTGATGATTGTTATGAGCCTTATTACTTTTATAAGCCTGGTATAGGTCTATTGAAAAATAAGATTTAATCAATTTTAAGAAAGGGAGGCATATTGGTCTCTTATAAACCTGATTCATTTTCTTTATAAGTTAAACTTAATTGTATCACTTCAATTACAAGTAATAAAGCGTAGCTTACCACATTTCTGATTTTTAACTACAGTAATGTCCTTTATCCTTATTTTCTTTTTTTGCCATTGGTTCCTGTCTTTATTTTTCCATACATTTTTTCTGCACAGGTATGCATCTCATCAAATGTATACGACTGGTAAAAAAAGAGAGAAAGTGTTCTATTTTTTGACCTGGTTTACCCAGGGATCCTCTTACTTGATTCCCCGTTCTTATGCAGTACTGCATCGCATGCACCATGTTTACAGCGATACAGATAAGGATCCTCATTCTCCCCATTTTTTTAAAGACATCTGGCGAATGATGCTGCATACAAGGACTATTTATAATGATATTGTGAACAAAAAGCGATTGCCGGAGCCGCAGTTCACTAAAGAATACCTTCCTGCCTGGGAAAGGCTGGATAAGATTGGCGATCATATGGTTGTCCGCATTGCTTTTTGTGTGGCGTATACTATATTTTATATATATTTCGCTCCTGCTATATGGTGGTATTTACTATTACCGGTCCATTTTCTAATGGGGCCAATACAAGGCGCTTTGGTAAACTGGTGCGGGCATAAGTACGGATATTCTAACTATAATAACGGAGACCATTCGAAAAACACCGAACCCTTTGGAATTTTGTTAATGGGGGAATTGTTCCAAAATAATCATCATAAGTACCGCAATAATGCCAATTTTGCAAAAAGATGGTTTGAGCTGGACCCGGCTTACCAGATAATGCGCTTAATGAACGCGATGGGTATTATCCGTATTAAAAGCGTAACTTCTTAATTACAAATTGTTTCTTATTTATTGGACCCGGTAATCGCCATTGAATACCGGCAGTTCCGGCGGTGCTGCTATAATTTACTGATTTCGCAATACCACACCGTTTTTACAGGCATTGGATTTGCTATCTTTGTGTGTTTCAGAAAAAATTTAGTATTAAAAACGGGCAAATATGATAACAGTATCATCAAATGCAAAAGAATACATCGAGCCGTCTATTGGCTCAGGAAAATAAAGATCCCCTGACTTTTGTACGGGTTGGTATAAAAGCAGGCGGATGTTCCGGTTTGGAGTACCAGATGGATTTTGATACGGAAGCAAAAAAAGGCGACCAGGTTTTTGAAGATAAAGGAATAAAAGTGGTGGTAGACATGAAAAGCTTGTTGTACCTGTATGGAACCGAATTGGATTATTCAGGAGGATTGGATGGCAAGGGCTTATTTTTTAATAACCCGAATGCACAAGAACCTGCAGTTGCGGTGAGAGTTTTGCGGTGTAACTTTGTAAAGAATGAAAAATTATAATGAGTAATAGCAACGAGATACTGGAGAGGTTAACTACCGAGGCATATGAATATGGTTTTGTTACCGATATTGAAATGGATATCGCCCCAAAAGGCTTAAATGAAGAAACCGTTCGGTTTATTTCTGCAAAGAAAAATGAGCCGGATTGGTTACTGGAATGGCGGCTGAAAGGATTGCGCCATTTTCAGCAATCGGCAATGCCGGATTGGCAGAATTTTGAAATGCCGGACATCGATTTCCAGGAAATATCCTATTACGCTGCTCCTACGAAAAAAACAAAATATAACAGCCTGGATGAAGTAGATCCTGAACTGCTGGCCACATTTGAAAAATTGGGCATTCCTTTAAACGAACAAAAAATATTATCCGGTGTGGCAGTAGATGTTGTATTTGACAGCGTATCTGTGGCTACTACTTTCAGGGAAAAATTACAGGAGCTGGGTATTATCTTTTGTTCTTTCAGCGATGCTGTAAAAGAGCATCCGGACCTGGTAAAAAAATATCTTGGCACAGTAGTGCCTTACACGGATAATGTTTTTGCCTCACTTAAATGCTGCGGTCGTTTCAGACGGGTCATTTGCTTATATACCAAAAGGTGTTCGCTGTCCTATGGAACTGTCGACTTATTTTCGCATCAATGCACAAAATACGGGTCAGTTTGAAAGAACACTTATCATTGCCGATGAAGGAAGTTATGTAAGTTATCTCGAAGGTTGCACCGCCCCTATGCGTGACGAAAATCAGTTGCATGCTGCTGTGGTCGAATTAATCGCATTAGATAATGCGGAGATTAAATATTCTACGGTTCAAAACTGGTATCCCGGGCGATAAGGACGGCAAAGGTGGTATTTTCAATTTTGTTACCAAGCGTGGAATTTGCAAAGGCATTAATTCAAAAATTTCCTGGACGCAGGTAGAAACCGGTTCTGCCATCACCTGGAAATATCCCAGTGTTATCTTACGGGGCGATAATTCAATCGGAGAATTTTATTCTGTGGCACTTACCAAGAACAGGCAAATTGCTGATACGGGTACTAAGATGTATCATATTGGTAAGAATACGCGTAGCAGAATTATTTCAAAAGGTATTTCTGCCGGCCATGGAAATAACAGTTACAGGGGTTTGGTGCAGGTAGGAAGCGGCGCAGAAAATGCCCGCAACTTTACTCAATGCGATTCATTGCTGATAGGTGACCAATGCGGTGCGCATACCTTTCCTTATATTGAATCGAAAAACAGCTCAGCTATCGTTGAGCACGAAGCTACCACTTCAAAGATCGGGGAAGACCAGATCTTTTACCTCAAACAAAGAGGTATTGATCCTGAGAAGGCAGTGGCGCTGATCGTAAACGGGTATGCCAAGGAAGTGCTGAACCAATTGCCAATGGAGTTTGCGGTAGAGGCACAAAAATTATTGGCGATTTCCCTCGAAGGAAGTGTGGGATAAAACGGTCAATAGTCAATAGTCGTTAAATAGCGACAAGAGTAGACATTAACCTACGACTGATTGACCAATGACTCAATGACTAATGACTAATAAAATAAACGAGCATAAATAATAAAGGGAAAACATGTTAAGTATAAAAAATCTGAGGGCATCTGTAGAAGGAAAAGAAATTTTAAAAGGTGTTAACCTGGAAGTAAAAGCAGGAGAGATACATGCCATCATGGGGCCGAATGGTTCCGGTAAAAGCACGCTGGCGGCAGTGTTGGCCGGAAATGAAAATTATGAAGTAACCGGTGGTGAAGTTTGCTTTGAAGGTAAAAAATTATTGGAAATGGCGACGGAAGACCGGGCAAGGGAAGGTGTGTTTTTAGCATTTCAATATCCTGTTGAGATCCCTGGTGTTTCTAATATTAATTTTTTGAGAACGGCCATGAATGAAATCCGGACTTACCGTAACCTGCCTGCAATGGAATCAAAAGAATTTCTGAGATTGGTGAAAGAAAAACAAAAGCTGGTAGAGTTTGATGCGGCACTTACCAACCGTTCTTTAAATGAAGGATTTTCCGGAGGTGAAAAAAAGAGAAATGAGATTTTTCAACTGGCCATGCTGGATCCTAAGCTGGCTATTTTGGATGAAACGGATTCCGGCCTTGATATTGATGCGCTTCGTATCGTTTCAAAAGGGGTAAATAAATTGCGTTCTGAAAAAAATGCATTCATTATCATTACCCATTACCAGCGCTTGCTGGATTATATTATTCCTGACTACGTGCATGTATTATACAATGGCCAGATTGCCAAAACGGGCGGTAAAGACCTTGCCCTTGAGCTGGAAGAAAAAGGATACGACTGGCTGAAAGAAACTTCACAGGAAAAAGAACTGGCATAATTAAAATTCATGATCAACCAAATTACAAATTCTTTATACGATCAATTCATCGCTGATTTTGAATTGCGGTCTATTATATCATCCTCTTCAGAAACAGCCGAATTGCATATCCTGCGCGAAAATGCTTTTGAGCATTTTAAGAAGCTTGGTTTTCCAAATACAAAAGTGGAAGACTGGAAATATATTAATCTTGCTCCTTTCTTAAAAGATGATTTTATAACGGAGCCTGAGGATGAAATGCCTGCTATAAATGAATGAGGCAATAGCAAAAGCAAAAATCAAATCACTCGATTGTTATCATATTGTATTGGTGAATGGTCAATATTACCCGGAGCTGTCCGACGCTATTCCGGGTGAAGGAATTTTTGTATCTTCTCTTTCAACAGCAATGAACCAGCCTGCATTTGCAGCACATTTTGGAAAATATGTGGCTGTGGAAAAAAATCATTTTGCGGCATTGAATACAGCCTTGTTCCGCGATGGTTTATTTCTTGAAGTAAAAAATAAAATGGTTGTTGATAAACCTGTACATATTATTCATATTATTTCTGCGGATAACAACCTTTTTTTACAGCCACGCCATCTTTTTGTAATTGGCGCATCATGCAGAACTGAATATTATTGAAAGCTTTATTACTATTAATAATCCGGCGAAAAGCGCAACAAGTGTTTTTGTAAATAATGTTTCAGAAATAGTGGTGAATGAGCAGGCGCATTTGCAGCATTATTATATTCAAACAGGTAATGAAAATACCAGGTACATTCATCATACGGAAGTAGTGCAGCGGGCATCAAGCCTTTACAATAATTATAAGGCTTCTTTTCCGGGAACGGCTTTGCTGCGTAACAACCTGAATGTTTCATTAGACGGGGAAAATATTGAAAGCCATTTATATGGTTTATACCTTGCCGGAGGGCGCCAGCTAATAGACAACCACACTATCGTTGATCACCTGAAGCCGCATTGCCAGAGCAATGAACTATATAAAGGTGTGATGAAAGACGAAGCGGTAGCGGTATTCAATGGTAAAATATTTGTAAGAAAAAATGCCCAGAAAACGAATGCATTTCAGAAAAATAACAACCTGATGCTGAGTAAAAAAGCGGTGGTTGATTCCAAGCCGCAACTGGAAATTTTTGCAGACGATGTAAAATGCAGTCATGGCTCAACGATCGGGCAATTTAATGAAGATGCTTTATTTTATCTTAAGGCACGGGGCATAGGAGAAGAAAAAGCAAAGGCATTACTGATTCACGCATTTGCATATGATGTAACAGAGAAGATTCCGCTTAAAGGCCGTGCAGGCCCATATTAACCAACTGATTGAAGAGGGATTGAAATAGTGAATGATCAGTGATTATGGTCGTTGAAGATCGACCGTTACATTTCTGTATATAAAAAATTTTAAGGTTATGGCATGAAAACAGATACAGCTATCATACAGGAGATATTAAATGTTGAAAAAATACGAAAAGACTTTCCCATACTTGGTTCAAAAGTAAATGGCAAGCCATTGGTGTATTTTGATAATGCCGCTACGTCGCAGAAACCATGGAGCGTTATCAAAGCAATTGAATATTATTATACCCACCTCAACAGCAATGTACATCGCGGTGTTCATCATTTAAGCCAGCAGGCCACGGATGCATTTGAAGCTTCGAGGAAAAAAGTAGCTGATTTTATCAATGCTGCTCACGACTATGAAGTGATCTTTACAAAAGGCACTACCGAAAGCATTAATCTTGTAGCGCATAGTTATGGAAAACAGTTTGTGCAGCCGGGCGATGTGATCATTATTTCTGCCCTGGAGCACCATTCAAATATAGTTCCCTGGCAATTACTTTGTGAAGACCGCAAGGCAGTGCTAAAAGTTATTCCCATCAACGAAAAAGGAGAATTGCAATTAATGCATTTGAACGAGATGCTGAATGAAAAAGTAAAACTTGTTTCAGTGAGCTATGTTTCCAATTCATTAGGCACCATAAACCCGGTAAGAGAAATCATTGAGCTGGCTCATCGGCAAAACATTCCTGTTTTGCTAGATGCGGCGCAGGCTGTGCAGCACATGCCTATTGATGTGCAGGAACTGGATGTTGACTTCCTTGCTTTCTCGGGCCATAAAATGTACGGCCCAACGGGTATCGGTGTTTTATACGGGAAAGAAAAATGGCTTAATCAAATGCCACCTTACCAGGGCGGAGGAGAAATGATAAGACCGTAAGTTTTGAAAAAACTACTTATAACGAATTGCCTTTTAAATTTGAAGCAGGCACTCCAAATATCGAAGCTGCTATTTGTCTGGGGGCTGCGGTTGATTATATTAATGAAACCGGGCTGGAAAATATTCAGCAGTATGAACATGAACTGGTGGAATATGCCACCGAAAAATTATCGGCAATTGATGGGATAAGGTTTATTGGTACGGCTGAAAATAAAGCAAGCGTAGTGTCTTTCATAATAGAAAATATTCATCCCTATGATGTAGGAGTTATTCTCGATCAACTTGGGATAGCTGTACGCACTGGGCATCATTGCACACAGCCATTAATGGATTTCTTATTGTATTCCCGGAACGGTGAGGGCTTCCTTTGCTTTTTATAATACTAAAGAAGAGATTGATGTATTGGCGGAAGCAGTGAAAAAAGCTGTAACAATGTTAGTGGAGTTAAGAGTTCAAAGTACTGATTCGACGTTTCAACTTTCAACCTTGAACCTTCAACCTATGAACCTTGAACCTTCAACCTTGAACCTTCAACTTGAACAATGACCATTAACGAAACACAGGATGAATTGATTGAAGAGTTTTCCCTCTTTGGCGACTGGATGGAAAAATATGAAAACATCATACAGATGGGAAAGGAATTGCCACTCATCGAAGACCAGTATAAAAAAGACGAAAACCTTATAAAAGGATGCCAGGCGAAGGTGTGGCTGCACGCAGATTATCAAAATGGCATAATTAAATTTACTGCCGACAGCGATGCCATTATCACAAAAGGCCTGGTAAGTATGGTGGTTCATGTATTATCAAATCATACACCGGAGGAAATCGTGCAGGCTGATCTGTATTTTGTTGATGCGATCGGATTAAAAGAACATCTCTCTATGACACGCTCCAATGGTTTATTGTCGATGATAAAACAAATGAAAATGTATGCGCTTGCATTGCAATCCGGTGTAAATGCCAATTGATGCGATATGATAAATAAAATAAGCCTGGAAATGGAGATCATAGAAGTGTTGAAGACAGTGCATGATCCGGAACTGCCTGCTGATATTTATGAACTTGGCCTTGTTTACGATATTAATATCAGCGACAACGGCTTTGTGAATATTAAAATGACACTGACTGCACCCGGTTGCCCGGTTGCCGGAGACATCATTATGGAAGTTGATAATAAAGTCCGTACAGTTGAAGGTGTAACCGATGTAAATGTAATGCTCACCTTTGATCCGCCATGGACAGGGAAATGATGAGCGAAGAGGCTAAGCTGGAGCTCGGATTTTTATAAATACAAACCTGGTGCAGCGGAAAAGTATTGTTCCCGGCCGTCCTTTTTAGGTTTCACGTATTACTGCTATATGCCCCGGTGATTTTAAATAATCAGCATGGTCACAGGCCTAATCTTAATCTCAGTCAATGAGACATTTTTAAGAATGAGGTAAGAAAATCGTCTTATAGTTTTATATATTAAGCCGCGCGGCCTTAAAGCTCTGCTTATCATAATTTTTTTCGCAACACACAGGTATAATTTCAATTATGGACAAGGAATTGTTTAATGAAATTAAGCGGCTCAAATCGATTACAGATATAGGGTTGCTTTATTGCAACAATGAATATGATCGCGCACGCTATTTGGAATTACAGGCAATAAGTTTTCAGCTTTTAAGCAAGGTAAGTGGGCAAAGTATGGAAGTATTAAAAGTAAGCTTTCCCTCGCATAAGGATTATCCAACCGCTAAAGTTGACATCCGGGGCCTGGTTCTTTCGTCCGAAAAAAAAATTCTTCTTGTAAAAGAGAGTGCGGATAACAAATGGTCTTTGCCAGGCGGATGGGCAGATATTGGTTATAGTCCCAAAGAAGTTATTATAAAAGAATTAAAGGAGGAAACGGGGCTTGATGTTATTCCGGAAACGCTGCTTGCCATATTTGATAAAAGAATGCACCTTCATCCTCCGCAGCCGTTTTATGTGTATAAAATGGTCTTTCATTGTAAAGCGGTTTCATCGCAATTACATAAAGGTTTTGATGTTTTAGATGTACAATATTTTGATATCAACAATCTCCCGGAACTTTCTGAAGATAGAATATTAAGAAGCCAGGTTGGGCTGCTTTATAAAAAAGTGATAGAATCAGATTACAGAACTTATTTCGATTAAGAAAGACCATACTTTACTAAAACAGGCCTGTTAACATGTGATTGATAACGGCCTCTGATAATGCCCTTGACCTCTACTTAAATTAAACGCAACGGGGCGCCACCACTGTTTAATTTTGAAACCCGGGCCTTCCAATTAGTGATCTTTCGTATTTTAGCTAACGCAGCAGGGACTATTAAAGGTGCTCTTTCAAACTTCAGAATACTTAACAAATGATCCGATTACAGACAGAAAGATTTATTATCAGGGATTTGCTTCTCTCAGATCTCGAAAATATTCACCAGTTATATTCTTTACCGGAAGTTGACGAATTTAATACGCTTGGAATTCCTGAAACAATTCGAACTACCGAATGGATATTAACGACATGGCTTGAAAAACAAAATGATTTTCCAAGAACTTCCTATATTTTCTGTATCGAGCTTATTGAATCTTATCAATTCGTTGGACTTGTTGCATTGAATTTAGGAGACCCGAAATTTAAAATTGCAGCAATGTGGTATAAGATACGTCTTTCTCTTTTAAGGGAAGGGTATGCCCTTGAAGCATTGTCAAAGCTTTTCCGGTACGCATTTAATCAGTTGGATCTTCATAGAATAGAATCGGATTGTGCCGTAAACAATATAGAATCAATAAGGGTTTTGGAAAAACTCGGGATGATTCGGGAAGGTAAGAAAAGAAAGTTTTTGCCGGTAGGAGGACAATGGGTGGATAGCTATATGTATGGTATCTTGTATGACGATTATGAGATGAATATTCAAGCAGGTAAACACATTGCATAAATATCAACACACGGTAAAGCAGAAGCAGCAGTATGAAATTATTCTGGAAAAAAATAATTATTCGCACAACCCTTAAGCACAAGCGCGCCAAACCGGGCATCAATGAAACATATTCAGACTTTGAGCTTGCAAAGGGAATGCGCGAATTTAAAATTGTTATTGTCCGGCATATTAAAGATGTTATTTTAATAACCCTGGGAATATTTTCGGCGGCATTCGGATTCAAAGGATTTCTTCTTTCCAATCATTTTATTGACGGCGGGGCAACAGGTATCTCATTATTAATATCAGCGCTTACCGCTATCCCGCTTTATCTTTTACTTATTTGCATAAACATCCCTTTTATTATTCTTGGCTACAAGATTATAGGCAAAGCTTTCGCAATAAAAACAATGCTGGCAATTTCAGGCCTTGCACTGGTTGTTGCCACAGTATCATTTCCTGATGTTACAAAAGATAATTTACTCGTTGCCGTATTTGGCGGTTTTTTTCTTGGTGCAGGAATCGGGCTATCGGTAAGAGGCGGAGCAGTAATTGACGGAACAGAAGTATTAGCGATTTTCTTAAGCCGCAAGGTGGGAACAACAATTGGCGATATCATCATTATCATAAATGTTATAATATTTTCAGCTGCGGCTTATTTTCTTTCAGTAGAAATTGCTTTGTATTCAATGGTAACTTACTTGGCGGCCTCGAAAACACTTGACTTTATTATTGAAGGAATTGAAGAATATATTGGGGTTACCATAATATCTTCCCGGAGTGATCAGATCAGGCAAATGATCATTGACAAACTCGGACGGGGCGTAACGGTTTATAATGGAAAAGGAGGATTTGGAAAAAAAGGAGAAACAAGAGATATCGACATAGTTTATACAGTAGTGACAAGGCTGGAATTAAACCGCTTAAATACTGAAATTGAAAAAATTGATAGCCATTCATTTGTTGTAATGAGCAGTATCAAAGACACTAAAGGTGGAATGATTAAGAAAAGGCCTTTGAAACATTGACAGCTTTCTTTGATGCCGGATCTTTTAATATTATTGCGTTCATCGATTGACTTGCCTGTCATACCTTTCATACTAATCTATTTCTTGAAGTCATGATGATCCGTTAATTTGTTTAAGCTTATTCAGTTCAATGAGCACTGAAATTATGTTACTGTAAAGGCTTAATCTTTTAACTTACTTTTTTGTGCCATGAAATATATTTTAACCTGTCTCATTTCATTGTCTATTACAATACCGCCATCTCGCAATCAGAAGGATATGTACGATCCGGCAATTCAACAATTTATTATAGAACATACGGACAGGAAAGCCACTATTGATTATTAATGGCGGCCCGGGCATGAATAGCGATGGCTTTGTGAATTGGCCAAAGCATTGTCAAAAAATAACGAAACTATTATTTATGACCAGCGGGGAACCGGCAAGTCAACATTACAGAAGATAGACAGTTCAACCATTACTATGAAGCTAATGGCGGAAGACCTTGAAAGTTTAAGAGCACATTTGAAAATTAAAAAATGGGCAATTCTTGGCCATTCATTTGGCGGCATGTTGGCTTCTTATTATGCCTGCCTCTATCCCGAAAATATTGAATCTCTCATTTTATCATCCTCCGGTGGATCGACCTGGAACTATTATCTTATGTAGGCCGGAAGGTTAATCAGAGATTGAGTCCGCAGGAAATGGATTCATTAAATTATTGGGATAAAAAGATTAACGCAGGAGACACTACCTATTATGCCCGGCTGCATAGGGGATTGGCTCTGGCGCCCGGATATGTATATAATAAAAAAAATATTCCGGCAATAGCCGAGCGGCTTACACAGGGTAATTCTTTGATTAATGGGCTGGTTTGGCAGGATTTGCAAAAGATAAAATTTAATTGTAAAGATGAATTGTCTCATTTCAATAAACCTGTTTTGATTATACAAGGCAAACAGGATATCATTGAAGCTGAAACTGCGATGAAAGAACATAAGGTTTTAAAGGCGTCGAAATTAATTTTTTTGGATAGCTGCGTTCATTATGGATGGCTCGACAGGCCTGAAGAATATTTTCCCGAGGTTGAAAAATTTTTAAGATCAAATTAATGAATTGTCTCAAATGCGTTGACGGGCTTCGAACGGGTTAGATTTGGAGGTTAAGCAGACAGGAAGTCTGGACTATTTAGCGTGAACAATAATAATATTTATGTTTGATAAATAAATACCAACTATGAGAAATAAATATCAATTTCTTTGCCGGCAGTATATTTTTGTTTTGCATATTAAATTGCTGTGCTATAAATGCGTTAATGCGCAGCAGGATAACGCTAAGTTTCATGTAATTGCCTTCTATACTGCTAGGGAAGACCTGGCTCACATCAGCTTTGTTCATGAAGCCAACAAATGGTTTTCTGAAATGGCTCTTACATATAAATTTGCTTATGATTCTACCAATAACTGGGACAACTTAAATGCGGCATTCCTTTCACATTACCAGGTAGTGCTTTTTTTAGATACCCGGCCTGATTCTGCGGCGCAAAGAGATGCTTTCAACAATATATGGATAGCGGAGGTGGCTGGATGGGATTTCATTTTTCGGCATTTGCGCTTACCCCTTCGGCATATCCACAAAACTGGGATTGGTATCACAACGAGTTTTTAGGAGCCGGGGAATATAAGAGCAATACATGGAGGCCTACATCGGCGATATTAAGGGTTGAGGACCGCAACCACCCGGTAACAAAAAATTTGCCGGAAACATTTAAATCTGCACCCAATGAATGGTATCGATGGAATAATGACCTGCGAAGGAACACAAATATTAAAATACTTCTGTCAATTGATTCATCAAGCTTTCCGCTTGGAACCGGGCCCAAGCTTTATGAAATATGGCATAGTGGTTATTACCCGGTGGTATGGACCAATACAAAATATAAAATGTTGTACGTAAATATGGGCCATAACGATATGGACTATGAAAATAAAACCAATAAACAACTGTCATCTACATTTAGCAGTAAAGATCAAAATCAATTAATTATTGATGCACTTTTATGGCTGGGCAGGGAAAAAACAGATAAAGCGAATGAAAAATAGATGACATGAAGAATCGCCGTTATCTGTCAGTAAATTCATTTACCCTTCAGGAACATAATGGGCTAATCGATAAACTAGGCTTATACGCTTTTGTTAACTGGAAATAATGTTATGAACTTTTGCCAGCGAATTAAGATCAATAATATTGTGAACAATTTAATTTTTCAAAAATTCTGGCTTTATGCGTACCTACTGTTGAAGGGTGCAGATTAAGCTTTTGGCATATTTCGGCTACAGACTCACCCCGTATAAGATGTTGTACAATTTCAAATTCACGTGGTGATAAATTGTCAAAAGGATTTTCAGAATGGTTGCTGTGCAGATCTTCAATCAATATCTGGCTTAAGCCGGGCTTATATATTTTTTATTATTTAAGACCGTAGTAATAGCTTTTTTTATTTCGTCTACATGTTCATCTTTTTTTATATATCCCATTACACCCATCTTTAAATATCTTCTTGCATATACTTCTTCATCATTCATACTAAACATAAGAATTTTCATTCAGGTTTTAAAGCAAGGATATTACTTACCAGTACAAAAGAATCTGTATTTGGCATATTTACATCCAGTATCATCAAGTCATAATTATTATTTTTTACTTTTTCAAAGGATGAATTGCCATCATCTGCTTCGTCAATTTTATTATGAGGCATGAAATTTTCAATAATGAGTTTCAATCCCGTTCTGATTATGAAATGATCATCTGCAAGTAAGAGCTTTGGCCATATTACATTAAATATAAAGGTTTTTCGTTGTTATATTTATTTTAGTTACCCCTTTGCAACCTTCCATCATCTTTGTTTGAAACTTTTTTATTCAAAAATAGTAAGTAGTTCTGCCATGTGTTTGAAGAGTTATTTTTGCTATATATATTGGGTATTTAACACGTGTTATTTAATCACAATAAGTCAGTTTTACGTTAAGATTAATATAACGATGCTACCCATTAATTGTAAACACAACTTTAGTGCATTTAATTTTATGTTTTTCGTTAAGTGAAAGATCATAAGCCAATGCGATTAGTAAAAAGCGGACTTTTTATATGATGATGATTAAATTGCGTGGAGAAATTTTTTTATGAATACATACACCCGTAAACAGGAGATCATCAACGGCCTTACGTCTGCTATCGGAATGGTTTTTGGCATTAGCGGGCTTCCCGTTTTGATTGGCCTGGCTACTGCTCATAACAATACCGCGGGGATTGTGGGCTCTGGCATTTATGGTTTTTGTTTTTTATTACTCTTTACCTGTTCAACGGTATATCACTTTGCACAGGAAACAGCGGTAAAACAAATCTTCATAGTTCTTGATCATATCAGCATTTATTTTCTTATCGCCGGAACTTATACACCACTCCTGCTGGTATACATGAACAATAATTTCGGGATCACCATCTTGTCCGTATTATGGGGCCTTACCATCCTGGGTATTTTTTTCAAGATGCGTTTTACGGGAAGGTTTGAACTTGCTTCTACAATCATTTATTTGCTAATGGGATGGATCATGATAGCCGGCGGCAGAAGATTTTTTGAGGATTTACCGGTCTCCGTGCTAATCTTCATTTTCATAGGTGGAGGTTTATATTCTATAGGTGTGTTTTTTTATATTTGGGATAAGTACTATTACACCCATGCTGTCTGGCATTTATTTGTGCTTGGGGGTGCAATCAGCCATTATGTAGCCATACTTCTGTCTATGTAGGTTTGTCAGACTGTTCCCCGTCTTCATCAATACATTGATTCATATGTGTCGACAGGTGTTCATATAATATCCGCAATCTGCAATGCAGGACGAGCATTCACCATAAAAATCATCCGCCAGCGATGTATTATATAATGCCATTGCAATATGGGAGGTTAGTTTATATCGTGCACTGATGCTACGTTTTATGGAATAATTGCTGTCAAAATATAAATAACTGTTTCAAGATGTTGATTTGTTCGATGGAAAACTATTATTTGTTGCGAATTGGTATATCAAACTTTCCATCAGTTATTGTAAATTCATTTTTGCCCGCACCGGTGCTTTCAACTAATTTCATCTTTCCTGAAAAAGTGCCCGACACACGTGCAGATGAGAGACTAGTAACAGTAATATTGAAAGCCTGGTTAGCATACAAAATGTACTTTCCCTCTTCACCGGTAGCTAAAAATAATTCCACATTAAAATTATCTTCATCGGGAGTTAATGTTACATCGCCCGTTTTACCAGGCATTGCAAATCGCAACGAATGAGAAAATGTTTCTGTATTGTCTTTATAAGCATCGTTTAGAAAAAATGATAGCTTGTTGCCCTTATCAGATTTTGTTACAAAAGCCGTATTATTCATCATCAGCTCATCTACTTCGCCGCCTGAAATTTTTGTGCCGTCTAAGTTGTAAGAAAAAACTGCATTGCCTGATGAGGAAGATGGGCTTGTATTATCCGCGGCAGCATTTCCTTTATTACCCGCTGCACTCGCGTTATTGTTATTGCACGATGTTGATGTTGCCATAATGAATAGTGTTGTCAAAAGAATTAAATGTTTCATTGTTTATATTTTATGATAAGAATTACTTTTTCTAAACAAGCTGTTATTGTGTTTTCTTTTTTTGGAAATAAACAACAGCACCGGCCGCTATTACCGCAATAATTACTATGATGATTAAAATATAGTTTGAAGAAGGAACTGCAACCAAACTGATGTTATCAAAGTATCCATCATTATCATTGCCCACATGTCTAAAAGCAATTAACTGAATTCTTATAAAACGTGTTAATGGCGGCGCTGGAAAGGTATCTGCAATTGGTTGCCATTTGGTTTTAGACATTACTGTATCAGTAGAATCGCTGAAAAGCATAATTTTTTTTGATGCATCCAAACATGCTTCTTTCAACATTCCCTGGTCAGATAAATTTCCCTGGTCTAAGGTTCGCTCGAACCCGCTTAAAATAAATTTTTGCTTTTTCTCATCGATCTTTTTTGCATATTTTGAAACATCTACATCCTGTTGTAAAATACAAACGGCGCCTGTGTGACCAAAAAAGAAATGGTTGCCGCTTTGTGCAGGTGTAACAATATCATTTGCACTATCAAGCTTTGCTGAAGTCCAGTTTCCATCTATATTTTGCCAGCCTTTTGGAACGCTATCATAACCTGGCACTTCTGCGCTTCCATTAAAAATAAGATTTGAAGGCTCGTTATTGCATGAACATAAGAGCATCAACAACGGTGTTATTACTTTAAGAATTGATACTTTTGTTTTCATATGTCTATATTTCCCCCTGAGCCACCTCATAATGTGCATCAAAACGAATATTAAGGTGGAGGTGTTGCTATGGCTCCCGGCACAGCGCCAAAGCCAGCTTTTTTGCAAAGCATCAGCGTCTTGCGCCTAATTTAAATTCCATAATCAAAAACCCAGATAACAATTGTCATCAAAGTTGATGCATGTTTTATCTGTTGCCTGACATAACCGACGAACGAATAAATAAAATCGTCGAAAGAAAAGAAGTAATTAATTTATAAACCGAATTCCGCCGGCAGGGCTTGATTATCCTGTTTTTCAAAAATACTGCGGAGTTTAAGGCAGAAAAAATCGATACAAATCATTCCCGGTTCTAACTGTATCAAGCTTGTGACCCCATAGATACAAAACTTGAACTATTTATTGGAAGATTTGAAGTTATTATGTGGTCTATTGGCTGCTTAATTCCCAGGCGCTAACCAATAATCTAATAAAAATGGTACTAAAAGCTGGTTTGCTTTTCTACTTAAAAAAAGTCACAGAATTATATGAAAGGAGAAGTTCTTATCTACCTGTGAGTAACAACATTTCACCTGGACAAAGGAACGATTGTAAAAAGTTTTTCTAGTAATAAATATACAGTGGAACACAAATCGAATGACATTCATATACGAGATTGTCACATTAATATTTTAAAAAGTAAAAGAATATCCTGCGTAGACAATATAGTTTGCAAAGTGGCCCGGTGTAATGGTATACATTCCTGTTATAGCAGTTTGCCTTTTATCTTCAACAGTTTCAATGGTCCGCCGATCTACAGGCAATGTAACATAGCCATATAAAAAAGACTTTTTAAACTTATAGTTAACACCAGGCTCTGCGGAAAAAATATGACCCACTCTGCGCAAGCCATCATTTTGCCCGACAAGATCATGGGCCGGGGCTCCCTCATAACGCAATCCTGCTACCGCTACAAGCCTGTTAAATGTAAAATTGGCTCCGCCCCTGAGCGAGTAATTATCCGGAACACTGTTTACATCATAAGTTGTTTCATGGAATAAAGTAACTGCATCTGGCGGAAGAAGGCCGGGAGGCCAACTGGCAACACCATTTACATCTTTTGGACTAATAAGATAAAAAAAGTTTTCGTAAAGGCCAACAACCTTATTAAAAATATAAAAAGCGTTTAATTGTGTTACAATACCTGTTCCGCCATCGCCCAGCTGTATTGCTACATTTACAGGTGCCAGCTCTTTATACGATTTGTCGGTGGCACTGGTATAGAAATAATCTTCAGTTTGATAATTTCCCGTTGGAAACTTAATACCAAGGCCAAACTGTATATTGCCTTTATGAGATACTTCCGTATTAAGAAGCCATTTGTAAACAGTAAAACGAATATCTCCCAAACCATAGGCATGAGTGGAATGAACGTCTCCGGATGCATGTTCCAATGCTCCTTTACTTTCATTGGCAGAAACAGGCATATCCAGGCTTACCTCCCATCCTTTATCCATTACCCTGCTTAGTTCCAGGTTCATTGTATATTCATACAAGGTAAGGCCGCTGCTCAGATCAGCAGGTGTAATATTTTTTGCTCCCTCTAAAACTCTGTAAGCCTTGAAATACCTGTTGTCTATATCCAGGCTCCATTTGTCGGTTGTTTGCTTATAGCCCAATTGGGCAAATTGCCCAAAGCCGGTGAGGTTACGAATAGCTACGCATCCCTGTGCCTGCGCATAGGCAGTAAAAAATAAAAAAAGGCATGATACAACGATTAGTTTTTTCATATTCATAATTTGGGTGACACAATATAATTAAGTCGTTGTTGTTTCATTTTCATCTAACAAATTTATCTACATATAAATGTTTTAACAAGATTCCCGGCCTTTTATATTTTAAAAGGCTCCTGGAAAACCAGGGCCTTTTAACTATGTATAACTGATCTGATAAAACCTAAAACAATTTATAAATATTCGATTACTTACTTCAGTTTAAAGCAGCGTCTTTATCACCGGCAACATATTCGCACTTAAAACTTACCTGGATAATTTGTCCTAAGCCCGGAGGACCAATTCCCCAATCAGATACATACAATTTACCATCAGGTCCGAAAGTTATTGCCGTAGGTAAATGAAGTCCGGATGTTATAACAGTTTTTGCACCGGAAGGATCTATTCTTACTATATCACCAAAGCCAGGCGTAAGTGAACTCTGGCCTGCCGTGGATTCAAGCACGTATAACCTGTTATTAGCATCGAAAGCTAAGCCAAGGATGGTTTCAAACCCTGTAGCAAAGGTGCTGACTTTCCCTTCAGGGGTAATTTTATAAACGCTGGCACTTCCCTGCACTATAGGGAAAACGCTCAGGTTACCCACATAAAAGTTTCCACCATGACTTACCAGTGCAGTAGGAACAATATGACCTACAGCAGCAGAAATATCAACTACACGGCTAATATGCCCTTCCGGAGTGATCTTGTCAAGTTCACCATGATTAGGCTCTACAGCATAGAAATTGTTTTTTACATTGATCATGCTCCACCAGGTTCCATCTGGCTCAAAGTCAGCGGGATTGGGATTTTTAACGGGGTGAGTCATTTGGTATTGACTAAGATTAGCAATAAGCGACCAGGATCTGTTGGCATTAACTTTTATAACACCATTAGGTATGTTTGGCACACCATGCGAACAACCGGCACCGCCCAAAATTGCATACATATCGTTGCCAATAAATGCTACATCAGCCACGCCTGAAATACCACTGCCTGATTCAGGGCTGGTGACGCTTGATGGGAGATAATCAACATAAGTAGTGCGTGTGCCTTGCCAGTCTATCCTGGAAATGCGGCTGGTAGAATCATTGCCCATATCAGGGCCAGGGCCGCCGGGGCCACCAGGTACCTGCATACACCCGGTAGATGAATGTGTTCCGCCGGTACCGCCTTCCGCAACATAAAGGTATCCATCAGGGCCAAAGTGCAGGCCCCGCGGATCATTTAATCCGGTAGCAAAAACTTTTTGTGTGGTAACTGTTGTGCTGTGGTTGCCCCCGCATACTGGTGGGGATTCGATTTTTTTGCATCCCTGCAGTGCAATAATACCACCTGCAATTAATGCGGAGAAGAATACAATTTTTCTTTTCATAAATGTTTGTTTTAAAAGTGAAAAAAATATTATTATATCAATCCTTAATTATTGCCATTGAAGGATTTAATGTAGTTTGATAAATACCGCGACATTTACCATTTGAATCAATAACAATAAAGGGATGTGTAAAATATGTATGTATGTCTTGAGATTTCCCCGGAGCAAGTTGAAATACTTGCTCTGCGGTTGTATCTCTTTGTCCCAAAAAATCAATCCAATAAACAGTTATATTACCTGAAGTATTGTTTTTAAATCTTAAGAATGTGGGTATATTGCTGTTTAACGATTTTAACGTTGATTCTGTTTCACAGTTTTTAGCAGCTATTACTTCGAACTCACTATCATCAAGATTTCGAACTTCCCATACCGGAATAACATTTTCCTGCGAAGCAACAATTTGCCACATATTTTTCTTCTGAACAAACATATCTGTAAACTGAACATACACTGGCTTATTATAGCCTGAATAATTTTCTTCCCGCACACCATGCGCTACTGCTGCATTGCCATATATTGTTGCATCTGTTTTAATATTTTTTATAGTAAATTCTGTTGTAGGTTTTGTATAATCCTTTAATAAAGAATCTTTATTCACTACCTGGTTACCAAAATAGTCTTTGAAATTATCGGCAAACAACGTGTTTATCGCCTTTGTATTACCTGCTAATACTGCATCATTGCAATCTTTGTCTGCCTGTATAACTTTTTGTTTTGCATCCGTATCAATATTTTTTGACTGACTAAATGCATTGAAAAAAGAAGTAAAAGAGGTTAGAAAAATAAAAATTGACTGTTTCATTTATTTTATTATTGTTTCACAAATTTTATGTATGTTATTTTTTTCCTCCGATTGAATCTTTATATAATAACTACCTGCTGCTAAATTTTGTAAGTTGAATGTAATATTCTCTTATTTACATTTGACCTGTTGAATAAGCGTTCCGGATTTATTAAATAATGAAAGTGTTGTTTTAGCTGAGGCTTAAACCATGAATCGTCACTAACATCTTTCGCAGGATTAGGATATAACCGTAGAGATGATTGCTTAAATTATTTTTTGTGTCTGATATAATATCTTCCCTATTATCTGTTGCTGAAATAGCATTATTATCTAACGAAATGTGTAGCTTCCATTTATAGGTTCCGCCCTCGGGGTCTGCTGACTGAGCCCTGCCGGTCCAGCCATGAAAAGCATTCAGGAAGTGTGCTTCGGTATGCTGCGCATTTATACCTGAATCAATAAGATTCCACGTTGCACCATAATCGTTACTGTAGGAAGAACCATATACAGGTATGAGGCCAGGACCGGGCAGTGTTGAAACAAGCGTGTGTGTATTGGGAATTTGTGTAACCCATCCACCCATAAGGTAGCCGGTAAAATTTTTATTTTTCCATGTTTTGCCACCATCATGTGTCACTACTTCATGAGATCCAACGCCATAATCAAACGAAACGCCTAAACCATTCCACTTGTCTGTAAATACAAAATCATAGATCAGCGTTGATAATGGAAATAATTGCCAGTGGTTACCAAAATCGTCAGAGCGATACGTATAACTATTACCGTAACTATCAGATCCTCTAAACCAAAACTTATTTTTATAAACTGCATACGCACTACCGGAATTACTATAAGCTGATCCAATAGTTGGAGGAATGTTTCGTTTTGGAACACGATGCCAGTTTTTGCCTGCGTCATGGTTGTGTAAATCTCAAGAATCGAGGTATCGCCATTGTTATCACCAACTGCAATACCACGCTGCGCATCAAAGAAATACACAAACTCAGGGAAGGAAGTTGAACCAAAAAGTTTACCCGGTTCAAGCTGTTTCCACGTAGCGCCACCATTTATAGTCTTAAAAATGCCACCACCAAGAAACACATTAGCATTATACATAGCCGCATAACAGGTATTGCCATCAATTGGTGCAAGGCTGATTAATCCCCATCCCGCCGGCGCATCTACTGAATCATACCGCCATGTTTTGCCACCATCGGCTGTGCGCAAAAATCTATTTGCATTATAATTTAAAGAATCGTAATTAACAGTTGCCCATACGCAATTGTAAGCAGGTACTTTTACATTTTGCATAATAACTATTGTATGTGTGCGGTGCATTCACATCCTGCCAATAAGGATTTATTTTTAATCCAAACTTTTGGTTTTGGTTATTTAAATTTTGTGTTTGATGAAAGTGTTGCATAAAATTGAACTTCTTTTTCCTATCCATGCTTTTTGTTTGTGCTTTTGAAGCAATTGAAGCAGCTATTAAAATAATTGCGTAAAGAATTTTTTTCATATAAATCAATTTTATGAGCCAAAACTATGTAGTACAGGTAAACTTTTCTTATCATTTACACTAACAACACTATTACATCAACACTTTTCATTCGTAGCCAATATATAGCATGTTTCAGTGGACGAATGACATCTGTGTTCCAGAAGGTTACTTCGGTTAAAAATATTCAAATTGCTATGCTTTGATAATTATCTTTATACGCAAATTGTTTCATGACAGGATACGACTTTATATTCTCGAATAAACCTTCAAAACGTATATACCGGCATTTACTTTTCTGGCTGATATTAGCATTGCATTTTATCATTCAAAATCTGATAGCAGGCGGCGCTAATGAAGCAATCAAATCACGCAGCTTTATTGAAAGTGCATTCTACTCACTGTACTTTTTCCCTATCTATATAGTATCGGCTTATACTTTTATGAACAGGATACTGCCTGCTTACTTTTTCCGAAACAGGTATAATATTTTCGTTTTATGGACTGCAGGCCTGGTTATGATTGATTTTGTCGCTTGCTCGCTATCCGGGGCATTGAGTATACACATTGAAGCACATATACCTTTTAAACAAATAACATTCAATATCGATAAATACAATGCAATAGTTAACGGATTATTTTTACCATTAACTATTCTCGGAATTTCAGGGAGGAATTAAAATTGCCAAAAACTGGTATCTTGAACAGAAAGAGAATGAGCGCCTTGCCAAAGAAAAAATTACAAGGGAACTGCAATTACTTAAGACGCAACTTCACCCGCGTTTTCTATTTTACTCATTACATGCTATTAAAAAAAATATCGCCTTACAGCCTTTACTGGCTTCGGAACTTATTCTTCAATTATCCGATTTACTGAGCTACATTTTATACGAAAGCAATCGCGAATGGGTTTTGCTCGAAAAAGAAATTGAAATAATAAAACGCTATGTTGAACTGCAAAAAAAAAGCAGGGGTAGCAAGCTTCATATTGAAATGAATATTTCAGGGGTTGTGTCAGGAAAATATATTTTTCCTCTTTTATTATTTTCATTTATTGAGAATGCATTTGACTTCATTTTAAAAAACACCCAAAAGCTTCCTTTCCTGAAATTGCTTATAACGGTTTGGGACAGGCGCCTGGATTATCACCTAACGTGTAATCATTTTTTAAAAAAGTCGCACGATCCCCTGGAGGTAAAACAGCAATTTGTTAACCTTGAAAAACAACTACATTCCATTAATCCTGGTGTACACCAGCTTACAATAACCAGTGACGAAGAGAGCATGACCATTAAAATAAGCTTACCGGTGCATAAAATAAACCCAAAGGATGAGCCAATTATAAAAGACGAAATACATGAACTTTTATAATTTTATATTTTCTAAGAAATGGAACTACCGGCTTAAACGTCATTTCGCATTTTGGCTGGCTGTTTTTTTGTATCATTTTATCCGGATAAGCTTTTTTTATCCGCGCAGTCATTTCTTTGAAAATATTTTATCTCTTGTAGTTGGGGCATTGCTGTGGGGCGTTCTTGTTAATGTTACGGCTTCTTACTCCGTAGTGTATTACTTTGATTCCAAAATTTTTTGTAAAAAGGAAATATTTTCATTTTACTGTTTACTTGCTGGTTTTATTTATCGCATGTTTGCATTATCGATATTCAATTTTGAGATAAACCGGCGAATGACCAGTGCTGTGGGCCTTTTAAACGTAAGCTCGTTTGCATTTTTCAAAACTACCAGTCTGCGAATTTTAGGTAATCCTCCGCTTATTTGTTTATCATTATTGTCTTTGAAAAAAATAAAAGACTGGTATCTTAAGCAAAATGAAAACAAGATACTTGCAAGAGAAAACAGCAATGCCGAACTACAATTATTAAAAGCCCAAATACATCCCCATTTTTTATTTAACACTTTAAACAATATTTATTTTTTTATACTTTCCGAACCGGTAAAAGCCAAAAATCTTATTGGAAAGCTCGAGAATTTACTGTACTATATGATTAATGAATGCAATGTGCCTGTCGTGCCGCTGAGCAGGGAAATAAGCATGATTAATGATTATTTTGAGCTGGAAAAGGTTCGCTATGATAATCTTGATGTTGAACTAAAAATAACGGGTAATCACAGTAATAAAATGATTGCACCATTGCTGATGATCCCTTTTATTGAAAACAGTTTTAAACACGGAACAAGCAAAATGCTTAAAGGCCCATGGATAAAGTTGTTTTTACAAATAGATAGCGATATGCTTCATTTTACCCTGGCAAATAATAAACCAGCCAATGAAGAAATAATTAAAAGCGCCGGTATTGGTTTAAATAACGTAGAAAAAAGACTTGCCTTACTGCACCCCAAAAATCATTATCTTAATATTGAGTCGACACCCAATTCTTTTACAGTAAATATGCAAATACCTTTGGAATAAAAGATATATTATTTTAAAATAAAAATTTGTAACCTTAATAATCTCACGTTGCAAAACCGTAAACGGATACGCTGTATAGCAGTGGACGATGAGCCACCGGCGTTAAAGCTTATACAAAAATATATAAATTCATTGCCTGTCCTGGATCTTAAAGGTACGTGTGCCAATGCGGTAGATGCGCTTTCACTGCTACAGGATAATGCCGTTGACCTTTTATTCCTGGATATACAAATGCCTCATATATTAGGCACAGATTTTATGAGAAGCTTACCTGATCCTCCCAAAGTGATATTTACAACAGCTTTTAGAAAGTTTGCTTTAGAAGGCTTTGATCTGGACGCCGTAGATTACCTGTTAAAGCCCATTTCATTTGAAAGGTTTCTGAAAGCTGTAAATAAAGTGATGAAACTGAATCTTTCAGTCCCGGATAATAGTGTGACAGACAGTAACCAGGCCAAAGAAATGGAAACGAACTTTCTTTACCTGCGTGCTGACAGGAAAAACATTAAAGTAAACTATGCTGATCTGCTGTTTATTGAAAGCCTGAAAAATTATATAAAAGTGGTTACAATAGATAAAACCATTATAACCAAGTATCCCATATCAATGATTGAAGAAAATCTTCCGCCTTCATTTATACGCATACATCGCTCCTTTATAATAGCAAAGGCAAAAGTTGATTCCTTTACAAACGAATTTGTCCAAATAGGGAAATATGAATTACCTATCAGCAGAAGCTACAGGCATGAAGTAGAAAGACACTTTAAAAAATAAACCGACGAATAAGTAAGTGACCCCGCAGAGGTCATAATAATATGTGGAATTCGTTGTAAATAAAGCCTTTAGAAATCATTCTAAAACGTTGCTCACCTTTGTGCTCGCCGCGATGGATTAAAATCAATAGTGAAAGAACTTGTTGTACAAAACTAAAAGAATAATTCTTATAAAAAAATTGAAGCTTGAATTAATCAAATGCTTGCAAAACGATACAAAAAAGTGACAAGCCACTACAGCAAAGGGTTTCAATTTTAAAGGTCCAAATGAGGTACATTAATAACCTAAAACCTAAAGTGAGCTTACTTTTTGCGCTTAGTCCAAAATAGTGATGATGATAATATTCCTTCTGAACAAAGCGTTCATCCCCTGAAAAAGAAAATCTTATTGTATTCTTAAAAGTTCAATGTCCTTGGTTAATCCGTTGTCAAATATTTCTTTACAAATATTCTTGGCAATTGCCTTACTTTCTATTGTTTCCTTACTCTCTTGTTGTTCTAAGTATTCCATAAATTTTAAAGTGTATTTTTTTCTTGCTTCTATCATCCTGAAACCCTTATCGTCCGCATTAGGAAAAATTTGTCGTAGGGCTGAATAATATTCCGAGTCAAATATTTCTGTGTCCTGTGAAATCAAATCAAGATAATGGAATCTATTTTTCAATTCTGTTAAATAATAATAACCTTTAAGTGAAATGTAAATATTATGCTGTTCCACAGTTTTTTTTATATAGTCTACGTCTGATAAGTTAGTACTTGTGTCAATCAGTCTGTTATTAAATAAATCGTCAAGCTCTTTTAATATTATGATTTCTTTATACCCAGCATTTGTAAAAACATTTTTTATTTCATTAAGAGAAATCGCTCTTTCTGAAAAATTCTCTTGCTCAATCTTAATATAAAGAAATTTTAGCAGTTTTATTTTAAGAAAATGATTTGTACTACCATCCACAGGGCTAAATAAATTATAAACAATACTATAATTATGATTATAGTATTTACGATTATCTAAAGCAATAGCCTTCACGAACTCCCACATAGGAATAGCACTAACACTATTAGGATTACTTTGAGCCCTAAGAATGTATTTGGCTACATCTGTATGGCCAGACAATAAAAAGTGCTTGAAAATTTCCAGTCCTTCGCGAATATTTGGAAATGTTGTTTCATGTAAAAAACGCAACATCCCTGAGTTCTGAACTCCAAAAAGTGAGCCCTTTACTGATAACAGAAAACTTTTGACTGATTCATTATTGATTTCAGCTTCACCAGGCCCCCATGATCCTTTTGTAGTCCCCGAGATATTTACATGTTTTAGGGCATAATCAATTCGCTTTTGCAATATTTCCTTATATGACGATGCCGATATATGATAAACATTACTTGAAAAGGCGTCAAAAGGTGGTTTATACCTCCATCTATAATAATAACCTTCCCTCAATGAAATGATAATTGCACATTTCGCTTTTCGAGAAAGACTACTACCAAACAAAAATGCCTTACTTTGAGTTTCTTCGTCAAATTGGTCAGCATTATCCAGTATGACACATAATCTTTGTCTTCTTTCTCTTATCATGTATTCCGATAATGCAACTAAATGGTATTCATAAGATTCTATCTTTTCTTTAAGAAATAAGCTAAGCTGTTCATTATAAATGCTTTCATTATTTGCTTTATTCCATTGCCATAGATTTTCATCATTTCTTTTAATTTCTTTATAATAAACTCTTATTAAGACCCTTCTTGAATGCAATTCATATTGCTCATATTTTTCATAGATTAATTCCAAAATATCCTTATATATTAAAAGTAAGTTTTGTTGAAAATCTAACTCATTGTACTTTCTAAAATCTAAATAAACATAAGGTCTTTCTTTTCTAAAATCTTCGCTTAGAGAAATTTTGAACAGATAATTGATAAAAGTTGTTTTGCCTGCACCTTTTGAACCAATGATAATTATAGGTTTAGGCGGCTCTATTTCTTTTAATGAAATCGGATGTTCTTCAATTTCGCTCTTGATAGATCCCAAAGTATTTTGCGTATTTCTAACTGGAATTACTTCACTCAAAATAGGCGGCAGGTCGTCAAATATCTTTTCTATTTCAGATTTGTTTTTTTTGATCTCTTCATTCTCTACAAAACATTCTTTTATGAGTTCCTCATTATCTAAAACTTCATACTTATAAATCTCACCAAATATGCCGTTCAAAACGGGAACCAGATTAGAGCTTAATGAATTGCGAATTAATTCACCGTCTCTATCATGAATTGATAATAAGACACTTTTCGAAAATGATTGGGCCTCATTAAGAAAATTAAAGGTTCCATTTTCTATAATAGAGACTTTTGATAGCACATTATAAAATTCTATGAATCTGTCTTGAATATCATCAAGCCCATCAAAGATTACCGCTTTGTTTTTGTTCCAATCAGTTCCATCAGTATTAATAAACTTTGCAATAAAAAATTGATGCCCATTGGTTATAACTCCATATTGCAATCCTACTTCACCTAAATAATCCCTAATTTGTTTAACTACACTCTCATTGCCTTTTTTTAGAGTTCCCAATGTTGCAACATTATTCTTTGTAGGAATTGCAAAAGCGGTTAAAGTTTTTTTTGCTTCAATTACAAATTTAAATCCTGGAATACCGATTTTGTAATCGTAATAACCCACTCTTACGTATCCTTCTCTATCAATATTATCTTCTTCCCAACCTAAAATTTCTTCTAATATTATGTCCAGAAGCTTAGATCGAGTGTCAGATTCGGTTAATGACAAAACTTTATAATGCGCAAATTTATTCTTATAATCTTCAAACCTTGCTCTTGCGTGATCTATATCTGTCATATTATCCTTATTCAGTTTTGTATAGGTCGAAACGTTCATTTGAATTTCGGTCTATATTGCTAATTTATGATATAATGCGCGACCTGTCCATAATTTTTTATAGTCTACAACAAATCCTAGCGATAGCAAGTTTTTGGATGCACTTAATCTATTTAACTATGTTCCATTCGATCCTTTAATAATTTATTGTCATCCTCCATAATTGGAATAATCGCTATTAACTCTTCCGTAATATCCACTCCATACGAAATGGCAATTATAGAAATGCCAATTCCAAATACTCCTTTAAGCTGCCCTAATGCTGTCAGGAATATCCAGCCGCTAACAGATGAAAAGCTTTGATAGCTGTCTAAATCTTTCTCATGGGTTGAATATCATTTAGAAACATCCTACATGATGCTCTTAAAATTTGTAAGTCATTATACAATGTCTTTTTTGAGAAACTTTAGCAATTTCGCCTGTCAAAAGCTTTCTAATTTGTAGTACTGAACTAATACAATACCTTGGAAGTTCAACTTCATAAGGAGAATATAAAACTTGTCTATCCTCTGGCTGTAATTACTCGTTTTGCGATTTTGACTTCTGATTCTTCAGGCTGCCACGATATTCCAAAAAACGGAATACTAAAGCCAACTAAAAAAATTAATCGGGCAAAATTGATATATCTACTAAATTTATTAATCCCGCCAAAGAAAGTCTCGTGAAGTCTATTAAATCTGGATTTAATGTATGTGTTTTTACAGCTAATATATAATTCAACAAATCTCTCGACCATTCCTGAATACTTGTTAACGCAATATTTAGGTTACCCTCGTAGCCACATAGAGCTATTTCCGTTATAATCTTAGATTGTAAATCAATTAATGTATCTATATCAGTTGTACTCAAAAATTCATCAGCAAGTTTTTTAAACTGATCTTTTTTTTCAATTTTGTTCATATAAACTTTTATTTCTTTTTACTTTCTTTTTGACTGGCTTAGGATTGCCCTGTACCGATCATAGCAACTAAAAGTTGATTTAAAAAATTAAATTTTGGTTATCTATTAGTTAAGTCCAAATATGCCATTATCACTAATGGGATCATATCGATACCATTTTGTCTCGCTGTCATCTAGTTTGACACGCAATTAGAAACATGCACGCCACTTGCTTTATGCTGATGAAGGCTGACTAAATATTTACCTGACTTTTTTGGTGGTTCGCTTAACCAACTAATATCATCCATAGTTTTTTATAATTAATTTAATAAATTTTTAGATAATCTAAACAATCATTTATCAGATGGCGGTATTTAGATACTCCCTTAATAATTTCATTCGAGAGCAGGAACCAAGGCCCTTCTGATAAACGCATTCATCCAAAGCCTGGACAACCGCAATTTCAGGAAACGGTTATAATCGTCGTACAGCGCGCATCGAAGATATGGTTAGTTGAGACTATTTTTTGCCTTACGAACTTTCTCCAATTATTTTAGCCGACATCCAAAAAGTAATTTGTAAAGTAAAATACCAAAAACGAAATATTAATTCACCCGATTCCGTAAATTTTTGCTCGTCTCTGAAAAGCTTCTTTAGCACCTTCTAAAATACTGCATGCAATATCTCGAGTTCCCGGTTCATCTATCGAGCCTCTTGATACTATCATACTTTTATCATTCGTACTTTTCAGCACGATAATTTGTTCCGCATCTCCCAACACAGCAATATTGGCATTATGGGTTACTATAATTATCTGCCTTCTTTCCTTTGCAAGTCTCAAAACAGGTACTAGGCTGTGATAAATAAATTCACCATCTAAGTTATCTTCCGGTTGATCAATTATTAAGGGAGCATTGCTTTTTGAGGACAGCATTAGGGATAATAATACAGATTGCTGTTGACCGAGAGAAAGTTTTGAAAAATCTCTTTGCGGGAATGAAACTTTTCCCGCGGTGTCACGAACCTTCTTCGTAATTACCAGTTTGGGTAAATCAAAAACCTCGCATCTATCTAATGCAAATCTATTTTGAGGTATAGATAATTGGGCGATAATATTTTCAGCAGCTGCTTTATCAAAAATTGGAGTTCCTTCTGGCGTAGTAACGCTCATAATCAATGTATGATCCTTACGCTCTACTGCTTGTAACAACTTGGGTACAGATAATTGTGTAACTATTAGATTTGCTCGTTGTACCTGCGTAGTGCGCCATAAGAGAGCACTTTTTATTAATTCCTCTGCTGTAGGCGAATAGCAATCGTGATGGTATTTAAGTGAAACAGTTAAGTCAGTTAGAACAGATTTTAAAGTATTGGAAGCCTCTCTTGCAAAGGCGGATCGGGCCATAGCTATTTTGTCTCTAATTTCCCAGCGTTTCTTTACCGTATCAGAATATAATTTCTTTTGACCTTGCAAATGAGGCACCCATAAATTTAAGTTTGCTAAATTTGTTTTTCCGTTAGCCTCATCATCTGCAAGTTTCTGAATATACATTAAATCAAATGATATATTCTTAGCCTGCAGTTCCTTTTTCTTTTCCTCGATTGCTGCCAAGGTGGTGTTTTCTTTTGCTTTCCATGATAAAATTTGTCCTTGAATTGAAATATTCAGTTTGTCAAACTCCGTTTTTGTAGAAGTTTGTTTAGTCGCTAATTCAGCTTCAAATTCTTTAGCCTTATCAATAATTTTTTGCAATTCATCTTTTCCTATTGTTAGGTTAGCCGGTATTGCAATGTTCTTAATTTCAGAAAGCAGATTTTTTGCATCCGTGTTTTCTACTTCTCTTTTTAGAGAAGCTACTTTAATCGAAACCTGATCTCTTATTCCACGCTCGTGGGCGAGTTTCCGTGTTAATTCAATCAACTCTTTTGCTTTGACTTTTTCAAGCGCTTCTAGTTGCTGCTGGGTAATCTTTAGAGATTGTTCAAACTGCGGGATTTTATCTACGTTCGCTTGAGATTTCTCTATTTCAGTTTGTAATGTTAGTAATCGATCTCTTATTCCTAATTCCTCTTCTTCTAAAGCTTTTACGCTGACGAAACGATCTAAATAAGATAAAAGGGCATTTGGATTAGCTTGAGCATCCTTACTAATTCGTTCTGTTTCGCCTTGACTGTAACTTTCAATGTGAAAAGAACATGGGCCATTTACAAGGATCATTTACATTGAAGATATTTCCGCCCAGAGGGCGTGAAAGAGTATGATATTGTTCTGCTTGATCACACCATCCTAAATAAACATTTCCTGGCCAAACCTCCGAATCAATTACACCACTCTCACTATGTTTTCCGACGAGACATTTAATGGCTTCGAATGTCGTCGATTTCCCTGTTCCTCTTCCGCCAACAATACAATTCAAATTAGGGCTCAGATGTATTTTTTGCCCATCTAGAAAGCCTCCGTCTAATTGAAGACCAACAATACGAGGGATACTATTAGGAATTTGATCTTCAATTCTAATGCGTGCATCACTATCATCAAAAGCAAGTTTTATGGCACTGAATGACGGGCTGTCAATTTTAATTCGAGTAACTTTTTTGTTACCACTAGCATTTTTTCCTAAAGCATTTAATGAATGAGCATCCGAGTTCAACACTCTTGCTAAATATTGATTTGAGCCAAGGCCTAGCCTTTTAATTCTCTCTTGACCTATATTTGATCGATCAGAATCATTATCTGATGGTGAGTAACAAACTATGGTATCCGCTTTTTTCAATTCTATTCCTAAAAGACACTCATGACAAAGAATATCAATTTTGTGAGGCGAGTTATTAGGGTTCTCAGCCTCAAATCCGCTAGCTATCTCAATGTGTGCTAAAACCGCGAAGCCAGAAAGGTCTTTCAAAATATTTAGACAATCCAGAATAGCATTTTGACATCTTGAAGTAGGAAGATTTCTATCTACAATATTAAGTTTCGCAAAGAATTTTTCTAGTGATTCAAGATCCGGCAGATAGCACAAGAGATGGCCCTGCGGCGTCGAAAGTTCAATACCAGGAATAACAAATAATTTTAGTCCTTTAGCTGCTGCTATTGTTTGTGAAACATTTCTAATATCATTATGATCTGTAATAGCAATTATTTCTAATTTTTCTGCAAGAGCAGTTTTCACGATTTCTTGGGGAGTCATCGTTGTATCTTTGACATCATGCGAACTGCCAAAGGAATGAATGTGCAAATCCGCTCTATAAAAACTTGCTCCATTGGGTAGAGCCAAAATGTTTTGAATATTCATATTAGTCCTTTTCAGGTTACTGTGTGGCAGTTATGATATAACAAGATAAATAAACTTTTAGCATTCAGTTTCAAATGTTGTCGTCAGGAATTTGATCTAAACCTTATATAAATAATCTGCAGTCCGGGCGAGTATGCAAAACAGGTCCCGTCTAAGCTA
>CAWDCB010000008.1:0-175748 GCA_963800635.1 uncultured Chitinophagaceae bacterium
CAACTTCTTCGACAAATCTGCTTCCCAAATCGCTAAATCAAAACTATCCATTTTGCATAACGTATGCCATAGGCTTGTCCTTTTTATGCCTTATTTATTACTTCTATTACTTTTTATAGTAGCAGAGTTAAAAGTAATGGGGCAAGTAAAAGATTCATTGAAACTGAATCACTTATCGGAGCATTAAATATTCCGTTATTACTTACACATGACAGTTTATTGGAAAAATCAAAAAAAGGATTGAATACATATTAACCGGTATTACTGCGAAAATTAAAAATCCAGTGCCTGAATTAAAGAAGCCATCACCGGATAGCCTTTCAAAAAAATTGCTAAACCAATTAGCTCCAGGCAGGCCGTTTATTGTTTTACAAAATGGGCTGATCAATTATAATTATGCTTACCGCTCGGGTTTGGATACACCATTTTTAGCTACCAATGTCGCCCAGCATCTCGCGAACATAGATGCAAATGTATTATAGCACAAAAATTTCCGCTTCGGGTTTCGGTGTTTGAAAGAAGGACGAATTCTATTTATTTGAGAAACTATACAGATGTTCGCATTGAATTCAATGCGCCTGAATTTCGCAGGTTACAAGCCGAACGATTAGCGAAATACTTTAATGAGCTAATCAATCATTTGCAGGATCCTGATCTAAAAGCCGGAATGGGATTACAACAAAAAGTGCTCGGTAATTTAGCTGGATACCTAAACCGCCCTGACATTATAAAAAAATTCCTGCAAAGTAAAGAAACGATCATTAATAAAGACGAATTGGCTGGTTCGGCTAAGTATAAAGATTCCATAATTAATAATGCTACCACTTTCATAACAGCATATGAAAAGCAACAAAAAGAAGTGAAAAAAGCTGAACAGTCTTATGATTCTTTAAAGAACAAGTATATACTGGTCGCTAAAAAGATTCAACAACTCCAACAGGTATTTAAAAGGAATATTAATTTTCCTGGAGGGCCACATACTATCATACAATCCTTACATGAGGCCGGTTTGCATGACAAGCGATTTGAAAAATTAGCCAATGCTTTATATTCAGTGCGAACGCTTGCTATTGGGAAGATAATGCCAAACTATACAAACCTTACTGTTAAGAATATTGGTATGAACGGGATAAATGCAGAGTTCAATAATAAAAATTTATATGCGGCTGTCGTGGCCGGTCTTATCAATTTTCGGGAGAGGGATTTTATTTTTAATAAATACAGGTCATCGAAACAATATGTAACCGCAGCAAGGCTTGGTTGGGGCAGAAGAGAAGGAAACCATATCATACTTACCGGGTATACTGGCCAAAAGCAAATATTTTCATCGCAGGCGCAAAACAATACTGTTTCTGTTTTTGGTATAAGTGTTGAATCGCAGTTTGTAATAAATAAAAATGTAAAGCTTATCGCCGAGATTGCGCAATCATCAATAGCCCCATCAGCCGGAGTTTTAATTGATTCGTCGAAGAAAGGATTTTCTTTAAAGGATAATAATTCAAAAGCGTGGTCCCTTCAGCTACATTCTTATTTTCCGCATACGCGTACGAGAGTTGACGGGCTTTACGAGCGCCAGGGTATCAATTTCCAATGCTTCAATGCTTATAAAGCAAACGCGAGTACAAATGCCTGGAATTTAAAAGCAGATCAATATTTATTTTCCGGGATGATGCACTTTACTGCAGGCATTCATAAAAATGATTATGCCAATCCTTTGATACAACAGAACTACAGCAGCAATACAATATTTACAACGTTTACCGCAACATTTAACAAACGATTCTGGCCTATTGTTTCACTTGGTTATATTCCTTCATCCCAATATACCATCATAAACAGCCAGGTGTATGAAAGCCGTTACCAGGCATTGAATCTAAATGTATACCACACATATAAACTGGGTACAGTGAAGGCTTCAACAACAGCCATGTATAACCGATTTTACAACAGCAGCATGGATAGCGGCTTTGTATATTATAATGCGCGAAATCTTTATATAAACCAGAACATATTATTTGCTAAGTTCTCTGCCAACGTAAGTATTTCGCACACCCAAAACTCGCAGTATTTACTTGATGTAATGGAAGCTGGTTTGGGCAAGTCTTTAAGAAAAATACATCATATTGGCTTTGGAGTTAAGCTGGATCATTTGAATACAGAAGAAAATAAATTGGGCTATTACATTAATGCAAAAACAATCATCTCAAAGATCGGTGTTTTAAATGTTTGGGGCGAGAAAAGGCTATTTGCCCGGAATTGGCAATAAATTGATTGAAAACGAATTTATGAATATTGGTTTTACAAGGGTATTTTAATTAATAAAATGCAATGAGAAAATATTTTTTGATACTATTATTGATACCAGGCTATCTGGCACAGGCGCAGTTAATAGTTAATCCACAATTGCCACCGTCCGGAGTAATTCAAAAAGATCAGCTTTGGAATTTGCTTGTGACAAATACCAATCAAAATAATATTAATGTCTCCATTACTATGATGATAACAGATAATCAAACCGGTGAACAGTTATTGGGTGCTTCATCTGCCCCTATTGTAATTCCGCCGGGGAGCAGAATGCTTAATTCAACTGTATTAATGCCTATTCAATACAATGTGCTCAGCAGTATTTATAATATTGATCCGGGACAGAATGGATTTTTGCCCGCAGGTAATTTTCTTGTGTGTTATTCTTTTTATTCCGATTCTCTTTCTGACGCATTAATTGCACAAGAATGTAATACTATAAATATTGAACCGCTCAGTCCTCCCCGGTTGATATTTCCGGAAGACCAGACGGCTATAGACAGTACGGGCATTCCCCAATTTACCTGGTTGCCTCCGGCGCCCTTGAACCTGTTTACCAATCTTCAGTACGATCTCTATCTTGTAGAAATGGATTCCGGGCAAGTAGCCGCCGATGCAATCCAATCGAATATTGCCATATTATACCAGCATGATATATCGGGTACGTCTTTGATGTATCCTTCATCTGCGCCGGCTTTGCAACCAGGAATACAATACGCATGGGAGGTTGTTGCAAAAAATAATGAAACTCCGGTAAGCGCAAGCGAGGCATGGGTTTTTACCTTAAAGGGATTTGCAGTAGATAGTATTGGCATGAGAGATTTGCCATTCACAAGATTGAAAAAAAATGATGAGAGCGGGTATTCGATATGTGCAGGAAAATTAAAATTCGCTTATATCAATGAAACCGCTGATACCTGCATGGAATGTAATGTTATATGATATAAGCAGTGCAAAGATATTGCCGTTGGTTTTCGGATTAGATTCTGTGAAGTTGGTCAGAGGCTTGAATCTTGTGCAAATGGATTTGACTGATAATTCATTATTCATTGACAAGCATATTTATTTGTTGGAAGTGCACAATTCAAGGAATGAAACATGGCGGATGAAATTTGAATATTTAAAACCAGATAACTGAATTATAAATAATTCCATAACGTTAACGGCTAGACGAACTTAGGTCACTCAGGCATTTCAAATTAAAGCTTCTTTATGATTCATGAATTATCACTAAAATACAAAAAGCCCATCGCCTGGTTACTGTTTGCAGTTTTTTACCTGGAGCTTGCCTTTCCATTGGTAGTTAGTGCAAATGCAACAAATTATTCCACGGATATTCATTATTTTATAGGGAAAAATAGGAACCAATATTTCTTTCCGACAAAAAGATATTCATCAATTCCCTCACCAGCATTAGTTGCTGACAGCACCGGTAATTTATCAACGGTATCTTCCAACCTTAACATAAATAAGACATATAAAAAATTAACGCCGGACATTGGAGGTCCCGGCCAGCCAGAGATGCAAAGCTTCCAGAGTGTAAATACTTCGAACATGGTGGATTTGTTTACGGGTGATTTTTCTTATAATATTCCATTACTTGATGTAGGCGGTTATCCAGTAAATATTCATTATACAGGAGGTATTTCCATGGACCAGGAAGCGAGTTGGGTAGGCCTTGGCTGGAATGTTAACCCAGGCACTATCAGCCGCAATATGCGTGGCATTCCTGATGATTTTAACGGCCAGGATAGCATCGCCAGAACACAACACGTTAAGCCAAACAAAACAGCAGGAGTTACAGTTGGAGGGGATTTTGAACTCTTCGGAGGCCCTCTTAGGGTTGGCGCCAGTATCGGTGTTTTTAATAATAACTATAACGGATGGGGCGTGGAAACAGGCATTAACGCATCAATAAACTCAGGCGCTAAAGGCGATGGTGCATTTACAGGAGGACTTTCTCTAACTAACAATTCACAAACAGGGCTCAATGTAAGTCCAAGCCTGTCCGTGAGTCTTGGCAAAGAAGATCAGGCTATTAGTGGCAAAGCCAGTCTATCTACAAATTTCAACTCACGCACCGGCATATCCGCACTTCAATTAAGTACCGAGGTAAGGAGTGACTATAGCGATAAGACTAAAGAAACTAATTTCACAAAAGCTGCCGTAAGCGGCGTACCAGTAAGTGTCGCCATATCCTTTGCCGTGCCGTCTTACACACCAACTATTAGCATGCCTTACACAAGCACTCAATATGCTTTTACGCTTAAAATAGGTGGTGAAAAAGGGCTCGGTCATCCCAACCTATACGCCAATGGCTATGTGAGCCAACAAGAGATAAAGCCTGCAGATGTAAGACAATCATTGCCGGCTTTTGGTTATTTGTATTATAGTCTTGCTAACAACCAGCCTAACGCCTTATTGGATGTAAACCGGGAAAAGGAAACCCAGTTTAACGCCAACACTTCGCCAATGATTGCGATCCCTCAATATACTTATGATTCATATTGCATATCGGGAGAGGGTACGGGTGGCTCATTCCGGCCATACCGCGGAGAGATAGGTTATGTGAAAGATCACCAGATGCGTACCAAGAGTGCGAATTACAATGCCTCTGTCGATTTGGGTTTTGGTACAATTTTTCATCTTGGCGTCGACTTTATCCCTGTTATCGCAAATACTAAAACAAACGGTTGGGAAAATAGAAGTAATACTGCAATTAATAAATACATCCAATTTCAAAAAAGCGACAGTAATTTCCAGGAAGTCTATTTCCGCAATCCCGGCGAAAAAACAAGTAATACGCAGGCCTATTATCATTCGGTAGGAGATGATACCCTTATGCGTATTAAGCTGGGCGGCGACAAATCTAATATCGCAGCCTTAAATGCATTTACGCTTGTTAAAAATACCAAGCCCGTCGGGGAAATTGCAATAAATGCTGCCCCGCTTAAGGCGCAACGTGATAAAAGAACCCAGGTGATCACTTATTTAACCGCCCAGGAAGCAAGTTCGTACGGCCTCGATAAAACAATAAAATCCTATAAAGAAAATACGATCCCACTTGGCAATTGTTCAGATACTTTTAAGGTACTGCCCCGTGTAGACGCTATTCATAAAAAGCACCATCTCTCAGAAATTGATGTAACCAATGCTGATGGAAGAAGGTACATATATGGGCTGCCCACCTATAACGTAGAACAAAAGGATGTGACTTTTTCAGTCGCTAAAGAAACTAACGCGGGAAATATAAATAACGGGTTGGTAAATTATGTGCCTTCCGGTATTTATAATGGTAATTATTACCCAGGCGATAATTCGACAGGAAATAATAAAGGCAAAGATAATTATTATACCCAGGACAGTATGCCCGGATATGCTCATGATTTTTTATTGACTGGCGTACTATCGCCCGATTATGTCGATGTTACCGGCGATGGCATTACACCTGACGATATTGGCGATGCAGTTAAGTTTAACTATACGAGGGTATACGGGCCTGATAATAATTACTACGACTGGAGAGCGCCTTTTCAGAAAAATATGGCAAATTACAATGAAGGCCTGAAGACTTATAGCCGTGATGATAAAGGAACGTACTTATATGGAAAGAAAGAAGTATGGTATATGAATTCCGTAGAATCAAAAACCATGATTGCCGTTTTTAAAATTAAGAATGACCGGTTGGATTCCAAGGCGGTTTCAGGTGAAAACGGTGAATATAATAACACAAAAGGTTTGAGAAGATTAGATGAAATTGATCTTTATACCAAAGCAGACCTGATTGCAAATCCCACGAACGCCAAACCAATTAAAGCGGTTCATTTCGCGTACAGCTATCGTTTATGTGCCGGAATAGATCCTGACACAAAGGGCTCCGCGAAGCTGACGCTTGATTCTATCTGGTTTTCCTACAATGCAAATTACAAAGGAAGAATTAATCCTTATGTTTTCCACTACAGTCCTGGCGCTAACGGTAACCCACAAACGCAATACAATCCTTCATATAATTCTAAAAATTATGACAGGTGGGGCGGTTTCAAAGATCCTCAAAGTAACCCCGGCGGCTTGAGTAATGTCGACTATCCTTATAGTGTTCAGGACAGCGTTAAAGCCGCACAATATGCATCTGCCTGGCAATTGACCGACATTCAATTGCCTTCATCCGGGAAGCTAAAGATCACTTACGAGTCAGATGACTATGCTTATGTTCAGAACAAAAGAGCTTCACAACTGTTCCAGGTTGCAGGTTTTGGAGCTAGCTCTTCTTCTATTCCAGGTAATAATATTTATACTTCGGCTAGCGTTGATAATTATTATTTGTTTGTGAACTCGAATGTCCCGCTAACGGATACTGCAGATCTTCGCAGAAAATTTTTAGGAAATAATGATACCGTTTTTTTTAAGATTGCAGTCGGAATGCCAACAGATATGTGGGGTAGTGGCTCCGAATTAGTGCCCGGGTATGGAGTTGTAGCCGGTATTGGTATTTCTAAAATTACTGCAAACCAGTTTTGGTTGCGTCTCCAGCCTATAAATGGCGAAAGCCCGGTTTCAAGAGCCGCGATACAATTTCTACGGCTCAATCTGCCCTCTAAAGCTTATCCAGGTTCGGAGATAGGTAATGATCTTAATTTCTCCAGCGCAATCACTATGCTGGCATCAAGTTATAGAGAAATCAAAAATACAGTTAAGGGTTTCGATAATGAGGCAAAGGTAAGACACGCTTGTCAGGTTGCCGATCCTGATCGCTCCTTTATACGGCTTACAAACCCTAGCTATAAAAAGTACGGAGGAGGATCAAGAGTAAAACGCGTTGAATTGTTTGATAATTGGAATAAAATGACAGGACAAAAAGAAGCCAGTTATGGACAGGAATATACGTATGCAACTACAGAAGAGGTAAATGGCCATAACCTTACCATAAGCAGTGGTGTGGCGAGCTATGAACCTAACATCGGCAACGAAGAAAATCCTTTTCATGAGCCAATAGAATATGCGGAGAAGTTGGCGCCCCTTGCACCTGTTAGCTATCAGTTCGTTGAACAACCCGTATGCGAATCCTTTTATCCATCTGCTTCTGTAGGATATAGCAGGGTTATGGTTAGGACAATCAACCGTAAAGCTAAATCGGCTAACGGTTGGGATGAGACCACATTTTATACAACTAAAGACTTTCCTACCATCATTGATTATACCGTTCTTGACGACTATTCAAAAAAGAGATATAATCCTAAGTTAGCCGCATTACTTAAGATAAATGCTAAAAACTACATCACGCTTTCCCAGGGCTTCAAAGTAGAATTGAATGATATGAATGGCAAAACGAAATCGCAGGCAAGCTATGCGGAAACAGATTCTTTACATCCTATTAAAGCGAGTTATTATTATTACAAAGAAGATAAGTCAAATGCATTTCAAAAACATTTGAATAATACAGTGTCTGTAGTTGATTCCATAAACGGGCATGTGAATCCAAATGGGATGATCGGTAAAGATATTGAAGTGATGGTAGATATGCGGGAACAATCATCTAAAACAGTCGCAAGACAATTTTCACCGAATGTAGATATCATTCCTTTTTTTGGGGTACCCATTCCCTTTCCTTCTTTTTGGCCCTTACCCCAGGTTGAGGAAACAAAATTTCATTCAGCTGCGACTGTAAAGATCGTTCAGCGTTATGGAATTTTGGATAGTGTCGTAGTTATTGATAAAGGCAGCGTTGTTTCTACAAAAAATTTAGTTTATGATGGAGAGACAGGCGATGTAATTATATCCAGGACGAATAATGAATTCAATGATCCGGTTTATAATTTCAATTACCCTGCTTACTGGGCGTATAGTGGAATGGGCCTGGCCTATCAAAACATTGGCGACGTTTTTTACCACAAGAATATTATGTGTGTGAACGGGAAGTTATATAATTCAGCAGACAGGAGCGATTTTCCTGTAAAAAGATATTTTGAAAGTGGAGATGAATTGTGGGTGCATTCAAGCATATTTCCAATCAATGATCCGGGATGTCCAATTCTTCACCAGGATCTCTCTTTGACCTCTAAAAAATTATGGGTAATGGATGCGGCTAAAGGAATAAATAACAACAGCGGTTTGTATCTCATCGATGGCGCCGGAGTACCCTATACCGGGATGATCGACTCACTTAAGATCATTCGTTCCGGTAAAAGAAATATGCCGGAGGCAAGCGCCGGAAATATTGTTTCTCTTGATAATCCCATGAGGGAAATTACGCCAGGAAATTTTAAAATTGTGATTGATTCTATCACTCATGTCATCCATACAGGCGCTACTGCCTATAAGGATGTATGGAGAGTTGAAAATACGCTTTATCAAAAAGATACCGTGATACAGGTTTATGATACTGTGACAGTGAATCCAGGTATTTCAGCAACAAATCTTCGGAGGAAACGTGTCCATGGAGGGGACGATGATAATATAATAAAAATAACTAAGAATTCTCCTAACATTGCGTCAAGTTTTGAAGGTGTAGCTCCCCGAAAATGTTTTATCGGAAGAACGAAAGGTATTCAGTTATATACTAAAACTATACTTTCATTTGATACGAGTTTAATTCCTGCCGGTGCAAACATTTTATCTGCGACACTTACGGTTTCCCCAAAAGTGCCTTTTGATCTTTGGTCAAAATTTAGAATTAAGGTAGGCTGCAGCTCTTCCTATAATAGCTACGACTGGAGCAAGGCGAGTAATTATTATTTAGGTTCATCTGCAGCAACTTTGAGCAGGATTACTGCTGACTGGAATGATGTCACTCCATATATTTCATTTCAGGTATCCTCCGCTCACCAGGTAATTTTAAACTATAATAATTATACATTATTGAATTGCACTTCCTTAATTCAGGATATGGTTACCTCCGATACAAAATATGGCATCATGCTTGAATTGACGAATAACCTCAATGGAATAAATTTTCTTGATTTTTGTGCAGGTTACCAGCCTGGCATAAATAACATAAACAATTCTAATTGCATTCCGGATTATAGTAAGCTAACAGGTAATCTCCATTGTACATGCCAGGCGCCCACATTAACCGTAACATATCGTATTCCTGTTGACACTACGATTAAGGTGTGTAGGCAAAATATTATTGATAGTGCCACAAACCCATACCGCTGGGGCATCTTGGGCAACTGGAGGATTGACAGGGCGTATACTTATTATTCAGACAGGAAAGAAAGCGATGCTTCTATAACGCAGACGAATATTCGAAAAGAAGGGACACTCAAAAACTTTACTACGTTTTGGAAAATGACGGATAGTGTCTTACTTCCAAAGCCAGATACAACCAAATGGGTTTGGAACAGTGCGCTGTCACAATATAACCGTAAGGGTTTTGAGGTTGAAAATTATGACCCGTTAGGAAGATATAATTCTGGTCTCTACGGCTACAATGAAACTTTGCCGGTGGCTGTTGCCCAAAATAGCAAATACCGCCAGGTGCTTTTTGACGGCTTTGAAGATTATAATTATAAACCGCAGAATTGCGTTTTATGCCCATCACCGAGGGAATTTGATTTTACCACAGCCAACAGTAATGTCTCTATAAACAATACCCAGAGCCATACCGGACTATATAGCCTGAAAGTAAATTCAGGCTTTCAATCGACGCTCACAGTTCCCGTATCTGCGGATACTTTGAGGCCTTCTTTAAAGTTTAAAATAGATTCTTCAGCTGTTTATACCACAACGGTAGTCGGTAAAGGAACGGGTATTTCGGGAAGTTACCTGGGTTTTATAGGGGGACGAAATAACTGCGGTTCGAAAATAAACTTTCCGAGGATTGATACAACTATTGATTTTACCTGGGGCTCTGTTCCGCCCATAAGCGATTCCAGGTTTTGCAATACTAATTATACAGTAACATGGCGTGGCTTTATCCAGGCGCCAGCCACCGGCACTTTTATTCTTTATAGCAATTCAGATTATTTGATTTCAGTTAAGATTGGCTCTCAAACTCCGTTCATTGGACAGTCAGGAAGCGCAGCTATTCTATTATCAGCGGGCAGTTTATATCCTATCACCGTTCAATATACTTACAATAATTCATCACACTCATCTGTGCAATTATATTGGTCAAGTGCAACAATGCCTCAGCAAATTGTACCAAGGCGTTTTTTATATCCTCAAACTATGAGCCGCGCGGACACAATAGGTTCCATCGTAAACACAGTCAAAAAAATATGTGTAAAAGCCAATAATGTAACGCAACAAAATATGGTGAGGCCAACATTTTCTCCTATACAGGGTGATCACATGGTACTAAGTGCCTGGGTTAGAATCGATGCTGTGGATTGTAACACGTTGCCAGTCCTTACCAATGTAATCAATGTAACCTTTAACGTCGGCGGAAATACATCCGTTAGCCTTCAATCTACAGGTGTACGCATTGAAGGTTGGCAGCGATATGAAAGTGAAGTGTTGGTGCCTGCCACTGCAACGAGTATGAATATTTCAATAGCAGCACCAGCAGCCAACAATATTTTTTTAGACGATATAAAAATGCAGCCATTTAACAGCAGTGTCAAAGGTTTTATCTACAACCCGATAAACCTGAGATTGATGGCAGAACTTGATGAAAATAATTACGCCAGCTTCTATGAATATGATGATGATGGCACATTAATACGCGTAAAAAAAGAAACCGAACGTGGTATAAAGACCATCCAGGAAACGAGGAGCGCGTTGATAAAGGATAATTAAGAAATTAAAAATGAAGAATTAAGAATTAAGAATTGAAAGTAATCTGATCATTATATAAACTAAATAATATACGTACTGTATAGAAGTTATTTTCTAAAATAAGTTACTGCCTTAAAGATCAAAAATATGATATATAAAAAAATCTCTTTTTTCCTTATGGGTTGCCTTTCATTTTGCAGTCAACTTCAGGCGCAAAGCGTGATAAAAGGTTTTGAGTTTGGTGAAATCATTAATATTGCAGAAGCCTATCATAAGGCTCCCAGCCTTAGCTTCAACCTGCAGTTCAATTATGCTGACAGTGCGAGGCAGGATAGTATCCTGGAACAGATACCTGCAAGTTATAAGATGCAAGGCAATATGTATTGGGCAATGATAGACAGCACAGAAATAGTGCAGGGTAATAGCTACAATGTATCCATATTTCACTATGATAGTATAATAGCCGTTGCTAATCCGCAGCAAGCTGCCAATGTGATGCAATTGCCTGTTCTTGATTCACTGTTTCGCACTGAAAATATAGACTCTATGAATGTAACCCAGGTAAACGATTCTACACGGAAACTCCAGATGTATTTTAACCGGGTAAGCAAGTACAGCAATTATCTTATTAACTACGACCAGAATTCTTACCTGATGCATTCCATTACTTATTTTATAAAAACTCCCGCTTATGATGATGGCTCAGGGAGCGGCATCAGCATGATTAAAATTATTTTCAGCAATTATTCTTACGACATTATTAGTAATAATTTTTTCCAGGAAGATAAATTTATTTATAAGCAGGGAGACAAATTTTTTGCGCAACCTTCCTATTCAAATTTTCAGTTAATGGTTCACACGTCCAATTAATATAAGTGATATGACTTCATCAGGAAGGATATTGCGGCTGTTTGGGAAAGAAAAAAAGCAAGCAGCTATTGCTTTACTTGTGTTGCTGCTGTTTTGTACCGGCGCATGTGCCCAAGATGAATTATATACCAATGGATTCCCCGGCGATAGCTTAATTGCTGGTAAAACTCTTACTACACAGGACACGGTGTTTTTTAGCCCTTCTTTGAAACCAACCATTGCCCGGACAAAGAGTGTAAACAACATTATAAATTTCAGCATCAACGAATTCTCCACTCTTCTTCTTCCGGATTCTTTTAGTGTAACCCTTACCGTTAGAGTAGTCTATGTGGATCAAAATAATCTGATCGATTCTATCTCTTCCCAGGCTTTGACTATTAATTATAATAAAAATAAAACGTACAATAATAAAGCCATTTTAACCTTCCAGAATGCCTACAAGGTGCAGATAAAAATAATGGGTGTTACTGCACAATACGCAACAATAAATTCCATTCGGGCTGCTCTGCAACTGGAAAATGACATTAATGTAAACAGGACATACCAGATGGATTGTATTAATAATGCAGTAAAGATTATTAGTGACAGTATTTCAACAGTGGCTACTACCGGAGAGTTGAAAGTTTACTGGCCCTTAAGCAGGGTTGCCCAACAATATGACCTGGAATGGGCCTGGGTAGATAAAAGCGCATTGGATGCGGGAGTTTATTATATCAATGGGCAGCCCGATCCAAATCTTATATTTAAGAATAATGCTACAAGGGTAAATATTACAGCAAGCAATTATTCCATCCCTCTTTTATATGATGGAAATGGCTCTTTGTTTTTCCGTGTGAGGGGAACCCTGGTGCAAACGTCCGGTGAAGTGACTGCGACCTCGTGGAGTTCCGATTTTATTTCTTCGGGTGGCCTTGGCCGTTATGACTTTACCGGTCATGCCCGCCAACTCAACTGGCAGGCATCCACCTCTTTCGCTGAAGAAGGAAAACGCAAGTCGGTTGTTCAATATTTTGATGGCAGCCTTCGCTCAAGGCAAACCGTTACAAAAGATAACGCTACCAATACTACGGTGGTTGCAGAAACCTTTTATGATCAACAGGGGCGTCCTGCCATACAAGTGCTGCCTTCGCCGACGTTGAACAGCGTGATAAATTACACACCCATGTTTAATGTGGGTATTAACGGCGTAGAGTATGAGAAAAGCATTTATGATAATTTGCTTAATGCCAGCGACTATTGTTCACGCGTTGTTCCCGGCATGGATATTACGGCGGGTGCTTCGCAATATTATTCTCCTTCAAACCCTTTGGTTAACCTGGCATACAACAAGTTCATTCCTAATGCTCATACCTATCCTTTCGCTCAAACACAGTACACTCAGGACAATACAGGCCGCATCTACCGCCAGGGAGGAGTAGACAGTATTTTTCAAATCGGGCGAGGCTATGAAACTAAATACTATTACGGCTCGCCGGAACAAACAGACCTGGACGCTTTGTTTGGAACCGAAGCCGGAGATGCTTCGCATTATCAAAAAAACATGGTACGCGATGCTAATGGACAATACAGCGTTTCTTATGTGGACATGAACGGTAAAACAGTAGCAACTGCTCTTGCGGGTAAATCGCCGATAAATCTTCAGACACTTTCGAGTTATCGTGATTCAATTCAAACAGATAATCTTCTTAATTCAAATAATAATTTCATTGACGGTAACACCATACAATCAACCAAATCATTACTTGTAACCATTGCGGGCCCGCAAACATTCACTTACAAAATGGCTTCACAGGCCCTTACTATACAAGATTGTAAACAAAGAAATATCTGTTACGATTGTCTCTACAACTTAAATATTACTGTTACGGACAATTGCAATAACCAGTTACTGGGAGGCAACGCCATTATTATAAATAAACAAAACTTTCAATTATTTAAAGTTGATACCAGTTGCAATATAGTTATCCCGATGGATACCAGTTTTACCCGTACTTTGCCTGAAGGAGAATACAACATCACCAAAACATTATCTATCAGCAGGTACGGAATGCAATATTATCATGACAGCCTGTTTTTGCCTCACAATACCTGCCGCACATACGAGGATATTTTAAGGCAGCAAATGGATAGCATCAGGAGCCGGTTTGATTGCGCCCAGCCCGTGGACAGCACTCCCACGTATACCGGTTATAAGCAGCAAATGTTATTAGACCTTACGCCGCCTTCCGGGCAGTATGCGGATACATCTGCAATTATTTTTTACCAGAATGCTCCCTATACCAATAACGGTTTTTCCATTTTTAATCAATTAAATGATGGTAGTTATGTATATCAGCATCCGAACATAGCCACCCCTTATGTAGATGAATACGGGAACCGTGATTCTGTGCAAAATACTTCAGGGGAATTGGTCCCCCCGGAACAGCTTACGTTAAACGAATTCATCGCGAATTTTAATGATAGCTGGGCCAATTCGTTACTTGACCAGCATCCTGAACATTGTTTGTTGCAAAATTATGATACCCTTGCAGCCAGCCTGAAATGGGATGATGATTTTCAAAATACCGATACTTACGCGGCTGCTGTTGCAAAGGGCTACCTGAATCCAACCGGAAATTCCACACAATCACCAGCGAGTAAATTTCCGATTCACAATACTGACCCGCTTTATAGCCTGACACCAATCGATATCATTACCGGAAATACTATTGGGCAGGAAGCACTGCAGGCAATGGAAAATTCTTTATTCAATTATTCATTGCCGCCGGGTTCCGGATATAGCACAATCACTAAATGGAACTTCGCGACTATTACAGCGAAATGCCAGGACCCTGCAAGCACTTCCTGCTTTGCCGAATATTATGCACCACAAAACGCCTTTGATACTGATTCTCTTTGTACAGGTGATTTAGATATGGCCTGGCGCATTTTCAGGGGATTTTATGAAAACGCAAAAGCGGATTGGATAGACCATTATATTCACAGCCAGTGCAGCAACGCCACTATCTATCCACCCTACACTGCGGCGTTTCAGCAAGCGTCATCCATATTAACAGCCCAGGGATATTCAGCAGATGGCAGCAATATAAACAGCGATACATTACAGGGCATTCAAAATCTCGGAAATTTTTATCAATCTAACTGTACCGGCTATGCGCAGGCGTGGTGGGAACAGCTTGCCCCATGCATGTATACTGTTGCCGATTCAATGGTAATTATGCCACGCCTTATTAAAGTATGTACACTCGGGAGCGATGCAAATCATGTTCTTGGTTCCGCCTCTATAAGTCCTGACAGCTCTTATCGCTTTACCAGCTTTGAAGATGTTATCAGGCAGTACAACGACTCCGCTTATAACGGCCAAAAAAACATCAACCAATGCAACAGCTATTTGATTACAAAGCCCCTTCCTTTTAACCAATCTGTCTTGTTGGTGAATAAGCCCTTATGGACAAAGCCCGATAGTTGCGAGTGTTCTAAAATTAATAATTTTTATAGCCGGTATTTACAAGTGGCAACTTCTTATAATAATTTCAGCGATTATATGCGGCAAAATTTTGGTACCGCTATGTACAGAGGGAGCACTGGATACATTGCGTACCTCATGCAATGGCAATACCTCCTGTAACTATCTTCCTGATCCTATCAACCTGCCACCGGTTTTTCAATGCGGCATAAGCAATGTATGCGCAGGCTGTGCGATGGTGCAACAATGGAACGATTCCTTTATGGTAAAATTCGCCGGGCAGGTACCCGCAATGGCGGAAACAGATACCATCCAAAGAAATACCAACCAGCTTTTTGCCAGCTACATGAACTACCAGTCTGGCTTTAGCTATACCGCGCAGGACTATCTAACGTTTATGGATACCTGCTCGCGCAGTACCTTCTCCGTTAGTAAATGCTCTTCATTAACATGGACCGTTTATAGCCCGGGAACCAATTTAAATATCAGCAATGATTTATTTAATGCAGCCTACAATAATATAATACCGGTAGGCCAGTTCTTCTCCAATAGCAAATTTATCGGCCCGGTGGCTAAAGATGCTACAGATTTTGTACTGGTTGATAAAATAGATAGCGTTGTTACCAACGATAGCATAGTTATTATGCAATGGAGGGTAAAACCTGCTCTCATGAAGGATATGATTAATCCGGTGGTACAAACCGGAAATAATACTTATGTGGGCGCACTGTGGGCGAAAGATCCTGCAGATACTACCTGGCTCATTGGTACTACCAGGATACACGTCACAGGCGCACTCAAAGGCCCCGGCTTGCAATCTAACAGTTATGGAATGCTGGCAGACTGGGTAAAAATAATCAGCGGCAGTACTTCATCAGTATTATTCTTTGATGATCTTCTTCAATCCGGCAACTGTGCGCTGCCGGGACCTATGCTCTGCGGCAAATCGCAGGCATTGGATTCTACGTTTACTAACGTACAGATCAGTCCATGTGATGATACAACTGCCTTTGCAATTTCCACAGCCACGCAAATTTATAATGCCTATAAAGATTCGTTGTCTGATTATTTCAATGAAGCGTATACCGGCAAATGCCTGAATGCGATTAATCTCGAAAGCTTTACAGTTAAGCACAGCGTAAGTGAATACCATTATACGCTTTACTATTATGACCAGGCAGGAAATCTTATAAAAACAGTACCTCCTGAAGGAGTGCATCCTGACAGGGATCCATCATGGCTGGCGCAGGTGACCGCAGCCAAAGCAAGTGGTACAGTGCTGGTACCCGCTCATACATTGCCCACTGTTTACAGGTATAACAGCCTGAACCAGGTAGTAAGCCAACATACACCGGATGCAGGATTGAGCGCTTTCTGGTACGACAAGCTTGGCCGGCTTGCTATAAGCCAAAATGCAAAACAAAAGCCGCTGAATAATTACAGTTATACCCTATACGATTACATTGGAAGAATAAGAGAAGTGGGGCAGAAGCTACAGCCAACATCTATGACAAATACTATTAGTCGAGATACCACTGCTCTTGCATTATGGCTAAATTTTAATAATAGAAATTTTAATTATAATGCCGTACAGGTAACATCTACAGTGTATGATGCAGTATCTAATGTTACACAGCTTACGGCCCCGGTAGTAAGTGCTAACCCGGTAACATTTACACAACAAGCTTATACTTTGCGCAACCGGGTAAGTTATACACAATACTATGACGTGCTGCAAAACAATACCACAATTGTAAAGGGTGCTACAATTTATACGCCCATTTACGGTAACTATACCACCGGTACTTATTATGCTTACGATATACATGGCAATGTAGACACCCTGTTGCAGGATTACCGGCTGGGGACGATGGCAAGCCACGGCTACAACCGCTTTAAAGAAATTGCCTATAACTATGACCTCATCAGCGGTAAGGTTAACAAAGTGGATTACCAGCCCGGTGCTATTGACCAGTTTTACCACCGCTATGAGTATGATGCGGAGAACCGGATAACTGATGTTTATACCAGCGATAACAAGGCATTCGTCGGCCATAAGAACCTGGAAGAGCATGAGGCTTTTTATCAATATTATAAACACGGCCCGCTCGCCCGCTCGGTAATAGGACAGCAACAGGTGCAGGGCCTCGACTATGCTTATACGTTAGAGGGCTGGCTGAAAGGAGTGAATAGTACCAGCCTTCAACCTGCAAAAGATATGGGTAATGATGGCTTGGCGGGAAGCACAAATCAATTTGTTGCAAGGGATGCTTATGGGTTTAATCTAAACTATTTTACAGGAGAATATGCTGCTATCAATTCAAGTGTATTGCCTTTCCCGGGGCACAGCGGCTACATGCCATCAACAGACTACAAACCGCTTTATAATGGCAATATCAGCAGTATGGCGGTTAACATAGGAAAGCTGAATGCACCCCTTCTTTACAATTATAAGTACGACCAATTGAATCGTATTGTAAGTATGGATGCTTTCAAAGGGTTGAACCAGGCGGGCAACAACTGGACTGCCTTGAGCAAGATCAATGATTACCAGGAAAGGATTAGTTATGATGCCAACGGTAACATAAAAACGTATTTACGCAATGGCACAACCATAGGTGGCACACCGCTGGCGATGGACAATCTTACTTACAAATACAACCTGGATGGCAATGGACAATTGTCGAATAATAAGCTTACCAGTGTCGCTGATGCAGTCGCTGCCGGCAATTACCCTAACGACATGGATAATCAAAGCGCCAATAATTATAACTACGATGCCATTGGCAACCTTACAAAAGATAGTAAAGAAGGTATAAGTAATATTAACTGGACAGTGTATGGCAAAATAAGCAGCATAGCCAAATCAGATGGCAGTACGATTGCCTATACTTATGATGCGGCAGGAAACAGGATAAGCAAAACTGTTACACCGCAAGGTGGAGTAGCAATTACTACCTGGTATGTGAGGGATGCCAGTGGCAATGTAATGGCGGTATATACTGTAACAGGAAGTAGCCTGCTTACCCAAAGCGAACAGCACTTGTATGGCAGCAGCAGGCTGGGTATTTTTAACAGGAACATTAATGCAGACGCAACATCGCCAACCGGCACTAATGCCAATTTAATCGGCAAATATCTTACCTCTAATTTTACAAGAGGCAACAAGCTTTTTGAATTAAGCAACCATTTGGGAAATGTGTTGGTGACGGTGTCGGATAAAAAGATTGGTCATAATGCTAATGGTAAAACGGTAGATTATTATAATGCTGATGTGGTCACTGCGAATGATTATTATCCTTTTGGTTCTTTGATGCCGGGAAGACAATATTCTATAGCTAATACAAATTATCGATACGGGTTTAATGGAAAGGAAAATGATAATGAATTAAAGGGGCGTGCAGGATTATGGAATGAGGATTTACGATGCGAGGTTAGGTGAGGTTTTTATCTATTGATCCATTTACACAAAAATTTCCTGAATTAACTCCTTACCAATTTGCAAGCAATAGACCTATAGACGGAATAGATTTAGATGGTCTAGAATATACACCTAAAGGAAGATATGGGCCTAATCAAATCGCGGTAGATGGCACTGCAGTACAACTGTACTCACAGCATCCTGCAATAATTCAACAATCGACAACGCAAATTCAATTTGAAAGAGCTCAAAAGTACTTTAGCGTGGCTAATTATGATTATGTCAGTCCTGAACAAAAGGAGATAAATAATACCAATACTAGCGATGCCGGCTATAACTCGGATGGGACTAAAAAAGGATGGGTGAAACTTGCGGAAAATAAAACTGTACAAAATTTTGCCAATAACATAGTTTTTCCAATGATCACAATGGCCGCAACAGGCGATGGCATTGGAAGTGCATATCAATTTGGAAAGAAAATATTATTAGCTCAGCGATTTGCTTCAGGTGCAACTAAACTAGTATCAAGTGAAATGCTAGAAGCCTTTACGTCAAGTTCTACTTTTGGAAATCCCTCAAATACTTTTGTTTCACCGACCTCCGAAATAGATGCATTATTAAATAAAGGATACAATAGGAAAAAAATCGCAGAACACTTGGAATTATTGATATGAACTTTCTCAAAGGAGACCTTTTACGAATTGATGTATCTCCTGAAGCATTGAAAAATTTAAACTTAAGACCAACCGTTGGAAATGAAGTCGGAGCAAATGAGTCATACATTAGCGGGAATCAGACTATTGGAGGCGTCACTGAAGCAACGGTTAATGGCATTCCTAAAACAGCACAAGGAGTTTCCAAAAAAATTATAAATATAAAATGAGAATTATGAGAAAAAATTTAGGAGATGAATTTTCATCGACATGTAGGAAAAATTACATCGAAAAAATAACCCCTGCTATAATGAAAATACTCATTCATCGGAAGGCTATAAGAAAATTGTAGGTATTGCTTTAAATTATTTTGAGAATGATAAATACGAGGAATTTGCAGGTTTTTTTCAAGAAGAAAAATACATGATTCCATTGTGGGCGGCTCATATGTTGCTGGAATATGGAAATCCGCCCGATGAATTATTAATTGCTCTTTAAAAGTAATTGAAAATTATCTTGATAATCCACTTGCTCCAGAAGTATCAAAAGAAGAAAAAAAGTGGCTGGACGATCACAAGAGCCTCTATGAAGATAAATTTTAAATTGATCTTATCAGCTGTTGGCGCAAGCGTCTGCTTCTGCCGGTCTCCAAAAGAGTTTCAAGAAAAAGAAAAATAAACGAGAACTGTGTAAATGAAGAAAAACCAAAAAATGAAAACATATGACGTTGAAGCATATTGCTGTGGCTGGAACCTAGTGATGGCTTACGGTAGTTGGTTATAGATGGCGAGCGCAAGCGGACGCTTCCCCGCTGTTGGTGCAAACATTCAGCTCCCGATAAGCGATACGGTAATTCGGCCCGAAAAGAGATAGCGATTCATAGGTTAAAAATGAAAGAAAGACTTAAAAAATAAAGAAGACTAAAATGTTTTTTGAATAAATAATTAAACAAAACTAAACGAATTTAAAACGAAAACACTTTTATGAAACCAAAACTTATTATTACAAATGTAATGCTGCTTTTATTTTACCTGGCCTCTTATTCGCAGGATTATTTAATAACTAACACTCTTCCGGGAAATGATTCAATAGCTTTTACAACACTGCGATATGGCCGGAAAGATTATGGATTTGGCGTGGTCTCTTTAAAAGGAACTTTGAACTGGCAGATACCTGTGCCGGGTTATCCTTTGGGCATGGGCAAGTTTAAAAATAATGTCGTGGTTTTTTACAGTTTCCAAAGCCGGGCTGCTCTCGGTGATTTAGAAGAGGTTCATGCAGCGCTGATAAACTTGCACGAAAAGAAGATTACAGATGATAAAGTTATTTATTCGAATAAAGACAAATACGAGAAGTATCCATTTATTCTTGATGATCCGCAGGGCAATTTCACTTATCTTTTAGTTCGTACCGACGCCTTAAAAGGGTTATTTGGTAATGGACCTGCCCAGGTTAAAGCCAAAAGAAATGCCACAACCGAATTGAGCGCCACCTCGCTCGAAGCTAACCTGGAGCCACATAGCAAAGATTTAGAAAGCATTGCCCTGGTGGAATCGGTTTTTGTAACCGCTTGTGTTGGATTGAATAATGACTTGTATGTGTCTTCTTTTTCCAACGACCAGCTAATAACCGAGAAGTTTGATAGTGATACAAACCTGAAAGGCAAACTTTCTGTAGCAGCACCGGCGAATACTAAGAAGCAATTCTTCCCGGTTGTTAAATATGACAGCCTTCAGGGGAACTGTATTGATGTGTGCATCGCCTACTCGAATAACCACAAAGATGATGTAATGCGTTCATTCAGGTTTGATTTTATTGATCAAAAAGCGATCGCAACAGATGAGGTTGTCCTCGATAAAGGTTATGTAAAGCAATTGGAAAAAACCGGGGACAGTAATAAAAGGCTCTCCAATTTTAAAAGCATTGATGAGTTGTACCCGGTTCAAATACTGGAAACAAATGATCAGGTAATAGTTCTGAAAGAAATCCAGTACAGTAAAACTCGTGCCGACGACAATACGGAGCAGTTTTACAGGGAGGGAGGCATCATTTCCATTTACTCAAAAAAGAATATGAGTCTTGAAAGAGATGTAGTCTTTGACAAGTATTTCGGAACTTATATAATGGGTGGAACCGCAATTTGCAGCCAGGCGAAAAATGGAAAATTGTATACAGTTACCTGCGAACTGGCAGGCGCCGGAAAGTGTAAAACCTATTTGTATACTATCAAAATTAATGATGGCTCAATGGATAAAAGAGAATTAGAAAAAGAAGATGCCGGTAAAGGATGGACCACCGATCCAACTACAGTGGCCTGGTTCAGTAATAATTTTATAACCCCTTTTGATTCAGGAAAGGCATTCATTCATTTGAAATTTGAAACGGATTTGCAATCGGAAAATTATTGATAAAATAAATAGGGATATACTATCCTGTAAATCCGGTTTAAATAATTATAACTGCTAATAAAAACCAAAACTATGCTTAGAGTAATCTTCCTTGGCTTCTTTACAATGACATTGTTGTCAGCAACTGCCCAGGTGCAAACACAGGTAATCGGCGACAGCATTTTCCTGCATGGCAACACCGGTAAAAGTGAGCTCATACTGCAAAACAGTACTGATACCGTTAATGGCTTCCTCTTCAATAAAGGAGCAGGGCGTACCGAATTCAGGAAACCGCTTTTCAAAATAAACGACTCAATTTATTTGATAGGAGCTGATACTCTGCATACCCACGCAGGCGGCAACTTATCAGGAACTTATCCCCCTATCGCAACAACCAGTTCTACCGGAATAATTTCAGTTGGACAAGGTCTCATAATTGATTCAACAGGAAATTTAGCCGCCTCAACTTCCTTATTTAAGCGTGGTTCAGTTCCCTTTGCCGGGCCGGCCGGATCGTTAATTCAGGATACTACAGGATTTGTATATGATGGGAATAATTTATCCGTCGGGCACGGCGGTTTTTATAATAATACGACTTTAACGTTAAATGGAGGGAATGGGCAATTCACTGCAAGCGGTAACGGTTTGACTATTACAGCTTCTGGTGGGTTTCCCGCAGATGCAAGTAAAAGTATATGGTTTTATAATAGTGGCAGGCCGTGGCTTAGAATGTGGCTGCCTGATGGTGGCGTTGCAAACGTTGGTACAACCACATTGGAAGGCATGGCTTATATGCATTGGTATCCGGCAGTAACCGATAGTTTCAATTTGGGGCTTCCTAATAAAGAATGGAACAATGCCTATGTAAAAAATCTTTATGTAAATGGCTCTTTGTTTACAGGAGGCGGCGGTGGAACCGCCACTCTTATATCAGGCACAGTAACTGTATCCACAGCGCTCGTAAAAACCGGCGCTAGAATTTTTGTAAGTGTAAATACACCCGGTGGTGCGCAAGGTTTCCTATCGGCACCTTCCGCGAATATTATAAATGCTACATCATTCAAAATTAATTCAACATCGGCAACAGATGCCAGCACTGTTAATTGGCAAATAATAAATTAGTGATAAGTCACGTCTACTATCACGGATTTATTCTTAGGCTTAGAAAGTTTAAAGGTTTAGCAAGTTTAGAAGATCGGCCTAAACTTCAACCATGCTAACAATCTAAAAGCCATTTTAGGATTGACACGACACTAAATACAACGCTCAATAATTATTACCCACACTTGTTTTAAAAGAAAATTTACAATAACATAAATCGTAACATGATGAATAAATTTACAACAATCCCTTTTTTTATTGCCGCATTGATGTGCTATACTTCCTGCCAAAAAAACTATGTTCAGAACGCCCGTCCCCTCACTCCTGGATCCGCAGCAATAATGGGCTTTAAGGATTCGACCCAATTGATAAAAAGCATACTTGGTATTTATTATGACAGTACGGGGAGAATCACCGATTCAGCTACCTCGTATGTTTATTATGACACCTTAAATAAAAAGATAACACTTCGCTCTGAAAATCCTGTTGTATCAGATGAATACCGTTACAATAGCGCTGGACTACTGGTGCATTTTGAATCGTCAGGTGACACTATGTCGGTTGCTTCGATAGACTACACTTACGATGCTTCAAATATTTTAAAAACCGCCACTGTTAACGAGGGGCCTAACGGAAATATTTATACGTATTCAATAATAAAAACTTTGCTTTCTTCTGGCAATTATCAATTAAGCTGGTTGGAGCCTGATCAGGGAGGTATGCCCGACAGCAATTATTACTTTTTGAATTTTGACGGTAAGGGCAAATTACTCTCTTATTATGATGCCAGCACTTCTGATACTATTTTATACGATGCAAACGACAATATAATCAAGGTAAATGCAACTTTTTATACCACTCCATATGATCCGAATGGCGCGACCTCTTTTACGTTGTATGATCTTTCCAACCGCGACACAAAAGGTGACCAGCTGTATAATTTATTTCAGATAATAGATAATGGCGTTGCAAATATTCCTCCAGGTATAGCGGTTTTTGGCGCTAGTGGCGATGAAGATCTTTTTTATCAGCTTCACAGATATCCCGTTCTCTCTACAATTATCAATAGGCCCATAGGTAATGGGGGCTACGGCGTTGGTTGCGCTGTTAACCCAGTCACCTTCAATAATGCACCACAATACGACAGTCAAAACCGCTTAGTGAGATACAGTACCTTTTTTAATGATATTGAAGTTTCTCGTTCAGATTATATCATTAGCTATTATAAATAAAACCGAAGAAAAGGCTACTTTTTAAAAGTTGTTCAAGCCTGGGTTTAACTCTAATGTTTTTTAGCATGCGAAAATCATTTCATTGGCCTTTAGTGTTTCTTTTGCAGCTAAGCTTTACATCCAAAGCCCAGGATCATAATTATATTAAAAACCCAGCGATCGGCATTCATTTTAATATGGATGATTTTAAGGCCGCTGATTATATCAGGAGTAATTCGCTGTCGGCAGCTTTTAGAGATAAACAATTTATAAATTCAAAAAATTTAAAGTCCGGGCTTGCCATTAGCTATTTACAGGGTACAACCAATCATTTAGACTTTTCTGTAACTCTTGCGGGTTCATACCTAGACTATACATTACACGACGGGCAAACTCTTGGCAAGGGTAAGTTGCTTTTAGAAGCCGACGTACTTTTTATAGAGAAAATGTTCGCCGATAATAGTTGGATAAGCCCTTACATAGTTGGAGGCCTGGGAGCTTCATCATACAATAATTATTACGGACTTTTTATACCGGTCGGTACCGGAATGCAGGTCAACTTTTCTAATGAGGCTTACTTATTAATCAATGCGCAGTATAGAATAGCATCACCAATAAAATAAACGATCATTTTTATTACAGCATCGGTGTTGCCGGGAATATAAAAAAGAGAAAAATAAAGAAGCAAGTGATAAATCGGGTCATCCCCGGTGTTTTGCAATCTTATGACAGGGACAAAGATGGCATACCCGATAGTGCAGATGCCTGCCCGGATGTGCCTGGCCTGCAACAATTTCATGGGTGCCCTGATAGCGATGGAGATGGGATACCTGATTATGAGGACAGGTGCCCAACCGTTCCTGGTGTAATAAAATATTTTGGCTGCCCCGTACCGGATACTGATGGTGATGGCATAAATGATGATAATGATAGTTGTATTGCAATACCTGGTCGTGATAAAATATCACGGCTGCCCCATACCAGACACCGATGGCGATGGCATAAATGATGAAGAAGACAAATGTCCATTGGAAATTGGTTCGATAGAAAACCAGGGCTGTCCTGTTTTAAGTGAAACCATAAAAAAGGAAATAGCTTTAGACGCGCAACATATATTTTTCAGAACGGGCAGCCATGATTTATTGCCGGAATCTTTTCATGCATTAAATGATGTGGCGAAAGTGCTTAAATTAAACCCATCGCTGCAACTTTTAATTGAAGGGAATACAGATGACGTAGGAACGCCCATAAAAAATCAACTGCTTAGCGAAAGTCGCGCGCAAGCCGTGCTGGATTATCTTGTATCAAAAAATGGGATAAGTAAAAGCAGGTTGTCCTTTAAAGGATATGGACTTTTAAGACCTGCAGCCAGTAATAAAACTTCTAAAGGCAGAAGTTTGAACAGAAGAGTAGAATTGAAATTGTTTTATTAAATTCACTACATAGGCAGATAGGCACATAGAATAACACATAGAATGGCACCTGCAAAACCGATTGTGAAATCTATGTCGATGAACTCCGTCAACTATAGTGACAAATTAATGAGGCTTCACTGCTACCAACTGCATCTCAAGAAAAGGTTCTCCTTCTTTTCCAGCAATCTCCCATACCGACTTAATATTCCACGAATCAGGCCTGTTAAGCTCCCTGTATGCCGTTTGCCATGAAAACCGTTGTACAATAAGCGAATCTACACCAAACTTCGCGACCGTCTTAAATTCGTTGCCGGTGCGGTAACCATAAAGAAAACCCTCGAAAGGATCCTCGTCGCCCTCTATACTCATTCCATGAACGACATATCGCTTGCGGTTGTGGTTGTACCCGATGAACTCTTCAAATTCCATCGGCACGTGAAACCAGGGAACAATTTCATTGCTCTTCAAATGAATATGCAGGTACTGATGATTCATAACCCAGTCCACTTCTACTACCGCCGTAAAGGGTTTTCCATGCGCTATTGAAGTAACATTCCATTTACCAACGAGGTGATTGAGAAGATCATCATGAAATCGTCCGTCTGTTGTATCCTCCGCGCTTTGCGCTGATGACGGGGTTGCAATGACTGTGATCAGGCCAGTCAGCATTATTAATACAATGATTTTAAAAATCTTTACCAGATAATGTCGAATGAATTTTTCATCCCGAGCCAGTCGGATATTTTCTGTGGCCATATTTTAATTTTTTTACACTATACTTTCAACCAATATTATATGATTTCTTTAATATCTAATCTTATACATTAAGTAAAACTTCTTAAAAACTACCCGATAGTTACTTTTTTTTCGCCGCAAGTATTAACGCTATAGTAGCCCAATTGCTGCCTGCGGCAGAAATAAACTGGTCCTTATCATGCGGAAAGCCACTGTACACATACGGCACAAAAGGATAAGAACGCGTTTTCACATGCCATGAACCATCGGCCAACTGGGTATTTAACAGGAATGAAATTCCTTTTTGATATGCGGATGCGATAACCGGTAATTGCCCGGATTGATTCAATGCATACAGGCTCTGACCTGTAGCATAAGCATCAGTTTGCAATGAATCGAGCTGCGCCCATCCCCCATCGTCATGCTGTGAGGCAAGCAATCTTTTTGCCTGCTGTGCAATAATTTTTTGATCAGCATTTGCCCATGTTAAACCCAGCAATTGAAATGCTTTTTCTTCATTTGCTTCAGGTGTGTTATGAATAAGCCATGAACTTGCTTTTTCTATTCGCTGTCTCATTTCGGTATGCAATACAGGAGAAGTATAATCCTGGATATTCTTTATTGAAAGGGCCGTGGCGCTAAAAGTATAATATTCAAGTGGTGGCCGCTGGCCGGGGCTTACCCAACTGCCATCGTAACTTTGCTTGCGCATAATATTTTGCGCCAGCAATTCAATTATTTTATTTCCTTTGTAATGGTTGGCAGATAAAGCCCACAAATCATAATTTCCCGACATAACTATAGCTACAGGGTCATCATTTTCAGCCAGTGTCTCGAGGTTTGACCATACCTTCCAGTAATTGCAAGTGCTGTCAAGCGCTTCATTGATGATACCATCGCTTACTGCAAAATTATTTTCTTTTGCAAGCGCAAATGTAACAGCACCCAATCCCTGGTTATGGCATGAATGGCAGAAGCCGATATTTTCTAAAAATATATGACTGCTTGCCTGCAATAAAGGAAGGCTTTTGGCGATCGCATTATTGATGTCGGCAGATTTATCTTTATCTCCGTTGCTCCTCGTAAAAGCGAGAATGCATAATAAAAGGCATCCTATAATTACATATTTTTTCATAATCTTATTTTATCTTTTATAACACGTCACTCTTTACTCTTTTGCACCGGCCTTTCTCAACAGCGCCACAGTTGCCGTATTGCCTTTTTTCAACGCCCATGTAAGGGCAGTAGAACCATCCTTTGCTTTTATATTTATATCAGCTCCGTTATCTAAAAGAGCCTGGATGATTTGGGGATTATCATGTTCATTATAAGTGGCCCACATGAGTGGCGTCATGCCTGCTAAACTGTCAATCGTATTTACATTTTTTGTTTTTTTAAGCAGCACTTTTACAGCTTCCATGTTATTGAGCTCTGCAGCCCACAATAGTACAGACTGATTTAAATTGTCAGCAATGTTTGCGTCAGCACCGTTCTTTAATAAACTAAAAACAACAGGCCAGTTGGCGTTACGTGCTGCATACATCAAGGGGGTAAATCCCCATGGATGAGCATTTATATCAAGCCCTTTGCTTAGTAACAAATGAATAGTATTGGTATCACCCAATTGCGCTGCCCGCATCAAAGATGTTTCTGCACTCCATCTTTTTGCAAGAGGATCCGCGCCATGATCCATTAACCATTTTACGGTTTGATATTGCCCGCTTTCTGCGCAGGCAATCAGTAAAGCCGTATTACCCGAAATTGCCTTTGCATTTATATCAGCCCCATAGTGAAGCAGCAATTTCATTTTATCAGTATCATGGGTACAAAGCATAAGCGGCGTTTGCCCGAATTTATTTTTAAGGTTTGGATTTGCTTTCTTCTGCAGCAATAATTTCATGCAATCAATAGAAGCAAATAAAGAGGCATTTATTAAAACATTATCACTGTCATCATCATAAGCATTGACATCTGCGCCTTTATTGAGAAGTGATTGTATTTCTTTCAGATTGTTGTTTTTAACGGCTGCAAAGAGGTTACTTTTCTGTGCCTTAACTCCGGGTGCAAATAATACGCCTGCAAAAGCCACGATTAAAAGGAAAGAATAGCGATACAAATCCCGGAAAACCAAAAACAACTTACCTTTTTTATATTCCATAATATTAATGTTAGAAGTTAGTGAGCATTCAAACAGGGCTTTGCATGTAGAATTCTACCGCCTGCAGGAACAATAAATACAGGGCAAGCTTTTTTATTAACACATACTTATTATTCAGATGACGACGATGGAACTACGTTTAAGTTAAGATAAGGCTCGCCTTCTTTTCCTGCTTTCTCCAACCGGTTTTCAAAATGCCATGACGCCGATGCGGGTATCCAAACAAAATATTGATTAGTGATTTCATCTGAACTTACCCGGGATGAGATTTTAAATTTGTTGCCATTGCGTGTGGCATAGCTAAACCCCTCGTAGGGAACTTCAACTCCGCGGACGGTCAGTTCCTAAAAAACATAACGCTTATCAGTTATGGTTGTAGCCGATTAAAAACATTGCTTCCCATGGCATCTTTAACCAGGGAATTGTATCAGTCCCTTTCTCATGTACCTGCAGATATTGATGGTTCAGGATCCACTGCGCTTCCAGCTTCAGATTTTGGAACGATGCACCATGAACAACTCCTGAAAAGGTCCATTTACCAATCAAATGATTGAGAAGGTCATCATGAAATCGCCCATCCGTAGTGTCCTCCCTGGTTTGAGCAAATGCGGATATTGAAATAAATGCTGTTATCAATAAATAAAACTTTCTTCATGATACTATAAATGTAATGGTTGAGGCCATGTCATATGACGCACTGCGATTACCTTTTTGCTATAATATCATGTGCTGAGATGTCCGTCACTAAATAATTTGCAGCATCCTGAAGCACATGGAAACAGGCGAAAAAAAAGACAGTGAAAGCGATTACAGCAAAAATTGTAATAACCGTGATTCCGAAAACTTGCTTAAAATATTGCATGGCTTGTTTTTTAAAAATAGTGAGCGATTAAATGAGAACTTGCTTATTCTTGTTGTTTCTTGTAGAATAATTCTTTTGTAAAAATAGCTCCGCTATTGCCGGCGGTCAATCACATAAACTGGTGATTTTTATTTGCAGAAAATTATGATGTGCTTTTATGCGGATCTCTACTATCATAGTGCATTACTCCTGAATGGCCTATGCCTCAATTTCGCCGCGCGAAAGAGTTTGCGGCCAAGTAATAAAGTCCAAAAAGGAAGTGTGAGTACGCCAAGGGGTGAGCCAAGCCAGAGAACCTTGTGAAGGATCATGTTCGCATGGCTGATAGGGATTTTTGCGACAGCTTCATCTGATGCAGCCGGCATTTGCAGGATAATTTTATCAACAAAGATGGCATATTGCAGGGGAAAGTTACCGACCAGGGCGAGTCCAAAGCCAACAATCATTCCGAACCATCGAAGGCTATTTGGAAGTACCTTCTTTATGCGCCAGCAAACGACCATAAGCCACACGCCGAAAACGCCCTGCGGAAACATATATACGACATCTGCCATTGACTTTATCAGTCCAAGCAAAAGAAAGAGAGCGGTAAAGCAAATCGCAACTATTCCTGTTACGATAGTAGCCTTACTTATACCGGGGGGCTGTAGTTGTGAAAGTTTTTGAAGTCCGTAGAAAACCGGTATTAGCAACAGAAATTGAACCATCACTCCTACATCATGAATATTTCCCATGCGCATTGCTTCATCCATATTATCGGAGCGAATGACCAGGTAGGCTATTAAAAACCCAACGGCGATGATACCAATTATGCCGCTGGCAATAGCCGCCCATGCGGGGAAGCGATACGGCGAAACGGTTTCATTCGTTGCCCGTGTGGTTGTTGCAGTAATTGTTTTCATAATCATTATTGTGTTACATTAATGTGCTTCGTTCTTTAAATTGAAATATTTTTTTTGTTTTTGAAAACATTGATTAGCCTTCGAATATTCATTTTCGCTTATAATCTATGTTTCTGATTGTTTACTAATTGAGCCGTTCTTCTCATGTAAGAAAAGGCCAGAGCAGTGTAACGGTAATGTGTACGCCAATGATGCACCCTCCGGCAATAAAGGTAATTTTATGAATATGCCTTACCGTAACAAAGTCATAAATTAAAAGAGGAATTAACAGCAAGTCATTATAAAGTAAAAAGGCAGACCAATTCGGGGCACCGGATAATGATGGCATTGCTATTCGCGGTAAGATCGACCAGTGCAAAGTAGGTTCGACACCTGCATAAATCAACATGCGGTTGAATCCTGCAGAGATTAAAACCAGTGTTGCGAGGAAAAGCAAACGTTTATGCGCGGCTGCATTTTTTCTTACTATAATACCCCATATAAAAAACAGACCAAACAAATTCATGGTGAGGAATAAGAAAAGCACTTCATCCCAGGAGATATTAGTATGAAAAGGATAACCTATGTGTGCATGAAAAATAACAACACTCATGGATATCCAGGCAAACACGCCAAGCACAACCGAGAACAGGCCGAGTTGACGATGAAACTTAAAGTTGCCTTTTGCCGCAAGTATTGTCTGCGCAAGAAAAACCAACAACCAAGCCGTTAATAAAGCACCATGTAAATTGGCGAACCAATAAACTGGTATATGTTGCGCATACATAGCCTGGTAATCCTGACCGAAACCAACTACTGCGAAAATAATAAAAAGCGATGCCATGGCTACAAAGAAATAATGTGTATATAGTGACTGCCGCCTTACTGGCTGCTCCATTTTAATTTTTTTCAAACCTGTTGCAACAATAGGTTTTGCAGTTTCTTTAATCATTGAAATAACTTTTTGAGTATGTATATTAAATTCTCACTTTGTTTTGCGAAGGAATCTGGTTCCAAGCAGGATGGTGTAAATGGGAAGCGTAATGACGCCTAGAAAAGTGCCAATCAAAAGGAATTGATGGAAAATGATGTCAGCTAAGTGAACACTTGCAGAAACTTCTATTGCCACTGCGGGGATTTCGGGGGGCGCACCCAAGGTGTACCATGGCACAAAAATAGCCATTCCCAAAGGGAAGGTTCCAACCAGTGCAAGTCCGAAACCAACAACCACTCCAAACCATCTGAGACCTTTTGAGAGTATGCCTTGCATGCGCCAGGATACTATAATAAGCCATACCCCGAATATACCCTGAGGAAACATATACAGCGTATCATTCAATAATTTGGGGAATATGAGTAATAGAAAGAGAACGGTAAAAGATAGCGTTCCGACACCCGTGACAAGCATCGCCTTGCTCATGCCTTCGGACCGCTGATATGACAGCTTGTAAAACCCGAAGACAACGGGAATCAGGAGCAGAAATTGGAGAATAACACCCACGTCATGGCTTCTTATCAGAATGCCGTCTCTCAGGCCCTTCGTTAGATGCGGGATAAGGAACGCAACAAGAAATCCAAAGGCAACGAAGCCAATTATACCACAGATAATTGCCGACCAACCTGCGGAGCGATACGGTGATGTAATCGCGCCTGAATTTTGCAGTTTCATTACTTTATTTTTTTAGTTCCGTAAAGTAAAATTAGTTGGAGTGGCAGTAGCTCTCAATCACCTGAACATGTGATTTTGTTGGACGATAAATATTTGAAAAATATAGCTTGTATAGGCTCTGTAAAAAAGCAAGCTTAGGGTTATATCAATTTTTGATGTATGGCTTTTGCAACAGCTTCGCTTTTGGAATGCACATGCAGTTTTTCATAAATATGCCGAACGTGCGTGCTTACAGTATCAATAGAAATAAAACATTCGGCGGCAATGGCTTTGTATGACTTGCCTTTAACAAGCAACCCAAGTATTTCTTTTTCGCGGTCCGATAAATCAATGTATTCTTTTTTGCCGGTAGCTGATTGTGACCTGAACATCTGTAATACTTTAACTGCCACAGAAGCTGTCATGGGTGCACCTCCGCTGTATGTTTCGCGAATGGCTTCAATCATTTTCTGCGGCGTCGTTTTCTTCAGCATATAACCTGATGCACCTGCACATATAGCTGCAAAAATTTTGTCATTCTCTTCAAATACTGTTTGCATAAGTATCTGCACCTCCGGATAATTTTCTTTGATTTGTTGCACTGCTTCAATGCCTGATATGCCGGGCATGTTTATATCCATCATCACAACATCAGGATTTGCAGATTGCATGTTGCGCAGCAGTTTATTGGCATCAGGGAATGCGCCGGTGCAATACATGTCATCCGCATTGTTAACGAGTTGCTCCAAACTTTCCCGAAGCTTTTTGTTGTCCTCAAATATGGCTACCTTTATTTCCATGCGTAGTTATGCGTTTGCATAAAGGAAAGATTTTTATCATTAATAACACATCACCGGTTTAGGTGATTTTGAATCTAAGTTGTATATCAGTTCCCTTATTGATGCTTGATGTGATTTTAAAATCACCATTTAATTCTGCTGCACGTTTTTTTAAACTGCCCATGCCATTGCCATTTGATAGTTTTGAAGTATCAAAACCTCTTCCATTATCGTTTATATTCATTTCGACAATATGGTCTTTTTGAGCGATGCACACTTCTACTTTTTTCGCATCAGAATATTTTGCTGTATTATTGATGGCTTCTTTGAAAAATAAATAAAAATTTTTACGCTGCTCCATCGTTAATTTAAGTGCGGGCAACGATTCTATGATGGCAAAATCAAGCTCTATATTTTTTGCTTCCAGTATTTCAGATGCAAATAGGTTCATACGTTGTAATACATTTTGAAAACGGTCATTACCTGATTTAAGCATCCAGACAATATCGCTCATATTTTCCTGCATGGCCGTTGTGCTTTCCCCGATAGAAGTTAGCAACGTGGAAGCTTCCGGCGATTTTTGCTTTGCCAGTTCGCTCATAATATTAATGCTGCTTAATGCAGAGCCAATATCATCATGCAAATCATCTGCAATGCTGTTGCGCATGTTTTGCAATTGCTTGATTCTTTTGTTTCGTATAACAACGCCGGTGATAATAATTGCTATTATCAGCAAGGCAATTAAAAAATAGGTGAGGTATTGTCTTTGCAATTTTTGTTTCGCGGCCTCTATATCTCTTTGCTTTTCCTGGTCTTTAAAAATTACATTTTGAAATGCATTTATTTTTTCGCGGTTGAACAAACTATCTTTTACATTGATAGCGATATGAAGATATTTTAAACTACTGTCCGCATTTTTTTGTAGTTCATACATAGCAGCTAAAAGATTCGCCGCCTTTAAAAATCCTTGCGGATAAGTGCTTGTGATTTTTTCAGTCAATATTTTCTTAGCATACCAAATTGCAGAATCAGGTTCATTTGTTTCTTTAAAAATTTTTGCGATGCCATTGTAAGCATTCACTTTGTTTAAGTCCATTTCTATATTATCAGAAAACGGTATGCTTGTGCGGTAATAATACAACGCAGAATCGTATCGATGCATGCCTGCAAAAGCATCGCCCAAAAGGGAAAATATGTCGCTTTTAAACAAACTTCCAAAATACTTTCCTTCATTAAACGAAGGATTGAGTTTCAATAGTTGGTAGCTTTTTTTAGCATATATTAATGCCGAATCATATTGCTGTGCACCTGCAAAAATTTGTGATGAGTTTGCGTAGATGGCGGGCCGTTCATCGGGCAATGACTGTTCGCATATTTTTACTACTTCACGCCAATATCTCAAGCTGGTATTGTATTCACCGAGATTTAAATAACAATCACTAAGCAAACCATAAGAATAACCAGTTGTATAGGGCGTGTTTAGTTTTTGGGAAAGCTCCTTAACCCTTAAAGCATAATCCAGTTCTAAAGTGTAGTTTCCCAAAACATAAAGACACCCGCTTACATTCACCATGCTCCAAAAAATTTTGTTGTCATCTTGCAATTTCTCCGCAATTGATAAAGCCTGCTGAGTATATATCAAAGCGGTATCAGGATAAGAGAAACGATATGCACCGCTCAGCTGAAAGAGTGTGTTTATTTTATTGGTATCAGTTTTCTGTGTTAGTAAAACTTTTTTTACTGAATCAATCCACGGATCCTGTGCCTGTGTTGTTGACTTGAGAAGAGGGACAAAGAAAAACGGGATGATATAAAAAGATAAAAATTTCATTTAAATATTAATAACAATGTAATGAACTTATGCTCCCTTTCATTTGGCTTACAAATTTTTATAGCACGATCATTTATTGTTGAAAGACGATTTAAGCGATTTTGAATTTAAGCTGTACATCAGTTCCTTTGTTAATGCATGATATGATCTTAAAATCAGCATTCAATTCCGCAGCACGTTTTTTTAAACTGTTCATTCCGTTGCCATTGAAAATTTTCGAAGTATCAAAACCTCTTCCATCATCGTTTATACTCATTTCAACAGTATGGTCTTTTTGAGCTATACAAACGCTTACCTTTTCGGCTTCTGAGTATTTTGCTGCGTTGTTAATGGCTTCTTTAAAAAACAGATAGAAATTTTTACGTTGCTCCATGGTTAATTTAAGAGCGGGCAATGATTCTGTGTTTGCAAAATCAAGCTCTATATTTTTTGCCTCCAGTATCTCAAATGCAAATTGGCTCATACGTTGTAATACATTTTCAAAACTGTCATTGCCTGATTTAATCATCCAGACAATATCGCTCATATTTTCCTGCATGGCAGTTGTGCTTTCACCTATAGAAGTTAGTAGTGGCGAGGCTTCCGGAGATTTTGCTTTTGCCAGCTCGCTCATAATACTGATGCTGCTTAATGCAGAGCCAATATCATCATGCAAATCATCTGCAATACTGTTGCGCATCTTTTGCAGTTGTTTAATTCTCCTGTTTCGTATCATAATACCGGCAATAACAATAGCAATAACAAACAACGCAATTAAAAAGTACAGCCTGTATTCATTTTGCAATTTTGATGTGGCCGTTTCTACGGCATTTTGTTTTTCTTTTTCTTTAAGCAGGCTGTTTTGAAAAGCTGTTGTTTTCTCACGGTTGTAAATACTATCTTTCAAATTAACAGCAATACGTAAATATTTTAAGCTGCTGTCTGTATTGTTATTGGATTGATAAATATCTGCCAGCAGGTTAGCAGCTTTCAGCTTTCCGGCAGGATATGCGTTGGTCACTTTCTCATCTAAAATTTTTTTGCCGTACCATATTGCAGAATCCGGATTATTTTCGTCTTTATAAATTTTTGCTATTCCGTTGTAGGCATCAACCTGGTAGATTTTTGTATTAATATCAATACTAACAGGAACGCTTAAGCGGTAATAAAATAAAGCAGAATCGTAATTTGCATTTGCCTCAAAAGCTTCTCCCAAATAACGATACACCTGTCCCCGGGCATATTTGCTGTCAAGATTGCTTCCGTTATAAAGCGCAGGATTAGCCTTAAGCAACTTAAGGCTTTTTTTTGCACATATTAATGCCGAATCATTTCTATGAAGCGCTATATAAACGGGTACTATAACAGCATAACCCGAAAACAAATCCTCAGGAACATACTGTTCTATGCCTTTCATAACCACCCGTATATATTTCATGCCGGTATTGTAATCACCAAGATTGATATAACTATCGGCGAGCATGCCATTACTCCAACCTATGGCATGTTGGTCATTCAGTTTTTTGGCCAGCGGAAAAGCCCTAAGCGCATAATCCAACTCCATAGTATAATTACCGGTAATGTATAAGGAGTGATCTAATGAAACGATTGCCCAAAATATACCTCTGTCGAATTGAAGCTGTTCAGCAAGAGCTAAAGCCTGTTTAGCGCATATGATGCCCGAATCAGGATTATTAAACGAGTAATAATCACCCATACCTATGAGCGTCCGCACTTTATTGGTATCTGCTTTCTGTATGGCAACAACTTTTCTGGCGGAATCAATCCAGGAAATTTGCGCGTACGCCGCAGATGAACAGAGGAAGGGAACAAAGAAGAGCCATATATAAAAGGACTTATATTTCATTGCAATGTTGCAACAATTTACCTATAAACTTTGTGAATTTTCTTTAGTTTCTGCGTTTATTTAGAATATGGTTACTAACTCTTTAAGCAAATACCCAATTATATAAAGGAATGATATTTTTTCTTACACGTCAATCACCTATTTATGTGATTTTAAAACGGAGCTGCACAGATGTTCCTTCATTCAACCCGGACGTGATATTAAAATGCGCTTTCGGTTCATCTGCACGTTTCTTTAAGGTATTCATTCCGGTTGCGTTAAAGACCCGGAAGAATCAAAACCTTTCCATCGCCTGCGATGTCCGGATCAATCCAATAGCCTTCTTTCAAAATGGACACAATTACTTTTGTAGCGCCTGAATACTTTGCCGCATTATGATAACTCCGTATACTTTTTAATTTGCATAAGGGAGTGATCTTTTTTGATAAGAGCCTATCACCTGTTTATATGGCCTTGGAACAGAGTTGCACCGTAAATGAGTAGCGGTGAATTTTTACAACGCAAGATTTTGAGTACATTAAACTGATCACAACGCAGGCTCACTTTGTAAATCTATTTCCATCCCCCGCCCAGGCTTCTGTATAAATTAACTACCGCCGTTAACTGCTGTAACTTATCATTAATGCCGCTTAACTGTGCTGCCAGCAGGCTTTGCTCCGACGTGAGCACATCTGTATAATTGGTAGCAGAAGAATATTCAAGCAGGGCCTTCGTATAATCAACAGATTTTTGCAGGTTGTCAATTTGCTCGTGAGCGTAGTGATTGTTTTTCAACTGCAGCGCGATAACTATACAGGGCATTCGATACTTCCTGCCCGGCAATCAACATCGTTTTCTTAAAATTGTTTAGGCTTTCTTCCTGGTTGGCCTGTGCTATAGCCAGCCGTTGTTTATTTATACCTTGTTCAAAAAGGGGCTGCAAAAGGCCACCGGTAATATTTGCAAAAAAACTGACAGGATTAAATAATTGTGATAATGAGGTGGCCGAAAAGCCGCCGGAAGCTGTAATAATGAGAGACGGATAAAAATAAGTTCTTGCTACATTAACCAATTCAAATGAACTGCGGAGTTGAAATTCTGCCTGTTGTACATCGGGCCGGTTTGCCAATAGCTGGGCGGGTACACCTGTTGCAAGATTGGTTGTGATCGCTTGTTGGCTGAGCGTGCTTCTTACAACAGTATCAGGCGATGTTCCCAATAATACGCTTAGCATATTTTCAGTTTCGCGGATGTTTTGTTTTAAATCTGGTATGGTTATTTCTACGGAATACCGGTTGGCAGCACTTTGCACTACGGCGGCCCCGGTTACCACATCGCTTTCCTTTAACGCCTTCATTGTTTCAACCTCTTTTTTCCGGTTATCTACCGTTCTTTCCGTTACTTCCAATTGAGCGTCATAGGCAATTAAAGAATAATAATTAGTAGCAATATCTGCCACCAATTGTGTTTGCACGGCTCTTTTATAAGCTTCACTTTGCAGTAATAATGCAAGGGAAGCTCTTTTCGCACTGCTTAGTTTGCCCCAGATATCGGCTTCCCAACTGCTGTTCACATACAATTGGTAAGCTTCAGGAAACCCAAATTGTGTTGAAGGTACACTTTGAAAAGTTCCTGTAGCATTTGCATCAACTAGCGGGTAAAAAAGCCAGCCTGCTTTGCCTTGCATTGGCGGCGGCAACTTTAATGCGGGCAACAGCTACTTTAAGGTCAAGGTTATTGTTGATGCCTTCGCTGAATAAGCGCCTGGAGCAAAGTATCGCTGAACATTTCTTTCCAGGAAATATTGGCAATGGTAGTGGTATCTGCATTTGATACATCCCGGTATAACCTGGCGCTGCATTCCCCGGCAGGCTGTGTATAAGGCTGCGCTACTTTGCATGAAGTAGCCATTAATAACGATTGCCGTAAACATGGCAAGCCAATATATATCTTCCCCGATCCCTTTTTCCATTATGTCAACTTTCATTTTAAATCAGGTTTAGACCTTTAACAATTCATCATTCTCATCATATTTATTACCTCGTATTTTTTCCTGCAAGCGACTGGAAGATGATGAACAAGCCAGGTATTACAAATACGCCCAGTACAGTTCCTATCAGCATACCTCCGATGGCGCCCGGTGCCAATTGACCTGTTGCCATAAGCGCCTGCGCCTGTGGCAAACATTAATGGCATCAATCCAAAAACAAATGCAAAAGAGGTCATTAAAATCGGGCGTAGACGGGCTTTGGCGCCTTCCGTTGCTGATTCAATAAGGCTCATTCCTTTGCGCCTTCTTTCCAATGCAAACTCAACAATCAATATTGCGTTCTTGGCCAATAAGCCAATCAGCATTATGAGGGAGATCTGCATATAAATATTGTTACCTATGTCAAACATTTTTGCGAACAGGTATACTCCGGATAAATCCACGGGCATTGATAACAACACAGCAAATGGCAATAAATAACTTTCGTATTGCGCACTCAGTAAAAGATAAACAAATACGAGGCTTAGCAGGAATATAAAAATGGATTGGGTGCCGCTGGTTTGTTCTTCCCTGCTGATGCCTGAATATTCATAGCCATAACCCGGCGGCAATGTTTTTGCTGCTACTTCTTTTATTGCTACCAATGCTTCACCTGAACTAAAGCCGGGATTTGGAGAACCATTTACTGAAATGGAAGTAAACAAATTGAACCTGGTGATGCTCTGCGGGCCATAAGTGCGTTTTACGTCGATAAATTCTGTAATTGGCGCCATTTGGTTATTACCGGATTTCACATATACCTTATTCAATCCTTCCAGGTTCGCGCGGTAATTGGTATCGGCCTGTATCATTACCCGGTATTGTTTGCCATACTTATTGAAATTAGAGGAATAGAAGCCGCCATAATAAAATTGCATGGTACTTAAAATATCATTTACTCCGATACCGGCCTCTTTTACTTTGGCAACATTTATACTCAATTCGTATTGCGGGAAGCCGGGGTCGAAAGAGGTGGTAGCATATTGTATTTCTGGCCGCTTATTTAAAGCTGCCAAGAAATTTTTGCGCTACTGCATAAAATCAGCAATGTTATGGCCTCCTTTATCCTGCAATTGAAAGGCAAAGCCACCTGTGCCGCCAAAACCGGAAATGGTAGGAAGGGACATACAAAAGATGGAGGCTTCACGTATGCCGGCTACTTTTTGATTAAGCACTTTGATAACATCCTGGTTGCTTACACCTTTTCTTTCGTCCCAATGCTTTAGTTCCAGGAAGACGATGCCGTAGTTGCTGCCGCTTCCTGCTAAAAAATTGAATCCAACAACGCGAAATACATGCTCCATCTGGGGAATGGTTTGGGCGCTGTCGCTAACCTGCTGCACGATGGCAGCAGTACGTTCCATGGAAGATGCTGCGGGAAGGCTGATAGATACAAATATGGTTCCCATATCTTCATCAGGCACAAAGCTGGACGGGGTTGTTTTCATCAGAAAAACAAACAAGCCCGATAAATATTACGGCTGATACTATAATTATCCATTTTCTCACGGACAGAAATTGAATCGCCCGCGTATATTTTCCTGTTAGTGAATCATAGGCAGCATTAAAACCCATGCCAAACCTGTGCAGAAAATTTCTTTTCTCATGTACTGACGTGCTTTGGCGGCCTTAGGAATAATGCAGCCAGGGCAGGGCAAAGTGTTAAGCGCATTAATGGCAGAAATGCCTATAGCAACTGCAAGGGTAACGCCAAACTGCTTGTAAAAAACGCCCGTGGAACCCCCGACAAAAGTAACCGGGATAAATACCGCTGCCATTATTAAGGTGATGGATAAAATAGCACCGGTTATTTCCTGCATCGCATCTATAGCTGCTTTACGCGGCGATGTATAGCCGTGCTCCAGTTTTGCATGTACCGCCTCTACTACCACGATGGCATCATCTACCACTATACCAATGGCGAGTACGAGCGCAAATAAAGTAAGCAGGTTGATACTGTACCCGAATATGTATAAAAAGAAGAAGGTACCTGTTATTGAAACAGGTACAGATATGCCATGGATAAGCGTTGAACGGATATCCTGCAAAAAAATAAATATCACGATAAACACCAGGCCGAAACATTCCAGCAAGGTGATCATCACCTTCTCAATAGAAGCGCTTAAAAATTTATTAATATCAACAACCGTACTGTAATGTATGCCGTCGGGAAAAGATTTGCTTGCCTCTTCCATGGCCTGTTTTGACATATTGATCACATCTCTGGCATTAGAACCCGGCGTTTGGTTGATAGCGATTCCCGTGGCAGGATATCCGTTATATGCGCCTGCATTGGCATAGGAAAGTGCGCCTATCTCCACTCTCGCAATGTCGCGAAGGTGCAGCAATTGGCCATTGCTTTTTGCTTTAATGATGATGTTCTCAAACTCAGTCACTGTTTGCAGTTTGCCTGTATACGTAATAACATACTGGAAGCTTTGGTTACCATTCTCACCAAACTTACCAGGAGCTGCATCAATGTTCTGTTCAGACAATGCAGCCGAAACATCATCTGGCGTAAGGCCATACACTGACATTACATCGGGCTTCAGCCAGATGCGCATTGAGTAGTCACGGCTGCCGAAGCTATTGGCACTGCCTACACCCGGCACTCTTTTTATCTGCGGCAGCACGTTAATATTAGTATAGTTCTGAAGAAAGGTCTGATCGTAAGCAGGCTTATCGCTATATAGTGCGAATATCAGTACCATGCTGCTTTGCTGTTTTCGTACGGTAACGCCTACTTTCACGACATCCTGCGGTAGCTGGCTGGTAGCGCTTGAAACAAGATTTTGTACGTTCACAGCATCTTTGTCAGGATCGGTTCCTACCTGGAAATAAATTTGTATAGAGGCGCTTCCATCATTGGCGGCAGACGAGGTCATGTAGGTCATGCCTTCCACTCCATTTATCGCTTCTTCAAGCGGCACTATAACATTCCGGAGTACCACTTCCGCATTAGCGCCTGTATAGCTTGCCGATACCTGTACCGTTGGAGGCGCGATATTAGGATATTGCTCGAGAGGTAACTTAATGAGCCCCAAAATACCCAGCAACACAATAATGATAGAAATGACCGTGCTTAGAACCGGTCTTCTTATAAAGGTTTTTATCATCGTTTTTCTTATTAACCTTACTTCCTGCTTTTCAAAGGCCAAAGTCTTTAAGGTTGATTACTTTCGACTGCCCGTGTTTTCAGATAATTAATTTTTAAAGATTGGTATACACAGAATCAGCATCGCTTTGTTTAGGGATAATCTGCGTACTGTCTTTAAGGCCTATCAATCCTTCCAGCACCACAACATCGCCTGCCTTTAATCCGCTGGTAACGATAAAAAATCTGCCATTATCAGACGGCAAAGTCGTGATAGCAGTGCTAGAAATCCTGTTATCTTTATCCATGACATATACCAGCCTTTTATCCTGTAGCTCATAGGTGGCGCTTTGGGGTATCACCAAGGCGGTATCAAGGGCGGTAGGCACTCTTACAGTAGCACTGGCTCCGCTCCTGATGAGGCCTAAGGGATTCGGATAGATCGCTTTAAAGGTTGCAGTTCCTGTTTCGGTAGATATGAGGCCACTGGCAAGTTCTATTTTTCCCTTCTCAGGATAAATGGATCCATCAGCAAGTATCAAGGTTGCAGGCGCCATGTTATTGATCTTTTGCTGAATGGTAGACCCGGCAGTACCGGCAAAAAATTGTAACAATTGTTTTTCGTTAAGAGAGTAATAAGCATAAACATTAGCAATATTAGACAGAGTAGTCAACGGCTCTGTATTGGAACTATTGATCAAAGCCCCAACCTTGTAAGGTATCGTGCCGATGACCCCATTTGCCGGGCTCCGTAATATCGTATAGCCTGCGTTGGTCCGCGCGTTAGCCAGGGTTGCCTTTGCCTGCGCAAGAGCTGCTTCTTTTGCCTGCAGCGAATATTGGGCTGATTCGAGTTCATATTTGCTCACAATATCTTTCTCTACCAGGGGGCGCACTTTTGCCACCTGCATTTTAGCAGCATCTACGTCTGCTTCTGCACTTTTAATACTTGCTGAAGCGGTGATTATTTCCTGTTCATACTGCGGGTTACTGATGCGAAAAAGTAATTGCCCTTTCCTGACCGATGCGCCTTCCTGCACATAAATAGCATCCAGGTATCCGTCAACCTTTGGCCTGATCTCAATAATCTGTTGCCCCTGTATGGTAGCGGGAAAATCGGCATTCACTTTTGCTGATCGTTGTTTTAAAGTGAGCACTTTATAATCTTTTGGCTGGCCAGCCATATTACCACCCGGAATTTTTTTATCGTCACTTTCACAGGAAAATAAATGAACCCATGTAAGAATAATTAAGGTACGGAGAACAAACTTTGATTTCACTACTACAATTTTGTGTGAGGCAATAAACTAATCAGTGCAACAGAATACAGGGTAATTAATTTTAAATATCAATTTCCGGATTCGCTATTTTAATACAAATAAATATTATAAAATCAAAATTGAGTTCCTATAAATAATAAAGTTCTTTATAATTCTGTCTGAACAATCTACCATCTAACATCACTTATTTTGACTATCTTTTTCTACCAGGTATCTACACAGCAAGGCCAGCTTTAAATAATCTTCAAAATACCGGTTCTTTATGAAATTTAAAAATATGGTTAAAAAATAGCTGACCCGCGTGTGCAATTTTGCCCGACACTCGCCAACTGCAAAAATTTTTAATACTATTGCGCAACAGAGGATGATTCATCGATGAAGTCAATGACTCGCACATTTGATTTCGGGGGGACACAAGCAGCTTATCAGGCTAGATAATTTCCTGCAGGGGAATATCTATTATTATTATGCACCCGTTTCCGGGTGATGAATCTATCTTGAATTTTCCTGAAAATAGTTCTGTACGCCTTTTCATATTTGCAAGGCCGATGCCTCCTTTAATATAGTCAACATTAAATCCGATACCGTTATCAGATATGCTCATTTTAAGTTTGTCGTTGTAAATAAGCACATTAACTTCGATTGAAGTGGCCTTTGCATACTTAAGAATATTTCTTAATTGCTCCTGTAATATCCTGTAAAGATTTAGCTGAATGTCAGAGTTTACCTGGTATTTCCTGACTGAATCATCGAAATGAAGCGAAATTTCCAGTTTTTCATCAATATTGAAAGTGTCGAACAACCTTTTGAATGCCTCTTCCATTGTTGAATCATCAAAAAATGCAGGTGCGAGGCGGTGAGAAAGATTTCTTATCTCTTCTGATGCCAGGGCAATATTTTGCCGGCAGTGATTAAATAATTCCATTTTTGATGGTTCTAATGACTCTTTAAGCATACCAAGAAAAAGCTGGCTTGCCGCCAGTATCTGGCATACATTATCATGAAGTTCACCGCCAATTTCATATCGCTCATCCTCCTGTGTCTTTATGATGGCTTTTACAATTTTATGCTCGTAAAGATTTTTTTCTGTAACATCAATAGCAATTACTGAGATATAGCCTTTGTCATTTATTGTGATCGGGGTGCTGAAAATTTCAACTTCAATAATTTCACCGTTTTTTTTGATGTGCCTGAGCGTACTTTTGAAGATCCCGTTACCAGGATTTCGTTGCTGGAGACCCTGCTTTGTAGCGGCAATATCTTCTTCCTGCTTGATATCCATTAGAGTCATATTCAGAAATTCAGCTTCACTGTAACCATAAAGTTCTATTGTGGCTTTATTGACCTGGATAAACCGGAAGGTCTCAGGATCAAATACCCACATGGGTTGCGGGCTTAAATGAAAAAGGTCGCTGTACCTTTTCTCTGATTCTTCAAGTTCTGAAATTGTTTTTTTTCTTTCTATAGCATATATAATGCTTTTATAAAGTGTAGTGGCATTCAGGTCATCTTTGAGTAAGTAATCTAAGATGCCCTGCGCTATTGATTTGATACTAAAATCAATATCGGCCCGCCCTGTTAAAATTATTATAGGGCATAAAAAGGCTATCCGCAACATTTCGGTCACGAGGTTTTGGCCACTTTTATCAACCAATGTAAGATCTAATAAAATCACATCGAATGATCTATCAGCAGCCAATAATATTGCTGATGCCTGTTTAAAATTACTCGCATGCACAATGACCGGATCGAAGATTTGCTCCGTTAAAAAATCTTCTACCAAAGCAAAATCTCCGGGATTGTCTTCCATAACTAAAATCCTGTACGATTTTTTATCTTTGGTCATTGTTGAAGTTGTTTCATAATAACTATAAGTAAGAAGACCTTTAAATTGAAATCTTTATCCCTGAACAAATATTCCTTATATACTATGCATGTTCCGGTACGACGGTCACTTTACTTTAACAATGTGAAATAAAAAGTACTTCCCTCTCCCTCTTTAGACTCCAGCCAGATTTTTCCGCCCTGGCTTTCCACAATTTTTTTAGTAATGGCAAGGCCTAACCCTGTTCCCGGAAAGTCGCTCCTGCCTTGAAGCCGCTGAAAAATAACGAAGATCCTCTCAAAACAATCCCCCGGGATACCGATCCCATTATCAGTTACCGAAAACTGCCATTGATTTTTTAATTCCCTAGCCGTTATATGAATTTGTGGAGCAACTTCATTCTTGGTGTATTTCAGAGCATTGCTGATAAGGTTTTGAAAAACCTGGCGCAGCGGTGCTCTACAAGTACGTATAACCGGAAGGTTATCGGCCCGTATGGTCGCTTTTTTTTCCTCGACTTGTTTTTGGACCAGGATCTGAATTTCCTCAACGAGTTCGTGTACATCAACATTCTCCTGCTTATCTTCTGTACGGCCCACTCGTGAAAATTCCAGCAGGTCTGATATGATTTGACGCATACGTTTGGCACCGTCTGATGCAAAGGCAATGTACTCCTTGCCCTTATCATCAATAGTATCTCCATACTTTTTTTCTAATTGAGACAGAAAACCCGTCACCATCCGCAAAGGCTCCTGCAAATCATGAGATGCTACATAAGCGAACTGTTCCAGCTCGCCGTTGGACACGGCCAGTTCCTTTGCCTTTATTTGAAGATTCTCATTCAATTGGTTCAAACGGATATCAGATAATTTGCGGTCTGTAACATCTTTGAAATAAACAGATAAACCATTACCGGATGGATAAGCGCTTATCTCATACCACCTGGCGAGGGGTGCATAATAATCTTCAAACCGAATTACTTCACTCGTTTCAATAGCGCGGTGATATTTTATGTAAGATTCCGAACCAATACTTTCTGAAAATTCATCCCATAGATAGTGGCCTACTATTTCATTCTTGCGTTTGCCCAGCATTTTCTCCGCCTGGTTGTTCCAATAAGTAACCGTCCAGTTTTTGTCGACGGTAAAAAAAGCATCGCCAATACTCTCAAGTATCGTATTTTTTTCTTCGAACGCTTCAATCACTGCAAATTCTGCCTGTTTTCTTTTTGTAATATCGGTGATCATCGCCAGCGCTCCTTTATATTCACCCTGTTCATTTAAAACCGGGTTGGTGGATACATTTACCCAAACCTGCTTCCTGTTTTTTGTGTAAAAAACCGCATCATGAATTTCACTCATTCCCAACTTGCGCCTTTCAATTTGCAACAGGGAATTTTTTTTGGATTCATCATTCATAAAATGATAAATTTTTTCTCCCATTAATTCATCGCAGGTATATTCAATAATTTCGCACATCTTTTCATTAACAAGGGTAGTATAATCATTTTCATCAATTAACCAAATCCCCTCCTGCGCAGTTTCAACGATCTGGCGGAAGCGTTTTTCACTTTCGAGCGTTTCTTTGCGCAATAATATCTGTTCATTTAACGCATCCTGCAATTTCACAGAAGCGGCGATAAGGCTATCCTGCGCTAACTGTCGTTTGGTGACATCTATGATGATGCCATCACAAAAATTTTCGCCGGTGACCGTATTTGTCCGCAAAGAAATGTTTTCTAAAAAATAAAGCCGGCTGCCATCTTTACATTTTAAAATTCCTTCGTTGCTATATAGATTTTTTTTATTAACAACATTAGTGATAAAATCATTTCGGTCGGCAGACGAAAAATATAGTTCCGTTGCATTTGTGTTAACCAGTTCTTTTGCTGAGTCGTACTTAAGCATCCTTGCAAATGCATTATTACAATTTAAAATGACACCTTCTACAGTAGTTTGATAAAAGCCGGCGAGGTTCTGCTCAAATAGAGTGCGGTATAGTTGCTCACTATGGCTTACTTTCTCACTATTTTTCTTTTCAGTACTACTGAGAAACGTTTTCCTGGCGGTTTCAGGTTCGTTAATGTTTTTATCACGTGCTTTTTGTTGTATTTCATGGAGTAAGATCTTTTCAGTAACGTCCGTAATGGCATGAATAATAAGCGTTATATTTTTTTTGTTATCTATTACAGGAATATGCTCGTAATTCCAATATTTTGTAACAAAATCGTTGCTGTCGCTAACCGGAACATCATGCCGCAGCGTAGCCATTACATCAGGCTTTGCTGTTACCATTACTGAATTTAGCGACTGCCGTACCTTATCGGTAATGTTGGAAGGATCTTTGGGAAGACAGGAGAAAATATCGAAAATACACTTGCCTGCGAGTTCTGATTTTTTCTTACCCGTTAGTTTTAAATATGCGGTGTTTACATCTACAATTGTAAAAGATGGAGCGCCTGGTAATAGTAAAAGGCCTGGTAATGGAAATGCCTTAAATATAGGATGGTGGTTTTTCAAAGCCTCTCAAGGTAGCACAATAACATAAGAACCATGATTTTCTCAATCGAAGTTTGTCTGGAATGTTATTTTCTTTCAGTCAGTGATGATTTTTAGAAAAATCCTGCAATGTGAATACACCCGGAATAAAGGATATATTAAATATTTGTTGGTATTCATGTCCTGTTTCTAAAGACATGCCTTACCTACTACTTCTAAAGACATGCTTTATCTCCATTTAAACGATTGCCTGTTAACCCTTGAATTAATTTAATGCGTTATACAACACTTCAATAGTATGCAATGCCTTTTTTCCGGTCCCATCTTTTATCTGGTGACGGCAGCTTGTTCCGGGTGCAGCTATAATAACATCATCTGCCTGGCTGCGAACGGCAGGCAATAAAACCAGTTCCCCAATTTTCAGTGAAAGATCATAATGCTCTTTTTCATACCCAAAAGATCCAGCCATTCCGCAACACCCGGAAGGGATGGTTTCAACAGAATAATTTTCGGGAAGTGACATCATTTTTACAGAAGATGATACGGATGATAAAGCTTTTTGCTGACAATGCCCATGCAATTTGATCAATCGTTTTTCTTTTGTAAAGAGCTCATTACTGATATTTCCATTATCAATTTCCTTTGCTATAAATTCATCTATTAAAAAAACATTTTTTGCCAGTTCTTTTGCTGCGGCAAAATTATCTTCATCAGCCAGATCAATATATTCATCCCTGAAAGTTAAGATAGCGCTGGGTTCTATCCCAATCAAAGGCGTTTCTGCATTTATAAATTTGCTTAATAACGATATGTTTTTATTGGCAATTTTTTTGGCGGCTCTTACCAATCCTTTGGACAGCCATGCCCTTCCGCTTTCTTCATGTTGAGGAATAACCACTTCATAACCCAGTTTTTCTAATAAAAGAATTGCTTTAATACCAATTTCAGTATCATTGAAATTGGTAAATTCATCACAGAAGAGATACACTTTTTTATTATTTCCCTCTTGGTGCCGTTGCATATTGCTTTCTTTTCCGTGTACCACTTCTTCAAACTTATTTTATACAGCGTTGGCATAGATCGTTGCACCGCAAAACCTGAAAATCGTTTGATGATATTGCTAAACGGCGGGGTAGTCATCATAAAATTATAAATACCCGGCACCAATGCACCCAATTTTGCAGCCTTATTAAAATTAGCAATCAGCTTTGAACGGAAAGGAACACCATTAGCATCATAATATTGTTGCAGGAACTCTGCTTTTAGTTTGGCCACATCAACGTTTGAAGGGCATTCTGATTTGCATCCTTTACAACTAAGGCACAGATCCATCACTTCGTGAATTTCTTTATGATCGAAGCGATTTATCTTTTCTGAATTGGTAAGAAATTCCCGTAAAATATTTGCCCTTGCCCGCGTAGTATCTTTTTCATTTTTTGTAGCCATAAAAGAAGGGCACATCGTTCCGCCGCGATAGATGTGTTTTCCTGCAGTCGCCCGAGCCATTGCATTGTTCGGCATGTTGCAATACATCCTGGTTGGTATACCGGAATACGGTATTAAAAGAAGGCGTTTTTTGCCCGGGTGTATACCGCAACATCGTATTCATCGATGGCGTATCCACAATTTTATTCGGGATTAAAAATATTTGCGGGATCCCAGGTGCGATTTAATAGTTTTTAATAATTCATAATTTTTTTCACCTACCATTTGTGGAATGAATTCTCCCCGCAATCTTCCATCACCATGTTCGCCGCTTAACGAGCCGTTATATTTTTTTACCAGTGTTGCAATTTCTTCTGCAATAATTCTAAAGAGATGATTGCCTTCAATTGTTTTCAAATTGATGATTGGGCGAAGATGTATTTCACCCGAACCTGCATGGGCATAATGCACCGCATGTAGATCATATTTTTTTAATATTGCGTCAAATTCGGCTATATAAGCCGGAAGGTCCGCGGCATCTACAGCCGTATCTTCAATTACCGGTACTGCTTTTTCATCGCCGGGTAAATTACCCAATAAGCCAAGCCCGGCTTTTCGAAGCGTCCATATTTTTTTGGTATCTTCACCAAATAATAAGGGAAAGTGATATCCTAATCCCGCGGCGCGCATTTCAGTTTCACAGTCAATGGCTTTTGCAAGTAATATCCTGCTTATTGGCCGCAGCAAATTCAATAACCAAAATTGCTCCGGGATCTCCCTTTACAAAAAACCGGTTCTTGCTTTGTTCAATATTGTCTTTGGTACATTCCAAAATATAATGGTCAATCAGTTCACTTGCGCCGGGCTTATATTTTAAAGCAATCAGGTTAGCCCTTAAGGATTCATCTATCGAATTGAAATGAACGCACAACAAACCGGTTTCCTTTGGGGGTAATGGTACTACGTTTAATTTTATTTCTGTTATAAATGCAAGGGTTCCTTCGGAGCCGGCAATTAGTTTGCAAAAATTAAAATCGTCCCCGCCTGCTGTAAACGGAGCAGACTCCAACAACACATCAACAGCATAACCCGTATTCCTTCTTTCGACAGTTTTCTTTGGAAATTCTTTTCTTATTTCAACCTGGTTATCATAATTACTTAATAAGCTTCTGACAGTTTTATAAATAGTGGCTTCAAGATTATCGCCTTCGCATTTTTCATGAAATTCCTCAATGTCAAGCGCCTTAAATGTTGTTTCACTTCCATCACTCAACAAGGCCTTCACTTCCAGTAAATGTTCCCTGGTGCTTCTGTAAACAATAGAATTAGAGCCACAGGAATTATTTCCTACCATTCCACCCATCATGGCGCGGTTGGCTGTAGATGTTTCGGGGCCAAAGAATAAACCATGTGGTTTCAAAAACATATTTAATTCATCCCGAATAACTCCCGGCTGCACGCGCACCCAATGATCTTCTTTATTTAATTCAATAATACGGGTAAAATTTTTTGATACATCTACCACAATTCCGTTTCCCACCACTTGCCCGGCAAGCGATGTGCCTGCTGTTCTTGGAATCAGTGAGGTATGATTTTTTCTGGCAAAAGCAATCAGCTTTTTCAGATCTGCAACAGATTTTGGAATTGCTACGGCCAGAGGCATTTCCCGGTAGGCCGAGGCATCTGTTGCATACAAAATTTTCATCGTATCATCTGCAGTACAATTCTCCTTCTAATTGATCAGATAGTTCTTTCAGCCTTTGGTTCATGCGCTGCAAATCTTTTAAAACTTAAAACTAAAGCCTTTTCAAATATAAGGGGACTTTACTTTTTACAAGGCATTTATCGATATTTCCAGTAGTTTTTAACCAAGTTATAAACGCTTTACAATAGACGGGTATGGCTTATTAGCACCTCAAATATATTCTGAAGTTATTTCTTTGTGGCGCCATGGCCGGTACATCCAATTGAACAATCATTACTTTTCCAGACAGCCATTTACTGGCAGTTTCTTGCAGGTTTTTTCTATTGATGTTTAATAAATATTCCTTTTAAAATTAAGCGGATCATCTTATTGTGATAAAAATTTTTTAATTTTATCCTTAGTAAATTTAACCTGCTACCTGTATTAAACACCTGGTTATAGAATTGCCTGATTTAAAAGATCATCTTTTCTATAAACTATCTTACCAATCTGTTTCCGTCTTAGAAATTTGTTGTTGTTAATTCAACTGCCATCACTAACTTTTTTATAAAACTAACTTTATGAAGCAACCAGGTCTGATTGATCGTTTTTACAAATGGATATCTGCATTTTTTCTGTTGGTGGTTTTGTGCCCTGATACCTTAAAGGCGCAGCAGCTTAAGATAAGCGACTTTGCATTATTTGGGGGATCGGGAAGACATCCAAAATCCATACTTTACCGGCGTAGAAATTGGCCCTAACTCAAATATACAAGGGGGCTCGGTTGGAAGTTATACGCGTATACAATCAAGAGGCAGCCTGGTACAAAATGCAAATATGTATAGTGGCGGAAGTATCCAGCTTAGCTCCCACAATACAATAACCGGCAACATCAGCGCTGCAAACTCAAATAAAATTACCGGAACAATTCTTTCAGCCGGATTTGATGCGAAAATTACCGGTAACGTTGATGCAAACGGAAATATAGTTATCAATGGTAATGGTAAAGTATCAGGAAAAGTTACTCATCCCGCCGGTACTACTTATACCGGCCCTTTGCCAGGAGGCGGAAACATTACCGGCACTCCGGCACTTCCCGTTTTGCCGGCGATGCCTGCAATAACAAACTTCCCGGCTTTTGGCTCTACTAATATAACCGCAAGCGGAACAATCATACCGGGCGAATATGGCGATCTGGCCTTACCTGGAAATAAGACCCTTACTTTATCCGGCACAGGTGTATATGTTTTTAAATCTGTGAGAAATTCCGGAAGCCTCAACAACCTGGTTTTTGACTTTAAAAATGATCCTTCCGGAACCATAAAAATTTATATTGATGGTGATGCAGATTTTTATAAAGTGAATGCAGCCCTTGTGAATGGCGGAAGCGCATCCAGAATTTATACCGAAGTTCACGGCAACGGTTCCACCTGTTCAGACAAGTCGACGGCGTTTAAAATTACCAGCAACGTTTTAGGAACAGCCTCTAAATGGCTGGGCACTGTATGGGCTCCAAACGGAGCTATTAATATAGGGCCTGCCTTATGTAAAACTGACATTACCGGTGCACTTTGGAGTGCAACCCGTGTAACGATCGATTGTAATATTGCCCTGGTATATGCTCCCTTCCTATCTCAGCAAAACACATCAATTTTTCCATACTATCCGCCACCCGCTAATGGTAAAACAAATGAGCTGCTCGGGCCGGAATTGGATGCATTAGCTAATAATCCAGGCATAAAAGATACCTCCCGTAATATTTTTATTATCGATAATGGCACAGTAATGATGGGATTTATATCCACGTGTTGGTAAAACAGCCCAATTATTATCTCTTCTACAAACCCCGGAATACGGCCTTACCGATATAATTGATAACGGGCCTAATTCATTAATTATTTCCGGGCGGTTTCCTATAGCAAACCTCGAGAAATTAAATTCGCTGGACGACCTGATTAATTATTGCAGGCCTTTGTATCCCCCCATCAGCAATAGCGGCGTAACCAATACTAACGGGGATATGGCTATTCATTCTGATTTTGTTCGCAATGGATATAATGTTAGCGGCAAAGGGGTTAAGGTTGCCGTAATATCGGATAGTTATAATTCGATTCCGGGCGACCCTGCACAAACTGATGTTTTAAACGGCGATTTACCGGGCGCCGGTAATCCGGATGGTGACAGCATACCTGTAGAAGAAGTAAAAAAATACCCTTATGGAAGAAGCTCGGATGAAGGAAGGGCGATGTTGCAGATTATTCATGATATCGCCCCAAAAGCACAACTGGGCTTCAGAACCGGATTTATCAGCGCCGGAGATTTTGCACAGGGAATAAGAGAATTGAAACAGAAAAACTATAATGTTATCGTAGATGATGTAACCTACATTACCGAACCGTTTTTCCAGGATGGCGCAGTAGCCAAGGCCGTAAATGAAGTGACCGCACAGGGCGTATCCTATTTTGCAGCCGCGGGTAATTATGGAAACAGCTCATATCAAAGTGCGTTTACCGCTGCCCCGGCTCCAACGGGCATAACGGGTACAGCACATGATTTTGGAGGCGGTGATATTTTTCAAAATATAAAGCTTAAGCCGGGCAGTTACACGATTGTCTTGCAATGGCAGGACAGTATTTACTCGATGGGGCAAACGCAAACGGGAACACTTAATGACCTGGATATTTATTTGACAGATGCTACCGGTTCAACACTTTTTGGATTTAATAAAAATAACCTCGGGGGCGATCCATATGAAGTGCTGCCGTTTACTGTGACTGCAAATAGTGAGGCAAATATTATGATCATTCGTGCCGCCGGCAATACAGCGCTTAATTTCAAATATATTATTTTTCGCGGTGATGCAACTATAAGCGAGCACATCTCGGGCCAGTCTACCATTGTAGGACAGGCTAATTCAGCCGGCGCCATTACTGTAGGAGCAGTGCGCTATACTAATACACCTGCTTTTGGTGTAAGTCCACCGGTAGTTGAATCTTTTTCTTCTCTCGGCGGAACACCCGTAAACGGAACAGTAAGAAATAAGCCTGATTTAACGGGGCCCGACGGTGTAAACACAACGGTTAATTTTGGTAATTTAAATGTTGAAGGCGATCCATTTCCAAACTTTTTCGGCACGTCCGCGGCAGCGCCGCATCTGGCAGGGGTGGCCGCCTTGTTGCTTGAAGCTAAAAATAAATTTGCCAGCCAGGCGCTTAGCCCCATACAAATGAAAAACCTGTTGCAAAGCACTGCACTGCACACGGGGGCTTCGGGCTTTGATTTTTTAAACGGTGCCGGATTTGCCCAGGCGCAGGCTGCTATAGCAACATTTGCAGCGCCCACACCGGTTATAACAGATCTTATATACGACACTGCTACTATCATCCCCGGTAAAACTGCATTTCCCCTCATTGTTCAGGGCAATTACTTTAATGACCAGACAAAAATATACCTCAGAGGGGTTGAACTGCCTACGACCGCCCTTAGTGATACGCAAATAACGGCTTCAATACCGGTTTTTACCGGTAACCCTGCCATACAGGCCTTTACAAAACCCATATCTGTCAATGGAAACGATGGCGGGTTTTCGGCGCCTAAATATTTCTCTGATACCGTTAAAAAGAAGATCACCATAATTGCAGACAATAAAATCAAAAGATTTGGCGAAAGGTTGCCGGCTTTCACTGCCACTGTGCTGGTAGACGGGGTACCGCTCGCCAATTCGGGGTTAACGCTACACGATCTTGGCCTGGATAGTATTCGTTATACCACACGGGCTACGGATTTTAGCCATGTAGGTTTTTATACCATAGAGCCGGTAAGAATCTTTGATCCAAATAACCCGGCAGATAAACCTTTTCTTGAGCTCTATAGCTATAATACACCATTTACAAAAGGGACTTTGACGATTACTCAACTTCCGCTCAATATTACACCAGAAGACAAAACGGTAACCTATGGTGACAATATAAAAGGAATAACATTTAAATATAGTTACCCGGATTCTGGTATTGCCCCGGCAAACAAAGCGCTCTTTAAGGATAGCCTGGTAATGGAACATCAATCACAAATCGTGGACACTGCAATTGCATTTGTCAATGGTAAGGCTATTGTTGCGGGCAGAACACTAACTGCGGCAGATTTTAAAAACATGAGTTTCCTGGCCAGCGGCAAAGCTATTGTTGCAGGTAAGGCTATTGTTGCAGGAGCTGTTGTTGTTGAAATAGACCCGGCTTCAATATTTAATTACCAGGTTGATTCGGCAAATGCAGTTCTCATAAACGGAAAGGCGATTGTTGCAGGTAAAGCTATTGTTGCCGGAAAAGCCATTGTTGCAGGCAAAGCTATTGTTGCGGGAACTCAACTGGTAAATGGGGTGAGTGTTAACGATACCAGTAACAGTAATGTAGTGGTAATAGTAGATGCAGCAGATGTTAATGCACCGGCAGAAGAACCTTTATCGGATTTAAAATCTATAAACCTTGTTACGGGCCTTACAGCTGGTCAATCTTACATAGTACCTGGCGCATTTTTGTCAGACGACTTTATAATAACCTATGGACTCGGTAACCTCACTATTGTGCCAGCCAGCCTTACCGTAAAAGCCGATGACAAAGTAATTCCCTGGCTATCACCTTTGCCAAAATTTACTTCGACGATCAATGGTTTTGTAAATCATGACGACACTACTATTACTTCCGGCCCGGCTTATACTGTGAGCCCGGCTTGTATTGGTTTGCCCGGCGTTTATACCATTACTCCATCTGCATTGATCCTCGCAAACCCCGGTAATTATGCTATAAATTATGTTCCTGGCTCATTGTATATTAACCCGAGGTGCTTTTGGACCAGGAAGGTTGAGCTGCGGTTAGATTGTGTTGAAACATTGGCTGCTCCTGTATCAGGGTTTAATTATATAGCCCATTTTTCATATAATAATTGTAATTACACACCTGTATATGTTCCTTTAGGTGCGGATAACTATATAACGGCCGAAGGCTTATACCAAGGAACACCACCAGAATTGTTCGCACCGGGTGATGGAAAGTTTAATGTTTACTTTGATGGAAAAAAATTAACGTGGATCGTAAAATCTTATGACGGATGTTTTAAAGCAACAGCTTCCATCGACGCCAGCTCAACGTCAAAAGGTTGTAATAATTTGTTTGCATATACGCCTGCCGGTAAAACTATTTCCATTGATAATACGGAGGAACAAAAATTGGCTGCAGATGGAATTAAAGCCTATCCAAACCCGGTTAAAAATAAAGTTCGTATTAATAGTAATAGTACTTCAAGTTTAGGAAATAATATTATCATTTCAGACGTTCTTGGCAGGATATATAATCCAAAGTCCGTTAAGAAAATTTCATCTAATAATATGGAGCTTGATCTTAGTGGTTTCAATAGCGGAGTATACCTTATCCGGTTGGAAATTGATAATACTTTTAAAATACTGAGAATTGTGAAATTGTAAATCCCGGTTATTCAACATGGTAAAAGATGAGTGTTTCGCAGCACTCATTTTTTATTATACACAACCAGGCACGGCGCCTGTTATTGAATTAATAAAAACTGTGTATATAAAAGTATTTAAATTTACTTTCGCTTTCTAACATGCAAAAATTAATCGTATACGTATATTTTATTTCTGCCTGTACTGTATGCTTTGCCCAGGATAATGAAGCCGATAGTTTAAAGACGTTGCTATCAACTGCTAAAGATGATACCGGTAAAGTAAATAAGCTCCTCCAGTTAGGTAAAGATTATTTAAGTTCCGCACCGGATGAGGCCATCCGTTATAATATGAAGGCAAGAGACCTGGCTCAAAAACTTAAATTCAAAAGCGGTAAGGCGTATGCTTTAAAAAATATTGGTATGGTTTATTATAACCAAACCAAATATGTAGAAACGATTGAATACTGGAACCAGTCTTACCAACTTTTTGACTCCATTGGTGATAAGGTTAACGAAGCGCTCTTGTTAAGTAATCTGGGATCGGTTTATATGAACCAGGGCGATGATGCAAAGGCGCTTGAATATTATTTTAAATCATTACAACTTGCAGAACAAAGTGGCGATAAGCACAAGACCGCTATTGCTATGGGAAACATAGGAACAATTTATTCTAATAATAAAATTACTTATGATAAGGCATTGTCTTATTACCTGAAAGCACTGCCACTAAGCGAAGAGGCAGGAGATAAAACTGTGATGGGCGGCCTGCTTGTAAATATCGGTGAAACTTATTTACGAAGAGACAAAGATGATTCGGCGTTATATTATTTTAAAAGATCTCTCATTGCCTATGAGAACACCGAAAATATTCCCTACTCATTAAATGCTATTGGTAAAACATACACTAAAGAAGGGAACTACAATTTAGCAAAGCAGTATCATCAGCAGGCACTTTCCTTTGCAAAAAAATTTGATCTCCAACTGGATATTGTTCAATCATACCTGGGCCTGGGCACCGCTTATTATAAAGAGGGAAATTATAAGGAAGCCGTGAGCGCCTATGAGAATGCCCGCGCGATTACAAGTGCAATTAACTTAAAAAAAGAATTAAAAGATGCTTACCAGGGCCTTGCCCTTACCTATGCAGCACTGAGAGATTTTAAAAACGCCTTTCATTATCAAACGCTGTTTACCGATATTAAGGACACCCTGTTTAACCTTGATGTAGCTGAAAAATTCAACAACCTGCAAACAAATTTTGAAATTGAGAAAAGGCAATCGCAAATCGGTATTCTTACCAAAGACCAGGCACTGCAAAGGCTGGAATTAAAAAGGCAGAAATTTGCCAGGAATACTTTAGCCGCGAGTTTGGTATTGGTTTTTGCGATAACATTTATGTTATTTAAATTATACCGCAAAGTCGGCCGGCGCACTGTTCAGCTACGGAGGTCGCTGGAAGAACTAAAAGCTACCCAGGCGCAGTTGATACAATCGGAAAAAATAGCCTCATTAGGTGCCCTTACCGCCGGCATCGGCCATGAGATACAAAACCCTCTGAATTTTGTAAATAATTTTTCGGAGGTAAATATCGAGTTGTTACGTGAACTCGAAGAAGGGCCTTTGAAAAAGCTTTCGGAAGATGACAAGATGCAGGCGATCGAAATTGTGGCAGACCTGGAAAATAACATGGAAAAAATTAGCCACCATGGCAAACGCGCCTCCAGTATTGTAAAAGGCATGCTGCAACATTCGCGCAGCAGTGCGGGTCAAACGGAGCCGACGAATATTAATACTTTAGCAGATGAATACTTAAGGCTGAGTTATCATTCTATTCGTGCAAAAGATAATTCTTTCAATGTTACTACGCAGACCAGGTTTGATGAAAATATTGGCAACATAAATATTATACCTCAAGACATTGGAAGAGTATTTCTGAATTTATTTACCAATGCATTTTATTCGGTCACTGAGAAAAAGAAGCTTCAGCCTGAAGGACCGCCTCCCGGACAGGCAGGCTATAAGCCAATGGTTTCTGTAAGCACAAAAAAATTAACGGACAAAATAGTAATCAGCGTAAGAGATAATGGCATTGGTATTCCGCGAAAAGTGATGGATAGAATATTTCAGCCCTTCTTTACCACCAAACCAACGGGAGAGGGAACGGGCCTCGGGTTATCCATGAGTTATGATATTATTAAAGCGCATGGCGGAGAATTAAAAGCCGAAACGGCAGAAGGTGAGTTTGCAGAATTTATAATACTTCTCCCATTAAGTTCGCCGGTACAAGGCCAGTAGCTAACCATCAGTGTTTTCAGCATAATGTTTGTTTGTGGTTTAATTAATGCGTTTTTTTATCGCTCCTTTTTTATTTTCCGAAGGCTATATGTATTGACAGGCTTTGCACTTTTTGACAAAAGGATTTAAACAATAACAATATTAGTATTCCCGTTATACCTGTAGCCACATTCATCATCAATCATAAATAACGAATAAGCGTTGGATGATATTTACACCGTAGAGCAATACGTTATAAAACCAGGTATCAGTAAGGAAGTAATTAAATATTCCCCGTTAAACATTTTAATAATCTGTGTATTGACTTCATAATTTTAAAATGAGGGCAGGAGTTGAATTACTTTCATTCACTTGAATATTAAGAATAAATTATAAGTTTGAACGGTTTATTTTTTTGTATAGTATCTATATTTATATGGTGCTAAATATGCACACCTATTAAAATTGGCAGATGACTTTTCTGAAAATTAAACCTTAACCAAAGCTATTGAAACTCTTATCCCTCACCTTGCTTTTCCTTTACTTTTGCTCTAATGCTCCTGCCCAAACAGCAAAATCGAATATAACGGTGAAGGGATCGGTTATTGATTCCGTATCAGGTAAGCCATTGGTATATGTTACAGTTGCACTGCAGGATAAAAAAACACACGAACCGGTGAAAAGCGTCCTGTCGAAAGAAGACGGGAGCTTTGAATTAACAGGTTCAAACGCCAAAAAATATCAGTTGGTATTGACTTTTACCGGTTATACCAGTAAAATTATTCAGTTGGTAAATGGTGTGGCTGACACTGAACATTGGTAAGATCATTCTTGCCCCATCCGCGAAAACAGCTAAAGGGAATTACGATAACCGGGTTAAGGCCGGTAATAAAAAGGGAAATAGATGGTATAAGTTACGACGTTACTGCAGATCCTGAAAGTGTTGCCCTAAACGTGTTGGATATGATGCGAAAAGTACCTCTGTTATCGGTGGATGCCTCTGATAATATTAAATTGAAAGGCAGTGGTAATTATAAAATACTTATTAACGGTAAAGAATCTGCTTTGGTTGCAAAAAATCCATCTGATGTACTCAAGGCCATGCCTGCCACCAATATCGAGAAGATAGAAGTGATTACCACTCCTCCTGCAAAATATGATGCAGAAGGGTTGGCTGGTATTATTAATATTATTACCAAAAAAAATATTGACCAGGGCTACAATATAGGAATTAATGGAAGGTATAATACGGTGTGGGGGCCCGGCATTAATCTTAACGGCACTTTAAAACAAGGCAAATTTGGCTTATCTGCTTTTGCGGGCTATAATGTGCATCGTAAGCAAACCACTGGTTTTGGCAATACACAAACGTTTTTTTCAGATAATTCGGTTTTATCTCAGGATGGAACCAATACATTCGGGGGCCATCACAACTATGGTAATGCAGAATTGAGTTATGAAATAGATAGCCTTAACCTGCTGACCGGTTCCATAGAAATATATAATGGAACGAATACCCAAAACAGCAGCCAATTTTCAAGCATGCCGGCTACCGTTGGCTCCGCAGAACAAAAATACCATTTGATGAATGAAGGTTACAGCAGTTTTGAAGGCCTTGATGCTGCAGTCAACTACCAGTTAGGTTTTAAAAAAAATAAAAACCGGCTACTGACCTTATCTTACAAATACAGTTACTCACCCAACAAGCAATTTAATAACAACACTTTTTCAGACACCGTAAACTACCAGCTGCCGGGATATCAGCAATATAATAATGCCGGCAACAAAGAGCATACTGTTCAGTTAGATTACGTACATCCCTTTAAAAAACTAACCCTTGAAGCCGGTGGAAAAGCGATCCTCAGGAATAACTTCAGTAATTTTCAAACTAATAACTACAACGATACGATAAAGGATTACGTTATAAACCCTTCTCAAAGCAACGATTTCAATTACCGACAGAACATTTACAGCCTGTACAATTCTTACCAGTTGAAGTGGAATAAATGGACGGCTAAAGGCGGTTTGCGGTTAGAGCGTACTACCATCCATGCTGATTTTGATAACTACGCAGCAATCCGTTAATCAAAATTATAATAATCTTATTCCATCTGTTTCTATCCAGCGAAATTTTAAAAGCAGCAGCATAAATTTCGGATATACAGACCGGATCAGCCGCCCCGGTATATACCAGTTGAATCCTTTTGTTGATCAATCAAATCCTAAATTTATTAATACAGGCAATCCCAATTTAAAGCCCGAATTAAACCACAGCCTGGAACTTAATTATAGTAATTTCCAAAAAAACTCCGTTAACATCGGGCTTAGTTATTCTTTTTCCAAAAATGCGATACAAAACGTTACCAGTCTCGAAGTTAATACTACAGGAGATACCGTAACGCTTACTACTTACGAAAACCTGGGAAGCAACAGGAGGCTTGGTTTGAATTTTAATACCAATTTTACAATAATTAAAGATCTCACTGTTAGCCTAAACGGGGATGCTGCACATGTATGGCTGGCCGGTACTTATGGCGGCCAACTGTATCATAATTCCGGGTATACAGGTAATGCATTTTTTAATGCGGGTTATAAATTTGGTGCGGGTTACCGCTTTGGCATTGATGCGGGAGTATTTAGCGGTGACGTAAATTTACAGGGAACATCAAGCGGTTATATTTTTTCTTCTTATGTGATTTCGAAAACATTTATGCATAAAAAGGCAACTATTTCTTTAATATCAAATAATCCCTATAGTAAATTTTTTACTTCCAGGTCCCACACAAGTACTCCTGATTTTTCCCAGGCATCTTTTAATCAATATCCATATCGCACATTTGCCATACGGTTCAATTTTAAATTTGGAAAGCTCAACAGTGATATCAAAAAAAATCAGCGTGGTATTAATAACGATGATACAAAATCCGGCAAAAGCAGCAATACAAGTCAATAGTAAAGCAGCTATTCATCAGTCTTTCGCCGTATGCAACATCACAAAATAGCAACACGAATTTTTGGGAAACGGTAACACGAATTCCATGCACGAATTCCACGAATTAAAGCATTCATGTATTAAATACCGGTCATAACATAAGTGACACAGCAATAAAAAAGCATTCGTGTAATAAGTCCTGACGTAATATAAATGACGCAGCTCTAAAAAAGCATTCGTGTAATTCGTGTCTTATAATTCGTGTTTTATAATTCGTGTAATAAATCCTGGCTAATATAAATGACACAGCAATAAAAAAGCATTCGTGTAATTGGTGTCTTAATAAAGTACCTGGCATAATATAATTGATGCAGCACTCGTTACTTTGTAAGTACTATGCCGGTTGGGTATTTTTGAACAATAATGTGAATCACCTGATGGAAACTTCTTATATTAATCCAATAACACATGATGATTTTCCTGATGCTTCAATCATTAAGGTAGAGAACCAGGGATATTTTGCTTATGCCACTCATGATGAATTTTCCCCAACTATAAATAATGTACAGGTAAAACATTCCCGGGATCTGATCCATTGGTCTGAAGAATCATCAGGGGCCCTGATTTCCCCTCCTGCCTGGGCAAAAAATTGCCATCGCTTTTGGTGCCCGCAGGTAGTGAAAGTAAATAATGAATTTCGCCTTTATTATGCCGCGGAACCCGATACAAAGGATGGAATGTGCCTGGTAGTTGCTTTTTCAGAGCAACCGGTTGGATTTATGGACGATGGGCAGCCTCTTTGCCGCGTGGAAGGATCCAGCTATCAAATGATTGACCCTTGTTTTTTTATTGATCCGCTGTCGGGAAAGCATCTGTTATATTATGGGTCGGCCCATGAACCAATAAGAGTTGTGGAACTTTCACCCGATGGCAGAACTTTTATGTGTGAACCCATAGAGGTATTACACCCGGGCGAAGGCATTTTTCATCAATTAAGGGAAGGGGCTTTTATTTCATATAATGCCACCTGGAAACGTTATTTTCTCTGGGCCTCCGGCAGCAATACGTGGGCGGAAAAATCATACGCCGTAAGTGTGTATTGGTCAAATGACCCTGTAGCCATTTTTCAAAAAATACCAGGCGAGCATGTAGTCCTTCAACCCAATGAACATTGGGATTCGCCCGGCCATAACAGTATTATTGAAGACGAGGAAGGCAACGAATGGATGATTTACCATGCAGTTGATACAAACGATCGCTTTATACCGGGCACCGACAGGTTTCTGCGAAAAATGTGCATGGACAGGATATTCTATACAAGCGAAGGATGGCCCTATATTAAAAAAGGTTCGCCTTCTTTTGAAGTTCAAACAGGGCCTGTTGTATTGATAACTTAAGGGATTGGTATAAGCCATCATAAATTATTCTTCATTTCCATGGCTTATGATGCCTTTGACAAAATTGTGTGTTTATTATTGGCCTTTCTTCCCGTTGTTTATTCCGCTAAAAAAGCCAGCGAGTGGTAATACAGACGCCGCAGGGCCGTTGGCCGTTGATACAAAGATTGCTTTTATAAGTCATTTACCTGACCCTGGAAAAAAGAAAAGCCTCCACATAAATCAGGAGGCTCCAAAGGTTTGGGCGTTTGATCAGAACGCAAGCAATAATGAGAAAACGTAGGTACTCCTTGTTTTATTATGCAATTATGATAAATGTTTAATTACTGTCCCATAATCATTAAATTAAAACCGTACAAACTGACAATACTAAAAATAATGAAACGTTCTATAATAACATTTCACAATTATGGATAACACAATAAAGAAAATAATCGAGGAAACCGGGACTGAAAATGTAAAGGACATTTTTTTTGATCCATCCAAAAATAAGTGGGTTATTAGTTATATCCAGGAAATGTGGACCCGCGAGTTTGATTTTTTCGACGAGGTTTATGAATATCTTACCACTGCAAAAGGATAAAAGTAACTATGGTTGCGCCTGTCTTTTAAGTAAAGAAGCCATACCAACCATAGTTAATTCAATGACTTTATAAAAATCTTTTCCTATTTATCTCTTAATGAATGGCTGCGCCTCTCTTTTTTCCTTTGTATGTAAAATAATAAAATACTGGCCCGCCGGCAAACTGCTAACATCCACGGAAAAAGAGGTTTGGCCATTAATATACACCTTCATTTCTTTTAATTTTCTACCGCCTTCATCCACAATTTGAACAATAGCATCCTGGTCGTTGCCATTAGCTTCGGCAAACAAAATTTTCTCTGCAGGATTTGGGAAAATCTGAAGCTTTATACCTGAGTTAATTTTCACGGCAACTATATTACTATAGGTAAACCTGCCATCCACATCAATAAATCTTAATCTATAAAAGTTAATCCCATTTAAAGGCTGGCGATCATAGGTAGAATAATTTATTTTTAAACTACTGTTTCCTGTGGCCGCTACATTACCGATAGCTGAAAAATTAATATTATTTCCGCTGCGTTCAATAATAAAGCCTGAAAGGTTATGCTCACTTACGGTTTGCCATTGCAGAAGCACTGATTTATTTTTTAAGATCCCAGTAAAATCGGTAAAGGTAACAGGCACAGACCCGCCGGTAGAAAGGCTGTATTTGGCTATTACTCCAAAACCGCCCGGGTATTGGCCAAACCCTGCCGCATACAAATTATCATTACTCAAGGTCATCCCCGAAATCCTGTCATATGCAGTGCTTGCTTGTGTTATTACAATTCCATTCTCGCCAAAGGTATTGTCCAAACTCCCATCCGCGTTGTAGCGCACAATTGTGAAATCGGGACTGCTCCCATTATATATATAACCTCCCATAAGTATCTGATTAGTATTTTGTATCACCATCGAAAAGCCAAACGCTAATAAAGGACTACTTACGACGGGTGTATATACAATATTACCCCCATTAAAGGTGGGGTCAAAGTCTCCATTAGTGTTTAAACGTGTCAGCAGAAATTGCGAATAACTATTCCTGTAAATGTATTCATCATAACCGCCGACCACGATGTTTCCATCACTTTGAATAACTATGGATTTTCCGAGTGCAATACTGAAATCACCACCCAGCGAAAAAATATCTTTTTCGCCATTCCCGTTAAATGTGTTATCGGGTGAACCGTCGGGATTATACCGTGCAACGATAAAACCAGGAAAACTCCTATCGTCGGTACCTGTTATGACTATTTTCCCATCATTTTGTAATGCAATGCTACTACAGTTAAGCGGGTTACCATCCTGGAAAGAAGTCAACTCGCCGGTTCCGTTAAAGGTCAGATCAAGAGAGCCATTGGTATTATAACGTGCCATTGCTCTTCCTGCGATCAAAATTTTTCCATCTGCCTGGATGGCCATGGAGACGCTATCATAGGCACCAAAATCAGTGGTTACCATCCCGGCAGCACCAAAAGTATTATCAATGCTTCCGTCCGAATTGTAGCGGGCAAGCCCACAATTATAATTACCTGTTGCATAATTACCTGTAGTTCCTGCAACCACAATTTTGCCATCAGCCTGGATACCTATCGCATAAGCCTTACTATCTGATAAACTCAATGCAGTAGTTTGAAATCCATCACCGGAAAAGGTATTATCAAGGTTCCCGTTTGTATTGTAGCGCGCGAGTACAAAATCATATTTAGTTCCATCCCACGTGTAGCCCGCAGCCAGGATTTTGCCGTTTGTCTGTATAACAGTGCAGGTGTAGCTGGTACTACCCTGGTTGATGTGCGTGACTAATACTCCACATCCGTTAAAAGACATATCAGGAGTACCATCGGTATTATACCTTGCTGCAGCTACAAATGTATTAACACCGTTGTCCAAATATCCCAGGGCAACCAGTTTTCCATCGGTTTGAATGGCTATAGAGTTGATATAATCTTTCGATGATGATCCGAAGTTGGTCGTTTGTTTTCCATCCGCACTGAATGTGTTATCCAAACTTCCATTGATATTTAAACGTGTGAGCGCAAAATCAGTGTTTGTTCCATTAGAAGTGTATCCGGCAGCTATTATCTTACCGTCACTTTGAAGGGATATTGATGTTAACAAATCATCTCCGCCTGCAAAATTAATCGTTTGCACCGCGTCTACGTCGAAGGTATTATCTAAACCTCCATTGATATTTAAACGTAGCACTTTAAAATCACCGTCAGTTCCGTTATAGGTATAACCTCCTACAATAATTTTATCGTCGCTTTGAACCGCCATTGCGCTGGGATATCCGTTAGTGCCAAAATCGATCAACTCAACACCCGTCCCATTAAAAGTATTGTCCACTCCTCCATCGCTATTAAAACGCCTGAGTGATGGCACTCCGCCCTCTGTTCCGGCTACTACAACTTTTCCATCACTTTGCAGAGCAACTGAATGAGCAATATAATGTTCAAAGGTTACAGTTTCATTAAAGGTGCCGTCGATACTGCCATCTGCGTTGAGGCGAAAAAGTGCCAAAATATTGTTATCAGAACTGGAAGCATCACCTGCAACAATTATTTTGCCATCGTTTTGAATAGCTAATGCCACAAAATAATCGAAAGTACTTAAGTTTATGACCTCAATATTACCGCCGTTAAATGTGTTGTCCAGACTTCCGTCGGTATTGAAACGTGCAACTGCAAGATCTCTAATATCATTATCAACGCCGCCTTCGCCTAAACTTCCCCTGTCTAATGTAAACCCTGCTACAATTATTTTACCATCGCTTTGAATTGAAGCATGCGGCCCGTAAATAGGGACGGGAAGAGAGAATCCGTTAGTACCATAGGATACATCCGGAGACCCACCCGGAAGTAATTTCTCAATCACAGTCGGAAAAGGACCTTCTTTAAGATCATTATGCTGTAGTACGTAGCGATTTGCAAACACCAGGTAAGTACTGCCATCTGGTTGTACCAATACCTGGTTACCAACATTGTTGTAATTGAAATGAGCGCCTAAATCGCTCTTAACGATCCCATGGTTGCCAAAGGTCGGATCAAGGTGCCCGGGTTGTGAGAAACAAATTGCGGAGACAAATAGCGAAATAAGTAAAAGTAACTTTCCCATTTTTTCAAATTTTGCAGGTGATGAATAAATGGCAAGTGAACTTTTGATATGTACGTTTCTTCCTTATTTAGTTAATGATTACTTCGATTGAAGTATTCAAACGCTTACTTGCCAAAATAAAATTTCAGGGTTTTTCTGACAAAATGGAAGTGAGAGTTCGGAGGGTAAGGAAAAAGCGGGGAGACAAAATCGCCAACAATAGAGATAACGATTCTGATACTAATATACAAATGTTTTTGTCAAAAAGAAACCTTTAATAATAAATTTTATTCGCCTATTCTAATTTTTTGATTATACACCAGGCAGCAAGAGTAATTCTATATAACCCAGGCCTTGAAGATTAAACGTGGCAAAGTATTATTACCACACCTGAAGGGCCTGTAACTTCCGGAAGATATTATGCAGAAAAGATATTTAAAATTGTATTACTTAATTTATGGCAATGCAACTACGCTTCTTTTTTTTATACAAATGTTTTGACGAGCTGCATCATTTATTCTATGATATTAAGAACAAATTCAAGGAACTTTTTTGGTTTGCATCTCATAAAGCAGACCTATTCCTATGCGAACCGATGAGGGCTTCTTTTGTTACTCTGCGCATGACCTCTGACTTAAAAGAGGTTTTACATTTGCTCATGAGCTCAATATAAATTTTATTAGAGCGATGAATCTTTATTCATTTTATTTCTATTCTATGCAACAGCTCCGGGATTGTATTAATTGAAGCCTGGCACAAGCAGATCCTTGCGCCAGGAGAAAGCAATTTCCCGTTTCTATTAAATCTCAGCGCGCTCAATTAAAGGATGCTCTGTAGAATCTTTTATTATGATCTTCCGAATAATTTCTGCGCGTTCAAGATTTTAAATCCGTCGTGAACTGTGAGTTTACTTAAACAGATCAAACGGGTTTCGTATACTATTGATGCGATGTTGATTTCTTTTTTGCTTTGCCATTAGTTCCGGAGGAGTTTGTCGTCGAATCGGAGCCGGGCTTGATCGTTCGGTCGATGCCATTAGTTCCGTTTGATATTACGCTGGAGTCACTGCTCGTGCTGTTCCCGGGGTCTGCACCATTACCGGCACTTGTTGAGTCAACCCGGTTACCTTGGCTCATTGACCCGTTCCCGGATGTATCGCTTGCCGTTTTGATCGTTCTATCTATTCCATTCGTACCATTTGATGTTGCGCTGGAGTCACTGCTGGAGCTGTTGCCGGGGTCAGCATTGTTTAGAGAAACCCTCGTTGAGTCATTTTTATTTTTTTTCGAATTTTGGTGATTGCCGCGTTGCATTTGTGATTGGGAATGTGTTCGCGCACCCCTTGATTTTGTACTGTCACTGGTGACCCGATTGCTTCCTTTAATGGTTGAATCACTGCTAACTTGCGTAAATGCCGTGGCAGCTAAAAAAAGGGTAAGGGCCCATAAAATGATTTTCTTTTTCATATAAAAAGTTTAATTGTGATGGCTTTCTATCATTCACTGGCTCAGTGATAAAAAGCCGTGCCACATATTTTACCTGTACTTAAGCGCTCACAAGCTGAATAAATTCCATGAAAAAATCATATTGTGGAATTATGTCTGCGGGTATTCCTCGATTTTTATTTCCGCCGGCGGTAGATTATCAAATGCAGCAAAAATTATGACTCCGCGGAAAAAGAAAGTGTTGTTACTGTCCCATAAGTGATCATGCAATATCAGGGCACAATACTAAGGCTCTGCTCCTGCTCAATGCCCCTTTTATGGCCACAACACAAGGCCTGTAAATGCGGCCACCGCATTTTATTCACTATAAATTTTCAAAATACATGGATCATTACAGGAACGGGTCTACCATCAAATTTATATCCTTAACCTGGCGGGTGCAACGAGATCAGCTTCCAACCTCTCGTTTGGGCTCACTTTCTTAATTCCCAGCTTTTATTGAAATATTTAAGGGCTTTCTCAACAAAGCCGTTATCGCCGAGCAATTCGCTTATTTGTAAGTTATAAAGAATATCATCTTTGTTTGGCTGAATTTTTTTGATCAATGATTCCGTTAAACTGTCTTCCTCCTGCTTGCTTATGAGGTTGATTTTATTTTTTTTAATGTCCCGGCAAGGGTGGGTAACGGCTTCAACGCTCCAGTAATATTCGCCGAATGAAAGAGATCGGGCAAGCAAAACTAATTGTGTGTCTCGCACTAATAGCGCCATGATGGGATTCTGGCTGCTGTCATACAGGTTAAAACGATACGTTTTATTGATATCTTTATTTTTCCAGGTAAACGCAATGGAATCATTAGAAAAGAAAGAATGGCCCGAAGGATATTTTTCAATGCTGCAATCCATACCTCTCGCCCCGCCTCCCCATGAAGCAGCAACTGATTCATTCTTATAAATGTCAAAATCCGATGAGGAATGAGAGACAGCTTCCCAAACCAGTTTGAGGTATTTGTTGGTAAGGCCCTCCGTTCTTTTAACAAGATGTTCTTTCAGGCTACTAGCTTTATATTGATCCTTATTATTTAAAACCACAAAATCACCTTCCCTGTTAACGAGCTCAATTTCCGAACGTGTGTCTTTTATCGTGATAACATCGGCGGAATATACGAACTGCTTTGGCTTGATCCTTTCACTCTTATTTTCATGTTGGATCCATACGTCCCCATACGTTAAATAAACATAGTAGTCGGGCAACTGGCATATGGCCAGTTTGGATACCGATATTGCGGCCAGCAGGAAAAGAATATGTTTCATTTTAGCTAATGTTTATTCGTTAAAAAAACAGATGTATATTTTAATCTTTTCAAAAATCTCTTTACTAAAAATTTATAGACTTCTAATATTTCGACACACAAAACAATGGGAATCACTATGGGAAATAATGGCACTTTATAATGGAGTGCCTTATAAATAAACAAAAATATGTAAACGATGATGATAACTATAATAAACTGCAGCAAAAAAAATAACACATCCGAGGGATGCTTTCCTGTGTAATAATATCTCAATTGATAATGAACGAGCAAAGAAGTCAGGATGATGCCGATTACATATGACCAGATCCTTAAAACAGATATGATATAAGAATTTGAAAGGATCATGGATAAAATATTAGCCTGAATTACCACGCCGTACATATCCGGAAAGCTTTTGCCATTCATTCTCTCATTAAGAGGGGTGAAATGGAGGTCCTCCAGAACTAAAGGATTTTTTTTATATAAGACGCCCAGCAAAACTATTTTGCCCTGAATTATATCACCGAGTTGCGCCGTATCAAAACGGCCATTTAGAAATGACGTATAACTCTCGATATTACCCCTGTAGTTGATAACCTGCAACGTTTGAGATTTCTTTTTTAAGCGCGAAAAAGCCTCCTGGTTATATTTTTCTGCAATCCTCGATGTAAACGAATACAGTAATTGGTTATCTGTCTTTTTGAAAGGAGGGTAATATCGTATCACTGCAATTGAGTCCCCGGCGAAATTAAAATAACCTGAGTTTTTAAAGCTGCCGGCATCAAAAAAACTTAGTTCCAATACCTGTTTCCCCGCTGAATCTATAAACCGGTTTCCCGTAACAATATTTGGCATGGACAATTGTTGCTGTAATAAAGAATCAGTTTCCAAATCTTCTTTGTGGCCAATAAAGGTGACGTCTACCCCGATAACAGCCGGCTTGCATTTCTGCAATAGCTTTAGCTGGCCTGCGATTTCGCGCCTTGTATCTGCGACCTGGAAAATGATAATATTAGTATCCCTGGTATGGTTATCGGTTGCCTTACCGGAATAGACGATATCATACACATCAAAGTCGTTAAATTCCTCCTTAATTGGCTTGGCAACCTCAAAATTCAAGGGAAAATACTGAAGTCCTATGGTTACCAGTATTATTAAGAAAGTAATGACGAGCGACTCCTTAAGCAGTTGTTTCCTGTTTATATGATTTACCATAGCTGAAGTTGCCTTAATGACCGGAAGAAAAAATAATTCTGTTAATTAAACTCTTGTATTCGATCCAATTCTATTTGCAACATAAAACTTCTTTTGTTCATCGTTAATATTTTGCCTGAGGCACAACAATATTGACTTTCCTGTGGCACGAAGATTTTTTATCGCGCCAATCCTGTTATTCTCCAATTAATTCAAATCCTGCCCACACCGCAGGATCAGGGTAACTTAGCCTGATAGCTATTTGAGCTTTGCGCAAGGCTTCATAATAAGAATTTCCTTCAAAAACATGCTGATAAAAAAGAGTCATTAATTCTTTGGTTTCTTTATCAGGTATTTGCCAAAGCGTAATCAGCATCTCTTTTACACCCGCTATTTTAAATGCACGCTGCAAACCATAAACGCCTTCATTGTTATTGATATCTCCCAGGGCAGTTTCGCACGCAGAAAGCGTTACAAGCCTTGTATTCATGAAATTAAGATTTGAAATTTCCTGCGCAGTTACAATCCCATCTTCGTGATTAATTAGTGACGTGTCGTGGTTGCCGTAAACATTGGCACCGCTTAGAACAAAGCCGCTTCTCAATAAAGGAAAATCCGGCTTGCTCTTATCTGCTATCGAATTTGAATCCGCAGAATTCACGGAAGGCAGGTAGAAGCCATGTGTTGCTATATGCAGTATTTCAGGGGATTTATTACCTGAAAGGGCTTTTAGATTTTCTTCGCTGGCCTTTACGCCTAAATACAATTTTGTGGCCCAGCTATTCTTCTCAAACATATCAGCCAGCCGCTTTACTTCATCAGAGCTGCTGCTGAGGTAATTCCAGGTTCTGGCGCTATCAGAATGAATAGTTTGCCCGCCTGGAGTATTGTCAAAATCAGCGCCGCCAAAGAGACTGATCGTTTTATGATTTAATGCCTGAACGGAAAGGCCGTTTAGTTCATTTGCGTTATTTAACAAATGAACTTCAACTGTTTCAAGTAACGCCCTTTGCAGGGTATCTTCGATACTTTGAAAACTTATTTTATTAAGCAGGCCCGAGGGAATGATAAACACCTTATCGGCCTTTTTGATATACGGTAAAAGGGGTCGCCATATCAGTTCATATAAATTGATACCAATATTTTTTTTTGTTTGAGCGGGTTTTACAATAGTCCCCCTGCCGGAATAATTGAAATAATTCTTTAAAAGCGCTTTTAGCTGATTTTGTTCAAATGCAGCAATAAACTTTGGTATGCTATCTTTTGAAGAAATTACAAACGCGGCATACAATACAGAATCTGTCCAATTCTCAGGATTTTTATACCTGAAAGAGACCCAGTTGATCAATACTTCATTTGCTTTTAACCTGGCAGAGATTTTTGCGGGTTGTGCCGCTGTATTGTTAAGTGATGCCTGCAGTTCGGGCAACTGATCAATAATAGATTTCTCGAGGTCGCCGGCTATCAGCATCAAAGAATCAGCATTGAGATGCAGGTTCCTTTGTTGCTCTTCATTCAACTGAATGGTGCGTGCATATTGGTTTTTTACAGCCAGCCATTTGTTGAAAGCAGCAAGTAGTAAAGTACCTTTTTTTCGGGCAATAATAGTATTGAGTTCCTGGCTTCCGGACAGCAGCCAACCCTGCAGTGCTGTTACCAATTTAAAATAAGAAGTATGCAGTGAGTCGGTATTTTGAAGTTTATTAAAATACCACAGCATAGACAGGAAAAGATCACGCGTGGAAAGATGATTGTCGAAGTAAGTCTGTTTCTCTTTTTCTCCAAAAGAAAGCAGTAAATGCGTAGTGCTGTTCTTCCAGGTGCTGACAGTAGTATCAAGCGCTTTCGCCCATTGCTTATTGTTATGTGAAGCGTAGTAGAGATCAAGCAGGTTGTTTATACTCTCTGCATAGGCAGGATGATCTTTGCCCAGCGTGGCTAACCTTATTCTTGCTGCTTCTTTAAAATTTGTTCCGGCATTTTTGTAATCTTTTTTTTCCAGGTAGACTAAACCGAGATCATTGATCGTTTCGGCGTATAAAGGGCTATTCGTACCAAAGTTCTTTCCGCGTATTTCCGACACTTTATTATAATAACTTTCCGCAGAATCCAGCTGGCCTTTTTTCTCATAAGCTGAAGCGATCACATTTAGATTAATCGCATAATCAGGGTGATCGCTTCCCAACTCCTTCAGGAGAATTTCCGATGCTTTTTTTAAAAGGTAAAAAGCTGTATCGTATTCGCCGGCAGCATTATAAACCCTCGACAGGGAACCAAGAGTGGTTGCATAATCAACTGTTTGTTTATGAAATAATTTTACGATCAGGGCAAGAACCTGGTTGTGTATATTTTCAGCGCCTTTATAATTGCCCATCTCGTAATAGAGAGAAGCAAGGTTGTTAAGGATATTGCCATGCTCAGAATATTCTTTTCCGTAACCGCTGTCAATTACTGCAAGCGCTTCTTTGTAGCGTGTTTCAGCCAAGGCATAGTTTCCTGTCTTCTGAATTACGAGGGCTAAAGTATTCAGCGTTTGCGCATACCGGTTATCTTTTACTTTTTTCCTTATTAAAAGTGACCGTTCAAGATTAATTTTTGCCAAGTCATACTTCTCAATTTTCCTGTAAAAATTTCCCAAATTATTCAGGCTTTCAGCATACTTATCACTTTCATCTCCAAAAATGGTTTTGCGGATAGAGGTAGATTCTTTATACAGGGGTTCCGCCGCAGAATAGTTCCCTAAATTATCGTACAGGGCAGCAAGATTGTTGGTAAATGCAGCGTAATCAGAATCATTTTTTCCTGTATATTTCTCAAGCACCGCCACTGCCTTTTTATAATAAGGTTCCGCATCAGCATAATCAAAATTCTGGCTGTACAGGAAGCCAAGATTATTTAAGCTAACAGCATATTTTCTGCCGCTGTCATAACGATAATTGAGCGCAACAACATCTTTAGCATATATGATAGCACTGTCAAACTTTTGATTGTTGTACTGTTCATACATCAGGTCATTTAGGCTGTCGATTTTTAAAGAATCGCGGAGTTCTGAATTTTGGGCGTATAAAACAGCCCCTAAAATCGTCAATAGAAAGCACAGCAATATAGGCCTGGTCATTATTTATATTGGTGAAATTATGGTGTAAACTTCAGCTACTTATTCCTTCATAAACTTCAGGTAATCACTACGGCCTTTATTTATCACCTGTATAAAATATAATCCCCCGGCTAAATTAGCGGTATTGAAATTAAGAGAGTTGTTTCCTGAACCATTTATTTGTTGAACTGTTAGCTTTCTTCCTGCCATATCAATAAGCGCAACATTTGTGCTGCCATATAAATTATTAAACCGGACTTGCAACAAGTCTTTGACAGGATTTGGGCTTACCGTAAAGTTCCAGCCAAACTTCTTTAAATCGATTGAAATGATATTGCTTTGAACTGAATATCCATCTATATCCGTTTCGTTCAGCCGGTAGTAGATTTTTTCCGTGCTAAGGCTGATAACATTATTATCGTTATACGAATACCCGTGCAAAGAACTGCTGCTACCTGATGCCAGAATTTTTGCAATCGTCGTAAAGTGTATCGCATCAAGGCTGCGCTGAACATTAAAGTAAGATGTATTGTGCTCTGAAGCTGTTTGCCAGGTTAATAATGTATTGTTATTTTTTAGGTGGCCTTCGAAATTTAAAAGCGTTAGAGGTAACAGGCAATTTTGAACTGTGAAATCCGCTGAGGTAGCGGTGCAACCGCCGGGATACGTTACCACCGCTTTATATATCCCCGGTGCATCGGCAGTAATACTATTGCGTAATAACGGAGGAAATTTAAGCACCCGGTTATTGGTTTGGTCAGCTACATATACATTGCCGGCATCGTCAGTCTTTATTCCCCAAGGTGTAAAACCACTTGCGATGGTAATACCGTGATCAGCTCCGGATCTCCACAACTGCACCCTTTTATTAACTGCATCAGACACATACATGTTTCCCGATGAATCGAATGTAACTCCTGCAGCAAACCATATCTGGTTGGGAGCATTTCCATGAGCTACTCCCTCCGGCTATTAATGTGCCCGATGTGGCACCAGGCGCCCATTTAACAATTCGGCCGTAAAAATTATTTAAAGAATCTACCACGTTATCGGCCACATAGAAATTACTGAGTGAATCCACATAAATGCCATTGGGATAGTTTATGCTTGATAAGCCGGCACCTAATATTCCATTGCCAGCCACCATTCCGGTTGAATCTGTTTTATATATCGCTCCGGTGCTACCCATACCGCCTTCCTGGGCATCGTTTGCAAAATACAGGTTGTGATCCTGGCTAATTGATAAGCCCCATACATTATGACTGAAAGGCTCATTTAAAATAAACGGGGGTGTAAATTGAAATATATTTTCTGTTGAACTTATATAAAGAGACTGCAAATCCAGTAAAACATCCGTTGGATTGCCTGTAATCAAGTTAAGATTACCTGCGACCGTTTCTCCTGTTGTACTCCCCGGTGCCCATTTCACAATACGGTAATTATTATAATCGGCTACATAAATATTTTTCATTGAATCAAGAAAAATTCCATATGGTTGATTAAGCTGGTTCAATCCGCTTCCGGCCCCATTGCCCCCCGCCACAACAGTACCGTGATTGTCAAAACTTTTAATAAGGCTGTTATCGCGATACCAGGTAATCGTTTCCGGATAAAGATCACTGATACTGTTATCTAATACCAGCGTACTGCCTGTACAGCTATCGCCTGTAACGTCTAATTGCGATGGGGGAGCGTAAACGGTAACATTTATTTTGTCAGAATTTAGATTGCAATTATTCTGGTCAGTAACGTGGACATAATAGTTACCTGTTTGTGAGCTTACATAACTATTGGAGATTGCACCGGTAAGCAAATTATCATCCTTAAACCATTGATAGGAAAAAGTCCCTGCAGGTGCTTGTAGCGTTACTGTTCCACCAGTGCAAAATATGGTTTGCTGCGGAAATTGTATTGGAATAGTTGATGTTACAGTCCAGCCATAGTAGCAATCTGAGCCAAGGACGTTGTAATCAAAATAATAGATACCAGGTTTTCTTACAGTAAGAGTGCTAGAGGCGCCATCATCAGTTATATCAGTTGGATCAATTGTTATAGAAGCGTCAGTACTATACCATTTTATGTCACCACTAAAGCCATTCGGACTGTCGTAGTTTAAGGATAAAACAGTATTGGAATCAATACAGAGAAAATTTGCCGGAGAAAAATTGGAAAGCTCACACCCGGGAACTGCGCCACCTCCTGAACTTGTGCTCGTAGAAAGAGTACCACCCTTTACAGCAGCCCTGTTTGCCTGCCCTTCGCATAAAAAACAGTCTGTAACAAAAATAAATGTCGCTAATAAAAATATATGTTTTGGCATAGAATTAATATGAATGGATAATCAAAAATATAAGTAACAGTATACTTGTGATTAAAAATTCCTACGATACAAATTTGTATTTGGAATTATTGAACAACCAGAGGTTTGGTGTTTCCCGTAGGAGAAGATTTTCTTTGATGAATAAATATAAATTATATTTTTCAAAAATTCAATATCGGAAATCATCTTTTCCGGTTGCAAGCAGTGTTTAAGTACACTCCGATCACGATTGATTACAATTTCAGACAAGACACATTAAGGTTAACTTAATCATCTTTGAAAAGGGTTATGCAGTCGATTTCAATATCGGAATGGACTGGCTGGGCAGGAACATAAACAAATATTCGCGCAGGCGGATCCTTTGGAAAATAGCGGGTATAGCTTGCATCAACAGTAGAGCATTGCTCAACAGACGTGCCATACACGTTACATTTAAGCACGTTTTCTAGAGATGAACGGGCAGTTCCAACAAAGCTTCATCTGCTCTAAAATAAGCCTGTTTGACGCTCAATGGAAGCGTCCACGATTTCCCCGGTTCCAGGATCAAAAGGTGGAAGCCCTGAAACATAGATTAATCGCCACTACAGCTAGCAACTGATGTGGGAGCCTTCCATCTTTCCAGGTAGGTTGATAATGGTTCTAAGCGGATTATTTCTTTTTTCATATATGTTTTTCTTCATCGTAAGCATTAAATAGAGTATTTAGTTCAGCATAAGGCTTTGCCTCATCAACGTAACTAAAGGTGCCATTTTTAAGAATTTCCCCGACAGCACGAAAAAAAGCGCCGTACGCTGCCCTGGCCAGCGAAGACCCTACGCTGATCCTTTTTACTCCCAATTCTTCAAGAATGTTCAATGAGAGATCAACCCCTGAAAGGCCCATTAGTACATTGACCGGGCGCGGTGCAACTGCCTTTACAACAGCTGCAATTTCTTCACGCGTTTTTAACCCCGGCGCAAATAGTACATCAGCGCCTGCATCTGCAAAGGCTTCAAGCCGCTTTATTGTATCATTAAGATCCGGACGTCCGTAGATCAGGTTCTCAGCTCTTGCCGTAAGTACAAATGGATGAGATAAACTCCGGGCCGCTTTAACAGCTGCCTTTACACGTTCAACCGCCTGTTCGAATGGATAAATGGGATCGCCTGGCCTGCCCGTTGCATCTTCAATAGAACCTCCCGAAAGCCCCGCATTTGCTGCCAACAAAATAGTTTCAGCACAAGCTTCGGGGCTATCGCCATAGCCATTTTCAAGATCAGCAGATACTGGCAACCTTGTAGCCGCTATAATACTTTGTGCATTTTGCAAGGTTTCATTGCGGGTTATAGAAGCGTGCCCATCAGGTTTGCCAAGTGAAAAAGCAAGGCCTGCACTGGTAGTAGCCAGGGCTTCGAATCCAAGCGTTTCGAGTATTCTTGCGGAACCGGCATCCCAGGGATTAGGGGCGACAAAAATACCTTCACGCTGATGGAGCGCCTTGAAAGCTTCGGCCCTGACCTGTAATGACTGTATGTGTTTGGTCATAAGTGATATTCTTTTGGTGAGTCAAATATAGTTACCCGCGCTCATAACCATGTAAGTGATTCGCCCGGTTTAAAGCTTATTTAAGCCGGCAGGATGATTGGCATAATGACCTTACCGTTTTCATTTATATTTATTGATATATTTAGTGTCAATGTTTACCACCTTTTCTTCTAAGAATTTCCGTAAAATCTGCGATGAACTGGCATCTGATGATAATGACCTGCGGATTATCATTCAGACTTATGGATATCCGCCCATGTGGGCAAGGCCAAATACTTTTGAAACATTAGTTCACATCATTTTAGAACAGCAGGTATCTCTTGCTTCGGCATTGGCTGCTTTAAATAAATTGAAGGAAAAAATAAGACACATAACACCGGCGGCGATTTTATTATTAACCGATGAAGAATTTAAATCCTGTTATTTCAGTCGTCAAAAGATGTCTTACGTCAGGCACCTTGCCGAAGCTGTTATACAGGGTGAAGTTGATTTACCTTCTGCAGAAAAATTACCTGATGATAAAGTGCATTTAATGTTGAGTAAAATAAAAGGCGTGGGCAGATGGACCACCGACGTTTATTTAATTTTTGTATTGCAGCGAACAGATGTATTTCCAACCGGTGACCTTGCTGCTATGAATGCATTAAAACAGCTAAAGAAATTGCCCGCCGGCTCGGGACGGGAAACGTTATTGGAGATTGCCGCAAAATGGCAACCATACCGAACCATAGCAACGATGTTATTGTGGCATTATTACCTGTCACTCCGCGCAAAAAAACAAAGGATTTAAATTGCCTGTTAGCGCCCCGACAGTATGTATGCGCCGGATCTTCTTTTATCATTTGTTTACATACACCCGGGTTTCATATTCTATTTTAACGAAACCATTTTCATTGTATTGATTGAATATATTCTCCAGTTCCAATATCATTTGTTTATGTTTTTGCCCTTCCAGCGGGATATAAGAACTGGATAAAAGCTGGCCCTTCAATGCCAGGAATTCAACAATTTGTGTATGATAAAATTTTTCTTGAGTAACCGGCCCCGGATTAAAGAATGCTTCAATCTCTTTTTCTTTCAACATCCTGGAAGCTTTGTAATCTGTACCGTATTTTATTTTCAGATCTTCAAATTCTTTTAAGAAGGGTGTATGAGTCAGGCGTACATTCCACAGCAAAACAATAAAGCCACCGGGATGTAATATCCTTCGAAATTCTTCTTTGGCTACAGTTTGGTCTATCCAATGAAATGCCTGTGCAACCGTTATGAGGTTGATACTGTTACTTCTTAAAAAGGTCTGTTCGGCTTTGCCGTTAGTACTGGTAAACTTTTTATATTGCGCCAACGTTTTTTCGGCTTCTTCACGCATTTCTTTATTAGGCTCAACACCCCACACCTTGTAGCCGTTTTTTAAAAGCAACTCTGAAAATATACCCGTGCCTGATCCTATGTCAGCTATCGTCCATTCTTTTTGTAATCTTATAAACCGTTGTAAAAAAACAATGATTGCTTGAGGGTAAGAAGGGCGGTATTTTGCATAATTATCTACACGGTTTGAAAACCTCATGGTAGGCTGTAATCGTTCAAAAGGATTGATCATAATAAATAATATGCAAATTATATTTTTAAATCAAATCCTTGATTAGTGACTTATAATACAATGTTAGCGGTGCTGTGTAACAACTTGTGCGAAAGCGATACATTATTTTACTTAAATTTATTGTAATAGCACAAAATCTATAATGCAGAGACCACATATGTCTTCCCTTTTTCAGTATTGAATACGGTTACATAGCCATTCCCGTCGCTATGAGTTTTGGCCTTAACATCCTTCACTTGTACCGGCAGGCTGGTCCTTATTTTGCACATGCCTCCCGAAAACGACGTTATAATTGCCATGGCCAAACGGTGATCTTTCCATGATATCGAAACTTCAAAGTTTCCTCTTGCTTTAAGTCCTTTTATGTTGCCTTCTTTCCAGATATCAGGAAGCGCAGGCAATAAGTGTATTTCCTCCAACTGGCTTTGCAAGAGCATTTCTGCGATACCGGCAGTGCCTCCAAAATTCCCATCAATCTGAAAGGGCGGATGTGCATCAAAAAAGTTCGGATAGGTACCACCGCCGGCTGAATAATTAGTGCTCTTTTCATCGGTATATCTCATCAGATCCTGTAATAAAAGATGTGCATGGTTTCCATCCAGCAGCCTTGCCCAGAAATTAATCTTCCAGGCTTTACTCCAGCCTGTGCCCTCATCTCCCCTTATCTCAAGAGCCTTTTTTGCAGCTGCAGCAAAAGCCGGAGTTGTTATTGGCGAAATTTCGCGGCCGGGATGTAACCCGAACAGATGAGAAACATGACGATGATGCACTTCCACATCGTCCCAGTCTTTATTCCATTCCTGCAAATTGCCTTTTTTCCCGATATGCAAAGGGAACAATTTATTTTTCTTTTCTATTAATAAATTCCTGAACTCCTTATCAATGTTTAATATTGAAGATGCTTCAATGAGATTGGTGAAAAGATCCCATATTATCGACATGTCCATTGTAGTGGCAACCGATACATCCGATTCCTTACCGTCTGCATATCGAAAAACATTTTCCGGCGATACAGATGGAGCTACAACGAGATAACCGTCTTTATCTTCAACCAGCCAGTCGAGGCAAAATGTGGCAGCGCCTTTCATTAATGGGTAGGCCGTTTCGCGCAAAAATTGTTTATCGCCGGTAAAAGAATAATGTTCCCAAAGATGCCGGCAAAGCCAGTTACCGCCTTGTGCCCAGTTGGCCCATCGTGGGTCTCCGTTGCCTTCGCCTACAGGGTTTGAAGCGGCCCAGATATCGGAATTATGATGGGCGACCCAACCCCTGAAACCATAAAATTCTTTTGCAGTTCTCTTTCCTGTTACAGAAAGTTCTTTTATAAGATTAAATAACGGCTCATGCATTTCGGATAAATTAGTAACTTCTGCAGGCCAGTAATTCATTTGTGTATTGATATTAATTGTGAAATTGGAACTCCATGGTGCCCTCAGTTCTTTATTCCATATGCCTTGTAAGTTTGCAGGTGTGCCACCAGGCCTTGAACTCGATATAAGAAGATACCGGCCGTATTGAAAATACAACGTTTCTAAACCGGGATCATACGCCGCCATTTGAATAGGCTTCCAATCTTTTATCAGAGGGCAACGAATGATGTTATTACCAGTGGTATCTTTAATTGTGAAAGTAACCCTGTTAAAATAATGATGATAATCCGCAATATGCCTGTCACGTAATGATTCATATGATTTATTCATCGCATTATCGATGTATCGCTTTGCCAGGGCATGTTCATCTTTCCCATTTTTATCCGGGCATTTATCAAACCCATTAAAGCTGGTAGCTGCTGATATAAATAAAATTACATCCGATGCATTGGTGACATGAATACCAGATGTATCAGTTTGTAACATGCCATCTTTCGTAACGGCTTTTACCATCGACTCAAAACGCATTCCATTACAACCTGAAGTATCATCATAGATAACAGGCTCCTTGTTTTTATTATAATAGCTTGGATCTACATGCGCAGGAGCTTTACCTTTTATTACAAGTTCATTTTCCGTTGTAAATGATTTTTTATAGTGTAAAGGCTATTGATATTTATCTACCAGATTGAGCTGGTTCGGTTTGTCTGCAGTGATATGCATAACGATTACCTGGTCAGGAGCAGAAGAAAAAATCTCGCGGGTAAATGTTGTTCCATCAATCGTAAACTTTGTTAAGCTGGTAGCATTGCTTATATTCAAATCGCGGTAATAAGATGTTGGCACAGAATCTTTAAACTGTTGTTTTATTTCAAGATCAGCCAGCGGCATATATGATTCAGTATATAAACCCTGCATTTTTTTTGTAAGCGCTATTGCCTTTTCATAATCTTCATTTTTAAATAGCGCTTCCCGTATCTGTGGCAGATATTTTGGCGCTTCAGGATTTATATTTTTCTTTACCGGGCCGCCAGACCATAATGTACTTTCATTCAATTGGATTAATTCTTCATGCACACCTCCAAAGATCATTGCACCAAGCCGGCCATTTCCAACAGGCAATGCTTCCGTCCATTCTTTTGCGGGTTGATTGTACCATAGCTTTTCATTTTCTTGAGCAACCAATGCAGTAATAAATCCAAATAATACAATAGCTAATGCGAAAATACTTTTGATCATTGCTTTTATTTATCTGCAACAATTTACTTATTATTAAATGATGCGTTCAATTTTGATGACTGATTCTAAAAATATTTTGCTGTAACTTTTTCAATTTCCTTATTGATTATAAATAGTTGCCGGGCTATTTAACTTTCTGATGTGACTGGTATTGTTCCAAAAATGTTTTATTGCAGTTAGAATTAGCTTCCCTATTTTTATTTTTTGAATACCACGTTACTTATCTCCTTGCAGAAATTTCCGTAAATAGCTTTAAAATTAAAAGATGAAAAGATTCCTATTCATAATAACGCTTGTTTGTTCCTCACTTCTTTTACTCCAAAAAAAATAACATGGGTGGCTATTGGTGATTCGATCACCTATTTAAATGAGCATCCCGACGAAACAGGCAACAGGATCACCAAAGGTTATATGACAAGGGTTGTGGAAAAACTACCTTATATCCATTATATCAACCAGGGCCACAATGGCTGGACCTCCGGTAATATAGCCGACTCAATTGAATCACTTGGCTTGCAGAAAGCTGATGTTTATTCTATCTTTCTTGGAACCAATGATTGGTGGCAGGGCCGGCCATTGGGCACGCTGGCAGATTACCAAAACAATACCGGCAATAACACCGTGTACGGATCTTTCAGGATCATTATCAATAAACTGCATAGCCTTAATAAAGATGCGGCCATTATATTAATCACGCCTATGCAACGAGTCGATTTTGTATACATCAACGATATGAAAAATAATGCGTGGGGTTCCTACAAAGAAAAGAACGGCCAGTTACTTTCGCAATTTGCAGATGCCATCATAGCCATAGGCAGATACGATCACTTAAAAGTGGTTGACCTGTATCATAAAAGCGGCATTACTTTAAAGAACCTGGTAAACTTCAAACGGTTAAAGGATCCGCAAACCGGGGCTTATAAAGATTACCGGTATCCTGACTTTATTGATATTCCCTTTAATCCTGAAACAGATGAATATCCTTATCCCATTGAAGCCATCAATATGAGTTACGATGGCCTTCATCCGTCCGATAAAGGCTATGCAATTATTGCAAATATGATGGTGAAAATAATGGAAAAGTATTGACACTCATTTATAGAAATAAGGCGAACGTAACCAGTGAGAACTTTGAATGACATTATTTACCAGGTATCAGATGGCCTTATTTCTATTTTACTGGGCAATGCGCGCGGATGCATGTTTAAAAGATCTGTTACCAGCTGCCCGATATCTTCCGGTTGTATCTTCCAGGCATCCGCATCATTTGGCGTATGATTATTAAAATGCGTGGCAACTGAGCCAGGCATAATCGTAGTTACCTTAATGCCATATTTTCTCAGGTCAAGCATAATTGCCTGTGTAAAACCTACCAGGCCAAATTTACTGGCATTATAGGCAGCGCCATTTTCAAAGAAGTTAGTGCCTGCAAGGCTTGCAATAGTAATAATATAACCTTTGGATTTTTTTAAAGCTTCAAGGCATGCTTTAACACTGTTGAAAACACCGGTAAGATTGGTATCAATCGTGTTTTTCCAGTCTTCTTCAGTTAAGCTTTCAATAGAAGCAAAATGACCAACACCGGCATTGGCAACCAGTACATCAAGCTGCCCGAAGTGATCAATAACTGCCTTAACAGCGTTAGTTTCTGAAGCCATAGAACTTACATCTGATTCCAAAGCCAATATCCTGGAAGCATCTGCGCGTTAGTGATTCAGCTGCCTGTTTTGCCGCTGATAAATTACGGCTGGTAATAGCCACTCTCATGCCATTATCAAGCAATGTTTTTGCTATGCCATACCCTATTCCTTTGCTTCCGCCGGTTATATAGGCAACTTTGTCTTTCAGTGTATTTGTCATAAAAAATTTGATTAAATATTTATGTAGTTAAAATTACCGGATTATTTGAAGTAAAATAATAAATGCTTTAATTATTTTTAAATCTTCCACGAATACTGACGGCTGTAAAAATTGATTAAGAAACTACGGAAACAGTTATGATAAAAGACTACCAATCCATTATAACGTTCACGCATAAACGATTTTAGCATAGAAACGGTATCCACGGAGGTTTGTTAAAAAATTTAACGCAAAAATGAGCAACAATAATAGCCGAAGCGGACAACTACTGTCCACTACCGGACAGTCAACGATGCCTGCTTTTTTGCAATTGCCTATCATTTAGGGCTTTACGATTTGGCATTCTTTTGCTCTGTGTGTTGTTGCCCGGATTAAGCCCGGCATTATTTCACAACAAATTTTTAAACCACAAAATTAAGTAAAATGAAAACTCAATTATTATCAGCCGTTTTAATATCCGTAGCCATATTAACCGGTTCTTTTGCATATAGTAACGATGCAAAGCCTGTTGCAACTTCAACTAAAGAAATTGCCATCCAATCTTTTTTTCAGAAGATTACACTCGGCAGCAACCTCCAGCTTGTTTTAATTCAAAATAAAAACAGGCCTTCAATACACATTACGGGTGATGAAAATTTATTGGAAGCTATAAATGTAAATATTGACAAAGGTGTGCTTTCCATCACATCAAAGAAGAACCTTAAAAACAGAAAAATTAAAATCTATGTTCCGGTATCTAATCTTACTTCTTTAGAACTTAACAGCGGGGCTTCAGTTGCAACGGAAGGAGTTGTACAACTTGACGATTTACTTGTACTGGTACATGAGGGCTGTAAAGTGAATATGAATATACTTGGAAATTCACATGTCGAAGCGGCTGATGATTGTGATTTTGTATACGAAAAGTATCAAAAATCCAATGTGGTATTTATCCACGATTAGATATATCCCGTTAATATAAAGCGAAAGAAAGCCTGTCGAACGAAGGCTTTCTTTTTTATTTTAAGACAGAATGGTAAATACGAATTTTTTTGTTTGAAAATAACCCTCCGGGAAATTAGCAAAAATTCATTTTAGAGATACTTCGGTTGTGTTGTACCGGTCCTGGTTTGGAATGATCATTTGTTGTTTGCTTATTGCATTTGCTGAAAATTTAATTGTCTTATACCTACCCTCTTTTTATTAAAGATTTTCAAAACGTAGAGGTATTAGATTTATATAGGCAGGTTAATAATAAACTCAGTAAAAATTCCTTCTTCTGTTTGAACAGTTATTGTTCCACCGTGGGCTTTAACGATATCATAGCTTAATGATAGCCCCAGGCCCGTACCCTGCCCTGTGGGTTTTGTTGTAAAAAAAGGCTGGAAGATTTTATCAATCATCGCCCCCGGAATACCTTGCCCATTGTCTTTTATTCTTATTTCAGCGGCAGCGCGTAATTTTTTTGTTGCAACAGAAACCGTTGGCTCATAGTTCTCCGGTGCCGTTTTCTTTTTTTCGGTGACTGCATAGAAAGCGTTGTTATACAGATTGAGCAGCAGCCTGCCGATTTCCTGGGGAATGACATTTATTTTTTGAATGTTATCATCGAAATCAGTTACCAGCGTCGCATTAAATGTTTTGTCTTTTGCCCTCAGGCCGTGATAACTCAGCTTTAAATATTCATTGGTTAAGGCATTAAGATCTGTCAATTCTTTTTCTCCTATGCCAGATCTCGAATGCAGCAACATGCCTTTTACAATGGCATCTGCACGTTTGCCATGATGATTTATTTTTTGCTCGTTATCTTTTATGTTATCAGCGATGTCCATCGCTTCCTGTTGATTGCCTGTTGACAATTCCATCTTCAATTCATTGATCAGTTCCGTATTTACATCTGAAAAGTTATTTATAAAGTTCAATGGATTTTGTATTTCATGCGCGATACCTGCGGTAAGTTCACCAAGGGAGGCCATTCTTTCTCTGTGGATCAGTTGCGTTTGAGTGGCTTTTAATTCATCGAGTGTTTTTTCCAATACAAGATTCTGGTTATCTATTTGTTCTTTTTGCGATTGCAGCAGCTGGTAATCTTTTTGCTTGTGGCGGTAGGAAAGAATGAAGTATAGGATAAAGCCAAACAAAACTCCTATAACCACTATACCTGCAAAAAGTGATACTGCAACACTATCGGCATTTACCTGCAAAAGCTCATACATTCTTTATAAATAATTTATTTGGGGAAATATAAATTTAATAGAATACAAAAAACATACAACAGGTATAATAATCCACTGCTAAACAAAAGCATATTGCTATTTATTTTTGGCGGATCTTTCATATTGTACATCACGCCATAAAAGCCCCAGATAAGTATCTTAAATGAATAATAAAAAAGTACCGCACTGTTAAACCAGAAAACGCCTTCGCCTATTATATTTTCATACACCGGCTTTTCACGGATGTTAATGAAAAGGAGCAACGATAAAAAAACAAGCATCACCATTTCTATATTGATTGTATTGGTAGGCACTTCTGTAATATGCTGAAAAAAAAGGACATTGATAACATCCACAAAAATTAAGAATGCTACTGTTAGCGGTAAAATTTTTTTCCATTTTTTATCATTTAGAAAAAGGCTGTAAATATTGGCATACATAAAATATTCTATAGGAGTAAATACATCATAAACAATCCCATTGAAGCCGTAGTGTAATCCTACGTATAATGCGGTAAATTCACTTAAGCAGGTGAGAAAAATTAAAATGCATAGCCATTTAAAAGCTTTATCTGCCCTTTTAAAATACAGCAGGCTAATGACTGCGGCAAGTGGCAGAATACAGTAATAACATGCATGGTAAAAATCGGAAAAGCATGCGCGAAAAAACTGGGTAAGCATTTATTGTGTGGTTATTTTAGCGAGGGGGGTAAGGGTCTGCTTTATCATATATCGATGGCGGACGAACAGAAGCATCCGGATATGTAGAACTAGATTGTCTCAAGTTATTGACTGAGTTATTGACAAAATTTTGTCCATAAGCAATAACATGGTATTTCCAATTTCCAGCCCCTCCGCTAGGACCCGGTTCCACACCAATAGCAAAAATAACCCTATCAGGATTCGTATTAGAAGCGTTGTTAAGAATGATTTCAGCAATGTGTTGTGCATTAAAATAAAAACCAAGCAAAGGCACTCTGAGATTATTACAATTCCGGTATGTTTTTAAATTAGGATGCGTTGTAGTAAACGTTTTAAAATCATCCATCCATCGCTGCGCAGTCGTTTGGTCAACAGTTGCAGTATTTAAAGCACTAGCATTTATCGAACCATCATATATGTGAGGACACTCTATATTATCGGATTGACACCTAGTTATTAGTGTCTCATCAAACATTCCCAATGCTAATAAATGCCATTTCCTACCACTGGTTTGTGTGTTGTCAAGACCAAACATTAGGGCTAAATTGTCACAAGGTTTCCCTCCTACTTGTTGATTGAGTATATCCCTTAATACCGTAGCTTTAAAAGTAACGGAGAAAAGTCGCAAATTAGGGTTACTTGTCTCCGCTATACCAATCTGACAACTATTATTCGGGCATGGGGGTACATGAGTGGGATCACCTCCATCATAACGGTGAATCAAAATATTAGCATCATCGTCATCTATAATGATGCTTTCGGTCTTGTATATTTGGGCCTCCGAAACACTTACTATTAAACAACTTATTAATGGAATAATTAATACCCTGGTCAAAAGAATTTTTGAGGACATAACTTTAATTATTATATAAGCCAAAAAGAATAATATAGCAGCTCTGCTTCTAGGGAACGTTGTGAAAGTCTTTGATAGTTTGGATATTCTAAGCTATGAAATATTTTTTGAATTTCGAAGTTCGCCACGAAGATATAGGATATACCGGCTGATATTAGCGGTGTTCGTTTTTGTTTTAACATAGAAATCAAATACTGTTCAGGATAGCACCCATTTTAATAATCTCAAGGGACTACAGCCTAAACTGTTGAAGAACCATTCATATCAAATGATGACAATCATTTTTCCTCTTATCCATTCACAGGTAAGTGAATAATAAACTCTGCGCCTTCACCTTCCTTTGTAACCACCTTTATATCGCCACCCAGCGCTTTAATAATATCAAAGCTTAAGCTTAAACCGAGGCCAGTCCCCTGTCCTGGTGGCTTTGTCGTGAAAAATGGCAGAAAGATTTTATTTAATATTTTTTGAGGAATGCCATTGCCATTGTCTTTGATGCTGATCAAAACTTTGTTGTTTTCCTTCCTGGTACTCACGAAGACCATTGGCTCATAACCGGCCGGTTGTCTCACTTTCTTTTCATTTACCGCATAAAATGCATTGTTATATAAATTCAACAATACCCTTCCTATTTCCTGGCGCACGATTTCAATTTCACCAATACCCGGATCAAAATCAGTTCGCATTGTTGCGTTAAATTCTTTGTCCCTGGATCTTAAACCATGATAACTTAGTCTTAAATATTCATCTGCCAGGGCGTTGATATTTGTCGGTTCTTTCTGTCCTGCGCTGGCTCTTGAATGCTGCAACATGCCTTTAACGATCGCATCCGCACGTTTACCATGCTGGTTGATCTTTTGTTCGTTATCTCTTATGTCTTTTGCAATACTGGCAACTTCTTCATTATTGCCTGTATTTAATTGTTCAGTTAGTTCACCTATCAGGTCTGTATTTACTTCTGAAAAATTATTTATAAAGTTCAAAGGGTTTTGTATTTCATGAGCAATGCCCGCAGTAAGTTCTCCCAATGAAGCCATTTTTTCACTTTGTATCAATTGCGCCTGTGTGGATTTAAGTTCAACAATTGCTTTTTGCAATTCTTTTTTTTGCAATGACTCTGCATTAAAAGCACGTTCCCGTACATTTTCAAACACAATTGAAATAGAAAAAATTATTAAGATAAGCCCGCTGTAACAGGAGACACTGAATGGAATATCCTGCGACAAAAATGAAGAAGGAAAAACATATCCCTCAAAACTCATCATTCCAAAAACAATAACAATTGCCACCGCAGTAGCGGCCCAGAATGATCCGCTTTTTTTTCCGGCCAGCAAGAGAATAATTATTGGTGTCGTGGCCAGCCATGGAAGAACGGGCGATTGCAGGCCGCCGGAAAAGTAAACACTTCCCGCAATACATACGATTCCTGCAAAGCCAAAAATATTCGCCGTAACACAAATATTCAGGCCGGCTTTAAGCAGAAATAACAATACTACAAAAATCACAAAACCAATCAGCATAATAATCTCACCCACCACAAAATGAGACATCATCGATATGGCGACATAAAAAAGCGAAAAAACTGCCGTTATGAAAAGAGTATAAGCTATCAAGCGAATACGCCGCTGGTATTCATTATCATTTATATCTGAAGCAGGTATAAAAAACTCGATAGCTTTTCTAAGCATGATTATAAATACATTTATAAACTACCCGGTTATGGCAAGGGCTACGAAATACGCAAGCCAGATCCAGACGCCTTCTATAAAACCAGGCAGCAGCTGAAAGGCATAATTCTTCCCGTTCATCCGCTTGAAAAATACCGGGAGAATACTACAGATTATACCTTCACCCAAAATAATATACCATGGTGTGTTGCCAACCATATTGCAATTCCTGTAATACCACCATCCGGCATTTTTTGCCCAATGCTCAAATAAAGGAATTACAGCTAATCCTATAATTGCAGATGTAAGAATCTGTATCCACATTTTTTCTTTGTTGCTTATCAGCCAGCCCAGATAGCCAATCTGTACAAGTATGACAGCCCAGGCAAAAGGCATGTAAAGCGGTGAACAGGCAATCATAGGTTCACCTTCTGTATACACCAATGTGCCCGTGCCTTTTACCAGCCAGCAATCTGCAAGCAGCTCTGTAAAACCGGCGGTAATTCCAAAGATGAGCAACCGTTTTAAAAATGTGTCTTTCTGAGCAACGGCAAACCACGCCAGCAGGCCATAAACCCCAAAAGCGAGTACAAACCCCGAACGCCACGTGAGTTTGAATCGGGCGCTTAATGCTGCAACAGCTATAGTAATAAAAAGCGTGGCAATAATAAATCTTGCTTCTTTCTTTTTAAGTTCCTGCAGTAGCCTTGTCACCAACATAATTACCGGGGCTTATATAAATTAGACATTAAAATGTCGTACCTAAGATAGTTAAAATTAAACATGCATGCTACTTTGCAAGGTATACGGTTACCTTAGTTTCATTTGGAAAAAGGTACGGTTCAGAGATAGTATATTGTTTTTTATTTTTTTAAATTTGAAATATATCTGCGGAAAAAACTCTTCTTTTTATCAGGAAATCGGGATACAATGCCAACAAAAAAAGTTATCATTCTGGGTGGCGGTGTAGCCGGGATGAGCGCCGCGCATGAATTAATTGAACGCGGTTTTGAAGTACAGGTATTTGAAAAAAAAGTACAATTGCCCGGCGGCAAGGCGCGCAGCGTAAATGTTCCCGATCCTGATGCGGGTGAACACTATAACCCGTTGCCAGGCGAACACGGATTTCGTTTCTTCCCTGGTTTCTACAAGCATATTATTGACACCATGAAACGAATTCCTTTTGTGGGGAATAAAAACGGCGTGGCGGATAATCTTGTTGCGGCGCCGCATGTGATGCTTGCACGTACCGGCGCTGACCCAATTGTAATGCTCGACAGTTTTCCAAAATCATTTGCCGATTTTAAATTTTTATTGCACTCGTTGCATCAAAACACCGGTTTAAGCAGAGACGACGAAGAGTTTTTTGCTACGCGTGTATGGCAATTGATAACCAGTTGCCGTGCAAGAAGAGAAAATGATTATGAACGCATGGGATGGTGGCAGTTTACGGATGGCGAAAACAGGAGTAAAAGTTACCAGGACTTACTCGCTCGCGGTTTAACCCGGACATTGGTTGCCGCAAAAGCTACTACTGCAAGTACAAAGACCGGCGGCGATATTTTTTTGCAACTCATATTTAATATTGCAAACCCTGCTGTTGCTACCGACAGGATTTTAAATGGCCCAACCAACAATCAATGGTTGTTTCCGTGGCATGAATACCTGGTAAAGAAAGGTGTTGATTATCGTTTTCTTTCCGATGTAAAAAAGATTGACTGCGAAAATGGGATCATAACCGGTGTGTGGGTTGAGAAGATCAAAGCCGAACCGGGGCCATTTAATGAGGCAATTGCTCTTCAGAAATATACGGCTGATTATTATATATGCGCTGTTCCTGTTGAAGTGGCCGCACCGTTATTATTGTGTGATATTTTACAACCCAACGAAACGATACAGAATTTTATAAACAATATCGTTCGCAATGCAGATCTTTCAGATCCGTCAGTCTCTATTCTTGACATTACCAATGATGCAATTCAAAAAGCAGCCGTTATGAAAGCAGACCCGACACTTACCGGCATTGTTGAGCTGTCAAATGATGTTTCATGGATGACAGGCGTTCAATTTTATTTAAATGATGATGTTACATTAAACAAAGGCCATGTCATTTTTGCGGATAGCCCCTGGGCGGTCACCGCTATCTCGCAATCGCAGTTCTGGACAAATTTCCCCATGAGCGGGTTTGCTGATGGCAGAGCAAAAATAGTTTTATCCTGCGATGTTTCCGATTGGGAAACACCTGGCATTTTATACAATAAGCCCGCGCAGCAGTGCACGGCCGAAGAAATAAAAAATGAAGTTTGGGAACAGATGAAAAGATCACTGGTTGTGGATGGTAAATATTTACTGAATGACAAAATGATTCACACCTGGTTCATTGACCGTGATATAATTTTCAATAATGAAATGCTATACCGCGGGGATTACTTTTGCAGGAACCAGGAGCCGCTGCTGGTTAATAAAGTCGATACCTGGCGTTTGCGGCCGGAATCTTATTGCGCAATTCCAAACTTATTTTTTGCCGCAGATTACGTACGTACCCATACGGACCTTGCTACCATGGAGGGCGCTAACGAAGCAGCACGCAGGGCAGTTAATAATATTATGGAAGCATCCAATTCCGAAGCGCCTTTATGCAGGATATGGGATTTGCATGAGCCCTGGGAGTTTGAATATTACCGCTCTCACGATTACCGGCGTTATATGAAAGGCCTGCGATGGAACGAACATTTTCCATGGTGGGTAAAGCTTATTCAATGGATCATATGCTTATTTAGAAAGGGGGCAAAAAACCGGCAACAATAAAAAAATAGCTATAATTATTCGAGCTTAAAATACGATACCAGCTTTGCGCGTTGCAGAGTTTTTTTTATAAAAGTACACTGCTTAAATTATTTGTATTAATACCCTAATTACTGCTTGTGACAAAAAGCATGACCAAGAATTACTCCAATAACAGATCCCTATTTACAACACGGCGTCTTTCGATTTCCTGTTTTTAAGTAAATACAATATTTCCAGTCCCACTCCTACTCCATAACATAGCCCTTTAATAAAATCCGGTAAATTGGTGAACCGGTTTAAGACTATTGCTAAAGCCACGATAAGCATTCCTGTAATCATCAAAACGTTAACTTGTTTCTCTTTTTTCTCTTTTTTCATTTTGTTTTATTATAATTAGAATTAATTAGCAAGTTGCTTCGAAAATTTTTCCAGTTCGGCTATTGTTTTGTTTATTGTATTCGTTTTTTTCCTGGCCGCAACAGGCCGTATAATAAACCAGCTAAAGCAACACCAAATAATAATTGCTATATAACTTAGCGCCATAACTTTCAAATTTTCATGCACCACTTCAAAAATGTAGAGGAATAAACCAAGCGATGCGATAGCAAAACCAATTTTCTGTGTCTTTCTTTGGTAACGCACCATACTTAGCTTTTGATTTTTTAAATACAATAGAAACTCATTATTGGAAAATACTTTGGTATCGGACACTTTTTTGAGTGAACGAATATTATTAGCCAGCAACATGAACAAGGCAGCAAGGAAGCAAGCTTCTCCAATGCGGGTGGAAGGCAGTTTTGACTGGTAAGCAAAAAGCACCCAAAACATCGTAATTACCAGCAGCGATATTAGTAAGAGTAAGCCTGCTAATTTCAAAATTTGCCTCGCCCGGTATCTTTTTATCGTACTAAGAATTTCACCAGTGCCAGGTAAGCCGGCGGTATCTACCGAAAGCCACACTTTTTTTATGTCATCGAAATTGTTCATGGGCTTTAAATTTTTCTGATAGTTTTACTTTTATGCGGTGAATTTTGACTCTTGTATTTACTTCAGATAAGCCAAGTATAGCGGCGATTTCCGCTTGAGGAAGATCTTCCAATACCAGTGAAATAACGATCCTGTCTGTCTCGTCCATCTCGCCAATACATTTGTACAGGTAATTTACCTGGTCTTCTTTCGTATCATCGTGAATATGAGGAAGGTTATCCGGAAGTTCAGCCATTGGATTTCTTTTTTGTTTTTTCACTGCCTTGAGGCAATTGTTAGTGGCAATGCGAAAGATCCATGTATTGATGTTAGCTTCATTTCTAAACGAAGCCAGGTTTTGCCATACGGCAATAAAAGTTTCCTGCATCACATCCTGCGCCTGCTCATGATCGTTGAGGTACGCCCTGCAAACCCTGAAAATTGCCCGTGAATACCGCTTATATATTGCTTCGAAATCCATGTTTCTCTCCTTAGATACTGAAAGCTCTCAAATGTTACAGCCCTTAGCAACTTTTTCTTAAAATTTTGAATCTCGTAAGTAATTATTTATGATTGACAACTGAAATTATAGCTCAAAGTGATAATAATAGCTGTACATTTAAATGAAGAAAAAGACATCTCTGCGCCACGACAATGCATTACCCTGGGATTAGAAGGAAGCCATTCATACATTTTCTTAATTCAAAAAAAAACATCTCATGAAAAGAAAGGCATTTATACAATCAGGAACCTTAGCGGCAGCCAGTTTACTGGCTGGGCGTTCTGCTGTTGCGTCAATATTTGCTGATAAGAAAGTTGCCAGGCCTATCGGGCTTCAGTTGTACACACTCGGTGATTTAATGACAACAGATCCAAAAGGCACTTTACAAAAACTTGCAGCCATTGGCTACAAAGAACTTGAAAGTGCAGGCTCGCAGAAAGGAAATTTTTACGGTTATAAGCCAAAGGAATTAGCCACCATGATAAAAGACGCAGGCATGACGTGGCGTTCAGCTCATGTAGGGGGAGCCCCTTTCACTATGGAGCAGGTTATGAAAATGGCTAAATCCGCCGAAGATTCGGCAAGAATACAGAAGATGATGGAACGTTTTAAGAACGCGCCGAAACCGCTTAACCTGAAAGAAAATTACCAGGAGCTTGCCGATGCCGCTGCTGAAGGTGGAATCAGTTATCTCGTTTGTTCCAGCATACCTGTAAGCACTTTGGATGAAATCAAAACAGCCGCTGATGTATTCAGCAAGTCGGGTGAAGCATGTAAAAAAGCAGGTGTGCAATTTGCTTACCACAACCATACCACGGAGTTTGATGAAGTGGAAGGGCAGCGCCCGTTTGATTACATCCTTACCAACACCGATAAAGACCTGGTGAAAATGGAATTAGACCTTGCATGGGCAACCAAAGCAAAACAGGATCCCGTAGCCCTGTTCAAAATGCATCCCGGCCGTTTTCCGTTATGGCACGTAAAGGACTTAGACAAGGCCACACAAAATCCTGCGGAAGTTGGTGCAGGAACAATAGACTTTAAGCGAATTTTTGATAACGCCGGGGAATCAGGAATGAAATATTTTTTTGTTGAGCAGGATGGAGCGCCGCAACCATTACAAAATGTAACCAATAGTTACAACTACCTAACTAAACTGTTACATTAATAGATTCGCCTTTCTTTTTTAAGCCATTTTACTTACCATCAGGGGGCGTGCCGCCGCCTGCATTTATGACAATAGCCACTGCCCACGGCATTATTAGCTTTCTGTAATAATGTTTCCGCAGGCAATGGCTATTCTGCAAGTTCCAAATCTTTGTACTCGCGGCTTTCGTACACGGAATTCTTCTTCATGCTCCCGATTGTTGATTTCCGTGGATAGAGCTGCAATGGATTTGCTTATCATTTGCTTCGGATTCAGGTCAATCTGCCAGGCGGCCGCAGATTATTTGCAGCTGTCTTGCCCTTTCACTAATCATTGTACTGGTTTAAACACTATTACATTGCGCTGCTATCATCTCCATAAGTTGCTTCTGCATTTTTAAAATGTTATACCGATTACTGTTTTCCCTACCATTATTACTGATTAGGAATGTAAATAGCAAATCTGAAAAATGCATATCCTAATTTTGAATAATCAATTCATCACGCATGGACAAGATCGTAAAACTCAAAAGCGTCGCCCAGTTTAATGCAGAAAGAGGGCAGGAAACACTTCACCCGCTGGTAACTGTTCAGGATCATTTAAAATCGAAGCCGGTACGCCCCATACGTTTTATTTCAGAACTCTACATTGTCTTCTTAAAAGAGGTGAAGTGCGGTGAACTCAAATACGGCCGCAGTCATTACGATTACGAGGAAGGCACGCTGGTTTTTATTGCGCCGGGGCAGGTATATGGAGTTGATGAGGTGCAGCCTGTTCAACCAAAAGGCTGGGCATTGGCCTTTCATCCTGATCTTATCCGGGGAGCTGCTCTGGGCAAACATATCAAAGACTATAATTTCTTTTCTTATGGTACAAACGAAGCGCTTCATCTTTCTGAGCAGGAAAAGCAATTGGTAATAGAATGCTTTCACAAAATCCAGTATGAATTGGCGCATGCTATTGACAAGCACAGTAAGACTTTAATTGTAAGCAATATTGAGTTATTCCTCAATTACTGTGTTCGTTTTTATGACCGCCAGTTTATAACAAGAGACGACATCCACAAAGACGTATTAACGAGATTTGAACGATTACTCGATGACTATTTTCAATCGGGCAAACCGAAAGCCCTGGGATTGCCGTCTGTAGGATACTGTGCAGGGCAACTTAATTTATCCGCAAACTATTTCGGCGATTTAGTGAAAAAGGAAACCGGGAAATCAGCCCAGGAATATATACAGGAAAAACTAATTGATGTGGCAAAAGAGAAGGTGTTTGATACAAGCAAGTCCATCAGCGAAGTAGCTTATGAAATGGGCTTTAAATATCCTCAGCATTTTACAAGGTTGTTTAAGCAACGCGTGGGTCATTCACCGAACGAATATAGGTTACTTAACTAATATGTCAACAGTGAAACAATGGAAATGAAACCGGGTATACCAGATGTGAGGTTTCACTTGTTACCATTAAAGATGCGACATACTGAGGCTAACATAAAACTAATGGTAAAATCATTAATGAAATTTAACAAGACCGGTTTGTTGCCACTGGTTCTTACTACCGCTATGCTAACGTTTGTTTGCTGCGATAAAATTATTGCACAGAATAAAAGTCAAATGGTAAGGCTGGCAAAAATTGTAATTGATTCCGCCCAGTTGGAAAGCTACAAAGGGATGCTTAAAGAAGAAATCGAAACCTCTGTGCGTGTTGAGCCGGGCGTACTTACATTATATGCCGTTTCTGAAAAAGATAATCCTACCCACATTACTATTTTGGAAATATATGCTGACTCAACCGCGTATAAAGCACATTTGCAAACACCGCATTTTATAAAATATAAAAACGCTACGAGGGATATGGTTAAATCACTAGGGCTTACAGAAGGCGTTCCTCTTGTACCTCGAATGAAGATAAAGTGATAGATCAAGGAAGTATTTACTTTAAAAACAATAAAAAATTATATGCAAAAACGAAAATTAGGAAACGGCGGCCTTGAAGTGTCCGCTCTCGGACTGGGTTGTATGGGCATGAATCATTCCTACGCTCCCTTTCCTCCAAAAAGTGAAATGATCTCATTGCTTCGTTCGGCAGTTGAAAAAGGGATTACCTTTTTTGACACGGCTGAAGTGTATGGGCCTTATATAAATGAAGAGCTCGTTGGTGAGGCATTGGCTCCGCTCCGTGATGAGGTAATTATCGCTACCAAGTTTGGGTTCAACTTTCGGGACGGGAAAAGTACCGGTGTAAACAGCCAGCCTGAACATATTAAACAAGCTGTAGAAGGCTCACTGAAAAGATTGAATGTGGAAGTAATAGATTTACTGTACCAGCATCGTGTAGACCCGAATGTACCTATTGAAGAAGTGGCGGGTGCTGTAAAAGATTTAATACAGGAAGGCAAAGTAAAATATTTCGGGCTTTCAGAAGCCGGTGTCAAAACCATCCGCCGTGCTCATGCCGTTCAGCCGGTAGCTGCATTACAAAGTGAATATTCGCTGTGGTACAGGAAGCCGGAAGAAGAAGTGTTACCAACACTCGAAGAATTAGGGATCGGCTTTGTTCCATTCAGTCCTTTGGGTAAAGGATTTCTTACAGGAAAGATGGATGAAAATACGAAGTTTGAAAGTACTGACATTCGCAGTACGATCCCCCGTTTTACGCCAGAAGCACGGCAGGCTAACCAGGTGCTGGTTGATCTGCTTGGAAGATTCGCCGAAGAAAAAAATGCAACGCCTGCACAAATTGCACTAAGGTGGTTGCTTGCACAAAAGCCCTGGATTGTTCCGATACCCGGCACCACAAAATTGCATCGTTTGGAAGAAAACATCGGAGCCACATCTATTCAACTTACACCGGATGATTTGCTTGAAATTGAGGAAGCTTCATCTAATATTAAAATAGAAGGCGCAAGGTATCCTGAGCATTTAGAAAAGACGACAGGGTTATGAGTGTTTTAGGCAGTTGCCGAACACTATCAGCGAAGAAGACACAGCAAAATATTAAGCGATTTTACAAAGATGTTGCCATTCCTGCCGATTCGTTCTGAAGAGTTGTTATATTCGATACCAACCAACAGGATGATGTAGGTATCAAGGAAATTTTGTACAGGCTACAAAACAGGAGTGGTTAACCTTTATAACAATTAAATAAAAGATTTATGGAAATTAAAAGAATTGGCACAGAGCCGTCAGGTAAAGGCCCTGAAGATTGGTTCACCGGTGCCGTACGCGTCGATAATTTATTTCAGCCAAATGATGCAAGGCGTGCAGCAGGTGCAAGTGTTACATTCGAACCCGGTGCCCGTACGGCATGGCATACGCATCCACTTGGGCAAACGCTGATTGTTACTGCAGGTTGCGGCTGGGCACAGCATGAAGGTGGCGCTGTTGAAGAAATTCATCCGGGCGATGTAGTTTGGTTTCTGCCTGGCGAGAAGCATTGGCACGGCGCCACAGCAAGCACTGGTATGACACACATCGCCATCCAGGAACAGCTCAATGGCAAGGTGGTGGATTGGATGGAAAAAGTCACCGACGATCAATATAGCAAGTAACCTGAAATAACTGACATTAATCTCAACTTTGTTTGCGTGTGAAGCAGATAAAGAAACAGGTTATTAATACCATCGTCTAAGGAAACGTCTGACTTATCAATTCAATAAGCCCTGACAGGCATCTGTATATTTAATTTGCAAAAGACTGGAGGCGGTAAAATATTCCAAAAGGGCCTGCGCGCCTAACAAATCATTGCCCTCCTGCTTTTATAACCGGCGAAGGGATGCCGAGGCTGCTAAGTTGGATTTGATAAATGTTACCCGATCCATTAAGAGTACCATGCAAGTCATTCTCTAACTCATCATAACTTGAAATTCCTTTTTTTTGTGCTGAAAAATCTTTCTCACTCGAGAAAAATAAATATTTACCATCCGGGCTTAGTCGAGGGCTGTAATCGCGAAATTTCGTATTTACTTTAGGCCCGAGATTTTTGGATGGTGTCCATTTGCCGTTGATTTTTCTGCTGATATAAATATCGTAATTCCCATAACCATCCGGCCGGCCGTAAGCACCGGTCAATAAAAAACTTTCATCCGGCGCGATCAAACAATCTAATTCATATGAAGGAGTACTTACTGAGTCCATAAGATGTACGGCTGCGGTATAATGGCCGTCAACAAGTTTCGAATAATAGAAATCAGCATCTCCTTCGCCTCCAAGAGCGCCCGGCCTGTTTGAACTAAAATAGATGGTACCACTTGAAGCGATGGAAGCAAAATGTTCATCGTAGGAACTGTTTATTGTCGTATCGAGATGAACAGGTTCACTCCAGTTACCGTCTGGTTTTTTCTGCACCATCCAGATGTCGTAGTCAGATCTTAATTGGCCATCAACAGGGCGATTGGAAGTAAATACCATTTTGGTACCATCCGGAGAAAGTACGGGATCAAAATCCCGGTACTGTCCTGAAAAAGGAGCTATTTCAGGAGTTTGCCATTTGCCATTTTTGAACTCCGAGTAACAAATGATATCAAGATAAAAACGCAAAACGCTTTTACTAAAGTAGCACGTCTTTCCATCCGGAGTAAACGCGCCGCCAAATTCATCATCACTTGTATTGATGACGCCTTCATCAAAAAGAACTGACTCTTCACGCTATCTCCGCGATCATACGGCACTGTACCTGCCGGTTTTCGCCAGCCATGTTTGGGCCACGGCTTTGCAAAAGACAATAATGAAGCGAGGAGCAGTGCAATGCTAAAAATTATCTTTTGATTCATATATTAATTTCAAAGTCAAAAATTTATTCTTTGTTCTTATTTCATCAGTGAGATTGATTCAACACTTCGCGGGCAGGCATTTCATAAATATCTCCAAGGCCATTTCCCGTGGCATGCAGATTTTTCCCGAGTGTAGAATAATCTAATCTTGTTTTCATAGGGATCGAAATAAAATTTCTTTCACTCGTGAAATAAAAAGTTTTCCCGTCATGCGAAACTGAAGGATTTGACTCTTCTGCATCAGAATTGACCCGGGCGCTCAAATTTTTTGCCACCGTCCATTTTCCATCTTTACGAAAACTGATATAGAGATCACCGCGCGGGTATTCTTTGTTAGCTCCCGGGCCAATCAAATCATCGGGACGGCCCTGGGATGAAAAAAGGATATAACTTTCATCCGGTGCAATAAAGGGATCAGTTTCATTGTATGGGGAATTTATTGCTGCACCAAGGCTGTCGGGCTTTTGATATTTTCCATCGGCGAATTTCGAACAAAAAATGTCGGCGTTCCCTGTGATGCCCGTCGTACTGTAATACAGCGTACCATCGTTGGTTACTGAGCATCCCAACTCCCATCCCGAAGTATTTATAACAGCGCCCACGTTTTCAGGCTCACTCCAACCATCACCCGATTTTCTAACAACCCATATATCTGTATCAGAACCTTTTTTTCCTGCTACAGGCCTGTTGGAAATAAAAAAAAGCTTTTTTCCATCAGGGGAAATAAAAGGATTGAAATCCCAATAGCGGCCTGAAAAAGAAGCGATTTCAGGCTTGCCCCATTTTCCATTTTTTTTGTGGGAAACGCAAATTACCATGGTGCTGCTGACAATTGTAGAAGGTGTCTTTTTTACAAAATAACACGCCTGGCCGTCGGGGGTAAAAGCTGCACCGGACTCATCATCTTCAGTTGATATAACACCTTTGCCAAAAAGAACCGGCATATGATCATCATGCTTTCTTTTTTTACGCGGCTCCTTTTTCTCTTTAGGAAGAGCATACCCCGAAGCAGCAATAAAAGCAAGGATAAGTAACATCCATTTCATAAATGAGATTTGAGTTTAAAAAGACGTTCCTGGTTAGCCCATACATTCTCCTGCCAGTCGCAATAAATGTAGCAAATTATTCTGCCTGGGATTTACCGCACATAAAAAATCTTCCTAAATGGATAATGATTTGTACATATCTGCTTATTAGAATATAGTAAGGTAATCGATACCGAACCAAGAAGTCGAATCCGGGGTACAGGTCTGCCATACAGTTAGTAGCACCAGCTTATATTTCATCGTCAACATAATTTTGTACCAACAGGCAATTGCAAAACAAACTCGGCAAACTCGCCTTCCTTTGTATTTGCTTTTATGGTGCCACCATGTTCTTTGGTAATAATATCGTAACTCAATGATAGTCCTAACCCGGTTCCCTGTCCGGTTGGCTTGGTAGTAAAAAATGGCTGATATATCTTATCCAACACTTTCTGAGGAATGCCGGTACCGTTATCTTTTACCACAACTTCTACCAGGCTATCGATTTTTTTTGTACTCACTAATATTGTTGGTTCATAGCCTGCTCCAAGCTTTTTCTTTTTTTCGTTCATTGAGTAAAATGCGTTGTTAAATAAATTGAGAAGCACTCTTCCAATGTCCTGGGGGGCAACATTTATTTTTCCAATGGTTTTATCAAAATCTGTTCGCATAGTTACATTGAAAGATTTGTCTTTTGCCCTCATGCCCAGGTAACTCAGGCGTAAATATTCATCAGCCAATGCATTTATATCGGTTGGCTCTTTTTGCCCGGTACTTACCCGTGAATGTTGAAGCATGCCTTTGACAATTGAATCTGCCCGTTTGCCGTGGTGGTTTATTTTTTCCTCGTTTTCTATTATATCCCTGGCAATTGAAATAGCCTCCTCATTATTTCCGGCGGTTAATTCAGTTTCCATTTCTACAAGTAATTCTTTATTTACTTCAGAAAAGTTATTTACAAAATTCAACGGGTTTTGAATCTCATGGGCAATGCCGGCGGTAAGTTCACCAAGGGAAGCCATTTTTTCTGATTGGATTAGTTGTGCCTGCGTAGACTTCAATTCTTCTAAAGAATGTTGAAGTTGGTTGGTTCGTCGAGTGATCTTTTCTTCCAAAAGGCGGTTTTCTCTTTTCAGTTTCCTGGAACGATATTGTACAAAAGTCCAAACGAGGGTAATAAAAATAAATACATATAATGCGTAAGCCCACCAGGTTTGCCACCACGGTGGAATGATGGTAAATTTAAAATCCACAGGTTTGCTCCATTTCCCGTTAAACATACTGGAGACCTTAAATACATAATCTCCGGGCGCAAGATTTAAGTATTGACTGTATGAGTTGAAAGTTTTGTCGCTCCATTTTTTATCTATGCCCTCTAATATATAACGATACCATGTTTTATCCTGGCTGCCTAAATGTGCCTGCGTGAAATGGAATTGAAGATAGTTTTGATCGTAAGGCAACCGAAGATTTACCGGCATATTATAAGCAGCATTTACACTGTCCCATTTCATTTTATCATGCTGCGCAAATAATGTATCTACAGGTAATTGTCCTTTCACATAAAAAGTATCTTTTTTAGAGCTCCACAGTGTATCGTTGTCATTGATACCGGACCACGGTTTGTCTGTAAAGTACTGCGGCCGGTTAAAAATATCAATACCTGTCAGGTAAGTACCAGGAACTATCGTATGCCTTTTAAAATTATCTAAAGCAGTCATGCCTCTATCTCCCCAAAGGAATAAGCCCTCTCTGGTTACCATGTCCGAATTGATAGAGTTGGCTAATTTACTGAACCCTTCTGCCTTGCCAAAAGATTCAACCTGCCAGTTTTTTTGTAAAGAAACAGAGGGAGGGGTTATGATTGTTATTCCCCGCTGCATACCAACATACACGCTGCCGTTATATTCATTTAAAGAATAAATTTCATCGTCTATTAAACCTTCTGTGGTTGAAAATGAAATGAGCGAATCACCTTTTGCATTAACTATATAAATGCCTTTACCAGTTCCTATCCACATATTACCCTGTTCATCCGGGAGAAGCATTTTTTCGTAGGAATCTTTCAATCCCGGCGCGTCGTCGAGGTATGTCATCATATTTCTTCCTGTGTCAATTACATAAGCCCCGCGAGTTTCGCTGATAATCCAGACCCGGCCTTGCCGGTCTTGTTTAATATCAGCTATGCCCATATCTCTTAACCCTCCTAAAGTGCTTAAATGATGGATTGCTTTTTTTGACAAATCAAGGACATCTACCGAAGCGTCAGAAAAAGCCGTGGTGCTAAGCCACATTTTACCATCAGTATCTTTCATTCTCACTGGCTCAATGTCTGTTGTTAAACCCTGGGCCATACCTATATGTTGAATGGTTTTGCGGTTGGAATCAATAATATCTAAACCGCCATTGCTTGCTATCCAGATATTTTCGTTTTCCACAATTACGTTTTGCATGCTATCGTTGCTAAGACCCTGACCGGTAGTAAATGACCTGGTTAATCCTGTGGCTGTATCAAGAATTTCCACACCTAAATCCGGGTATTGCATACCAATCCAAAGATACCCATGAGAATCTTCAGCTAAAGATGTTATATCCTTTTTTCCTGTATGCCGGATGCTGTTGCCATTTTTATTGAGCATGCTTAAACCAGTACCGGTAGCTATCCAGATCTGTCCGAGCTTATCCTGCAACAGGCTTTGGACATCGTTTCCGGCCAGTCCACTTGATGTATTGATAGATTTGATCGCTTCTTTTGCCGGATCCAGTATTTGTAGCCCATTTCCCAAAACATAAGCACGTCCATTTCCTGTACCTATCCAGATATTTCCCTTGCTGTCATTTCGAAGATCAGATATTTGATGCATACCAAGCCCCTGGCCTTTATTAAAATATTTAATGGTTCCTTGCTGCACATCTACCATATTCAATTCTCCGTTACGCGTGGCTACCCACATTCTATTCATGCTACCCCTGGTCATTGACGAAAGACTATCATTACTTAGGCCATGTTCTTTGTTCAAATATTTGATGTTTTCATTTTTTAAATCAATGATGTTTATTCCTCCGTTCGTAGTTATCCATATTTTATTTTTACTATCCCCGATTATTCCGGATGCGCGGTTATTTGATAATCCCTGTGCGCGGCTAAAATGTTTTATGGTTTCCGCCCTGGCATCTAAAATGTAAACACCCTCCCGGTAAGTTGTCATCCAGATTCTTCCCTGCCCGTCTGATAACATTTGCATAATACTTGTTCCCGGAGAATTAGTTAATTGTTTGACTATGCCGGCCCTCATATCCATAACAAATAGCTGGCTACCCTGCAAACTTGCGGTGCCTACCCAAATGTTGCCATGGATGTCTTCCAGCATACTTTCAATAAACTCTGAAAGAGACGCATGGAAAATCAACAACAAATTTTCGCCGTCATAACGATAAACATCATGGTCTGCGGCAATCCAGAGAAACCCGGATTTATCTTCCAACAGGCAAGTAATATTTATGTTCCTAAAATCCTGCATTTCCTCAAATTCATATAGCAAATCAGAAGTACTGCTTTTTAAATAAGGATGGCCGGCTTTTATCAATTTAGGGGGTTCTAAAATTGAGGTTTCAAATTTTAATGGTTTTGATGGGAGGTTATTATAATTGAAAGCTGTATCTGGCAGTTTGTCCCAGTCGAAGCGCACTTCTTCCGGTTTTTTTGCAAAAGGGATAAAGTCTGTGCTATCGAATATTGTGACAGGAAGCTTATTGAAATCGAATTTTTTTATTAAAGGTTTTATAGTCTTATCTGACCAGTTTATTTTCCATGGCTTACTGAATTTTATTGCCCTGCTTACGGGTTGTGAAAATTCTGTTTCATTTTCACGAAAAGGAATGTTGCCAGGAGTATTTTTACACGATGAGTTAAAAAGCAAAGCCAGTGCATAAAAAAAAACTTTCAATGTAGTCCTGGCTCTTTTCATTAAATGGAATGAAGATAAAATTATGAAGTTAATTTAATTATTACCTGAAATCCGCTCATTGACTTTCTGAGTGCTGTATACTATGTGCTGATCTGCCATACTCATGTGAACTTTAAATAATACATAGATTGATTAAAAGCACTTGCGTCCAGGATTAAAAGGAAAGGATCGAAACCTAAGTGACTTTTTTGTCGCTGAATTTATGACTTTCGTCTCATTTTGGTAAAATCATCCTGTTCGCTCCATAAGTTTGCCCCATCATTCAAAATTTAAAGCCCCGGCAAATGAAAAAATATTTTTTATTTACAATTGTAAGTTTTTTATCCATTCAGTTATATGCTCAAATGCCGGGAGGATCTCCGCAAGGATCGAATGCCAGACAAGCTGCATCAATTGGCCATATTTATGGTAAAATAGTGGATAGCGCGGGTAAGGCTGTTGATGGCGCTTCCGTTGTAATATTACAAAGCCGTTTTGATTCAACTTCGAAAAGAAGAAAAGATGTATTATTAAAAGCGCAGGTAACAAAAGCCAATGGTGAATTCAGTTTCGCTGAATTGCCCGTTTTTGGCGCGTTGCGATTAAAAATTTCTTCAGAAGGGTATAAGTTAGTAGATCAACCGGTTTCCTTCCAATCCCAAAATGGAACCCCGGGCAGTATGCCTTCTTTCGATAAAGACCTTGGCAATATTAAACTTGCCCTGGATTCCAAGGTATTGAGTACGGTAACAATTGTGGCTCCGTCTTCCGCTTTGAAGCTTGACATCGATAAAAAGGTTTTTAACGTAGAAAAAAACATTGTAAGTGCCGGTGGCACCGCAGTTGATGTAATGCGTAATGTACCATCGGTGCAGGTAGATGTTGATGGCAATGTAAAATTAAGAAATGCATCCCCGCAAATATATATTGATGGCCGTCCTACAACTTTATCTCTTGACCAGGTACCTGCTGATGCTATTCAGAGCGTAGAAGTGATCACCAATCCATCAGCAAAGTATGACGCTTCAGGTGGAAACGCGGGTATCCTAAATCTTGTATTAAAGAAAAATAAACAATCCGGTTATAACGGCAATCTTACTGCAGGTGTTGACAGGCGGGGGGGCATCAATGCCGGTGGAAACTTCAACGTAAGGCAAAACAAAATAAATTTTTCAGTTGCAGGTATGATAAATCAAATGAGAAACAAAACTACCGGAACGACTGACCGGTTGAATTTGGGCGACACTCAGACGCATGTTTTTCAAAATGATATTAATAGAACGAATGGCGGTTTTGCCTTTGGAAAACTGGGACTTGATTACTATGTAACAAACAGGGCTACGATCTCCGCTGCGTTTATAAAAGTTCATGGCATGTTTAATCCGCACGAATCCATTGTTGCGACAACAGATACTTTATTAAATACCGGAACGAAAAGTTTTAATAGCGATCGCTTTACTTCCGGCTCGCGTACATTCAATGCAAATGGTTTGCAATTAGGCTACGTGTATAATTTTCCTAAAGAAGGCGAGCAGTTAACAGCGGATGCGAACTATTTTTCGGGAAAAAATTCGGGCAACTCCTTATATACTACCAATTACCTTGATGACGGAAATATAGCTGGCACGCAGTTACAACAGGTGTTGAGTACCGGAAGTATTAAGTTTCTTACCGTTCAAACCGACTACACTTTACCCTTTGGAAAACAGAAACAATCAAAACTGGAAACTGGGTTGAGAGCGCAAATACACAATACCGTTAGTGACAATGATAATTACAGCGGCACCCCTTCTTCAGGCCTCGTTAAAATACCTGCAGGAACAAGCAATTATAAAAATGATGATAATGTTTACGCAGCTTATGTAAGTGTAAAAAGTACAATTAAAGATTTTGGATACCAGGTGGGAGTAAGAGCTGAAAGTTCCAATTACAATGGGCAACTCATAAACACCGGTGAAAAGTTTAGCAATAAATACCCGGTAAGTTTGTTTCCCTCTTTATTTCTAAGTCAAAAATTGAAACAGAAGCAGGAACTCCAGTTTAGCTATACACGCCGTATCAACAGGCCTAACTTCTTCCAGCTTATACCTTATACAGACTATACGGATAGTTTGAATATTACCCGTGGCAATCCTGATCTTGTTCCCGAATTTACGAGTTCATTCGAAATGAGTTATAGTAAAACATTTAAAGGCGGGAACAGCCTTTTAGGGTCGGTATATTATAAGCATACCAATAACCTTATAACGCGCTACCTAAGCCAGGGAGTCAATCCATTTACGGGCAAAGAAGATATTATCAACTCGTACATCAACGCGAATTCCAGTTATTCTTATGGCGCGGAGGTAACTTCAATTAATACGCTTACCAAATGGTGGGACATTACCACCAATGTAAACCTTTATAATTCTAAAATAAATACAGACAATATCGCCGGAAGCACTTCGCAGGATGCTATATTGAGCTGGTTTGGGAAGCTTAACAGCAACTTCAAACTACCTAAATCGTTTACGATACAATTGTCTGCCAATTATCAAAGCAAAACCAATCTTCCCATAAACAACAACCAGGGTGGTTTCGGCGGTGGCGGCCCTTTTGGACAGGCGCAAAATTCCTCACAGGGTTATATCCGTTCCTTCTGGAGTACAGATATAGCATTTAGAAAAAGCTTTCTTAAAAACAATGCGGCTTCAGTGAGCCTGAGCTTTAGTGATATTTTCAGGACGCGTATCCAGGATCAATATTCTGTAAGCCCTTATTTTATCCAGGATTATTCCCGCATCAACAACCCGCAAATGGTGAGGCTTAACCTAAGCTACCGTTTTGGTAAAATGGATATGTCGTTATTCAAGCGCCAGAACACAAAAAGTACAGCGACACAAGACGCTATGCAGATGGGACAATAATAGAATCAATTCAAGAAATTAAAAATTGCTTCCATCCATGAAAAGTGAAAAAATAAAACAAACGTATATGCTCTGGAAAGATGCGGTTATTAAAGGAGACGTGGATTGCCTTAACCGGGTATACGCAGATAATTTTTCGTGGACAAATAATATGGGAATAACAAATTGTAAAACAAAAATTCTTAAGAAGGCATCTTCATATAATATACAATACCTGTCATGGCAAGATGAAAATATTCATATAACTTTTGATGGGGAACATGCAATATTAAAAAGTACACAAATACTTAAATTAAAAGTCTTTCAGCAATCTATAAATGCGAAACTTAATGTTACGGTTCAATTTACAAAAAGAAATAATAACTGGCTTTTAGAATCCATACAGGAGTCTTACTAATTGTAAGCATTTTTATGTTTCGGGGCAGAGCACTCAAAAAAGGAAACCAGGAGAAAATATATTTGCATAAGCGGAGCTGAACTGAAAATTTATACCAACCCTTATCAGGTGTTGTCCATTAAAATGATTTACAAGCGTTGGCTTTGTGCCGGCCTTACGACTCCGAATCGGTCATGCTCACAGCTTGCGGAATTTAAAATCGTCACAAAAAGCGTACTAAATCTGGTCATTAAAACACCAGATTTTGATTAAGCAACGTGCCCAAAAGCGGGAACGTTGCTTTACAAAAATTCAGATTCAACGGATCAGGGAGTGTGGGTAGAATCGGACGCAGCGCCTTTGTTGATCAAATCCATAAACTGGTTGAGCTTCGGCGTAATAATGATCTCTGTGCGCCTGTTCCTTACTTTGCCATCAGGGGTATCGTTGCTGGCAACAGGGTTGTATTCTCCACGTCCGCCGGCTGTAAGGCGTTTCGGATCCACACTATAATTATTTTGCAGCGATTGAACAACTGAAGAGGCTCTCAGCGCACTGAGATCCCAGTTATTTCGAATATTAGGTTTTGTGATAGGCACATTATCTGTATTACCTTCTATCAATACATCGTAATCTTTATAATCGGTAATAATTTTCGCAATTTTCGACAAAGTAGTGCTTGCCTTGTCTGAAATTTCATAGCTACCGGATTTGTAAAGCATATTATCTGAGAGGGAAATATATACGACACCTTTCAGCACTTTTACATCCACATCCTGCATTTCATCTTTACTAAGCGATCTTGTAAGATTATTGGTAAGTACCATATTCAGTGAATCACTTTTATTTTTGGAAGCGATCAGTTCCTGTATATATTTATTGGAGGAATTGATTTCATCTACCAGTTTGGAAATATTTACATTGCCCTGGCTGGTAGATGTGAGACATTTGTCTAAAGCAGCCTGCAGTGATTTCTCATGCTCACGTTCAGCATTTATTCGTTCCTGCAATCCTGAAATCTGGACAGTCGCCCTGTCCAAATTGTTTTTGCATTCTTCGCCTTCACGGGTAAGCTGGCTGTTTGTATCTTGTAATTTGTTATAGCTAGCCTGCAGTGAATTAAATTTTTTTGTACTTACGCAAGCTGTAACGCATACCATTGATGTTACAATGGTAACTAATCTAAAATTGATTTTCATGTTTATAGATTTTGGGGTTAATATGGTAATTCTCAATAAATTTTCGCCAAGATATTGATTTTGGAATAAATCGACTTCAATACGGCCTGTCATTTACCGAAAATATCTCATGTTCTCATCACAATTAATATAAACGTTATGCGTGGGCCGTTGGCACTTAACTCCTCTCTTTCCGTGGTTCGTGAAGCGAAGAACCATGGATAATTGAATTCGTTTCTTATAAATCGAGTTGATAATGGCTACCCACACCTCACAGGTTTAAAAAACCTGTGAGATTTCCAGTACAGAATAAGATTTGCTATAAATAATCAGAAAAAGATAATGGCAGGTGAAGACATGAAATCCGCGAAGGAAGTGATATAAACAATTAGTTTTGTTGCTTAACAAATATAATTGTTAAGGATATTATTTTCCAAAGGAGCATAAATTTCACATGAATAAAAAAGTTCAAAAATTCTTCTGTTGCCTGGCGCTTTGTATATTTAGCAGCAACATTTCTTTTTCTCAGGCTTCTTACAGTGACAGCGAAATCATTCACCAATACACGTTCACAGGAGACACCCTTAATTCCGTACAAAAAAAGGGGAAAATCAATTCGTTTTTTTTAATTAAAGTAAATCCGGGAAACGTATCCGAATTTAAGAAAGCTAATAACGACAAAATAAAAAGACAATTGGCCTCCGAATGGTTTATAACCGGGGCGGTGGATTCATCTTTGGGTAATAAAAAATATATACAAAAAACTTTTATTGCTAATAATAACTGGAAGCTCTCGCCTGCTTTACAACATATAACAGGTTTAAAAAATAATCAAGAGTATACCTTCCTCGTGCGGGCAAATGATAGCGCCGAACTTATGAAAGACTTGCTCGCTCAAAAAACAAAACTTCATTTTATTTCGTCATACCATTCAGAATATTGTAGGATTAAGGCGACCCTATCCTTTATATTAAATGTATTGATAAAAAGCCGGGAGGTATTGTCTGTAGAAATTGCATTAAATTCCCCCAAAGAAGAATCTGCAGTTAATGATTATGATAATAGTGTGAATGACATCGGCTTATTTTTTTCAAAATATCCTTCGGTTACAGGCAATGGATTAACCGCCTCGGTTAAGGAAAATTTGTTTGACACAACTGATATAGATTTTAAAGGGCGGTATGTGCCGTCTTCAATAAATTCTCCCGTTGAAACCAGCCATGCAACCACCATGGCAACATTAATAGCGGGTGGTGGAAATAGTTTTCAAACAGCAAGAGGAGTGGCTCCGGGCAGTCTACTTTCTTCATCAGATTTTGCCAATCTTTTACCCGATGCAGACAGTTATTTTAACCATTACAACATTTCTGTGCAAAATAATTCTTATGGTGTAGGAATAGAAGATTTTTATGGGAGCGATGCTGCTGCTTATGACCAAAGCTCTGTCGATAATCCCTTTTTAGTTTATGTTTTTTCTGCAGGCAATTCAGGTAACCTTACTTCAACCGGCGGAGCTTATAAGAATATTAACGGCTTTGCCAATCTTACAGGAAGTTTTAAGCAGGCAAAAAATATTATAACGGTCGGCTCGGTTGACTCATTTTATAACATCCCTTTACTTAGCTCCAAAGGCCCTGCATATGATGGCCGGATAAAACCTGAGCTCGTTGCTTATGGCAACGATGGAAGTTCAGGCGCCGCAGCTATTACTTCGGGAACTGTGCTCGCTGTGCAGGATGCCTATCGTTCGGTACATCACGATTCTTTGCCGCCGAATGCTTTGGTAAAAGCAGTGCTGATCAACAGTGCTGATGACGTGTTCAATCCCGGTCCCGATTTTTATTCTGGCTACGGAAATGTAAATGTAAATAATGCGGTAACGGATGCGCTTTCGGATCGGTATTTTTCGGGAAGTGTAGTGCAGAATGAGGTCCGTAGCTTTCCTATACACATTCCTGTAAACATAAGAAATGCAAAAGTTACCCTGGTTTGGAATGATGCTGCCGCACCATCGAATACTTTTACTGCACTTATTAATGATCTCGATCTTACACTCGAAAATGTAAATGGCCATACTACATGGCTGCCGTGGGTTTTAAACAGCAATGCAGATTCAGCGGCGCTTTTAAGCGCTGCAATAAGACACAGAGATAGCCTGAATAATGTGGAACAGGTAACTCTTGCCAACCCGGCTGCCGGTGATTATATCATTCATGTAAGGGGATATAATATTGTTAATGTTTCGCAGGCATTTCATGTGGCATACCGCTTTGATACCGCAAACGCTTTTACCTTTATATCACCTGTAGCTGACACGCATTTTACTTCCGGTGGCAATGCCATTTTCAGGTGGAACAGCTCATATGCCTCAACAAAAGCTACGCTTGAATATACTATTGATAAAGGGAACACGTGGCAATTAATAAGCGATACCGTAAATATCGCAAAGAAATATCTGCTATGGGACGCACCAGATACAAACGTGGTAGCCGTCGCAAGAATGACAATTGATAATACAATTTACTTCAGCGATACTTTTGATATATCGGCACAGATTTATCCCCACATCGGCTTCAGCTGTACTGATTCCTCCCTCGTATATTGGGATAAGCAACCGGGAATATCCAGCTATGAAATCTATACATTAGGCGACAGGTATCTTCAACGTTCAAAAACCGTTAATGATACATCAGCTATTTTGAGAAAGCAGGATGGCTTGTATATCGCCATAGCGCCGGTATTTATGAAACATACCGGCCTTAAGAGTTATACTTATAATTATACCTTGCAGGGTGTAGGTTGTTATATCAGCGACTTCTTAGCTGACCCTGATGGTAACAATGCTTCGTTGCAACTTTTCCTCGGTACAGCTTTTAATATAAAAGAAGTGCAATTTCAAAAATTAATTTCCGGTAGCTGGAAAATGATAACCGACATACAACCGGTACAAACCGTTACCATAAATTATAGTACGCCTCTTAGCCAGGGCATTAATTATTATCGTGCTGTTATAACACTTGATGATGGAACTAAAGTAACGAGTAATGAAGCGTACGTATATTATTTTATGAGCCAGGATTTTATTATGGTTCCCAACCCTGCCAACCGCAAGGATGGGCTTGCGGTTCTTTCAAAGAATATTTCTTCAAACAAATTAATGCTTTTCGATATTACGGGCAGAAGGGTAGCTACTATTTTAATTTCACAGCAACGGCAGCATATACCTACATCACAACTGGCTAAGGGCGTATACTTCATTATGATATTTGACGAGACAGGTAAAAGACTATATACCACTAAGATTATCCTGGACTGATCACCTATAAAATAAATACAGCCGTCACTTACGCAACGGCTGTATTTATTAACCGGAAAAATTCTATTATTTATACAAATAATTCAGAGCAATTTTATCATTCGGATTGAATGGGCGGTTGGTGCCATCAGTACACGCAAGCATCCAGCTTCCGGGGTCCTTGGCGGATTGTTGAGTGCCGGGAATATAGATAGCGCCCACACCGGCACTACCTTCATTAGACCTTCGCCCACCGCAGCTATAAGCGCGGTTTGCATAATCTGTGTGGCGGAAACCAATACAATGGCCCATCTCATGAGCTATAATAGTACCCAGCCACTGTACACTTGTACTTGACGTAAAAGTACCGGAATGGGAATTGAGTGTAATAGGAGACGCGGGATTGCCAGCGGAGCTTGGGAAACCTGAAGATTGGCCCAAAATGCCGCCACCACCTAAGTCTGCGCCTTTAATATCTATCTGGCCGGTGCCGGAAACACGTTGAAAAACTATTTTCAGGCCCATAGCATTATAGCGTTTGATAGCCGTATCTGTGGCAGCCGTAAACAGCGCCGTCAGGGTGGGATAATTCATTGAAACGGTTATGGTTCTTGGAAGCGCTTTAATTAAATTAGTCGTGTGGTATTGTTCTTCCTCGCCCACTCTTAGTTCGGCGCCATTAGGTACTCCCGCATCAAGTTGGGACTGTGTTAAAAAGATATCACCCTCAATAAGGTAGCCGCTGTTCAGGCTTACAACATTTTCATTACTGAACCCTGCTGCATCTATCTGCTTTAATACAGAATCAGGTATTGCTTTACTTTGATTGTTATCAACTTTCTTACAGGAATAAAGCATTAAGCCTGCAACTGCAAATGTTAGGAGGAGTTTAGTTCTCATGTTAAAGTTTTTTAGTTAAAATTTTCTTAAAAAATAAATTTAAGATAAATTTTTATAAAATCCAATTTGCGGTTATTGTATTTTTCACTAACAATTTCCATAGTACTACGCACTCTTTATCATATTACTCACAGCGTTTTGCAACCGGCGTGAACAGCGTAGAATCTGTCGCTCCTTATACCGTAAATCACCGGGGTTGTCAGCAATGCATAATGCCAGGTGAGCAGCTTCCCGATTGATCGGTTGTAGATTGTACCGGGTACTTTGCAACAATCATTATTCTGTTCTCAAACTCTTCACCGGGTTTGCTATTGCTGCTTTTATTGCCTGGAAGCTAACAGTAATCAATGTGATGCATAATGCGGCCAGGCCGGCAAGAACAAATACCGGCCACGAAATAACAATGCGGTAAGCAAAGCTTTGCAGCCATTTACTCATTGCCCACCAGGCTACCGGAAATGCAATGATTAAAGAGATCGCTACAAGCTGTATAAAATCTTTTGAAAGCAAAGCCACAATACCGGCTTCTGCCGGCGCCCAATACTTTACGTACACCAATTTCTTTTATGCGCTGTTGTGTCGCAAATGTTGTCAATCCAAATAATCCAAGACAGGATATAACAATGGATAAAACTGAAAATATAGTAAACAGCTGTTCCATTCTTTGTTCCGTGATATATAATTTAGACAGGTCTTCATTTACAAATCCATAAGTAAAAGGATAATCACCATACACACGTATGAAAACTCCGTTGCAGCGAGCCAATAATTTTTTGAATGTTTGCAGGTGTAGTTCTCATTACAACATAACCATCTGAAAAATTGGTTTTCATCACCAGTGGTTCTATAGATTGCTGAAGAGGCTTAAAATGAAAGTCTTTCACTACACCAATTATCGGCGCGTCTTTATCCTCCAGCGATATTGAAATTACCTTACCAATTGCATTATTTCTATTTAATCCCATTGCTTTCAATGCCGTCTCATTTACAACGTAGCCAGTATCGTTACCTCCGAAATCTTTTGAAAAGAAACGCCCGGCTGCCATATGCGTACCAAACGTCTTAGCAAAATTTTCGTCAACCCTTAGCCTACACGCCATTACCTGCGTTCCCGGATTCATGCCATGCCAGGTAAGTTGCGAAGAGTTAGTAAGATTCGTAGGCAGTTCATCCGTAAATGTGTAATTGCTGACGTCAGGATATTGAGCCAGCGTTGCCTTCATGGCATCTTTATTATTCTTCAGGTCGCCCACACCAGGCATCTTCATGTACAAAAGATTTTCTTTGTTAAAGCCGATATCACTGTTCTTTATAAACTGAAGCTGGTTATAAATAACCAGTGTGCTAACAATTAATATAACTGAAACCGAAAATTGAAGCACTACTAACCCATTACGCAGAAAAGATTTATTACTGCGCAAAATATGATTGCCTTTTAGCGCTTTTACCGGACTGAAGGATGACAGAAAAAAAGCGGGGTAACTTCCTGACAAAATACCTGTAATTGTTGCAATGCTGATAAGGCTGAAGAATATGGAAGGATTAAACGGATTAAACGAGATTGATTTAGACGCAACCTGGTTAAACAGGGGCAACATTAAATAGACAGCTGCTATTGCAACTAATAATGAAGTAAAAGAAAGCAATAATGATTCGCCAATGAATTGAACTATTAACTGAAACCGCAACGCACCAATAGTTTTTCTTAATCCAACTTCTTTAGCCCGCTGCCCTGAAACCGCAGTTGCCAGGTTCATAAAATTAATGCAGGCAATAACGAGTATGAAAATAGCTGCTAATGCAAATATTCGTACGTATGCGTAGTTGCCCTGGTTTGCAACATCAAGCATATAATGCGAATGCAAATGGATATCAGTTAAAGATTGTGCAGTGAATAAAGTAGGAAATTCATGATTATTCTGTTTGTAAATTTCATTTACCTGTTTGTTTATGTTCTTTAGATTAGTGGCAGTTGGCACAACGGCATCTTTTAAGCGGAAATAAACATATACATCAAAATTCGTCCAGCCATATTTCGTGTTATTTACTTTATCATACATATCCATCGGGATAAGCATATCGGGCTGCAGGTGGGAATTGGCAGGAATATTTTCCAAAATACCTGTAACTAAAAGAGCACTGCCATTTATATCATTATCTATATAAATTATTTTGCCTGTTGCCGCGTCTGCAGAGCCAAAATATTTTATTGCAGTCTTCTCGGTGAGAACAACACTGTTTGGTGAAGAAAGAACAGTGGCAACATTCCCTTTCAGTAAAGGATAATTGAATATTTGAAGAAAATTACTGTCAGCATAATAAATATTTCTCTCATCAAATTTTTTTGTTCCAACAATAATCATTTTTTGTACTGATGTAACTCTTGTCGCATTTTTTATTGCCGGTATTTGTGTTTGAATAGCATCCGCCAAAGATGGTGGTACCACGGCATATTCCTGATCAGAATTTTTATCGGTAACTCTAAAAACATGATCCGCATTGTGGTTGAATTTATCAAAGCTTAATTCGTCCTGTACCCATAGAAATATCAGGATGCTGCAAGCCATTCCCGTTGCAAGGCCAAAAATATTTAAGCCTGAAAACAATTTGTGTCGCAAAAGATTGCGAAATGCAGTTTTGAAATAATTTTTAACCATAGAAAGTTGATCTAAATTTCTAATAAATTGATTTGAATAAATATTTATCGTTATTACGAGTACTCCCAAAGCTCAGCATTATGATCCAACTAAAGCTCGCTTTTGTTCTTCAGTTTGACATTAAATTGATATGGACATCTCTTCACTCCGTTCTTAAGCTCTTCACCGGGTTTGCAAGGGCAGCCTGCACTGATTTAAAGCTGACGGTAAGCATGGCGATGAGCAACGTTATAACACCCGCCAGCGCAAACACCCACCAACTTAAATTAGTACGATAAGCATAACCTTGTAAAAAGTGGCTCAAGCCATACCACGCTATGGGAAAGGCAATGGCCGCGGCAATTAGAACCAGCATTAAGAAGTCTTTTGACAACAGGGTAACAATATTCGGTACGCCTGCACCCAATACTTTACGCACGCCAATTTCTTTCACTCTACTTTCGGCGGTAAAGGTTACCAGACCAAACAAACCAAGACATGATATTAATATGGTTATGATGGCAAAGCAATTAAACAACTGGCCAATGTGTATATCTGTTTTGTATAAATCATTAAACTGGCTGTCTAAAAAACTGTAATCAAAAGTGTGGCCGGCGTTATATTCTTTATATACTTTTTCTGCGGCAGCCAATGCACGTGGAGCATCTTTTGCAGTCGTTTTTACATACATTTTTCCCCGCCAGTTTTTATTGTATTGTATTAAAAGAGGTGATATCTTTTGGTGCATATCCTGGAAATGAAAATCCTTTACCACGCCTGCAATAATTCCTTTGGTCCCTTGAAAAGTTAGCCGTTTACCAATTACTGGTTCTTTTATGCCGGTTGCTTTAATCGCTGTTTCATTCAATATAAAGTTGGCGCTGTCAGCAGGTGAACCAGTGAACCCTTTTCCTTCTAACAATCGCATGCCCATCACCTGTAAAAAGTTTCTTTCTACCGGCATCTGTATAATGGTAAATGATTGCTGGTCGGTTCTTTTACCATCCCAATCAATATCGCTGCTGCCTGAACTGCTATTAATGATATCAACACCGGATTCTGTAACACCCGAAATGCCCGGCTGCTGCATCAGTTCAGCCACTGCAGCATCATAATGACCGTTGATGTTACCCATCCAGAAACTAAATACATTCTCTTTATCATAGCCCAAATTTTTTTCCCGTATATATTTTAATTGCTTGCCGATAATGATAGTGCTTGTAATCAGCAGGATGGAAAAACTAAACTGAACCACTACCAATACTTTGCGAAAATTGCTTTTGCTGCCAACACCACTTAGCTTGCCCTTCAATGCCTCCAGCGGTTTGAATGACGACAGCGTTATGGCAGGATAAATACCCGCCAGCAACAAGCGTTGAGAGCATAGTTACTCCATACACCGCAAGTACGTCGGGCGACCAGGGTTTGAAAACAATATTTTTGCCTGAAAGATCATTGTATAAAGGCATGACAAGATAAATAATACCTGTTGCCAGTATTAGTGCTATCAGGAATGTGAGCAGCGACTCACTTAAAAATTGCATAAACAGCTCCGCCTTGCCCGCACCAACAATTTTACGCAGGCTAATTTCCTTACTGCGCTTCATAGCCCGTGCGGTAATAAGGTTTACATAATTGATGCAGGCTATCAGCAATACAATTACAGCTACTATCAAAAACACCCGCACCACCATCATACCCTGCTCTTTGCCGTCTAAAGAATAGAGGTGCAATTTAGTAAGCGGGGCAAGCAGGTAAGTAAGATGCTGATTGGCCTGTATGTCATAGTTATGACGATGTACAGCACCCATTTTCTGAGCCGCCAACGCAACGCTGGCATTTGGTTTCAGCATTACAAACGTCTCGTAACTATACCGGTCCCAGTTTGTGTTAAGTGTTTTAAAATTGCTGGTGGTATCATATTCCTCTTCGAGCTGTTGAAAATTAAAAACGATGTTATAATTAATATATGAGTTGGCGGGCATATCTTTTATTACTCCTGTTACACGATACAATTTTTTGTCATTAGCTTTTAATACTTTGCCCATAGGGTCTTCGTTACCGAAAAATTTCTTCGCTGTTGTTTCAGACAAAACAACAGAATGTGCATCCGTAAAAGGTTGTTGTGGATTTCCTTCAATAAAAGGGAAAGTAAACATGGTGAATAAAGAAGCATCAGCCAGGCAGTTATGCGATTCAGTAAGCTGTTTGCCCTTGTATTCAAATATGGAAACATTTCCGTTTTCTGTTATGCGGCAGGCATCCTGTACTTCGGGCACTTCCTTTTTTGCATACACTGCAATTGGTGCGGGCGTACATGTACCAGACGTTTTGTTCATCAAACTTTGGCGCCAGCTTATAAATGTTTTTTGCATTTACATTAAATCGGTCATAGCTCAACTCGTCGTTTACCCAAAGCAACAGCAGAATACTTACCGCTAAACTTACGGCAAGGCCGGTAATGTTAATAAACGAATACGTTTTATTATTGCGCAGGCTGCGCAGGGCTGTTTTGAAATAGTTTTTAAACATAAATTTTGATATATTTTATTAATTAACTCCTCGTTTCAATGTTATATGTGTACAAAATTTTTTCTTCATTTCTAAAATGCTTCACTTGAAAATTAGTCACTTCTCTTTATCAGCAGAGATTACACGCACAATTGGCCAGCCTTCTATTAAACTTATTATAACTGAATTCATCACAGACAAGTATTAGAATGATCAAACAGGCTTCAATCCCTATCGCCAATTGACCTGCTAGGCCTTCGTGATATGTATAACCTATGACCGGTTAATCATCGTTCAGATAGTTTTTATTCTGTTCTCAGGCTTTTCACGGGATTCGCTATGGCTACTTTAAAGCACTGAAGTATAATAAGTGCAAATGCTATGACTGATACAAAAACAAATACGATCAAATAAGAAAAAATATTTTGATTGATGTGGTAAGCGAAGTTTTGCAGTAACTTTTGAGTTATTGCATAAGCAAGGGGCCAGGCAATAATGTTCGCTATTACAATAAGGCCTGCGTATTCTTTTAGAAAAATAAAAAGAATATTCCCGGCATCTGCTCCCAGTACCTTGCGTATGGCTATTTCCTTGTTTCTACGGGCAAGCATAAATGCGACTACGCCAATAATGCCGAGTACTACTATTATTACATTAAGTGCAGTAGCTATGTCTGCTGCTTTTTGCAGTTGCAAATCTGATTTATATAAAGCTGCGAATTTTTCATCCATGAAGGTGTAATCGAAGGGAGCATCAGGTACAAATGATTTCCATTTCATCTTTAATTCATTCACTGCCTGCAGCATGTTGGAAGTGTTTAGCTTAACAGCCAGGTAACGGTAAACGTTACTGTTTTTTACGTGGATAAATCCAATAGGCCCGATTTTATCCTGGATGGTTGAAAAGTTGTAGTCCTTCATTATACCTACAATCGTGACCGGATCTTTTACCACAGGTGTTCTTATTTGGGTGCCTACTGCTTTCTGATTTGTCAGGCCAAGTTGATTTACAGCAGTTTCATTTAACACAATTCCATCTTTACCGGTAGTGAAGAATGTTCCTGCTTCCATTTGTATGCCAAATGTCTTTACATAATCTTCATCCGCAGATGAAAAAGGAAGATTAAGTTGTGAAGCCGCTGACGAAGATTCCGGCGGGTAAAATATAATGCGCCCGTTTGGTGTGCTTTCGGGTACATCATAAGTGAGCGTAGCGCTTTTTACAAAAGGTAATTGCAGTAACCCCTGCTTAATGCTTTCTATCTTTAATATGCCTGCGCTATCCCATTGTTTAGGGAATGCAGTAACAATGAGTACCTGGTCTTTATTGTATCCCAGGTCTTTATTGAAAATATAGTTTACCTGTTTTGATACATTCAATGCGCAGATAAATACCATTATGGCTAAAGAAAATTGTATTATAAGCAAAGCCCGTTTTAATGTAAGTGCGCCTTTTAAATTATCAATTTTGCCTTTTACCGCTTGGATAAGGTCAACAGAGCTGAGCACAAACGCGGGATATATACCTGCCAGCAAACCTACGGTGGCTACAAGCAGGAACAAAAGCACATATCCTTTAAAGCTAAATTGCAAGAACGACGGGAATGTTGTATTCAGCATTACCGAGAAAACCGGCAATAATAATTGGTATAAGACAACAGAAATTACCCCGGCCATAACAGTAAGCAATAATGACTCCGCCATAAATTGAAACATTACCTGTTTCCGGGCTCCGCCAAAGGTTTTGCGAAGCCCTGTTTCCTTTAGGCGGTAAGAGGATGTGCCGATATTGATGTTCACGAAATTGATGATAACTAATAATAAAATAAACCCGGCTATTAGTGATAAAATGAACATCATCTTTTTCACAGCACCATTATTATCATTAAGATAATAATCTTTTACAGGCAGCATATTTACCGTTAAATTTTTCCATATTGATTCCGAAGTATATTTTCTTAGAAGGCTATTTAAAGGCGCAGTCATATCGTGCTCAGATACACCAGGCCTCAGTTCGATAAAACTTAGTTCATTAGCATTATTCCAGCCAAGTGAAGGGTCGCCCCCCTGGTAATAATTACTGCCTGTTGTAGGTATATATACCGCGTACGATTCGTTCATCAAACCTGTTATTGAATTGTACGGCATATCTTTCAATACGGCTGATACCGCAAAATCCTGTGACATGCCTGCAACAGTTGATTGTACGGTAACCGTTTTGCCTATCGCATTTTTTGTTCCGAATAGCCTCATGGCAAAATCTTCTGTAATGATCGCCGAATTAATATTGGGGAATGCTTTGTTTTTATCACCGTACAACAAAGGAAAACCATACATTGAAATAAGCGTAGTATCGCCAATGGCAATATTTTCTTTAAAATGTTTATCACCTGCCGACACTACATTAGTAACAGGGCTATAACGATAATAATTCTTAACAAGCGCAGGATACTCTTCCTTCAATGTTTTTGCCAGCGGAGAAATGGTGGTAATGTCAAGCCCGAGATTTTTCTGCTTCCAGTTACTTTTCAAAAAATACTGGTGTTGTACCTCACTAAGGCCGCTGTTTACACTTTGCTGTGTTAATACATACACTCCTATAATCATGGAGAATGTGATGCCGATAGAAAGACATAAAATATTGATAGCAAAAAACAAAGTATGTTTTTTGAAATGCCTGAAGATTATTTTAAAATAATTTTTTACCATAGAAGAGATTTTAGGTTGTATGTTTCAATGTTACTAGTAAGAAAGAAAAACTAAAACACTGGCAGATTCTTTTATTTTGAATTTTTACACGATTTTATTCCGTTCTCAAACTCTTTACGGGGTTGGCTACTGCTGCTTTTATTGCCTGGAAGCTTACCGTTAAAAGTGTAATCATTAAAGCACCAAAACCAGCCGCAATAAATATCCACCATGAAATATTAGTATGGTAGGTATATTGCTGAATCCATTTATTCATAAAATACCAGGCAATTGGTGAGGCAATTAGCAAGGAGATGATTACCAATCCGATAAATTCTTTTGATAATAAACTCCAGATATTAAATATGGAAGCGCCCACCACCTTGCGAATGCCAATTTCTTTCGTGCGCTGCTCGGCGACAAAGCTGGCTAAGCCAAAAAGGCCCAGGCAGGAAATAAACATGGCCAGGATGGCAAAAAAGGTAGAGAGCTTGCCGATACGTTGCTCCTGGCTGAATTTGTTTGCATACTCTTCATCTACAAATTTGTAATCAAAGCCGGCCGATGGCACTATGCTTTTAAAAACTTTCCCGATTTTTGAGAGGGCCATATTGGCACTTACGGTTGGCTTTATTTTTATCACAATTTGGCTGGCAGTCTTGTACTTTGCATCCAAAAAGAAAATTGCCCTTTTCTCCGGTTCATAGGGTGAGCCCATCACCATATCCTGAATCACACCAATGATTTGCCCCGATTTTGTACCACCGGCATATTTTATAAATTCACCAACAGGATTTTTGAATCCCATGTCTTTAGCGGCCGTCTCATTAATAATTATTTTTGTGGTATCGGTCGCGAAATCTTTGGAAAAATCCCGTCCGGAAATAAACCGCCAGCCTACTATTTTACCAAAGCCGTAAGATACATTGGTTGTTGCGAAAGAATATTCCCTTGGCTGCTTTCCAACCCAATCAAAGTCGCTTGAATTATTCGATATCTGCGTTAGCGGGCCTGATGAAAGTTCCATACCTGCTATCATGCCTGTATTCAACAACTCATTTCGTAATAAATCTATTTTACCGTCGATAGTTGGGGTCATTTTTAGGGATAGCTAATTAAGCCCGCACTATTATAACCTATCGGGCGATCCTGCGCAAACATAATTTGCCTGTACACTACAATCGTTCCAATAATCAAAACTACAGACACGCTAAATTGAATTACCACCAAAGCCTTGCGTGGCAACGCAGCAAAACGGCCTAAGCGGGTAACCCCTTTTAATACTTTTACCGGCTGAAAGGATGATAAATAAAAGGAAGGGTAGGCCCCCGCCAGTAAAGCGGTGATTATAATAAATGCAAGATTAAATAGCCAGAAAAAAGGATTTAAGTATGGTAACGACATTTTTTTTCCAGCCAGTTCATTAAACCATGATAGCGATAATACCGTAATCAATAATGAAAGCAAAAAGGCAAAAATCACCACCAAAAATGATTCACTTAAAAATTGCTGTATCAATTGACCTTTCAATGAACCCATCGATTTACGGATGCCTACTTCTTTAGCGCGTTTTTCAGAGCGGGCCGTGCTCAAATTCATAAAATTGATGCATGCCAAGCAGCAGTACAAAAATTCCTACAATTCCAAAAAGCCATACAAAAGTGATGCGGCCGCCGGCAGGTAAGCCATTCTTAAATTCAGAATACAAATGCCAGTCCTTCATAGGATAAAGAAAGGCCTGGACTTTGTATAATTTCATGCCGGTTGCCACTTCTTTTGGAACACTGTTATAATAAAAATCTTTTATTGCAGCATTGGCAGTTTGCATCGAAACGCCAGGTTTCAACTGCACAAAAATTGGAAATGAACTGTTACCCCAGTTATTTTCCGCTTGTTTTATCCAGTCGTTGGAAGCGACCCATAAATCCCAGGGCGCAAAAAACTGCACCTCTCCATATCGGCTGTTGCTGGGAATATCTTCATACACGCCGGTTACTGACACATCAATCCGGTTGTCTATTTTAAGCCTTTTATTGATAGGGTCATCCTTACCAAAAAATGCCTCTGCAGTTGATTTTGACAATACGATGGAATGAAGGTCGTTGAGTGAAGTATAGTTGCCTTTTAGCATTTTCAGTGAAAGCATGTCCAATCCTTCAGCATCCATAAACTCACCTTTTCCTGACATTTTTTTATCGATAGTTGAAACGGAATAATCACTAAGCCACCACGCCGTTACAACATGCTTGAAATATTGCCGGTAGTCACTTTTAAGGATAGCACTCATGGGCAGGTGCATGTTATCTACGCCTGTTGTTTCATGGGTATTCGGGTCGGTAAAATACCTTCTCACCTGGGCAATACTTTCATAATTTTTATGGATTTATCAAAAGTCACTTCGTCATAAACCCAGAGGCCTATGAGTATAGCTACTGCCATACCTACTGCGAGTCCGCCAATATTAATGAAAGAATAGATCTTGTTTTTTACAAGGTTCCGCCAGGCGATTTTGAGATAATTTCTAAACATGTTTTAATTTTTGGCTAATAGCTATCAGCCATTAGCTGTTAGCTAAATTTCATTCCGTTCTCAAACTCTTCACCGGGTTTGCAACTGCCGCACTCAATGATTTATATCCTACCGTTATTAATGCGATCACAACAGAAATTAATACAGCCAGTACAAAAACGCCGATACCTATCTGTATGCGATAGTGAAAATTTTGCAACCAATTATTTGTAAAATACCATGCGAGTGGCGCAGCAATAATGAATGCTATAACAATAAGCAACGCAAATTCTTTTGAAAAAAGATACATGATGCTGGCAACACTTGCACCAAGCACTTTGCGAATGCCAACTTCCTTTGTGCGTTGCACCGCCATAAAAGAAACCAAACCATATAAACCAAGACAGGAAATGAAAATAGCAATACACGCAAATATTTTAAACAACAATGATAACTGCGTTTCCTGCTGGTAAAAATTATTAATATTGTCATCCATGAAACTGCTTGTGTTTGCATATTCAGGATAAAATTTGTCCCATGTTTTTTCAATAGCATTTTTTGTTTGGGCAATGTTTGAACTTTTTATTTTCACAGCCGTTACCGCATACAATCTTTTCTTAGGCTTAATTAAAATTGGTTCTATTTCATCACGAAGAGAATTAGTTTTAAAATCTTTTACTACACCTGTAATAGTTTTCCACTCGTCTTCTCCCATTCTTATTTGTTTGCCAATCGCATCGCTTGCATTTTTTAAACCAAGTTTTTTTACAAGCGTTTCATTAATCACTACATCATTTACAGAATCGCCTGTATCATAGCCATGACCAGCCGCAAACTGTAGTCCAAACGTTTTAAAATAATCCGCATCTGCACACTTATAATACAGCGTGAAATTTTCGTTCGGCTGGTGATTGAATGCAAAGCTTGTTCCCCAATTATTATCTGAAGAAGGCACATCGCTGCTAAAACTGGCAGCTTGTACACCGGGCAATTGCATCAGAATTTGTTTGAAAGCATTTTCTCTTGAAATAAACGCACTGTCTGTATTTGTATTAAGCACTAACACAGCTTCTTTATTAAATCCAAGATCAGCATTGCGTATAAAATTCATTTGAGAGATGGCTACAATGGTTCCAATTATCAGCACCTGTGAAATTGCAAATTGCGTTATCACCAATCCTCTTCTTAAAGAAATCCCGCCTACTGTTGCAGATGTAATTTTATTCTTAATGGCAAGTATGGGGTTGAAGCCTGATAATATCAATGAAGGATATAAGCCTGCAAAAAGAGTAACGGCTAATGCAATAAATAAAATAAATGCACTGGCTCTAACAGTTAAAATATTAAGCGGTTCACTAATTGAATTAATATGTTTTATATAAGGCAAACATATTGTTGCAATAGCTCCGGCGAGTATTACTGACATACAAACAACGAGCGCTGTTTCACCCATCATCTGCCAAAAAAGATCCGTGCGATTGCTGCCTAATACTTTTCTTATGCCAATTTCTTTTGAACGGTTTACGGCTTGTGCAGTAGAAAGATTTATAAAATTGATACAAGCCATAATGATGATAAAGACACCAATTAATGACAAGGTCCATAAGGTTGATTTACTTGTAACATGATCTCCGAGATTACCGAAACGATCATCGAAATGTATATCGCCTAGCGGCTGCAAAAAATTCCAGCGGATGTTACCTTTCTTTTCTTCAGTATAATTTTTTTTGCTGAACTCCTTTAATTGTGCATTTATTTTTCCTGCAGATTCAGATGGAGGCAGCAGCATAAATATTTGATTGCTGCTTGTTGTTCTTCCCCATGTGGTTGTATAACCATAAATATCCGGATAATTTTTAAGCGTTTCATAAGAAGTAACAACGCCTAGCGGGAAATCTGTATCAGCCGGCACATCATTCAATATACCTGCAACTTTTAGTGTGATTACATTGTCAAGTTTTAAAAAATTTCCGACTGCATGGTGCCAGTCGCCAAAATATTTTTCCGCCATTTTTTTTGTAAGCACTGTAACATTTGGATCTTTTAAAACTTCGGGTCCGCTTACAAGCCACTTGTATTGAAATATTTTAAAAAATTGCGGGTCGGCAAAAAACATGCCGGTTGATTCTATAAATCTTTTATTGGAAATGTTATTGCTGTTACTATCTACTACAGTAACTTGACTTCCACTATTCGCAAACAATACACCTGTTGTTATTTGCGGAAAATTGATGCGTAACGCTTCGAGTGCAGGGTAAGGAATGCCCGCAGTGTATTGTAAGCCATCGGGATATTTATCAGTAGTTACAACGTGATAAATATTTTTATAACCGGGTTGAAAAGTATCATAACTCAATTCATAATCTACAATTATAAATAATAAAATACACGCTGCCAGCCCCACAGCCAAACCGCTTATATTAAGCGCTGCATACACTTTATTCTTTGAAAGATTGCGCCATGCAGTTTTGAAATAATTTTTAAACATTTGGTTAACTGGGGTTTATAGATTAAATGAACATGTTTCCGTGGATTATAAAAAGTATAGTGATCCGATTAATCATGGCTCAGATGTGCATTACTCCGTTCTCAAACTTTTTACAGGATTTGCAATCGCTGCTTTGATAGATTGAAAACTTATTGTAAATAACGTAATCAGCATAACAGAAGCACCTGTAACTATAAACACAAAAGGTGTTATGCTGATGCGATACGCGAAACCCTGCAGCCAGCTATGCATCATCCACCATGATACAGGAAATGCAATTACTAATGATATCAGTATCAGTTTTAAAAAATCTTTGGACAGCATCGTTGTAATACTTGTCACAGAAGCGCCTATCACTTTTCTGATACCGATTTCTTTTCTTCTTTTTTGTGCGGTGAATGCTGCTAATCCAAACAGACCCAAACATGAAATAATAATAGCAAGACCGGCAAAATATTTTGATAAAGCGGCTACTCTCTTTTCACTATCATACTGCTTTTGATAAGCTTCATCTAAAAAACTAAAAATAAACGGAAAGCCTGGATTGTAACTTTCGTATAAATGCTGAATGGCTGCAACCGTTTCGTGTTGATGCGCTGAATTTATTCTTGCAATAACTTTTCCCCCATGCGGCTGCAATAAAATATACGATGGTTTTACAGCATCATGCAGGGATTCAAAATGAAAATCTTTTACAACACCGATTATATGCATAGGATGCCCATATAGTTGCACCATGCGGCCGACAGGATTTTTTAAACCCATCACCTTTACTGCAGCTTCATTTAAAATAATGGATGATGTATCGGTGCCAAAATCTTTTGAAAAACCTCTGCCGCTTAGCAATTGCATGTCCATCGTTTTCATAAATTCATCACCGCCGCCAAATACTTCAAAATATACGTTTTCGTTCGGGTCTTTCCCGGTCCAGTCCAAGCCAAAATCTCCGAACGTATGTCCTATAATATTGGTAAACGTATAGCTTGCGTTTACAACGCCCGGGAATATTTTTAAGTTCATTAGCAAAGGTTGCTTCGGTGCCGTTTATCTTACCTTCAGCATCTATGCGAATTACATTATCTTTATTAAAGCCAGGGTTTGTATGTTGTATAAATTGTATTTGCTGATAGATGATTACCACCGCAACAATTAGTAGGGTTGATAACGTAAATTGAAAAATAACCAGGCCTTTTCTTGAAACGATTTCAGCAAATGATGTATTCAGATCTCCTTTTAATATTGCCAGCGGCTTAAACTTTGATAGATATAAAGCCGGGTAGCTACCGGCAAGCAGACCGGTAAATAAAATGATACCTGCAAAACCAAAAATAACCTGTACATTAAATTGGAGGGTTAATTCTTTTCCGGTTATTTGATTAAAGGCAGGCAATAAAGCAATGGTTATTGCAACAGCAAAGAATGTTGCGATCAACGTAAGTAAAACAGATTCAGTAAGAAACTGGAAGATGAGTTGTTGGCGAACTGCCCCTATCACTTTTTTAATACCAATTTCTTTCATGCGCCTTGAAGCTCTTGCTGTGCTTAAGTTCATGAAATTTATACAGGCGATGATAAGTATGAATAAAGCGATGAGTGAAAACATTTTTACAGTGTCCATCTTTGCAGTGGCGCCGCTGTTACTTCCAACGTTATTGTGCAGGTAAACATCTGCGAACTTTGTTGCAAAGGGACTGCGTGTTTTATTATTTGTGTTGGCGCTGATGATGCCGGCGATTTTTTTATTGAATCTGTTAATGTCTGTGCCTTTTTTAAGTAATATAAAATTGAGCGGACCAGTGTTGCCCCATAATGTTACCCAGGTCTGCACGGCCTTAAAATAGTTCCACGGCAACACAAAATCAAATTGCTGGGATGAATGAACAGGTGTTTTTTCAAATACGCCAGAAATAAAAAAAGTAGTATCCTGCTGAAAGCGTATTGCTGTGCCGATTAAATTATTTGTTCTACCAAATAATTTCTTAGCCAGCTCATCAGAAATAACGATTGAATTATTATTGGCGAGCACATTGTTCCTGTTGCCATCAATAAGCCTGAATGAAAAAATATTGAAATAATCTCTGCCTGCATATTGACCGGCAGCTTTTAAATTTTTATCATTTGCTGACAATGTAAATTTTGGAAACCACCCGGGGGGCGCAACCGGCGAAGCATATTCCACTTCAGGCGCCTGTTGTTTAACTGCATCACTTAACAAACCTGATGAGCCATCGGATATACCAATATTACCGTGGTCATCCTGATGTTCCATTAATTGATATACCTGGTCATTGTTTGCAAAAAATTTATCAAAGCTCAGTTCATCATTTACCCATAAAAAAATAAGTAACGTGCAGGCAAGCCCTGCTGCTAGACCAAGTATATTCAGCAGTGTAAATTGTTTATCTTTTATAAGATTGCGCCAGGCGATTTTGAAATAATTTTTGAACATGTTCTGAACCGGGATTTATTTAGATTAAAAAATTTGTTCAATTGTTTTTGAATTATGGTTAATCTCTAAATCCGATTAACCAATGGTTCAGATGACTTTACTCATTTCTTAAACTTTTCACAGGGTTTGCTATAGCCGCCTTTATTGCCTGGAAGCTTACTGTCATCAAAGTAATCATTAATGCACCAATACTTGTTGCAGCAAAAATCCGCCATGACAAATTTGTCCTGTATTGATAGCTCTGAAGCCAATTATGCATGAAATAATAAGCGACGGGTGTTGCAATGAGCAGTGAAATCGAAACGAGCACTACAAAATCTTTACTCAGTAATTTCCATAAATTAAATACTGATGCACCCAGTACCTTTCTTACACCAATTTCTTTTGTTCTTCTTTCGGCAACAAAAGATGCAAGACCAAATAATCCTAAACACGAAATGAAAATAGCAAGCACCGCAAACACAGTTGCGAGATGGCCAATGCGCTCTTCATCACCAAATTTTTTCGCGTATTGTTCATCAACAAACCTGTATTGAAAGTCTTGTGTTGGATCATACCTTTTTAATACGTCCGACACTTTGGCTAATGCATCATGTGCACTTACCGCAGGATTAAGCTTCAGTATAAGCATGCCATCATTGTGTGTTAACAGGCGAAACATAGACGGGCGCACCGGTGCATATGGAGATTCCATCACAAAATCTTTTACTACACCAACTACAGTAAACGCAACACCATCATTAAATGAAACCTGCTCGCCAACCGGATTTTTTAAACCCATAAATTTTACCGCACTTTCGTTTAAAATAAACGCTGCCGAATCTGAAGGAAAATCTTTGGAAAAATCTCTTCCCTGTACAATTTGCCAGCCTATTGTTTTACCGTAATCTGGTGACACCCTTAGCATCGGGAAATCATTGGAAGTACCGGGAACCTTGCCACGCCAGCTCATTGCGTCATTCGAGCTCCAAACTTCCGTAAGAGGATTATCTGCTTGCGCCACCTGGATCACTTCACCTGTTTTCTTTAAATCATTTTCAATTGAATTAAAATGCCTATGTACATCATACTGGTGCATTGATAAAGTGACTAACCCATTGTTATTATAGCCAAGCGGGCGATTTCTTGCAAACTGGATTTGTTGATAGATAATCACCGTCCCAATAATTAAAATAACAGAGACAGTAAACTGAATTACAACCAGGACTTTGCGTGGTATTGAAGAGAATTTTCCCGAAGAAAAAGTCCTTTTTAAGACCTTAACAGGATTAAAGCCTGATAAATAAAATGCCGGATAACTACCTGCAAGAATTCCGGTAAATAATGTAAATGCAAGAGTAACCAGCCAGAAATAAAAATTACTCCATGGCAGTTGCATTTGTTTATCTGAAAGCACGTTAAAAAATGGAAGTGATAGCCGAACAATAATAATTGAAATAATAAATGCTAAAAATGCAGTGAGTATAGATTCGTTTAAAAATTGAAAGATCAATTGCCGGCGCAAGGAACCAACAGCTTTGCGAATGCCAACTTCTTTTGCACGCTTTTCACTTCTTGCTGTTGAAAGGTTCATGAAGTTAATACAAGCAAGTAACAACACAAACACCCCAATGATTCCAAACCACCACACATATTGTATTCTGCCGCCTGTGTTTACACCATTCTTAAATTCAGCATACAAATGCCATTTGCTCATGGGTTGAAGAAATATCTCAGGCTTTGCAATCCTTTGGTCTGTACGAATGTTTTTTAATTTAAGGTCTTTGATTTTTGCAGAAACAGTTTTTAGATCCGCATGATCAGCTAACTGCGCGTAAATGGAAACATTATTAATTCCCCACGGATCATCCATGGTTAATATCCACGGAGCAATCTTTAATTTTAATGCCCATGAAGTAACAAAGTTTTGATTTGCAAAGGTGGAATTCGCCGGCACATCTTTATAAACACCGGCAACTTTCGCTGGTACATTTTCAACCTTGATAATCTTGTTGATTGGATCAGCATTATTAAAAATTGCTTTGACTGCAGATTCAGATAAAAGTATTGCACCGGGATCTTGTAAAGCCGAAAGATTGCCTTTCAACATTTTCAAATCAAGCATTGAAGGTGCATTTGGTTCCACATACAAACCGTCCTGCGAAACAGGTTTATTATTATATATCAATATAGAAGTTGCCCAGTTAAAAATGGAAACAGATTTAAAATCATCTTTGAAATTTGTACGCAAGGCATCTGCTAAAGGATAGGGCAGCCCTTGCCACGTTTGTATGGCTCCATTAAAATTCTGGTTCTGCAATACTTCCGCAATGCGGCCATAATTTTTATTGTTTTTGTCAAAGGAAACTTCAGCCCAAATCCATAAGCCAATTAATAAAGTAACTGAAATTCCAACAGCGAGGCCGCTAACATTAATGATAGAAGAAGTTCTGTTCATCAACAAATTCCGCCATGCGGTTTTGAAATAATTTTTAAACATAAAATTTAAATCTGATGGTTACTATTAATTTTAATAATTTGATTTACTCTGTTCTTAAACTTTTTACGGGATTTGCAATGGCTGCTTTAATAGATTGAAAGCTTACTGTTAATAACGTGATCAACAATACGCTAATACCGGCTGCGGCAAAAATCCACCATGATAAATTTGTTCTGTATTGATAACTCTGCAGCCAGTTATGCATGAAATAATAAGCGACGGGTATTGCAATGAGCAGTGAAATAAAAACCAGCACTACAAAATCTTTTGATAACAACTGCCAAAGATTAAATACCGTCGCGCCTAATACTTTACGCACACCTATTTCTTTGATGCGTTGCTCAGCCATGAAGGAAGCCATACCAAACAACCCCAGGCAACTGATAAAAATAGCCAGTATTGCAAAGCAACTTGCGAGCTTGCCTATACGATCTTCATCACTGAATTTTTTGGCATATTCTTCATCAACAAACCTGTATGAGAATGGAACGGAAGGTGAGTATGCTTTACAGACCGCTTCTATTTTATTGATGGCTTCATGAGCACTTACAGTAGGATTGATCTTTATAAGTACATCATCAAAATGCCTGCCTATATGAAAAATAGTTTGCTTTACGGGAGTATACGGTGACTCCATCACCATATCTTTTATTACTCCAATTATGGTAAAATCTCTTTCTCCAATTCTTATTGTTTCACCAACTGGATTTTTAAGATTTATATACTTTACAGCCGCCTCATTTATTACAATGGCTGACGAATCGGTCATAAAATGGCTGGAGAAATCCCTGCCCTCTATAAACTGCCAGCCAACTGTTTTTCCGTATTCCGATGTAACGCCGATCCAGCCAAAGAAAGATGTCATCGCCGGATCTTTTCCTTTCCACTCAACATCACCCCTGTTATTGTTAACCCAGGTTGTTGAGCTTGATGATTCCGCCACTTCTGTTATATCTCCGGATTTCAGCAAGTCTTGTTTTACGGCTTCAAAATGTTTGTGCAGGTCATCATTTGTTACTTCAATATTAACGAGCCCGTCTTTGTTATAACCTATCGGCCGGTTCTTTGCAAATTGAATTTGTTTAAATACAATGACAGTGCCTATTATTAAAATAACAGATACTGTAAATTGTGTTACCACCAGTACTTTTCTTGGAATTGCAGCAAAACGCCCCGCCTTAAAAGTTCCCTTCAATACCTTGACCGGATTAAAAGAGGAAAGATACAAAGCAGGGTAAATGCCGGCGATTAAACCTGTAAATACTGTAAAACAAACACACATTAACCAGAACAATGGGTTACTCCATAAAATAGTTACCTTTTTATCAGCCAACTCATTAAAGAAGGGCAGCAATAGCCAAACCAGCAGAAATGATAAAGCAAATGCCAGCGCAGCCATCACTAACGACTCACAAAAGAACTGGCTGATCAATTGGTTTCGTAAAGAACCAACCGCTTTTCGTATGCCGATTTCTTTTGCCCTCTTTTCGCTGCGGGCCGTGCTTAGATTCATAAAATTGATGCAAGCCAGTAGCAGCACAAACATCCCTATAATACCAAACAGCCACACATACTGGATAGCACCGCCTGTATTAATTCCATTCTTAAACTCAGAAAATAAATGCCATTTACTCATCGGCTGCAGGAAAATAACGGGTTTAAACTTTGTATCCTCCCGGCTCATTTTATCAAGCTTGCAATTTTTTATTTTCGCAGATACCTTACTTATATCTGCATTATCCGCTATCTGCACATACATAAGTAATGAGTTGTCACCCCAGTCACTCAGGGATCTTTCGTTACCCGGAGAAGTGATATAATAGTCCCACGGGCCAATAAATGCAACGTCATTCAAAGTTGTGTTGTGTGGTAAATCTTGATAAACACCCGACACTTTAAATAAAGTTTTATCGTCAACGCGTATAATTTTATTCAAAGCATTTTCGTTTCCAAACAACGCCGTGGCTACAGATTGTGAGATCAATATGGAAGAGGGGCCCTTTAAACCATTGCGGCTACCTTCAAGCATTTTAAGTGTAAACATTTCAGGCGCATCAGCACCCATAAAATTTCCTTTGTAGGATATTCTTTTATTGCCAACAATCAGGGTATGCTTTTCTGTAAAAGATGACATAACAATATATTTAAAATCACTGCCATAACTTTTTCTCATCTCTGCATCCAGCGGTAACGGAATTGCATCACCTGTACTGATAGTGCCGTTATAAGTTTCATGTTGCATTACTGCTGCGATACGATCATAATTTTCATGATACTTATTGAATGAAAGCTCATCCCAAATCCACAATCCAATGAGCATAGCTACAGCCATACCAACTGACAAGCCGGCAATATTTATAAATGAATGCGCTTTATTTTTAGTGATATTACGCCCGGCGATTTTGAAATAATTTTTGAACATAAAAGAAGCTTTAAAATTATCTTTTAGCTAATTACCCACTCTCGTTTTCGAATTCGCATCTCGCCAAACTGCATTACTCCGATCGCAAACTATTTACCGGATTTGCAACTGCAGCTTTTATTGCCTGGAAACTGATGGTAATAATGTTATTATAATTGCTGAAACGCCTGCTATAACAAATACAAAAGGGCTTATCGAAATCCTGTAATCGTATTTCTGGAGCCAGCCGTTTAAAAAATATAAAGCAACGGGTGACGCAATAAAACAACTAATTAAAACAAGCACGATGAAATCTTTTGAAAGTAGCAGCCATACCTGGGGTACCGATGCACCCAATACTTTGCGTATGCCTATCTCTTTGGTTCTTTGCTCTGCTATATAAGCGGCAAGGCCAAACAAGCCAAGGCAGGAAATAAAAATGGCCAAGGCTGCAAATAATCCTGCAAGCTTTCCTATAAGTACTTCCAGTGTAAATTTGGCTGCGTAGCTATCATCGGCAAATGTGTAAGTAAAGGGATAGGCCGGGTTATATTTATTAAAAATGGCCGTGAGCGCTGAAATAGCATCCTGTGTTTTTATACCTGCAGATAATCTGTACATCATTACATTCTGAGGCTTTGCCTCATACATAAATATTGTGGGATCGGCAGGTTCAAAAGGGGATGCCATTATTGCATCTTTAACAACGCCAATTATTCTCAGGCGGGTATCTATATAAGTAATCACCTGGTTTACCGGATTGTTTAACCGCAACAGCTTAACTGCAGCTTCATTAAATATAACATTTAAAGTATCCGAATCTCCGGAGAAATTTCTTCCTTCTTTCATAGTCATTCCAAGAGTATTAAAATAATCATCCGATACATGTATATAGCCCATATCTACAGACTCACCCGGCTTTTTGCCAGGCCATTCATCCACATCTCTGTGATTGCCGCCGGTAGTAACATTACTTGACGCAGTCGTTATCAATCTCCGCAATGCCTTTTTGCCTTATTTCATTCCTGATGGCGGTATAATTCCGGCTTAGGTCTTCATTCATATCCGTCATCATCAGCCTGTTTTTATCGTAACCCGAAGGCCTGTCCTTCGCATATTGGACCTGCTGATAAATAATAAAAGTGCTTATGATAAGTGCAATGGAACAACTGAACTGAAGCACTACTAATATTTTCCGGGGTAATGTGGCCGCCTTACCCAGGATGAATATTACTTTTTAATACTTTTACCGGATTGAAGGAAGAAAGATAAAATGCCGGCCTGCTCCCCGCAGCCAATGCACGTCACCAGTACGCAGCATAATGCAATTATCCAAAATGTTGCATTGGTGAAAGGAATTGTTAATGTGCCACCCGTAAGCGTATTAAATGATGGCAAAGCCAATTGAACAAAAAGAATGGAAAATATAAACGCAATGAATGTTAGAAGAACAGATTCAATAAGAAACTGGAATACCAGTTCTTTTTTACCAGAGCCGATTGCTTTTCTTACACCAACTTCTTTTGCTCTTTTTTCCGACCTTGCCGTGGTAAGATTGATAAAATTAATGCAGGCAATCAGCAAGCACCAGTATGCCTATAATACTAAATATGCGGACATATTCAATGAATCCAGCAGCAGGTTTGCCCTTCTCAAAGTTATCATACAAATGCCAGTTTTCCAGCGGGTCCAAGAATAATATTCGTTGACATGGCCATACTGTTATCGTTCTCACTCTTCTCGATATCCCTGATTTTAGGAGCTACCTGTGCATAAGAAATTCCGGGTTTTAATTTCACAAATGTCATAAAATTGGTCCAGCCAAATCCTTCGGAGCGTGCTTGCTTTACAAAACCATCAGTTGATTCCAGATAGCTGAATGGCACTAAAAAATTGAATTGCAAAGTCGAATTTGCAGGAATATCTTTTAGGACACCTGTGACTTTTAAATCATTTTTATTATCATAACGAACCGTTTTGTTGAGCGCGTCTTCATTACCGAATAAAGCTTTTGCAGTGCTTTCTGTAAGCACGATACTATAGGGATCACTCAATACATTTTTTGCTTCGCCCTCCAGTAAAGTAAATTGAAACATGGTAAGAAAATCAGCGGCCACCTGATTTCCACTGCATATAAAATTTTTTGTTAGCAGCCATTAGTCCATGCAAACCACCACCATCCGTTTCCGCAACAGATTCTATTTCCGGGACTTGATTTCGTAAGGCGTCCGCTAACTTCAGCGAGGTACCGCCATAGGTAAGTGTGTCGCCATTTCCATAAAAGTGTCTGCTCACCTGGTACAACTGTTTGTAGCCCGGAAGAAATTTATCGTAAGAGTATTGGCTATATACCCAAAGCCCAATTATCAATGCAACAGCCATACCTGTTGCAAGCCCAAAGATATTAAGAGCGCTATAGCCCCTGCCTCGTATTATATTGCGCCATGCAGTTTTGAAATAATTTTTAAACATGAAAAAGTTTTAAAAAATTATGAATTCATTTGTCGAATAATGTTCCAAGCGAACAAGAGTGCGACACAATTTTGCTTAATTGCCTTCTACGGACTGGTTCATAATTATTTATTCAGTTCTCAAACTCTTTACCGGGTTTGCAAGAGCCGCTTTTATTGCCTGGAAGCTTACGGTAACAATTGTTATAAACAATGCCAGCAATCCACCTGCTATAAAAACGCCCGCACCAATTTTTATACGATAATCATACTTCTGTAACCAGTTTTGTAAAAAGTAGAATGAAACAGGTATTGCGATAAGACAACTTATCAATACCATCACAATAAAATCTTTCGATAGTAATATCCAAACTTGTCGAACTGAGGCACCTAATACTTTGCGTATTCCGATTTCCTTGGTGCGCTGCTCTGCTACATAAGCTGCTAAACCAAACAAACCAAGGCAGGAAATAAAAATAGCAAGCCCGGCAAATAAGCCTGCTAATTTTCCAATCAGCAATTCCAGTTTGAATTTTGAAGCATATTCTTCATCGGTAAAAGCATAATTGTATGGATATGCAGCATTGTATCTATTAAAAATAGCAGTCAGCTTTGTTACCGCATCCCGCGTGTTTATTTTAGGCGATAACCTGTACAGCATAACATTCTGCGGTTGTGGAACACAGTAAAACATCGTTGGATCTGCAGCTTTGAATGGCGATATCATTAACGCATCTTTTACAACACCGATAACAGTGTACTGCTTATCATTAAAAAGGATTATTTTTTGACCGACCGGATTTTCCAAATGCAATCTTTTAATGGCGGCTTCGTTAAATATTACACTCGTGCTATCATAGGCATTTGGAAAGTTGCTTCCTTCTTTTATATCCATGCCAACGGTTTTAAAATAATCATCCGAAGCAAGTATGCATCCCATCTCCACTGTTTGGCCCGCTTGCTTACCCGGCCATTGTTTAATATTCGTATGCCACCAGACATCAGTTGCGGGGCTTGTTGCCGTGGTGACAGATGAGGCTATTCCCTTTTCTATCAACTCATTTTTAAGGGCTGTATAACTTTTACTCAGGTCATCATTCATATTTGTTGTCATCAGCCTGTTTAAATTGTAACCGCTCGGCCTGTTTTTCGCATATTGAACTTGCTGATAAATAATAGCCGTACTTATAATTAGGGCAATGGAACAACTGAATTGTAACACTACCAATACTTTTCTCAAGAGCGAAGATTTTCCGGCCTGTAAAGCTCCTTTTAAGACTTTGGCGGGATTAAATGAAGACAAGTAAAATGCCGGCCGGCTACCGGCGAATAAGGTAGTAAGCAAAAGGCAGCCGATCATTATAAGCCAGAAATAGCCACTGGCATAAGGTATGGTAATACGATTTCCGGTTAGTGCATTAAACGCAGGCAGGGAAAGCTGTGCAAACAACAGTGAAAAAATGAAAGCGATGGTTGTAAGCAGAAATGCTTCCAAAAGGAATTGTAAAATAAGGTCTTTTCTTCGTGAGCCGATAGCTTTTCGCACGCCAACTTCCCTTGCTCTTTTTTCTGAGCGCGCGGTGGTAAGATTAATAAAATTGATGCATGCAATAATCAATACAAGCAGGCCAATAATAGAAAACATTTTTACATATTCAATAAAGCCTTCAGTGTCTTTTCCATTTACATAGTTAGAATATAAGTGCCAGCGCTCAATGGGCTGCAGTGTTACATAAGAATTCATTGCATTGATATTACCCTTTTCCGTATGCTCAATGTCCCTGATTTTCGACGCCACCTGCGCATAAGAAATACCTGCTTTTAATTTTACAAAGATTTGCAGGTTGTTATTGCTAAAACTGCTTAATCCATCTGCCTTAACTGAGGGGTTTGTTTGATAGCTATAAGTAGATGGTACTATGAAATTAAAGTTAACAGACGCGTTGTTGGGAATATCTTTTAATATGCCTGTTACTTTAAGGTCGTTGGCATTATCAAAGCGAACCGTTTTATCCATCGCATCTTCGTTACCGAAAAGCGCTTTCGCCGTTGTTTGTGTCAACACAATTGAATAGGCATCTTTAAATGCCGTATTTACATTTCCTTCAACAAAAGGATATTGAAGTATTTTTAAAAAATTCGTACCGGCAATAGCACCACCAAGATATAATTTTTTATCGCCCACCCTTAAACCATGCTCACTTATCCAATCGCTTTCTGCCACATATTGTATTTCGGGAATTTGTCTTTGTAATGCATCAGCCAGTTTTAACGAAGTCGTTTGAAAAGTAAGTGTATCACCATTACTGTTGAAGTTGCGTTGCACACGGCATACCGATTGATATTGGGGCAGGAATTTATCGTAAGAATACTGGTCATATACCCACAAACCAATCAACAAGGCAACAGCCATTCCTGTCGCAAGACCCACAACATTCAATGTGCTATAACCAATAGTTCTGATAAGATTCCGCCAGGCTATCTTAAAATAACTTTTAACCATAGATAATAATTTTTGATGCCTGGCTTATCAATTGTCAAATTGTGCATTGTCCAATTACGCTTTTCTTTGGCATAATAATCTATTTTAGAAATTGAAGCCAATAAGCCATCTAAGGTTGCCAACCCTATGCCGGAATATTATGTAATTGATATATAATGTATTAGCAATTGTTGATTTACAAACCTGTTCATTTTTGCTACGGCAATTGTTCGCTTTTGATCCACTTTGACTCGTCCTGATACAGCTATACATGGTTATGAATAAATCCTAAAACTCCTATACATCCTGTGGTTAAACCCCTTCGCTATTTTGCACCTTATAGCATGCCTGGCATAACAAGGCCATCCCAATCGGAATGGCCTTTAAAAATATTTTTATTTGTTGAATTAACTTACTTTCTCAAGATTGACTACTATTTTTTTATCTTTCGAAAAATACTTCATGATCATCACATAGCCTGGCTTGGCCCTTGTAATAAAATACGTTACATTTTTTTCTTTATTAAGGTTGAAACGTTTTTTTGTATATCCTTTTATATCATCAATACTGAGTGCCACTGTACCATAGCTATCTTCGCCAAACGAGCCCCTGGCAAGAACGGTTTTTTTATCACCGGTCATCCCGTCGTCTGTATACATGAAGCCGAAATCGTGCTGGTAGGTCAGCAATCTTGCCATTAAGCCTATTGGAATGCCATCTGTTGGCATAGAAACCCTTTCTTTATCTTTCTCAATTTTTTCCATTGCGGTCGCTTTCATACCATTGTTTATGCGCAGCAAAAACATATCCCCAATAGTGGCCTGTGCTGCAGATGCCCTTCCCTGCGAAAGGATTTTCATCGCCACGCCGCCACCGCTCACTGTTTTCCTGAAGAACTCGCCAACCATCACCATATTGCCATCCGGCATCAATAGTATATCATGTGCCTTTATGTACCCATCTTCAGATTTGTTTTCATTCTTCATATTTAACACGTTACCGAGGTCCTTTTCATAATTAAAATCTTTGAGCGTAGTTATTTCGCCTGTCTGGTCATTTAATTCGCCAATGCTAAATCCATTCGGCTTTGCTGTATAAAATTTATCACTTGCATCGGCCATGCTGCTTACAATTTTTAATTTTCCATCGCTACTTTTTTTAAGCAACATAGGTTCATAAGTCAGCCCTTTAATGTCCATGGGTTTTTTAAAAAGATCCTTTCCGTTATCCGCGTTCAATCCCACTAAAAATACGGTTGCATCTCTGTCCATTACGCCACCGCGGTCCATTTCGAAAAACAAAATTGTGTTGGCCGTTGTGCCAAGAAGGTAAAGGTCTGACCTGTCACCTCTATCTGCAGATATGCTTTTTTCCCAGGTAAGTTTTCCATTCAACCCAATCATTTGAATATCTACTCCGCCCGTCTTCGCTTTGCTTTGATATACAGTCACAAAACCTTTTCCTTCTACGTTATCTGTTCCCTCGTATATCGTTTCCATTTGCTCGGCAAGAGCTGCGCCAAACATACCTTTTTTTACTTTTTCAGGATCGTAAGGAACAAGGCATTTTTCTTTTCCTTTAAGGTCGAAGACTTTTATAAACCGGGCATAACCATCTTTTTTATCCTCGTCAAAAAAGCTGAGCAAAATTTGATCCGATTCATATACCGCGCGTTTTAGCTGAAGATCTTTTGGACCTTCGAATTCATTACTACCGATTTCCTTTAAATTTTCGTCAAGGATTGCCAGGCGGTACATGGCAGCTTTTTTCATCTTGTCCATTTTGTAGAAGAATGCATACCCAACTATCTGCTTGTTGTTGGTGATCTCTACTGTGTTCCGAACTTCTACGTCAATTACATTTTCAAACTCTTTGCTTTGGGCAAAAGTGCTGAAGGTAATTACCGTCGAAAGCATTGTCAGGGTACATTTTAATTTTCTCATTTTGATTTTATTTTGATTAAATATTGATACTTGCTGTTAGGGTATTTGCGGTTGAACTCAGCGCAGGCATTAACTGGATCCCTTGATGCTATCTGCGTGTTACGCATCAGCACCGCAAAGTCCTGGTCTTCGGCGTTAGCGTTGGCTGCACGGAGTAAAAAGTAAGCAGAGAGTTTATCTATGTCGGCGCTGCCGGCATCGAAAAGATAATCCTGCAGGAGCTTTAAGGTGGTTTCTCTCAATGCCTTTGCGTTAACAGCATTAAAGCGTTGCAGGTGTTTGTCGCTCCAGTACAATTGAGAAAAGCAAAGAGAAAGGAATGTATTGCAGGTGGCGGGATTATAATTATTTTGCAGGGAGAAAATACAAAAATGAGCACAAAGCGCAATAGCATTGTTCTCATAAAGGTTTCGTACGATTTCCAGGATAGCATTTTCTTTATACTGTTGATACATACTGCTAAGGCTGGTACAGCAATGAACCTCAGGCCTGTGCGCCTGGCCGGCTATAGTCTCATATCTTTTTATACAATCAGGATGTGTTTTGATGGAGTCAAAATCATTATCGGCATTCATTGTCACTTCTGCTGATGAAAGCCCGTTGTATTTACGCCTGGCCGCAAAAAACGACTGATCGACAGGCGCCTTTTCAAAAAAAGCCTTAACAGAATATAGTGACCGAGAGGTGAATAGGGCGTCCGATTGGTCAAGTTTTAGCAAGATCACTGCGCCGTTGATGTAGTTGAAGCCAGCATGATTAATCAACACGGCTGCGAGGCTGTCGGCTTCGCTTTCTTTGTACGTACTGTGCCTGCCTGTTTCAACGGAAAGATTTTTTATCAATTTTCTGAATCTCTCATATTTGCCCTCCTTGCTTTTTTTTATATCTTTTAGTTCTTCTTTAAAGCCTTCAGATGTAAGTGTCGCGATACTATTTTCCATCTGGCTTTGCAAATGATTGAGCACCTGGTGACTCATTTCATGCGCCAATACAAACGCCAGCTCATCATCGTTGTCGATCCATAAAAAAAGCCCGAGATTTACCATGATAGTCCCTTCTCCATAGCAAGCGGCATTTGAAACAGGCGACCTGTTTATATAGAATTGAATACTGTCGAACCCGTAGTTTTTATTAGAAGCTATTATCCGGTTTGCGATCCCGTTACATTTATTGAGAAGAAGCGTATCATAAATAACTTCATCGTTTTGAAACAAATTTATCAGGGCAGTGTTTCGATCGGTCATCATTTCGTGGTACCATGCCTGCGCAGATTTTTCAGTATACTTTTTAGGAACTTTGTACTTTTCCAGTTGAACTATCCTGGCCTGATACTGTGTAGAGCTGAGAGAAGAAAAAGCGATGGTTGCCTGCTGTCCAATTGCATGGTATGAAAACGTTGCCAAAAGCAAAAGGGATACAAATATAGCGGCACGTGCGCCGGCAGCGTACTTCAGCAAAGCAATCATTAAGGTACAGATAAGGGTTAGCGGTGAATATAACCAAAATAAGGGGATTAAACTAATTACGAGGCCAGGGCAACAGCACGTTCTACGGATAAATATTGCCGCTTTCCGCATTTTTCAGGATGCTAAAGTTCCTGAAAGCAAGGCCAATAATATTATTTAACCGGCACGAATAATATTGCATCGGCTGCGATGTAACCATTTGCGCTTTTTGTGGTGATGGTCACCGTGGTTCCTTTTCCCTGCGGTAATGTATAAGCGCCCAGTGAAACCCATTCGCCGGAAGTTTGCCCTTCTACAGTTACATGGGAGGGAATGTATACATCTTTACTCATCGCCTTGTTGTGAATAATAAAATGCGTTTGTGCAGCGGCGCTGTCAATAACAGGTAGGTAAGTATACAACGCATATTTGCCTGCTACGATAATTTGCGGCCTGAATTGAACGCTCTGGATAGCGAAAGGAGAGGTTGACCGCAGCCAGGAAGGGCCATAACCTTCGCTCGTTTCATATTTCCAGTTGCCGGTAATTGTCACATGGAGGCTGTCGTCATTATCGACAAGTATTTCAGGCGTTCGTCCATCGAGTAAAGGATTTTGGGCGAGGAGTAACTGCAGCTTTTTTACATTCACCTCCTGCACAGTTTGGTGCGCATCTATGGCCATGCACGAAGCCACGGCACTCGATTGCGCCAACACCATAAACACCGGCTCCATCCTGATAGACCCATAGGCAATGTGGCTGGCCGACAAGCACACCGGCACATAAAGGTTTTTGCATTCTGTTTCTTTTGGAACAAGTGAACGGTAGGAAATGGGATAAGGGCCAAAACCACCCTTTTCCACATTGCCTTCGTTCTTCACCATTCCGTTCACCACAAGCCGCTCACAATTATGCGAGTCCATCGTGTAGGCAGCCATACCGATACCATCACTTACCGTTGCAAGGCCTTCGCAGTTAGCTTGCGTCATTACATAAGCGCCGATCATGCGGCGGCTTTCGCGTATGTAGAGTTGTGGAGACCAGTTGCCATTGCCAGGGTACTCATCTTTGGGATATCCCCATTGCTGCATTTCTTTTCGCAATTCGCCGGGAACGCGTGGATCATTCCCAACAAACCAGAGCAATCCTTTTGTATAGGTTATATGTTGCTCAATGATGGCGGCTCTTCGATGGTAATTTGCATCAGGATAATCGTAGTTCATGCCGATCACATCGGTTGAAAATCCGCCGCGGTTGTTGATGTCCGTTTTGTGGTTGGGCATGTCGCCGAAAAAAAAGTAGTCGTTGAGTGTTCTTTTCGCGGGCTGCGCCTGCATGAGGCGAAGCAATAGCTCGTACCAGGTGGAATCATAACCTTCTGGCCTTGTTAGGGGCACTTTGTTTCGCGGATCGTTTGTAAGACAAACCCGGTAATTATATGCCTGCACCTTTTTATCTCCGGTTCCATTTGGTAAAAGCCTTTCATTAGAAATACCCCATAGTAAACCACTTGTGGAATCACCGGGAATTTTGTAAGGATCGATCCCATCCGGAAACTGGTGCCCGTTGAGCAACTGTACGCCATTCCACGTTTCATGGTAGGTTTTATTGGATTCGCGCCCTACCGTATAAGACACACCGGCTTTCGCCATCAGATCACCTTCATAACTGCAATCGATAAACATCTTTGCTATGATGGTTTTGTTACTTAATGCCCATTGAACAGATGCATTTTCTACAACGATATTTTGTATAAATCCATTTTGCTTTTCCGCTTTGATGATGCGATACTGATATAATACGGGCACATTTGCTTCCCTGATTAGGCTGTTAAATATTTCTTCTGCAACATGCGGTTCAAAGATCCATTGTTCAAACTTGTTGTAGTGTTTTCCAAGGCGCCTGTAAAAGTCTCTTGCCAAGCCCGTGATAGCGTATTTATTGCCAATGTCAGTAAAGCCCAGGCCTCCTGAGGATAGCCCGCCGGGGTATTTACCCGGTTCGATCAAAACTACCTTCTTATTCATTTTAGCGGCAGTGTATGCGGCAATGATGCCTGCTGATGTGCCGCCATAAATACAGACATCATATGATTGAGCTTTTGCCTGCAAGCTTATAAAAAGCATACTTATGGCTAGAAAGCGCATGGAGTTTTGTTGATAATGTAAGATTTTTTTTCTGATGCTCATTATGCATGGAGAAATCGTTAAGCCACTTTTAAAACCGATCAGCCTCAATAACAGCATCAGCAAATTCTTTTGGAGCTTCTTGCGGTAAATTGTGTCCAACCCCACCATTAATAGCCCGATGCACATATTTGCCGGAAAATTTTTTTGCATAGCCGCTACTTTCCGCATGCGGTGCACCATTGGCATCACCTTCAAGCGTGATGGATGGAACATTGATAACGGGAGCCGCTGCGAGGCGTTTTTCCAAATCATCATATTTTGCGTCACCCGCAGCCAGGCCAAGCCGCCAGCGATAATTGTGAATCACTATGCTTACATGATCCGGATTGCTGAAAGATGCAGCACTTCGGTTAAAGGTGGCATCATCGAAGTTCCATTTTGGTGAAGCGATCTTCCAAATAAGCTTCGCGAAGTCACTCGTGTATTTTTCGTAACCGGCCCGGCCACGTTCTGTCGCGAAATAATATTGATACCACCATTCAAGTTCAGCCTTTGGCGGCAAGGGAATTTTGTTCAAGTCCGGGTTACCGATCAGGTAGCCACTCACAGAAACCATAGCTTTGCAACGCTCCGGCCATAACGCTGCGATAATATTGGCCGTACGTGCACCCCAATCAAACCCTGCAATGATTGCTTTCTTTATATGAAGTGCATCCATTAAGTTGATAATATCAAGCGCGAGTACCGATTGCTGGCCATTGCGAAACGTTTCACCTGAAAGGAATTTTGTAGTACCATACCCACGCAGGTATGGAATAATGACCCTGTAGCCTGCTGCAACAAGCAAAGGGCTGACATCTGTAAAACTATTAATGTCATAGGCCAGCCGTGCAACAGAATTACTACGGCGCTTCCAGCAGGGCCCGCCTCGGCGTAACCGACATTCAAAACACCCGCCTCTATTTGTTTTAACTGATCAAATGATTTATTAATTCCGGATGTATCATAGAAGTAGTGCAAAAGTTTGATTAATGAATTGTTTATTCCCAGCTCCAATCATTGATAGCTTTGCAGCGCCAAAAGCCATAAATGCGTTATTTAAAAAATTTCGGCGGTTGTATGCTATTTTTTTCGGCATATCTTTTTTGATTAGTCATTTACTATACTGTTCGTTTTCCATGGTCGCCGGCCACGACAAAAAGCGATGAGAATCGAATATAGTCGCGAGCACTGAAAGAGGGCGTAGTAACGTCGCCTTTCTCCTATTTGTAATCAGCGCAGTGATTTGAAGGCTGCCCTCAATTCTTCAGCAAAGGGTTGCGGCTGCTCCCAGGCTGCAAAGTGGCCTCCCTTACTAACTTTGTGAAAATAGATAAGTTTTGGATATGCCTTCTCCGCCCAGTTTTGCGGAGCTGCGTAAATTTCATCGGGGAAAACGCTTACAGCAACCGGGATGGTAATATTTCGCGGATCGAAAAAGCCACCCTTTGCAATCTGAGAGGTTTCCCAATAGAGACGAGCCGAAGAGATGGCCGTATTTGTAAGCCAGTACAATGTAATATTGTCGAGAATGTCATCCCGGGTAAGGCCTTCTTTCTGTCCATTGAAAACCCGTGCAATGAGCTCATAGCTTCGCGCATCATGGTCAAGCATCCAGGCTGCGAGCCCGACAGGTGAATCCTCAATTCCATAAAGAGTCTGCGGGCGAAGACCCATCTCGTTTGCGTAGCCTACGCCCTTCTTAAAGAAAAAGTCCAGCTGCTGATACGCATTTTTTTCGTCGGCTGAAAGACCGGATGGCGCTGTACCTGACGCCAGCGCTTTTGTAATATCTGCCGGAACGGTGGCTGGCATGTTAGTGTGAATGCCAAGTAATTCCGGAGGTGCGATTAACGCCATTGTCTCCGAAACAGCATTCCCCCAATCGCCGCCTTGTGCTACATATTTTTTGTATCCAAGTCGCTTCATCAGTTCTATCCATGCATGTGCGATGTGAACAGGTTCCCAGCCTGTAGTTGTTGGCTTGCCTGAAAAACCATGGCCGGGAAGCGACGGTATGACAACATCAAAAGCTTCTTCAGCCTTTCCGCCATAGGCCGTAGGATCAGTGAGTGGGCCGATGACCTTCAACTGCTCGATGATCGAGCCCGGCCAACCATGCGTGATGATGACCGGCAATGCATTCTTTTGTTTTGAACGAACATGGATAAAATGAATATCCACCCCATCTATCGTGGTCACGAATTGCGGTAAGGCGTTCAGTTTCGCCTCAACTTTGCGCCAATCATAATCCTTAGCCCAATATTCAGCAAGTTTCTGCATTGTTGCAAGTTGCACGCCTTGCGACTCATCCGTAACCGTTTCCCGCGAGGGCCACTTTGTAGCAAGAACTCGGCGACGTAAATCGTCGAGATCAGCCTGCGGAATATGTACCTGGAAGGGGCGGATTGTTTCAGTAGATGCTACCTGGGTAGAAGAGCCGGGTTGTGCGCTGGCAGTGCCTTGCAGGGCAAAGGCTCCTGCGATCATTGTACTTGCAAGGAGAGTTTTACTTTTTTTCATTGTATAGTTATTAGAATTTTTTTAAATTCCTGGCCAAATTATTTACCGAATACGGAGATGTGCATCATTAATCAGCCGGGTGTATAAAATCAGTTTTACACATTTTCCCGAATGATTTCAGCGAGAGGTGAAATTTAAGTAGCATTAAAACCAGCTTAAACCGGCTGGAGTCATCGAGTGTTCTTACTTAGTATACATCTAAAATAAAAAACCTAATAGAATAATGCAAGTACTTTTTATAAAAAAGAAGAACCTCGATTAGGCAGCATGATTTAAAAAGGATGACCGGTTCAGCGGTTCGGGCCCCTGAGGGACAAAGCCACCCTCACTTTACGCCATTTTACCCGTCATTGCAGATTCAGTAAGCGTAATATCAAAACAGAGAACTATGACGTTTTATTTTCGATTCATCTCCATTTGACTACTTATAGGATGCAGGTAAGTTTGATTATAAAATTTGTTAAACTAAGAATGCGGAAAAACCCCGCGATGGAAGCAGGTTTAATATTGTGTAAATCTTTCTCTTTCAAAAAATTTATACGCAAATTCAACTACCCGATTATCTTTTCAAAATCTTAAGTAATGAGGATGCTTTTTATGTTACTTCGTACTTCGGTTCACCTTTTTTATTATATACTAAAAGCCTTCCATATAAAAGACATTAAATTTATGGCCATCCGGATCTGCAAACATAAAACCGTAATATCCCTTTCCGAATTCTTCCGGCCGGGAAATAATTTTGCCGCCTGCTCTTTCAACTTCTCTTTCCCAATTGTTTACCTGGTCTTTGCTGGTAGCAGAAAGAGTAAACAAAATTTCGGTTACATTTTGCGAGTCAGCTATTTCAATTTTCATATTGGCTTGGAGTATGTCTTTTAAAAAAAAGTGTATCACAAAATCATCTTCACCAACAAAAAAACTTGTTAGTTCTTTAGAGCTGTTTGTGCCGTTGGGTTTAAATCCCAATTCAGTATAAAATTTAGTTGTTCGCTCTAAATCGCTTACGGCTAAATTTGACCATATCTTTTTCGGGTTCATACGTTTTAAATTTTAATAGTTTTGAAAATCTGTTATAAAATTAACTCGTTAATTTTCATCTTTTGAAGTGGATCTCTTCCTTCTTCTGCATTGCCAATTTTTCGGCCATAATGCTGATCTCTCCCTAAATTTTATGTTCGATGACCATAAAAGTTCAGAGCTTTATTTTAACAGGTGCACTATACCACCCCACTTAGCAACACCCATCTTATTCTGCCTCAGGTCGTAAGTTTTGCCATGCAACAACCAGTCAATTGCATCTTTCATCACTTCTTAAATTCTGATTCAAAGGGGCATCCTGCACACATCTCCGCTGACCATGTATAGGTGTTTTAGGATTTATTCATAACCATGTATAGCTATATCAGGGACGAGTCACACTATTTTATAAGTGAACAACTACTGTATCAAAAACGTACATTTTCTATTATCTATAAGTTCACATCATAATGCTTTTCAGCTTACTAAGTAAATGGCATTTTTCTTGGTACTTTCGGCATGCTACTCTTGCTCAAGTCTTAATTTTTACTCCCACTATGATAAAAAACTATATAAAAACCGCATGGCAAAATTTACGCAGCCATAAATCCTACGTTGCAATTAATACTACGGGGTTAGCAGTAGGTATCGCAGCCTGCCTGCTTATTTTCTTATTAATTCAATATGAAACAAGCTTTGATAATTTTCATAAAAACAAAGAACGCATTTACCGGGTGGTATCAGCAACGAAAACTAAAAATGGAATGGATTATTCGAAAGGCAGTGCCTTTCCGGTCGCGGAAGCCTTGCGAACAGACCATCCGCAGCTGGAACACATTGCCCGTACCTATGGACGGGATAATCAGCAGATAACTTTACTAAATGATAAAGCTAATGCATCACAAAAAAAATTTAAAGAAAATGTACTTTTTGTCGAGCCTGAATTTTTTGACATATTCAATTTCCCCTTCCTTGCAGGCGATTCAAAAACTGCTTTATCAGAAAAAAATACTGCGGTAATTACAGAGGAGACAGCAGAAAAATATTTTGGAGATTGGCATACAGCCATAGGTAAGTTCATTAAATATAATAACGATAAAGATAAGGTTTGCAGGATAACAGGCATTATGAAAAATATTCCTGCGAATACCGACTTTCCCATGCAGGTTGTACTTTCTTTTAAAACTTCCGGGGGTGAGGATGGTTCAACAGACTGGTCAGGCCAGGACGGTTCGTTGAACACCTTCATAGTGCTTCCAAAAAATATCTCGTCACAGCAATTCGACAGAGACCTTAAAACCCTTGTAAAAAAATACGCGCCTGCTGAATACGCAAATCATGGTTATCTATTACAGCCGTTAAGCAAAATACACTATCAGAGCGAGTTTGGAACTTATAAGGGAAGCACCTTCAGCAAAGCATTGATTACCGCATTAAGTTTAATAGGCGTATTTCTTTTAATTATTGCCTGCATAAACTTTATTAATCTTGCTACTGCACAGGCAGTAAACCGTTCAAAAGAAGTAGGCATCAGGAAGGTTCTGGGCGGTAGTAAAAAACAATTGATCATCCAATTTTTAAGTGAGACTTTTCTTATTACGCTCGGTTCAGTTGTTATAGCAATAGTATTTGCATTCATTGCATTGCCGGTACTCAACAATCTCTTGCAAATATCACTGGCAATACAACCCGGTTTTCCTTTGATTGGATTTTTGTTCAGCATAATTATTATTGTTACATTTTTATCAGGCTTCTATCCTGCAATTCTTTTATCGGGATTTAATCCCATCAAAGTGCTGAAAAGTAAATTTACCGACAAGAGTGCCGGTGGATTTTCCATGAGAAAGGTGTTGGTGGTTTTCCAATTTACCGTTGCACAGACTTTGATTATAGCAACATTAATTGTTGTGAGCCAAATGAATTTTTTTCAAAATGCATCTATGGGTTTTGATAAAGATGCAATCGTTATAGTGCCTCTTGCGAACGACAGTGCACGAGTGTTTAAAGCAGATGCCTTAAAAACACAATTGCTGCAACAGGCCGGGATAAAAGATGTGAGTCTCAGCAGTTTTAGCCCCATGGATAAAGCGTCCTGGGGCGGTGATTTTAGATTTGATAATGCAGTAAAGAAATCAGACTTCGAAGCTGATTTTAAATGGGCAGATGCTGATTACTTTAAAACGTATAATATTCAGTTTATCTCGGGCAAGCCGTATTACCCCGCTGACACCATAAACGGGTTTGTAGTGAATGCCCTGATGGTGAAAAAATTAGGCTTTAAAAATCCCGATGATATCCTCGGCAAAAAGATAGCGATTTTTGACGGAAACGTGGTTGCACCTGTTGTTGGTGTAGTAAAGAATTTTAACGGCAGCTCGATGAAAGAAGAAATGAAGCCTATAGTGCTCGGTTCCTGGAAAATGGTATCCGGATCAATCAACATAAAAATACAACCGCAAGCTACAAAGCAAACTTTGGCAGCAATAGAAAAGCTTTGGAACAAAACGTTTCCTGATTTTGTTTATGAATACCAGTTTCTCGATGATAAGATTGCCAGCTTTTACAAGCAGGAAAACCAGCTCTCACAATTGTATAAAATATTTGCAGGCATTGCCATATTTATTTCCTGTCTTGGCTTGTATGGCTTTGTTTCATTCATGGCAGTACAGCGTACCAAAGAAGTAGGCATTAGAAAAGTATTAGGCGCATCAGTAATCAGCGTCGTTTATTTATTCTCAAAAGAATTTACAGTGCTTATTGGCGTTGCATTTTTAATCGCATCTCCATTAGCTTATTTTTTCATGCATCATTGGCTGCAAAATTATGCATACAGGATAAACATTGGCATTGGAATATTTTTATTAACCATTCTTATTTCTGAAATTATCGCGTGGCTTACTGTTGGCTACCAGGCAATAAAAGCAGCGGTTGCTAACCCGGTAAAGTCACTCCGTACGGAGTAACGGACTTCCGATTTATGCAGTTTAATTGTACATCGTGTCGCTTAAGTGATGTTTTATTTCCTCCAAATGGATGCGATTCAACTAAAGGCGCTTATTACCCCAAATGCTTTACCAGCAGTTGCATCAATTACAGGCACCTTAGATGTTTGTGTCGGTAATTCCACTCAATTAGATGAAGCAACTGCCGGTGGCACATGGAGCAGTGATAATACGGGCATAGCAGCAATACGTTTTTCCGGCGTCGTAAACGGTATATCAGCAGGAACTGCTACTATAAATTACACGGTAACTAACTGCAACGGCTGTACGAAAATAATAAGTGCTTCTATACTGTACATGCCCTACCCGTAATTGCATCGATTTCGGGTATCGTAAGCGCTTGCGTAAATGCTACGACTTCGCTATCTGACGCCACGGGCGGCGGTACCTGGAGCAGTGATAATACAATTACCATTTACCCAAATCCTATTACAGATGGAATGATACACCTGCAGCTCACCAACCAGCCCGAAGGTAAGTATGGAATCAGGCTCCTGAATAAGATTGGACAAGTTATTTTATCTAAACAAATCACTCATGCTGAAGGCAGCAGCACCGAATTTATTAAATGGGATTTTAACCTTGCTCATGGTATGTACCAATTAGAAGTTAGCGTACCCGGCGGTGAAGTAAAAGAAATTAATGTGATGTACTAACTGAGCTGAATAGCATTCGGGGGGGATTAAAGGAAGTGTCGAACAATCCGGAGGATAAATGGACATTAAATTTAAAACCCCTGGAACCTTGCAAGAAAACTCTAGCCCCGATAGCAGTCATTTGACAAGAAATAAAGAATTGCTATTTAAAAGAAGCTGCGGCTGACCTGGCTTTAATACGGCTCTACGGACAGGCCCTCGCTGTAGAGTGAATTAAGCAATATGGTTTCGAGTATACGAAGGCGCAGATTTACAATATCATCAAGTCCCCGGGGATGGAGACTGCGTTGCAACAGAAGACTAGAAAAAGATGAAGAGACCGGCCACGAAAAAACCTACTTATCCTTTGAATAAAAAGTAATAGAAGTTCAAATGGCTGAGAGGCACTTGTAACAGCACTATTTGAACTGGCAAATAGTAAATTGCAAAAGCAATTCAGCTTACAAATAAAACCAAATTTACTCGGTCCTCAAACTTTTTACCGGGTTTGCCAATGCTGTTTTAATGGATTGAAAACTAATGGTAAATAATGCTATAGAAATTACAAGTAAGCCAGCTGCAACAAACATGGGAATGCTCAATGAAATTCGGTATGGATATTTTGTAAGCCACTCGTTTGTCGCCAGCCAGGCAAAAGGAATTGCTATAATCAATGCGGTAAATACAAGTAATAAGAAATCTTTTGAAAGTGTTGCGACAATACTATTTACAGAAGCGCCAAGCACTTTTCGTATTCCGATTTCTTTAGTCCTTTTTTCTGCTGACAGAACTGACAATCCGAACAAACCGATGCATGAAATAAATATAGTAAGCGCAGCGCCGAACAAAAGAATCTGTTTCCATTTTTCAATATCAGCATACTGCTTCCTATTATCATCGTTTTTAAACACGTATGAGTATGGGTCTGCGGGGTAAAATTGCTGAAACAACTTTTGTATCCATTTTAAACTTGCAGTTGCTGTGTGAGGCTTTATTTTGATATAATAAGTTCCATATAAATTATCACTTTTAATGCTAAATAACTGCGGTACAATTTTTTCGTTTAACGATGCAAAATGATAATCTTTTACTACACCGATAACGCGATAGGTTTCGATATTACCCCACAGCAGCTTAACTGTTTCACCAACCGGGTTTTTCCAGTTCGCTGCTTTCACAAAACTTTCATTAACGATAACGGACTGTACTGAATCTGACGGGAATGAAGGTGAAAAATTTCTCCCTGCAACCAAAGGGATTTTTAATAACGGCAAATAATTTTCATCAATTGTTTCATATTGAGCATTTATACCAGAATCAGCAATTGATATTCCTGCCTGCCAAATTCCACCGTTTTTTGCGCTGACACCAACAATGTTTGGGTTTTTCAGTAATTCATTTTTAAATGCCGCAGCATCTGAATGCTTTGTTCCGTGTACCTGCGTTATAACAAGATCTTTATCATCATATCCTAAATTTGTTTTGGTAAGAAAATTAAACTGTGCATAAATTGTAAATGTGGCAATGATTAAAAACGATGCCAATGTAAATTGGAATACAACTAATGATTTTTGCAAATAATTTTTTCCGGCAACCTGAAAACGGCTATATAAAGTACGGACAGGATCATAGCCCGATAAAACCAATGCCGGGTAAAAGCCCGCAAGCAAACCAGTGATAATAAACAGAGCAACATATGCCACAACCAATTTTGCATCGAACAAATAAGAAAGTGATAAAGCTTTATTGGCAAGATTATCAAATAAAGGCAATGCTAATTGTACCAATGCAATTGCCAGTACAAAAGCAATCGTGCATAAGGAAAATGATTCACCAAGAAATTGAATAATCAATTGCTTTCTACTTCCGCCAATAACTTTACGAATGCCTATTTCTTTAGCCCGTTTAAGGGAACGTGCAACAGTAAGATTTACAAAATTTATACACGCAATCAACAAAACAAACAATGCAATGCCTGAAAGTATATATGAATAGACAGGATTGCTTGCGTTCGTTAAACCATTATTTGTACGGCCTTTCGCCTTGCTTAAATGCATAAAATTATTATTCACAGGAAGCTCCGTGCTTAAATGCATATCAAGGTAAGGTTGCAAAAAATAAGTACTCATTTTGGCATGATTGCTTCCGCCATTTTTTTTCATGATTGCTTCAAAAGCTTCCTTTGCATCTGCCACATAAAAATTTTGCATTTGTTTTTCTACAGTTCGCAGGTTTGCTTTGCCGTCGAGTACAACAAAAGTGTTTAAGGAAAACCCAAACCAGTTATCATTATTGGTCGCATCTGCATCGGATACTTTAACCGGCAGCAATACATCAAACTGAATAGTTGAATTTTGCGGACAGCGTTTTGCAACCGCTGTTACTTTATAAGGAACAAAGGTGCTGTCATCTTTCACCATTACAATTTTACCAGTGGCATCAGTTGTGCCGAATTGCCTTATTGCAACATCTTCACTTAATACTATAGAATGGGGTTCTTTTAAACAAGTCTTAGGATCACCCGATAACAGAGGAAATGTAAATACGGAAAAGAAGGTCGAATCAACATACACCAAATCCTGTGACTGCACGACGCTTCCGGTTTTTATATCCTCAGTACCATTCTTCACACGTACGAAAGATTTTATGCCGGGAACATGTTGTGTAAAACGTGGGCCCTGCAAAGTCCCGGTGCTCACCAATTTTTCTCCCCGTGGGGACTTTGATACAATCCGGTAAATGTTATTTGCATTTTTGTGAAACCTGTCAAAGCTTACTTCATCTTTTACATACAACGTGATAAGCATTGCGCAAGCTAAACCAAGGCTTAATCCTGCTATGTTGATGAAAGAATAACCCTTGTTTCGTAAAAGGTTTCTGAATGCAGTTTTGAAATAATTTTCAAACATGAAAGGATGTATTATTATGTGAAATCTATATACAACCGATCAAAAAAGGCAAGAAAAATGCCGTACAATTATTGGATTTAAAATCAACAGTTTATGAAATCTAAAGGCAAACAAGTGCGCGATTTTGATACACTACCTGTTCACTTTTTAAATCCAATCCTTTCTCTTTCGTCCCATTTCCTTTGTGCTGCTTTTTCGTCTAAAAGGTGTTCAATAGCATCGTAAATGCTACCCAACGGTGAAAATATGGAGCAATTTATTTATACTTTTGGCGGTAATATCAAGACATAAACAAACGCAAGACCATACGATTTATTGGGACGCAGAGGCAACGATGAAGGCATGGTAAGATGAAAGGCGCCCTCTACATCTCCTCCAGGGGAAGACTTTGAGCTTCGACTACTATATTCTTTTCTCTTTTCGTTTAAAATCTTCATCCATGTTATTCCTTCTTTTTTCTCCGCAATACAATCGCAGCATTTGTTTTTAAATCAGCAGTAAAGCGAACATCGTACCTTTTTTCACCATCATTCACAATCAGCAGGCCCGTGTTAGGTGGTATTGAGCCAAGGTTTTCGGCATACATCACCAGCTTTACAGAATCCATATTAGGCGTGATGTAAATAGTTTTGCTATTTGCTATTGTAGAAAGCCCCACTTTCGAAAAAATAACGTTGCCGTTCATTAGTACCGTCACCGTATCGCCATCCACTTCACCATTATCATACAGCGTAAGCAACAAACTGTCGGATTCAAAATAAAATGCCTGATCAGATTTTGTAACACGTTTTTCAATTTCAGCAGCACCATGTACAATAGACGGTGCCACTATCGCAACAGGAGGAAGCACAGGTTTAGGTTGTGGCTGAACAGCAATTACCACGGGTTTTTTCTCAGGCGCAGCTTTAGGTTGTGGCTGAACAGCAACTACCAGGGGTTTTTTCTCTGGTTCAGGTTTCGGTGGCGGAGGGATTTTTTTCTCCGGTTTTGGCGGAGCCGCAATAACTACTGGCGGCTGTGGTTTGGGTGCCACAGATGCAGGCTTCACAAGCACAGCAGCAGGTTTCACAACCGGCTTCAGGTTTGCCAAAGTATCCACCTGTAATTTCTTTTGTTTTGGCAGGGGCGATATTTTAACTATTGATGGTTGTGTTTCTTTTGTTACTCCCATTAATCCAGGAGCTGCTTTTTCAATTGAAGTAATTATCAAGGGCGGCTCTGGCGCCGGAACAACGGGTAACGGTTCTGGTTTCTTTTCAACAGGTGCAGCAACAGCAACAACGGCTACTGTTTCGGGCCTGTTCAGAAAAGATAACCTGGAAACAAGGTTCAATGTATCCAGGCTTTTAAACAATTCCAGTTTTTTGAAATCAATCTTTCTTTTCAGCAAAACGGTACCCTTATACGCCCTGTTGTACCGGGTGGTGTTAGTACTCCAGGAACCTTCCAGTATCATTTCGGTATTAGTCGTCGTGAGTACAACAACCACCGTTTTCTTCACATGCCTGGAAGGATTAATCGAAAAATTATGAGTAATAAAACCTTCATCTTCCATTACGATCTTGTCGCTTTTGCGCCTGATGCTGATATTTTGCACGCCGGCTTCATCTTTTCCATTAGCATGAAAAACAATTCTTGAAAATCCGAACAATTTTCCTTTTTCTTCGCTTACTGCAATCTCGTAAGGAAGGTTGACTCTTTGTGTGTCGATAATAGTTATTTGCCCATACCACATGCCCGTAATATCTTCCTGCTGGGCAAACGATTTTACCGGCAACAGCCAGCATAATATCAATAAATAAGCACAATATTTTTTCATGGTTGTTTACGTCATTTTGATGAGCAGTTATCTTAAAGCATTGATTGGTGTAATGCAAATATTTAGTTCTTAGCTGGCCGATTTCTTCGAGGACATTCTCATTTTATTGGCGTGAAATGCTATCGGTGTTGTGATCTCGCTTTTAATAAATTAAAGGATTAACGCGAATGACTTTACATGACCGATTTAAGCAATTGGTTGATAATTTGTACCATAATCCATTCGGTGGTAATTAATACAGGATTAAAGTTGGAGATTTAAAGATAGGATTTTTGTGAGACATTCTTTAGAATTTCAAGTGGCGGTCGGGTATCCATGGCGGAAAGCCGCCTTATTTCTATAAAAGTCATCATCATGGCTATATTCATATTGATTGCCTTACCTGAGTTAAGAACTCCACTTAGCATAGCAATTCCTTGCTCACTAGCGTAGGGCGGTACCGTGCTCCCCCTGCCTTTTGAGGTTTCAATTTGCAACCTCAAAGGATTCTTATTTTCTAACGTTTCAATTTGAAACCCTAAAATTAAGCCCTATAACGGCAAGCCTAAGTCGCATGAGCAGGTGCCGTCATGCCTGCCAGGTCTACTGTTTCGTATGCGTCACCGCCAGAAATCTGTGAGCTGCTCAGCAATGGCTTTGCCTTGGTTGTAACCGGCCTGGGCGGAGAGCCGGCGCGTCGACAAATCCATCAAATTCATTCCAGTGCCGAGTGCGGTTTGGGCGTCGTTATCCGGGAAGATGGTTTCGACTCTGCTGCCTCGTGCGCGTAGTTCTTCGACCTGTGCTGTGAGATGGAGTCCCCAGTTCAACGGTTTCCGTGTTCTGTCGCCGAGTGGCGCGATTACCAGGACACGTCCGTATCCGGTTGCCAGATCAGCATTCACGTCGGCCCGGTAGCCTCCATCGATGTATTGGTTGTCGCCGATCCTGTAGGCGAAGCCACCAGCACAGCTTGCGGCAACGGCGTCCACCAGGTCGACGCCGCTGTGGCAGTCGAACACGACCGGTTCCCCGGTATGGGCATTGACCGCCGTGATGAACATCCGTCGTTTCGGCCACACCTGGCTGGGAAGCCGGGCAGTGACGGTAGTGCGCCACTGCGTTTGCGTAGAACTGTCCGATGTCGCAGTCATTTCGAGCGCCCACGCACCCATTCTGCGGCGCATATCGGTTATATCCTCAGAGGCACCGATGATTTCGCTGGTTATTTCCATATGGTTCGCCGCTGGTCTATTCGTAATGCGTTCATGGCCGGAGCCGACGTGACTAGTTTTGCGCTGGGGCGCCCGGGCAAGGATATTGGCCAGCAATTCCGGCGGCCGGGCCGAGCTGCTTATTTGGGCCGCGGCTGTCGAGCCAGCTGACGTCCCGATGATCAGATCGGCCCGGGTCACATCTAACCCTGCATCAAACAGGCCCGCAATGACGCCAATCAACCAGGCATTGCCTGCCGCTCCGCCACCACCAAGGACCAACGCCCGCCCGATCGGGTTCCCGCTTTTAATTTCCATTGTGCATTTTATGATTAAAATATTCTGCCCATTTTATCAAGGCTTTGCTCCAAACCTATTTGTGCAAAGTTACTGATCGAACCAAATTCAGCGTATTCGGTAACCGTCATTTCCGTTTTATTTTTTTCAAGTGCTTTGAAAATAACAACAGTTCTAATATCCAAAGGAAAATCGGCAGGCATCCCTACTTCTGTCGGGCCAATTTTATTGCCATCTTCATCAGCTAGGCTTTGAATAAACTCAATCGTGTTTAAAGGAATAATTTTCACATATTCCCAAACGGAAAAAAATTCCTGCCCGCCCATTTCTTTTGGGGCTTTCATGCTCACTATGGATTTACCGCCTTCCCGAAAATCAATTTTTGCCATGGGAGATGTAAAATGTTTTGGCCCCCACCAACGCTTTACCATTCGGGATCTGTCCAAACTTTCCAGACCATTTCAACAGGGGCGTTAAACGTTTTTGTTACTTCTATTTGCTTTGCCATACTGTTTTAATGCTATACTTTAAATGATGAATGAATTTGTTTTTCCTTGTTTCTTTTGTGCCAATAGATATAAGAAATTACTAAAAGGGCAAACCAAAAAAGGACATTAACGATATACCCGAACGGGTCACCACTATTTAAATGAGCTATTACACCAGAAGCCAAGGTAATCCCAAAACCTGCATAGGCCCACTCCTTCAACCTTGACGGTATTTGTGGGATAAGGAGGATAAGAACGCCTACCATTTTTGCGAAGGCAAGCTCTACACGGAAATACTGTGGAAATCCTAAATGTTTAAATATATCCACAAACTTTGGGTCGGTGAGGTACGAAATACTTGTCAGCAAAAGGAAAGCACAGAACAATCCTGTGCTTATCCAATAAATGATCTTATTTTTTTTCATGTGGTTAAGCATTTTTCAACGCTTCAATGTCAAACTTTTTCATTTTCATAAATGCCTGCACAACACGTTGCCCATTTTCAGGATTTGACATCAATTCACCTAAAATTGCCGGCACTACTTGCCAGGATAATCCGAACTTGTCTTTACACCATCCACATTGACTTTCTACGCCACCATCGGCTATAAGTTTATACCAATAATGGTCAATTTCCTCCTGGTCTTTGCAAGGAATAACAAAAGAAACGGCTTCGTTGAATTTAACGTTATCGCCTCCGTTCAGGCCCATAAAGAACTGTCCATTGAGTTCAAAATTTACCACCATTCCCGAATCATTGTTGATTTTTGAGTTGGGGAAAACAGTGCAGTAAAAATCTGCCGCTGCCCTTGCCTGGCCATCAAACCATAAGCACGGATACATTTTTTGTTTCATTTTATTAGATTTTAAATTGCTAGAAATTATTTTTTTGATTTTGTTTTTTTCACCTTCATTTCGTTCAACAAATCCTCCATTACTGTAAGTCTATCCTCCCACATTTTTCGGTAGGGTTCTATCCAATCTGCTATTTCTTTCATTTTTTGGGGATTGAAGTGATAATACATTTCCCTGCTGCCGGATTGGGTTTGCTTTAGCAAGGCGCATTCTGTTAAAATTTGAATATGCTTTGAAATCGTTTGCCTTGACGATTTAAAGTTTTCGGCAATGGCACCAGGTGTCATGGCTTGTAACATCACCAAACTTAATATTGCCCTTCGGGTCGGGTCGGCTATGGCTTGAAAAACATCTCTGCGAATTTTCATTTTATGCAGCTATTTGACTGCAAATATAAGCGCAGTTATTTAACTGCGCAAATTTATTTTGTTTTTTTATGACTTTTATAAAATTGCGTCTTAGGAATATTAGATAGAAAGGTTATGTGACGCTAAAATTTTTATTTCTGTCAGGCTCTTTTAGTAAAATTTAGGAAATCACCTGAAACAAAGCATGACAATTAATACAGAAAATAAAGTAAAGTAAACGGAGTTGAGTGAAGAACAGCGTCTACTTGCCATACAGAAAATATGCAATAATGAATTTTAATAATTTAAATTCGGAAGATACAATGCAGATACAGCAAGGGCTGTGGGACCTTTTTAATTCTGTTAGAAGCCATAATTTCTCATCAACACTAAAGAAAGACGGTAATATTTAGGTAAAGTGAAACCTAATTAAGTAAAGTAAAATAACTATTCTCCCTGGCGATGCAGTTTTTCTAAAAGTGATTCTTTCCTGCTTCGTGATACGTCAATATTCGAATCGTCACTCATAATTAAATAGCCTCCATCACCTTTTACATATTTTTCAACTTCATTAATATTTACAACAAAAGAATTGTGCACCCTCAGGAAACAAAAGTCTTCCAATAATTCTTCAATTTCTTTTAACGTTCTTGAGGCTGTGATTTTTTCTTTATTCTTCAGGGAAAGAATGGTGTAATTACTGCTGGATGCACAACTGATTATTGAATTTACAGGAATCATCCGCAATCCTTCCATAGTTGGCATGGCAATTTTATTTATAGCGGAAAGCGGGATGCTGTAATTTATGCAGAAGCATTTCTATTTGTTGCGGAAAGTCTTCTGCGATTTATCTATTGCTTTTTGTACGGCGAGTTGCAATTCCTGGCGGTCAACCGGTTTTAATAAATAATCCAAAGCACTAAACCGTATTGCCTTAATTGCATATTGATCATAGCTGGTTGTAAAGATGATTGAGAAGTTAATGGAAGGCAAGTTTTGCAGCATTTCAAAACCATTCATACCAGGCATTTCAATATCCAAAAAGATCAATGTAGGTACTTGCTCGCCTAACGCTTTTAGCGCATCTGCTGCTGAATAACAAATGTCTAGTAGTTTCACATTCGGGCAGTAACGCTCAAGCAAAGTTGCCAAGCTCTCGCAACTGTAAGGCTCATCATCAACGATTATTGCTGTAATCACAGAAGTTTTTTAAATGGTATATCTATGCTTCCATCATCTCTTTATAAAATATCTTTAAAAGTACGCGTGTACCCAAGGCATTTCCATTTTCATCGATGATATCTTCTATTGTAAAAACTGTTTGCGTGTTTGAATTACTGTTGAGTAAACTCAAACGTTCTGTTGTAATTTTCAGTCCCATTGATTTTTGTTTTTCTGCAGATTTACTTTTAAGCATTGCTGCTTTTGTTCTGCCGATACCATTATCGGCAATAATGCAGGTTAAAAATTTTTCTTCTGCAGTAAAATTAAAATTTAAAAAGCCATCCCTGCTTATGCATTAAGCCATGCCAGATGGCATTTTCTGCAAAGGGTTGGAGCAATAATGGAGGTATAAAAATATTGCTTACTTCAATGGAATTGTTATAAGTAAAACTGTAATTAAACGAATCTTTAAACCGTAATTTTTCCATATCTAAATATAACCGAAGTGTTTCCAGTTCGTCTTCCAAGGAGATAAATGACCTTTTGGAATTATTTAAAACCATGCGTATGAGGCGGGAAAATTTGGTGAGATAATCCGAAGCCTCTTCGATTCTATTTTTTAAAATAAAACGATTGATGGAGCTGAGGCAATTGAAAATAAAATGAGGGTTCATTTGTGCCCGCAGCGCCTGCATTTCGAGTTCCGAAAATTGTTTCTGGCTTTCTAATTTTTGCAGTTGCAATTCGTTTTCCGCAATTTCGCGATGATTTTTTTCATTTTTTCGTTTCAATAAAGCGTTGCGAAACATGAAAATGCCCAATAATAAAGTGCCCGACATTCCGATTATAAGAAATAGCTTTTGCAGTGCCGATTGTTTAAGCTGTTGTTGCTGTAAACGTTCTTCTTTATCCAGGAGGGCGATCTTTTGTTCATACCCATAGGCAGCAAATTTTCCTTTTAGCTGATCGCCTGATACTACATCCTTCATTGCTACATATTTCTTATAATAGAAATAAGCGCTATCTGTATTGTGCAACCTGTCATAAACATCATAAATAATTTGATATGCATCCCTGATATATTGCCTGGATTTCGTTTGCAGTGCCATGTTAAGGCCTTCCCGTGCATATTGTAAGGCAGCAGTATTGTTGTTTTCAGCGGCATACGTTTTCGCAATATCAAGCAATGTGCGCTTGATTTGGTTGCGGTCATTCATTTGCCGGTGATAGGCCAGGCCCTTCAAAAAATTTCTTAGTGCATTATCATAATCCTTTCGTATAAGAAAATATTCACCTTTACTAATAAGAAAAACCCGCAAATTTTGTACATCGGCTTTTGCTGAGTCAAGATAATTATAATAATGCAATGCAGAATCATATTGATGTGTAAGGCTGAATAAGTCAGCATATGTAATATAATCCCAGATGCCTAAATCTTTTCGTTTTTTCATTTTAAAAGCCTTGCCGTAATATTCCAAAGCGGTCGGATAATCTTCAATGGCCTTATACAAATCACCCATGTCAATAAATCCTTCTGCTGTCCAAAATGTGTTTTTAAACTGCACCGCCATTTCCAGTGCTTGCTTAAATACGTAAAAAGCCGAATCATAATTGCCGCTTTCACGATAAACTTGACCAATAATTGAATTCGCAGCGAACACCCGATTATAAATACCTGCCTTTTTTGCCCATTCGTTGGATTGCTTTAAATTAATCATGGCCTTATCATATATGCTTTGAGCGAAAAGTGCAATTCCCAAATAATAATACGCAACTTCAATATATTTTTTATTATTTGTCAGGTTATAGTATTGTAATGATTCTGCAGCCAATTGTTCCGCCTTAGGAAAATTATTATTAAATTTATCTTGCATGACTGCTTGCTCAAGAATTGAAACTGCAATACCATATGCATATTTTAATTTCTTTGCTTCCTCATAAGTTATTGTCAGATAGCTTTCAATCGAATCCCTTTTATTTACACTAAAGTAGTAGTGGATAATTTCATTAAGGCAGTCAACCCGTGCGCTGTCGTGCAACGATGGCAATACTTTTGTCAGGCTATCGATATCTTTTGGTTGAGCGGCACATAAATTATAAATAAGGAAACACGTAACAGTAAGTAAAACATGCAATACGCTGTTCAATTTTTTTCTGATAAAAACAAATTGCCAGTACCTGTGCATAAAACGCCGGTTATTAAATTACAAATTGCAGTTACTAAATTTTTACCAAGCTAACAAACAATGGAATAACCTAAAAATAAAATTGATTAGTCCGCGGAAAATGCTGATAGTTTGCCTATTTCAGATCGTAGTTGGTTTCTATAACGAGCCAAAAAAAAATATCACCACAATTAGTTTCTATGTTACTTACCTCTTCTGTTTTTGTAAAATAATCAATTACTTCCGCAGGTTATCATTCATACCTGTAAACTACTCATTTTGTGTTTCTATTTATTTGCTCAGAGAATAATTTCATTCCTGCGTACAAATTTTACTCATTAATTGAATCACCTCAAAAATAAAAAGGTATGAAATCTTTACTTAACAAAAAGCTACAGGTTTAATTAGTGTTGGGGTCTTACGCTTTGCAATTATTAATGCACAAATATCCAACCACAAAAAAAACCAGGGTTTCATTATGCGCCGACAAACAAACTGCTTTCCGGAAAGCTAAATGATTTGGCCCATAACAATAGATTGGCCTGCCTCAAAAAACAAACACCCCGGGTGCCACAGGAGATGATTTTGGAAATAAACTTATCCCAACAAGCGATGGAGGTTTTATGATATGTGAGGCGAACTAATTGGGAAGATGGAGATTTAAATGCGCGTGCTGATGTACTGAAACAAAAAGCCTGCTGTATTAAAATGATTTCTGCCCTATTGATTACTCCTTTAAAACATATACAATCATGAAAACTTTACTCAACAAAAAACTTGCTATTGTCCTTGCTGCTTTTGGGCTATTTACATCAATGACAAATGCCCAGCAAATACCCGATAAGCTAAGAGATTTACCAGCTTTTAAATTGCGTGCCTCAATACTTTCATCATTACACAAACCACATGCACACAGCATATTGAATGATTTGCGGTGCAGCATCAATGCACCTTGTCTTAAAGCACAAAACACTTTAGGTGGTTCAGGCGATGATTTTACAGACAAACTTAAGCCGTCCGGCCGTAAAACGTAATACAAAAAGGTTTCCCCAAAGAAGTTCTTTGTGATGCGGTAACAGATTGTGACCGGATAGCCTCAGTAACGAATATCGTCTCGATTCGATCTTAATAGATTTGAGATTTCCTTGCCTCAGCCATTCGTAAATCGTAGGTTTAGATACGTGGAAAAGCTCACAAACTTCTTTAACTTTTAGAAGCTTCTTTAGAGGTGGGTTCTGCACTGAAGTTTGTTTTGAAATGGAATCATTTTTTTGATTCACCACCTCTTCAATGACTGTCTTTAAATGGCTCCAAAATTCTTTTGGCTCCATAGGAAATAACATCTGCACATTTTCCATACTTCACAATTTTTAAGTGGTAAAATTAAGTGAAGTGGAGATCGGGATCCTCATCAAAATATGGTGAGGATGGCGATCTTGTCACAAACAAGAACCAGGCGACAGGCCACGACATCTGAAAGAAAGCAAGCTACTCATCAGTCAATTAAAAACTGCAGTACAAGTTCAACTTTTGATGATTCGTGTTAACGAATATAGAATCAGGTAAATAATTAAATACGGGGCCAAAAAAATATGATCTTATAAAAGGGAATAAGATTACTCTGTTCTCAGGCTTTTTACCGGGTTTGCCAATGCAGCTTTAATGGCATGGATGCTCACTGTAAGAACAGCAATCAATATTGCCGCCATCCCCGCAAAGACGAAAATCCATACGCTGAGATTAGTCCTGTAGACAAAATCCTGCAACCACTGATGCATAAAATACCATGCAACCGGGCTTGCGATTATTAAAGCAATCAAAACAAGCCTGACAAAATCTTTATTAATCATGGTAGTGATATCTGCTACGCTTGCCCCTAATACTTTGCGGATACCGATTTCTTTGGTGCGCCGTTGCGCAGTAAACATGGCAAGGCCAAAAAGACCCATGCAGGAAATAAAAATAGTGATTATCATAGCTGCATTCACAAGCCAGGATGTACTTTGTTCCTGCCCGTAGAGCCAGGTAATGGATTCATTCAAAAAACTATAGTTAAAAGGTTCGTCGGGATATATTTTTTTCCAATTTTTTTCCATGGCAGTAAGTATACCTTTTATTGCTGCCTGATTTTTTCCACCGGCATCTAATTTAATGGCTATACTTTCTTCCCTTTCCGGCATTTTACCAATCACCGCGGGATGAATAGCTTCATGAAATGAGCCCTGATGAAAATCAGCAACAACCCCTACAATAGGGTAAGGCCGGTTATTATGGTATAAAGTTTTTCCGATAGCTTCCTGCGGGATGTTTAAAACCAAGCTCCTTGGAGTAGGTCTCATTAATCACTAAATCACGCAGGCTATCGCTGTGGGAAATATTTTTTCCCGCAATTAATTTCATCTGGTAAAAGGGTATAAAATGCTCGTCACCCGAATTAAAATATACAGAACCGGGACTCGGGATTTGTTACGCTGGTCTTAAAGTCCTCTTCGCTCTGTGCGAAGCCCATAGGTGCATGGCTTTGTAAAATGCTCCTGCTGATTCCAGGAATATGTTTTATATCCTCTGCAAATACTTTCAGCTTGCCATCCGTATCTCGCCAATGGTTAATAACAATAATTGCATCGCTGTTAAATCCTTTGTCTGAGGTATTCATAAAACTAATTTGTCTGCCGATTACCAGCGCACCAATGATGAAAACAAGCGATATGGTAAACTGGAACACAATAAGCGTCTTGCGCAAATTCAGTTTATCATTTCCCTTTTGAAAAACAGGACCTTTCAAGCTTAAAACGGGAAGGTAGGAAGCCATCACCTTCGCAGGGTAAAAACCAGCTAATGCGGCCGTACAGAATGTTAAGAGTAACAGGAAGATAATATTGGAAAAGTCAACCACCTGGAATGTTACTCCTTCCGGAATATAATTTCTGAACAAATACAGGACAGGCCTTACTAAAAGCGTCGCCACAAAAACAGACAGCATGGTAAGGATGAGGGTTTCGGTTAAAAACTGGAGCATAATACTTTTCCTGTTGCCCCCCAAAACCTTACGCACTCCGATTTCTTTCGCACGTTGTATGGACTGTGCAGTAGATAAGTTTATAAAATTTACAATTGCAATGACCAGTATAAAAATCGCTACGCCCATAAGCGCGTATAAAGTGGGCAGGTAAGGTTTGCGGAAATCATCGCCATCATCACCCCGGTGAAACTCATTGGTAAAGTGAATAGCTGTGAGGGGCTGCAGGTACAAAGTCACTTTTGTACCCGACGGTAAGTCTTTTGAATTGCTGTGAGATTTCAGAAAATCTGCCAGGCGCTGGTTGATTTGTGCCGCTGTAACTCCTTTTGCCAGTTTTACAAATGCATTTGCCCTGTGCGGAGAAAGGCTGTTCCAATCCTCAGTCGGGATCTGGCTTTTTGCATAACTGTGGGTGGCAGTGCTCACGGAAATAAAATCAGTATAGCCAAAATCAGTTTTGTGATTCCAATCCTTTACAATACCAGATACATGGACTTGCAGAGAGTCGTCATAAATGACGGTTTTTCCTATCATGTCTGCCAGTGGAATGTTGCCAAAATATTTCCTGGCCCTGTTTTCCGAAAGCACTACTCTGAATGGTTCATTGAGCGACCCGGGATTACCTGCCAGCCATTCGTACTTAAAAATATCAAAATATTGGGGCCAGGTTACAATTGCCGTTGACTGGTAACTTCCATCAATTTTGTTATCAAATTTTTTGGGAGGTTTACTTCCGTCGGGGATACTGATATGGCCTCCGTAGGTATGAAAACCGGCCGACGATTCAAATCCTGTAATAGATTGGTGCATGGCTTCTGGTTCTACGACAGGGCAATTTAAAAACAAGCTTTCGCCGTTGCTTCTCGTCATATCTCCAACGATGCGATAGATACGTTCTTTATCAGGATGAAATTTTTCAAAACTCAATTCATAACTTGTAATGAGGTATATTGTAACGCACGCACAGATGCCAAATGCAAGGCCAAGTATATTAATCGCCGTGTGGGCTTTATGAAGGGTTATATTTCTCCAGGCGACTTTAAAATAATTTTTTATCATAATAGCCGGTTTACATTTTCAATTGAAGTCGTTTTATCGGAAGAATCGATAGCTAAATCCATGGATTTCGATCCAACAAAATGCCGGAAATGCAGATCCATTGGAATCAGCCATTTGTGTTTTAGGATAAACTGAGATCGTCCGGTTTTGATACATCTGTTGTTCATTATTGATCATCTGAAATATTTGGTTATCGGGGAGAAGAATTATTGTAAGTTCAACCGTTGTTTAAGCACCTGTATACGTCAAATACTAATACTAATAAATATCCTTTCAGTGAGTTTATATACAATTCGGCGCTTAACGATTACATGTGTAGCCCTCTTATTATACAATAAATTACAATAATCCGCGAAATGCAAGCGTTTAGATATAAAATGCGGCAACATGAAAAAAATACTTGTAGTAGATGACGATATGGATATATTATTTGTGATAGAACACCTCTTAAGGTTAAAGGGTTTTGATGTACGAACGCATGCAACAGGTATGGGGATTCCAAATATAGTCATTCAGTACGCCCCTGATCTCATTTTATTAGATGTAATGTTGCCGGGCAAAAAAGGTACAGAGGTTTGTAAAGAGCTAAAGATTATACACCCGGATATTCCAGTGATATTATTTTCTGCTAATCCTGAACAAGGAAAAGCGTTTGAAATATATAAAGCGGACGAGTTTATCTCCAAACCTTTTGCCGTTGAAAATTTAATTAATTCTATTAAGTTCCACGTTAATAAGCTTGTCCCCGCTTATAGACAGAGCCATTAGAAAATGAATCCTGAATTCAGGAAAAAAATTCTTTCGTATTGAATACCTTATCGGAGTTTAGATACCACCTAACATTGCAACACGCAAATACTTCGCCATGATGATGGTGTTCAGGGATCATAAAATTGACTTTAAAATGATAGCACTGACACTTGCTACCTGCTACTTAATACCTGGCTCTTTCTTCTTTAATGAATATTCCCTTTCAGTAAAAACTCAACAGCATTGGCCAGGTCATTTTCTGATAAGCCGTTGGCAATCGGGTCTGGCATTAAGCTCTTATCCTGTTTTTGTTTAACACTGATTTGAGCGGCAGGTATCACATGTTTTGCTCCGCTAATATCTTTTAGAACCACAAAATTTTTATTTTCAGAAATAAGAAAACCATAAACAGACTCTCCGTCTTTTTTATTCACAAGCCACGGTTCATATCCAAATACAATAGCAGCACTGGGGTTTATGATGGCATCCAGTAAAGCAGGCCGGTCAAATTTTTTACCAATAGTGGTAAGTTCCGGGCCTATCGTGTTTCCTTCGCTCCCTGCTTTATGGCAGCTTGCACAACGCTGCGTAAATACCAGCTTTCCTGCAGTGGCATCTCCTTTTATTTTCATAATTTCTTCGATGGAAAAAATTTTGCCATTGCCCGGCCTTTTAAAATATTTACCAGCCTGTATGCGCACAGACTGATCGGGGTTATTGAAAATTGACGCCTCGACAAATGGTAAAATAGCCTGGGGAATTTTCTTCTCCGCTGCCAGGCCGATAAGCATTTGACCGCCTATAGAATCCTTTGCCATCTCTTCTGTTTGAAATTTACGCTCATCCGGCGATTGCTGTTCATCAAGGATTACCTGGCGTTTTACTTTCATCTTTGCAAGATCTCTTTCATATGCGCCATTAAATTCAATTTTCGACCAGTCGAGTAAATTGTACCAGTCGTTGCTTTGCCTGAAGGAGAGCCAATAGGCAGCCTGGTCCTTTACACCCGGGACATTCGATTTGGCAACGGCGAGCATTGCTTTAGCCGCAGATTTTTCATTTATAAATGCAAGTGCAGTCAGCATCCTGCTTCTTTCTTCAGCGGGCAACAAGGAATCTGATATCCTGGCTGCAATATCAGCTACAGCATTTGCAGGATGAAGCCGCCATGCAAAGTCGGCCATCGGTTTTTTCCACTTCTGTGGAGCCGGTATTATTTTTTTCGGCCAGTAACATCTTTAATTCATCATACCAAAGAGCGGCGTCGGAATCCATGGCACTCCCCAGGGCTTCGAGATACCACCTGTCCGTACCATCATACTGCCGCGCAAGCGATAGCAATATGTCTTTTTTATTGGTCAAAGGAACATCACGCAGGGCGATAGCAACTTCCCGCCGCACAAATGGAGATGGGTCTTCTGAAAGTTTTTTTGCATAGATAAGCATACCAGTGTCTGATTGCCGTAATGCTCTGAATGCCGTGGCCCTTAACTTTTCATCGGGGCTTGTTAATATATTTTCCGCTTCTTTTTTGCCCGCATCTCCTAATTGGCTCAATAGCCAAATGGCCCTCGCCTGTACGAAAGGGTTCTTATCATTTAATAATACTTTCACGCGTTGGATTACTTCTGGCCCCTGCATTTTTAATTTTTCAAAGGCACCGTTGCGAACATCTACCGCAGGATTTTTTAGGGCCTCGATTTGTCCTTCAACAGAACTGAGATCTATACCAGGAGGGATAAGCTTTTTATTTTTTGGTGTTATACGGTAAATTCTTCCGTAACCTGCAGTATCTTCCATTTGGTGGCCGCCTACAACAGGATCATACCAGTCGGCAACATAAATTGACCCATCGGTTCCAATGGTTACATCGCTCGGCCGGAACGATTTTTCTTTCAGCCGGTTTTGCGCTGAATCATTCCACACATAATTTTCATCATTCGTAGAAAGGGAAGTAATAAAATTAGCACGGGCGCCTAAATCATAGCCCGATTGTTTTATGGATGGGTGATAGCCGAAAATTACATTTCTTCCTGCATCGGCACTCAGCAAAAGGCCCAGGTATTTTTCGCCGAGTGCATCACTTTCATTGATGGCCATCCCGGTAGGGGCGCCTGAGCCTGTTCTGTCCCCGGCAGGCATCACCCCCGGATCGTCCTGGTGCCAGTGCGCTGCAAAAATATCCTGCCCCGGACGCTGATCAGCCTGCCAAAAGCGGGTACCGTCCGCACTGAAATATCCTGCATTGCCACCCTCCATTAACCAACTTGTGCGGCAGGTTACTACCTGGTCATCATTATCATTCTGCCATAAATTACCGTAAGAATCCGTGATCACTTCATAAGAATTACGGAAATTATGGCCGAGTACTTTGAGGCCCGTGCCATCGGGCTTTATGCGCAGCGCCAATCCTCCAACCCATACCTTCCCATCATCACTTTTCCTGTTGCCTTCATTTTTCTCATTGTAAGGCGAGCCTCCTGTATAGACACTTCCCGATCTCAGCGTCCAGCCGCTTTTATCTGTTACCGTATGCGGGCCGGCATTTCCCACATTGAAATACCAGTTTCCATCGGGCCCTGCTGTTACAGAGTGGAGGGAATGGTCATGGTCCCTGCCACCAAAACCCGTTAAGAATATTTCCTTTTTGTCTGGTTTATCATCACCATTTTCATCGGTATATACAATTAAGTTGGGCGAACAGGAAACAATAACTTTATTTCCGATTACGGCGATGCCTACAGGCGAGATCAAATCCCGGTCCTGTACAAAAACTTTTGAAATGTCGGCCTTGCCGTCGTGGTCTGTATCTTCCAGGATCATTACCCTGTCGCCCAGCGGGTGGTGCAAAAATTTTGTTGAATCATTATTATAATTCCTGTAATCCACTGCCTCAGTAACCCATAACCTTCCCTTAGAGTCGACATCCATATTGGTAGGGTTATAGATCATTGGAGATTCGGCCCAAAGGGTCGCCTCGAGGTCATCAGGAACAAATAAACCTGCTTCATTTTTTGCCGGCGATGGAGCCGCGCAGCCATTTAAAATGATAATAACTACAATAATACCGGCATGCAAAAAAATTCTTTTCATACAATCAATTTATCAAACACCATTTGAGAAAATATTTTTTAAAAAACGCAGGTTATGTTTATAGCTTTCTATTGTATTCGCCCCATCCGGTATTGCACCTTCTATCTGCATCCAGCCGTCACCATAATAACCTGAATCATACACCGTATTCGCAATAGCCTGCCAGTCAAGAGTTCCCTCACCGAGTAAAAATTTATTTTCCTTTATGTGCAGTTCACAAACCCTGTTCTTTCCTAATTTCTTAAACTCTGCTGCCGTGTCATATCCGGCATCAGCGGTGTTACGGAAATCGTAATACACTTTTACATTGGGAGAGCCGACCTTGTCAATTATATCGAGATGTTCGGCTGCGTTTAGATACGATTCAATGCCAAGGATGATCTTATTCTTTTCTGCATGGGGCGCTACTTTTTTAAGGCGCCTGATGACCTCTTTTTTACCGGCGTCGTCATTGCGCAAATCATTCTTATTAAAGAAAGCAAGGAGCACCACAGGCACTTTTAGATTTTTAGCAACATCCACACTATCCCAAACCCATTCCTCTGTTCGCGGATCAGATTTGTAAGGAACGTTATTCAGTTCACCAATTGCTATGCTTGAAATTTTTATACCGTTTTGCTTTGACAATTCGAGGTATCGCTGCTGTACATTTTTTTCACGAAGGTGCAGGTTATTTTTTTCCTTGCCCATGTCTACCATAATACCATCAAGGCCGATTTGCTTTGCAATTTCGAAGGCTCCGGGATCACTGCCTTTTCCCAGGCTCCAGTCGCATGCACCAATTTTAAAGTACCTGTTTTTGCCTGCAATGGCTTCCATGTTAAAAGGAAGGGCCCCAAAAGCAGCTAACCATGCGGAATGTTTAAGTAACTGGCGGCGTGTAAGCATAAGAATGATTGATGTTGCAAAAGTTATTTTCGTCCTGAAACTTGCTTATTAAATACAATAGGTCAAATTAATGCAGTGCAGAAGCAAGTAGAACTCCTTTATAAATTAAAGATGATACGCTGCCTCAAAAAAAATTTAATTCGAAACTAATTTTTGCTTTCCAAATTAAACATAATATAGACGTCCTAATACTGTCGGCTATTACCTTGACTGCTCAGAATATCGGGCACATTAGCTCAACAACTTGTAACCAACGGTAAAATATAAACAATTATTTATACTTTTGGCGATAATATCAAGGAATAAGCGAACGCACGTCAAATAAGATTCCCCGGGGATGCAGAATCAACGATGAAGGCCTGAAGGTGAAAGGCGCCGTCTGAATCTCCCCCCAACGACGAGACTTTGGAACCCCGACTGTTATATACCTTTCTCTTTTCACTAAATATCTTTATCCATATTATTCCTTTTTTTGCATACATCACCTAGAATTTTACAGAATCTATACTGTCAATAGTTTTCTTAGTTTGGCCCAACAGGCTAACAGGAGTCTAATGATCATTTTTATTGGCGTACTTCATTTTCTGATGCCACTTTGAATCCGTCTTCAATTGTTCTGTTTACTGTTGTTTTCATTCATGTAAAATTTTATCTCATGAATGTTAAGTAGAAAGTTTTTGTATGGCTAAAACTTTATTTCTGTCAGGCACTTTAGTCTGACGATCAATACAGGATATCTACCTGGTTGAAAGTGGCTTCCGGACTATATTTTATAAATCAATTCCCGCTTGAGGTACAAATGGGGAACAAAATTGACAATTACTTGCCGTCTAAGTTGAAAATAGGTTGTTGTGCAGACTTGATCACTATCTACTCAATAATAAATTTGTAACCCCTGCCATGTACGTTAATAAATTTAATGGAGTTATCGTCGCTTAATTTCTTACGTAATTTAGACACCAATACATCAACATTTCTACTGATCACAACTATACCTTCATCTTCCCAAATTTCTTTCATCAGTTTTTCCCTTTCTACGATTTGATTTATATTTTCTGCAAATATTTTTAGTGCTTTTGTTTCTTTTTCCGAAAGCGTAATACTTTTATTCTCACTTTTAAGAACATTATTATCTGTATAAAATCTAAAGTTTCCTAATTGTATATAATCATTATTATCGAAGATTGATTCTTTCTCTTCTTTTTTCCGAAACTTATCTTTCACATAAAAACCAACAAAACTCAAAGGAATAATCAACAGCAACAACAAAAAGAAATTAAACTTATTTTTCTTCAAAAGATCAATTTCAATAACATAACAACCAACCTCCAGCGTACGACCCCTGCAAGGTGTTAAATCGCCTGTTTGGCTATTTATTTCGAATGCAAAGACAGTTTCATTTTGTTTACAATTCCTCAAATTCACTATATAATCGTTTGCCAGGGCGTTTTTTTGAAATGTTCGTTGAACTAAATTGATGAGTGTATCTGAAATAAAACCAAAGTCATTTTGAAAGGAGATCTGGTATGTATTTTCATTTAATTTCTTAACCGGCAGCACCCGGGATGAAGAATCTTTAGCTGTAAGCAAAAGCTGATGTCCTAAATCACGTAATACAACTTCTAAATGCTTCTCAGGGATTTCATTCTTTTTATTGATAAATGCAACAGCAGAAATCAAAATAGCAATTATCATGATTGAAGATCCGAACAGAATAAATGGCTTCATGTGTGCAAAATAATCTATTAAACCCCAGTTTTCGGTGGTTTTACAAACGTTTTACATATCTTTTACAACTTTTTACTATTAAAAAGCTTCAGGATAGTTGACGCCCGATATCTTTACTTTATTGTTTCACCAAATCAATTATAGTCATGAATATCTATAGCCTTGCTTTTTTGCTCCTTTTACGGTTTTCTCCATCTTCTCTTCTCTCCGGATAGCCATCCAGACCCGAAAACAGAGAAGGCTGGAATTGCAAAGATAGATTTATTTAATTAAACCTACAAAAAATGAAAAAAGTTATTTATGCGCTGATCTTACCGCTGGTTGTGGTAAGCGGACTAGTATTTGCTAATCGCGAAATCAACAATGAAATTTCTAAAAAATCAACCCCAAAGCCACTCTCTGCTGCTGAAATGAAAGCCGAACGGGAAAGATGGGAGGCTACCCCTGATGGTATAAGGTACAAAGAATGGGAAGCGTCTCCCGCAGGTAAAAAGTGTATGCCGCTGAAGCTAAAATAAGGAAGCACTGATACAGTGATTTTACCAATATGGAGGCTGTTGTAACCTCTCTTTCTCTTCCGCCAGGATCAAGATTAGGTTTCGGGGTGATAGTCAGGATTGATGGTGTCGATTATATTGTAAAATTTGATCCGGAAAAGTCTCAACTTGAGCAATTGCATAGCCTGAAAGTTAACGACAAAATAATTATAAAAGGCCATGCCGTATCGCACGCGCCCAAGTATTCATATCCAATAGTATGGGGCGACTATGTAGAACGAGATAGTAAAACAATTTATAAACGTGTCCCTCGCAAAGGCGGTTGCTGAGTAAATAAATTATAAGATCTTAGTTTATTTGTTCAGGCAACGTGATCTATGCCATACCAGAAGGTGGATGTTGAAAAATTCAAACTCAACAAAAGTTTAGGTTTTTGAAATTCTTAAAAAATAGATAAAATGATAAAATACTTTCCCGTCTATACTTTGTTCTTAATGCTGTTTTTCTCACCTCCTGTGGAGGACAGAACAAAACGACCCCCCAAAAGAAAATATCAAGTCCGAAATCAAAGACTCAATCACTACTAACGTTTGGGATATCAAGCAAGATAGAAATGGGAACATTTGGTTTGCAGCAAGTGATGGTGTTTTTCGATACGATGGAAAATCGTTTACCAAAATCACAGGCCAACTGATCTCAGAGCCTTTTTTTTCTGTTTTAGAAGATAGAAAAGGAAATTTTTGGTTCGGTACCTATGGCTCAGGTGTTTATTATTACGATGGGAAATCCTTTCAAAATTTTACAACCCGGGAGGGCTTGCAAATAATTCGGTTATGCCTATTTATGAAGATAAAGCCGGCATTATTTGGCTTGGCACTGGAGGTGGAGTAAGCCGTTATGATGGGAAATCGTTTCGAAATTTTACAACCTCGGATGGACTGACCAATAATGATGTTCATGCTATCGTTCAAGACAAAACAGGGAAAATTTGGTTTGGCACACGGGGTGATATCACCATTTATGATGGAAAAACATTTACCACTCTCACCGATAAAGACGGCAAAACTTTCAGGAACGTATGGGCTATAATCAAAGACAAAAAAGACAATATCTGGTTCGGTGCCGATGGTCTTTGGCGCTATGACGGCAGTGCCTTTACCCAAATTGATCAGATGGGTGCTGGTGTTATAATCGAAGATAAAAAAGGAAACGTCTTGACTAGTATAGGAGGCCCCATTTTCCGTTATGATGAACAGTCATTGTCTGATAAAAAGCCACATGTTACAGTAATAAAGACAAAATATGAAGGGCGTAGAAATCTGCCTTTTGGGATGTTAGGGGCTAATGATGGAAGTATTTGGATTGGATCTGACCGTTATAGTTATGATGGAAAGACCCTCACGGACTTTAAAAGTAAGGATGGTCAGAAATAATGTGTATAGCTGATTTTAAAATCATTTGTCAATTAGCATTAATCAATATTATTTCGCTTTTTGTAACACCAATTACCGTAAAGGCAACACCGTCACCAAAGTAAACCTGCTCACCAATCGGATTTTTCAAACCCATAAATTTTTACCGCACTTTGATTTAAGGAAAGTTTTAGAAGCTTCTTTAGAGGTGGGTCTTGCACTAATTTTATTCTAAAACGGAATCATTTTTTGATTCACCACCTCTTCAATGACTGTCTTTAAATGGCTCCAAAATTCATTTGGCTCCATAGGAAATAACATTTGCACATTTTCCATACTTCACAATTTTAGGCAGTAAAATTAAGTGAATTGGAGAATCACAATCTTCATCAAAATATAATGAGGATCTCCTCCTTGGAAACTTGCGCGGATATTTAATTACAAATGGTTTGTCGCTTTTACTTTTTAAACCCTATCCTGTCTCTTTCCTCCCATTTCCGTTGTGCTGCCTTTTCATCTAAAAGGTTTTCAATGGCATCGTAAATGCTGTTTAACTGTATATCGTGTTCACCTAAGCGATGTTTTATTTCCTCCAGTTGTATTTTTAAATCATTTTGCTTTAATGCAAGCCGTCTTATTTCTACAAATGCCCTCATTATGGCAATATTCATATTGATGGCTTTGTCACTGTTAAGTACACCACTTAACATGGCAACCCCTTGTTCGGTAAAAGCATAGGGCAGGTATTTACTATGCTGCCCCTTCTTTTCTTTAAGGTTTCATTTTTCGTACCTTAAAGGTTTGTCGCTTTTTTCTAAGGTTTCGATTTGAAACCTTAAAGCCTCGAACTCTTCTTTGGAAAGCTGAAACATAAAATCCTGTGGAAAACGCTTTATATTTCGTTTTACTGCAAGGTTCAGGGCTTTTCCACCCTCTGTTTCGTAAAAGGACGGCTAAATCCCTGTCCAGCATTACTCTTTCGCCTCTTATTTCATAGATCCGGTTTTGGATACTTCGTATTATTTGCATGGTACTAAACTTTTATGAATGTTATCCCTTTAAAATATTGTTTTGTAAATACTTGCTGACATATGCATCCACATCAATAACTTTATTTTGCTTCTCCTTTTCCAACCACTTCAACACGTCCGTTTTCTTGAATTTATATAGCTTGCCTATCTTAAGAAAGGGAAGTTCACCTTTACTGCAGGCTGCATAAACAACAGCCGTTTCCACTTTCAAATACCTGGCAACATCTTTTACGTTCATAAACATCTCCTCATTTTCATTACTTCCTTTTGTTTGGCCTGAGAGGAATTGAATGCACATCATTTTTATTTGGTGTATCTCTTTTTCTATATCTTCCAACCGGTCGTCAATTGTTCTGTTTATTGTTGTATTCATTCAAATAAATTTTCGTGTGCTGAAATAGTTATATAGAAAGTTTATGGGGCGGCCAGAACTTTATTTCTATCCGGAACTTTACTGTAGAGTGGGGTTGTCTTCACATGCTTATGGTTGAGCATCTTACTGATGATATAAATATCCTCACCTTTGGCCACCAGCTGCGTAGCATATGTATGACGAAAACAATGAAAAGTAATTTTCTTTCTGATGCCGGCAAGTTGTACCAGGTTCTCAACTTATCACGTGTTCGTGAATAATCAAGATCGGGGGGAAAACAAGATCATTAGGCTCTTCCTGTCTCCCAAGTAAATCAACGGCCTGCTGGCTGACAAAATGTTTAACCGGGCGCTGTGGTTTAGGGTCTATAAAATAAAAATACCAGGATTTGAGGTCATTTGAATATTCCAGTTCTTTCCATTTCAAAGACTGTATTGCACCAAACCTAAGGCCGGTCAGGATCGCAAACATGGACGCCCGGTAAACAGTATCATCACTGATTTTATTCAATTTCAATATTTCGATTTCCTCATCGGTTAAATATTGCCGTAATCTGGACCTCCACATTCGGAAATCCTGTCAACTTTCAAAGCCGGATTGCTGGTAGTGGGTAACCCTGGATAAAAGCTTTCTCAACTATATTACAAAACTTATCGTAATAAGAAGATGCTGAATTCCTCTCCAGGATTAATGTTTTAGACTTCAGCGAATGAGTGGTTAGTAAGTAATCTTTGAATTTTTCAAGGAAAAACTCATCAATGTTTCGGAATTTAACATGATCTCCTGCAAATCGTTTCAGGTATTTTAAAACGCTTTTATAGTGCTCCACGTCTTTACCCGATCTCGCCTTA
>CAWDCB010000009.1:0-72500 GCA_963800635.1 uncultured Chitinophagaceae bacterium
TAGCCAATTTGTGGCCCCGGCCCGGCGCCGCACGTAGCGGGTATGGCTTACCCACGCCAAAACGTCAGTAAATCCAGTACTTTCAGCGCCGGCTAAGCGGTCGGCCGGTAGGGTGAACTGTGGCCGGAAAGTTCAGAAAGCTTCTCGCTGTGGCCGCGATAGCCCTCGCGGTCTTCGTGACGATTTCGTGGGCCGTCGCGGCACCGACCGCGAGTCCGGCACACCGACGACCGTGACCGCTTCCACACCCTCTCGCGGCGGAGAGCTGGTCAGCTCGGTCGAGCCGAACCCGCAACCTACAACCGCCTCATCGACCAGGCGGCAGCAGGGGAAGTGCTTGCCCTCCTGATCCACGCACCGCTCGTGCACGTCAATCGGAACACCGACACGCTGGAACCGTGGCTTGCGGAGAGCTGGACGGAATCTCCCCAATCACCTGACGTACACCATCAAGCTGCGGCCCGGCCTGACGTTCTCCGACGGCGCCCCATTTACCTCGGCGGATGTCCTCTTTCCTATCGCGCGGTCTACGACGCGAAAGTGAACTCAGTCCTGGCGGGGGACACCCTGATCGACGGCAAGCCCCTGGAGGTCGCCGCGCCCGATCCCGCAACAATCATCCTGCGCCTGCCGGCCCCATTTGCGCCGGGACTCCGGCTCATCGCCGGCATCCCTATACTGCCGCGCCACAAACTGGAGCCGGCCCTCGCCGCAGGCACGTTCCACGACGCATGGTCGGTGAAGACTCCGTTGACCGAGATCGTGGACTCGGCCCGTTCGTGCTTTCGGAGCACGTACCCGGGCAGCGCCTCGTCTTTGCACGCAACCCGCACTATTGGAGAAAGGACGGCGCTGGCGTCTCGCTGCCGTACCTGGACAAGCTGACCTTGGTGCTGGCGAGCCAGGCCACGGAAGCGATCCGGCTGCAGGCAGGCGAAATCGACCTCATGACGAATGCCGACATCCGCCCGGAGGATTACGCGGCGTTCAAGCGGGTCGCGGATCAGGGCCGCGTTCGCCTGATCGACAACGGTGTCGGACTGGATCCGAACCTGTTGTGGTTCAACCTGTCCAAGGTTCACGCCGACGACCCGAGGAACGCGTGGCTTCGACATAAGGCATTTCGCCAGGCGGTGTCGTGCGCGGTCGATCGCCAGGCAATTGTCAACACCGTATACCTCGGCGCGGCGGTTCCGATTTACGGCCCGATTACGCCTGCCAATCGCACGTGGTATACGGACCTGCGGCCGGCGTGCGAATACGATCGCGCCAAAGCGCGCGATCTGTTCCAGTCCGCCGGCCTTGCCGATCGCAATGGCGATGGACTGTTTGATGACGCCGCGGGCGTCACGGCGAGATTCTCAATCCTGACGCAGGCGGCCCACGTCCGGAGCCGCGTCGGCACGGTCATTCAGGAGCAGCTGCGGCAATCGGGGCTGACCGTCGACCTCGTGCCTCTCGACCAGGGGGCGATGCTCCAGCGATACACGCAAGGAAACTACGACAGCATCTATTTCGGTATCCAGGCAAGCGCGATGGATCCGGCGCTGAATCCTGGATTCTGGATGAGTTCTGGAAATTTTCATTTCTGGAACCCGGGCCAGAAGGCCCCAAGCAGCGACTGGGAACGCCGCATCGACGACTTGATGCGCCGGCAGGGTACGACTCCGCAACTCGCCGAGCGTCAGCGATTGTTCGCCGAAGCGCAACGGATCTTCATCGAGGAGCTTCCCGCAATCTATTCGTCACCCCCAAGGTGACCCTGGCAGTCACTGCCCGCGTCGCGAACGCGCGCCCGGCCCCGCAGCTCCCGCAGCTGCTCTGGAGTGCGGACACGCTCGCCGTGGCCGCGCCGGCGCGTTGAAGCGGTTCACGTAAGCCGGACGGGCGTTCGAGCCGACATAGAGAACGTGCACAGCGGGCTTGGACGCTTCATCCTCAGACGCACCATCTTCGCCGCAGTGCTCGTGCTCGTGGTGTCCTCTGCGTCGCTCGTGCTCGCCCATCTCGCTCCCGGCGACGACGCGTTCGGAACCGACCCCGCGGTGCTGGCCGCCGAACGGCATCGGCTGGGGCTGGATCGGCCGCTTGGCGAGCAGTATGCGGACTGGTTGTCGCGGAGCCTGCGGTTCGACTTCGGGGAATCCCTTCGATTCCGGCGTCCAGTCGCGTCGCTCATCCGCGAACGGGCGTCGAACACCATATTCCTCGGCCTGTCGGCCCTGATCGTGGCGACCGCGATCGGCGTTCCCCTGGGCGTGTTCACCGGCAGCCACCGGAGCGGCGTTCTGGTCTTTGCCGCTCGCGGCGCGTCGATGGCCTTCCTGTCGGTGCCGCCACTCGTCACGTCCCTCGTGCTCCTCCTGCTTGCCGCGCGTACCGGGTGGTTTCCCGCCGGTGGTCTGCCCCACACTCCACCGGGCGCGGGATGGTTCGACGCGGTCGTGACCACGGCACGGCATCTCGTGCTGCCGTGCCTGGCGCTCGCACTTCCCATCGCTGCGTCCTTGGAACGGTTGCAGTCTCGTTCGCTCCGCGAAGCGCTCGCCGATCCTTGCGTGATGGCGGCCATCGCCCGGGGCGTTCCGCGGCAGCGCGTGGTCTGGAAGCACGCCTTCCGCCTCGCGCTCAAACCGGTGCTCGCAATCTATGGCATCGCGATTGGCAGCGTTCTGAGCGGATCCTTCATCGTCGAGATCGTGATGTCATGGCAGGGACTGGGCGATCTGATGTACCAGGCCCTGCAGGCGCGCGATCTGACTCGTAGCGGGATGCGCCGTGGCCGGATCCTGCTGCCTCGCGTTCGGCATCCTGGTGTCCGATCTCGCACTCGCGGCGGCCGACCCCCGAGTGAAGGAGCCAGCATGAGGTTTGGACGCGCCCGCGTCGGGATGGTTCTGGTTGGGGCGACCGCGTTGCTCGCGACTGCAGCATCGGCCATCGCTCCGCACGACCCGGGATACCAGTTTCCGGATATGAGCTACGCCCCTCCCATGCGCCCGCACGTGTTCGACGATGAGGGCCGGCTTCATCCCCCTTTCGTGTATCCGCTGCGGCTGGTGAATCGTCTCGAGCACACCTTCGTCGAGGATCGTGACGTGCGCGTGCCGCTTCTGTGGTTCGAGTCGGGATCCGTGGTTACGACGGACCGATCGACGCCGTGGCTGATCCTCGGAGCCGACGCGCTCGGGCGGGACATCTTCGCGCGGGTTGTCCTCGGGGCGCGATTGTCGCTCGGCGTGTCGATCGTCGCCGCAGCGGGGGCAGTGGTCCTCGGCGCGCTGATCGGCGCTTTTGCGGGATTCCACGGCGGGCGGTGGGACGACGCCCTCATGCGGCTGGCGGATTTCGTCCTGGTCCTGCCGGCTATCTATATTGTGATCGTGCTGAGGGCGGCGATGCCGCTGGTTCTCTCGACGTCCCAGGTGTTCTGGACCATGGCTGGAATCCTGAGCCTCATCGGCTGGCCCTACGCCGCCCGGGGCGTCCGCGCCGTCGTGGCCGCGGAACAGGGGAAGGAGTACGCAGAAGCGGCAATGGCTCTGGGCGCGGGATCGTCGCGGATTCTTCTACGCCATCTATTGCCGGCCGCCCGCGGATTCTTGATTGTGCAAGCAACGCTGCTCGTTCCCGCGTTCATTCTGGCTGAGGCAACGCTGTCGTTTGTCGGCTTTGGTTTCGCCGAACCCACTCCCAGTTGGGGCGTTATGCTGCACGACGCGGCTCAGGCCGGGGTGCTGGCCGACGCTCCGTGGCTGCTCGCGCCGGCCGGCGCAATTGTGGTATCTATGCTCGGCCTCCACCTGCTCTCGGCCCCATTCGACGAGGGGCACCGCCAGCCTAAGTTGTAAGTCCCACATTATCAGCATCTTACGGCCACGAAATCAGCAACGCTCCTGTACCGATACAGCACACAGGAATAGCAGCGTTTTCCATGTGAATTTCGAGCCAGCCACAGATTGCGCGTGGCCGTGTTCCAGAACGAGCCAAAACCCGCCACGTGTCAGCACCCGCCACAGTACTGCAAGCGCAACTGCCCTAATTGTTAAGTAACTGAATTCAGGCGAGTTATTGCCGTGAATCAGGCGGTTTTGCAGGGCTGGCCCTCCGCTTGCTCTGCCGTAAGCGTTACTCATCGTGATTCAGGACTTTTTCGAAAGGTATTCCAGTGGTTCGATGGTACACGGTAATAAGAGCGGGGCTGGCGGCATCGCTGGTCTGTGCTCTGGCGGGGGCGACGTCGGCGTACACCGCCGGCGCGGGAGATCACCCCAAGCTCGATAAGCACTTGAATGGGCACGCCTCGAAGGGCGGAACGACCAAGGTCATCGTGATCTTGAAGCCCGGCTGGAGCGTAGATACCGAGACGAAGAAGCTCGGTGGCAAGCTCGGGCGGAGCCTGGGTCTCATCAACGGCAAGGTGGTTGAGTTGTCCAACGGACAGCTCAAGAAGCTTGCCGATTATGCCGGCGTGGAGCGCATCGTTTACGACCGTCCGACCGCCGGCGAATTGAACCGGGTGGCGGTAACGGTGGGTGCGCGCGCCGTGCAGCAGTCATATGGCTATCGTGGCGCCGGTGTTGGCGTTGCGGTAATCGACTCGGGGATCACGTCGTGGCATGCGGACTTGAGCTACCTGGGCTCGTCGTCGCTCGTCAGGACGAGCAACGGGCAGCGTGTCGCCGCGTTCGTCGATCTCATCAACGGGCGCACGGCGCCTTACGACGATAACGGTCACGGCACGCATGTCAGCGGGATCATTGCCGGCAACGGCTTCGATGCGCTGGGCTCGCGGGCTGGCGTGGCACCCGATGCGCACATCGTGAGCCTCAAGGTGCTCGACGCGCAGGGACGAGGCGTTATCAGCAACGTCATCGCCGCGCTCGACTGGGTCGTCAGGAACCGGGCGGCCTACAACGTTCGTGTCGTCAACCTGTCGGTTGGCGCCGCGGTCACCGAATCCTACAAGACCGACCCGCTTACCCTCGCGGCGAAGCGGGCCGTGGATGCCGGGATCGTGGTGGTCACGGCGGCAGGCAACCTCGGAAAGAACCGGCTGGGGCAGTTGCAGTACGGAGCCATCGCGGCGCCGGGCAACGCGCCCTGGGTTTTGACCGTCGGTGCGTCGAGCCACCAAGGCACCGTCGGCCGAGCCGACGATGTCATGGCCGACTTCAGCTCACGTGGCCCCTCGGCACTCGACTTCGAGGCGAAGCCGGACATCGTTGCCCCTGGCGTCGGAACGGTGTCACTCGGCGATCCGCTCAGCCTCATTTACGGAACAAAGGTCTCGGCGCTTCTGGGCGGATCGTCTGGCTTGGCTACAAGCCGTACATCAGCCTCAGCGGCACGAGCATGTCGGCCCCGGTGGTTGCCGGCAGCGTTGCATTGATGCTGCAGGCGAATCCCTCGCTGACCCCTAACCTCGTCAAAGCGATTCTGGAATACACCGCGCAGGTGAATCCTGATTACAACGTGCTGACGCAGGGCGCAGGGTTCCTCAACACCAAGGGCGCTGTCGATCTCGCCCGCTTCTTCCGCACGGCTCAACCCGGCCAGCCGTATCCACATCCGTCGGAGTGGAGCAAGAAACTGATCTGGGGAAATCACCGCATTTCGAACGGGGTGATCAAGCCGACCGCACCAGCCTGGAAGCTCGGGGTGGTTTGGGGCGCCGCGAAAACGCCAAGCGGCGCGAATATCGCGTGGGGCACGCGTTGCGGCAACTCCTGCAACAACGCGACCTGGACGACCGTCGACAGCGACGACAACATTGTCTGGGGAACCGCTTCTGGTTCCGAGGACAACATCGTGTGGGGCACGTTCGCCGAGGCCAGCGACGACAACGTGGTCTGGGGTACGGCTTCCGCCGATGAAGACAATATCGTCTGGGGCACGGACTGCGGCGGCGCCAACTGCGCCAACGTGGTGTGGGGCACCGCGGCGGGGAACGAAGACAACATCGTGTGGGGCACCGCGAGCGCCGACGACAACGTGGTCTGGGGCACCGCGCGTGGCGAAGACAACGTGGTCTGGGGCACCGCGAGCGGCGAAGACAACCTGGTGTGGGGCACGTCAAACGGCGAAGATACGCCGCTCTTCGACGATCCCGCCTCGACACCGGAAAGCTTCGATGCAACGGTGTGGGACAACCTGTTCGGCGACACGGCCGTCGATGCGGTTGAACCGGTGGCGACCGTCGTGGCACCGGTCACGACAGCCATCACGACCACGACACCCACCGTCAAAACGCTTCTCGGCGTACTCGGAGGGGGGCTCTAATGGAGAAAATGCCGTTCCGAGACGCCCAGGGTGTTATGGACGTCAACGCCGTCATCAACGCGGCGCGGGCCACCACGACGGAGACCAACTGGCGCCAGTCGCTGCCGGTGTTGTCAGGGTCGATGGTGACACTGCGCGAGCTGCGACTGTCGGACGCACCGTCACTGCTGGCGATGCTGGCAACGGAGGAGGTTGCGCGATTCATCTCGCCGCCGCCGACCACCGTTGACGGGTTCGAACGCTTCATCGCGTGGACGCACCGCGAGCGCGCGGCAGGCAATTATGTCTGCTTCGGCGTGGTGCCTCACGGTATGGACTCCGCCATCGGCATCTTCCAAATCCGGCAGCTCGAGCCGGGCTTCGGGACTGCCGAGTGGGGTTTTGCCATCGGCTCAGCGTTCTGGGGTACGGGCGCGTTCCTCGATGGCGCGAAGATGGTCGTCGACTTCGCGTTCGATGTCATCGAGACACACCGCCTCGAAGCGAGGGCCGCCGTGGCGAACGGCCGCGGCAACGGCGCGCTTCGCAAGGTGGGAGCCATGCAGGAGGGCATCCTGCGGAAGTCGTTCCTCCGCAACGGTGAGTACCTCGATCAGACGCTGTGGACGATTCTCGACGAGGACTGGCGCCGCTCGAAGTCGGTGTGGGGTCCCCGCGTTCACTAATCGCGCGACATGACGTCCGGCTCGGTCCGGGCGGTGACCATGCCGGAAGCAGGCATCTCCTGCTTCCGGCAATTTTTTTGTGGTACCCTCGAAATCCACATGCGCTTCACCTCCGTATTTACTCCGATGCCGACGCCGTTTGTCGACGACGAGGTCGATACCAACGCGATCGCCTTCAACATCGAGCGGTGGATGCAGGCCGGCCTGGGCGGGATCGTCGCGCTCGGCACCAACGGCGAATCGGCGCTTGTGGACGAGGATGAATCCGACAAAGTGATAGGCGCCGCTCGCGACGCGGTTCCGCGCGATCGTTTGCTGATTGCGGGTACCGGGCGCGAGTCGACACGGGCAACGATTGCCGCCACCAGGCGCGCCGCGCTGCTCGGCGCTGATGCTGTTCTCGTCCGGACGCCGTCCTTTTTCAAGAGCCTGTGCACACCGGCACTGTTCATCCGGCATTACACGGCGCTCGCCGACGCGTCGCCGATTCCGGTCCTTCTGTACAATTTCCCGGCGGTTACCGGCGTGACGCTCACGCCGGATGCCGTGGCCCGACTGGCTGAACACCCGAACATCGTCGGCATGAAGGAATCGGGGACAGACAGCGCGCAGCTTGCGTCGTTCGCCGACGTGGCGCCGCCGTCGTTCTCCGTGCTTTCAGGATCCGGAACCGTCTTCTATCCCGGGCTCTGCCTCGGTGCGGTCGGCGGCATCCTCGCCGTTGCCGCGGTGCTGCCGGAGCTGTGTCTGCGCCTGCTTGCCGCGGTGCGTGAGGGCCGGCACGATGAGGCACGGCAGCTGCAGCGCCGCATCACGCCGATCGGACGCATGGTCACCGCGGGGTATGGCGTGCCCGGCCTGAAGGCCGCGCTGAACATGGCCGGCTATCGAGCTGGTGAGCCGAGGGCGCCGTTTGCCGTCGCTCCCCGCGAGGCGCAGGAGGCCATCGGCGCGGAGCTCGCGCGCGCCATGGCCGTGTAAGAGTCAGCCGGATGATGCGACGAGCCGGCCGCGCGGTCCTTGCGCTCGTGGCAATCGGCTTTGGCTGCGCCGCGTTCATCTATCTGACCCTGCCCGACGTTCGTCCACTCCGCACCTCCAACCCGGAAAGTACCGCGTTCATCGATCTCCGCGCACGCGAGGCGCGGGCCAAAGATACGCAGCCGAAGCGGATTCAACGCTGGGTGCCTTACGGGCGCATCTCGGCCAATCTCACGCGTGCCGTGCTCGTCACCGAAGACAGCCGGTTCTGGACCCACGAAGGCATCGATCTCGACGAGTTGAAGGAATCAATCGAAACCAACATCGAACGGATGGAGTTCTCGCGCGGCGGGAGCACGATCACCCAGCAGCTCGCAAAGAACCTGTATCTGTCTCCGTCGAAGAACCCGGTCCGGAAGCTGCGCGAGCTCCTGATCGCGCGCCACCTCGAGGCGGAGCTCTCGAAACAGCGGATCCTCGAGCTGTATCTCAATGTCGTGGAATGGGGGGACGGCATCTACGGCGCGGAGGCGGCGGCGCGCTCGTACTTCCGCAAATCCGCGGCCGATCTGTCGCCGTCGGAATCCGCGCTTCTCGCCGCGGCGCTCAGTCAACGCGAGGCTTCTGAATCCGGCCCACCCGACTCCTCGCCTCCGTCGACGCCAGGCCATGGTGATGCGGCGGATGGGGGCGGTTACGCCGCCTCCAGTGGTGGCGGGCCCGGTCATCACGGAGCCTTCGCGCGCCAGAGGAGCCGCTTCCGGCGATCCCGGAAGTCGTCGGTCCTCCGGCCACACTTCCGGGGGCCCCCATGGCCAGGCCGAACGAACCTGGCGGAAAGCCGCCTGGTATCGAGAAAAATCCGTAAGCCCAAGGATCTCTGCTATTAAGCGTTTCTGCTCACCTTGACAGACAGCCACTAAACCCTTATAGTCAGCACACGTTTCAGCCTAACAGCTCCCCCTGAAGCGGCAAAGGCGTCGCCGGGATTCCTGTGTCTCAGGCGGACGTGTGTGGATGATTAACTACACCGAGCGCATCGCGCTGCTGATGCACGATATCGTCGTGCGTACGCCGCGCCTCTCGTTCATTGATCTCAGGGAAGTTGTCGTCTTTGGTCGGTTTGGTCGATCGGACGCCGACGGAGCTTTCGCGACCTGCCACTGCCTCACGCTCCCGGAGAGCGAGCCAGGCTATTACTTCTGGCGCGACCGCAGCACCGGCCAGCTCACGCGCCGATCCGAATGGTTCGTCACCAAGTCGCCCGAAGTTCGCGTCGGCGGCACGCGCGTGAAGTATCTGGTGTCCTTCGTCCTCCCGCGCTTCTGCGATCAGTCGCTCGAGCGTTCCCGCAAGGCCGATCTTTATTCGACTGATGCACCGAGCTGGCTCGCGAAGCTGGACACAATCGTCCACGAGCTCTATCACATCGATCCAGACGAATCGGGCATCCGCCGGGTTTCGCGATCCGATGGATCGGATTCGCCGCGTTCGCACGGCCCGCTCTTCTATGAAGAAGTCGCCGAGATGGTGAAGGGCTATCTCGCCTCCGGCGCCGGATCCCTCGGTTTACGAGTTTCTGCAGGACGATTTTGCCGCGCTCACGTCCCGATACGCGGGTGTAGTGGCGACAACGTTCAAGAATTTCCCGTCCTTTCCTCAGCGATACATGGAAGCCGTCGACATGCCCGCGGGGGACCCATTCGTGAAGGTGGAACGGCTCAAACCACTGACGCAGCCCGTGCTGTATACGGAAGACGATCTCCACATGCGCCACTTCACCGAAGGGGGCGCGCGCAGGCTGCCGCGCGAAGGGCCAGCACCGGGCGGCATGACGCTACTGCACGCGGCGGGGCTTCTAGGACACCGCGACGACCAGTAGCTCGACCCGAGCCGCTCGACCCGTGACCTCTCCGCGTCGTGCTCGGGGCATGCACGAACTCCTCGCCGCCAATCGAGATCCCCACGTGTGTGGCCTGGCGGCGCCCGAAGGCGGGGCCACTCGTGTCGAAGAACACCAGATCGCCGGCCTGCAGAGTTGCCGGCTCTACCGGGTTGCCGGCCTGAGCACTGCTCGGTCACCGTCCGGGGCAGCTGGATGCCGTGCTGACCGAAGACATACCAGACCAATCCGCTGCAATCGAACCCTCGTCGGATCGCTGCCGCCGTTCCTGTACGGGATTCCGCGCAGGGTCAGCGCGGTGCCCGAGAATCGCGTACGCGTCCCTTGATGGTACGGCCGGAAGCGGGACTTCCGAAGTCGTCAGGGGGAGGTGTGCGGGGAGGTCGGAAAAGGGCGCGGCGTGGCGCCCGTCGTCGCGCAGGCGGCAGGCAACGGCGCGAGAAGGACAGCGAGCAGGCGGGCGCATGTGAGAGTTTACCACGCTAAAGCCTTGCAAACACTCCTGTTATCAGTTTTGTAGTCTTGACAGTCTGCCGGTCATCGGGCAAAATGACTCAGGTTTATGGAGCAGACGCTCCTGCTCAACGCCACGTACGAGCCGCTCAAGGTCGTCAACTGGCAAAAGGCGATGACCCTGTGGTGCCAGGGGAAGGTCGAGGTTATCTCTGTGTACGACCGCGAAGTGCGGTCGGTCTCCTTCAGCTTCAAGCTGCCCTCGGTCATCCGGCTACTGCGCTACATCAAGATCAAGCGGAACATCGACTATGTGCCGTTTTCGCGCGCCAACATCTATGCGCGCGACGATCATTCTGTCAGTACTGCGGCGAGGTGTTTCCGACGGCGGAGTTGACCTTCGATCATGTGGTGCCGGTCGCCCAGGGCGGCCGCAAGGACTGGGAGAACATCGTCACCTGCTGTATCAGCTGCAATCGCAGGAAAGGCGGGCGCACGCCGGCGGAGGCCGGCATGCACCTGATACGTGTGCCCAAACGTCCTGACAAGGCGCCGGCGATCCGGATCACCGTCGGCCTCAAGAACGCTCCGGACAGCTGGCGCGACTACTTCTACTGGAATATGGAGCTCGACAGAGAGCTTAATCCGTTCGCCCCCGGGCAGGCGTCCCCGCGGTGTGCACCGCTGAAATTTCCCGATGACTTCTTCCAGCTCATCCCGCATCTCCGGGGTCCGTCCGCTCTGGGCCGTGGAGGGCGGATACATCACCATTGAAGGGACGGGCTTTCTCGTCGATCCCGTGCTTCCGCGCGTGCTCATCGGCGGGAGTCCGGCGCGCATCACCAGCGCCTCGTCGCGAGAGTTGACGGCAATTATTCCCCCCGGACTGGACGGCGGCCATCGCCGATACGCATCGAGGAGATCGCTGGGGAAACTGTGTACGTCGAGATTGGCGCCCCGCTGGCTACGGGTCTCCATCAGGTTGATAGTCCCGCCGTCGATCCCGCGGGCAATGTCTACGTGACGTTCAGCGGTTCGCGTGGACAGCAAGGGCCCGTGGCGATCTTCATCGTCCGGCCGGACGGTTCGCGCGAGCCATTTGTGTCGGACCTCGCCAACCCGACGTCGCTCGCGTTCGGACCGGACGGGGCGCTCTACGTGTCGAGCCGGTTCGACGGCAGCGTCCACAGAATCGACCCGGACGGATCCGCCTCGACGATCGCGACCGATCTCGGTGTCGCGTGCGGAATTGCATTTTCATCCGACGGGACGCTGTTTGTCGGCGATCGCTCGGGTTCGATCCTGCGCGTCCGCGATGGCCATGCGACCGTCTTCGCAAGCATTCCGGCCAGTGTGGCCGCCTTCCACCTGGCGTTTGGACCCGACGGCTTTCTCTACGTCACTGCCCCCACGCTCAGCGCTCGCGACTGTGTCTACCGAGTCTCGCCGGACGGCAAGGTCGATATCTTTCACGATGGTTTCGGTCGCCCGCAGGGGCTCGCGTTTGATTCGCGAGGTGATTTGTACATCGTCGACGCTCTGGCTGGCACGAGCGGCGTTTATCGGCTCCCGATGGACCGCCCCGCCGAGGCCGAGCAGGTGATCTCGGGCGGATCGCTGATCGGATTGGCCTTCGACCCGCATGGCGGGTTCGTGCTGGCGTCGGGCGACACGCTGTTCCGCTTCGGTGACAGTCCCGCCGCACGACGCGACGCTTGATTCCCGCGGCCGCGGCAGATACGCTTCACCGTTTCCTGCCATGCTGAATCAACTGTTTCGCCGCAAAGCCTCAGCCTCCGGCCTTTGCCGCAGACGCAATTATGGAAGCCGCGGAAGCGGGCATAGGTTCAGTTGTTTGTATTACAGAGGCCGATACGGTACAGGATATGGTGAAAGTAAAAAACTACCTGTTGGATACAAAGGCAAGGCTGATTGGCCCCAATTGCCCGGGAGTGGTCTGCTACAGGAATCAATGTAAAGTTGGTATGTTGCCGGGGTTTATTTTTAAAAAGGGAAAAATTGGAATTGTATCAAAATCCGGAACGCTTACTTACGAGGCGGCAGACCAGGTCGCGAAAGCAGGCCTTGGTATTTCAACGGCAATAGGGATTGGCGGCGATCCGATAATTGGGACAACCACAAAAGAAGCAGTAGAGCTTTTTATGAATGATAAAGGCACTGAGGGAATTGTAATGATCGGAGAAATTGGTTGAAGTATGGAAGCCGATGCCGCCAGGTGGATACAGGAACATGGAAATAAGCCTGGGTAGGGTTTATTGCCGGCCAAACTGCCCCTGCAGGGCGCCGGATCGGTAATGCCGGCGCTATCGTAGGCGGCGCTGAAGATACGGCCGCCGCCAAAATGAAAATACTTACTGAATGCGGGGTTTATGTTGTTGACAGCCCCGCGGATATTGATAAAACAATGGCCGATGTAATGAGACGGTTTTAATTAGCTAATTAGCTAATTAGCCAATTAGCCAATTTGATACCTTTTTAAAGTTCGAACCATAATGAATCAGCACATTAGCACATTAGCACCAGTTAGCCAATGAGCTAATTAGCCAAGTTAGCCAATTTGATACTTTTTTAAAGTTCGAACCATAATGAATCAGCACATTAGCAGCAATTAGCTAATTAGCTAATTAGCCAATTTGATACTTTTTTAAAGTTCGAACCATAATGAATCAGCACATTAGCACATTAGCACCAATTAGCCAATGAGCTAATTAGCCAATTAGCCAATTTGATACTTTTTTAAAGTTCGAACCATAATGAATCAGCACATTAGCACCAATTAGCTAATTAGCCAATTAGCCAATTTGATACTTTTTTAAAGTTCGAACCATAATGAATCAGCACATTAGCACCAATTAGCTAATTAGCCAATTAGCCAATTTGATACTTTTTTAAAGTTCGAACCGTAATGAATCAGCACATTAGCACCAATTAGCCAATGAGCTAATTAGCCAATTAGCCAATTTGATACTTTTTTAAAGTTCGAACCATAATGAATCAGCACATTAGCAGCAATTAGCTAATTAGCTAATTAGCCAATTAGCCAATTTGATACTTTTTTAAAGTTCGAACCATAATGAATCAGCACATTAGCACATTAGCACCAATTAGCCAATGAGCTAATTAGCCAATTAGCCAATTTGATACTTTTTTAAAGTTCGAACCATAATGAATCAGCACATTAGCAGCAATTAGCTAATTAGCTAATTAGCCAATTAGCCAATTTGATACTTTTTTAAAGTTCGAACCATAATGAATCAGCACATTAGCACATTAGCTAATTAGCCAATTAGCCAATTTGATACTTTTTTAAAGTTCGAACCATAATGAATCAGCACATTAGCAGCAATTAGCCAATTAGCTAATTAGCCAATTAGCCAATTTGATACTTTTTTAAAGTTCGAACCATAATGAATCAGCACATTAGCAGCAATTAGCTAATTAGCTAATTAGCCAATTAGCCAATTTGATACTTTTTTAAAGTCCGAACCATAATGAATCAGCACATTACCACATTAGCACATTAGCTAATTAGCTAATTAACTCAGTCTTTCCATAAAAACGGGAATAACACAATTGCCAATGCAACGACCAGGATATCCAAAGAAGTTAATAAAAGTGAAATTTGCATCAGCGCCCCTTCCCGAAATACTTCGCCAAAGGCAGATTTTGAGAGCCTTATCAATAACAGCAACTGTGGTATAATCAACGGAAATCCAAGAATGGCCATCACTGCGGCGTTTTGCTGAGCTTTTGCAGCTATTGCCGCCATTAACGTAAAAACAAGGCTTAGGCTTATACCGCCAAAGCAGGCGATCGCGATAAATTGAAAATAATTATTTACAGGATTTCCCAATAAGATTCTAAATAATAAGAGGCTCACCAGCACCATGAAAAGCATAACGAGCGTGCTGTAAATAAGCTTGGCAATTATAAAATTTACCGGGCTTGTTATGGAAAAATAATAAAGCATCCTGCCTTTGCTTTCCTGTAAAAAGCTTTTTGCAACTGCGTTCACACACACAAACAATTGTATCATCCAGAATATGCCATTGTATGCGGCGCTATCCGGTTGCCCCATAGCCAGGTACAAAACGAAAATAGTCGAAGCCACGTATAATAAGATACCAAAAAAAGTATGCTGTTGCCTGAGTTCAAGCAAAAAATCCTTTTTTAATAAAGTAATAATTTTTGACATTGTTTTGTATTGAGTTGGAAGGTCAGTTTATAGTTTATAGTTTGTAGTTTTTGAAACTTTAAACTTTGAACTTCAAACTTTGAACTTTGAACTTTGAACTTTGAACTTTGAACTTCGAACTTTGAACTTTGTCTTGTCCTGAAAAAAGTAGACAGTATTACTATTATTATCTTTTTCTTTTTTTTGTTACTTTTTTTTCTTTTTTAATTTCCACATTTATTTGTGAATATCTGCTAAAACCATTGATTCCATTGATGTTTACGCTGCTTTGTGAATTTGCTCTGGTGTCAATAAGTTCAACGACCAATGTGGACGACGACTGTTATAACTTTCTATGGCTTCTTTTACTGCTTTGAAAGCAGCAGCTTTATTTGCAAATTTTGCGTCCAATAAAAACTCGTCTTTTAAAATTCCATTTACTCGTTCTGCTATCGCATTTTCATAGCAATGATTTTCTTCTGTCATGCTGATTTCCATTTCATGCCGTTTTAATATTTCAACATATTCCTTACAGCAATATTGGATTCCTCTGTCTGAATGATGAATAACTCCCCGAGTTTTTTTACATTGTTTTATTGTCATTTTAAGTGCCTGAATAGCTCCATCTATTGCAAGACTATCAGACATCTGCCAACCGGTTATCTTCCTGGACCAGGCATCAGTTTGCAAAAACAGGTATACAAATCCTTCGTCGGTTCGCAGGTAAGTAATGTCACTTACATACGCCTGATTGGCACCCGTTAAAAGCCTTTCTTTCAACTTGTTTTTATACTTATGAAACCGATGATAGGAATCTGTTGTAGTTACATACTTCTTTCTTCTTTTCACCAGCATCTTTCGTTTGCGTAAAATATCAAAGAACTTGTCTCTGCCCATATGACCTTTCCACTTATCCAAATCAGTCTTCAGCAGCTTATAGAGCTTCTTTCCCCCTATCCTCGGCTGATAGCGTCTTATATCCTCTACCAGTCTTATTACCATGTCTTCCTGTAATGTTACCGTTGTTTTGGCTTCTAGTGATTTATAATAACCCGAACGGCTGTATCCAAAATAAGAACACAGCTTTACTACCGAACATCCTTCTTTTTTTTCACTGGTTCTTTCGATGGTTGATGTCCTAAATTTTTTTTTACATCTGTCTGATAATGTTCATCCACTATCTCTATCAGCGTTTCCAACGCATGTTTCTCCATGGTAGCATCTGCCAATGCTATTTTTAATCTTTTTATTTCATGCTCCAGTTCTTTGGTGCGGTCTTTTTCCCCTTTCATTTCTATCCGTACTATTTTGTTTAATAAATGATTTTTACCCAGTTGTTTTACCCAGTTTTGAATGGTGCTGCCTCCTTTTATCCCGTATCGCCTGGCTGCCTCAGATATTCCTAGTCCCTCTTCTTCTATTTCTTTAACAACTTTTAACTTAAAGCTAATACTATACCGCGTCGTTACTTTTTGTTGTCTTGTCATAATAAATGTCAGATTTTTGTTTAAAAATCTGTCAACCTATATCAGGACAAGACACTCCGAACTTTGAACTTTGAACTCCGAACTTTGAACTATCCCAACGCCGCACATATCCGGCACCTTGGTTCATAAATATTCTTTCTCCCCAGAAGCACCTGCCCGCCTACGGCAATCTTCCTGATAGCTTACATTAGCTATATTTCCACATATCATACAAATGGCATGAAGCTTCGTTATATAATCTGCAATAGCCAGCAGGTTGGGCATTTGGCCGAAGGGTTTGCCCTGGTAATCCATATCAAGCCCGGCTACAATTACCCTTATGCCATCCAATGCAAGCTGTTCGCAAACACCCGTTATCTGGTCATCAAAAAACTGGGCTTCATCAATGCCAACTACATCCACATCCTGTGCAAGCAAAAGAATTGTTTGAGAATTAGTCAACAGGGGTAGATTGAATTTTATTTTCATCATGGCTTACAATTTTAATATCATCATACCGCATATCCAGCGACGGCTTAAATATTTTCGCCCGCAGGTTGGCAATTTCCACCCGCTTCAGCCTTCGTATCAGTTCTTCAGTTTTACCGCTGAACATACTTCCGCAAATCACTTCTATCCACCCCCGCCGCTCACCTTTAAAATTAGGTTCTATAAACATATTTTGTATTTCATTTTAAATTCAATTTGTACCTTAGCTATAATTGCAAGGTTAAAATGAATTTTCGTTAAATCAAAACAAACATTTAATACCTGCAAAAATCCAAAATCTTCAATCATATCTTCTACATGGAAAGAGTTTCAACACTCATAAAAAATTTACAACGGCAACTTGAGGAAAATGCATCTGCTCAAATGCTTTTGCATACCGTGCAAATGTTGCAGGCCGAATTACAAAGCCAGTCAGCTATAAGCAAGGAAGTGACCAGGAGATAAAGTTTCGGTAATTATGCCCATGTCTTTAAATGCATTCCAGCCTGAAATAGCCGGCGCAGGTTCAAACAAAAATGTTTCAGGCTAGTCAGAAGAAAAAGTGATCGAAGTTTTACAGGTAGATGAGAAAGAGATTGAGGAAGAACTTGAACAGATAAAAAGAAATGCAGAAGCAGTTAATTCAATGGTGACCAATGCAAGGCCGCCATTTGTTTATGATCCCATTGAAGATATCCCTACACTTTCTCATCAAACTCCATTGACAAAACCAAATTTCTCAAAGAACGAAATACCTTTTGAATATCCCGAATCATTGAATGATAAGCTTAAAGGAAATAAAAATCGAGCTTTCTGATAAACTCACTGAGGCTCCTATCAAAGATCTTAAGAAAGCTATTGGAATTAATGACCGCTTTTTATTTATAAATGAATTATTCAGGGGCGATGAAGCCATGTATGAACGAAGTATTAAAACCATCCAGAATTTTTCAATACATGCTGAAGCAGAATATTGGATCAGGAGAGAATTAAAAGTAAAGATAGGCTGGGTGGATAGCTGATCCTATTGTAAAACAATTTGATCAATTGGTAAGAAGGCGGTTCTTTTGAATGAACGAAATAATTTTTTGTGTGGCGCCTGCATTTTTGTAGACATAATTTTTTGCCGCAGCTCCGCGGGTTGCAATTTCTTCTTCGTTATTGAATAAATGATTTACGACTTTTTCAAGTTCCAGTGCATTTTCAATACTTATTGCTCCTGAACAATCAATTAATTCTTCAGCTTCAAAATTTTTGTCATATTCGGGGCCAAAAATTACCGGCTTGCCATACACTGCCGCTTCGAGAATATTATGAAGCCCATTATATCCAAAGCCGCCCCCTACATAAGTGATCGTTGCATATTTATACAGCCTGGAAAGCATACCGATATTGTCAATAATAAGACAGTGCGGAGCGGCATTTCCTGATTCCGGGCTCGTCCTGCTACCTGCTACCTGATACCTGATACCTGCTACCTGATCCCTGCTACCTGCTACCTGATACTTGCTACCTGCTACCCACTCCGAATACAAAATAGATCCCGGAAATTCTTTTTTTACAAAGGCAAGATTTTCTGCATCTATTTCATGCGGTGCGAATATGAATTTTATCTCAGGATGCAGCTTTACAAAATGAATCCATTCTGCTTCATCATCTTCCCAGGTACTTCCTGTGACAATCACCTTTTGACCTTTACAAAAATCTTCAATACCCGGCACTTCTGTAAAATTTTCTGCAATATTGATTACACGGTCACACCTTGTATCTCCGGAAACTGTAATTTTTTCGGCAGGAATTAATTTTTCCAAACGTAGTTTCGAAGCGGTTTCCTGTACAAAAAAATGAGTAAATGCCCTAAGCATCTTGTGCCAGAATTTTCCATACCATTTAAAAAATGGCTGGCTTTTTCTATATACTCCTGAAATAAGTAAAACAGGGATATTTCTCTTCTTTAATTCTCTCAGGTAATAAAACCAATATTCATATTTTACCCAAAGCACCAAATCAGGTTTTATAATATCAATTAGCTTTTTCGCATGGGAAGGAGAATCCATGGGAAGATAAAAAACCTGTTTGAAATCTTTATCATTAACGGCAATTTCATACCCTGATGGAGAAAAGAAAGTTATTACAATAGAAATTCCCGGAAAGTCTTCCTGTTATTTTTTTCAATACCGGCCTGCCCTGTTCAAATTCTCCCAGGCTGGCACAATGCATCCATACCGTTTTTTGCCCGGAGGGTGTAGTAGTTTTGTAGCATTTTTAAAAAGCTTCTTTCTTCCCTTAACCCACAGTTTTGCTTTTTTATTCCAGGGTGAAGCAATGAGGATGCCTGCTGAATAAATTGCAAGAAAGAGATTGTAAAGTATAATCAAGCCGGATTGTTTTCATACAAATCTAATTTCTTCCGGAGAATATATGCGTGATAATTTCTAATTTCCTATTCCTGTATCAATTGCTATCTTTGCCGCCTTTAAAAATAAGTTATTATGAGGCCCATCCAAATGGTGGATTTAAAGCAGCAGTACCACAAAATAAAAACTGAAGTGGATAAAGCAGTGCTGGATGTATTGGAAAGTTCGGTATTTATTGGTGGGCCCACAGGTAAATTCCTTTGCGGCAAATCTGTCTCAATACCTGGGAGTAAAGCATGTAATTCCATGTGCAAATGGTACAGATGCCCTCCAGATTGCCATGATGGCCCTGGGCCTTCAGCCCGGAGATGAAGTAATTACTCCTTCCTTTACTTATGTGGCCACTACCGAAGTGATTGCCCTGCTAAAGCTGAAACCTGTTTTTGTAGAAGTGGACACTAAAACATTTTGTATTGATGCTGAAGCTATCAAGAATGCGATAACTCCAAAAACCAAAGCGATCGTTCCTGTTCATTTATATGGCCATTCGGCCGATATGGAAGCAATAATGGACGATAGCCGAAGAGCACAATTTATATGTAATTGAAGACAATGCACAGGCAATTGGAGGCGATTATTATTTTAAAGACGGACAACAAAAAAATCAGGAACTATTGGCACAATTGGTTGTACTTCATTTTTTCCCAGTAAAAATTTGGGTTGTTATGGTGATGGCGGAGCTATTTTTACCAATGATGATGCCCTTGCCGAAAAATTGAAAATGATTGCCAATCATGGCCAGAAAACAAGGTATTACCATGAAATGGTGGGTTGCAATTCAAGGCTTGATGCATTGCAGGCTGCAATATTAAATATTAAATTACCGTTGTTGGATAGTTATATTGACGCAAGAAGGAAAGCTGCCGATTATTATGACAACGCCTTTGCAGGCCATGATAAGATCACTACTCCTTATCGTGCTGGTTATTGCAAACATGTGTTTCATCAATACACTGCTTATTCTTGAAAATATAGATAATCCGCAAAGCGACAGGGAAAGGCTTACGGATTTTTTGGCTGAAAATAATATTCCTTCCATGTTATATTATCCTGTGCCGGCACACCGGCAAAAAATGTTTGCCGCATTTGGTGGCGGAGATTTTAATCTTGAAAAAACAGACTGGCTTACAGAAAGAGTAATTTCATTGCCCATACATACAGAACTGGATGAAGAACAACAAAGCTTTATAACAGGCAAAGTTTTAGAATTCGTAAATAAGTTAACTTAATAGGACATGAATATTGCAGTAATAGGAACAGGTTATGTAGGACTGGTAACAGGCACTTGCTTTGCAGAAACCGGTAATAGGGTTACATGTGTCGATATTGACGAACAGAAAGTAAAAAAATTATCTTCGGGCAAAGTAACGATCTATGAGCCGGGCCTTGAAAAAATTTTTGAACGAAATGAAAAAGAGGGGCGATTGAAATTTACAACTTCGCTCGAAGAAGGGATAAAAGATGCCGGGATAATTTTCCTCGCATTGCCTACACCACCGGATGCGGATGGCAGTGCGGACTTAAAATATGTATTGGATGTAGCAAAAAATATTGGCGCCTTATTGCAAGAAGACGATTATAAAATAATTATTGATAAAAGTACAGTTCCTGTTGGCACAGCAGACAAAGTAACCGCACGATCCTCCAAGGTTTACATAAAGAAATATTGATAACGGCGAAGAATTATTTGATGTAGTAAGCAATCCCGAGTTTCTGCGTGAAGGCGTAGCTGTAGAAGATTTTATGAAGCCGAACCGGGTGGTGATTGGAACTTCATCCGAAAGGGCGCAGAAACTATTAGGAGAACTATATGCGCCTTTTGTGCGCCAGGGAAATCCTATTATTTATATGGATGAAAAATCTGCAGAGCTTACAAAATATGCAGCCAATGCTTTTCTTGCAACAAAAATTTCTTTCATGAATGAGATTGCCCAGTTGTGTGAAAGGTTTGGGGCCGATGTGGATATGGTCAGGAAAGGAATAGGCAGTGACGAGAGGATCGGCAAAAGATTTTTATTTTCCGGCATTGGCTATGGCGGAAGCTGTTTCCCGAAAGATGTAAAAGCGTTATCGAAATCTGCGCACCAGGCGGGTTATGATTTTAAAATATTGGAGGCAGTAATGGAGGTGAATGAAAATCAAAAAATCCACCTTTTGCCAAAAGTAAATTCGTATTTTAAAAATGATATCAAGGGTAAGAAATTTGCCTTATGGGGATTGGCTTTTAAGCCAAATACGGATGATATACGTGAAGCGCCGTCATTAAAAATAATTGAAGAGTTAACAGCAGACGGTGCCATCATTGTTGCCTTTGACCCTGAAGCAATGGAGAATGTAAAAAAGGAAATCGGAGATAAAATTACTTATGTTGACAACCAGTATGATGCATTGAAAGATGCGGATGCATTATTGATCGCAACAGAGTGGAGCGAATTCCGGACACCGGATTTTGATAAGATGAAATCGCTTTTAAAAAATCCGGTTATTTTCGATGGCAGAAATCTTTTTGAATTATATCAAATGGAAGAATCGGCTTTCATTATGAAAGCGTAGGAAGAAGAGTGGTACAATTAGCTAATTAGAATGCTAATGTAGCTAATGTGCTAATGTGCTAATTAGCCAATGTGCCAATGGTAACTGGCAGCGATAGAAACTCGTGTAGTTCGTTTAAGATGTAATTCGTATAATTCGCATAATTCGTGCGTTAAAAATTCGTGTTTAAATTAAATCAAAGTGCCAAAAAAAAGAATTCTTATTACAGGAGCTGCAGGCTTTTTAGGCTCACATCTTTGCGACAGGTTTATCAAAGAAGGAATGCATGTAATAGGCATGGATAATCTTATTACGGGTGATTTGAAAAATATTCAGCATCTTTTTAAACTTGAAGGAGTTTGAATTTTATCATGCTGATGTTTCAAAATTCATTCATATTCCCGGCCAGCTTGATTATATTTTCCATTTTGCTTCTCCAGCAAGCCCAATTGATTATTTAAAAATTCCGATTCAGACTTTAAAAGTCGGTTCTCTTGGAACTCATAATTGTCTTGGCCTTGCCCTTTCAAAAAGAGCAAGAATTTTAGTTGCATCTACAAGTGAAGTATATGGCGACCCAAAAGTACATCCGCAAAATGAAGAGTATTGGGGCAATGTAAACCCCGTGGGCCCCCGCGGTGTATATGATGAGGCAAGCGTTTCCAGGAAGCCATCACAATAGCCTATCATACTTTTCATGGCTTGGAAACAAGAATTGTAAGAATATTTAATACTTATGGCCCCCGGATGAGACTAAATGATGGCAGGGCTTTGCCCGCTTTTATAGGCCAGGCGCTTCGTGGTGAAGACCTTACTGTTTTTGGAGATGGCAGCCAGACAAGAAGTTTTTGTTATGTGGATGATTTGATTGAAGGCATTTACCGGCTTTTACTGAGTGATTATGTAATGCCGGTGAACATTGGCAACCCTGACCAGATTACATTAAAAGAATTTGCCGAAGAGATAATTGCTCTTACAGGAACAAAGCAAAAAATAGTCTATCATGCCTTTGCCACAGGACGATCCTAAACAAAGGCAACCCGATATTTCAAAAGCAAAAGAACTCTTAGGATGGGAGCCAAAAGTAAACAGGGCTGAAGGGCTAAAAATAACTTACGAATATTTTAAATCATTGCCGAAAGAAGAACTATTTAAACTTCCCAAAGAATTTGTTCGCAGGGGCCTTTTTAATGAAAACAAATGATTTACCGTAAATATTAATCCGCATAACACTCATTCCTGTACCATGGAAACACTTAACTCTGAAATTAACAGCATGTATAAAAATTTAATAGATAAGAAAAAAAAACTGGCTGTAATAGGCCTTGGATATGTTGGGCTGCCGATTGCTCTTGAATTTGCAAAAAAAATCTCTGTGATAGGATTTGATATAAATGCCGACAGGATAGAAATGATGAAGCAGGGTATTGATCCAAGCAAGGAACTGGATAAGGAAGCATTTGAAAATTGCGATATAGAATTTACCTGCAGCTTAGATACATTGCGCCAGGCCAATTTCTTCATAGTGGCTGTTCCAACACCTGTTGATGAGCACAACGTTCCTGATCTCATCCCGGTGCAAATGGCAAGTGACACAATCGGCAAGGTTATTAAGAAAGGAGACTATGTCGTATTTGAAAGTACAGTATATCCTGGCTGTACTGAAGAAGATTGCCTGCCTGTCATTGAAAAATTATCAGGCTTGAAGAATATCATTGATTTTAAATTAGGGTATTCACCGGAAAGGATAAATCCCGGAGATAAAGAACATACGCTTTCCAGCATTATTAAAGTAGTGAGCGGTTGCGATGAAGAAAGCCTTGATACAATCGCGAAAGTTTATGAGCTTGTAGTTGCCGCAGGTGTTTACCGGGCATCATGTATTAAAGTAGCTGAAGCGGCAAAAATTATTGAGAACACTCAAAGAGACCTTAATATTGCCTTGATGAATGAACTCTCTATTATTTTTGATAGAATGAATATTAATACTTTCGAAGTACTTGAGGCGGCCGGAACAAAATGGAATTTTTTGAAGTTTCAGCCCGGGCTTGTTGGCGGGCATTGCATAGGCGTAGATCCTTATTATCTCACTTATAAATCAAAAGAACTCGGTTATAATTCGCAGGTAATACTTGCAGGCCGTTCAATAAATGATGGAATGGCAGGTTATGTAGCCAAGAAAGTTTTGCAGCACATCATCCAAAACAATGGTGATGTAAAACATGCGAAGGTTTTGGTAATGGGAGCAACATTTAAGGAAAATGTAAGCGACATCCGGAATTCGAAAGTTGCTGATGTGGTTAAAGAATTGCAATCCTATTCCTTGCAGGTTCATGTAACAGATCCGCATGCAAGCAGCGACGCAGCTTAAGCATGAATATGGATTTGGGCTTAAAGCCGACCTGGCCAATGATTATGAAGCAGTGATTATTACGGTTCCTCACAAAACCTATGCAAATATGGATGACGCTGCCTTTCTTCTATCACGAAGCCAAATGCAATTATTGCAGATTTAAAGGGTGTGTACCGGGGAAAAATAACCAGCAGAACATACTGGAGTCTGTGATGCGCCCTGAAACATCTGGAGGCAAGAAGAGTATGCGATAAGAAAGAACAAACTAAACTTCTAACCAATAAACCAATAAACCAATAAACTAATAAACTAATAAACAAAAACATACATTGCAAAATCTATTTCACGCTCAGGATTTAAGCACCTCATCTTTTCTTATAACAGGAGGCGCCGGGTTTATAGGCAGCCATATTGCTGAATACCTGCTTAAAAACGGGGCAGGTAAAGTGAGAGTATTGGATAATATGACAAATGGTTTTGAATCGAATGTTGATATCTTACAGCACTATAATGCATTTGAATTTATTGAAGGGGACATCAGGAACATCGAAACTTGCCGCAAGGCATGTGAAGGCATAAATTATGTAAGTCACCAGGCTGCATTGGGTTCTGTACCCCGCTCTATAAAAGAACCCTTTTATACCAATGATGTAAATGTTGGAGGTTTTGTAAACATACTAAAAGCAGCCGTTGAAAATAATGTCAGGCAGTTTGTGTATGCATCTTCCTCGTCAGTTTATGGCGATGAGCCTTCACTTCCGAAAACAGAAGAAAGAACAGGCAATTGCTTATCGCCTTATGCAGTAAGCAAAAAAGCCAATGAATTGTATGCTTCCGTTTTCGCAGATGTTTATAATATCAGGATAATTGGTTTCAGGTACTTCAATATATTTGGGCCAAGGCAGGATCCCGACGGGCCCTATGCTGCTGTAATTCCGCTTTTTGTAAAAGCCATTAAAGATAACCTCCCGGCTTATATAAATGGTGATGGTAACCAGACAAGGGATTTTACTTTTGTTGAAAATGCTGTCCAGGTAAATATCAAAGGCATGCTCACTACCAATGATGAGGCGGTCAATAAAGTATACAATGTTGCGGTTGGTGAAAACTATTCTGTCAATTATTTGTTCAATAAGATCAGGGAATACTTTGGAAGTAACCAGCAGCCCATTCATCTCAAGCCAAGAGAAGGAGACATTCAAAATTCGCTTGCTGATATTTCGCAGGCAAAAAAGCTTTTAGAGTATGAGCCTACAACAAAATTTGATACGGGGCTTATTAAAACAATAGAATATTTCAAAACCAATCGGCCAGAACTAACAGTCAAGATCAACACATAAAATTCAAACATGCCTTTTGTTAAAACAGATTTTCCGGGCTTACAGGTTTTTATTCCGGTTGTATTAAAAGATAAAAGAGGTTATTTTTTTGAAAGCTACAATCAAAAACTTTTTTCCGCTGAAGGGATCGAAATTGATTTTGTTCAGGATAACCAGGCCAGTTCTTCTTTTGGAGTAATCCGCGGGTTGCATTATCAATTGGAGCCGCATGCCCAAACAAAATTAATCCGCGTTTTAAGCGGTACGATCCTTGACGTGGTTGTTGACATCAGGAAAAATTCGCCAACTTACGGTAAGCCATATACGTATAGAATTATCTGCGGAAAATAAAAAACAGCTTTTAGTTCCAAAAGGTTTTGCACACGGTTATTCTGTGTTAAGCGAAACAGCGGAAGTATTTTATAAATGCGATGTATTTTATCATAAAGAAAGTGAAGCCGGCCTTTCATGGAATGAGCCTTCATTAAATATTAACTGGCAGGTGCCTCCGGAAAGTGTAAGCGTTTCAGAAAAAGATTCCAATCAATCTTCTCTTGAAAATTGCAGAAATAATTTTGTTTTCAATAGCTAAACAAAGAATATGATAGCTTCTGCTGATGATAGAATTACCATACTGGTCACCGGTTCCAACGGGCAGCTTGGAAGCGAGATACGACAACTTTCTGCAAAATATCCATCTTATAATTTTTTATTCACTACAAAGAATGATCTTGCCCGTTGAAAATACCACTGCATTAAAAACATTTTTTGAGAAGCAATCTGTAGATTTCTGTATCAACTGCGCCGCTTACACTGCTGTTGATAAAGCTGAAAGTGAAAAAGAAAAGGCATTTCTTATCAATGCGGATGCCGCTGGTACGCTTGCATCAACTTGCAGCGATTATCAAACAAAATTAATTCATATTTCTACAGATTATGTTTATGACGGCAGCACTTCAGTATCCTTAAAAGAAGAAGATCCGGTTGCACCGTTAAATGTATATGGATGGTCAAAGCTCAAAGGTGAGCAATTAATCCTCGATCGTTATCCCTCAGCGCTTATCATCAGGACTTCATGGGTATATTCGGCTTATGGAAACAACTTCGTAAAAACCATGCTGAGGTTGTTTAAGGAGAAAGAAAGTATCAATGTTGTTAATGATCAGTATGGAAGCCCTACTTACGCGGCGGATTTAGCTGAAATAATTATGAGCTTTATCGAGCACCCGGAACATAATGCCGATTATAGCGGCATCATAAACTATTGCAATAGCGGAGTTACGACCTGGTTTAATTTTGCTACGGCAATAAAAGAGTACATAAACAGTTCCTGTAAAATTAACCCGGTAATAACTTCACAATATCCTACCGCCGCAAAGCGCCCCCATCATTCGGTTTTAGATACTTCAAAAATTACCAACATGCTTAAAAAAGACATTCCTTTTTGGAAGGATAGTTTGCAAAGGTGTTTATATCTGCTTACCAGGAATAATTGAGCAGCAGATCTGCTGCATTTACGATTTTTCATCCTCTGATGATTATTATTTCGCCATATCCCTGTATATTTTTAACGATTAATTTTCTTTTTAGGAAAATGTTTGATGGCGAGTCCGTTATATTTGTCATATTTGATTCAATACATTATTAAAAATTTATATTTCTTATGAAGTTATTCAGGCTAGCTTATCTTATATTTCTTTTGTTTTTTCATCATCACTTTTTGCACAGCAAAACCTTACCGACACATTGCCTGTTGATCCCCACGTGAAGATTGGAAAGCTTGGCAACGGCTTACTTATTATATAAGGCAAAATAAAAAGCCCGAACAAAAAGTAGAACTCAGGCTTGCTGTAAATGCAGGCTCAATCCTTGAAGACAACAGCCAGCAGGGCATTGCGCATTTAAGCGAACACATGGCATTCAATGGCACCACACATTTTCAGAAGAATGAGCATCATTTCTTTTCTGCAATCAATAGGGGTGAAATTCGGAAACGATTTGAATGCGTATACCAGCTTTGATGAAACGATATACATTCTCCCTATTCCTACTGATAAGCCGGGAAATATTGATACAGGATTCCAGATACTGGAAGACTGGGCGCATAATGTAACTTATAAAAATGAAGACATAGATGGTGAGCGTCCCGTAGTCTTGGAAGAGAGCAGGCTGGGTAAAGGCGCACATGACCGTATGTTCAGAAAAATTTATCCGCAGCTATTTGCAGGCTCACTATATGCAAACAGGCTTCCGATAGGCCTTGACAGCATTATAAAAAGTCAAAATTATGATACCATCCGAAGGTTTTATAAAGACTGGTACCGGCCCGATCTGATGGCTGTAATTGTGGTAGGCGATATTGAGCCCGGTAAAGCCGAAGAGCTTATAAAAAAATATTTCAGCGGGTTGACCAATCCCAAAAATGAACGGCCAAGAATATATGCCCCGGTGCCTCCTTATCAAAAAAATGAAAGCAAAGTGGTTACGGATAAAGAAGCGACCAGCTATTCATTGATTGTAAATTATTCGTCTGAAAAACTACCCCCTTCCTTAACACTAGGAGATTACAAAGAGGATCTTACAAAAGAAATTTTTACAACACTTTTAAATCAGCGGCTTCGTGAGCTTACACAAAAAGAAAATCCTCCTTTCATTTATGCTTTCGGAAATTTCGGGTCTTATGCACGGCAGATACGAGTCTTTTAGCGGAACAATAGGAACGGGTGATAAAGATGCTACAACAGGGCTCAGGGCATTCGAAGAAGAATTGGAAAGAGTAAAGAAATATGGCTTTACAAAACCTGAGCTCGACAGGGCAAAAAGCGACATGCTCACCGGAATGGAACAGATGTATAATGAAAAAAATAAAACGGAATCCGGCAATTATGCAGAAGAATACATTCGGAACTTTTTAACACAGGAACCTATTCCCGGAATTGAAAAAGAAAATAGTTATTATAAAGAATTGCTTCCAAAAATCTCTATTGAAGATGTAAATAATATTGGCAAAAAGCTTCAGCAAAACTCCAACCAGTTTATTGCGCTTACAGGGCCCGAACCTTCGGCAGGGAAAGAATTGCCGACAGGCGATGAACTTCTTGCCGTTGCTGCGTCTGTTGAAAAAATGGATATTAAACCTTATGAAGAAAAAGTAATTTCCTCGTCATTAATGACAACAATACCAAAACCTGGCAAAATTATCAGCACCAAAAAAAATGCCGTATCAGGTACTACAGAACTTACCCTGAATAACGGAGTAACCGTTACTTTAAAGCCAACTGATTTTAAAAACGATGAAATATTAATGAGCGCTGTGAGGCCGGGTGGTAAAAATAATTATGGTATAAAAGATAAATACAATGCGGAGTATGCAGCCGCTGTAATCAATAATATGGGTGTAGGAAATTTTTCTCCCGTTGATTTACATAAAGCGCTTACGGGGAAAACAGTGAAAGTAACTCCGGTTATTTCTGACATTTCAGAAGGCATGAACGGTAACAGCTCGGTAAAAGATATCGAATCTATGATGCAGCTTATACATTTATATTTTACTGCTCCGCGACTGGATACCGGTTTATTTAAATCTTATGTTCAAAAAAATAAAGCGCAGCTTGCTTTCCTGAGTGCAAATCCGCAGGTAACTTTTATCGATACCATTTATAAAACCATTTATAACAATAATCCATTGGCGCCGGTTGCCATTCCAAAACCTGAATATTTTGACCAGGTAGATCCATACAGGGTCATGGAGATTTACAAAGAAAAATTTGGAGATGCAAATGGTATGCACTTTACGTTTGTAGGCAACTTTAAGGAAAATGACCTGCAGCCACTAATTGAAAAATACATTGCCAGCCTGCCCTCTACCTCCAAAAAATTCACTTACACCGATAATAAGGTAAGGCCGGTCAATGGGAAAATAACGATTAATGTAAATAAAGGCAAAGAGCAAAAGAGCCTTATCCTGGCTATTTATAATGGCGAGATGCCCTACAGCGATGCTATGGATCTCAAAGCGGATGCCGTAAGTGAAATATTAAATATCAGGATTATTGAAGAATTAAGAGAAAAAATACAGGGCATTTATGGCGGCGGAACACAGGCTCAGTTTGAAAAGCTTCCTTATCCGCACTATACATTTTTTCTGCAGCTTCCCTGTGGCCCGGAAAAAGTTGATACCCTTTTGTATGCTGCCAATAAAGAGATCCGGGATCTCATAAAAAACGGCCCCTCAAAAGAAAATCTTGAAAAGGTGAAGCAGCAATGGATCGAGAAATACAAAGTAGATATTAAGGAAAATGGAACATGGCTTTCAAAACTGGAAGATTTCTATTTCCCCGGAAAAGATCCTGATTATTTTATCAACTATGAAAAGCATGTAAATGCATTAACTCAAAAGGATGTGCAGGATGCAGCAAAGTTATTTTTTTCTACGGGGAACGTCATTACTGGGATTCTGAGGCCTGAGAAAAAATCGTAGCGCAATGCCCTTGAAAGGAGGGTTCAAAAGCGCTGCAAGTGAATGGTAGCATGCGTATTTTTGTACTTCATCATTTATTCCAGATGAATATAGAAGAAATAAGGGATTATGCATTATCGTTGAAAAACGCATCTGAAAGTTTTCCTTTCGGAAATGATACTATTGTTTTTAAAGTGAATAACAAAATATTTTTGCTGGCCTCACTTACATCCGAAGTATTACAATTCAATGTAAAATGTAATCCTGAATATGCAGTGGAATTGCGTGAACAATACCCCGCTATATTACCGGGTTACCATATGAATAAAAAACACTGGAATACGATAATTGTAGATGGAACTTTAACCGCTACACAATTGAAAGAGTTTATTAAGGACTCGTACCTTTTGGTTGCCAAAAAGAAACAATGAAATTTCAAAAATCTGAACCTTCAACCTTCAAGTTTGAACTTTAAACCTGAATTATATTTGATGCTTAACAATTCCTACATTGATAGGGTATGAAAATTATTGACTGGTACATACTTAAGAAGTTTTTTATTACATTTTTCTTTTTTCTCATGGCGCTTACCGTGCTTGTTGTAATTGTGGATTTAAGTGAAAAGACAGACGATTTTGCAAAAGCAAAACTGCCGCTTGCTATGATTATCACGCAGTATTACTTTGGCTTTATTCCCCGCATTGATGCCATGCTTTTCCCTCTTTTTATTTTTCTTTCTGTAATTTATTTTACTTCTATAATGGCGGGGCGTTCAGAAATTATTGCTATTTTAAGCAGTGGTGTGACCTTCGGCCGTTTATTGAGGCCTTACATGTTTGGCGGATTATTATTTACCGTTTTTTTATGGTGGTGCAACCAGTATGTTCTTCCGATAGCCAACCAAAAATGGGCGACATTCAATGCAAAGTATATCGATTTTAATTATGGAGGTTATGAGAATACTTCCACGATCAGTAATAAATATTTCAAGCTCGATTCATTTTCTTATGCAGGTGTAAGGTATTACGATACCATAAACCGGACCGGCAATAATTTTTTTATTCAAAGATTTAATAATACCAGCCTTATTTATAATCTAAGGTCCCAGTCAATTACATGGGATACTGCTGCCAGGAAATGGCGCCTGGATAATGTGATAGAGCGGCACATCAACGGATTAAGATCGCAGGTTGCGCAGATCAACACGAGGCAAATGAATTTCAATTTTAAGCCCCGTGACCTGCAGCGCGATGAATACATGAAAGACAAATTATCTACACCTGAGCTCGAAGAATTTATTAACCTGGAGAAAATACGGGGTGCAGAGGATGTAAATACGTTATTGCTCGAAAAACATAACAGGAATGCAAACCCCGTATCGGTTTTTATTTTAACTATTATAGGAGCATCGATTGCTTCAAAGAAAATTCGCGGTGGCAGCGGTTTCCATTTAGCCGTAGGCGTAATGATATGTGTTTTATATATTTTGGTAAGCAGGTTCTCGACTGTATTTTCTGTAAAGGGAAACTTTAATCCTATTATAGCCGCGTGGTTGCCCAATGTAATTTTTGGCATTCTTGCCTGGTATTTATATCGTCGCAATTCCCGGTAAGTCCCGGTTTATTTTTGTGTTATTAATCCGAATAATTTAATATTTCATTTGTTTAACATTCGTTGTAACGTTAACTTTAGGTCTCTTCATTTTTGTATACAAAAAGCATTCACAAATTTTTAAATTTTTTTTACATGGGCGTAATTAAGGACAGATTTAAGAGAAAAGCTGATAGTATGTCTGCAGAAGTAAAAGACATATTGAAAGAGCATGGAGAAAAAATTATTGGCGAAGTAAAGCTGTCGCAGATATACCAGGGAATGCGCGGTATGACAGGCCTGATAACAGAAACATCTTTACTCGATTCACAGGATGGCATAAGGTTCCGTGGCTATTCTATCCCGGAATTGAGAGAAAAATTGCCTAAGGCGGAAGGCGGCAGTGAGCCATTGCCTGAAGGTTTGTTTTATTTGATGCTGGTAGGCGAATTACCGACTGAAGAAGATGTGCAGCATGTGAGTAACGTGTGGCAGCGCCGAAGCCATGTACCCGGCCATGTATTTAATACAATAGACGCGTTGCCTTTAAGTGCGCATCCTATGACACAATTTGTAGTAGCGATAATGGCTTTGCAAACAGAAAGTCATTTTGCAAAACAATACGCTGCTGGTATGAACAAGAAAGATTACTGGGCCGCCGTTTTTGATGATTCCATGGATCTTATCGCAAGGTTGCCGCGGGTTGCTGCTTATATCTATCGCCGTAAGTATAAATTTGGAAATCATATTCAGCCAAATGGCTTGTTGGACTGGGCGGGAAATTTTGCACATATGATGGGCTTCGAAGATGAGAGTTTTAAAGATTTGATGCGATTATATATGACCATACATTGTGATCATGAAGGCGGTAATGTATCTGCACATGCCACACATTTGGTGGGGTCTGCATTAAGCGATCCTTATCTCGCGTTTGCTGCCGGAATGAATGGGTTGGCCGGCCCGTTACATGGCCTCGCCAACCAGGAGGTAATTAAATGGATCTTCGAAATGCGTGAAGACCTTAAAACTGAGCTTCCGACAAGTGAACAGATTGAAGAATATGTGAAGAAGACGCTCTCCGAAGGAAAAGTTGTTCCGGGATATGGGCATGCGGTTTTGCGTAAAACCGATCCAAGGTTTGAAGCCCAAATGGAATTTGGCAAAAAACATATGCCCGATGATCCGCTGGTGCAAACGGTCTGGAACATTTATAAAACCGTTCCGCCCATATTGCAGTCCATGGCAAAAATAAAAAATCCATGGCCTAATGTTGATGCGCATAGCGGCGCGCTGTTGGTGCATTATGGGATGGTAGAATATGATTTTTATACCGTGCTGTTCGGCGTAGCCAGGTCATTGGGCGTACTGGCAAGCCTTTGCTGGGACAGGGCTTTAGGCTTTCCACTGGAACGGCCGAAATCCGTATCTAATACCCTGGTAAAACTTTGGCTCGAGGGCAAAGAAGAAATATGGGGGGATTGATGGAAGAATTATATTTGCATCCACAAAGGGGGGTTAGCTCAGTTGGCTAGAGCGCTTGCATGGCATGCAAGAGGTCGTCGGTTCGACCCCGATACTCTCCACTAGTCTACAGGTGTTTTATATATTAAATACATATTTACTTTTTGTTAGGTAAAACTTAGGTAAAACCAGTTCGAAGAATCAGGGGCCTTATCGGCAAAAAAATATCTCTATAAAATTTATCCACAATTTGCATGAATTAGATTCAGGCAGTTGAAAGCCGGTGGCCTGATTGTTCTTCTGTTTATTGAATCTCTTTATAGTTCCACATACAAATATTTAATCTTTCTTTAATTTCTATCTCCTTTCCATCTTTTCATCTTTAAAGAATAAATGGAAACAGTTGCATGAAAATTGGGTAATACAAGGTTTTCGTTATGATTTCAATCCTACTCCCTATAAGTATATAAAATCCAGGTGATTCATTTTCATCCTGTAAAAAGGAAGATCCTACAATTACGGCTTCATTGTATTTGCATAATCTTTCCGGTGAGATTAACCATGAAATCTCAAAACAGACATCTGTAAATAAAAAATCCCTGACACTTTCTGTTTTTAAAAAAGTTATCGAAAATAAAAAGGCCAAACAAGAACTTGTTGCCCTCTTTGAAAAAAGAGAGATATCGCCTAACGAGGATATAAAAGAATTTTTGGATAAAATTGCCCCCTTGATCCAGGATACTTTAAATAAAGATGAACCCCCCGCTGATAATGAGGAAAATACTTTTAGCGCCGAGATGCCGGTACGTACTTATGTAATTGCACACATATTTATTTGGAGCTAACTAATAATGAACCCCATTATGAAACTTTAATCCGGGATACCACAGCATTAAGAGAATTTATTACCGCGAAATTCAAGGCCGGAAAATTGTCGGCCACGATTGCCGATATGAAAAATTTTTCCTATAAAAAAATCCTGGCCGGTAAAAATAATGATGGCGCCAGGGGGCAATTAAAACCTCAACTCAAGCAAATTGTTGCCAATCCTGCAATATTTGGAAAAGAAGTTTCCGCGTTTGCTGAAAAAATTCTGAAAGATTACTTTGACAAGTAAATACGCAAGGTGAATTGCGAATTTTTTCCGTATAATTTATGAATAAATAGTTTCCGCCCCGGCCGGATACTCTTCCTATGACAAGGATCGTAACTGAAGGTATGAACAATATTCAAAAATAGTTGCTGCGCAACCAAAGGAGGTTCTCCATGAAAAAAGAATCTTGTTTTTCCCGGAGTGGAATCAAAAAGAATGTTACAAGATTCTCTTTGGAAGAACCTTATTCTGGATCCTCTTGCTAATCATAGCCACGTATTGCTATTTTCCTGGGCAGGATTACTGGCCAGGCATTAAAAACAGCAAATAAAAGATCCGGAGATCGGATTGACCTAACGACAATACAAAAAGTATAATTGCAAATGCCTGATAATGAATATTATTTTATTTTTAACTTACATCTTATAACAGAAATACAAAGTGTTGTAGGTAATGCTTTTGCAACAGTTTTGAATAGCAACAAAGTGGACAAACCCAAATTATCTCAATATCAATTTGCAGTCGGACAGGCTGAATTTTCTACAGGACATGTGCTGAAGAATAATAAATCCTTGTATTTAGTCGGGGAACACATTTCAGATGCTTACGAAATATTCAATTCTTACGACGAAGCAAGGGAGTTCAGTATAAAACAAGTCAACGACAATCCGGAAATTGAATGCTACGTGTATGATTACAATGAACAAGTGCTTTTCATTTGTGACAAAGATGGAGAACGAAATCTCAGGTAACATAATTTAATCGCATCAAATAAATGATTACAGAAGAAGAACTGATACAAATTGAACAAAGAGCAAACTTGGCTCAAGCAGGACCATGGAAAGCTTACATTGAAGGTAGAGACCATGAAAGTGGTTCAGACTTTATAATGACAGGAACTGAAGGCAGTCGGGGCGAAGACATCGAAATGACAGGAGCTACTGATTTCGACTATGACTTCATTGCAAATGCTCGACAAGATATACCACGATTGATTGCAGAAATTAGAGAGCTAAAAAGTAAATAACAGGCAGAAGCACTACCTACAACATTCGGTTTGCTGCTATGCTGGCTGACGTAGTAACAATCGGCTGCAAGTCGCTATCATCTTCAGTTCGGGCTCGACGTTCAATTTTCAGCTTTAGTTCATAACTTCAACTTTAGTTTTTCAAATCGGCTGCGGTTCCGGGCTGGACGAGCAATGAATTCCAGCACAGCAGCAAGCCGTCAACGTTAGCGGTAATTTAAAATGACCTTTCAAATTCAGTAATGTATATGAACAAGTTGACGTTGCTTTTATTTCTTATACCTTACTTAGCCTTCTCTCAATCCTCACTCACTCAAAGCAAAAGTTATGTTTATCCTGACAGTTCCTGGGAATTCATTAATGATATATCTAAAAAAGGTTGGAACGATGACAGTCTTAATAAATTAAAATCATTTATTATTGACAGCACGAATGCAACAGGCATGTTGGTGATTCAATCAGGGAAAATACTTTTTAATTATGGAGATATTGAAGAGATAAGTTATTTGGCTTCCTGCAGAAAAAGCATTCTTTCAATGTTGTATGGTCCATTCGTACAAAATGGAACAATTATCCTAAATACAACTTTAAAACAAATGCAGCTTGATGACATTGGCGGCTTGCTTCCGATAGAAAAAAAGGCAACCATAAGAAACTTGCTTACTGCTCGTTCAGGCATCTACCATGCTGCAAGTAACGAAGGCGATAATTCGGCAATGGCTCCCAAAAGAGGCAGCGTTGAGCCGGGAAGTTTTTGGCTGTATAATAACTGGGACTTTAATGCAGCGGGATATATATTGGAACAAAAGACAGGAAGAACAATTTATGAATTGATAGATTCTATTCTTGCCCAACCATTGCAAATGCAAGACTGGAGTATAAAAAATCAGCGTAAAACTGGTGACACAACCAAGTCAAAATATTTGGCTTATCATATGTGGTTTTCAACTCGTGACATGGCAAGAATAGGATACCTAATGTTAAGGAATGGTAAATGGAAAAACCGGCAAATAATTCCTGATGACTGGATAAAAACAACGACTTCAATTGTTACAACATATAAAGAAGCAGAGAAAAATAAGACGGCTTATTTTCATTTTGGATATGGCTATTTGTGGTGGCTTTGGGACACTCCTTATAATACCGGTGCTTATGAAGGAGCTTATACAGCAACCGGCGCATACGGACAATTTATTACCGTTTTACCAAAGCTTGATTTAGTGATTGCCTTTAAAACAAAATATGAATATGGCAGGCAGACACCAACTGATTTGTACTTAAAGATTATAAATAAATTAATTACAGCTAATCAAGATAAATAAACTACCGCTAACAATGGGTTTGGCAATAGGCTGGCTTGACGGAATAAAAATCAGCTACAAATCAGTATAAGCAATAGTTCCAGCACTACGTTATCTATTTTTGCTTTTAGTTGTTATCTTTATCTAGTAACAATACTCAGCTTCGGTTTCGGGCTTGAGTGTCACGAATGAAAGGATAAATAGATCTTTTCAATGCTTTATAAAAGATGAGGGAAGGCCCCTCATATACGCCTGCGGGAAGAGTATATAAACCGCTTCATGGTGCTGTAATACAAAAGTTATGATATTGAGCGATGAAGAAAAGGCATCATAAAGATGTCAGGTATGTGCAAGAGAGCTGAACGAAAGTGAACCGTTCGATGACGTCTCGAAAGGAACTAAGTCGTTGACAAAACTATTGGATTTCAGCCTCTGATAGGAAAGACTGTAATGGGAGATCCGTATACTGATTACAGGTCAACCGGGATTGAGACGGCAGGAATCTTACACAGGCTTTTATGGGGAACGTGAGAAACTATCATTACGATGTGCGAAGAGCCTCCCGACTTTAGACGGGATTTAAGGTATTCCAAAGGAAGCCGAAGCGTAATGAAGTGGCGGACTGAATCGTAGTAGTTAAGAAGTTTCTGTAATGGAAATGGAGCGAAGGGTTCAGCTCATTCATTTGTACTAAGAAAGACAACACGTAGCAACTTGTGGACGATCAAATTTAGTTCAATTATGTGTAAGAATCTTCTTATACTGAATGAGAAAAGCCGTATGAAGCGAGAGTTTCAAGTACGGTTCTGTGAGAGGCTTGGGCTGAAATGCCCTTGCCTACTCGACCATCATAAAATACCAGCATAGCAGCAAGCCGTCAACGTTGGCTGCCATATGTGGCGACACCTAAACTTAAACAATGGACAATTTAAACATTTTAATATCAGGCGCAGGAATTGCGGGGACAACACTTGCATTTTGGCTCAAAAAGTTTGGGTTCAACCCAACCATAATTGAAAACTCACCTGCATTACGGGAAGGCGGTCACGCTATTGACTTTATGGGAGCAGGCTTTGATGTTGCTGAAAAAATGGAAATTATACCAGCCCTGAAATCGGTTGACATCAATTTTTCGAAACTCGTTTTTGTTGACAGTAATAACAAGGAAAGAGGCAGTATGAATTATCAGAAAATCAAAAATTTTCTCAATGGCAGGGCTTTTACGCTGTTTCGCAGCGATTTGGCAAAGGTTATTTATCAAAGCATTGACGAAGGTGTTGAAATAATTTTTGGCGATACCATTGATAGAATAGACCAAAACGAAAATGGAGTTTCTGTAACGTTTCAAAGTGGTAAAACAAGAAATTTTGATTTGCTTGTAGGCGCAGACGGTTTGCACTCTAACGTGCGCAAGTTGGTTTTCGGCAACGAATCGCAGTTTGAAAAATATTACGGCTATTATACTTCATCGTTTACGATTGATAGTTTTTCTTTAGGGAACCATGCTTTTTCAATGTATAATGTGCCTTATAAGCAAGTCGCTGTTTTTTCAAAAAGCGGAAATAGTACCACCACTTTTTTCATTTTTGCATCGCCCGATAAACTGCCTTATCAACATCATGATATTTTGAAGCAAAAACAAATCTTGAAATCGGAATTTGAACACAGTGGCTGGAAGTGCGGGGAATTGCTTTCTCAAATTGATTCAACGACAGACTTTTATTTTGATTCCGTTAGTCAAATCAAAATGAACAGTTGGTATAAAGACAGAGTTACTTTAGTGGGCGATGCCGGCTATTGCCCGTCATTGTTATCAGGCAAAGGTTCTACGCTTGCAATGGTGGGCGCGTACATACTTGCAGGAGAATTGAAACAGGCAAACGGAAATTATAAAACAGCTTTTGAACGATGCGAAATTTTGTTCAAACCATTTATGGAAAAAAAGCAGAAAGCTGCCCGGTCTTTTGCAAAATCATTTATCCCCAAAAGCAACTTTGGTATCTGGCTGAGAAATAAGATTTTTAAGTTGATGTCTTCATCACTTTTTTCAAAGTTATTTTTGAATCAATTTAAAGATAGTGGACTGAACCTAAAGGAATATTAATTGACGACAGGGACAAATATACGGCTGCTAACAAAAGGTTTGGCAATAGGCTGGCTGACGGAATAACAATCGGCTACAAATCAATATCAGCCATGGTTCCAGCTCGACATTATAAATTTAGCTATTAGTCGGTATCTTCATCTTCAGTATCAATTTTAAGCTTTGGTTCCGGGCTTGACGATCATTGAATGCCAGCTCATCGCCAAGCCCTGACGTAAGCTGCAATTAACCACCTTTAGTAACAGAACGACTCATAATGATTTTTGTGGAGAATCCTATGTTTTCACATCCTATTCAGACAATCTCAATAATGCATTTGAAACAAATTATCTCTTTAATAGCTTTTGCTTTCATATCACTTATCTGCCCAGCGCAAAGAAATTAGCCAAACTCCAAAAGTTTTACCATCCCACCACTTCCTGAACATTGCTTGATTTTTTATTTAGGGGTTGCTGTTTATTGGCTAAATTATCGAATACATTGGATTTTAGCTAAATTAGGTATTGAATAAATGCAAGCAAATATGGCCAAAGCGCTCAAAAACCGTGCATCGAAGCATCGTTATGTCAGCCCTAGTCAATTACAAATGGTTGGATTTGATACCCCTTTTGTCAAGGAACTTAGCCCGCAAAACCGATGGGTAAAGTTGGCCCAACAAATTCCGTGGGATAGTTTGGTTAGTGTGTATAGTCGCCAATTGAATAATTCTACAAAGGGCGCAAATGGAATAAATCCACGTGTCGCTATTGGGGCCATTATCATCAAGCATATGTGTGATTTAAGTGACCGGGAAACTATTCTTCAAATCCAGGAGAATGTGTATATGCAGTATTTTATTGGCTATAGTAGTTTTAGTGATGAAGCGCCCTTTGACCCATCTCTGTTTGTTGACTTACGTAAACGGCTAGGGGCCGATCAGGTTAATGCAATCAATGAGCGGATCATGGGAGTTATGATTCCTGCGGATCGAAAAAAGATGATGATAACCAGCAAACTTCAGATACTGACCAGACGATCCTGAATGCTGAACAACAGCAAAAAGGGGAAGAGAAGGAGGAAGAGCAAATACAGCAATCACAGCAAGATGTTTGCCGTGAACCTAAGCACGGGACACTGATAGTGGATGCAACAGCCTGTCCCCAGGATATCACCTATCCAACAGATTTAAATCTGCTCAATGATGCCCGCGAGAAGTCAGAACAATTAATTGACATTCTGCATATGGGATTGCTGAGCCAAAAGCCACGTACCTATCGCCTTATTGCCAGGAAAGAATATCTGCATACTGCTCAAAAAAAGATCAAGACAAAAAAACAAATACGATCTGCCATACGCAAGCAGCTAAGCTATCTTAAAAGAAATATTAACCATATTGGATTATTGTTGGAAGCTCACAAAACTATTCCTTTATCAAATACGGATTATAAATATTTGCTGGTCATTCAGACGTTGTATGACCAACAAAAAAAGATGTTCGATGAGAGGATCCATAGCATAGAGCATCGGATTGTGAGTATTCATCAACCACATGTGCGGCCTATTGTCAGAGGGAAAACAAATGCTAAGGTTGAGTTCGGAGCTAAGATCCAGGTAAGCTTATCGAATGGTATGGCCTTCCTCGATGAGCTTTCATCGGATGCCTTTAACGAAGGCACCAGGTTTATGAATACCATTGATAGATATAAAAGCAGGTTTGGATATTATCCGGAGTATGTATTAGCTGACAAGATTTATTGTAATAGGGATAACAGAGCCAAACTTAAACACCTTGGAATCAAACTCCGGGCAAAGCCTTTAGGGCGGCCTTCGCTGGCAGTGGCAGTCCACCTAAGGCCAGGAGAACGCAACCCTATAGAAGGAAAGTTTGGACAGGCAAAAACTGCTTATGGACTTAATAGAATAAAAGCAAGGCTGTCTCAAACAAGTGAATCCTGGATTGCCTCCATCGTCATGGTGCTAAACCTGATTAACTTAATCGGGAAGGCACCCGTGTCCCTACTAAATCACATAGCATTAGCAGTAAGGAAATGGATTTTAATTTATATGGTCACAAGGAGGAAACTCCAACCTGTCAGAATCTTGAAATGGTCGGCGACATAAACAGCAGACCCTATGTAAGAGACAAGTCAGATGCTGAAGATATTTCAACGAAAAAGAAGGAAACGCTTTCGTCTTGCATCGTGGTTGGTCCGCACGTAAACAGACATGGTATTATACCTGGCCGTAATCATTTGATGATTAAGGTCGGATTTCAACCGGGTGGATTGCACCGGTTTTTAGGCATCCCTATGAATGAACTTTTATGCAATGACGCATTTAACGGCGTGGATTTTTTGGGTAAAGAAATAAATGAAGTAAATGAAAAATTGGAGGAAGCAGTTTCTTTTACAGAAATGAAATTGATTATTGAAAAATTTCTGCTCCATCATGTAAACAAACTAAAACAAGCTTTGCCTATTGATAAAGTGTTGCCACTGCTTATTAAACAACGCGGATTGATGAAAATAGATCAACTGGCATCTCATTCATGTTTAAGTGTACGCCAGTTTGAAAGAGTATTTCAGCAGAGAATAGGATTGCCACCAAAATATTTTTCCCGGTTGGTTAGGTTTGCGCAGGCATGGATTATTAAAGAGCAACAGTCTGACATTAGCTGGATTAAGATTGCACACGAGTGCGGTTATTTTGACCAAATGCATCTAATACGTGACTTTCAGGAATTTGCAGGTGTTAATCCATCTATTATTGAATCTGAGCTTTTGAACTCGCCGGCGAAGTTCTTCAATCGTCTCTTTTGCTGATAATTTCGTTTTTATACTATGCTTTTAGTTCATGGCTAAAATAGTTTTGCAGGAAATAATAAACCATGAAAAAAGTATTTATTACAGCTGCATTCTTGTTAATAGGCGAAATCATCATTGCCCAGGATAAAAAACCTGCTGATACGTTAGTGCAGCAAACAGAAAATCCTGCTGATTGGCCTAACGACCAGGATGCTTTGATAGCCGGCAAGAAAAATCATAAACTGTTACTGGAGAATGACAGCGTAAGAGTATTAGAAGTTACGATTTTGCCCGGTGAAAAGGAAGCAGTTCATCATCATCAATGGCCAAGTGTATTGTATGTTATGGAAGGAGAGGCTTTTATAGAGCGAGATGGCGAAGGAAATGTAATTTTTGATTCACGCAAAGTACCCTCGACCGTAAAACTCCCATTTGCAGAGTGGGACGGCCCACAAGGACCACATTCAGTTGAAAATATTAGTAAAACGACCCCAATACGACTTATTAGAGTAGAAATTAAGAAGTAGTATTCGCATAATTCTCAATAATTGACAAACTTAGTTCGGGCGACAGCACAAACGCAGGGTCCATGTACCTTAGGCCGAGTTGAGAAAGTTAATATCGTAGATTTATTTATAAATTTCTTTTGAAAGAGAAAGATTTAAATAAGATTAAACCTTTCCCCTTCGCAAGATTTTTTCCTTATTTCAAATTTAATAATTTTTTTAAATCAACACACCCAGCATCCTATGAGTAGTCAAATAATTTTGTAGATGAATACAAAATAAACGCTACAGTTCTCTGTTTTGATTGTTTGATTTTTACGCTTAGTAAATCCGCGATTGGCCGATAAAGTGGCGTAAAAACAGGCGCTACAGTCTTTGCAGAAGAAAATACTCCGCTGTTTGATTAGTAAAGCGATAACAACTTTTGTTTAGTAGTCAGCCTCCTCTTAAGCAGGTCTTCATGCTCAAGCTTTTTAACTTCTATAAGCCGCAAGTATTTTTTTACCGTATTCCTGGAAAGCCCGGACGCCTTGGCGATGGTTTGTAATGGCACTCCATTACTTCGCAGGCGCACAATATGTTTTAATTTACTCATGATAATCGTTGTTCCAGCCATAATGCAGTTTTTAAGTTTAAAAACTGCAAAGCAAAACGATTATAGAAAGAGCGATTAAAGGGTGGTCAACATCGCCGGAATGTCAGCGCATATTGTCTCGTCCTGAAAAAACCTTACACTTTTGGTGAGTAATACTGGTTTTACTTTACACTGGTTTTTTGTAATCCTGCTTTTGCTGTACAATAATACATGATTCGTGCAATAACCATTATTCATGCAAGATTAAAATAATTTGTGGATGCAAGTTGCTTAGATTTGGGAACCGGATTAAACGGAAGCAGGCTCTGCTGAGGAGCAACCTGTCAGGGATATTCCGGTCAGATGAACATTAGTCCGGTAATGTATTTCACATCTTACCGGATTTTTTTATTAATGTTTTTCTGCCATGCCTAAAAAAAACCTATTCCACGTCGATCATAATTACCTCCTTTTGTTTTTGATAATTTGAATACTGTTTCCATCGCTTTTTTATATGGCCTTGCTTTAAATGAGCCTCATCGGGCGTAAAGTAATCCACACTGCCATGTGGTCGCTTGTGATTATAAATCTGTATTGTTCTTGAGATGGCTTTTTTAGCTTCCTTATGATTTTGATACACTTTTTGGAAAAAAGTCATTTTTTATAGTACCATTTATCCGTTCTGCCAAAGCGTTCTCATATGGACTACCACTCTGTGTCATGCTAATTGCGATGTTCTCTTTAGCAAGAATCTCACATATTCCGATGAACAATATTGTACGCCGCGATCTGAATGATGAATCAGAATAAATGGAGAGATATGCTGTCTTTGTTCTATGGCCATTACGAGGGCTTCTGTGGGGCCTATGGCTTCCAGTGTCTCGTATAGCGCATATCCCATGATCTTCCTGGAATAGGCATCTGTAATCAGGCTAAGATAGCTAAAACCCTCCAGGGTTCTGACATAAGTTATATCACTAACCCAAAGCTGGTCGGCTGCTGATAATATGAGTTCCTTTAATGAGATTCGGATATTTTTTAAGCCAGTGATGGGAGTCGGTTGTTTTAACCATTCGTTTGCGCTTGCGTATTAATAATCCATGAAAACGTAATAGATCAAATAGCTGATCACGGCCCAGTTTAATACCATGCTTTTTCAGTTCAGGAGTAAGCATGAATAATAGTTTCCTGGTTCCGAGTATGGGGATATCATCACGAAATTCGTTAACCAGGGTAAGTACGATCATGTGCGCTATGCTTGTTCTGCTTTCATGAAGTGATGCTTCATAAAACGATTGTCTTGTAACACCAAACAGTGTGCAAAGCCTTGCCAGGCCCTCTTTAGGATGACTTTGCCTCATTCTTTTGACTGTTTGGTACCAGCTTTTTTTCTTATCTTAATGTGAAGATCCTCCTCGGCAACCTTAATCATTGTTTCCAGACCATCAATCTTTAACCTGGCAGTTCCAGTGCCTTGGTAAGCTCCTTTATCTTTTTGTCTGCCGCATAGGATTTTTCATCGTCTGTCATGCCGGAAAGGACTTGAGTGGATAATTCATTGCCCAAGTTACGAACAGATAATCGGATAATCCAATGTCGCAGTGTTTTCCTACATAATCCATACTTACGACAGGCAGCTCTTATTCCAATAATTCCACGTCGGATCTCCTGAATGATCTTAATCATTTCCGATTCTTCCCGTCGTTTATAGGGATCACGGCTTTAACTTCGGTTTGTACTTTTTCTTTGCTTTTTTTTGTCATCCTGATTGCTTTTTAGTGACAAGCTATTTCAGGACGAGACATATGCTTTTTCTTCTACTAATGATTTCAGAGGTGTATAAAACAACGATTTTTTACCACCAAATAAATGATAGGAACACTCAATTTTGAAAGATTATTTATTTCTCTAAATTAAAATGTATGATAAGATATTTTTTCCCTGCCAGTGCACTTGCAATTATTCTTTTTGCTTGTAACAATAATGAGAAACAAAAATCTTCTAACGCAAATTCTTCTGAGATGAAACAGCACCAAAAAGACGAAAGAAACAAAGCAACTGTTCTGAAGTCCATTTCTGCGTATGCAGCAAAAGACAGCGAATTTCTTTTGGCTCAAAGTGTAAATGATGTTGTGAATATTTATTCGGGTCGGCCTCCGGTACATGGAAATGACTCAGCAAGAATTGTTTTGCGACAAGCATTTAATTCTATGGAGAGTTACAAACCTAGCAACCAAATAGCATTGGCTGACAACAATTATGTTTTTATATTCCAATATATTGACGTTTCAATTAAAAACTATGCAAGTGGGTGGCACGCTAAACAGGTAGAAATATTTAAATTTAACGATGATGGGAAACTAATTTTGCATACTGCGGTGAATGAAGATTTATTACCAAAAGATGTGAGAGTATCATTTTAATTTATTCAGTCTTAAATTAATACGAACTTAGGAAGTCTGATGAGAACGGTTTAATAAATTTGGGAAAACTTAGCAAAAATATAACAGCCAACAAAATAGGGTTTGCTGTCAACAGAATGTATTGCCAATATCGGGGCTTGACCTCGTGATATCACAGCGGTAATTCTTTTGAGCTTCCGGCCTGAGGAACAAAGCCGAGCTTTAGTTCTCATTATTTAACTTAATCAAAAAAGCCGGACGAAAGTTCAGGCAGAAGGATTTCAAATATCCCAACATCGGCAATTTCCGTCCTTTGGCGGTCATGTTAGACAGACAATTCAAATTCGTTTTCTTTCTTCTAATTTGTATGGTATTTAATAATTAAAAAATTTTACAATGAAGCGTATTTATTTCTTACTATTATTACATTTCTCTGTAACAATTACTGCTGCATTTTCTCAATCATTTAACAAGACTTATATTTTGGTGCATGGTGCTGGTTATGGTTCATGGTGCTGGAAAAAAGTAATTCCTCTGTTAGAAGCAAAAGGGTATAAAGTAATCGCGCTTGATTTGCCAAGCAGTGGAAACGATACTGCTAAACTTGCAAATATTACATTAGATGATGACGTCAAAAACGTAATGAGTGCAGCCAATACAACACAAGAAAAAGTAATTCTAATAGGGGCTTCAAGCGGCGGCGCTGTTATTTCACAAGCGGCTGAACTATTAGGTGCTCAAAAGATTGACAAGTTAATATATCTGGATGCTTTTGCACCTCAAAATGGCGAATCTCTAATATCTGTAGCAGAAAAAATTGTTGAATATAATAGCAAAAATTCTATTTCTAAACCAGACACGTCTACACAAGAAGACCGCATTTTTTCTAAAGATTATAAATCGTTTTTATGGAATCCTGCACTTCTCGACGAATCTTTATATCATGACTGTTCACAGGAAGATATAGCATTCGCTAAAGCCCATCTGTCATGGCAAGCTGTTGCCACCATTAATACACCGTTACATCTCACGGATAGCATGTACGGTACTGTTAAAAAGTATTACATACTTTGTACTCAAGCTAAAGATTTAGATAAAAGTAGCATGGTTAATAATCTTAATTTTGAAAAAGTTTATAAACTTCCAAGCAGCCACTCTCCATTTTTTTCAATGCCAGAAAAACTTGTCAATATTTTAGTTGATATTAATTAATTTACTGTTCACCTAATTAAAATAAAAAACACGAACCGCCAACAAAAATATTGCTGCAAGGCGGGGCTGACACAGCCGGGCATCTAAATTAAATCCTGATTAGTTGAGGAAACCAAAAAACTATGTAAGGCCACTACCCAATTACAACTTTACAAAGATGTCACCTGTCTCTATTGAAGCACACCATGAATACAACTGGCAGATCAGTTGGCAAAGCGTCCTTAAAGCATCCGGGATACTCTCTAAAAACCCGAACTCAATTTGCTAGATTCCCCGTTCTACCTCGATATTCTCTATCAAACCATTTTCACTAACGCGATGATCAAAGGGTATCCAGGCGTGAAACCCGGAACCTTTACCGATTACGCTATCGACCCAGATTTTGCCCCCATGCCTGGCAACAATTTCCGAGCAAATGTATAACCCAACTCCCAGCCCGGGAAAGGTCGACTGATCGTCCCTGGAAACACGATAGAATTGGTCAAAAATATTTTTCTGGTTTTGTTCCGAGATCCCAATGCCAAAATCGTGAACAGATAACTGAATACCACTATTTTCCAATTTTGTACTCAGGACAATACTTCGCTCCTTTGGAGAGTATTTTATTGCATTTGATATCAGGTTTGTAATCACCTGGCTTAATTTGTTCTTATCTCCAAAAATTGTTTTTGTTTCACCTGGCTTGTTTTTTATTTTGTGGCTGTGGTTTATCTTTTGCATATCATCAATAACTTCTATTACCAATTCATTAAAATCAAAAAACGTTTCAGTATACGTTAACTTTCCTTGTTGCGTTTTAGTAAATTCCAGGAGATTCTGCACAAGAATGGTAAGTTTCTCAACCTGTGAACTCATTCTTCTGACAATATCGAGTGTTTCTGTATCTCCTTTTTCCATAAGTATCATTTCGCCGAGCTGTCCATATGCCTTAATGGTGGTTAGCGGCGTGTTGAGCTCGTGGCTAACTATTGCCAGAAAATTATCCTTTTGCCATTCCAGTTGTTTTTGCTCACTTATGTCCTGTACAAGTGACATGATCGTCTTTACCTTTCCATCATTATCTTTTAATACAGAATTGAACCATTGACACCATATAACCCTTCCGTCTTTTGTTGCATTTTTCTGCTGCACTTTATTTCTTTCCACTTCACCACTGACTAATTGCCCAATAAAGTCACTTGCCCATACTATGCGGCCCATATCTTCGATGGCTTCTTTGGCGGTCCATCCAAAAATTTCTTCAGCACGTCTTGACCATGATTTTATGCGGCCATGTTCATCCCATTCGATGAAGCCAACCGGCGCATTTTCAATATGAAATAATAATCTTTCATTGGCAGCATGCTGTTCTTTTTCCAGCCGGTTTTTTTTAATTGAATTGATAATGGCTGAAGGTAATCGTTGCAAGCGGTCTTTTAGAATGTAGTCAGCCGCGCCTTGCTTCATGATCGCTACCGCAAATTCTTCCGACATCGTTGCTGTAACCAGTATAAAGGGAATATTTAAACTCTTTTCGGCCAGAAATGCAAGTGCCCGAAACGAGTCAAATGAGGGCAGCGAATGATCGGATAAAATCACATCTGGATTAAATTGAGTTAATACTTTTTCATAGTCTTCTTTATTATCGACCACCACCTTATCGAAGTTTAGATTCTCTTTAAGCAGTTCATCCTCGACAAGTTCGGCATCCTCCGGAAAGTCTTCAAGGTGCAGAATTTTTATCTTGTTATGTGATTGCATGGATTTTATCTGATTATACAGGAGGATGGTTAAGAAGCAACCAGTACATACCTAATTCAACGACGGTCTTGGTAAAACTTTCAAACTCAACCGGCTTAACGATGTAACCGTTTGCCCCGAGGCTATAACACGTTTTCACATCAGGATCTTCTTTCGATGATGTAAGGATTACTACTGGGATATCTTTGGTCATTTCATGTGATTTTACTTTTTCCAAAACTTCTATCCCATTTACTTTAGGCATTTTCAAATCAAGCAGGATTAGCTTAGGCCGCTGCTTCACATCTCTATACACATATTTCCCGGTGCCAAAGAGAAAATCAAGGGCTTCCTCGCCATCCTCGATGTGGATAAGCTTGTTGGCGAGGTTATTTTTTCGCATAGCATCAATCGTCATTTCTGCGTCATCGATATTATCTTCAACCAGTAGTATTTCAACTTGTGTATCTTCCATTTTTTTATTTTTAATTGTTAGTCGTTGCAGGCAGGCTGAAACAAAAGGTTGCTCCCTTGTTCATTTCTCCATTCGCCCATACCCTCCCGCCATGTTTACTTATAATTCGTTTTACAAGAGCCAAGCCCACGCCTGTGCCTTCAAAATCTGTTTGCAGGTGTAAACGTTGAAACACTCCAAAAAGCTTATCGACAAATTGATTATTGAAACCCACGCCATTATCAGTCACAGAATATATAACTTCATTCTCGGCCAGGTGTGATTTGATCACAATGGATGGATTTTCAGTCTTGGATGAATACTTGATCGCATTTGAAATTAAATTGATCATCACCTGCTTTATCATTGTGCTATCGGCGTTTGCGGCATGAAGCTGATGGATTTTTACCACTGCCCCGTGATTAATGTTTGTGCTTATTTCCATAAGACTCGTTTGAGCAAGCTCTGTCATTTGTATGGGGGATTTATGAATTTCTTTTCTGCCAAGCCTTGAAAATTCGAGGAGATCGTCAATGAGCAAACCCATTTTTATGGCATTGGCCTCTATCCTGTTAAAAAGGCGATTTTCTTCGTTGTCAAAAGCAGCCCCGTAATTTTCCCGTAGCTTTTTTGAAAATCCGTTTATAGCTCTCAGCGGTGTGCGCAGGTCATGTGAAACAGAATAAGAAAATGCTTCCAACTCCTTATTTGCCACCTCTAATTGGTGGGTGCGATCTACTACTTTTTGTTCCAGCTCTTCATTAAGCTTTTCTATTTCGAACTGCGCTTTTTTACGCTCCGTAACGTCAATAGAAAGAATAAAAATGCCTTCCTCTACAGGCTGGAAGCTGAGCTCAAACCATCCACTCGTTTTATCGGGAAATATGAATTCATTTTCCTGGTGTATGGCAACCCGGTCATTAAAGCATCGCTCATAACCTTTGTATACTTCTGTCGCCTCAATACCCGGATATTTTTCCATTACGGTGTATCCAATCAGCTCTTCCCTTGAATATTTTCCATGCTTTGTCATTGAATCATTCACATATTTATAACGCCAGTCAAAGCCAATTATTTGAGCGCCTTCCAACATGCTGTCAAGTGTATAGCGGAATTGCTTTTCACTCGCAACTAATTTTTCTTCGGCCCGTTTTCTTTCCGTAATATCATTGGCAAGAATTAACTTCGACTGCAAGCCTTCGAAAATTATTTCGTGTGCTATGATCTCAACTTGTATAACCGTCCCGTCCTTTTTTTTGTGATTCCAAATCCCCCTGTTGTAGTCTGTTGAACCGAGCTCAATTGAATGGTCGGCGTATTTAAAAAGCTCTTTTTCTTCATCTGGACGGATGTCGAAAGCAGTCATAGAAAGAAATTCCTGCCTGCTATAACCATATTGCTGGATAGCTATCTCATTTATATCAAGAAATTTAAATGTAACCAGGTCAAGGATCCACATCGGCATGGGATTATTCTCGAAAAGATGCCGGTAACTTTTTTCGCTTCTGTCTAATTCCTGTGTTCGCTCCACTACAAGCGCTTCTAACTCCTGGCTTAAGGTGAGCAAATTCTCTTCGGCAATCTTTCGTTTTGTAATATCGATTCCGGCAAAAAGAAAGCAGTCTTTACCATTCAGATTTATTAAATCAACATTAGCCGACACCCAACTGGATTTACCTTGCCTTGAATCGATTTGCATTTCCAGTTCTCTGACAAAGCCATTTTGAGAAATATTTTTTATTACCTGGCTGCTCTCGCTGAAATTACCCGGCATATTCATATCATCCAGTTTTTTTCCGGCGATGTTTTCTTTATTATCCTCCAAAAAGTGTACAAAGGCGTCGTTAATTTGAATGTACTCTCCTGTTGACTTATCAATAATTGCTTTCAGAACAGGGCTTTGATAAAAAAGCGTTGAAAACATATGCTCGCTTTCTTTAATTTTTACCATTGCCCTTTTCCGAAGGGCAATATTGTGGCGGATCGAGAAGATAATAAATACAAGTAAAATAAAAATACTTCCGAGTAAAACATAAAAAGCCCTGTTAAAGGATACAATATTTTTGCGGCTTTCCTTTTGTCGCTGAATAAGCAATTGATTTTCCTGGATCTGTATCTCTGAAATTTTAATGTTGAATGCTTCGGTGCATAACCGCACCTGCGCTGTGTGGATTAACTCTTTAGCTAATTCAAAATCTTTGCCGTTTTTCGCCTGTATAGACTGGAGTGAAAAGCCAACGCGTTTGTTGGTAAGAACTGCTAGGGAATCAATATTTAATTGCTGCAATGGATTATCCTTCGTTAGTTCTTTAAGTTTTTTTACATGACTGAACAGGTTATCTCTTGCAATAGTAAAATACTGAAGATAATCCAGGTCGCCCGTTATGACATAAATGCTACAGTCACCTTCCATATCTTTTGTAGAAGTGAGGATTTGGCCGGTTTCATTTAATACATCATTGGTATGTTTTATCCCTTGAGATGTGCTGATACGCTTATCACTATAATATGAGGAAAATATGCTGAGTACAGTTATAAGAATAAAAATCGCTGAAAAATTTGTAAAGAGCTTCTGCTCAAACGTGATCTTTTTTTGCAGCATAGGCTGAGCAAAATAAATAGCCGTGGAAAGAATTATAAATCCAGCCGCATCGTAAATTGATAGATTTATGAAGGTTGGGATATCGGCAATAAAATTGAAACTAATCAGCATCAATAAGGAAATGAATGCAATACCTGACAAATAAAAGAACTGGTAAGTTGCAGTTTTTTCATTGTTCATTAAAAGCAGCCCGATGCCAATTAAAAGAAGGTTTAATGCCGACAAAGGGGACATCCGGCCGGCATAATAAGTGCTTACTCTTGCAGTATCATCCTTTATAAAAAGCTCATCAATGCCAAAATTACATCCGAAGAAATACTCGGCAAACGTAAGCAACCCAATGAAAAAAACTATACAGGAAAGTAAAACCGACAGGCGATACCAGGTTATATTTGTTACTCTGAAATAATACATGATCAGTACAGCTGAAGAGAATACAAAGCCTAATGCTACATTTAACTTCATTCCATTTGTACCCGGAATAATTGATTTCAGCAAAGTATTATGTGTAAACCAGCCAATGATTACTATGACACTAATTATCATAACTACCGCAGCTGCTAAAAAAGAAATGACCTTGTTTTGGTGGTCATTCGAAGCTGCATACGCCTGGTAATTATTGATAAAGGCATTGGATTTCCCATGTTTTTGCAACAGGCGCCGCAAATAAACAAGTACCGACGTTATTTTACGAACGGTTTTACCAAAATAGTTTTTCATTATTATTAGTAAGATAGTTCTTAATCATGCCAACGTGGAATATGTATTATTGTAATATATATCGCACTTTGCTATTGGTTTTTTGTAACCAATTTGTATTCAGTCATTATCTTTAGAAGTTTTTGTTGAATTAACTGGATTTACTAAATACCGTATTATTTTTTAAAGCTCACCAAAGTGTTCCGTTGAATGTACTGGCCTTTCGTTATGAACGATTTTTTCCGTCATTTATTTTTTTATTACATAAGCTTTTCATTGTTGTTAGAAAAATTTTAGTTCGGATAAATCAAGCTGGCTATCCAGGAATATCACCCGGCTTTAAGGTTGAGACCTATTACAAATGACGCAAGCAATTGGCATGTAAATAATCAACGGCTGTAATCATGCTTTTAAGAAGTTATTCAATCGCCTGTATGCTGATTTAAGAATTTTTATTACCTCAGTAGCCTCTATCTTTTTGCCTGATTCATACGGCGTGAGAGGCAGATTTTAATAAAATGCCGAGCAAAGGCAAGGAAATAATAGAATGTCTTTATTGTTAATGAAATCTGGATCCGCCCGTCTTTTTTTTTAAGAAAACATTTCCCCAATCTTACAATAATATACCCCACGACTCGTTTTCTCTTTACATAGCAAAGAACAAAAACGTGTCCCTGTGTAATTTTTTTGCTAAGCGCACCATTTTACATGATTGACACAATGTCTTTCCAAACATTTATATAACCCCAAATCCAATTCAAGTGAGAAAAGCAATCCTGCCTTTATTAACCACGGTTACATTATTATTTACTTCGCATATACTTTTTGCGCAGGCCCCAACTTTAGGCACCGCTGCCAATTTTGTACTCTTTTCTTCGGTTGGAGCCGTGGGTAACACGGGAATATCGCAGCTCACCGGTAATGTAGGTACCAATAGTGGTTCAAGTACCGGTTTTGGCAATGTAAATGGTGGAATGCACGACAATGATGGTGCAAGCCTGCAATGTGCAGCAGATTTATTGCTTGCCTACGGCCAATTGAACAATGCCATACCTACCTTCTTTCCGGCGCCTCTTCTTGGAAATGGCGATACGCTTAATGCAGGCGTCTACAAGATTACCGCAGTAACAACGTTGAGCGGTGATCTTACCTTGAATGCCCAGGGAAACGCCAATGCGGTATTCATTTTTCAAATCCAGGCAGCTTTTGCTACAAACGTATCCTCAAAAATTAAACTGATCAACGGAGCCCAGGCATGCAATGTGTTTTGGAAAGTGGAAGGACTGGTAAGCATAGCCTCCAAAACTTTTTTCAGGGGAACTATTGTTGCCAATAACGCTGCAATAAACCTAAACACCAACGACACCCTTGAAGGTAGAGCTCTTTCAACTGCAGGAGCTGTTGCAGTTAGCGGAGTACTGGCGTATACACCAACCGGCTGTGGAAGCGCCTTACTTACAGGGCCTGCTGCACCGGATCTTCTTTCTACAGCGTGTTTTGCATTATTCTCCGGAAACGGCGCCGTTGCCAACGCAGGTGTGACGAATGTCACAGGTGATATAGGAACCAATGTTGGCCTAACCACCGGGTATGACGCATTGCGCGTGACGGGTATGATTCATCCAATTCCGGATGGCGCTACCGCTGCTTGCGCAGCCGATTTGCTCACTGTTTACAATTATCTCAATACGCTGCCTGATGACATTGAATTATTGTATCCTGCCCAGTTTGGAAACAACCTTGTTCTCACGCCGCATACCTATAGAATGAAAGCGGCTACTACATTTACTGATACACTCTACCTTAATGCTGAAGGTGATGCGGATGCTGTATTTGTCATCAAGATAAATGGCGCGCTTTCAACCAGCACTTTTTCAAAAGTTTTATTAATCAACGGTGCCCAGTCTAGAAATGTATACTGGAAAGTTGACGGCGCGGTCAACATCGCTAATAATTCCGTATTCAGCGGAACGCTTATTTGCAACAATGGTGCAATAAGCTTAAACACGGGCGATTCACTTTACGGAAGAGCGCTTACAACCGGCGGAGCTTTTAGCACCGCCGCAATAGCCGCCGAAGTTCCAGGTGTTATTTCTTTAGTTGCCGGCGTTTCAGCCGCCTGCCGCCCACTTCCTGTAAACTGGATTTACTTTCGCGGTAAACCGTTAAAGACAGATGTATTACTTGAATGGGGTACTACCAATGAAATAAACAATGGTTTTTTCACTATTGAAAAAAGCAGTGACGGGATTTCGTTTGAAACATTAACTACTGTAAACGCGACCGCCGGTAACGCAAATGCCGAACGCCAGTATTCCTTTACAGATCAACAACCCTATAGCCTCACTTACTATCGTATATCACAAACCGACCGGGATGGAAAAAGAAATTACTTCCGCACCATACAGGTGAAGGTGAATATAAATTCCGGATTAAATGTGCTGCACTATGTTCAGGGCGATTATATTTATGCCCAGGTCTCAGGTTCTGTCCCCGGCAAAGGAGTAATGGATCTGTTTAACATGGACGGTAAAAAAGTTGCTTCGCAACAAATATCACTTACCAAAGAACTGAGTACTTATAAAATAGATAAGATGTTGAACAAAGGCATTTATCTTCTTTATATTGAAAGCAACGGGAAAAAATTATACGGTGGAAAAGTTATCGTTTTATAGAATTTCCCGAACGATAAACCTCACAGGTTTCAAAAACCTGTGGGACGATTAAACCCCAAAGCCAAACTATCTTATCTTTGCAGGTCATTTTTAATACATGAGCAAAAAAGGTAAGGTTTTGATGGCTATGAGCGGCGGTATTGACAGTACTGTAGCCGCCCTTATGCTTCACCATGAAGGTTATGATGTGATAGGCATTACCATGAAGACATGGGATTATGCTACCAGCAGCGGAAAGAACAGCAAAGAAACGGGCTGCTGCAACCTGGATAGTTTTAACGACGCGAGAGCGGCCGCTGTGCAGCATGGATTTCCACACTTCATTTTAGACATTCGGGAAGAATTTGGCGATTTTGTGATTGACAATTTTGTTGAAGAATATATTGCAGGCCGCACACCTAACCCTTGTGTAATGTGCAATACCCATATAAAATGGCGCGCATTGCTGAAAAGAGCAAATGCTTTGGGTTGCGATTACATTGCCACAGGCCATTATGCGCAAATCCATAAACACAATAACAGCAGATATTTTATAAGAAAAGGCGTTGATGAAACGAAAGACCAGAGTTATGTTCTCTGGGGCTTACAGCAAGACCTGCTAAGCCGCACTCTTTTACCGTTAGGCACTTACCGTAAAACAGAAATCAGGCAGATGGCACACGATTTCGGTTATCCTGAACTGGCTAAGAAAAACGAGAGCTATGAAATTTGTTTTGTGCCGGATAATGATTACCGCGGATTTTTAAAAAGAAAGGTTCCGGAATTGGAAAAAAAAGTTTCCGGCGGTGTTTTTGTCGATAATTCCGGGAAAGTACTAGGTACTCATAAGGGCTACCCTTTTTACACCGTAGGCCAGCGAAAGGGCCTGGATATTGCATTAGGCAAGCCGGCCTTCGTTACAGAAATCATTCCTGAAACCAACACGATCGTATTGGGAGATGAGGAAGACCTTCACAAAACCAATATGCAGGTAGCGGGTATCAATTGGCTAAAATACAATGGCATAGCTGATGGTATGGAAGCATTGACAAAAATCAGGTATAAAGATAAAGGCGGCCTTTCTAATCTTTTTTTATACGAAAACGGTGTAAATGTCCGTTTTCATGAAAATGTAAAGGGTATTGCACCGGGACAGAGTGCGGTATTTTACGAAGACGATGATGTAATAGGTGGTGGAATAATTCAAAGAAGCAAAGTTGGAAGGTTGAAGGATTGAAGGTTCAAAGTTGAAGGTTGAAAGTTCGAAGTTCAAGGTTCAAGTGTTCAAGGTTGAAAGTTGAGGTTGAAAATTAAGAGTGTCTCTATATTTGTAGCCCGTTATTTGTTTTGCAAAAGATTTTTTAATCATTTGATATGACTAAATATTTTTTAGGCCTGTTATTGATTTCGCTTTCTTTTGTGTCATGCAAAAAAGACACAGAAGTCTTTATTACACAAACTATTAGTGATTACTACCCGCTGCAGGTGGGAAAATATATTACTTATGACCTCGATTCAACCGTTTTTATTCATTTCGGCCAGGAGGATACTGTTATTCATTACCAGGCCCAGGACAGGGTAGATGCCCAGATAACCGACAATATCGGGCGGCCTGCCTACCGCATTATTCACTACATAAGGGCCGATAGTACGCAGGAGTGGGTTCCAAATAATACATTTGAGGCAATACCTACAGAAAATTCATTGGAATATGTAGAAAATAACCTGCGTTATATAAAATTACAACTCCCCATTAAACAGGATTTTTCCTGGAAAGGAAATGCTTATATCGACACTTACTCTGCGAACTCAGATGTGGTATATCTTGATAACTGGGATTATACGTATGATAGCATCGGCGTTCCGCTCACTATCAATTCCCTTACCTTCGACAGCACATTGAAAGTGGCAGAAAGGGATGAGTTTTTAGGCCAGGACCCTTCCATCCCGGGAACAGAATATGGTGAACGTAATTATTCAACAGAAAAATATGCTAAAGGAATCGGTTTAATTTACCGTGAATTTTTACATTGGGAATACCAGGGGCCTCAAAGCCTCTTTCCGGGTTACTCAGGTTATGGTATAAAACTTAGTATAACAGGCCATAATTAGTTGTAAAAATGAAAAACGGCGCCACGGCTTATATTTAATGATTTCGTAGCAATCCGCTTTATGAAAAAAGTTTATCTCCTGTTGCTGGCGTCAGCTTTTTTTGGGATGAATGCCCGCGCACAATTTACCAGGTACGTTGTAAGGTTAAAAGATAAAGCAGGTAATCCTTTTACAATAAACAACCCATCCGCGTTTTTATCGGCTAAAGCAATTGCAAGGCGAACAAAACAACATATTGCCATTGACGAAACAGATCTGCCGGTTACTCCGCGTTACATCGATAGCATTCGCTTAGCCGGGGATGTTACAATATTGGACCAATCAAAATGGCTCAACCAGGTTTGCATTCAAACCACCGACGCCACTGCCCTCGCAAAGATTAACAACATGCCTTTTGTCCTGGCTGCAGAACCCGTCAGGCGCCTTGCAAATATGCAGGCGATACATAAAAATAAATTCGAGGAAACAACTGATTCAGTTACAGCGCCCCAGTTGGTAAATAATGTTACTGATTTTTATAATTATGGAAGTTCATTTGCCCAAATTCATATTCACGAAGGCGAATATCTGCATGACAAAGGATTTCATGGTGAAGGGATGTCAATCGCTATTCTTGATGCGGGTTTTTATCATTACCTGAGCCTGCCGGCGTTTGACAGCGTCAGAAACAATAACCAGGTGATGGATACTTACGATTATGTGGACAATGAAACGAGTGTTGATGAAGATTATGTACACGGTATGCAATGTTTTTCTATAATCGCCGGTAACATTCCCGGACAATTGGTTGGAAGCTCACCCAAAGCAAATTTTTATTTGTACCGTACAGAAGATGTATCCAGTGAATCGCCGGTAGAAGAACAGTATTGGGCTGCAGCAGCCGAAAGAGCTGACAGCATTGGTGTTGATGTGATTTCTACATCATTAGGATACAACCAGTTTGATAATCCTGTATTCAACCATACCTATGCAGACATGGATGGCAACACAACTATCGCTGCAAGGGCCGCAGATTTCGCTGCAAAGAAAGGAATGATCGTAGTGGTGGCTGCGGGAAATGATGGCGCCAACATATGGCATTATATATCCACTCCGGCGGACGCCGACAGTGTTGTTGCTGTAGGGGCTGTTAACGCTTTAGGTATGGTTGCAGACTTTAGCAGCTATGGGCCATCGGCCGACGGGCAGGTAAAGCCAGCCGTAGCCTCGGTAGGAGTAGCAACAGCCATATCATCTACAGATGGGCAGGTCGTATCGGGAAATGGCACTTCGTATGCAACGCCGAATATAGCAGGCCTCATCACTTGTCTCTGGCAGGCCTTCCCGGATTTTACAAATATGGAAATTATCCAGGCTGTTATAAAAAGCAGCAGTATCTATAATGCTCCCAACGACCGGATAGGATATGGCATACCTAACTTCCATATCGCCTTTGATGACCTGAGCCAACAGGAACTCCTGCGCAACAGGGGCAATATACTGGTTAATAATTGGATTAAAATTTTCCCTAATCCTTTTACAAATAATTTCAACATATTTATTAAGCCTCCACATACTGCTACCGCAACTTTCCGGCTGTATGATGCCCTTGGAAGATTATATATTTCAAAACAAGTTGCCCTGCAGGAAGGCCAAACACAGTTGATACAATTTAATAACTTACAGCCCTTACAAAAAGGAATCTACAGCCTTAAATTCAGTGATGGGCAAAGTAAAGGAAGTTTTAAGTTGGTGGCGCAATAGTTATTAGTCAATAAGTAATGGTCAATAAGTCAATAGTCATTAGCGGCAGTTCTAAATTACTTTTTGAATAAAGCCACAAACATGGTATCCGCCTGCATCTGATAGCCTTTTAAATATTCCGTCCCCAATAAAATCAATTCAAATTTTTGCTGAATGAAGGCGACATTTTCTTCGTTCTCTTTTTTAAATACCGAACAGGTTATGTATAGAAGATACCCTTTTTCTTCCAGGTACGGGATTGCATTTTCAATTATTTTTCTTTGAAGCATTGCATAAGCATCAATATCTTTTTTATGGAAAAAGGTAAGTTGTTCCGGCGTTCGTGACCAGGTACCTGAGCCTGTACACGGAACATCCGCAATAATAACGTTAAAAGGGCCGTGTATCAGCGAAGTTACTAGTGATGGAAATTGCAAATCAATTAAAACAGTTTCATAGTCTGTAATGCCGGCTTTATCGAAACGAAGCTTCAGGTTCTCCAGGATGTAACTTCGTTTATCACTAACCGTTAGCCTTACATTTGGAAAAATATCGTACGCAAGAATCGATTTTCCTCCACTCCCGGCACAACAATCCCAGATGGAGAGCCCGGGTTGCCTGCTTTTCATCTCCTGCTGTAACAGGTCTATTGTTTTCTGCGAGTTATAATCTTGTATTACTGCCTCTTTATCTACCTCGATTACACTGCTTACCTTTTCATTGTTTGCAAAGGCAAGGCACTCCTTATCCAATTCTTCAAATCGAAAACCTGCACTTCTTAACTTACTAAGAACGACGTGCGTGAAACCCCTTCTTACCCTAATAAATAATTTTGGCTGCACTAAAAAAGATAAGCTGAATTGTTCACGGTTTACCTGGTCACTTAATTCTTCCGGAAACAGAAATATTTTTCCGGTATCAAATTCTTTTTCTGCAAGGATGAGTTTTTCAAGAAGCGATGATTGAGTAGAAGTATTTTTTAAGAAGCCGAAGGTCCCGGGTAACAAAGGAGGTTTTGTTTCACATAAAAATGTTGATAAGACAAGCCTTTCCCGTAAACCGGTATGATGACTAACGCCGTGGCCTAAACGAAAATAATCAAAGCACAATGAAGTGATTATTTTCCTGTCGCGCGATCCGTGCTTTTTGTTTGATGAAAAATATTTTTTCAAAAAGAGGTGAAGAGGTTCATTCCCTTTATACGACGTAATGATACCTTCAGCATACTGTAAATACCTTTCAAAATGGCTGGCATTACTTATTGGAGACGGTGTTCCACCTGTTTGCATAACTATCCATTAATGCAATTCGTTTTTATCCCAGCTCAAGCAATGCCTTTACCGGATCTTTTCCAAATAAAAGCTGTGCCGGGCTTTCAAGCATCTCTTTCACGCGAACCAAAAAGCTTACCGATTCACGGCCGTCAACTATACGATGGTCATAACTAACAGCAAGGTACATCATCGGTTTAATGACCACCTGCCCTTTTACTGCCACCGGCCGTTCAACGATGTTATGCATCCCTAAAATAGCGCTTTGGGGAATGTTTATAATAGGTGTGCTCATCAGGGACCCAAAAATTCCGCCGTTGGTTATTGTAAATGTTCCACCTGTCATTTCTTCTACGGTAAGCTTACTGTCTTTTGCTTTTGTAGCCAGTTGAACAACTTCTTTTTCAATTTCGGCCATGCTAAGGCTTTCAGCATTTCTTATAACGGGCACTACGAGGCCCTTGGGAGATGAAACTGCTATCGAGATATCACAAAAATCATGATAGATAATATTATCTCCGTCGATGCGGGCATTCACGGCAGGCCATTCCTGTAATGCAAAACAGCACGCTTTGGTAAAGAAGCTCATAAAGCCCAGGTTTACCTCGTGTGTCTTTTTAAAAATCTCTTTATACTTTGTCCTTAAATCCATAATGGCGCTCATATCAACTTCATTAAAAGTTGTGAGCATCGCCGTTGTATTCTTTGCTTCTACCAGTCTCCGGCTGATCGTTCTGCGCAGGTTACTCATTTTCTCAGTCTTCTCGTCACGCCCGAAAAGTTCTTTGCCAACCGCCCTTCCGGGATTTGTAAGTGCATCCAGGACATCGTGTTTCGTGATTTTTCCATTCGAGCCGGTGGGCGTAACTCTTTGTACATCTAATTTTTTATCTGCAAGAATTGCTGCAGCAACGGGAGTTGCTTTTACATCTTTAGAAACCGGTTTCTCCTCTTTGTTAAAAACCGGTTTTTCTCCGGCAGATTTTTCTTCCTGCTTAGCCTCCTGGTTCGTTTTCTTAGCCAGCGGTTCCTTTTGTACAGGCTGCGGCGCCTGCGCTTTCACCTCCTTTTTTTCGGTCGCTGATTCCTTTCCGCCGGAAGTTGGCTTTTCTGCTTTGTCATCAATGGTGCAGGCCACATCGCCAATCTTCAATGTATCATTTTCTTTGGCAACCGTATGTAAAATACCTGCTTTTTCCGCATTAATTTCAAAGGTTGCTTTTTCACTTTCCAACTCGGCGATCACTTCATCCCTATCGACCCAATCACCATCTTTTTTTATCCATTTAATAAGTGTTACCTCATTAATGCTCTCACCAACTGAGGGCACTTTAATTTCTATCGGCATGTATTATTTTTTGAGAAGTACAAACCTAAGCTAAAATGAGAAATGCACAAAGGCTGTATATCCTAAAAGAGGATCACAAAAAAAAGGAAACAATACTTTATTTGCCTAACACCTTACCTACAAAATTGTGCCATTTGCTTAATAAGCAGGCCCTAACGATAAATAGCATTTAATAGTATGTTCAATCCGGCTTTTATTCAGAGGATATAATACACTATTATCAGTATATTGATATAATTTAGTGCTATTAAATAAACCACGATGAAAAGAAAATTACGACTAATTACTGCATTTATTTTTTTTTCAGTCACGTGTCAATGCCAGCTTTATAACAACGGAGCGACTTTTACTGTACAGGATGGTGCCTATGTTATGGTGGCGGGAGATATCACCAATGTAAGTGGTGGCACAATCACGAATGACGGTAAAATTGAAGTGCAGGGAAATTTCGTTAATTCCGGAACGTATACTTCTACAAGTAACCAGGATTCGCTGATTATGACCGGCGCCGGCCAGGATACCCTCACCATGGGAAGCTCAATAATAAACTACCTTACTATTAATAAACCAACCAGTGCAGATGTGGTAAGGCTCGGTGGAACACTTACGGTAAATACAAAGCTCGATTATCTTTCCGGGGTGTTGTCAACTGATCCTGTTTTAAATCCTGCGTTCAGACTAATTTCCCCGGTGGCTACTGTTTATAACTTTGCTGCGGGCGCTGAAATAATAGGCAGCGTTACAAGAACCGGCTGGACAAATGGCGCCGCTCACAGTTTCAACCAGCCAAACATGCTGGTGACTACTAATGGCGGGACTGCTCCGACAACTTTTACTGTAACAATGATTCCGCTGGGAGATCCCACACAAACCGAACGAGAAGTAAAAAGAAAATTCTCATTTGGACAAACGGGAGGATCTGCGTTTACGGCTGATATACGTTATCCTTATGCAACCGGTGAATTGAATACAAATACGGAGGCTAATATAGTTCCGTGGGAGCTAATCTCATCCGAATGGAACGCACGGCTAACTCCAATAACCCGGGACGTTGTAAATCACTTCGTAAATACTACGGGAATTCCTGCAGCAGACCTTGCTTTGGAGTGGAAACTGGCTGATCCAAAATATACTTTTAATGTAACTGCATATTTACGTGGTGCCTGGAATGGTACCGCAATGAATACAAGTCTTAATGCCGGAGGAATTATTCCTTTATCACAACCTTATAATATTACTCCTTTCAATTATACGGGTACAGAATCAGTCGGCAGCATTCCAAACGCAAACATAGTGGACTGGGTACTCGTTGAGCATCGCAAACCAGCAACCGGTTTGGCCGCCGATGCTTTATCTGCAACTATTACGGGCCGTAAAGCAGGATTTCTTTTAAACAATGGAATAGTGGTTGATCTCGACGGTGTAACCCCGTTGTCATTTAATATAACTAAACAAGGAACTTCATTTATTGTAATCAGGCACCGCAATCATCTTGGGGTATTAAGCAATTCTGTTCCTTCCAATAGTGCAGGAACTTTTGCAAATGATTATTCTGTGCTGGCTAATAGCTATAAAGCAGCGGGTGCTCCATCTAACCCGGTGGTATTATTGTCCGGCGGCACTAAATATGGACTTTGGGCCGGAGATGCAAATAAAAATGGAGTAATAAATGGAACAGACGTTAGTGCTATTAAATTAGCAATTGCTTCTTTGTCCACGGGTTATTTATTTACGGACGCGAATCTAAGCAATAGTATTAACGGTACAGATGTAAGTTTGACAAAAAACACTATTTCTTTATTAGGCTCGGGTAGTGCGCCGGCAAAAGTAAATTCATCTTCAGAAGGAAGAGTTCAAACAAATATTCCTGATCCTATTTCTGAATAACTAAAATAATGCAAACCACAATCAAAAGATATTATGACAAATTATTTACATAAAATTATAAAGGTAACCTGTGTATTAATTTTATTCGTATCATTTAAAATAAAAGCACAGACATTCGAATGGCGCGTGGCTAATCCTACATATAGCAGTGTAGATCCTGATGCAGCGGGACCTGCTACAGGTTCAGTTACTTTTACACTGCAGATTCATACTACAAGCGGAACTGTAAATAATATAAACGAGTTGGCAACCGGATGGAGCTATCAGTCGGGCGCTGCAATGATCCCCACATCACCTGGTTGCGTAGTGGGATCTAATCCTGCAAACGTGACAATATCTGCTCCTTTTACAGCGGGTGCATTTACTTATACGACAGTTAATGAATGTGCTGTCTTTTCTCAAACAACAGGCGGGCAAACCTTTGATAGAACGGTGGCAGGAACGCTTGATGGTACCGGTATAAATCTTACCACTACCTGGACCGATGTTTTTACAGCTACGCTATGGACGCTGGGCACTTCATCGCCGGAAGGTGGCTATGTCATAATTAACTCAAGTTCACTTGGCTCACCGGGAACTTTAGCATCATATTCAGTATCCGATAATCTTGCCACCGAATATCCTGCAAATTCACTTACCTATACTACTCCACTCGCCTTAGGCTCAGGAGTGTTGCCGGTTCTTTACACGAAATTTGACGCGGCATGTACTAATAACGGAGCTATTGTTAGCTGGTCAACCGGTTCCGAATTTAATTCAAATTACTTCGAGCTGCAACGCAGTACAAATGGAAATGATTGGGCCACCGTATCAACCGTTAAAGCAGCTGGCAACACTTCCGCGGCGCACACGTATCAGCAGCTTGACCTTAACGGTGGAAAAGCCTTCTATAGAATTAAACAGGTTGACTTGGACGGGCATCCCGTGTATACAAGTATTATCAGAACAAATTGCGAACGCAAAGGGATAGACATGGTGATTTATCCGGTACCTGCAAGGGATATATTAAATGTCGTAATTAGATCAGATAAATCTTTGAAAACTCAGTTGCTGTTGGTTGATGGAGTGGGTAAAATAGTAAGAAGAAGGGATGCTACATTGTCTAATGGCGACAATACATTCCTGTTTGATTTGAAGGGATTAGCCAGCGGGGCATATATCTTACGCAGCAATGCGCCAGGTGTTGAAGTAAACAAAACTTTTAATATTATCAGGTAAGAAAGAGAGCTAAAGAATAAAATAAAAAGCCGGTGTTACTCACATCGGCTTTTTATTTGAGCACATTTCTTTACAAAGAGAATGCAGTCTCAATAATTTCGGCTTGTTCTTTGGCATGTACTTTTGCAAAGCCCGTAGCGGTTGCAGCGCTGGGAGGCCTGCTTACGACTCCATAATTTATTGAAGTAAGATTCATGCGCAAAAAAGACGCAGCGCCCATGTTCAAAGGTTCTTCCTGCGTCCAGTACCAGATTGCTTTACTATATTTTTTATATAACTTTTCCAATTGTTTTACAGGCAAAGGATATATTTGTTCCAGCCTGATTAATGCAACGTCTTCTCTTTTATCTGCTTCTTTCTTTTCTAAAAGATCAAAATAAATTTTACCGCTGCAGAACAAAACTTTTGTGATAGCCGCCGGATCTTTTACCGATGAATCATCAATGGTTTCTTTAAAGCCACCCGAAGTAAATTCATCAATGGTGCTATAACTTTTAGGATGGCGAAGGTTGGCTTTTGGCGAAAAATTGACAAGTGGTTTTCTGAATGGCCAGGCGAGGTGCCTCCTGAAACAATGAAATAAATTTGCAGCAGTGGTAATATTTGTAATCACCATATTAAGTTCCGCACACATCTGTAAAAACCTTTCCATTCTGCCGCTGCTATGTTCCGGGCCCTGGCCTTCATAGCCATGGGGCAATAAAAGAACAACTCCATTCATCCTCCTCCATTTTTGTTCTGAGCAGGAAATAAACTGGTCGGTTATCGTTTGTGCGCCATTTGCAAAATCGCCAAATTGCGCTTCCCAGATCACCAGTGCATCCGGGTTTGCCATTGAATAGCCATATTCAAAACCCAACACGGCATATTCACTTAAAAGGGAATTATAAATTCTGAAATGTCCCTGTTTTTCGGCTACATTGCTTAGCCTGTTATAATATTCGTCAGTATTTTCATCGCGCAACGTAGCATGCCTGTGGCTGAAAGTTCCCCTGCGCACATCCTGCCCGCTCATGCGCACATCCTTTCCGTCCTGCAAAATACTTGCATAGGAAAGTAATTCGCCGGTAGCCCAATCAAGCTTCTGCTCTTCTTCATACAATTTAACTTTATCCTGTAGTATCTTTTCAACTTTTTTTAAGGGTTTAAAATTTTCCGGCAAGTTTCATAATCGCCCTGAAAAGTTTTTCAACTTCTGCTTTTGATATTGCGGTAACCGGGGAGGCGTCAAAATCTTCTGGGGTAGCCTTACGCAACCGCTGCCACTTTAATTCCGGTAATTGATAATTGTAGGGAAGCGGATTTTGTTTTATTTCATCCAAGCGTTCCTGTAAATCGCTCCAGAATTTTTTTTCCATTTCCTTTGCGAGTTCCGTAGTTCCTTCTTCGCCATGCATCATCAGCCATTTTATATACACTTCTCTCGGGTTTGGTTGCTTGTCAATTAAAGCATATAAACCGGGTTGTGTAAATTTTGGATCATCGCCTTCATTATGGCCATGGCGGCGATAACAAACCATATCAACAAAAATGTCGCTATTAAATTCCTGCCTGTACAGCACCGCAATTTGCGAAGCTTTTACTACAGCTTCAGCATCATCACCATTTACATGAAATACAGGCGCCTGGATCATGGATGCCGCTGAAGTACAGTAATCTGAAGTGCGCGCATCATCAAAGTCGGTTGTAAAGCCTATTTGATTATTAATAACAAAATGTAAAGTGCCGCCGGTATAATACCCTTTTAAGCCACTCATTTGAAGAACTTCATAAATAATGCCCTGGCCGGCCAGGGAAGAATCTCCATGAATGAGAATGGGTAATATCTGATCATAATCGCTTTCATAAATCACATCTGCCTTGCTCCTGGCAAATCCAATAACCACAGGGTCTACGGCTTCCAGGTGAGATGGATTGGGCGCAAGTTTAAGATGAATTTTTTTGCCTTCAGTGGTATCAATTTCGCTGCTATAGCCCATGTGGTATTTTACATCGCCGCTTCCCATAGTAGTATCGGGTATAGATGTTTTTTCAAACTCAGTAAATATCTGTTCATAGGTTTTACCCAGAATATTTGCCAGTACATTTAATCTTCCGCGATGTGCCATGCCTATAACTACTTCCTGCACATCATTTGCAGATGCCGTGTTAATAATGGCATCTAATGCTGCAATAGTGCTTTCGCCACCTTCAAGTGAAAATCTTTTTTGCCCTATATATTTTGTGTGAAGAAATTTTTCGAACATTACGCCTTCATTCAGTTTTTGAAGGATCCTTCTTTTTTGCTCGAGCGAAACCGGCTGCAAGCATTTTTTTTTCCGCTGCATCAATTATCCAGTCAATTTTTCTGCTATCATTAAGAGAGCCAAATTCGATACCTACAGATCCGGTATAACATTTTTTTAGATGATTAATAATAGTTTGAAGGGTTGTTTTGCCAAGGCCCGCAAATTTTCCTGAGTAAAATTCTGTCTCGAGGTCATTTTCATCAAGATTAAAATAATGTAAATCAAGATTGGCTTTCCTATCCTTTCTTTCTCTTATCGGGTTGGTTTTAGCGATTAAATGCCCTTTGTTGCGGTAGGCAAGAATGAGCTGGTAAACTGCTAATTCCTTTTCAAGCTGGCCGGCTGGCATTGGCCTGGCAGCAACATCTGCATCTTTCGATTTTCCGTTTCCATTTGCACTTGAAAGGGCAAAATCGAAACCCTTCAAAAAATTTTCTCATATCTACATCCACACTTTCGGGGTTTTTTAAAAAATCCTTGTATAAATTTTCAATATAGGCCGGGTGGGAGCTGGTGATGTATGATAAATCGTTCATGATAACCGCGGTTTTAAGAATTCAAAGAAATCGTTAGACGCTTTACTGTTTTACAGAATTGCGTCTGCAAATATCGGTAGTTTTGGTAAGATATTTTAACAGAACAAGCCATTAAGTGTACAATTCTGCCATAATTTTCATATTAATTTGAAACAGGAATCAGTGAAAAGAGCGCATGATTATTTAAGTTTGAATAGCAGAATACATTGATCTGTGGCGCAGTACAGACGACCACTTCCCATCAGAAAGTAGGTAATAGGCATCTGTGTTATATGAAATACCAAAATAATTGATCAGGTGTTCTTTTTTTAACCAGAAAGGTTATCTTTGCAGCCCAAAAAATTAATTAATGGCAAATCATTCAGCAACAAAGAAAGATGTGCGTCAGAGCCGCAAACGAAATGAGCGTAACCGTTATCATGGTAAAACTACCCGAAATGCGATCCGTGATTTGAAGGCGCTTGATACGAAGGCCGCTGCTTCCGAAAAACTGCCGCAAATAGCCTCAATGCTGGATAAACTTGCCAGGCGTGGAATTATACACAAAAATAAGGCTGCCAATTTAAAAAGCAAGATTACGAGAAGCGTGCAGGCGAAAGAAGATGTGCAGCCCAAATAAAATATTATTCACTTCTATAAATACAAAACAAGGAAATGCAGAATTACGAATTGATGGTGATTTTTACCCCCGTACTTTCTGAGGAAGAATATAAAGCTGCCCAGAAAAAATACGCCTCATTTCTTACTGAGAATGGCGGTAATATAGTGCATGAAAATGCCTGGGGATTAAAATCACTGGCGTATCCTATCCAGAAAAAAACCACAGGTTTATACTGGGTTTTGGAATATGAAGCGCCATCCGACTTCAATGAGAAGCTGAAGATCCAGCTTCTCCGTGACGAATCAGTATTGCGTCACATGTACACTGCACTCGATAAATACGCCGTCGTGTATAATGCAAGAAAAAGAAATGGCGTAACATCAGGAACTCAAAAAGCGGAGGTATCATAATGGCTAAAGCAAATGAAATAAAATATCTTACGGCTATAAAAGCAGAAAAGCGGCCCAAAAAATATTGCCGTTTTAAAAAATTAGGCATCAGGTATATAGATTATAAAGATGCCGAGTTCTTGAAAAAGTTTATCAATGAGCAGGGTAAATTACTCCCGCGCCGTATTACCGGCAATTCACTCAAATACCAGCGAAAAGTAAGTGATGCTGTTAAAAAAGCACGGCAGATGGCAATATTGCCTTACGTAACTGATCTTTTAAAATAACAACCTCACTGGTTGTAATTAATTTTTTCCGGAAGCGAAGAATAAACACTTAATGACTATGCAGGTAATATTAATACAGGATGTAAATAATTTAGGAGGGGCTAATGAGCTGGTAAACGTAAAGAATGGCTATGGCCGTAACTTTTTGATACCTTCGAAATTGGCTGTGGAAGCCAATTCTTCGAATTTAAAGCAATTAGAGGAACGAAGAAAGCAACTGGCTAAAAAAGAAGATAAATTGCTTGCCGAGTTTAATAATGTTGTAGCTGTTCTTCAACAATCGCCACTTAAAGATTGGGGCTAAAACTGGAACCAGCGGAAAAATTTTTGGTAGTGTTACTTCAGTGCAGATTGTAAGAGCCATCAGGGAACAGAAAGGATATGAAATTGACCGCCGCCGCATCCAGATAATTGATGATGTAAAAGAATTAGGGACTTATAAAGCGAAAATTGATTTTGGAAAGGGACAGGAGGTTGAAGTAGATTTTGAGGTCATTGCCGAATAATTTTTTTAAAGAACATAAGACCCTGCTTTAAAGCGGGGTTTTTTAATTTATAGCCGTCGTCGGGGGCAAATATTAACATAATTTGTATTTGCCTAAGCGGGATTATATTAAAAATATTAAAACAAATTTTTTTTGTTTAATATAATATTTCAAAGAAATGATTATCTTTATCATCGTTAATGGGTTTAGTTTTGTTTTCTATTGGCTGATGTTTCTCTTTTTCCAGGTTTCTTCAGTTCATTGTAGCTGCTAATTCATTAATTGAATTCTCCAATTATTTTAAACAAAAGTTTTTACAATGAACATTTATGTAGGTAATCTCAGTTGGTCAATGACTGATGATGATTTAAGCAACTTATTCAGCCAGTATGGTTCAGTAACAAGTGCAAAAATTCTTAAAGAAAAAAACACAGGCCGTAGTAAAGGTTTTGGTTTTGTTGAAATGGAAGACGATGAAGCGGCTAAAACTGCTATCGCTACATTAAACGAAAGCGAAGTGCAGGGCCGTAAATTAATCGTTAACGAATCTCAACCTCGCCCTGAAGGCGGCGGTGGCGGATACAAGAAAAGCGGCGGCGGTGGCTATGGCGGCGGCGGTAGAAGCAGCGGTGGCGGATATGGTAGTGGCGGCGGTGGAAGAAGCGGCGGCGGTGGCTATGGTGGCGGAAGCGGCGGTGGCGGCGGTTATAAGAAAAGCGGTGGCGGTGGCTACGGCGGTGGAAGCAGAAGCGGCGGCGGCGGCGGTTACAATAAAGATTATTGATTCTTTAACTATAAACATTGCTTGAAATCCTTTTCATTAACTTGAAAAGGATTTTTTTTGTGTTTTAAGGCATTCACAAAAAGTCCATTACTTCTGTAATGAAGCACATGAATAGATTGAACGAAGATTGAAGAACAGGCATATTACACAAATCGATCGCAAGTGGCTAAGCGAAAACTAATCATTTCTCCATCATAATTACTATAAAAGGAGCAGGAACCATTGTAATATATTTCTTATCGTAAACGATGTGGCTTTTCGTTATTGTAAAAACAAGCCACTGATCAATATCTTTTTGCATCTCTTCAAGGCTTCCATATAGATCCAAAGTTGAAGGTTGAAACTTTGAACTTTGAACCTTGAATTATCAACTTCGACTTTAAATTTTATTCTTTTGGCGGATGTAAATTATATCCTGCGAGGTAAAAAAAGCAAATGCTCCACACATCCCATTGCCTGGCAAAATATATTTTAAACGGCCCCCTGATGCTGTTGCGGTTTCCATCCTGGAAGATCATATCGTAATTTATAGAACCTTCGCTGAATCCCATGCTGGTTTCATTTTCTCCGTCTTTTAGTTCAACCTGAATATTTTCAATATTGAAGGAAGTGTTTTCAAATTCCCGGGCTACTTCGTATAAAGACTGGAATCGTTTTATTAATTGTTCTTTTGGAAGGATATTTCCATCAGGTTCTATTAATTCTTCATTGATATAATAGGTATCCTCGTTTAAATTCCTTTCAAAAAAATCGTTTAAAAACTGGTTGGTCTTATCGGTTATTTCTAACTCATGATCAGGATGAAATTCTTCATAACTAAAATACGTTGACATGCCTTTTACAGGCATAAAAGCTGTTTGATGCGCGAACAATTCTTTGGTAATAAAATTATATTTAAAACGGTCGTCTCTTTCCCGCTCAAATTCAACATTCATCCCATACTTTTTTAGCAACTTTTGCAATTTTGAAAATTGAGTTCCGAATTTTTTTTCATCGAGGTTCTTCTCATCTTCAAATTTCGGCTTGTCCAGGAGATCAAAAATGGTAGCGGCTTTTGAATCCGCATTTGCTTTTTCAAATTCCATTACATTTTTCAGGAACTGATTTTCTATATCTGCCGGCAGGCCGCCTTCGCCACCAAAAACGGCTCCGGATTCGGCCATCATTTTCATCTTCAAAAAATCATTCTGCATCCGCAGATTTTCTTCGGGATCATCACTGAATTTTTCTTCTTCCGGAAGCTCTTTTTGGTTCATAAAATCATTTAGGTTGTAATGGGATAACTAAATTTATCTGAATAAATAAAGATAGCATACATATTGCAAAACCGAAAGGTGAAAGAAGACTCGCTTGTAAACTCCAAAGCTTTTACTAATGTTCTTTCTATCTGAATTTCTGTAGGAAATATCTTTCCTTTCAAAATTTCATCTGGTTTACCTTAATTTGTACACCTGAGAAATATGTTATAAACTCCGTAAGTATCATCGCTGGAGCAGTTGTAATGTTATGGTTACGCAAATCATTGTGAAATGAAAACAACCCTGAAATGTATCGCCGCATATTTCTGAAATGATTAAAGTGCTGTGCAAGGCAATTAAAGAAAGAAGATTGCTATACTTTTATTTCGAAAGTGATTCAAGTGGAAAAAAATGGCGTGAAATAAGGCCATACATGATAATACCTCGTGGGAACAGGCTAGAAGTTGTTGGTTTACCAACAGAGCAGTTAGGCAAAGTGAATGCGCAAGCCGGCCACTATTTCCTCGATAAACTGGACATGCAACGATTGAAAGTATTGGATGAGCGATTTGACGACCCCGGGGTTTCAAGAGATATTGTTGTACATACTCAAAACCCGGTTGTTTGCAGGTTCATTTATGATGATGAAAATGAACAAGAGGTGAAGAAAAGCTGGCTTAAGATCGAAATTATCAAATAAAAAGCCCTTCCAGAATTAACTGAAAGGCTTAAATGAATATGGCAGCTACCTACTCTCCCACATTGTTGTGTAGTACCATCGGCCATGAGGGGCTTAACTTCTCTGTTCGGTATGGGAAGAGGTGAACACCCTCGGCAAAACCACCATAAAGAGTTGCCGTAAAAACAGGTATCAAGATATTAGTCGCAGGTATTAAGAAAAATACTCTTTCTTGCTACTTGCTACTCACTACTTGTTACTAATAAATTAACATATTGGGAAAGTTATAATACCGAAGAAAGACTGTGATTAAAATAAAAAAATAAAGCTTACGGGCAATTAGTACTACTCGGCTTTGACATTACTGCCTTTATACCTGTAGCCTATCAACGTTATAGTCTTTAACGGCCCTTAAAAGAAAACTCATCTTGTGGTTGGTTTCACGCTTAGATGCTTTCAGCGTTTATCCTTTCCGTACATAGCTACTCTGCATTGCACCTGGCGGCACAACAGATACACCAGCGGTACGTACGACCCGGTCCTCTCGTACTAAGGTCATGTCCACTCAATTTTCTTACGCCCATCACAGATAGGGACCGAACTGTCTTGCGACGTTCTGAACCCAGTTCACGTGCCACTTTAATCGGCGAACAGCCGAACCCTTGGGACCTTCTCCAGCCCCAGGATGTGACGAACCGACATCGAGGTGCCAAACCTCACCGTCGATATGAGCTCTTGGGTGAGATCAGCCTGTTATCCCCAGAGTACCTTTTATCCTTTGAGCGATGGCCCTTCCATACAGAACCACCGGATCACTTTAGCCGACTTTCGTCCCTGCTCGACTTGTAAGTCTCACAGTCAAGCTCCCTTATACTAATACGCTCTATGTACGATTACCAACCGTACTGAGGGAACCTTTGCAAGCCTCCGTTACATTTTAGGAGGCGACCACCCCAGTCAAACTACCCACCATGCACTGTTTCCCGTTAGGGATTAGATTCTAAATGTTTAAAGGTTGGTATTTCAACGACCGCTCCACCCTGCCTGGCGACAGAGCTTCAAAGCGTCCCAACTATCCTACACATCAAAAATTCAAAATCAATGCAAAGTTGTAGTGAAGGTTCATGGGGTCTTTCCGTCCCGTGACGGGTAACCGGCATCTTCACCGATACTACAATTTCACCGGGCTCGTGGAGGAGACAGTGTTCAACTCATTAGACCATTCGTGCAGGTCGGAACTTACCCGACAAGGAATTTCGCTACCTTAGGACCGTTATAGTTACGGCCGCCGTTTACTGGGGCTTCAGTCAGAAGCTTTGGCTTGCGCCGAACATCCTTCCTTAACCTTCCAGCACCGGGCAGGTATCAGGCTCTATACGTCATCTTTCGATTTTGCAGGGCCCTGTGTTTTTGCTAAACAGTTGGTTGAACCATTTTACTGAGACCGTCCGAAGACGGTACGCTTTATCCCGAAGTTACAGCGTCAATTTGCCTAGTTCCTTCTCCACGGCTCACCCGAGCGCCTTAGAATATTCATCCCGTCCACCTGTGTCGGATTACGGTACGGGCTGCTTTAACCTAACCTTAGAGGTTTTTCTTGGAGGTATGATTAGAGACACTATCAGCGCTGCCGAAGCTTTGCTGTACTATCAGGTTCGCCATTCTGTGCGGATTTACCTACACAAAATATAACTACACCCTTTAAGGTACAATTCCGTCTGTACCCGGTCTTTTCACTACCCCGTCACCCCGTCGAAACTAAAGCAGGTGTTGGAATATTAACCAACTTGCCATCAGCTACCCCTTTCGGGTTTGCCTAAGGACCCGACTAACCCTGATCTGATTAACATTGATCAGGAAACCTTGGACTTACGGCGATAATGTTTTTCACATTATTTATCGTTACTTATGCCTACATTTTCTTTTCTAACCGCTCCAGCATGCATCGCCACACACCTTC
>CAWDCB010000009.1:77500-135574 GCA_963800635.1 uncultured Chitinophagaceae bacterium
TGAAAGGCTTTTTTTGCAGTTTTAACCATATTTTCATCAGAGCTTTCAGAAGCCATTTTTTTGCGCAGCTTCAAAAAATCTTCATTGGAAGCAAAAGCTTTACAATCTGAATTTGTAGATGATGATCGCACAACCTTCGGCAGCACCACTATATCATCGTGTTTGCGCTGCCTTATTTACCGGCCTGGTAGTTCCGAATCTTCTGGCTTAATTTCCGGTTGCTTTATCTCATCGCTTTTTTGTTAATGCAACTGTCCTTATTTTCAACTGTATCTTCCTTTTCGGGCCGAAACAGGGTTTGTATCATCTTTCGTTTGAGAAGCCGGTTGTTCAACACGGGTACTGCAGGTGCTACCAGCTTGCTTAACATTCCTGGCTATCGTGGTATCAACATTTTCAGATTTTATTGTTGACTTTCCCGAAGGAATAAAAATTCTTACCGTATCATTGAAGTCCTGATTACGATCAATATAAATCATTTCCCTTCCATCCTTATCTTTTTTACTTAGAAATTTTGTTGGATGCGAAAGCTGCAATGATGGAGATGCTTTTTCTTCCCTCGCAACAGGCAACGTACTTTCCAGGGCAGCTATAGTGGAATCAACTTTTGCATTTGTTGATTTGGCTTTAGCGATAATTGAATCATTTTTGGATCACCGGAATCATTTTTTGAAACTCCGGATACTTCTTCTTTTACCGGCTCTTTTTTTTCCAGGATAGATGAATCTTTTACAACATTCGCAAGCAATTTTGAAAATGGGTCATCTTGCAAATTTTTTGAAGCGGCAGCGACTACCGCGGTGTTTCCGCCCATTACCACTGCATATGACTTGCATATTAAAAAGCCCCCATCCCTTTTCACCAAAATTTTTTAAAAGAAACCCCTGGTTCTTTTTATCAATTAAAATCTGAAAATTTTCTTCGGGAAATTCTTTCTTTGGAAATCCGACATTCAGCTTATAATCTCCATCTGTTAATTTTGGTAAAATTAGATATCCCGCAGGAGATGAACTTACAACCTTGTTATTAATCTTTGCATAAAAGGGTTGCCCGTCTTCTGTTTGCAAATAAATAAAATGCGTTTGTTGTGCCACAGCACACCCCGCGCAAGCAAGTATAAAAGTAAGTACGACAAATCGTTTTGAAACCAGGAGAAACATATTGGCAAATCTATTTAATAAAATAATAAATCCTACCTTCTATCCAAATTTTGGTTTCTTTTTACATAAACCGTTTACTTTTGCAGCCATTAAAAAAAAATTATGAAGAAAGCTTTGTTTGCATTTTTATTTCCTTGTTTTGTTACAATCGCAAACGCCCAGGATGAACAAACCAGCGATACGTCATGGAAACATGAATACAGGGCTACAGCAACAAAAATCAATGACCTGGTGCATACCAAACTCGACGTAAGCTTTGATTATAATAAGGCCTGGATGTATGGAAAAGAATGGGTAACGCTACACCCTCATTTTTATTCAACTGATTCATTAACCCTGGATGCGAAAGGAATGGAAATAAAAGAACTTGCTCTAATGAAAGGAAATTCAAAAATTCCATTAAAATATTCTTATGATAGTATGCAATTGAGAATTACCCTGGATAAATTATACAAAGGCGGAGAAAATTATACCATTTATCTTAATTACGTTTCAAGGCCAAACCAACTGAAAGTACAGGGAAGCGCTGCGATTACGGATGCGAAAGGATTGTATTTTATAAATCCCAAAGGAGAAGAAGAGGGTAAGCCCACTCAAATATGGACACAAGGGGAAACGGAAGCAAACAGCGCCTGGTTTCCAACTATTGACAAGCCGAACCAGAAAACAACGGAAGAAATTTACATGACCGTACCTTCAAAATATGTGACGCTTAGCAACGGGCTGCTTATCAGCCAAAAGAACAATGCAGATGGTACAAGAACGGATTACTGGAAAATGGATTTACCGCATGCACCTTATTTATTTTTTATGGGGGTAGGTGATTATGTTGTTGTTAAGGATAAGTATAAAAATATTCCCGTTGATTATTATGTAGAAAAGGAATATGCGCCCGTTGCAAAAAAAATATTTGGCGAAACGCCCGCTATGATCGGCTATTTTGAAAAAATAACCGGTATCCCCTATCCGTGGCCGAAATATGACCAGATAGTGGGAAGAGATTATGTAAGCGGCGCGATGGAAAATACAACTGCGACGCTACACCAGGAAAGCGCCTACCAGAATGCCCGGCAGCTCGTTGATGGAAACAGCTGGGAAGATGTTATTCTCACGAGCTTTTTCATCAATGGTTTGGCGACCTCGTTACAACCGAAAGCTGGAGCAACATTACCTTAAATGAGTCTTTTGCCGATTATAGTGAAACACTATGGGATACCTATCGCCATGGCAAAGATGCCGGCGATGAACATATAGAAGAAAACCGGGAAACTTATCTCGGCAACCCGGCCGATGCTTCTAAAAATCTTGTCCGGTTTTATTATCAGCGACAAAGAAGACCTTTTTGACCAGGTTAGTTATCCCAAGGGCGGGGCCATACTGCATATGTTACACAACTATGTTGGAGACAGCGCTTTCTTTAAGTCATTGAACCTTTATTTAACCACCAATAAATTTAAAAGCGCCGAAGCCCAGCAACTGCGCCTTGCATTTGAAGAAGTTACCGGCCAGGATTTAAACTGGTTTTGGAACCAGTGGTATTATGGAAGTGGCCAGCCGGATCTTACTATTAATTATGATTATAGTGATAAAAAAGCACGGGTAATTATTGAACAAACCCAGTCAACGGGCAAAATTTTCAAACTGCCGGTTACCATTGATGTTTACAATGGCGGGGCCAATAGAAAGAGATACCAGGTGTGGGTTAACAATAAAACAGATACCTTTTATTTTGCAAGTGATACAAAACCATCATTAATAAATGTAGACGCTGATAAAGTTTTATTGGCTAAAAAGACGGATAATAAATCGGCCGAAGAATTTGACCAACAATACAAATACGCCGGCAATTATCTTGATCGCAAAGAAGCCCTGGAATATTTTGCTGCAAATAAACTGAGCAATCTTGCCAATGGGTTAAATGATAAATATTATGGATTGAGATTATTTACTTTGGAACAGCTTGATGAAACAAAGGGCTATACCGTTCCCACGGTCTTAAGCGTGGTGGAGCAGATAGCAGATAAAGACCCAAACAAAAAGGTACAGGCCAAAGCTCTTGAAATTTTGGTAAAACAGAATGATAAAAAGTATGAATCCTTATTTACAAAATATGTGGGTGATTCTTCATATTCTGTTTCCGGTGCAGCCCTTGACGGCCTTATAAAACTGAATCCTTCCGGAGGCTATGCCCTTGCAAAAAAATACGGTAGTAATGCCAGGGGGAAATTAGGCAATGTGGCTGCAAAAGCCATCATGCAGAATGCTACTGAAGATGATTTCAATATTGTCCTTGAAAATTATAAAAACGCGCCACCTGCACAAACCAAAGTGCAAGGCAGCATCGAGTTTGGAAATTACCTTGTCAAGGTTAAAAATGCTGCCAATGTAAAACAAGGAGTAAATGAGATCATGAGATTCAGAAATCAAATCCCGGAAAAATTCAGAAGTTTTATTGACCCTGGTTTCAAGCAAACCTTTGGTAAAATAAGTAGTGCGCAACGTGCGGCAGGAAACTCTGAATTGGCTGATTATATTGATGGCCTTTTAAAATAAATCGCCCGCATTTCAATAATTAAAGGCTGGAATACCTCACAGGTTTTAAAAACCTGTGATGGTCTTGGGGAAGATGTAAGGTGTATGCATCCTTTTTACACAAAAAAATCAAATTACCATCCGCCACTGGCTCCGCCGCCGCCACCTCCGCCGCCGCCAAATCCTCCAAAGCCTCCACCTCCACCTCCGCCGCCAAATCCCCCTCCTCCGAAGCCACCGCCTCCACGGCCGCCACCTCCCAATAAATTTCCTGCGATAAACCAGGGCAGACCGCCTAAACCACTTGAACCCCGCCTGCTCATATAAGAGCCGCCACCTCCTCCACCGCCCCGAAGAAAAGATATAATAACGAAGAAAATAATCACCAGGAAAATAATCGTTTTAACGGATATGCCACCACTCTTTTTGCTGGCCGTATCTGCTTTATATTCACCAGCCGCAGCCTGGATTACAGCATCTATAGCATTATCAAAGCCTCTATAATAGTCATTTTCCTTAAAATAAGGAACCATCCTCTCATCAATAATTTGTTTGGCAAGTATATCAGGAAGAACGCCTTCCATGCCACTGCCTGTTTCAATACGTGCCTTTCTCTCTGCTTTTGAAACCAGGATTAGTACACCATTATTTTTCTCCTTTGTTCCAATACCCCATTCACGAAGATATTTAAGAGAAACCTCAGCGATATCATATCCCTGGAGATCTGGCACCGTAACTATTACGATAGCCGACGAAGTACTGTCATTATAATTCCTGATCTTTTGCTCTAAAGCCTCTCTTTGAAAAGGTTCCAGGAAATTTCCGAAATCATTTACTGCCTGGGGAGGATTTGTTTTGTCAAATATTTTTTGTGCAACAATTTGTTTAACAAATAATAATAGAAATATTAATAGGAGTTTCTTCATGGATTTATTTGCCAAAGATTATTTCGTCTGGCAGTTCATTTTTATCGAGGTCGGGATCAAAGGGAAAATGATCTTGCAGAGCTTTGCCGATCATCGTTACGCAAGCGGCGATTCCGACGGCATAATTTTCTTTATTAAAATGCAACAGCATATTATTAACCGCTGCCTTCCAGTATTCTTCACCTGACTTTTGGTGGATGCCGGTGTCACCATATACCGCAAGTTGTTTGTCTTTAATAGCAACATAAACAAGAACTGCATTGCGTTGAGCGGTATTTTTCATTTTAAGCTGTTCGAAAATTTCAAACGCCCTGTCGAGCGCATCCATAAAGCGGCATTTGCTTTCCACAAATACTCTTATTTCGCCACTTGTTTGCTTTTCGGCATCCTGTATTGACTGAACAATTAATTCGTTTTCTTCTTTAGAAAAAAAATCTTTCTTTTTGGAAAAAGGCCACATCTATAGTGCAGTTTATTTTATGTTGAACTGTACATCAGGAGCTTTTTCACTACCAGGGTCTGATTTATAAAAAGCTTTTTCGTGATAACCGAACAATCCCGCAAAAATGTTATTAGGAAATGTTTTCACCCTGAGATTATAGCCCTGAACAGCCGTATTATAATCCTGCCGGGCTACATTTATCCGGTTTTCTGTTCCTTCGATTTGTGTTTGAAAGCCCTGGAAAGCAGTAGTTGATTTCAAATCAGGATATGCTTCCGCTACAGCCAGCAATTTTCCAAAAGAGCTTTGCAAACCAGCCTGTGCAGCCTGGTATCTTCCAAGGCTTGCCGAATCATCAATGTTCACATTTATTGCGGTGGCTCTTGATCGCGCCTCTATTACTTCTTTAAGCGTACTTTTTTCAAAGTTGGCAGATCCCTCAATTGTTTTGATAACACTGTTATAGAGATCTGTCCTTCTCTGATAGTTAGTTTCCACATTACCCCATTTGGTTTTTACTTCCTGGTCAACACCTATTAAATTATTATAAGCGCCGCATCCCCAAAAGAAAAGCAAGACGATAATTCCAAGAATTACAAATAAACCTGTTCTTGATTTCATGTTTTAAATTTTATTTGGTTCAAAAGTAACATTTAATCAAATGAAATACCAAGATTGTGAACCTGACAAATTGCTGATCGCGGCCCTTCTATGTTATTAAGCAATCCGAGCCAGGCTGATTTAAGAATTTATTGCAGCGATCCCCGGCAATTCTTTTCCCTCAAAATATTCTAACAAAGCCCCACCGCCGGTAGATACATAACTTACTTTATCTGCAAGGCCGAATTCGTTTACGGCGGCAACGCTATCGCCTCCGCCCACAAGGCTGTAAGCGCCGTTTTGCGTGGCATCAGCAATGGCTTCGGCAATAGCTTTCGTTCCTTCGCGGAATTTTTCCATTTCAAAAACACCCATGGGCCCATTCCACAAAATAGTTTTACTTCCATGATCACTTTCCTGAACTGTTTAATTGCTTCGCTGCCAATATCAAGCCCCATCCAGCCTTTCTCAATATGATTATTATCAACAGCCTTTGTATTGGCATCAGCAGCAAATTTGTCGGCAACAATACTATCAGAAGGAAGGTAAAACACCACATTTTTTTCTTTTGCCTTTACTAAAATTTCATTAGCAAGATCCAGCTTGTCTTCTTCACAGAGACTGCTCCCGATTTCATTGCCCTGCGCTTTTAAAAAAGTATATGCCATTCCGCCGCCAATGATGATATTATCGGCTTTATCCAATAAATTTTCAATAATCTCAATTTTGTCAGATACTTTAGCCCCGCCCAGGATTGCGGTAAAAGGGTTTTCCGATTTATGCAATATTTTTTCAGCACTTTCTACTTCGCGCTCCATTAAAAGGCCAAACATTTTTTTATCTCCCGGAAAAAATTGTGCGATAACTGCCGTAGAAGCATGGGCCCTGTGGGCGGTACCGAATGCGTCATTCACATAAACATCACCCAGCTTGCTTAATTTTTCCGCAAATGATTTATCTCCCTTTTCTTCTTCCTTATAGAAACGAAGGTTTTCAAGTAATAAAACTTCACCGGGTTTTAAATCCGCAGCTTTTTGTTGGGCATCCGCGCCAATACAATCATCTGCAAACAGGATTTTCGTGTTCCCCAACAATTCCTGCAGGTGTTTTACAAGATGCTTTAGAGAATATTTATCTGAAGGGCCGTCTTTTGGCCTTCCAAAATGCGACATTAATATCACGCTGCCCTCATCGTCTAATATTTTTTGTATCGTGGGAATAGCAGCCCGCATCCGGGTATCATCAGTAATGTTATATTGTTCATCGACAGGTACATTAAAGTCAACCCTGATTAATGCTTTTTCGCCTTTAAAATTGTGATCGGAAAATTTGCTCATATTATTTAATTAATGATTTCTATTAAAAAATTATCTGTTTCTGAAATATTCTTATCACTTCCTTGAAAGATTTATATATTATTTCTTTCAGGATTTTATTTGAAACATTTCCAACATTTAAATAAAGTATTTTCGGAGGGTAAGTTTTAGCACCTGCCAGGTTTTTAAAATCAATGTCTTTTGCGGTAATGACAATCGTATTGATGCTGCTTGCCGCTTTTCTGAATACTGCAACATCTTCCGCAGTTTCAAAATTCAATTCTTTAAAGGATTTTGCAGAAACCTGGAAATCATCCTGAAGCCATTTCGCCATTACCGGCGGCAGATTTAAATCAATCCAAAACTCAAGAGTTTGTTGCATCTATTAGATGAATAGAAATTACGGAATGATCCAATTTTTTTGATGCATATAATAAAGCTGCGGTTATATCTTCCTTTTCCAAATAGGGGAAATCTGTCAATATTTCTTCCACGGTCATTCCACTTGATAAATAATCAAGTACGTCCGACTACTTTAAATCTCATTCCCCTGATTATAGGCTTACCATTGAATATTGCAGGATTTGTTGTAATCCTATCAAGTATGTAAACATCCATAGTTACTTAATCTGATTCAAATTTATATTAAAAAAAGTGATGTTGAATACATACCTGGACCCTTAATTTGGGTTAGATAGGTAATACATTATTTCAAACATTATTTCAATAAATCAGTTTACCCACAGAACCTTTAACAAGATGTTATAAAAAAAAGATTTGATAATATAAATGAAAGCCTGCTATATTTGTGGGCTAAATAACAATGCGAAATTCTGCCACCATAATTCTTCAATCTTTTGTGCTCACAACTATGAGTATTTGTGGACGCTGTATGCCGTAAGGCATCATATATTTATATTACCCATCCAAGGCTTTGCCCCTTTATTCCTCAAGGAAAACAATATAATTTTCATTTATAAAAAAAATTTATGAGCAATCAACATTTTGAAACTTTGCAACTTCATGCAGGCCAGCAAATTGATCCCACAACCAAATCAAGGGCAGTACCTATTTATCAAACTACTTCTTATGCCTTTAATAATTCGGAACATGCAGCTAATTTATTTGGGCTGAAAGAGTTTGGAAATATTTATACAAGGATCATGAATCCGACTACTGATGTTTTTGAACAACGCATGGCGGCGCTTGAAGGTGGAGTTGCAGCATTGGCAACTTCTTCCGGCCAGGCGTCTCAATTTTTGGCACTGAATAATATTATGCAGTCGGGCGATAATTTTGTAACAACAACTTATCTCTATGGCGGTACTTACAATCAATTTAAAGTTGCATTTAAACGCCTGGGAATTGAAGCGCGTTTTGCAGATGGTGACAATGTTGAAAGCTTTGTAAAGCACATAGATAAAAATACAAAAGCCATTTATTTAGAAACTATTGGAAACCCAAGGTTGAATATTCCTGATTTTAAAAAATTTGCAGACCTGGCAAAAGAATATGACTTGCCATTGATTGTTGACAATACTTTCGGTGCGGCAGGTTATTTATTCAGGCCGCTGGAACATGGTGCAAATGTGGTAGTGCAATCATGCTACAAAATGGATTGGCGGCCATGGCACATCTATTGGCGGAGTAATTGTTGATGGTGGAAATTACAACTGGGGCAATGGCAAATTTCCTCAGTTCACTGAGCCTTCAGAAGGCTATCATGGACTAAAATTCTGGGATGTATTTGGTGAAGGAAATCCACTGGGCTTACCAAACGTTGCATTTGCAATTCGTGCAAGAGTAGAAGGCCTTCGTGATTTTGGATCTTCACAAAGCCCGTTCAATTCATTTTTATTATTACAGGGATTAGAAACTTTATCCCTTCGTGTGCAGCGCCATGTTGATAATGCACTGGACCTTGCACAATGGCTGGAGCAGCATCCGTTAGTTGATTTTGTAGAATATCCGGGCCTGGAAAGCAGCCCTTACAATGCTTTGGCAAAAGAATATCTTCCAAATGGATTCGGAGGAATCTTGAATTTTGGTGTAAAAGGCGGTAAAGAAAATGCAAGTAAATTTATTGATTCATTAAAATTGGTAAGCCACCTGGCAAATGTAGGCGATGCAAAAACATTGGCAATTCATCCGGCTTCAACAACGCATGAACAATTGGATGAAGAAGCGCAAAAGGCTGCCGGTGTAGCTCCCAACCAGGTTCGCATAAGTGTGGGTATTGAACATATTGATGATATCAAAGCAGATCTTGAACAGGCATTTAATAAAGTTTTTTCAAAAGAACTTGTAAGCTAAGCATTTAATTATAAACGTACTTTTCACCGGCAATAAATTCACAGGTGAATAACCATACGTGGTTATTCACTTGTGTTTTTTTAATATTGAACAAATAAATTTGTCATACAAATTTTCAAATACAACCATCCCTTTACACTTGAATCGGGCATACACTTGCAGGGTTATCACCTTGCTTATAATACCTATGGTGCGCTTAATGATGCAAAGGACAATGTGGTATGGATATTTCATGCGCTCACTGCCAATAGTGAAGCGACCGAATGGTGGCCGGGCCTTGTTGGCGAAGGAAAATTATTTGACCCGCAAAATTATTTTATTATTTGCGTAAATATGCCCGGAAGTTGTTATGGAAGCATCGGGCCGCTTGATATAAATCCGGAAACCGGCGAATCCTTATTATCATGATTTTCCATTTTTTACTCCGCGGGATATGATACTTTCTTATCAGCCATTAAGAAAATATTTAGGAATTGAAAAAATAAAAATTGGCATTGGCGGCTCAATGGGCGGCCAGCAATTATTAGAATGGGCTATTGAAGAGCCGGAGCTATTTGAATATATTTTTCCCGTTGGAACAAATGCCCAACATTCTTCCTGGGGAATCGCTTTTAATGCATCGCAAAGAATGAGCATTGAGGCAGATGGAACATGGAAAGATAAAAACAGGAAAGCAGGCATGGAGGGAATGAAAGCAGCAAGAAGCATCGCCTTAATTTCTTACAGGCATTATGATACTTATCATGCAAGCCAGCATGAACATGAAAATGAAAAAATTGAAAATTATAAAAGTGAATCGTATCAAAGATACCAGGGAGAAAAATTAGCGAAAAGATTTAATGCATTCAGTTATTATTTTTTAAGCAAAGGAATGGATGCTCACAATGTCGGCCGCGGAAGAAAAAGTGTTGAAGATGCTTTGCAAATAATTGAGGCAAAAACTTTGGCAATAGGCATTGCTACCGATATTCTTTTCCCGGTAAGTGAGCAACAATTTCTCGCATCGCATATTCCGGACGCAAAGTTTACAGCCATTAATTCTTTATATGGCCATGATGGATTTTTACTTAGAATACGAACAATTGCAGCATATTATTACCCAGTTTTTAATAAAGGCAAAACAATCTAAAATCCTGCAATTAATAAAATCTAATATAAATGACAGCACATAAACGGTTAACCATTGGCTTATTTGGCTTTGGCGTAGTAGGAGAAGGCTTATATAAAGTTTTGCAGCAAACTTCTTCTTTAAATGCAACCATTAAAAAGATATGTATCAAAAATGGCAACAAAAAAAGAAATGCGCCGTCTGAATTATTTACAACCGATAAAGATGAGATTATTAGATGATGAAACGATCAATGTGATCGTAGAAGTTATCAATGAATCTGAGCCGGCTTTTCAAATAGTTTCAAAAGCTTTAATAAATGGAAAAGCAGTGGTGAGCGCCAGTAAAAAAATGATTGCAGAACATTTGCCGCAATTATTACAATTGCAAAGAGAAACAGATATGCCTTTTCTTTATGAGTCTTCTGCCTGTGCTTCCATCCCGGTTATCCGCAACCTTGAGGAATATTATGATAATGATCTTTTACATTCACTCCGGGCAGTTGTAAATGGTTCTACCAATTATATTCTTACCAAAATGTTTGAAGAGAAACTGAATTTTAAAACAGCATTATTGCAGGCGCAACAACTTGGTTTTGCAGAGGCAGATCCCATCCTTGATGTAGACGGATGGGATGCTGTTCATAAATGGGTGATCTTACTTTGCCATGCTTATGGAATTGTTTCTTCTGCGCAAAATATTTTATTTACAGGCATACAAAATATTAATGAAAATGATGCGAATGTAGGAAGAGAAAAAAATTACGAGATACGGTTGGTGGCCCAGGCAAAAAAATTATTAAATGGAAAAATTGCTGCCTTTGTTTTGCCACAATTTGTAAAGCAGGATGATCACCTTTCATTTGTAAAAAATGAATATAATGGTGTGGTAATTGAAAGCTCATTTGCCGACAAACAATTTTTTTATGGTAAAGGCGCAGGAAGTTTTCCAACAGCATCAGCAGTATTGAGTGATATTTCAGCACTCCGCTATGATTATAAATATGAATATAAAAAATTATACCATCATACACCCAACCAGCTTACCAATGATTTTTATGTAAGGGTATATATAAGCTTTGACGAATGGAGCTTTATTCCGCGTGAAAAATTTGAATGGATCGAAGAATGGCATGCCGAAGAAGGAAGAAAATATTTAATAGCAGTTATATATTTTGATCATCTTACTAAAGATGACTGGTGGAAGAAAAATAATACTTCTATGATCCTTTCACCCGATGCTATAATTGAAGACATGGAGTTAAGAAAATTAAAAAAGAAAAGCCTGGAATTGGCGGGGGTGACTTAGTTAACTGGTCAATAGTCATTGGTTAATTGTCATAATGACTCAATGACCAATGACCCAATGACAATGACAATGACCTCACTATCTCTAGTTCCCCCGGAATTACCATAATCATTTCCTTTCTGCCACCTCTTAAAATACCAAGCGATGTTTTCTTCCCGATAACTTCTTCATTAAGATATTTATGCAGGTTGTCAACAGTCGCAACCGGCTTGCCTTCAAATTCAACAATTATGTCCCCTAATTTTATTTGATTATTATACACATTTGCATCCGGTAAAATTTCAAAAACGTATACACCGGTTTTTGTTTTTAATTGGTTTGCGCCGATCATGCGTTGAGTAAGGTTAACCGGCTGTGCTGCCACGCCTAATTGCGCCCTCTTTACTTTCCCATGCATAATTAACTCTCCGGCTACATAAGCCGCAAGGTTTGAGGAAACAGCAAAACACAATCCCTGTGCCGCGGAAATTACAGCCGTGTTTACACCAATCACTTTGCCTTCGGAATTTACTAATGGGCCCCCACTGTTGCCGGGATTCAATGCCGCATCTGTTTGAATAATGTCGTCAATTAATCTTCCATTATTTGCCCTTAGCGTACGTCCTAAGGCACTTACGACACCCGTGGTTACCGTATGTTGCAAACCCATAGGGTTACCAATAGCAATAGCTATTTGGCCTGGCTCCAATATATCGGAGTTGGCAAACTGTAAAGGTTTTAAATCACCATCATATACTTTTATAACTGCTATATCTGTTGATGGATCAGCCCCAATTAATGTCGGCATTCAATTCAATTCCATCTGCAAAAGCTGCCTTGATAGAAAGCGCGTTTTCAATTACATGATTATTGGTGACGATGTATCCATCCGTCGAAATAACAAACCCGGAGCCCGAACCCGGCTGTTCTATCATTTTCTTCGTTCGTGGATGTTCAACCCGTTTTGTAACTTTTATGTGCACTACCGCCTGTGCACCGCTTTTCACTACGCCGGTAACGGTTGCTGAATAACTATCCAGCAGCTGGCGGTCTGTTGAGGCAATTAAATTTGTATAAAAAGAATCTTGTATCATTGTTTAACAAGCCCAATAATTAAACCAATGACTTAAATTGAAATTTTGGCAGGTTTATTATCAATTAAAGAAGTGAAATAACATAAAAATGTCATTCACTGCCGGCCTCAATTATGAAATTAATTTTTGCCACAATAGGATCATAGCAACATAGGAAACGCACATAGAATAATTTTCACCCTTTGTTTTCCTATGTGAGCCTATGTTTCTACTACTCCTATATGGTGCAAGTCAAAATAATTTTTAGCATTGTAAAAACAAATATCCTTTAATATATTTCCCATCCATGTTACATCGTCCGGCAGGGTACCTTTTCCCATTTCTGTTCCAAAAAAGTTGCACAATATTCTCCGAAAATACTCGTGCCTCGAATAAGAAAGAAAGCTTCTTGAATCTGTTGTCATGCCGACAAATGTACTTATCAAACCCATCGCAGCAAGTGCACGCAATTGTTTTTCGATGCCGTCTTTCTGATCCAGGAACCACCAGGCTGTACCGTATTGAATTTTGCCTTTTATGGCATCACCATTAAAATTACCGGCCATTGTAGCAAACAATTCGTTGTCCGCCGGATTGACATTATACAATATAGTTTTCGCAAGCTGGCCACTTTCATCAAGATGATTTAGTAATGCTGACAGACCTTCTGCATGCCGGTAATCGCCGATAGAGTCTGCTCCACAATCTGCACCGATCAACTTTTGCAAACGTGCATTATTATTTCGCAACGCTCCCAAATGAAATTGCTGTACCCAGTTTTTCGCATGGTATAATTTACACAGTTCGCTTAAAACATAGCCTGTGAAATGGTCTTGATTAATGACGGCATTGGCATCGCCTTGCAATCTCAATTTAAAAGATGCATCGAGCTCACGGGAATAATGAATCGTATCAGGAATATACCGCAAGCCGTGATCACTGATGCGGCAACCATTATCATGAAAAAAATCCATTCTTTTGTGGAGTGCGTCAATTAAGGAATTCAAATCTTTAATTTCTGTATCTGTCATTTCCCCCAGCCTGGAAATGTTATTTTTGAAACCATTGACTTCACTTATCTGAATATATGCATCCGGGCGAAACGTTGGGCTTACAGAAAAACCCGGGTAATTATTTCTTAAAAGCTGATGGAAACGTAAATCACTACAGGGATCATCGGTAGTTACAACGGCCGATACATTAAATTTCCTGAGGAGTGAGGTAACGGTAAAATCATCGGTTTGCAAAAGGGCATTGCATTGGGTATAGATCCCGGGAGCCGATTTCTCATCCAGGTATTCTTGTATTCCAAAAGGGTTTTTCAGTTCAAGATGCGTCCAGTGAAATAAGGGATTGCCAATAGTCTGAGGAACCGTTTTCGCCCAGTAACTAAATTTTTCTTCATCGGTGGAAGCACCTGTAATGAATTTTTCATCGACACCCGCTGCACGCATCGCACGCCATTTATAATGATCTCCTTTAAGCCATAACTCAGTAAGGTTTTCAAATTTTTTATCAACAGCAATATCTTCAGGGGAAAGGTGGGTGTGATAATCTATTATTGGAAGTTGCTTTACATGGTCATGATATAATACCTGCGCCCGAGCCGACTGCAACAAAAAATCATCCCGCAAAAAAAAATTAATATCGCTCATGGAAAATGTTGGTCTTGTCCTTAAATAAACAGTGCTTCCGTTTGTATGCGCTCAACCTTCAATATATTGCATCATGTTGAAATACTTATATACTTGCCGGTTGCATGCGCGGCACAAGCGCATGCATAAAAAGCCAGGCAATTATATAAGCACTGCCACAAATAAAAAACATGATATAATAACCATTTTCAATAGCACCCACTAATTTATAGTGTTCAAACAAAGCGCCTGCGAGCCACGCGATCAATATTCCACCCAATGCGCCAGCCATTCCACCTAACCCGGTTACCGACGCGACAACTCTCTTAGGAAACATATCGGACGCTGTTGTAAAAATGTTAGCACTCCATGCCTGGTGAGCTGAAGTAGCAAGGCCGATTATTAAGACAGCAAACCACATGTTTATCGAGCCAAGCCATTGTGCAAATATTACGGGAATAACACACAAGGCATAGATGAGCATGGAAGTTTTCCTGGCCCTGAATACAGGCCAGCCTTTTTTGATAAGATACATGGGCAACCAGCCACCAGCAATACTTCCAAAGCAAGCCATTGTATAAACGAGGCCTACCGGTAATGCAAATGCAGTGCCCTCGATATGATATTGCGCCTTTAAAAAAGCAGGTAACCAAAACAAATAAAACCACCATATGGGGTCCGTCAAAAATTTACCCGTTACAAATGCCCATGTTTGCTTACGGCCGAGTAACATTAACCATGAAATTCTTGTTTCTGTATCTGTAGGCTGGCCGCTTGTGAAGCTATCTTGACCTCCGCTATGAATGTATACATATTCATCCTTTGAGAGCCGCTTATGCCTTGCAGGAATTTCATAAATGATAAGCCACAAAATGAGCCAGACAAAACCGACCGCGCCGGTAATGATGAAAGCCCATTGCCATCCCATATGAACTGCAATCCATGGGACAGTTAACGGGGCGACAATTGCGCCCACGTTAGAACCAGAGTTAAAAAAGCCAGTAGCAAAAGCTCTTTCTTTTTGGGGGAACCACTCGGCAATTGTTTTGATGGCCGCCGGAAAATTACCCGCTTCGCTAATACCTAATGCGGCGCGTGCCACTCCAAATCCGAAAGTCCCTTTTGCCAGGGCATGAGCCATCGCTGCGAGGCTCCAGGCTAATGTTACAACCGCATAGCCTGCTTTGCTGCCTACTTTATCAATAAATCTACCTACACCCATCATGCCTAAGGCATAGGCGAGCTGGAATGCAATAACAATATGTGAATAATCAGTTTCTTTCCACGAAAATTCTTTTTCTAAAAAAGGCTTTAGCAGGCTGATCACAGACCTGTCAAGGTAATTGATGGTAGTAGCAAAAAATACAAGCCCGCATATGGTCCAGCGATATTTCCCTATTGCATGCATAGTATTATTTGTCTTAGCTGTTGATAAGTGGCATTCGACTTTTTCGATTTAAATTGTGACCTACACGATAAATTTTTGGCTTTAAGCTATCTCATTCCCAACACAGCTCTATATTTTATCATCACGGCCTGCGGCCTTTTTAACTAATGCTAATATTTCTTTCGCAGATCTTCTTAGCAATTCATAATTTTTAAGCTGCACAATTTCTTTAGTAATTAGTTTACTGCCCATGCCTATTGCCACAACCCCTGAATTAAACCAGCCTTTCAAGTTATTTTCTTCAGCTTCTACTCCACCGGTGGGCATGAATTTGAGGCCAGGAAACAATTCTTTAATTGCATCAAGATAAGATGGGCCAAGAATATTTCCCGGAAAAATTTTTACAATCGTTGCTCCGGCATTTTCGGCCATGGCAATTTCTGTGGGAGTCATACAACCGGGAATCCATAGCAATCCTGCCTTGTGGACAACCTCTGCAACATCTTCATTAATCGAAGGGCAAACAATAAAATCAGCTCCTGCTTTAATATACTGCTTAGCCTGCCGCATACTTTTTATTGTTCCAATGCCTAACATCAGGCCGGGCAGGTCTTTATTGACAGCTTTCCGAAGCAACTTAAAATTCTTCAATGCACGCTCGCCGCGATTTGTATATTCAACAATTTTTATACCGGCATCATATAGTGCCTGTACAATTTCTATACTCTCCTGTGCGCTTTCATGATAAAACAGGGGTAACAGTTTTTCCTGTAACAGTAGTTGTATTACCTGCTTTTTTTTATTCATTTAAGATGTGCTTTCCTGATTTCTTCTACCATGGATGTAGTAGCATCTCCCCTGGTAAATAATTTATTGAACCCCGCTGCGGCAGCAAAATCAATGGTGTCCTGCGATGTTAGCTTATTATAAAAACCATAAATTAACCCGGCCATAAAACAATCACCACTACCAACTTTATCAACTACTTTTTCGGCTGCAAATTCCCGCGAAACAAACTGCCTGTCATTTGTATCAAGCGCTGCATAATAGTTAATTCCAGCTCCGTCATCAAAACGAAATGTATTGGCTACAGTTTTACAAGCAGGAAAATTGCGCATAATATTTTCAGCAGTTTCGCGGGCTCGTTCAAGGTAATCAACCTTACTACTTTTAGTATGAATATCAGCATCATTACTGATGCCTAACAGGTCACTGGCCGACCAGATATTTCCCATTATTACATTACAATATTCAGCTAAACCGTACATCATCTCTTTTGGCTCTTTTCCATATTGCCATAATTTCGGGCGATAATTGAGATCAATAGAAACCGGTATCATTTTTTTGAAAGCTACCGATGCGGCTTCTTTGCAAACCGCCGCAATATTTTCATTTAAGGCAGGGCTGATAGCACTAAAGTGAAACCATGAAACATTATTTAGAATTTCGTCCCAATTGATTTGCCCTGGTTGTAACTCAGAAAAAGAAGAGTATGCGCGATCATAAATTACACCGGCATTTTTAAGGTCTGATCCCTGGGGCAAATAATAAGTTCCAATCCGGTTTCCTGAAAAAATGATGTGTTCTGTATTGATACTTTTATTATTTAATTCCGCGCAAATCTCCTTAGATAAATAGTTACCCGGTAGGGCAGTGCAATAAGTAACCGGAACATTCCATTTTGCCAATGCACCCGCCGTATTTAATTCTGCCCCTCCTAAATAAACGGGCATCATGGATTGTGTTATCCATTTGCCGCCCAGTTCAGGCGACAAACGCAGTAATAATTCTCCAAAACAAAAAACTTCTTTCATTGCAAAATTTATTCTCCAATATAGATTTACCGTTTGCCAGTGCAAGGCATTATATAACCTGGAAGCGTCCTTGCTAAACCGTTATGCTGTCACACCAATGTCAACCACAATCAATTTTCATTGGGGGTTCAGATGAATTTCACACCTTCCTGTTCCAGCTTTTTATATTTTTTATGGTCGAACATATAGTAAAAGGCGCCTCTTTTTGAAAACAATCTTTCTTTTTCTTCTAATTTTTTTAGAATATGAAGTGCGAGTATTTTCCTTGAAAAATTACGTTTGTCGAAAGATGTTTCATAGATAGCCTCATAGAGGTTTTGTAACTGGGGCAGAGTAAATTTTTGAGGTAATAATTCAAAGCCGATAGGATGGTTGGAGACTTTTTGTTGAAGACGTTCTTTGGCCAGAGATATCATTTTTTTATGATCAAAAACCATTGAAGGAATGCGACGGGTGTCAAACCACCTGGCATTATGCTCATCCATCAATTCAGCAGAATAGTCACCAATTTTTATTAAAGCAAAATAAGCAACGGAGATGACACGCCCTCCCGGGTCACGGTTTACTTCTCCAAAAGTATACAACTGTTCGAGGTAGATATTGGTAATGCCGGTAAGAACCTCAAGAATACGGAAAGCGGCGGTTTCAACAGCCTCTTCATTTTTTACAAATCCACCCATCAGTGACCAGGATCCGGATCCGGGTTCAAATCCCCTTTTTACCAGCAAGGCTTTTAAATCTTTGCCATCAAAACCAAGAATAATGCAATCTACTGCTATAAGCATTCTATCGTGAAATTTGTATTCAGTAATAACACTCATAGCACGTTTCAATGTTGTTTTATTTTAATAATATTGAAAAGTAAGAGAACCCATCATCATTACCTTTTCTCATTATTTAAATACGCGCCTACGGCGAATATATTATGACCAATACATTTGAATTTATAGTGACACACTTTTGACTCAACTTTGAATTACTTGACTGTATACATATAGCTGTTGAAGTAAACTAATATTTGCCGGCCCGTTCCTGGCCGCCCACCCGGCAGAGGCATTTGCATGAGCCATGGGCCGGAAATTTTAATTGTATTACCAGAATTTAACATACAATGCGCATATAATTAATAATGTAAGCACGATCAATGCGGTAGTTTGTGGCTTTAGTTTAAACATCGTCTATCCAGTACAAATGCTTTTGGATTTACTTTTGGCCCCCCAGACTTATTGCGATCATAATCATCATTGTAAACATAAATGACAATCCCATGCAAATATGAAAAGGAATTTCATATCCACCTTTTCCATTCGGATAAGCAGTGTAAAGAAATGTATTATTACCAAATAGCTGAGGAGCAAATTCATTGAATAAAACAGATAAAACAAATCCGGTTATAACACCTACTATTGCTGCCCAGCCCGTTGTTCTTTTCCAGAACATGCCGAGGAAAAACATGGCAAATACGCCCGGGCTGATAAAGCCGGTATATTTTTGAATATAGGTAAAGCCGCCAACGCCGCCAATACCCAACAGATCGTTCCAGGTAAACAGGACGGCAAGGATCATCGCGGCAAACACAGCAATTCTTCCGGTATAAACCTGTTTTCTTTCATCGGCTTCTTTTTGAAAATATTTTTTATGAATATCCAACGTATAAATGGTGGAGATGCTGTTTACTTTACCTGCCAGCGATGCAACAATGGCGGCCGTTAAAGCTGCAACAGACAATCCTTTTAAACCGGTTGGTAAAAAAGTGAGAACAGCAGAATATGCGCCATCCTTACCACCTACCAATTGGGGCAAATGATCCATTCCTTTGTATAAAACAAAAGCGGCAATACCGGGTAACATAACAATAAGAGGCATCAATAATTTTAAAAAACCTGCAAACAAAATACCTGTACGGGCAGTTTGCAGATCAGCACCCAAAGCCCTTTGTGTTATATACTGGTTACAACCCCAATAATTAAGGTTAATGATCCAGATACCCGCGAGATAAGAAAGAAGCCCGGGAAAAGTGAGGTATTTATTAATATCATTTTGAGAAGAAGCTAGCAGTTGGCTTTAGGAATGATCATTTTAAAATGTTCCGGCGCTTCCTTCATCAATACTTTAAAACCTGCTATCGCATTTTGGCCCACACCAAAATATTCGCCTACAGTTGTTAACGCAATATAGGTGGTAACCAGTCCCCCGATGATCAATACAGCTACCTGTATCACATCAGTATAAGCAACTACTTTCATACCGCCCAAGGAAATCAGCAATGCAAATATGGCCAGCCCTATCATGATAACATGAAGATATCCACCACCGGCAAGGCCATTAATAGCTACTGCTCCCAGATATAAAATGGAAGTAAGGTTTACAAATACATACAGAAACAACCAAAAAATCGCCATGATCAAAGCCACAGATTCATTATACCTTGTTTTTAAAAATTGAGGCATGGTATAAATATGGTTCTTAAGATATACCGGTATAAACCATACTGCCACAATGATCAGTGCGATAGCGGCAATCCATTCATAAGCAGCAACAGCAATACCCAGAAAAAATCCTTCGCCACTCATGCCGATAAATTGCTCTGCGGAAATATTGGATGCGATCAATGAAGCGCCGATAGCCCACCAGGTAAGTGTTCCTTCGGCCAGGAAATAAGCTTTGGCATCATGTTCATTTTTTTTGCGTTTGTGATAAATACTGTATCCATATACCGATACAATAACAAAATAGATGATAAATACAGCATAATCGGCAGTGGTTAATCCATTTGTTCATATGAGCAAGTTTATTGGTTAGAAATGAGTTAATTAAACTGGGAAGTTATTATATATAATGTTATTTTTAAATTTATTTATCTGATAATATACTTCACTCCATCTCAATTCATTTTTAAATTGGTACAGATTGGTTTCTTTACCGATCAAAACATATTCAATTCCTGCAATATCGGCAAAATCCTCCATATGTTCAGCAGTAAGATTTTGGCTGTAGCCGGTATGATGTGCGCCACCGGCATAGATCCAGGCAGCACAGCCGGTTTTCATATCAGGATATGGTTTCCACAAAACCCGTGCCACCGGCAGTTTCGGCAGATCATGTTCAGCGGCTCAACTGCTTCCACTTCATTTACAAGCAGGCGAAAACGGTTTCCCATATCAACAAGAGATGCATTCAATGCAGGGCCGGCAGCAGAATTAAATACCAACCGTACCGGATCGGCTTTGCCGCCAATACCCAGCGGATGAACTTCGCAGGAAGATTTCGCCTTCAGCAATCGACTCATCAACTTCAAGCATATGTGAACCCAACACCATTGGATTATCAGGATCAAAATGATAGGTATAATCTTCCATAAAAGCATTGCCACCCGGAAGCCCGCTGCCCATTACTTTCATAGCCCGCACCAGGGCAGCAGTTTTCCAGTCGCCTTCGCCGGCAAAGCCATAACCCTGGTTCATCAAGCGCTGCGCTGCAATACCCGGCAATTGAACCATGCCATGCAGGTCTTCAAACGTATCGGTAAAACCTTTAAAGTTTCCTTCCTCCAAAAAGGTACGCAACCCAATTTCAATTTTTGCAGCTTCTATCAAGTGACTGACGTTTGTCCGCCACCTTTTCTAAGAGTATCGGCTAACTGTATAACTGGTCTTCATATTCCTGTAACAAAGTAGTCAATATCTGCATCACTTACTTCATTAATCACTTTTACCAGATCGCCAATTCCATATGTATTTACTGAAAAGCCAAATTTATATTCGGCTTCTACTTTATCGCCATCGGTAACTGCAACATAGCGCATATTATCGCCAAAGCGGACAAACTTCGCGCCCTGCCAATCGTTCCATCCGGCAGCAGCTCTTGCCCATACGCCTATCTGAGCCAACGCCTTCTGCATCCTGCCAATGGCCAACAACTACTTTCCGGTTCATACGCATCCGTGTCATCATAAAACCAAACTCCCGGTCGCCATGGGCGCTTTGGTTCAGGTTCATAAAATCCATATCGATATCGCTCCATGGAATATCCCGGTTAAATTGGGTATGCAGATGCAGTAAAGGTTTTTCAAGATCTTTAATCCGCCTATCCACATTTTAGCAGGAGAAAAAGTATGCATCCATGCAATAATACCGATACAGTTTTTGGCGACATTTGCTTCCTGGCAAATGGCATAAATTTCTTCGGTTGTTTTTACAACCGGTTTAAAAACAACTGTTACCGGAATTTGCGTAGCATCATTTAAAGAGTCTGCAATAGTTTGCGAATGCTCTGCAACCTGTTTTAATGTTTCTTCGCCATATAAATGCTGGCTGCCGGTTACAAACCAAACTTCAAATTGTTTCAGATTCATATGCTTAATTTTGCATTATTAATTGTTAATGCTTTATTTGCTTCTTGCTGTTAATAATCAATAGCTATTGTCCGTAATATGAATCCGGGCCATGTTTTCTTTCAAAATGCTTTTTAATAAGGAATCTTTTAGCCTTGGATTACCAGGCTTTATTTGTTCGCTCAAGAAGGCCATTTTTGCAATGGCTTCCAAAACGGCACTGTTATATACTGCTTTATCGGCAGTTTTACCCCAGGTAAAAGGTGCATGATTGCCCACCAGAATCATTTCAACTTCTTCATAACTATATCCCTTTTGCTCAAGGCATTGCATAATTTGAAAACCGGTTTGGTATTCATAATCTCCCTGTATCATTTCATCGCTCATGGGCGGGGCGCAGGGAATATCAACTGTTGTATGATCGGCATGTGTGGTTCCATAAATAGGAATATCACGTTGTGTTTGTGCCCATGCAGTAGCATAAGTTGAATGGGTATGCGCAATACCGCCGATATTCTCCCAATGCTTGTATAAAACAGCATGTGTTAATGTATCAGAAGATGGCCGAAGTTTCCCTTTACAGTTTTTCCTTCGAAGTCAACAATCACCATATCATCGGGTGAAAGATCTTCATAAGGAACACCACTTGGCTTTAATAGCGAAAACTCCCAAATCCCTGTCGGCTGCACTTACATTACCAAAAGTAAAAAGCACCAGACCTAATTTTGGCAATTGCATATTTGCTTCGTAAGCTTCTTGCTTGAATATGTTCGTATTTTGTTATGATGACATCTATTCTAATTAGTTATTTGTTGTTCAATAAATTTTCCTAATTGTTTATATTTCTCATATCTTTTTCATAAATTTCAACTGTTTGCTTTATTGGGATAATATTCTTTTTCAAAACCCTGTCCCATGGCATTCATTGCATCTTCCACTTTATCGATAAATACCGGCGGCTGTTGCAGCAAACATAGCTGCACCTGCGGCACAGGTTTGTTCGGACTGATGAATGCGGATAGGCATATCCATAACATCGGCCATCATTTGCATGATGTAAGGCGATTTTCTTGCAACGCCTCCCAAACCTATCAAACCCTTTACAGGAACGCCCTGCTCGTTAAACCGGTCCACAATTGCTTTTGCGCCAAAACAGGTGGCTTCAACCAAGGATTTGAAAATATGCGGTGCATCTGTTCCCAAGTTCAAGCCGCTGATCGCTGCTTTTAACACCTGGTTGGCATCCGGTGTGCTTCTGCCGTTAAACCAGTCAACAGACAATTCATCATCTTCATCCAGAGGTAGTTTTTCAGCAGCTAATGAAAGTTCGCTGATCATTTTATCACCAAGTTCTTTAATTAATTTTTCTGCAGTTTCCGCATCGATAACATGATGAATTCTGCAATAAATTATTCAAAGGCCATGACAGTATATTTTTAAACCAGGCATAGGTATCACCAAAAGCAGATTGGCCTGCTTCCATGCCCATCATACCCGGGATAACGGAGCCATGCACTTGTCCGCAAATTCCTTTTACTAATTTTCCTTCATACTTCATTTAGCGGAGCTACCAGCATATCGCATGTTGAAGTGCCCATTACTTTACTTAAATGATAAGGTTCTATCTGTCCGCCAACTGCACCCATATGTGCATCAAATGCGCCTACGCCAATAACAACATCAGTAGATAATCCCAGGCGTTCTGCCCATTCAGCTGATAGATATCCTGCAGGCTTATCAGAGGTATAAGTTTCTTTAAATAACCGTGCTGTAAAGCCATTTAATAAAGGATCCAGGGAATTAAAAAAATCATTAGGTGGCAAGCCCTCCATATTCTGCTGCCCATAAAGCTTTATGGCCAGCAGAACAAACCCCACGTTTCATTTGATGTATATCTGTTCCACCGGTTAATAAAAAAGGAATCCAGTCGCAATGTTCCACCCATGAATAACAGGCCTTTCTAACGGAGTCGTCTACACGAAGATATGCGAAGTAATTTCGCCCAAAACCATTCTGATGAATAAATGCCGCCAACGTATTGCAGGTAATTGATATCAAATTTATTAGCATGTTCATTTATCTCCGCTGCTTCTTTTATGGATGTGTGGTCTTTCCACAACACAAACATTGCATTGGGATTATTTTCAAAGCCAGGTGTTAAGGCGAGAGGAGTGCCTGACTTATCTACTGCTACGGGTGTAGAGCCGGTAGTATCAATAGAGATCGCTTTTATATTAGAAGCAACGCCCGGGCCTGCTTTTTGAAGGCAATTTTTTAAGGTTGCTTCAAGCCCTTCAATATAGTCCAGCGGATGTTGCCTGAATTGATTTTGCTCCGGATCACAATACAAGCCATCTTTCCAGCGTGGATAATCAAAAACCGATGAAGCAATTTCTTCACCGTTTTGAGCATCAAGTATTACAGAACGAACCGAGTCTGATCCATAATCCACTCCTATTACATATAATTTTTCAGGCATTTTACCAGGCAATCTTTAGAAGTAACAATATAAAGAATATTTTTATAGTGTCAAGATAACAATTATTATTATTTAATACTTTTTATTTACACTTGTAAATTATGATTTACCTCATTTCACGCTTGCATCGCTGGTTACTCATATATCAAAAGGGCCGGGATGGTGCCGCTGAACAATATTGGCTCATTCAAATCAAAATAAACGTTTTATCGCATTTTAATTCCATAAATTAGTCGCTTTATTTTGGGCCGAACCAGTAGACATTTCCATCAGTTAGCCTTATTAGTGCTACTCCCTGGCCTTCCAAATTTAGCTGGTACTTTAAAATTCCATTGAAAACTTTCAAGTGTTTATTTTCAACAACTCTTTTTAACAGGCCTGCACTTTTCAATTTATTAAATTTCTTTTCAGACACCTGCTGCGGAGCGCCCATTTGCTGCCATAAATTATAAGAGTTGCTATGCGTTTTATCAACCAAATAACAATTAAGAACTAAATTAGTATCCGATAAATTTTGCAACTCTATTTTAACAGGAGTAGTTGTTCTTGAATTATCATTGTCATGATAGTTCCAAACCATGATGTATGTACTTTTTCCATATGACGCAGCTAATGCATCAACATATGGTTTATCTCCCCTTACACTACTGTCAATAATTTTTTCCAACGGTATGGTACCTGAACTTTTTACTTCGAGCATATTTCCTTCCATAAAACCAAACATGCGAAACACGTTTAGTACCGGCTTGTCTACTCCGTTTGTAGCAAGATCCCTGAAGCCCGCAAACCACGGCTGGTTTTCAAACTCAAAAGACCAGCTCACGGCACCCACAAGATTAATGTTATATTTTTCACGCAATGCATACAATTGTGCGAAAGACGCTGCCGTGTAACTTGAATACATGGTGCCATTGCGATAAGCGTTTTGTGGATTGAGCTGCATTGAACACGCCGCACATCCTTCAGGATCAAATTCACCAATAATTACGGGCAGATTCTTCAATGAAGGAAACGATTGAATGATTTCAAAACCACGGGCCACATCCTGTAACTGCGCTGCCATGTTCATTTGCACATGGCCGTTTACAAATCTCGGATCGCCTTTTGCGTGAAAAGTTATGTAGTCAAGTGGTGCACCCTTTTTACCGGTTGCATTGTTGGTACCATCGACACAATGTTGCAAAAATTCTTTGAGAAAATCCGCCGCCTTATTCCATCGCGGCCCTGTGGAGGTGGGGCCGCCTACTATAGCAAGAGGCAATGCTTTTTTTACCGCATCAACTGTATAATCATACAGTGTAAAATATTCCTGCATCGTACCTTTCCAGTAGCCAATATTTGGCTCGTTCCATACTTCCCAATACCAGCTTTTTACTTCGTTTTTACCATATCGCTTTACACAATGAGTTACCCATTGGTATATTAGTTCAGACCATTTTTTATAATCCCGCGGAGGGTAAGCCCAACCCGTATAAATGGAATCATAAGGCACGCCGGGTTTCCACTGATGACGGTAAGGCTGTGGTTTTACAGAGAGGGCTTCGGGCATAAACCCGATCTCTGCAATAGGTTTGATGCCACGCTGAATGAACACGTCGAAAATAGAATCAACGATAGCCCAGTTATAAACCGCATTACCATTTGTATCTTCTGTATAAGCATTAGTAGAGCTCCATTTTAAAGCGGGTTTACCATCACCTGTGGTGAGCAGGTTGTGCACACGCACATGTACGGGAATTCGACTTGATTGAGCCAGTTCGGTTAATAACTTTTTACCGTCTTTCATGGTCGTGTAATTCGCTTCGTCATATCCGAAGAAACTTGATAAGGGGATAAACGGGCCCGTGCTTTTTTTCGCGTCGATACTAATTGAAACGGTATCTGCCTGGGCAGAAACAATCGTAACCTTCAGGACGAATATTAAAAAGAGAAAAGCATATTGGATGCTTTTATTCATTGCCAATGATTATTTTATCACAACTTTATATACCGTTTCTGAGTGATATTTCTCTCCTGGTTTTAGTATGGTTGAGGGAAAATTTGGTTTGTTTGGAGAGTCAGGAAAATGTTGTGTTTCCATGCATAACGCCGTATGCTGATTAATAGCTTTGCCATCCCTGTTCGTGAATGTGCCATCAAGAAAATTTCCAGTATAAAATTGCAAGCCCGGGCTCTGTAGTATATACCTCCAGTGACCTGCCGGTTACAGAATCTGAAAGCACTGCAACTTTTTGTAATGAAGCGTCTTTTTTATTCAGCACCCAGTTATGATCATAGCCGCCTTTTACCAGCCCAATATCACGGCCGATCTTTTTCGGCGAAGTAAAATCGAAATGGTGTTCCTTTTACCGGTGCTATTTGTCCTGTAGGAATTAACGTGCTGTCAACAGGCGTGTAATTATCTGCATCAATCATTAATGTATGATTGAGAATAGTATTGCTTACATCGCCTGACAAATTAAAATAACTATGATTGGTTAAATTAACGGGTGTTGCCTTATCTGTTTCAGCATTGTATTCAATCTTCAATTCATCGTCATCCGTTAAAGTATATTGAACCGTAACATTAAGGTTACCCGGATACCCTTCTTCGCCATCTTTACTTAGATATTTTAAGGTTAGTGATGGTACGCTATCTGCGGCAGTTGAAGCATCCCACACCACTTTATCAAAACCTTTTATGCCGCCATGGAGGTGGTTTTTTCCATCATTTGCTGCAAGCTTATAAGTGGTTCCGTTTAATGCAAACTTGGCATTGCCAATGCGGTTACCATACCTGCCAACCAGCGCTCCAAAATAAGGAGGCTTCCGCAGGTAGGGCTGCAGGCTGTCGAAGCCAACAACGATATTGGACCTGTTATTATTTTTGTCAGCGGTAACGAACGATGTTACCCTGCCGCCATAATTGGTTATTTTAACTTCAGTTCCTTTGCTATTAAGCAATGTAAAGAGGTATACTTTTTTTCCCTCAACTTCGCCCCAGTCAGTTTTAGTAATACCAGCTTTATTTAATTTAGAAGAATCAGTATCTGCTTTTTTATCATTATCATTATTACTGTTATTACAGGATGCCAACGCCCATACGATTAATAACGCTAAAGGCAATCTCAAATTTAAATTTTTCATATTTCGTTTTGCATTCATGGTTAAAAAATACAATTACAAGGTAATATTATTTTTTGAGTTTTCCATTTATATTAAACCCCGGCCATAAACCACACCGGCCTGGCGCAATATTTCATCCATTATTTTACTTACTGATAAAGTTAAATTATGTGGTACCTTATTACTTTGCAATAAACCATTGTCAAGGCAATGCATCACTTCTGTTATTTCATGCTCAAAGCCATTGCATAAATGAGGCATTGAAAAATTTTGACTGCTTCATCATTTAAATGTACTGAAAAATCAGTTGCTTTGAACCAGGGATTTTTAATTTGTATGCTGCCTTTTGTGCCGATAATTTCGGCCTCAACAGGTGTATTAAAGTTAATAGCTGATAATACATGGGCTGTTTCCCCATTTGCATATTGCATCACTACATTCGCATATTCATCTATACCTGTTACCGACAATTTTGAAACAGTTTTTATAACTGAGGGTTCACCTAAAATGAGAGTGGCGAAAGAAATAGGATAAACGCCAACATCCAAGACAGAACCGCCGCCAAGTGCTTTATTATACAATCTGCCGTCTAAATCCTTTGGCGCTGCAAATCCAAAATCTGCGGATAGATATTGAAGATCTCCGATCGCACCTGCCTCGATTAAAGCCTTAATTTTTTCCATGAAAGGCATACAGGCTGTCCACATACCTTCCATTAAAAAGACATTATTTCGTGTAGCCACTGCTATCATCTCTTCCGTTTCCCGGCTGATTCATAGACATTGGCTTTTCACAAAGCACCGCCTTCTTATTGTTCAAACAAAGCATGGTCTGTTCGTAATGAAAAACATGCGGAGTAGCTATGTAAATGATATCAACCTTATCATCATTTACGAGGTCGTTATAATTACTATAAAACCTGGGGGCATTATATTTCGTGGCATATGCTTTTGCTTTATCAGCATCTCTTGAAGCAATAGCATATACTTCTGAGCCTTCGACAAAACAAAGCGCCGAGCAAAATTTTTCTGCAATTCTGCCAGCACCCAAAATACCCCAGCGATAATTTTTACTCATTGTATTTGACTAATTTTATTCTTTACAATTTTTATTTGAATAATGTTCAAATGGCCGCCTGGCTTGACCTCACCCCAACCCCTCTCCGGGGGAGAGGGCCACGGAGTAATCCTCTAACAATAGAAGTTTATTTTGATTCGTGCATCCAAATTCGTGTAATTCGTGTTTAAAATTTGTGTTATCATTTTACATTTTTATTCTAATCACTGAAAACGAATAAGGTAAAGAAGTAAGATTTATTTTGTTTCCTTTTACTCCTATAGCTGATTCTTTAGGAGCGACATTTTGCGGCTGACTAAATGAGTTCATACTATTCAGGTCATCACTTTGTAATGTAGTAACCAAACCGCGGGAGGGTATATTTTTTACTCCTTCAAGCATTATAGTATTTGTTTGCTCTTTACCGGAGGCATTTACCATTTTTATAATCACGTCATTTGTTTTTTTATCAATAACCGCAGATACATACAAACTGTCCTGCCCTGTTACTGCTTTGCCATTTTCTAATGCCGGCACAACATCGGTTCCTTTATTGTTGGAATATAATTTTTGTACATAATAATCGGTAGTTCCATAAGATTGAATATTGTTTACCCAAATCAGATCAGGTGTCCATTGCCAGGCTTCGTCATGTGCAAACAGTGGCGCATAGGAAGCCATGTTCACAACGGCCGCATTACGCTCAAGGCCTGTCATAAAAGCAGCTTCCGCGATAGCGGTAGCCATGTTATTTTTATTATTAATGCTTACGGTTTTATCACTTTGAGCAGCATATTCACCCGCAAATATTTTAGCGCCATTCCTTGGATAATTATCATAGCGGGCAGCATTTGCTAAAAACCATTCCGGGCGGCGATAATAATGCTCATCAATAATATCAGCATTCATTTTTCTTAACTCTCCGTTAAGATAATCAAAGCGATCTCCGTTGGGATCAGTTCCGGAACTGTTTACAAGCTTGAAGTTTGGATACTTTGCTTTGATTGCCTTCGAGAATATTCTTAAGCGCTCCAAATATTGAGGGCCCCAGTTCTCATTTCCCACTCCCATCATTTTTAAATTAAATGGCGCGGGATGGCCAAGTGAAGCACGTACCTTACCCCATTGGGTAGTAGCATCGCCATTGGCAAATTCTATAAGGTCCAATGCATCCTGCACATAAGGATCCAGTTCATTGAGCGGTACTACTTCTGCAGTATTAAACTGGCACGCCATACCACAATTTAGAATAGGCAAAGGCTCTGCACCAATGTCTTCGGCAAGTTGAAAATATTCAAAGAATCCAAGCCCGAAAGTTTGAAAATAATCCGGTGCAGGGCGGTGCGCAAATTCGGTATTCCAGCGGTTAATGATTAGTTGGCGTTCGTCAACCGGGCCCAATGTTTTTTTCCATTGGTACCTGCTTGCAAGATCACGCCCTTCTACAATACATCCACCGGGAAAGCGAATAAAGCCGGGCTTCATATCGGCCAGTAATTGTATCATATCGGCTCTCATACCACCGGGCCGGTTCTTCCAGGTGTCTGATGGAAATAAAGAGATCATATCAAGATCCAGTATGCCACTTCCTTCAAACCGGATACTTAGTTTGCCTTTCCATGCTGTATCTGTAGAATTAAAACTAACGGCTTCTTTTTTCCATTCACCCGCGGAAGCTGTGGGAGATAAAGTGGTACTGCCGATAACATTCCCTGCAGCATTCAACAATTCGATATGCAATTTTAACCCGGCTGTTTGTTGCCTGCACAACACAGAAAAATCATACCGCAATCCCTTTTTTATTCCCATACCCCGAAAACCTTCATTGGTTAAGGCTAATGTATCATTTGCATCTTTTTTAGTAATACGCACAAAACGTGGGTTGGCTATATCTTCTTCCTGCCTGTTGAGCACTAAAACACTTCCTTCATTAAATTTATCCTGGTGAACCGCCCAGCCCATCAGCGGCATAGAAAATTCAAACGAACGGTTCTTAACCAGCTCAGCATAGATCCCTCCATCGGCTCCAAAGTTTATATCTTCAAAAAAAATACCCCACATAGTAGGCTGCACTGCCGCAATTGGCTTATTTACCTTGACTGTTATTAAATGCTGAGCACTCGCCGTATTAAAAAATATAACGCTGATAATCAAAAATTCTATTAACCTAATTTTTTTCATACACTGATTTTATACTCGTCTTATTCATTTGCCAATCTATCTAAATAATTTTTGGAATTTTACCTCATGGCAGAAACTTTTATTAAAATGGCACTATGAGGCCTGAGCTTTTGAGCATATTGATTTTTGAATATTCCGGCGTCTTCTTTCTTCCACAGATCTCTTACAGCAACTTTGCCTTTTAACCCTAACTCGTCAAACCTGATACTAACTTCCCGTTCGCTTTCACTAATATTAAATAACGCCACATAACGGCTATTACTTCCCGGGGCCTGCGATGACCATGCAAGGCTTTCATTGGTTTTATACAACTGCCTTGGATGTTCTCCCTGTTGATTTACTGCCAGCACTTCATCATTGGTATAGAGTTTCAATTCAGCATCTCTTGTTTCAGGAAGATTACCACCAAGCATGAGTGGCGAGCGATAAATGCACCAAAAGGTCATGTGTGTATATAACTCATCCTCTGTAAAACGCGAATATCTTTCAGGGCCTACCGGGCCGCGTTTTGAGAGCTTCCCGATTTGAAGCATATCACAATCGGGCCAATGCCCCGGACCTCCAATACCTTCCCACTGTTTGGCATAATTCATCATTGCCAGTATCTCTTTCCAGTTGTCCCAAAAATCATCAGCCATCCGCCACATATTTGCATTATCTTTTACATGCACAGAATCGCTTAGAGGCGTAGCACCGGGTGACAGACTCAAGACTATTCGCCTGCCACAATTGATGATCGCCCGCCTGTATCCTTCTATTTCAGCGGAACGATAAGGCCGTGAAATATCATCAACTTTTATAAAATCAACACCCCAGCTACTGTATAATTTCAAAATAGAATTGAGGTATTCCTGCGCTCCCCGCTTCTGCATATTTAAGCCGTACATATGATTCATCCAGGGGCAAACAGAACTGGTATCAGCAATCATGTCTGCAGTAATGCCGGAAGCCTGCAATACCGGAGTTTTCGCCCATACAGCCTGGCGCGGTATTCCGCGCATTACATGAATACCAAATTGCAATCCCAGTGAATGGACGTAATCTGCTAAGGGTTTAAAACCTTTGCCACCAAAAGATGAGGGAAATTTATCAGCGTGTGGCATCAACCTGCCCCATTGATCCATGGCAAGCCAGGGAATATAAGAGCCATCAGATAACCGCATTTGAAACGGGTTGCCAATATTGCTTCCAGGCGGATTATCGTATGACCATAAAAAATCAACAACAACATACTGCCAGCCAAATTGCTTAAGATGGTGCGCCATATACTCGGCATTTGCCTTTACTTCATCTTCATGTACTGCCGAGCCAAAACAGTTATAACTATTCCATCCCATTGGGGGAGTAAGCGCCAATTGGTGGATGTCAACGGATGGCTGCTGTGCAAAAACCATCACCGGTATCAAGAGTAAGAATGATGCTATTTTTTTTAAATACATAGTAATTATTTCAGTTCCAAAACCACAACAGAGAAGGGAGGAATTTTTAAGCTTACAGCATTTTCTTTCAAAGAAGCTCCTGTAAAGTTTTGTGGTATAATCTTATTGGGCTCTTCAAATGTGTTATGGTCCTGCAGCTTTTTAGAAGTCAATATTCTTCCACTCACTTTACTATATTTCTTCCCTTCAATATTTATAGTAATATTTTCTTCTTTGCCTGCATTAATATTGGTAAGTGAAATATGAACCAGCCCTGTTGAATCTTTTGACGCAGATCCTGAAACTGCCGGCAAACTTTCACTACCAAGCGTATAATGGTCTGTTTGAATATTGAGGGGTAAAAGCATGGCATCCTGGTGTACATTGTACATTTCCATTACGTGGTAAGTAGGCGTGAGTATTATTTTTTCTTTATTAGTTAAAATAACTGCCTGCAAAACATTTATTGTTTGTGCCAGGTTAGCCATTCGTACGCGGTCAGAGTGGTTGTTGAAAATATTCAAAGTGATACCCGCTATCATTGCATCGCGCATAGTATTTTGCTGGTATAAAAATCCCGGGTTAGTGCCAGGCTCTACATCATACCACCCGCCCCATTCATCTACGACCAATGCAATTTTCTTTTCCGGGTCATATTTATCCATGATTGCCGAATGTTTTGTTACCAGTTCTTCCATTTCCCAGGCTGACTTAAGCGTTGCAAAATATTGCTGTTCTGTAAAATCTGTTGCAGAACCTTTATGGTTCCACTCAATGGTAGAGTAGTGATGAAGGCCGGTGCCTGCAATCATGTCGTGAGGGATGTCCCGCATCAAAACTTCTGTCCAATGATAATTTGCATCACTTGCTCCCGAAGCAATACGAAAAAGATTATGGCTGTTGGTCCAGTCGGTCATAAATGTCGCATATTGTTTGAAAATATTTACGTAATATTCGGGCGTCATATTACCACCGCATCCCCACACTTCATTACCTACTCCCCAATATTTTACGTTCCATGGCTTGTCACGGCCGTTTTGTCTTCTCCAGTCTGACATTGGACTTTTGCCGTCAAAATTTACATATTGCAGCCACTGAGATAATTCCTGCACGGTACCGCTCCCAACATTACCGGCCAGGTATGGATCTGCGCCCAACCGTTCACACATGTTTAGAAAATCGTGTGTGCCAAAACTATTATTTTCTGTAACACCACCCCACCAGGTGTTAACCATTGTGGGTCTTTTATCTTTTGGGCCTACACCATCTTTCCAGTGATAAGTATCGGCAAAACATCCCCCCGGCCAGCGTAATAAAGGAATTTTCATTTTACGTAATGCGGCTATCACATCATTTCTAACACCCTCTGTGTTTGGGATCGTTTTATTGCTGTCTCCTACATAAAACCCATCATAAATACAACGGCCAAGATGCTCAGCAAAATGCCCATAAATATTTTTATTGATTTTTTGTTTTAAAGAATCTCCCTTGAGCGTAATTACGGTTTGTGCCTGCGTATTTACAAATGTGTATAGGAAATAAAACGATAAAAATATTTTTTTCATACCTGTATTTTAGAATGTTATATGATCGGTTTCGAATCTGAGATTCTGTGATGTACTTTTTAAAAATATTATGACGCATGATTCTCCGGTAATTCTTGTTGTTCATTCCGAGCAGTACTTCAAGCTATCGTTGTTGCATAAGTAAATATAAAAATCATTTCGTTATCAAACTAAATTAAGTGTCAAAATAACACGTATCGTGAAATTATCTCTGCGCGGGTAATTCCTTTTCAAAGAATAAATCATTGCTTCGTTTCAAAAATTTTTCAAAAATGAGCTAAATTTGTTTTTAATACAATTTGAGAAGGCTCCATTCCGGGAGAAGATACTCGTAATAAAATATCACCTGCTTTTTTTGCTGATTTAACAATCACAAGGCATCGCCCCAACCAGGCTTTTCGCTGTGGCTGCTGGAAACTTTCAACGCTTATTGGATTGGCATTTCCTACTCCTGCGATAGAACCAGCCCCTTCTATTTCGAATTTCAAAAGATTTTCTGCGTCAGGATTTCTATAGCCCTTATCATCTGTTAGTTCTACGGTAACATAACTTAGGTCCTGGCCGTCAGCTTTTATATTTGTTCTGTCGGCCATTAGTTTAATATGTGCAGGCTCGCCTGTTGAATGTAATTCGGCAGAGTTTATTTTTTTTCTTCCGTCATATCCTACGGCTTTGAGTTCACCAGGCTGATAAGCGACCTGCCAGGTAGCCATATATTTATTAAACCTGCCCGTTGATTTTTTACCGAGTGACTTCCCGTTAAGAAACAATTCAACCTGCGGGCAGGAGGAATAAACACTAACTTCCATGGAATCATTTTCGTGTCCTTTCCAGTTCCAATTTGCTACTACGTCCGGCGAATGCCATTTAGACCATGGCGCCCTTTTAGGATTGGGCTCGAAAGATGGTTTGAGTGGTTTTACAAAAACAGAAATTTGGTTCTCTTTCCATAGCACATCCCGGTAATACGATTGCGGCTTTTTCCAACCGCAAACATCAATGTCGCCGCAAAACGCAATATTCCATGGATAGAAATTTTTATCCTGTGGATATCCTCTCCATCCAATACTTGCTTCCCCGATATAATCAAAACCAGTCCAAACGAAATCACCGATTACCCAGGGATGATCAATAACTGCCATCCAGTTTTCAAATGCCTCTAATGGAAAAGATTCGGTACCGCACATGATTCTTTGAGGCTTGCGTTTATGATCGGACTCATAATGATCCATGGCATAATTATAACCTGTGACACCCAGCGCCTCAAAATATGGATCGGTTTCTTCATTAACGCTATTCACTGCAGAAGTAACGGGCCGTGACGAATCAAGCTGGCGGACAAAACCCGCAAGCATTTGAGCGGTCGTGGCTCCCTCTGCTGTTGCTCTTTCAGGTATTTCATTTCCAATACTCCATAAAATAATACAGGGATGATTGCGATCGCGCAGCACCATACTTTCTACATCTTTTTTCCACCACTTATTAAAATAAAGGTGATAATCATACGGCATTTTACCTTCTTCCCATGCATCGAATGCCTCATCCATAACTAAAATACCCAACCTGTCACAAGCGTCTAAAAAAGCAGTGGAAGGCGGATTATGTGAACAGCGAATGGAGTTAAAGCCACTGGCTTTCATCAACTCAACTTTTCGCTCTTCAGCCCTGTCATATGCTTTGGAACCCAATGGGCCATTATCGTTATGAAAACAACCTCCTTTGAGTTTAAGTGTTTTTCCATTAAGCCGAAAACCATTTACAACATCAAAAGAAAGTGTCCGGATTCCAAACTTTGTTTTTATACTATCAATTAATTTAGTGTTTTGATATACATAAGTAACAGCGGTATAACGGGTAGCTTTTTCTGTTGACCACAACTGTGGATTTTTTAAAATAAAATCCTGGTTGAATTCATAGGAAGCATCGGCCGCAATATCATTGCCTGATTTTTCTTTTATGATTTCAACATTGTTTTCACTAAAAATTCCTGTTTGCAGCGTGATAGAAGATGGCTTACCACTTTCATTAATAACTTTTGTTTTTATATTAATTTTGGCGGTCGCAGAAGAAACCTCGGGGGTGGTAACAAAGTGGCCCCATTGTGCAATGTGTACGCGCGGCATTACTTTTAGCCAAACATGACGATAAATTCCTGAGCCCGAATACCAGCGGCTGTTCTGGCCTTCATTTTTTACTTCAACTGCAAGCACGTTAGTTTCACCAAACTTTATTTTATCGGAGATATTGTAAAAGAATTCTGTATAACCGTATGGATGGTTTCCAAGATGTTGCCCGTTAAGCCAAACATCAGCATTCATATATACCCCATCAAACTGAATGACGATGACTTTACCTGTATCCTTTATATTTACCTTAAATGACTTGCGATACCAGGCGGTTCCACCTGTTGTAAATCCGCCGCCTACCTGGCTTATTGCATTAGAATCAAATGGCGAATTAGTGCCTGGCAAATCTTCTATGCTCCAATCATGAGGCAGATCAATTTTTCTCCATTTAGAATCGTCAAAGTCTACTTTGTCTGCGCCGAATACGCCTCCTTTATAAAAAGTCCAGTCATCATCAAAAAGTGTAATGCCTGAATTTTGTGAAAATACAGAAGTTGAAGCGAGAAGCAAAAAATTAAGAATTATATATCGTACCATCATTGAATAAGTTGATAAATGATAAGGGCATATTTTATTGGATAATAATCGCTGTTGATTAATATGATTGACTTCAGCTCAATCCCTTTACTCATGGGGCCTAAAAAAATCATTTGAGAAAAGATTTGGTTAAATACAAATAGCATTATTTATTTAATTCGCCCGTCCATAGCCCCATTGATTTAGTCCGGGACAAACATTTTTATTTTTCGACTTAGCCAAAAGATGGCCAGTATTTTCGCTATTTGGCTAAAGCCTCTAAGCTCTCTGATTCTCCCCCGCCTAAAGGCTCGGGCCAATTAACAATCTCTACGTCAAATGGGGCTCGCGAATCAAAACATAATCGCCGGAAATCAATTTACCCGGACAATAACCTGCTTAAAAGTTATCCTAAATGCGGCAGCATATTCTGAAGAATAATTTGCAACAGGTTTTATGATCAAAGCATTTCTTTTCTGTGCCCAGTTAATTTTCTGTGTACTGCCAATCAGTTCTACACTATCGACCAGGCCACTATGGCCCCTTAAAGAAAGGGATTTAATGGAAATAGTTTCACCCGGATTTGGTAAAAGTAAAGTCATGGCATATAGCGTATCGCCTTTGGTGGTAAAACGTATATCTTTTGAAGTAAATGGTTTTTGAGTTTTAAACTCTCCGCTTGCAGATTCTGTAGGGCCTTCGCCATAAGTCTTCCAGGGGCGTGTTCCATAAATGGCTTCTCCATTTACAGACAACCACTTACCTGTACCCAGCAATACATTTGTCTCTTCATCGGTAATAGTCCCATCAGAACGCGGCCCTATATTTAATAACAGGTTTCCATTCTTACTTACAATATCTATAAGGTTGGTTACCACATACTGGGGAGTTTTAAATGTATTATCATTGGTAAAGCCCCATGATTTATTGCCAATGGCATCATCGGTTTGCCATGCCTGTGGCCTGATGCCAGCCAGCTTTCCCCGTTCCACATCAAGAACCGCCGAATTACCAGGATAAGAATCATGTTTATAGTTAATGACTACACCTTTGTTCCATTCTATTCCTTTATTATAATAAAATGAGGCAAAGGATTTTCTGTAAGGTTCCATTTCTTTTTGCTGTATCCACCAGTCGAACCAAAATAACTGCGGATGATATTTTTCCACGAGTTCCACATCACGCAACAACCAGTCATTCATATATTCTGGTGTCATTACCGGCGGTATCAAAAGAGAATCGGAAGGATCATCTTTCTTTTGAGCAGGCCCATAAAAATCTGCATAAGCAGAATCATTAACATCAGAATCAAAAGAGCGGCCGCCACCCATAAACCACCAATGCTCGATACGATGGGAAGAAAGGCCAAAAGTTACATTTGCTTTTTTGCAAGCTTCTGCCAGTTCGCCGATGACATCTCTTTTAGGCCCCATATTATAGGCATTCCATCTAGAGAGTGCCGTGTTATACATGGCAAAGCCATCGTGATGTTCTGCCACAGGTACAATATATTTTGCACCGGCCTTTTTAAATAATTCAACCCAGGTATCTGCATTAAATTTTTCAGCTTTGAACATCGGAATAAAATCTTTATACCCGAACTTGTTTTGCGGTCCATATTTTTCTATATGATGTTTGTATTCCGGCGAACCTTTCTGATACATATTCCTCGGATACCATTCACTTTCAAAAGCGGGAACGGAATAAACACCCCAGTGAATAAAAATGCCGAATTTGGCATCCCGAAACCAATCCGGCACCTGGTATTTTTCAAGAGAAGCCCAGCTTGCCTGGAATTTTTCCTGCGCGTGCACTGAAAAATGCACACAACCAATTAATACCAGGACTAAGCCATATGAAAAGAATTTTTTGATTGAGGTTTTAAAGTTCACCGCATTTTTGAAGCAGGGAGCATTCACGTAAATGTTCATTTTTTAGTTTTATTTTTTTGATTTAGCACCGCCAGTAAAAACATATAGTTATCAACTAAAAAGCCTTCATAGCCCCAGCATTCACCACTCCATGTTTTCCAGTCTTTGGATCTGCCATTGGCACATCTTCCCTGGAAATTTCCTTCGGACATGCTTTTAAGTAATGGCAATAAAATAGCATCGGCATCCTTTTCTCTTCCCAGCTTTTGCAAGGCATTTATTGTGAAATAAGTAAAGCACGAGGTTGCGCCTCCATTTTCATAGATCTGGAACCCATCGAGATTGTCTTCCCGCTTACCACCGCCAACTTCCAATAACAGATCAGTATAATCTGCCCTTATTACAGGAACCAGGTTGCCCGGCATTCCCAATTCAAAATTGGTAAAACCAACTGCCTTCATTTTCAGCAATATCGCATCCATAATATTATTAGCCAACGCAGGTTCAATTAAATCATAACTAATCGCAACACCATTTACAAAAGTAAAATAGTAGTCATGCAATTTACCATCCTCGCTTTTCCAACCCGCAAGTACGCCTGTTGAAGGATTATAAAAAGTGACTGCATAAATATCTTTTATTTTTTTTGCTTTTTCTTTAAAAAATAATGCTTCACTTTCTGATCCATATTTATCATTAGCTTTTTCTAATAATTGTAATGCATGATACGCCAAAGCATTTGAATAGGCATCTTTATGCCCGAAGCCAATGGTATCCCACCAATTTGCCGGTCGCTGTGTTTTGTCGCCTTTCCAGCTACCGCTGTTGCCTGACAAACAAAATTCAAGCAAGCCATCATTGTCTTTATCTGTCGCAAGCATTTTCTCTGCCCATACTTTTAGCCTTGCATAATTTTCAGTAAACCATTTTTTATCATCATTTGCCATTGCATAAATACATGCTGCAATCAACAATGAAGGATACGAATCCAATGAGTTGCATGTAGTAGCAGATTCAGGAATGTCCCATGCCTTATCATAATCATAGCCCAACATCCCATACCCTTTCTGCCCTTGTAAATACCTGTCAAGCGTCATGCGGATTAAATCAAGGGCTGACAAACCGTTTACTAACGGAGGGGTAAACGCCGCAACCTCAGCATATTTGAATAAAGTAAATGCACAGGCATCGCTTGATGAATTGTTGGATAATATTTTAAGTAGCGGATTTAACTGGAAAATGCTGATAAAATTTTTACGAAAGCAATCATAGCGTTCATCATTCTCTATCCCTTTTACTTCAGGATGAATAGTAACGACTTCAAAATGATATTCTATGTTTTGTAATAACGAAGTAGCAGCCGCAAACTGAATTTTTACAAAAGGATGTTCTATAAATCTTTGAGAACTATACTGCACCGTCATGCCCGGAATATTACAGTTAACACGCAGCGTTCCCATATCCGGGAAATGTATGATTGCAGGCAAGGTTACTGCTCCATCTTTGTCATTGATCATTCCCAACAAAGTAGCATGGTTCGCATGTTGCTCAATATTAAATAAGAAAGACTGGCTGTGTGAGGGATTATAACAAGAGCGCAATGTAAAAGATGACTTTCTGGTAGTTACTTCCCAAACAGGTTGTTCATGTATTGCCTGCAAATGGAGCCTATAGCTTGTTTTATTATTTTGAATGGATGTTTTGTAAATCTCTCTTATATCCCCATGTAAAATGATATTAGATTTCAGATTATTTTTTCCCAAAGAATCAATTGCAAAAAATTTAAACTGCGGGGAGGTAGGGTCAGGCACGATCTTTAAAAAAGACGAACTGTTTTTATCAAAAGGCATAGCACCCGACATACCGGGGGCTGATAAAGCCAGCCCTGTAAGCACGGAATCTTTTATAAAAGTTCTTCTTTCCATTCAAAAATTTTTGACCTCACGCCTAACCCCTCTTCGGAAGAGAGGGAACAAAACCATTATTCTCACGGATTGGAATCGTTATTCACTTCCTCACAGTTTTGTTAAATACTTATTTATTGCCTTATACCATCTTTCTGCCATATCTCTCTCGCCAATATCATTCGGATGAATATCATCATACATATCAGTTGCGGGATGCACGTTACTGTATAAATCCACTGCCATTACATTTGAAGCAACCGTGTTTTTTGCACCGGCTAACTTTACAATATATTTATTAAAAATTTCTATCGACTTACTATATGAGGTATCTGTACCACATAACTTTTTATCGGCCCATTGCGCACCCAGGGGTGGTATTTGTGCAAGAAAAATTTTTACATGTGGATTTTTATTTCTTAAAATATCAATAATTGAAGAAATGTTATTCATTGCTTCCCTGGCAGGAACGCATTGAAATACATCATTGGTACCAAGCTCAACCAATACAATATCAGGCGTATAAGTTTTGATCCATTCATGGATGTTTCCTCTTTGTTTATCCCAGTCAGGCTGGCTCAATATATCACTTGCTTTCCATCCCGAATGGCCATCATGATCCATATCAAAGTCCGGATCAGGAACTTCACCACCCATATGATGCAGGGCCCATGAACCTATAAAATCAAAATTATAATTAGCCTTGTGCAGCAATTGCCATAAAGCACGCCTGTAACTGTTATACCTGTTGGTTCCGTTAGTAATTGAATTGCCCAGTGTAAGAATATTCGTCGTTTTACGGTTATACACGGTAAGCATAAAACGCTGGTGAACCGTAGTATCTGCAGTTGAAGCGATAATGTGAATCATGTACTGTCCGGGTTTCACAGGTTTTCCGGAAATAGAATGATCTGCAGCATTAAATTTTAACCATGACGGCAGTCTTTCAACAGAAAATGAAAATGGATTACCGGATGAATCAATCGCTTTAAATTTATAATAATACATTGAATCTACAGAAACACGATTCACGTCTTTTGAAGTAAACTGCAATTTTGAATGTGCAGTATTTCGCATGAAGGCTTGTAGATGGAAGCATATACACATTAAGAAGATTAATATCGCCTTTCTCATTGTAAAATTTTTAGTATTCGTGTATTTAACCTCACCCCAACCCTCTCCCAAAAGAGGGGAATTAGAGCCGTTGCCTGTCGCCAGTTAAAATTGCTTTTTGTCGACATATAATAAATACAACTCATTATCTAACCCATTCTATTACTGGTTCCCCATTTACCATTTTTAAAGGCAGCCAAATGTATCCTGATTTTTCAAGGTCCAGTTTATTCCATTTGTCGGCCATGAAAATAAAAGCACTATTATTACCAGGCATCGGCAAAATATAAGTGCTTTGAGATTGAAAAGTATTTTCTGCGCCCGGGCCTTTACATGGATTACCATATTGTTTCCATTCTCCCAGCAGGCTATCGGCAACCGCATACGTTGCAGGGTTAGGCGACCAACCAGAACAATCGGATGTAATTAAATAATACTTTCTGTTATATTTAAATACTGCCGGAGCTTCCCGGTCATGCGCTGATGTTATGCGGCTATATGTTTTCGTTGGAGAAAGATAATCATCACTTAAAAGACAAACATGCATGGTCTTATTATTTTCTGATGAATAGATGAGATATGCTTTTTCATCCTCATCCTTATATAACGTCATGTCACGCGCCATTTGTCCATTTGGTTTTTCACTGCGGAATATTTATATGGCCCCGCGGGCATATCACTAACAGCAACGCCTGCCTGCGAATAGCTGTAATCGTTGGCATCTACATGCATCCACATCACAAACTTTTTTGTACGCTTATTGAAAATTACTTTTGGGCGCTCAATAACCTTGCTGGTATCCAAATCATTTGTCTTATCTCCTGTAACAGGTGCCAATGCAACACCTTCATACTTCCAATTCAACAAGTCTTTTGAAGAATAGCAAGACACGCCACCTGCAGGCACGCGGTAATCTTCCCAGCTTTGATTTGGCACCAGCCAGGTCCTGCCTTTTTTTATTTCTCCAAACATATAGTAAGTGCCGTTATGATACAATATACCTGCGCCGTGTGCATTAACAGGTTTTCCCTTTGTATCTATGAGAGTGTCGCGCGGCACAATGGGCTGTTTTATACTTTGTGTTTTTTGCTGGCATGTGGCAGCATTAATTTGTAGTAGAAAGAAAAAACTAATAACAAATGCAGATTGCAGGTAATTCATCTAATTTTTTTTATCTAGTTAAAAGAATTTAAACGTCTCGCTTTTTAACCTCACCCCAACCCCTCTCCAAAAGGAGAGGGGCCAGAACTCGCACCCACCAAGCATCCGAAAACATTATTTTTCTTCAAGAACAACAAAGGCCCAGGCATCTAAATCTATTTTTTCATTCATATTTATACTTTTCCCCGTTAAAAGATTGGTGCATGATTTATATGGATAAACAAGTGTGTGCAATTCATTAGAATAATTGAAATAATAATGAATATTTTTACCATATTGGTTTACTCCATTTTTTACAATCAGCGGAAAAGCCAGTTGCTGATCTGCCGTCCACAAGCCTGCATCCTTTACTGCATCAGCCAGTAGCTTTTGCAATATCGTTTTTGAAGGAAACGCTCCAAAATAAGTTACCTGGCCTTTGTCGTAATTATTTTGTGTAATCGCTGCATATTTTCCATAATATGGGTGGTCGTAATATGCCAGCACTTTAGCGGTTTCCGGGACAAGCAACTCGGCCCAGTCATGCACGAAATTTTCCCCTGCTCCTGCTTTAAATGGATCGCCTTTCAATTGAAGTTTATCAATACTAATAAACTGCTGATAAGAAAATCCGCAGGCTTCTCTTAATAATCCGGGCATGCGAACGCTGCGTACCTGGACATTTTCATTAGAAAAACCACTCTTAAATGCATATACAATGTGACCGCCTTGTTTTACAAATGCATTTAACCTGTTCAATAAGCTATCGGTGGCTATATATAATGGCGGAACAACAATGAGTGAATAGTCTTCAATAGTTTTACTTCCAGGATTTACGAAATCAACACCAACGTTTATGTTATACAATGCATCATACAACTGGCGTACAACATCATTATAATTTAATTTGTCACTGTATGGAAACCAGTTCAATGCCGTAAGTGATTCGTTACTGATTAACACAGCAACTTTATTTTTCTTTTTAAGATTGACAAGGTGTGACCCGATTTGAGCAAGTTCTTTGCCTGTTTGCTGTGCTTCCAGGTATGTTGGATTTATTTCCATATCATGACTTAACAAACCTTTCCAGTAGGTTTCAACACTGCTATGAATAGAGTGCCATGGCCAATACCCGACCATGTTTGCACCTGAAGCAAAATGGCTGTAAGCCTGCAAACGAAGCTGGCCGGGATATGGCAACTCCTGCCAGCCTGCAATGCTTTGCGCCTGTGTTTCGAGCACCAGATAATTATTTTGCTTCAAAGAGCGTGCAATGTCTCCGCCGAAAGAAATTTCTGATCCGGTAAGCCTGTCAGCTGTAGCATGGTAAATATCAATACCGGCAATATCGAATGCTTTTGCAGCGGCAAAATGATCAACATCGGGTTGTATGCCATAAGAAAAACCACGCCATTCCAAATCAAAATTATGTGTGACGAATTGATCGGGCCTTTTATATTCGTTGATGATAGAAACCTGCCATGCAAGATATTCGGTAACTAACTTCCTTTGAAACTTCGAGAACTCGCAGCCTATGCCTGCATTAACATTGCCTTCTGTTGATGGCACATCATTCCAGTTATTAATCGTATTGCTCCAGTAATTTAATCCAAACGCTTTGTTGACATTTTCAGTTGTTAGATATTTTTCTTTAAGATACCGCACAAACATTGCCTGCACGGTGTCTCCTGTATTATTATAAAACTTGGTTTCGTTATCGGCCTGGTAGCCGATCACAGCGGGGTTATCTTTTACATGTGAAATTAGTTTCCTGATAATTCGTTCGGCATACCTGCGAAAAACAGGATTGACAATATCCATATTTTGCCTTGCCCCGTATTTATTTTTGCCTGAGGGCGTTGTTGCAAGCACTTCAGGGTGTTCTCTTGCCAGCCAGGTTGGTATGGCATACGTGGGCGTACCAACAATTACTTTTATACCAGCCGTATTCATTGCCGTTAATACCCTGTCTAATTTTGAAAAATCAAATACCCCATCCTGTGGTTCCCAAACTCCCCATGTGGATTCAGCAATACGCACGACGTTAATGCCACAATCTTTCATCATTTGCACATCCTTATCCAATCTTTCATAGGGCATGTACTCATAATAATAAGCAACTCCATACAATACTTTATCAAACTTATATTGTGAAAACACATTCGTGCATACCAATAAAAAAATAAGTATCAGATTGCTTTTTTTCATTAATAAGGTCTTTTGCGCAGCAGGTTATTCATTACTTGATTACTACTGTTCTTACTAAATTCATAATGTTAATGTATCAGTATTTCACTGCATATACATTTGCTTTTAAAGTCAATGGCTGTTTTTCACTGGTACTGCATTGAACAAACAACGGCTTTGACTGATCAAATGAAGATTGCGCTGACTTCCACCACACCCCATGATAAACCGCTCCATATCATTTTATCATATTCTTTCACTACGGCGATTTCCTTTTCATTCTGCTTAACTATTATTTTAATAAGGGTATCCATCTTTTTGCCATTTGGTGGTGCCCCGCCCCAGGTTCGGTAAGGGTTACCATTGCTGTCAAATTGCTGCACAATAATGCGTATATCACTTCCAGGTAATACATTCACATTGCATTCTGCGGTATTATTTTTTGTAACAGAAAATGGTGCAGTAATCCTGGTAACGCTTTGCGGAATTTTTATCGTAAGATCTCTTCCCAGGTTATAGCTATCATCAGCATATTTCTGAAAGCCAACTACCGCCAGTTGCTCCGCGCCCAGCGTAATAGTATCATCTTTTATTACGGGTGTAAATCCGCCGTCCGCATATAGAAGCCTTGACTGGCCGGATGTTTTTACAGGAATTTGCAATGCTACGGTGTGTTGTGATGGATTTACAACGGTACATACGATACCATTTTCATCTTCCGCTTTAAAACCGTACGGCTGCGCCATACCTGGTATTCCACCAAAGGAACTTATCCTGTCTTTACTTTGAAAATGATGAAACATTTGCTGCACTTTCGCAAACCATTTTGCATCTTCATCATTTATTAACTCCATGTTGCCATGGTATACATTCACCCAACCGCCACGTGCCAGGTCTAATATCAGCATTCCCTTCCAGCACTGCATCGCACGACTGTAACATGTGCCTGTAATGCCGTTCATGAATGCGCAGCTATCAATGCGGCGTAAGGGCAAACCATTAAATTCAAACTCCCTGTTTTGATGGTCGTGGTAAGTATCTTCCGACCGCCAGATATTCATCATAGGCACATCAGAAAAACGAGGATCACCACTATATAATGTATCGAAAACACCAAGCCAGCGCAGGTCAATAGTTTTAGAAAACGGCGTGTAGGTATTATCCAATACGCCACCAAAACCATTATAGCCTACAATCATCGCATCATTATTTTTTACACGAAACCTTTGCAGCATCTGCATGAAAGCAACCTTGTTCTTTTCATGTATCTCGTCAGGGGAAAATTTCGCCTTTGCTGCGGGAGTAGCTGCCTCGAAATATGCAAAATCAAATTTGAAAAGGCGAACACCTTTATTATACCAAAGTTGCAATGTTTCTGCAAGGTGTGTTGAATAACCTCCTTCAAACAAACACAAAATTCCCGGGTCTGTACCTTGTGAACTTTTCCATTCAGGAATCATATTTAAAAAAATATTGCCACCTCCTGAAATGAGGTTGGTAGAAAACCACATGCCTGTCAAAATATTGTTTTGCTTACAGCGCTGCAACCATTTATCGGGGCCATTAGGCCAATGCTGTTTATGCCATGTGCGATAACCGCCGTCACGGTCAAACCAGAAAGCATCCATTAAATAGTAATCTATTTGCACACCGCTTTTCTTTAGCCGCAATACTTCATCCAGTTCTTTCATAGCAAGCTCTTCGGTAAGTGGAATGTTATCAGACAATTCATCGTAAGATGACCAATCGTTATAAATAAACACCGGTTTACGCGGGCCACTGAAATCAGCATCCAATACAGGTGAAAAAGGCGCAGGTGATTTACCAATTGCTTTTACAAATGGATGTAAAGCTATTGCAGATGAAACCGTGTTTATAATAAACTCCTTTCGCTTCATAGTTATTAATTGAAAAGAAAGACATCAACTTTAAAATTCCGACATAAAGCAGTTATGAACTTTTTAAAAATTAATCTTTCGTTTTTGTCTCTTTATGATTCGGGTTAAATGATTCAAAAGTGCTGCCTGGCTTGACCTCACCCCCAACCCCCTCTCCGGTGGAGAGGGGCCATGGAGCCTTTAACATAAAGGATTTCATCAAAATAGAACCAATTTCAGTCGGACAACAATGTTTTCTTATGATTTAGCGACAGGTAATTCGTCAATGATTTTAATTGATGAGGATCTGTCAATGTGGTGTTGCCTGCATCTTTAAAATGCGGGTTGCTATTCACCCCGGTTATTTTACCATTCTTTTGCTCCTTGCCTGTTTTTATAGCCCAGGATTTAAAGTTTTTTATATTGTCAACATTAAAACCATCTGCGAGGCTCCACCATGTATTGTGTAAAAAAATATCGCCGGATACTTTCCCTTTTATAATTTCATCTTTAGCTACAAATATATTATCATGAAAGTTAAATGCCTTGCGTTTACTCTGGCCATCAGCGTAATGAATGGCGGCGCCATTTGCATTATACAAAATATTATTATAGAATAGTAAGTTTGTAAATTCTTTTTCATCACCGGTGCTGTTCCATACATACGCTGCCGCGTGAGCGGCAGATACTGTACCGTCATTTTCACTGATGTTGTTACGGATAATATTATGATGCCATGGACTTGCGCCGGCATATTGAAATATACCAAATGCACTGCCCTGGTTGTTATACGAAAGGCAATATTGAATTATTGAATACGTAACACCACCATCCAAATCGAAGCCGCCACCATCATCGGCGCCTTTAGCGGTCTTGTTGCCGTAAGAAATACAATGTTGAATCGTTACACTATCAGCTTCATAACACCAGATACCTACCGGGCCATTACCGATACGGGGCATATCCCATCCATTATTTGTGGCTACGCAATATTCGATCGTCACTTTGCTGCTGTGGCCTACCACGATTCCGTTACCGCTGTGGTTGTTAAGATTAGAAGGATCTCCCGGATTGTTTTCTGCGAGGCAATCACCGATATAGATTTGCTTCGTATCTTTTTTGCCATACTCACCTTCAACTGAAATCCCCGCATAACCATTTTCATGGGCATGAACATGGGTGATAGAAATTTGAGATGATGAATAAACAAGTAAACCGGCTTTTTGAAAACCAGATATGTCAAAGTTATTAAGAGTGATATGGCTACTTCCGCTAACAACAACTCCTTCTTTTGTATTTCCTTCCTTACGGCCCGATCCTACAAAGATTAAATCAGAAACCTGGATATATTTAGCATGATGAATAGTGAGCGCAGTTACATCACCGGAATTAACTACTGCATTTTTACTACCATAAGTTTCAATTATAATTGGTTTATTTTTTATTCCAAACTCTGAAGAATCAATAAAAATGCTACCTGGAAAAGTGTCGCCACCGTGAAAATATATCCGATCACCTGCCTGCAGGTGAAGGCTGTTTAATTTGACAATAGTTTTAAGAGGATGCATTAACGATCCATCATTACTGTCATTTCCTGATGCGCTGAAATACCACGATCTTTTTTCTTCAAATGATTTTTTATAACAAGAACTTTTATGGGTGCAAAAATTTATATTGGTTATTGCAACAACAATAAAAATCGCATTAGAAAAATTATTGTTTCTTAATCGCACATTTTCTGTATAAATTAATTAAGAAAGATCGGTATTCTTTTACCGGTAATAAATTATTAATAACCCGGATTTTGTTTAAGATTTTTATCAAGGTCAAGTTCACTTTGAGGAATCGGGAAATATTCGTTTTTACCTTTTGTAAATGTAACTCCCGTTAAATCATTCGGAAGCCTTGGTTGTTCGGCCTGCAGGTAAGCATTAATATAATCTCCTGCGATACCCCAGCGAACCAAATCGAAGAAGCGATGCCCTTCCAGCGCCAGTTCCAGCCTTCTCTCAAAACGTACCGCATCTCTTGCCGTGGCCTGGTCAGTCCACGGATCATTATACAGGCCTACGTTATAATTAGCAGACGGTAAATAATTACCTATGTAGTCATATGCAACTTCAACGGTACGCCCGTTCATAGCCCTGGCACGCACAAAATTTACCAGTGTTCTTGCCTTATCTATTGAACCGATTTCCACTTCGCACTCTGCTGCCCAAAGCAATACATCGGCAAAGCGTATGATGCTATAATTAACAGCGCTTCCTAACAAGTATCCCTGCGCATAATTATCGCTGAAAGTACCTACCTGGCTTGCACGATAATTATTTTTCACCGGTGAATAAGGGCCGCCGAAAGTGCGGTCATTAATCCATCCATAGCTTGGATCGGATGTCGGGTATGAAGTATAGCCGGTAGCGTTTGCGCCAAAATAACTTGGAGAAGCCCAATCCAGATAAGGCACACCCCTCCGGCCTACAGTCCAGTCCAGGCGGGGATCCACCGTACCCTGGTATGTTGAGTAAGTGTAATCATCTGCCGGCACATTTTCATCATTTGTCATATTAACATCGTTAAATGTGTTAAGCATCGGCAAGCCATCTGCGTCTGTTTTAAAAGCGTTTACTAAATTGAACGATGGTTGTTTCCAGGTGGTATAGAAACTGCTAAGGGGATAGAATGCGGGTGTATTTGCCGATTCACCAATATTTTCGTTGCCGCCGTTTGACCCGTCGTTCACAGAAAATTCTATCTGAAATATTTGCTCCGCGTTATTTTCTATTGCCGCGTTAAAATTATCATCAAAATTGGTCACCAAAGCATAAGAAATGCCTTGGGAATTTGTACCATTTCCATGTCCGCCGTAAGAAGCAGGAATGATAGAATCAAGCAGTGCCTTTGCGCCGGAATAATTATGTTCAAACATGTAACATTTTGCGAGATAGCAGCCGGCTGCCCATTTATTAGCCTCCCCTTTCAACGGCATTACAGCAGGAAGGTTATTGAATGCGAAGCGAAAATCTGCCTCGATTTTTGGCCAGATATCGTCGGTATTTGCTACTTTAAAATCAGTCACAGTTTCATCGATATAAGGAACATTGTTCCATATTTTCTTTGCATCAAAATGAAAATGGCCGCGTAAAAACCTTGCCTGTGCAACAGCGACCGTTTTTTCGTTATCGCTCATATCTGCAGCCTTATCTGCAGCCAGGATAACAGCATTGCTGCGGGACACGCCATCATAATCAGAACGCCATTTGTCTGCCAAATATCCCGTAGATGGCAAGGTTTGAAAATGCTCGATTACGACCCCGTCATTAGCATCATTAGCACCGCCCCGGTATGCGTCGCCCGAAGTGATATCACCATACACCCAATTGGTGCCGGAAGTGCTCCACCAGCCCGAGTGAATGGTTAGCCCGGTAACGTCATGATAAGTACCCACCAATAATTGCTGAACCCCGTTCTTGTTAGCAAGCGCATCTACTGTAACAACGCCGGGGGGTTCAAGAGCCAGAAAACTTTTCTTACATGAAGCCAACATGAAGCCTGCGAGTAATATAAATAGTAACTTTTTCATATAATTATTTTATTTGTAAATTTTACAGGCCAAAATTTAACCCCACTAATATTTTTTGCGGTATCGGGTAATTTCCACCTAAATCAACGCCATAGTTGGTAGGGCTTCCATTACTGATTTCAGGGTCAATACCCGAATATTTTGTAAAGGTCGCCAGGTTATAGCCCTGCACATAAACACGAAGGCGGTTGAAGGCTCTGGTTTTAGGAAAGGTATATCCTAACTGCAGGCTCTTAATCCTGATATAAGAACCGTCCTCAACAAAAAAGCTGGACGGATTTAAATCATCACTGGTAGCACTCGACCATATTGGCAGTTTCGCAGATGTATTCGTAGGGCTCCAGGTATTGTCACTTCCCGCTCCCAAAGCGCCGGGCCATACAGAAAATTGCCGCCAGTAATTAAATATTTTATTTCCATAAACACCTTGTAAAAATATATTTACGTCCAGGTTTTTATAAGAAAGAGTAAGATTATAACCGTAACTGAATTTTGGATGCGGGCTTCCAATAAACGTTCTGTCATTATCATCAATTTTACCGTCGTGATTGATATCAGCAAACTTAAAATGCCCGGCTGCATTGGCCGCCGTAAGGCCCGGTTCGGCAACACCATACTTTGTATATTCATCGCCACTTTGAAAAATACCCAGTTGCACCAATCCATAGAAACTTGAAACAGGCCGGCCCACTACACTTCTTGTGAGTGAAAAATGGGTTGGGTTGTACGAATTACCATCAAGGTGATCTGTTGAATCTTTTCCGGCTATAAACTGCACTTTATTACGATAGGTGGAGATATTAAAATTCATATCATATTTTACGTTTCCAATACGGTTATTATAGTCAAGTTCTAATTCGTAACCCTTATTTGAAAATCGCATAATATTTACATAAGGAGCTAAAGCATCGCCCTGCAAACCCGATATGGGTACTACGGCCAATAAATCTTTTGTCTGCCTGTCAAACCAGCTGAACGATGCAGTTAAATGTTTAAAAAAAGTAGCGTCAAACCCAACATTGGTGGTAATATTTTTTTCCCAATGTATAGCCGGGTTGCCGATTTGATATAACCCAACCCCGATTAATGCTGAATTATTCGATCCGTTCAAATCATAGCTACTAACGTATGTATTCGTATTATATTGATTTTCGAACAGGCCGGAAGGAATTGCATTGTTACCATTCTGCCCACGGGCTGCCCTGATTTTAAAGTCATTGATAAATTTAATTCCCTGCATAAATTTTTCATCTGAAATGCGCCAGCCGCCGCTGTAAGAAAAGAAATCACCGAACCGGTCTAATGGGCCAAAAACTGCTGAGCCATCATGCCTGTATACAAAGCTCAAGAGATATTTGTCGAGGAGCGAATAATTCACATTGCCTAACTCCGAAAGATTTGAGAAGGCATCGCCATTACCTGTAACAGAATTGAATACACCACCTGTTGTATCAACGGGGGCTCCATTGCTAAGATACTGATACGAAGGGATCGTATAAGGTAAATTCGGCGTGGTTCCACTGCTGGCACGGTAAACACTGTGATTGGCCTCATACGCAACAAAGGCACTGATCTTATGAACCTGGTGTATACGAAAATCATAAGAAATTTTGTTGGTCCAACGCCAGTCACTACTCCAGCCACTGCCTTCTGTAAAAGAATTATAAGGCGGTGAAAAAACATTTTGAGGTATAGTGTCCTGGAAAAAATGGTAGCTGTTTGCATAGAATTGCATGCCTATTTTGCTCTCAAAAACCAATCCTTTAACAGGTTCTACATCCACGTACGCTGAACCAATAACTCCTGCATTGAAACTATTGGAACTTTTTTCAGAATTATTTATTTGCCCAAAGACCGGGTTATTTCCACCGGGATGAAAGGCTAAACTATTAGTGATACCTTTTGGCCCTGAGTAATTGCCTGCGATGTCGTATACTGGAATTAAGGGGCTTCTCTGGTATAAATCCGCGAAAAATCCCTGGGGATTATGATTGTCGACGTCGCTTCCTTCACTGTAAGAAAATTCTGTGTTCTCACCGATTCTTAACCACTTTGCCGGCTTAAATTCAGTATTCACGCGCAATGAATAGCGCTTAAAAAAAGTACCCAGCAAAATTCCTTTATTATTAAAATAATTAAATGTAAGCGCATAATTGCTTTTATCAGTTGCGCCACTCAGTGATACCTGGTGATTTTGACTGAAAGCTTGTCCTAAAACGGCCTTAAACCAATTTGTTCCCTGCTTGTTAGTTCTCAATATCCTGTAGGAAGAAAGATTATATAATGATGGATTTGCGGCGGGGTCGCCTTCCTGAACTGCTAATTGCGCCCCGTTTTGCCTTTCAATAATATAATCAGGAAGTACAGGAGTATTGCCGCTTCCGTAATAAGGGTCGCTTTGTGCCAAACCAGAATTTTTTAAATAGCCCCAGTAAGCATCTGCATATTGCTGCGGCGTTAGCATTCCCGGGTATTTTATAGGGCTTTCCCAGCTTCCATAAGAACCATATTCAAATCTTGGGGCACCTTGCTTACCGGTTTTAGTAGTAATTACAATTACACCATTGCCACCTTCTGCACCATATAAGGAAGTGATGGATGGATCCTTTAATATGGTAATAGTTTCGATATCATTGGGATTAAGGAGATTGTTTCCACCCCGCATTTGCACGCCATCTATAACATAGAGCGGGTCATTATTGCCATTCGTGCCGAATCCACGAATTCGGATTTTTGCTGTACTGCCAGGATCTCCCTGCTGATCAACACTTACACCGGCCACGCGGCCTTCTAACGCTGTTCCAACGTCTGTTACAGGCGTATGAGATATTACATCCGCAGCAACGGTTGATACAGCACCGGTAACATCCCGCTTTGATTGTCGCGAGTAACCGGTAACAATCACCTCATTCAGGACAGCATTTTCCGCCGTTAACCTAATCTCCGGGACGACATTTCCGGTTACAGTTACTTCCTTTTTTTTGAACCCGACAGAAGAAACTACCAACACCGATTTATTAGAGGGCAGGATCACATTAAAATTTCCATTTTCATCAGTTCGCACACCCTTGTTTGTACCCTTTACAATTACAGAAGCGCCGGCAACAGGTACATTATCTGCTCCGGTTATTTTGCCGGTAACCGGCTGTTGGGCAAACGAGTTATTCCAGGAAAAAAAAGAAAAAAAATGGCAATAAAGTAAGCAGGCGCTTTTGTTTTAGCTAGCATAAGCAATCGTTTTATAAATAAATAATAGAGTCTTTATAAGCAGTAAAGATGTCGAATATAATTTAGTCAGTTAGCTATGAGTCAACTGTAGCTCCGACTATAATTAAATTACTCAACACATCAATCACATATAAATATATTTAACGGTTGCTAAATTAAGTGTATTTAAGACAATTAAAGAATTCTTTCATGAAAATTTTATTGTCGGATATTGATATATGGGGATGAAAACTGGTGAAAAGCAGTAACTATAACAAATTTCGTAAATGTACCAGGACGATTAGTAACACAAAATTAAGTGGGTTGAGAAAAAAGAGACAGGATTTAACTGCACAGGTTAAAATATTTTATCTGCAAATTTTGTTGAGTTGGTTTCCCTGAAAGGAGTGAGAAACCGGAGACATTCTAAAAAAATTGGTTTGCTCATGACCTCGAATGCAAAAACGTACTTCAAAAACTATTGCAGGAAAGCCTTTTAGAGCATTAAATGAGATCTTAAGGCAATTTTCAACAATTATTATTATCTTATTGAAAAGCTATTTTTAATGCAGTAAGATCGTCTTTTGTTATACTGGGCAATTTACCTTTTACTAACTTTTGCACAACTAATCCTGCGGTTTTCATTGCATCTTCTTTACTTAAAAATGCTTTTCTACCGGCAACCGCGGGTATATAATCCTGCTTAATAAAAGTTTTATGGTCCACCAGGATTTTGTAACCCCAGCCCGAAGCAGTATGTATTGCGACAGATTCTACCTGTAGCATTCCATTGTCCGGCGTTTTAGCGGGCTTAACAGAAAAGCCAATTATTATTAAGACAATAAATATAGAAAGTATTACACTGATCTTTTTAATCATTGGCGTTATATGTCTGGCCGGGAAAAAATTGGTTCTCATCATCAAGTTCCAGGGAACTGCTCCTGCCTGTAATAACAAAGCCGCCGGTACTTATACTAAAACCTATTGCGCCGGTTCTGGCAGACCGTTCAAAGGCCTGGGTTGGTGTCCATTGGTCGGTTGCAAAATCGTATTCCCAGGTAGTACCAAGTAAGGCACCTGCGCCACTTTCACCGGTTGCAAGGTATGCCTTGTCACCTATTGTAAAAGCTACAGCGTTGGATCGAACGATATCCGTATAACTATCGTCATATGAATCGGTACTTACATTGGATATCTGCCGCAATTGAGTCCAGTTGGAGGTCGAAGGATCATAAACCCAAAAGTCATTTACCGCAGTTCCATTATTGCTTCCGGTGCAGATATAGCCCTTATCCTTATATACAAAGGCAACTGCTGCCATTCGTTTAGAGCCGCCAAAACCAGGTTGTAATGTCCAGGTATCATCTGTAGGATCGTATTGCCAAAAATCCTTCAAATAATTACCATCGAAACCGGTTGCTATATAACCCTTATCCTGTATACCAAAGCCCACAGCATCATAACGTGCGGAGCCTCCAAAATCGTTTTTTTGCAGCCACGAATTGGCAGCCGGATCATATTGCCACATATCTTTTAAGCTGGTGCTTACACCATCAAAGCCGGTACCTACATATCCTTTGCCGGATGCAGCAAACGCAACGGCGGAACTACGCGGTGTACCGGGGAAATCAGCCACCTGTATCCAGGTATCCTGTGCGGCATCATATTTCCACAAATCTTTCAACCGGTTAGTACCGTCAAACCCGGTGGTAATATATGCGGTGTCGTTTATAACAAATGATACTGCTTCACTGCGGGCAACGCCTGCAAACTCTCACCTTTGCAACCCAATTCCCCACGTGTAGTAGCTTGAACTGGAACCCTTCTTCCACACGAAAAATTCCGGATGAAATAATACTCAAAAGTAGTAGTGTTTGCTTTGTTTTCATTTTAGAAAATTATTTGCGGCGAAAATAGTTCTCCGCTACTTCTCACAAATCGTTAAAATGGCTTTGCAATGCATCTTTTATCGACTAACTGTTTATTTTATACTGCAAACAAATTATTTGAGTATTTAAATTTTTTTTTGTAAAAACTATTTAAAAATAAATTAAAAGATAAATTACCACATATTTGCAGATAACAATATATAGTTCATCCATAGTAACAAAATGCTAACACAGGCTATTTATAATATTGCAGCTTTCTCTATTATAATATTGCAACTTTCAATATTGAACTGCCAATTTTTAGCATGAAAAAAACAGGTATTATTTATCTTCGGGTATGCCGTTTTATTTTTAATATCTGTTATGTATCGTTTTACTTGGCTGCGAAAAAACAAAAATTCAATTCGGACAGGATTATGTAGATAATTCTTATTCAAATATTGTACTGGTTGACACGATTACTGCCGTATCTTTCCACTGTATATAATGATTCCGTGTCAACTTCCGGCTCAGGCGTCATGCTGGCCGGCAATTATACCGATAATGTTTTTGGCAAAGTTACTGCCAAATCTTTTTTCGAAGTTTCACAGCCAGCAATTACAACCCTGCCAATCAATTCAACTTTTGATTCACTGGAGTTAATTATACGGCCCAATAAATTTTATTATGGCGATACAACGCTTACATAGTCATCTATCTGTTTACCAGTTAAAAAGTCAGTATTTCTTTCCTTTATACCAGTCTCAGTTTTATAATAATACTGATTTTGATGTTGATCCAACTCCTTTAGGCAGCACCAACGTTTTAATTTATCCAAATATTACTGATAGCGTTTCTATCCGCTTAACTGATGCAATGGGCCAAAATCTTTTTAATTTGTATAAATCGAATGATTATGTATTGCAAACAACCACCAACTTTTTGCCTTATTTTAAAGGTTTACAATTGGCACCTTCTCCAACGGGCATGAGTGCGGTTTATGGTTTCAATGACAGCGTGATCATGCGCCTTCATTACCATGAAACGGATGTTTTCCCGGAAAGTAAATTCCTTGATTTTCCATTTTACAATAGTGACAACAAACAGTTTAACCAGGTAAAAACTGACAGAACCGGAACGCCGGTAGCTGTTTTTAACAGCACCAATAAAGAACTTGTTTCTTCTTCCACAGGTAATAATGTGTTCACACAAACTTTGACCGGCTTTATGGCTAAGATAAAATTTCCCACGCTTAGGAACCTTGTGCTGAGGCCGGATTATGTAAAAATATTAAAAGCAGAGCTTATTCTTCAGCCCGTTAAAAATTCCTATGGTTTATTTACGCCTTTACCGCCTAATCTTTCAGCCTTTACTACCGACCAATCAAATCTATTGGGAGCACCTTTAAGTTTTTCGACCGGCGTTCAAACCGGTAACCTGGTAGTTGACCCGATATACAATGAAAATACATCCTATACTTATGATATAACATCTTATTTGCAGCAGCAGGTTTTAATAGGCTCATCGAATCAAAATGGATTGTTGTTTGCCCCACCCAGTCCTGCATCTATCTCAACTTTAAACAGGGTTGTTTTCGGAGACCAAAAAAATAAGCTGGGCTCAATAAAATTAAACGTTTATTATGTATCTGTTAATCCATAACTTATTTATTAATAAGCGTAATTTTTTTACGGCTTTGATTTTTTTGTTTGGTTCCCTGGAAACCTTTGCGCAAAATGTAAGTTCTCCCTATTCTATAATTGGAATCGGAGATATTGAAGATTCATATTTCAACCGCACTTCAGGAATGGCCAATACCGGAATTGCTTACCGTAACAATACCTGTATTATATTAAATAATCCCGCGGCGATAAGTGATCTTCAAAGCCAGTTATTTATTGCGGAACTTTCGGCGCGCGGCAAATTTGTAAATTATTCAGGCAAAGATGTACCAACGAATATTACCGGAAAGGATTTTAGTGTTGAAAGAATTTCACTTGGAATAAGAGTTACAAAATGGTGGGGCAGTTCAATAGGGCTGATGCCTTTCAGCACCAGCAATTATTCATTCTCAGGCACTAAAACTTTAGAAGGAACAACCAGTACATTGCCCGTTACCTATGATGGCAGCGGTGGTATTAACCGGTACTATTTTGTGAATGGTTTCAGGATCACCAAAAATCTTTCCATAGGCGTAAATACTTCATTTCTTGGAGGTTCATTAACACAGCAGGACTCGTTGATATCACCTGATCTCAGTACAGCGCTATACACTACTAAAAATATTTATATCAGGGACCTGTATCTTGAATATGGACTTCAATATCATATACCGGTTACAAAAAAGTGGGATATTAATATTGGTGCAACCTATGCGCAAAAAACAGCCTTAAGCGCGCAAACAACTGCACTTGTTAAAGACAATACAGGCGATACATTATCAAACAGGGTAATTAGTAATAACTTTCTTCACATTGCCCGCCTCAACAGGAGTGGGTATTGCATTAATAAAAAATAAGCAGCTCACATTTTCTGGCAGATTATCGTTTCCAGAAGTGGTCTTCACTTAATATAAACGGATTGAATTATTCCCTCGTAAACAGCAACCGGTATTCTGTAGGGGTAGAGTATTCCAAAGCTTAAAGAATACCTGCACCTTACTTACGAGTTATTTAACCTGCAGGCAGGCGTATATTACAATCAATCTTATTTGAAAATAAATAATCGAACAATTAAACGATGCTGGCTTTACGTTGGGCGCAGGGGTAAATAGTAAAAGAAGCTCGATGAGTTATAATGTTTCATTTCAATACGGTGTAAGGGGTTCACAATCTCTGGTGAAAGAAAGTTATACAGGCGTTACTATAGGCTTATCTTATAAGGATTTCTGGAATACAAAAGGGAAGAAATATCTTTAATTCCTCTTTTAATTAATGTGCGAGTGAAAAAAAATTGT
>CAWDCB010000010.1:0-793749 GCA_963800635.1 uncultured Chitinophagaceae bacterium
GATCCACCAACGGGTATGACGGCAACCACCTTACCCGATATCGGATCAATAACACTGAGATCTTTACTGCCGCCGTTACAGGTGATTATTTTTTTTGTAAAAGATTCATATAGGATTGCATCCGGGTTTTTGCCTGCGGGTATTTGTGAGAGGACCTGGTTGGTGACAAGGTCAAATACAGTAACAGTATTGGAGCGGCCATTGCTTGTAAAACCTTTATTTAAATGATTATCGAATGCAATGCCATGAACGCCCTCCGTATTGGGTATCACACCTATTGAATCTCCTGTTGATTCATTCAGGATATTAACCTGCGTACCATGCGATACATATAGTTTTCCTTTATTCACCGCAATGTAATCCCAGCCTCCGGCGCTGGCAATATGATAAGCTTTGGTTACTTTGTAATCATGCGTATCCTGGGAGGACGCCTGGAAAAAAATAAAGCAAAAAAAATGGCGATGAAAAAACGTTTCGTAGTCATTATGATATGTTTGATATATAAATTTAAAATCCGGCTTGGTAAAGTTTCACTATAATTCTGATTAAAATTTGTAGATTCATCCATGCGAATATTAATTTAAACAAAAAGTTAATCCTGCTATTAGGTAAGAGCTTCATAGGTTCAAGTGGTAAGCCTGTATCCCATGCCATAAATCGATTTTATATAATCACGGCACCCTGCATGGAGTATTTTTTTGCGTAAATTTTTTATATGGGTATAAATGAAATCATAATTGTCTGCCATGTCCATATCGTCGCCCCACAAATGTTCTGCAATGGCTCCCTTGCTGATTACCTTATTTTTATTACTGATAAAATATAGCAAGAGATCGTATTCTTTCCTGGTAAGATCGATCATAGTATTATTGGCCTTAACCGTTTTTTCATCAAGGTTTAAAAGCAACTCATCAAATTGCAGGAAATTGTTACCATCGAAAGATTTCCTTCTTATTATGGCAGCAACTCTTGCGCCTAGTTCCGGTAAATAGAAAGGCTTCGTGAGGTAATCATCTGCGCCCGATTTTAAGCCGAGAACTTTATCATCCAAAGAATTTTTGGCAGAAATTATCAAGACTCCATCGGCTTTATTGTTTGCCTTTAATTCTTTTAGGATATCCATACCGCTTCCTCCGGGAAGGGAGATGTCCAGTATTATGCAGGCATATTCATACAAGCTTATCTTTGCCTGGGCAGAAAGAAAATCAAAGGCTGTTTCGCAAAAAAATTTTTCATTTTTCAGGTAAGCGCAAATGCTGGCTGAAAGCTCCCTTTCATCTTCGATAATTAAAATCTTCATACAATAAAATCTTGGAAAACAATAAAAATCCGAAAAGATAAAAAACGCCAAAATAACCAAAGGCGTGTTACAAATATTGTGAAAAGAAATTACAAACTGTTACCTACCGCCGGATTTAAATATAATTCAAACGAAGAAAGTGGCTAATTATAGAAGAAATGGCTGATTAGCAGGTATGAGTTATCAAGCCGTCATTGAACCGGGGAAATTTATGCAACGCCGTAAAGATATAATTCCACAATCAATTGAAGTTAACAACGCTTAACGAAAACCGTAGTTAATTCGATAGCCAGTCTTGAAAAACCTATTATCCGGTTTTTATGAGTTTTTCTATCTTTTTTTCCAATAGTGGAAGGTTAAAGGGCTTTTCAATAGTATCATCAACAGGTAATTGCTTATTTATTTGTCTTAAAGTATAACCGGTCATCAAGAGAACCGGAACCGCATTTGTTTTTTTATCGTTTTTTAGTTGCTCTATGACGTCTTTTTGAAGCACATCAACAAGCACCAGGCCAGGCCTGAATTCTTTTACCATTTTAGGGGCCTCTTCCAGGCTCCCGGTAAACTTCACGATGTATGTTTTTTTCTCCAGCCAGTTTTTCAACAGCGTCATTGTATCAAAGTCGTTGTTTATCACCAATATCTTTTTCATGGGCGTTTATTGTAAAAAGAGGTAATCAACCGGCATGCCACATTTTAAGAAAGAGCAGCGATCAACAATTATTGTGGAATTGAAAAATAAAAAGTAGACCCTTTTCCTTCCTCGCTTTCTGCCCATACTTTTCCATTGTGAGCATGAATGATTTGCCGGCATAAATAAAGCCCCAGCCCGATGCCTTCGAGGTTTTTGGTTTTTTCGGCCCTGAAAAAACGCTCAAAAATAAAGGGTAGCTGTTTAGCAGAAATTCCCAGGCCCTCATCTTTTACAGAAACAGTTACCGTTTTATTATCATGAGACATAGTAAGGATAACATCAGTTTTACCATCAGAATATTTAATGCCGTTGCTAAGGTAATTGGTTACCACCTGTATCAGCCTGTACCTGTCACCACTTACCTTGATGTTTCCATTTCCTTTAACAACAATGTTATAGGAAGGCTGCAATACTTTTACAGTGTCTATCGCCTCTTCGATCATTTCCGCAAAATTAAAAGTAGAAATATCCAGCTTTAAATTTCCTGAATTGATCCGGGTAGCATCATAAAGCTCTGCAATCATTTTATTAAGGCGTGAAACATTGTTTTTGCTGCGCTGCAACATATCCTTTAATTCTTCCGGATTATTTTCCTTTATTGCTTCGTCCATAATTTCATGGCACAGGACCAGGTTTGCCAGTGGGTTTCTAAGTTCGTGCGCCACGAAGCCAATCACATCTTCTCTTTCCCTTTCCACCTGCTTATGAATCGTTATATCATGTATCACCAATAAAACATTATTTTCCCAATCACTCGGTTGCATGGAGCTACAGCTCACGTCGAATACACGTTTTTCACCGGATGTTGTTTCCATTTCAATAGCAACATTTGAGAAACCTTTTTTGGAGCAAATGGCATTTCGAATATTATTTTGTACCTCCTCGAACATGTCGTAGGGCTTGATTAGATCTGCAAAACTCATTTTTTCAACATCTGAGCTATTATACCTAAATAATTTTGCGAAGGCCCTGTTGGCTTTTAATATTTTCATTTTCTCATCTAATACAATTACCACGTCTTCTATGGAACCCAGTATGTTTTCATTGAATTCATTCAGCCGCACCAGCGAGATTTCGGATACTTTTTGTTGATGTATGTTTTGTATGATTTTTAAAATGCTGGCCTTTCCTTCTTTATTTTTTACAAGAATCGATTCTCCTGATACCCATACCAAAGTTTTATCTTTCTTAACGAGGTAATTATTGTCAGATCCCTGCCCTTTGCTTAAAACAGCATTTAATTCTTTCTCCGGAAGGCCCTTTTTCCGATCTTCTTCGGTAAACAATATGCTCATGTATTTCCCAATAATATCTTTGGGTTCATAACCAAAGCAATTTGTGAAAGCCTGGTTCACAGCGACGATTATTCCCTCCTTGTCCATTAATAATACTGTGTTTTGCACAGTGTTGCGAAACAGTGATTCGAAGTAATCGAATGCTTCAAACAAATCGGACTCTACAGGCATACTAACTCCATAATTTTTAATGTACTAAATAGATGCCAAAATATAATACAACATTTGGCAGGCCGAAAATAGTAACTAATTCACATAATTACCCGCTTGGGAGACTTAAAAATGCACATTTTTGTTTAAAGATTACCCATTCTTAACAGAAGGAAGGCATGGCGAAATTTGTAAAGACCGTTAATGGTGGTAGGGTAGTTGAAATACAAGTCTCCGAACCGGAATGCCCTTCAAACGTCAATTGATCTTCTACGTCTGCAATATTCACGTATTTGTTGGTAATGCGGCTGCTTTTCCTGCCCTTTTTAATATTGACATAATCAATGTAGTAGATAACTTTTATGGAAAAATTATTATTCTGCCGGGAAGAAATTGTGCGGTCTAAGTTTTTAAAATACGTGTACCCGGTGTATTCATCATCGAGCCCTCCCTGTTGTTTCCAGGAAATATTTATAAAACTGCCCGGGGCAAACTCGATGGTGTACAACGCATCTATATTAAAAAAGTTGATGTTCTCGTTTATCATGGAGACATTACCGTGGGTAGTGGGAGACAGGGTTCCATCGGGCTTCAGGTCATATAATTGCTTAGGTACAACTTTACTCCAGTAATGCCTTGCCCGAAAAGTAATTCCCGACTTGCTGTTGAAATTGTATTTAAATGAAAGAACGTTTTCAATAGTCTTGAGATCGCGGCGGGAAAAAATCACATCCTTCACTATATTGTTTTCCAGGTATTGGCTATAATAACCGGCGTCATTAACAGTAGGATTATACAATAAACTTTGGCTGATTGAAAATTTGTCGTTGAACCGGTATCGTTGTAAAATATTAACCTGGTGGTTAGGGCTGTTAAACAAACTTCGCAAACCAACAAAGTAGGTAAACTCTGCATAATACTTTTTCGCGCTATTAGTTTCCAGTGATGGGTTCAGCTGTATTCTTCGGGGCGTCCTGAACGAATATCCGGTGGTTCGCGGCTCATAGAAATCATTGCCTTTGGGCACATACCCGAGAAACATAGAAATAAACCATAAATTCTTCAACTGCATATTGGCATTTACATTTGCGGTAAATACCTGGAATTTGCTACGTATTTTTTGATCGGGCACCTTACTGTACAGCATGCTATAGTAAGCATTGTAATTAACCTGGATCCGGTTATACCACGATGTGGGTGTTTGCCACCGGTAGCTGGAAAATAAATAATGGTCAAGATAATTATTGTTGAACAATATACCCATATCATTGATGTCATATTTTGCATCAGCGGCATCTTCTTTTAACTGGAACAGCCAATTACCGCCCGTCTTGCCAAGTGATATTAAGTGAGCATGGCCTACCGACGTCTTTTGTAACGGGCCGTATAACTGGCTTACGGCAATTTTCCCATTTAAATTATAGGTATTTTTTTTATTATTAAGATCAAATAAACCGGCTGTTACGTTCGCATTATAATACTTACTGTTGCGTGAAACGTTTGTATTTATAAAAGTAACTGCGGAATTATTTTTCAACGTCTGGTCAAGCACGATGATATTATAATTGGTAAGCGGGTTTGTTTTGATATTTCTCTTGTTACCTGTGCTGTCTTCTACGGCTGCATACATAGGTTGGGTGAGGGCATTAAAAAAGCCTATACCGAGGCCTCCTTTTGTTCTGCCTGAAATTTTTGTACCATTGATTAGTTTCGATTCAAGCGGATTTTTAAGAAAATGTTCACCGCTGCGAATATGGTTGCCAGCACCTGTAGTATCCTGTACATCATAATACCCGATAGGCTGGCCTCCAACTCTGCGCGAATAAAACAAATCGCCTTTATTAAATAAGTCTGTTCCTTCGGTAAAAAAAGAACGGTTCTCGTTGTATTTTACCTCGAACGGGCTAAGATTCAAAACCTGGTTATCACTTTGCACTTGTCCAAAATCCGGGATTAGTGTCATGTCTAAGGTAAACCCCTCTGTTATCCCATATTTTACATCCATCCCGCCATTCACAGAAGATGTCCAGTCTTTTAAGCCAGGGGTTTCATTAGGATAATGGTTAAGGTAGGTAGAGAAATATGGAGAGAACGATAAACGCAGCGGAGGATGTATTTTTTGGATACCCGTCCACAACCCTTCCTGGTTTATAAACCCGTTAACGTTGGGGTCAACGGGGTTCCACATATATTGCTGCCCGGTTTTATTCCGGCGCCGCGTAAAGTTTAAGCCCCACGTTTGGTTTTCCGTATTAGAAAAACGCAGCGCTGAATATGGGATACGCATTTCAAAGCTCCATCCGTCTGCGTGAACTTTCGCTGCACTGTTCCAGACAGCATTCCAGGTAGGGTCTTCCCCGTTAACTGAGTTGGAATATTTGGCATCAAACTGTTCGCCGTATGGAGTTACATAAAATCCAAACCCATTGATCTTATCATTATAGGTATCAAAAATAACTCCCAGGAAATCGTTAACCCCTACCACATCACGCCCTACCAGTTCTTTTGAAATGCTATCTTTTGTGCGTTCATAACAATATCCGCCAACATAAATTGAAGTGTTATCGTATAAGATATAAACAACAGTTTTTGTCCGGGGGTCCTCAGCTTTACCTGCTGCAGGCCTCCACTCAATAAAATCTTTTGCCGGTACCGCATTTTTCCAGGCGGGCTCATCCAGGTTACCGTCAATTTTAATAACGGATGTCGTTCGCTGAGCAGTCAACTGTTTTTTGAGAGTTTGAGCCTTTACAAAAAGCGAGCTTACACAAAGAAAAATTATAAGCAGCCAATTGCAGGTCATCGAGATAGGTTTCAAACATAAACGTAATCTTTTAAATATGTTTGTACCTTCCGCTCATGTAAAAGCGGTCTTTTTGTAGTTTCTTTAACAACAGAAATGGGATGTATCCCATTGAATAATATGACATCCGTAGAAGGATTGATCACGCTGGAAATTTGATATTGTTCATCCTCCTTTTTCTTGCGTTTTGTCCCTATTTAAAATCGGTGTTTAAAATTGCGAAGGTATTTTTTAAGGGTTAGTTCACTTTTTCGAAAAGATAATCGATGGATTTTCCGTTTCCTGAAATCGTTGCAGTAAGCATATTGTTTTCTTTCTTATAAGAAATCATTTTAGGGAAATCATGCTCCTGGTTTTCACACACGAATTCATGGCTTGTAATTTTTATCATTCTGAAATAGACGGGTTCTTTATTTTCTCTAAGATCGGCTATATAGAAAATGTCTTTGCCTTTTTTAATAATTTTTAATTTTTCCAGGGCTGCGGTATCGCTTCCATGCAATGTAATGCCGGTGCCTGTAAATGCTGAATCAGAAATCTTTGTCCAGCTTTCTGTACCGCTCATTCCTTTTTTTGAATTGATCATACGCCAATTGCCTGTAAGCCACTCAAGCTGTTTAAATTTACCAGGCGGCCGTTCGTTATTTGTTTGGGCAATAGCACTTACAAAGCTCAATAAACAACTAACGCTTATTACAATCTTTTTCATGGCCTGTATATTTCGCTCAAAAATAGCATGCACATCGTTTATTATATTGTACAAACCCGACTTTCTGCAATTGTGAAAAGAGTTAACTACGTTTTTTTAAAAAGAAGTTAGCCAGATTTTTTTCGTCAAAAAAGTAGCCTGAAGGGTCTTCGCCGGTAAAAGTTTTAAAATTTTTGATAAAGTGAGATTGGTCATAATACCCCGCATCAAATGCAATTTGCGCCCAGGAAGGCTTATCATTTTTGATTAGCTGGAAAATATAATTGAACCTGACAATTCGTGCGAATATTTTAGGAGAAATACCGACGTATTTTTTAAATGCCCTTTGCAATTGCCTTTCGGTTATGAAAAGCGTTTGGTAAAGTGTGGTTATTTCAATTGCACCGTTAGAGGCGAAGATCATATCAATCGCCGCATCAATAAAGTGCCCGCGATCATGCAGGCGAATCGCCATTTCTTTAAAATATTGGTTGCAAGCCTCAGCTCTTTTTTCATTTTCAACTGAGTAAAGCTTAATTAGGAAGTTATGAAGCTCTTGCTCATTTAATTCATCGATTGGAACCACTTTTTCGTTTAAGGCATCCATCTTCATATTAAAAAGATGGGTTAATGCCGGTGGTTTTAATTTAATACCAAATACTTCTGAAGTACCTGTGTTTTCAATGTAAAAATGTTTTGTGATCTGGCCTGCAACGAGGTACTTCGATTGAAGCTCCCATTTGTTATTTATATTGATCCGGTAGGGGTTTCCGTAATGAATGATTATTTCCGGATAGCCATCCGGAATAATTTTCTGTGTATTGATTGTCGGGTCGTCATTCTCTATTGTCCAGTAGCATTCAATATATTTCGTAAGGCCAGGCTCAGGCAATATGCGGTTAAAGAGCATCAAAAGTTATAAAATTGAATTACCTGCTTAAAAGTCCTGCATCCAGTACGAATTGAGAACCGGTAACGAAACGTGATTTATCGGAGGCGAGAAATACTACTGCATTTGCCACATCCTCCGCTTCTATCCACGGCACATTTATAAGGTTGCCCGCACTGCGTTCTGCTACTTCTTGTGGTGTTAAACCTTCCAATTCCGCAAGCCCATCATTCATGGGGGTGTTAACTCCTGTGGGGTGAACAGACACTACTCTTATATTATGCGGCGCTAATTCGATAGCCCATGATTTCGTAAGCCCCGTTAATCCCCATTTCGACGCGGCATAATGGCTTAAACGATTCATTCCACGCAAACCTGCAATCGAAGAATTATTGATGATTACACCCGATTGTTGCTGAATCATTATAGGAATGATCCGGCGGGCTACCAGCCAGGCGCCCTTTAAATTAATATCGAGCATAGTATCCCATTCTATTTCCGTAAGCTCATGCGCTGAGCCATACGCGCAGATACCCGCATTGTTAAATAATACATCTATTCGTTTAAAAAATGAAAGCGTTTCAGATACGGCGCCTGCTATATCCTCATCGTTTCTTACATCGCCGGTAAAAACCAGGCATTTTACTCCGAACGATTCACATTCCTGTTTCAATGAATTAAGATCATTTTCAGATCCAAGGCCGTAACCAGGGTACGATAGTGTTTGAGCAATATCAAAACCCGCAATGTGTGCTCCTTCTTTTGCAAAGGCAATAGCAGTAGCGCGGCCCTGGCCGTGAGCGGCGCCGGTAATAAAAGCACATTTTCCTTCTAAATCGTTTTTCATTCAGTCTTAAGTTAATTGAAGAAAATATGATTACTCGAATCTTGTCGTGTAATGTTTGTTATTTCATGAAGGTAAATACGCTGCCAGGTATTCATCAATATCCGTTTCTATAACATTATTGAAAATATTGGTAGCAATCATTTGCCCGGCAAAAGCTATCAGAACAACCATGTCTGTCTTACTATAGTTCTTTGCTACGGAGGCATATATGCCGTCGCTGATATTTCCATGAGACTTTGCGATATTAATTCCAAAGTCAATGAGGCTTTTTTCAGAGGGTGTTAATTCGGGGTTCTCTGGTTTTTCACCTGCATCAATTATTATTTTTCTAAAAAAAGTGGAGCAAAGCGGGCACTCAGAAGCCTTTGAAATAGAATAAGCATAGAGATAAGCGAGGCGTTTTCCCAGTATATTTATTACCTGTTCATACAACGGGTACCATTGCATATAAATATCAAAAGCCAGCAATGAATGTCCTAGTGTTGCCTTCATATTTGTGATGCGGGCATTGTAATCCATAATATGCTTTTCAAAAGCTGACTGCACAGATGGTTGCAGGTCAGTGCTTTTGATGGGAGCGATTCTTGCCATAGTTTGCTATACGTTTGTTATCACCAGAATGTTTTAGGTTGATCTGTTACGACTTCGGCTTAATTTCAATTTGCAGCTGTTGGAAACATACAAAAATACTGCAGGAATTATTGCCATTAATAATTTATGATCGCGGCGCAGCGCTATGCATTTAAATTTTTTCGATTGCTTTGTTACTTTAAAGGCCCTTTTAATTCTTCCACCATTTCAATGGAAACGGGATATCCTTTACTGAGCCAACGACCATATCAGGCTTAAATGCGTAGTGGTCCAATTCCTCTTTTTTGGTAATCCCCGATAAAACTAAGATTGTTTTATATCCCATTTGTATGCCTCCCTGTATATCAGTATCCATCGTGTCGCCGATCACCGTGGTATCCGCAGTTTCTAAATTCAGGGCTTTACGGGCGGAGCGCATCATTACCGGACTCGGCTTGCCAATTGTAAAGGCCTTTATACCGGTAGCTTCTTCAATCATAGCGGTTGTCGCAGCTATGCCCAGGTTATTCCATCCAGGCTTCCTTGGCGAAGGATCCCTGTTAGTGGTAATGAATTTTGCACCGCCAAGAATCATATCTACTGCTTTTTGTACCATTTCCAAAGTAAAATTTCTTCCTTCGCCTAACACTACAAAATCAGGCTCCGTTTCAACAAGCGTTAATCCATTTTCATGCAAGCTGGTTAACAGCCCTCCTTCTCCCAATACATATGCGGTTTTGTTGGGTGACTGATCCGCGAGAAATTTGCCCGTTGCCATGGCACTCGTGTATACGTGTTTTTCTGTTACTTCAATCCCGAGCTTTTTTAATTTTCGAACTACTTCCAACCTCGTTCTTTGACTGTTATTGGTCATGAACATAAAAGGAATATCTTTTTTTAGCAATTGCGCAATGAATTCATCTGCGCCCTGGATCATTTCATCACCTACATATATAACGCCATCCATGTCTATCAACAAACCTTGTTTCATTTTAATAATAATTAGCAGGTTTACAAAAATTCATTACTAAGAAAAAACGCTGCCATCAAAAGTAGTATATCAAAAACCTTTTTTACGAATTTTTTATGTTAAGAGAGGGCATAGGACGCGTTATCCAAATTAATCAAATTAAAAAGAATTTATTTCAACAACACGTTTAGATTTATCACGTCTCGTACCTGTAGCAATTATCCTAACATATTATTGTCGGCAGGCGTCGATAGAGTAATAAAAACATCCAATAGAATTTATATTTTAGTTGCTGTTTTATTATTTTTTATTAATTGCTTCTTGGAACTTATTTTCTAAATATTTTTGATGAAGGCAAGATTGCTTCAATTTAGAAACATTTTTTTATGAAAGACAAATCAGGCCGCAGATCATTTATAAAAAATGCGGGTATGGGAGGTGTCGCTGCAGCACTGCTTCCGGTTACAACTATACTTCCGGTTAATATTGAAAATACTTCTGATGAGCGGGAAGACCGGAATGGCCAGGAAAAACAAAGGTTTCGGCAAAAAGCGCGGCCTTACAATACTGCCTATACGGGTGAATACCTGGATAGGGTTGCTTTCCCTGTTGGTGGCCTTGGCGCAGGCATGTTTTGCATGGAGGGCACAGGGGCAATTTCACATGTCTCAATTCGCAATAAGCCTGAAATTTTTAATGAGCCCGGTATGTTTGCAGCCGTTTCAGTTAAAGGAAAAACAAACGGCGCGAAATTACTGGAAGGGCCGGTGCCAGGGTGGAAAAAATTTGGTCAACATGATGCTGGAAACGGCTCAGCAGGTGCTACTACAGGTTTGCCTCGTTTTCGCAACGCTTCTTTTTTGATGAGATTTCCTTTTGCTTATCTTGATATCAGCGATGACGATTTGCCATTGAAGGTAAAGATAACGGGCTGGAGCCCGTTCATACCGACAGATGATGATAATTCAGGTTTGCCTGTTGGCTGCTATGGAATACAAATTCACCAATACAGGTAATACAAACGTTGAAGCCGTTTTTTCCTTTAACTCAAAAAATTTTTTAAAAATTGACGGGGGTAAAAATTCAATAAGATCTATACAAAATGGTTTTATCTTATCTGAGGCGGGAACAAATGAAAAACCATATAAAACAGATTTTGCAATTTTTACCGACGATGATGCAACAGTCGTTGATCATTGCTGGTTTCGTGGTGGATGGTGGGATCCGCTTACCATGGCATGGAATACAGTAAAAAATGGAGAAACAAAGGCCGTTGCGCCGGTAGATAAAGATGCCCCGGGAGCATCATTATATGTGCCGTTTACGATTTCTCCCGGTAAGGAAAAGACAATACGGGTTATGATGGCGTGGTATACCCCCGATTCTGAATTTACATTTGGAGAAATGGGTAAAAGAAAAGAAAATTGTGATCCCGCTTCCGGTTGTTGCAATTCACCTTCAGATATTTCACTTGACAAATATGATAAGGATTTTAATGCTAAGTTTTATAAGCCCTGGTATAGCAGCAGGTTTAATAATATAGAAGAAGTGGCTGCTTATTGGAAACAGCAATATGAACTGCTAAGGAAAAATTCGGCGTTATTCAGAGATGCTTTTTATGCCAGCACGCTGCCCCCGGAAGTTATTGAAGCAGTTGCGGCTAATCTCACTATATTAAAATCACCGACAGTAATGCGCCAGTATGATGGGAGGCTGTGGAGCTTTGAAGGGTGTGGAGATGACGGCGGTTGTTGCCATGGGTCGTGTACGCATGTATGGAACTATGCACAAGCCATCCCACATTTATTTCCAGCCCTGGAAAGGAGTTTACGCAACACAGAATTTTGTGAGAATCAAAGCAAGGAGGGGCATCAGAATTTTCGGGCAAATTTGCCCATTGAACCCAACACCCACGATTTTCATGCTGCGGCAGATGGGCAATTGGGTGGTATCATGAAGGTTTATCGCGAGTGGCGTATAAGTGGTGATAATGAATGGCTGAAAAAGTTATACCCGATGGTAAAGGTAAGTATGGATTATTGTATTGCTACCTGGGACCCCAGGCACAGAGGGGTAATCGAAGAACCCCATCATAATACGTACGACATTGAATTCTGGGGGCCGGATGGGATGCACACCAGTTTTTACATTGGAGCTCTTAGTGCAATTACCGTGATGGGAAAATTTTTAAATAAAGACGTTTCGCAATATGAGCAATTATTGATGGCCGGAAAAAAAATGATTGAAACGGAATTGTATGATGGCGAATATTTTATTCAGCAGATAAAAGTGAATGGGCTAACTGCGAAAAATCCCGCAACAGAGCAATCTTTCGGTGGCGAATATTCCAAAGAGGCAAAAGACCTGCTTGAAAAAGAAGGCCCGAAATATCAATATGGAAAAGGATGCTTGTCCGATGGTGTGCTGGGTGCGTGGATTGGCCGTATGTGCGGCCTGGAGGATACAATTGATCAGGCAAAAATCCGCAGTCACTTATTGGCGGTTTATAAATATAATCTCAAAGAAAATTTAAGCGAGCACGCAAATCCGCAACGCCCGTCGTATGCGCTGGGTGATGAAGGTGGCTTATTATTGTGTTCCTGGCCGAAAGGTGGAAAACTTTCTCTGCCATTTGTATACAGTGATGAAGTATGGACTGGTATTGAACACCAGGTTGCTGCGCATTTAATGCTGATGGGCCACGTAAAAGAAGGACTCGATATTCTTCGTGCCTCGCGTAACCGTTATGATGGGCGTATAAGAAATCCATTTAACGAATATGAATGCGGGCATTGGTATGCACGTGCCTTATCAAGCTACGGTTATTTACAAGCGCTTACGGGTGTACGTTATGATGCCGTAGATAAAATATTATACGTCGATTCAAAAGTGGGTGATTTTACCAGTTTCCTTTCTACGGAAACGGGCTTTGGAACTGTAAGTTTGAAGGGTGGCAAACCAGCTCTTAAAGTTGTTTACGGAGTTATCGAAGTAAATAAAATAATGGTAGGCGGCAAACAAATACAACTATGATACGCATTGGAAAAAACAGCGTGGTATCTATGCGGTATAGCATGAAAAATGACAGTGGGGAGATCCTTGAAAATTCCATGAATAATAAGCCGGTTAGTTACCTGCACGGCTCAAATGGTATCCTTTCTTTACTACAGGCACAATTAGAAGGTCTGAAAATGGGAGATAAGAAAGTAGTGTACTTAACCGCCGACTCGGGGTTTACAAATGAAGATTTTATTTTTGAAATTATAATAGATGAGGTACGTGAGGCATCAAATGAAGAATTATTGTTAGGTTATCCGGTACAACGAATTATTGAAAAGTGTGAGACTGATTGTGATTGTTATCAATAAGCAGTAAGCAATTGGCAATTCAGCAATTTCTAACAATGAAAATACATTTGTTAAGTGGTTTTTTAGGCAGTGGAAAAACTACTGCTATTCAATATGCATCCCGTGCGTTGCTACAAAAAGGCATAAAAACGGGCGTTATCACAAACGACCAGGGAATAAAGCTGGTAGATGGAGATTTTTTTAAAAGTCTTAAAATACCCGGAAGGCAGGTGGTTGGCGGCTGTTTCTGCTGCAATTATAATGACCTTGAAGCCAACATTCAATCGTTGATTGAAACAAACCAAACCGAAATTATTTTCGCGGAATCGGTTGGATCCTGTACAGATATTGTTGCTACTGTTTTAAAACCTTTGCTACATTTTCGCCCGGATGCACAGGTAACCGTTTCCACATTTACAGATGTACGCCTTCTGCAAATGATATTGCAAAACGGCCCGAAGTTGTTCGATAAAGAAGTGAATTATATTTATTTAAAACAACTGGAAGAAGCCGGGATTATTGTTATCAATAAAATTGATTTGATTACAAAGCAACAGTTGTTGGAAGTAAAAAGGATTATGGAGGAAAGGTATGGAAGTAAATTATTGTTGTATCAAAATTCTTTCGATGAGGCTGATATTCAGAATTGGTTGCGCACATTGGACAATGATCAATACGCCGGAACTTTGCATTCGCTAAATATAGATTATGATACTTATGCAGCAGGCGAAGCTAAATTAGCATGGCTTGACCAGGGGCTTGAAATATATAGTGTAAATAACAACGCACTGCAGCATGCTGAAGATTTGATTAATCTTATTTACAGGAAAATAAATGAACAGCAATACAGTATCGGGCACTTGAAATTTTTAATAAACAGGATGGAAAAAATCAGTTTTACTACAAACGCCCAACCTGCGGTAAGTATCAAAAAGGAACAGGCTCCGTCGGCAACTATTCTTATCAATCTTCGGGTGCAAACAGAGCCGCGAATACTCAGGCAACTTATTGAAGCAGCCATCGAAGAAGTGGAAATGCAATCAGGAGCTACAATAGTTGCGAGTAGTTTGTCAGCGTTCCAGCCTGGCTATCCACATCCTACCTACAGGATTTAACTGTGATAGCTGGAACATCTTTAGGCGAAGCCGTTTATATATTTGATATTAGTGTTGCTTTATAATTGACACGGAGTTTCAATGCCAGTAAAATTGTCCTGTTTTGAATTTGTTATTTTAACCCTCTAACCTCTATGCAAATTGTAATTACTGACGGGTATACACTTAACCCGGGAGATCTTAGCTGGGCGCCTTTTGAAAAATTGGGTGCAGTAAAATATTATGACAGAACTCCTGCACATGAGGTAGGGGAGCGATGCAGGGAAGCTTCCGTTATTATCACTAATAAAACTCCGGTTACTTCGCAGGCTATTGATATTGCTACCAGCCTTAAATTAATTGCTGTAACCGCTACCGGTTACAATATTGTCGATATTAATGCAGCGAAAGAAAAAGGGGTACTGGTTTGCAACGTTCCTGAATACGGTACAAACTCTGTTGCGCAACATACATTTGCTTTATTGCTTGAGTTAACAAATCATGCAGGCAAACATTCAGAAAGTGTAAAAAATGGTGATTGGTTTCGTGCTGCCGACTGGAGTTATGTAAAAGCGCCTCTTAAAGAGCTTAGCGATAAAACCATGGGAATTATTGGATTTGGGCGAATAGGACAAAAAGTTGCAGCAATAGCAACAGCATTTGGGATGGAGGTAATTATATATAACAAAAACAGAGAAACGAGTTTAGCCACCAGCGTTCCTTTAGATCATTATTTTCAGAAAGCGATGTAATTTCATTGCATTGCCCTCTGAATGAAGATAATAAAGGACTCGTAAACAGGCAACTGCTTTCATTGATGAAGCCTACCGCTTTTCTTATCAACACATCACGTGGACAGTTAATAAATGAGCCCGATCTTGCTGAGGCACTTCGGAACAAAATCATTGCGGGGGCGGCACTGGATGTATTAAGCACTGAACCTCCGCCTGCTGCTAATCCGCTGATCGGGATACAAAATTGCATTATTACCCCTCACATTGCCTGGGCCAGTTTCGAGGCAAGAAAACGTCTTATGCAAACAACGCTTACTAATATTGAGTCTTTTTTAGCAGGCCGCCCGGTTAATATAGTCAACTCCTGAATAATATTCCATCCTTAAAAATTACCAGGCGGCTCGTTCAATGTGTATTATCATAGTTACCAGCCTCACTATTCCAGATACTTTTTTAACTTGTATCACGGTTTAATTTCTACGGCGGCAAAAGAGCGTTATCTATGGCCATAGATTTTCATTTTTAGAGCTGTAAGCACACCATATTCTATTAACCTAATGAGCTTCGTATTAAAATTGCGAGGGTGGGTTCCGTTTATCCCTTTGAGCGTTTATTGCAATTCTCCTTAACCTGGAAGCAAAGCGGGTATATTATAATACCTTTATGTTGTTTATTACTTAATATTAATGTTTAGTGAGATTTTACTATGCTATGTACCACCAATTTATGACTAAACAAGATTGTTGGATAACATTAATGTGTAAGTTTAACTGTATATTCATTGCTGCCAAAATTCTATTATAACTAATGGGTTCGCAAGTAACTTTAACAACCTTTTATAGGAGGAAAAGTAAAGAGTTATCCGTAACCAAAGCAATTTACTTGGGAAATGCAATGGATATAAAATATCACCAATAAAGGCTGAAATTAGGGCTATCCCTGATAGTAATTTCGTGACGTGTAAGAGGCGATTAAAATATTCTTGGTAATATTCACGTTTGTAAGCAACTAAGAAGCGGGGAAACCTGTTGTAGTTATAACGTTTAAGAGAAACTCTATCTATCCAATTTTATTATGCAACCTGAAAAACAGTAAATTATTGAAATGCTTCAAATATCTTCTACCTTTCCCGTATTCAGTTAATGATTGGCATTATTTATGAAACGCAGTAGCTCTATAATCCGGATTTGCTGTCAAATCAATATTCAATCAATGAATAAAACCCTATTACTTTTTTATTTTATATTTTTTACTCTAATTGCCAACGCACAGACCGCTGATTTCACGTATCAAACTACAGATGGGTTATTTTGTAGTCCTACAGACGTACAATTCACTCAAACTGCTACCGGGTCGCCAAAGGGTTTTGTGTGGACCTTTGGAAACGGAGAAGGAAGCAACAGCCCAAATCCTGAAGTAACTTACAAAAATGCGGGTTCTTATACTGTAAAATTAATCGTAATTTATGCGCGCACAACGGTAGTGGTTACCAAATCAATTACTATTAATCCGTCCATAACGGTTTCCATTGGGTATGACAGAAATTATATTTGTAAATCTGGCAGCATCAACTTTACTGCGACAAGCAACGGAAATATCGCTGAATATGATTGGGATTTTGGAGATGGGCAGGCAGAAACTACCGCGGCAACTAACATTGCCCATAACTATACAGCAGAGGGTATCTATAATGTAACATTGAAGGCTGTGGCTTCATCTGGTTGCTCCGGAACAACTCAAACTACAGTTAGCGTTAAAAAAACTCCAATTGCAGGAAATGTATCACCAAACTCAGGGTGTGTTCCTGCAAAGGTAAATTTTAACACAACAGCTTCTAATCCCTGCCAACAGTTCAATAACCGATTATTCTTGGGATTTCGGTGATGGTAGCCCTATTACTTCAACAACAACTAAAAATGTAAATCATACGTACACGTCCCCGGCAATTATTCGCCTGTGGTTACAGTTACCACAAGTGAAGGTTGCAGCAATGGTTACAGCATTTGATAGCAATCGCTTATGGAACTCCTCCCTTTAATCAAACAGCATATACTGTTAAGCCTGTAATATGCGGCTCTGAAACTGCAGAATTTGTTTCAAAAGCGACCAATGCTAATATCTATTACTATAATTTTGATGATGGCAATTACCTATATTCTCAGATACCATTGCTCAACATAAATTCGAACACTTAGGTACGCATTATGTTTATATTTTGCCACTGTACAATGGTTGCTACAGTAATTCAATAACTATTCAATCGACGTTATTGGCGTTATAGCAAACTTCACTTATTCAAATAATTGCGCTGATAAAAAAACATTTGTCTTTCACCAATACCAGCCAGGGAAATTTATCATCTGTTTCCTGGGATTTCGGCGATGGCTCGGCTCCTGTAAATACGATTAATGCGACCCATACTTTTCCGGCCGCCGATTCATTTGTAACAAAGCTTACTGTTTCGGATAACATTACGGGTTGCACCGACACTTATTCGCAACGATATATACTGCGACTCCATCCCTCGTGAATAATGATTCTGCAATTTGTAGAAATGACAGCACTACTTTTACCATTATAAACAATTACAATAATCCGGCTGCCACTTACACCTGGCATGTCGCGGGCCAACAGGTAGGGCCTTTCAAAGATTCTTCCTTAACCATTGCTGCAAACCTTTTTGGTAATTTTAATAATTACGTTATCATAAATAATGGCTCTCAGTATTGTCAGGATACGATCCGCTTAAATAAACCACTTTTAGTAAGAGGGCCTGATCTTAATTTTACGGCTCCCCCTTCTATTTGTTTCAACAGTTTATATAATGTAACCAATGCTTCCAAACCATTTATTCCGGCAGATTCTGTAAGCCTTTGGTATTGGGATTTTGGTGTAAAAAAAGATAATGATAGTGTTTATCAACCGCAGCCCTATTTATACGATAGAACCGGCACTTATAAAGTCAAGTTAACAGGTATTGATATAAACGGATGCCAGGATAGCCTCGTAAAAACTATTGCGGTTAATCCAATACCTTTTTTATACGTTATACCGGAGCTTGATACACTTTGTCTGGGAAAGGCAGATTCGCTTATTGCCTTTCACAGTGATTCAATAACGTGGTCGCCATCTAATTCATTGAACTGTTCTAGCGTGCGATACAGTGCTGAGTAATCCTTCTGCTACAACACAGTATAAAATTACTGCTACAAATACAGCCGGTTGTAGCATAACTGATAGCACTCTTGTACAGGTTTTTCCGCCTTTTGTTGCTTCCCCGGTGTTAGGGAATTATTACATATGTCTTAACGATCATGTTCAATTAAATGTTGATCCTCCCGGGGAAAAAATTCTGTGGTCGCCGGCAACAGGCCTGTCGAATCCTCATGGCTATGGGCCAACAGCGTCGCCGTCTCAAACAACTACCTATACGGCCACTCTTACGGATTCTGTCGGATGCTTTACAAGCACTGTAAATATAAACGTCCATGTTAAGGGCCAGCCAACGGTTGATGCGGGGCCTGATAAAATTTATCCTTACAATACTGCTTTTACTATAAATCCAACCTATAGGAATAATATCAGTTCTTATAGTTGGAACCCCGCTAATTTATTAAGCTGCACTACGTGCCCAAATCCGAATGGTATTGCAACCAGCTCACATACATTTTTTATAAGTGTAACGTCTGACAGCGGATGCGTGGCAAAAGACAGCGTTGCAATTTATGTAGAATGTAAGGATGCGAATATACTAATGCCTACCGCGTTTACGCCAAATAATGATAACCTTAATGACTACTTCTATCCCTTGACACGGGGAATAAAATCTATTGTAAGGTTTTCAATTTATAATCGTTTCGGAGCAGCTTGTTTATGAAGCAAAAAATTTCCCGCCAAATGACCGGTCATTTGGATGGAATGGTAAATTAAATAATATAACTCAGCCCACTTCGTATTTGTGTATTATATAGAAGCCGTTTGCGATTTGGGTGAAAAAATTAACAGAAAAGGGAAGTGTTGTTTTAGTAAGATAAACGTATTTATTTCAGCGATGCATGACAACTTCAAGTTTGCATAAATCCGAGGCATCAAGAATTGCCTCTTTATGATAAGTAGTTAAGAGCTAATTAGATATGACAGGCAAATTTCTTGGTTACATTCGAACTATATACCGTGCAGTTATTATAATCTAACAGGACTATGTCGCATTACCGTTTTCTAAGTTTTTTATTATTGAATTACAAATTATATTTGCAACAATTTTCGTTTCTAAATCTCCGTATGTACAAACTTTTTTCGTCCGCAAAATATTTAGTGTTGAGCGTCTTTCTTGTTAGTTCTCTTACCTCCTGTTTAACAACACGAAAAGTGGCATATTTTAACGATGTAAAAGATTCAACTTTATTGCTTCGAAAGAAGGACTTGAGCCATTGATACAAAAGAAGGATATTTTAAGTATTTCCGTAAGCAGCCTGAGTAATGGCAGCGACTGTTATTTTTAATGCTCCTAATATACCACTGACTCCGAACTCGGCTACAACAATATGCCTCAAACGTATGGTTATTTGGTAAGCCAGGAGGGTAATATTAAATTTCCTATACTGGGTGATATTGCTGCGGTAGGCCTTACTCAAAAGCAATTGGAAAATAATCTTGCTAAAATGCTAATGAAAAAAAATTATTATTTGATCCAATCGTTACTGCCCGTTTTTTAAATTTCAGGGTTACCGTATTGGGCGAGGTAAACCGGCCGGGTGTAGTAAATGTACCCAGCGAGCAAATAAGCATTCTTGAGGCTATAGGGCAGGCCGGCGACCTGACGATATTATGGCCTTAGAAATAATGTAATATTAATAAGACAGGAGGGGGCGGATAAATTGGTAAAACGTTTAGACCTCACTTCTTCCCATTTATTGCAGTCCCCATATTTTTTTTTAAAATCAAACGACGTAATATATGTCGAGCCTGGAAAGGCAAAAATCGCCAGCACCGACCAAAGCCGGCAAATATTACCAATTATCTTTAGCGGCGTTTCCGTTGTAGTTATAATACTAAACAGCTTTATTAAAATAATCTTTCCTGAATGCGACAACCAATGAAAGAATCTGAATTCGAGGAGACAGAAGAAAGATCCCTCGGAGATTTGTTTTATAAATTTCTTCCATACTGGCCCTTTTTTTTATTGCTCGTGTTATTAACAATGACGGGAGCCTGGATTTACCTTCGTTATAAATTGCCTGTTTATCAAACAACGGCTACGCTTTTAATTAAGGATGATAAAAATGGAACACCCGGCAAAGATATGATGGATGCGTTTGATATATTTGGTTCAAAGAAGAACGTTGAAAATGAAGTAGAAGTGCTGCAGTCAAAAACACTTATGCAGGAAGTAGTGAAAAATCTACTTCTGTATGCCCCAGATAATGTTGAAGGGAGGGTTACCAGCCAGTCCGCTTATTTGATCTTCTCCAATCGTAATTGAAGCAAAAAATCCTGACTCTATATTACATGTAGATAAAGTACCCTTTAAATATGATGATGAGCCTAAGAATCGGTAAACATTGAAAACACAAATTATCCTTTAAACCAATGGGTTATCTACTCCATTTGGAATACTACGATTCCTCCCAAATAAGTATTATAAACCACCATAGGCAGAGCTAGAAAAGAATGATCATTTCAATTTTTCCTTACAAGTGTAAAGAATGCGGCTAATAGTATCTTGAGCCAGATAACAATAGTCTCCTTCAAGTAAACAATCTACGGTTATAGACCTCAGTATTGAAGGTGAAGTGCCCGAAAGAGGAGAAGATATTTTAAATGAATTACTGATAGTGTATAACCAGGCATGCGATCCTGGATAAAAATGTACTGGCTGCTAATACTTTGAAATTTGTTGAAGACAGGTTAAAATATGTGGTAAATGAACTGGATTCCGTAGAAGGGCAACTTCAAACGTTTAAAGCGCAATAAAAGATCACAGATATTAGTTCACAGGGCCAGATATTTTTGCAAACCGTAGCCACCAATGACCAAAAAATAAGTGATATTAATATGCAATTGGCGGTACTGGACCAAGTGCAAAAATATGTGATAAGTAAGGAGGGTACAGGCGGAATTGTGCCTGCTACCTTGGGCGTACCTGATCCTGTTTTATCGGACCTGCTTCAAAAATTATCTGATCTGGAATTACAATATACTCAAACCAAAAAAGATAGTACCGGAAAACAATCCAGCAGTAATAGCACTAGTCGATGGAATAAACAAATTAAGACCGGCTATTTTAGAAAATATTAACAGCCAAAGAAAAAATCTAATAGCAGGAAGAAAGGATTTGAATCAGCACCAACGGCAAATATACTTCCATGCTCAAAACCATACCTGAAAAGGAAAGGGAATTATTGGGAATCAGCCGACAGCAGGCTATAAAAAACAATATCTATACGTTTCTGCTGCAAAAAAGAGAAGAGACGGCTTTGTCTTTTGCTTCTGCCGTTGCGGACAGCAGGATTATAGATAAGGCCGAGTCATCCGATATTCCTGTTAGGCCCAAAAAAGTCGCTTATTTACCTTATAGCTTTTATCGCAGCAATTGTCCTAGGGGTATAGTGTTATTTATATTAAAGAAATACTTACCAGAACTGTACAACAACGGGCTGACATAGAAAAGTTTACAAAAATTCCTTTTTTAGGAGAAGTAATTTATGACAGGTCAAAATCTCCTATTGTTATATGCGGAGGGCAAACGAAGTTTTATTGCCGAACAGTTCCGGCAATTAAGAACTTCCCTGGGATTTATAGGAATTAGATGAAACACATAAAAGAATTATTGATTACTTCCAACATTTCAGGTGAAGGGAAAAGTTTTATTGCCATTAATCTTGCATCAGCCTGGCATTAATGGGCAAAAAAGTAGTATTGGTTGAACTTGATCTTAGAAAACCAAAATTAAGTGACCAATTTAAAATTGCGAGAGATACAGGTGTCAGTAATTATCTAATAGGAAAGATGGACCTCTGAAGGTTAATTAAACCGACAGGCATTGAAAATTTAAGTCTGATTCCATCGGGGCCAATACCACCCAATCCCTCAGAATTAATTTCTAATGATAAATTGCCGGAATTATTAAAAAATCTTAATGAGAGCATTTGATTATGTTATAATGGATTCAGCGCCTATAAACCCGGTTACTGATGCTTTTATTTTATCAGCTCGTTGCAGATGTAACCCTGTTTATTGTCAGGCATGATTATACACCAAAAATATTTTTACAAAAACTGGAGGAACGGCATAAAATGAATAGCTTAAAAAACCCGGCAATTATTTATAATGGTGTAAAAGGCAAAGGATTTGGAAAATATGGATATGGATATGGCTATGGATACGGGTATGGCTATGGGTACACGACGGAAAACACCACCGAAAAATGGTGGAAAAGGATATTTAAAAGTTAAAACAGATTAACAAGGTATTGTAAGGGAAAGTAAAATAGACCAGGTTATTGTGACCGAGGAGTAGCGAAGCTGTGCTTGCAGATGAGCATTTAAAAATTACATATAAGTATACTGTCACAAATACATTTAATTATTTTGGTGATGACGCATATTCTTGTCGAGTATTGAGTCATAAAAAAGATTAAGAATTAGAAAACTTAATGCAAGAGTTAAAAACCTCAATCAAATCCACATAATATGTCTCGAATCGCCCGGATTATAGACCTTCCAAAAATAGAGGATCCACGAGGTAACCTTTCCGTTATTGAGGAAGAAAATCAAATTCCGTTTAAAATAGAACGCACTTACTGGATTTATGATGTACCGGGCGGCCAGGTGCGGGGTGGCCACGCATTTAAACAACAACAGGAATTGATTGTTGCACTCTCTGGTAGCTTTGACGTAATGGTAGATGACTCAAAATCGTGCAACATCTTTTCTTTAAATCGGTCCTATTATGGGTTATACATCCCGGCAGGCCTGTGGCGACAGATGCAGAATTTTTCGACTAATTCTCTGGCATTGGTGCTGAGTTCGACACACTTTTCGGAAAATGATTATATTCGGAATTACCAGGAATTTCTAATGACCGTAATATCGTGAGCAAACCAAGTGTATACGACTGCAGTATCATCAAGTTACGTGCTATAAAAAACCGTTATGGTAATATTACACCTGTTAATAATAATATGGAAATTCCCTTTAGAATAAAGCGGATATTCTACATATACGATATTCCGGGGGGTGAAGACCGCGGCGCTCATGCTCACAAAGCATGTCACCAGTTTTTAGTTGCTGTCAGCGGGAGTTTTGAAATTGAATTAAATGACGGTACAACCAAACGTACAATGATGTTGAATCGCCCATATTACGGTCTTCATGTGCCACCCGGAATCTGGACGGCGGAAAAAGGATTTTCCTCGGGAGCTATTTGCTTAGTACTCACTTCCCACAAATACAATGAGTTTGATTACATAAGAGACTACAACGAGTACCTAAGTTATTATACATATTAATGATGATACATTCTTTAGCTGACGTGCAGAGTAAAGATATTGGTGATGGAACAAAAATATGGCAATTCTGTGTTGTGTTAAAGAATGCCTTAATCGGAAAAGATTGTAATATAAATTGCCAGGTTTTTATTGAAAACGACGTTATTATAGGAGATAACGTTACTATAAAACCTGGAGTTCAAGTTTGGGATGGCTTAAGAATAGGAGACAATGTCTTCATTGGTCCTAACGTAACATTTGTTAATGACCGGACACCACGTTCAAAGCAATGTCCGGAAATGTTCGTCCGCACTGTAGTTGAAGCAGGTGCAAGCATAGGAGCGAATGCAACGATTTTGGGAGGAATTAAAATCGGGTCATATTCAATGATAGGTGCAGGATGTGTTCTAACAAAGGATACTGCGCCTTTCACGCTGTGGTTTGGAAATCCGGCCCAACATAAAGGCTTCGTGACAAAAAGTGGAACAATTTTAGACCTTAATCTTAAAGATAAACTTGGTAAACAGTATAAAATAGTAAAGGGGGAACCATGCTTAGATGATTAAATTTCTCGATCTCCAAAAAATAAATGCCCAATATGCCGATGAACTAAAGCAAGCTGCTTCTGAAGTTATTGATGCCGGCTGGTACCTGTTAGGTGAACGTGTAAAACGATTTGAAGCAAACTTGGCAAGTTATATCGGAGTGAAACATGCTATTGGTGTTGGCAATGGCTTTGATGCTTTGCGCCTGATATTAAAAGCCTTTATTGAGTTAGGGACAATGAACGAAGGAGACGAAGTGATGGTTCCTGCTAATACCTATATTGCCACTATCCTTGCCATTACTGATAACCGGTTAAAACCAGTGTTAATTGAACCGAATATAAATACCTATAATTTTGATATTTCGCTAATCGAACAGCACATTACACAGCGAACCCGCGCCATTATGATCGTGCATCTTTATGGACAAGCATGTTGGGGTGAAGAACTGGAAGCTATGGCGAAAAAGTACAGGCTTAAAATTATCGAGGATAACGCACAGGCGATCGGTGCAATTTACGGTGGAAAAAAAACTGGTTCGTTGGGGGACGCTGCCGCGTTTAGCTTTTATCCCGGTAAAAATCTTGGCGCACTCGGAGACTCGGGTGCAGTAACGACTAATGACGACGATCTTGCCCGTGTCGTGCGCGCTTTGGCGAATTATGGTTCCACAAAGAAATACGTTAACGACTACAAAGGGTTGAACAGCCGCCTGGACGAGATACAGGCTGCATTTCTCGATGTCAAGTTGAAATTCGTAGATACAGAAAATAAACGTCGCCGGCTAATAGCTCACTACTATTTGGAAAACATAAAGCATCCCGAAATTGTTTTACCAATCTATAACGTTCAATCCACAATTCACAGGGAACAACATGTATGGCATCTTTTTATCATTCGAACCCGCGACCGTAACAATCTGCAAAATTATTTTACAGACAATGGGATTCAAACACTTATTCATTATCCTATTCCTCCACATAAACAATCTGCCTACAAAGAATGGAACGGATTCAGGTTTCCTATTACCGATAAAATTCATAATGAAGTAATAAGCTTACCCATAAGTCCAGTGATGACAAATGCAGATGTTGAAAACGTAGTTCAAATACTTAATAAATTTCATTCTGCTGACGGGTAACCTTAAACTATTTTTCGAATGGAAACGGAATCTATTACAAAAAAATTGACTCACAAACAGGCTTCTTATCGTAATGTTATGAAGGCCACATCAATTTTCGGAGGCGTTCAGGTTATCACTATTATCATTTCAATTATACGATCTAAATTCATTGCTGTATTGCTTGGCCCCGTTGGAATGGGAGTCTCCGGTTTACTTACATCAACAACAAGCTTCATAGGTGGGTTAACAGAGTTTGGTCTGAGCACCAGTGCGGTAAGAAATGTAGCATCAGCCAATAGCACAGGTAATGAAGAACGAATCGCCACGGTAGTAGCTGTATTGCGCCGATGGGTATGGATAACGGGTATATTCGGCACTTTGGTAATGACGGTGCTTTCTGGCTGGTTAAGCCAGCTTACTTTTGGTAATCGCGGTTACACATTAGCGTTTGTTTGGATTTCAATCACACTTCTTTTTACCCAACTTAGTAATGGGCAATTTGTGATTCTTCAGGGTATGCGCAAATTGAAGTATCTGGCAAAAGCAAGTGTAACCGGCAGCGCTCTGGGTCTGGTTATTACAGTGCCATTATACTATAAACTGGGTATAGATGGCATCGTTCCTTCTATTATCATTGCTTCTTTGATATCCCTGTTCTTATCATGGTATTTTGCAAAAAAAATTAAAATACAAATTATAAAAGTATCAAGGATCAGGACAATTTCAGAAGGCAAAAACATGCTTTTTATGGGGTTCATTATTAGCCTGAGCTCGTTAATCAATTTGGGCGTGTCATACATTGTGAGAATTTACATCAGCTACTCCGGCGGCGTGGAACAGGTTGGCTTATATTCAGCAGGTTTTGCTATTATTACCACATATGTAGGCTTAGTTTTTACTGCAATGGGAACCGATTATTATCCGCGCCTTTCCGCAGTCGCGAATAGCAATGAGCTTTCTAAGCAGACCATTAACGAGCAGGCTGAAATTGCTTTGTTGGTTCTAGCGCCTATCCTCATGGTATTCCTCGTTTTTATTCAGTGGATGATAATTATTCTTTATTCTGACAAATTTATCGCTGTTGATACGATGATACATTGGGCAGCATTGGGAATGCTTTTTAAAGCAGCGAGTTGGGCAATCTCTTTTATTTTATTAGCAAAAGGAGTTTCAAAACTTTTTTTTTGGAATGAGTTGATTGCGAATGCATATATCCTGGGTTTAAATATCCTTGGATATCACTTCATGGGATTAACAGGCCTCGGTATTTCTTTTATGTTAGGTTACCTGCTTTACCTGGTTCAGGTGCTTGTTTTAACTAAAATAAAATATCAGTTTTCTTTTGATGCCGCTTTTATCCGAATTTTTACTATTCAATTTTTTCTCGCCATAAGTTGTTTTAGCGTAGTAAAGTTTATGGGAAAGCCGTATTCCTATGTAATAGGAATTGGGTTAATAATAACTTCAGTTTGGTATTCATATAACGAGTTGGATAAAAGATTAAACCTGAAATTAATTCTTAACGCTACTAAAAAAAGGTTTTAGTGAGATTAAAACATAATAGAAAATTAAGGGTATTTCATGGTCTCTTAAATTACGGGACACAAGCTGGATTTTTGGCGAAAGGTCTCAGAGAACATGGTGTTAAAGCAAAATCGGTAGTTTCTTATGATCGTTTCAAGCGTGTCGCAGATGTTGAACTTTTGAAGGGCGGAAATATACTTAAAAAGCTGTCAAATCGTATTTTAAACAGGATGAGGCTGACTTACTATTTTTTTAAATTTGATATATTCCATTTCTACTACGGTTCGACTCTTTTTTCCAATCAATTAGATTTGCCTTTTTATCATATTATGGGCAAAAAAGTTATTATGCATTATCTCGGGAATGATGTGCAGGGATATAAAAAATCAATTGAGAAATACAAATGGACTAATATGCTGGCTTATAGTGGCAATGAAGATATTTTTTCGCATGATTCCAAAATTGAAAAGCGCCTGGAATTTGAGTCGCGGCATGTAGATCTAAAACTTGTTTGTGCTCCATGTTATTCAGAGTTTGTTCCAGGATCAAAAGTTATTCCCCTTGCAATCGATACAAAATCATATGCATTTACTAAACATCCCCAGCATGAGATATTGGAAATTATGCATGCCCCTACACACCGCGCTGTCAAAGGAACCAACTATATTATTGCTGCCATTGAAAAACTTATTTCTGAAGGATATCCTGTCAGGGTGAATTTAGTTGAAAATGTAACTCACGATCAGTTAAAAGAAGAATATAAAAAATGCGACTTCTTCATTGATCAGATTATGGGAGGCTGGTATGGGACTGCTGCAATAGAAGCAATGGCTTTAGGACGTCCAGTTATTTGTTCGATAAGAAAATCATATTTCGAATACATTGATTTTGGCGCCGAAATACCTATTATACATGCAGATCCGGATTGTATTTACGATTCTGTTTTGTATTTAATTAAAAACCGCTTAAAACTACCGGAAATAGGACTTTTTTCACGCCAGTTTGTTGAGAAAATACATGATCACAAAAAAATTGCCGGGGAATTAATTCAATATTACAAAAGTTTGTATTAAAATGTGTGGGATCTCTGGTATCATCAATCTTAAAGGTTTTGAACTTCAAAATATTGTTGCAATAACCGACAATGTCTCTCATCGGGGACCTGATGATGAAGGCTTTGTTGTATTTGAAGATATCAAAAAGTTGCCAGTCTGTTTTGGTGGCCAAACCACTCCTAAAGACGTCTATTCATCAAATTTTTTATATAAGCCAGTTGACGATGTAAAAAATCATCAACGATTAAAGGCACAAATTTCTTTAGGTCACAGGCGGCTATCTATCTTGGATTTATCACCCGCCGGGCATCAGCCGATGAGTTATTCGAATGGAAGATTTTGGATTGTATTTAATGGTGAAATCTATAATTATATAGAAATTAAAAACGAGTTAATCTCATTAGGTTATCAGTTTGTTTCAAATACCGATACTGAAGTGGTTCTTGCAGCCTCGCTGCATTGGGGAGTCGATTGTCAGCATAAATTCAACGGGATGTGGGCCTTCGCTATCTATGACTGTGAAAAACAAGAGATCTTTATGTCGCGCGATCGGTTTGGTATTAAACCTTTATACTACTGGTTTGCACCTGATGATAGTTTTTGCTTCGCAAGTGAAATTAAACAGTTTACTGTGTTCCCCGGCTGGGAGGCGCAGATTAAATCCACAAAGAGCTTATGATTATTTAATTTACTCCTATACCGATCATACAGAAGAAACAATGTTTTCAGGAGTATACCAAATACCTGGAAGTCACTGTTTTAAGGCAAAAATTTCCAGCCTCTTACCGGGTAGGGATAGAAAGATAGCTAATTACAGATGGTACGAACTCTTGCGCAACAAATATCAGGGAACTTTTGAGGAGGCAGCAGAGGAATTCGAACGCTTATTTAAAAGTTCTATTGCTTTGCACCTTCGGTCTGATGTGCCTACAGGGACCGCCCTTTCCGGAGGCCTTGATTCTTCGGCTATTGTATGTGAGATGAATAATATATTAAAAAAACAGGGAGTGGTACATTTGCAAAAAACATTTTCTTCCTGTTCGGTTGATGAACGATACGATGAAAAGAAATGGATAGATATTGTAGTAAACCACACGGCAGTAGATTCTCATTTGGTATATCCTAAGTTAACAGACGTCTTTAAACTAACACCCGATTTAATTTGGTACCACGATGAGCCCTACCAGTCTCAGAGTGCTTATCTTGCTTACCATGTTTTTCAATTAGTAAAGTCAACTAACGTCAAAGTTTTGCTTAATGGCCAGGGGGCCGATGAATATCTCGGGGGCTATGGTCAGTTCACCTATGCAAGGCTTATAAAAAAGTTAAGAAGTTTCCGGTGGATAGAGGTGTTTAGTGAAATCCGGCACTCGCACAATTTCTCTGAGTATACGAAATCTCTTGTATTCAAGTCCATTCTATCAAGTATTCTTCCTGATGCGTTGAAGCGATTTCTCGTGGCCAGGCTGGATAAATGCCAATCAATTAAAAAAGGTTTAATAGATCATGTTGTATTAGGCTCGATTAATAAAAGTGCAAATAAAACTATTCCTGTGGATCAAAAAACCATACCTGATATTTCCAAACATGGTACTTTTTACAGCACTTTGCCCAAATACTTGAAATGGGAAGACAGAAACTCCATGGCAAATTCTGTAGAGGCGCGGGTTCCTTTTCTTGATTACAGGTTAGTTGAGTTTGCCTATAGCCTCCCGGATGATTACCTTGATTTTCAAGGTGAAACCAAGAGAATTCTTAGATACGGACTAAAAGATATTCTGCCGGAAAAAATAAAGAATAGAAAAGATAAAAATGGATTTCTGACACCAGAAGAGAGCTGGGTTAGGGAAGATAATCCGGCGCTATTCAGGCAAAAAATTGAAGATGCCATTAAACTAACAAAGGGAGTAATAAAACCTGAAGCTTTAAAATATTACGATAAATTAGTTGCAGGGAGAATTCCTTTTGATTACACTTATTGGCGTTTAATTTTATTTGCTGAATGGATAAAAAGATTTAATGTCAAAATGAACTGACTTTAATTTTGCTCTTATTTACGGCATAATGGGCAACTGATGAAAAGGATTTGCGGCTATACCCAACTGCAACGACTAGCACGTTCTTAACCGAATTTCGTTTATAATCTTGCAATAGGTAATTAACCAAGATACAATGTTGGCAGAGGCCTTCTTAAGAACATAAGTCACAACTAAATTTCAAAGGAGTTTAATGGTTTTAGAAAAAGTAATAATCCTTACCCCAATCTTTCTGCCGCATGACGTAACAGCCGTAAAGCGACCATTGTCCTGGGCAAAATATTTACATAAATTTGGGTATTACCCGATAGTATTTTGTAGAAATCTTTTAAATGATAGTCAATATTCTATCGAAAAAAGTGATTTTTTTGAGGTTCATTATATTAATTATAATGATCACTTTGCTCATACTAAAAGAATAACAGTTAAAGAAAGACCTATTAGAAGAATCTTTGGCCTCATAGATTACGTATTTGAAAATTCGATTGACTATAATGGCATTAAAAGTATTGAGAAGTTTGTCTCTAAATACATTTCTGAAAATCAGGTAAAAAAGATGGTTGCCACCGCACCTGATTACGCTGTCTTTGGTTTGGCACATCGGCTGTGTGCCAAAACCAATATAAAATGGATAGCAGATTATAGAGATGACTGGACTTCTACCGACTTATATACGACTCCGATTTTTAAATTGAAAAACGGTATCGATCATTGGAGAGAAAAAAATTATTTACGCAATTGCTCATACTTTACCACTGTTTCGGATTATTACATAAATAAAATAGGCAATTTCATCGGGAAAGAAGGATTTTTAGTTGAAAACGGGTTTGAACCCGATGAAAACGTAAACCACTCAAAGCAGGAAAATACTAAGCTAACCATTTTGTATCCCGGAACGCTCTATCAAACGCAAAAATTAAACATAGTTGGAGAGGCATTGGATTTGCTTCCACCGAATATAATTGAGAAGATTGTGTTTACTTTTCTGGGAACTGAAACCACAAATTTAGCGTTGCCGGTAAATATAAAAAAGCACATAGGCAAGAGTGTTTTTTTTTTGAAGAGAGCCGATAGGAAAGTGGCAAACCAGTTTTTACATGATACTGATTTGCTTTTATTTTTGACTCACGAAACAACTAAGATAGTAAAGGGTATTCCTTCCAGCAAGTTGTATGATTTTATAAGACTAAAAAAAGCAGTTCTGGTTTGCCCCTCTGACCATGATATTGTCGAAGAAAAATTCAAATCGACAAGGCAGGGAATTTTTTGTAATTCCCCCCGTGAATTAGCAATGAATATTGGTAAATTAATAACTACGAAGGAAGAGATGGGGTTTATACCTTTGATCGATATACCGGAGGAGATTTATTTTTCAAACACAAGGGAATATCAAACTGAAAAGTTGGCAAGGGTTTTAGACAAACTTTAAAATATAGAAGCAATGCCTAATAGTGTTAATGAAATGTAACTGCAAATGATAAAAGAACATATTAAATATTTGGTTTGTCCATTTTGTCTTGAGGATCTGGATATCACTATTGATTACATTGAAGAAGGTCATATCATAGAGGGTAAACTAATATGTAGACACTGTTCCAAAGAGTACCCAATCGTGAAAGGAATACCAAGATTTGTGCAGGAAAATAATTATGCAAACAATTTTGGCTTGGAATGGAATATGCATTCCCGTACTCAATACGATGAATCCTCAGGATTTAAAATTTCTGAAAACCGGTTTTTCAAGGAAACAAAATGGGGTAAAAATCTTGAAGGTCAACTCATTCTTGAAGCGGGTAGCGGCTCCGGGAGATTTACCAAGCATGCAGTTGAAACTGGTGCGATGGTAATTTCGTTTGATTATTCAAGTGCGGTAGAGGCAAACTATAAATCCAATTCACAAAAAACAAATTTACTAATTATACAGGCTAACATATTCGAAATGCCGTTTAAGAAAAACTTTTTTGATCGCGTTTTATGTATAGGAGTGATTCAGCATACTCCTGATCCAAGAAAAGCTTTTCATTCTTTGGTTATGGCGATGAAAAAGGGTGGCCACATATGTACGGATATTTACTTGAAAAGTTTTATAAGTATGTATTCTACACCCAAATATCTTATTAGAAAATTAACCAAACATATGAATCCTCAAAGACTTTATAAGTGGACTGCTGCTTATATTAATTTTATGTGGCCTATTACGAGAGTGCTTAGGCGAAATTGGTTGGGGAAAAAGTTAATCTGGCGGTTGATGGTGGCTGACTACTCACAATTATTGCCTGAGGCTGACGATAAAACTTTAAAGGAATGGGCCGTTCTGGATACTTATGATATGGTTTCTCCCGCATATGATTACCCTCAAACCCTTGAAACATATAAAAAATGGCATGAAGAGGAAGGCCTTATCGATATTGATATTCATTATGGGTATAACGGCATTGAAGGAAGAGCAAAAAAATCCCAATAGTTATAAGTGAAGCTGCTCAAAAACCTTCTTTATTCATAAAGGAAATAAGTTTTAGGTAATACAGACATGTGTGGAATAACTGGTTTTATTGATTACGAAGGTAAGAGCGACCTCGGTATTTTGTATCGTATGCGTGATAGCCTTATCCATAGGGGTCCGGATAGTGCAGGAGCAATGATCATCAATTGTAATAAATGTCAAATTGGCTTCGGCCACCGCCGGCTTTCAATTATAGATCTCTCTGCTTGTGGCGATCAGCCTATGACTGATGAAACCGGTAATTATGTAATAATCTTTAATGGTGAAATATATAATTTCAATGAAATAAAAGAGGAACTGAAATCCTCAGGAATTCTCTTCCATTCTACTTCTGATACAGAAGTTATATTAAAAAGCTACATAAAGTGGGGAATAAAAGCGGTGGATAAATTCATAGGTATGTTTGCCTTTGCCATCTATGATAAGATATATGACAAAATTTTTTTTTGCAGAGACCGAACAGGAGTAAAACCACTCTATTATACTACTATGACGGGTACTATCTTATTTGGTTCGGAACTCAAATCGTTAATGGCACATCCTTCTTTTGAAAAAACCATTGATCTAAAGACACTGGGGTCATTTTTCAAACATGGATGGATAGGAGCGCCCGGATCAATCTTTGAATCCACATTCAAGCTAAAACCCGGGCATTTCCTGGAGATAGATTTGGCTACCAGGCAAACGAAAGAACATTGCTATTGGGACGCACATGATTATTACAACAAACAGCAGTTTAATATTTCTTTTACAGATGCTAAAGAACAGTTGCACGAATTATTAAAATCTGCCTGTGAATATCGGATGGTAGCGGATACAGAAGTTGGTATCTTTTTAAGCGGCGGGTTCGATAGCTCACTGGTAACGGCCATACTCCAATCTCACAGAACGGGGAAGATAAACACTTTTTCTATTGGTTTTGAGGAAAATCAGTTCAATGAAGCGCCTTTTGCCCGGGCCATTGCCGATCATCTTGGAACCAACCATCATGAAGTGATATGCACCGCTAAAGAAGCTTTGGACTTAATACCTTCTTTACCATTTCATTACGATGAGCCCTTCGCAGATAGTTCAGCTATTCCAACCATGCTTGTAAGCAGGTTGGCAAGCAAAAATGTAAAAGTTGCTCTTTCTGCCGACGGAGGAGATGAAGTATTCGGTGGCTACCCGAAATATTATATTGGGTTGCATAATTTAAAACGGATACAATCTATTCCTACATTCTTAAAGAAAACATTTGCGCACCTTTTATGGCTTCCTGAAAATTTGATTAGAAACCGAAATCCGCATCGCCATATTCTAATTGAAAAACTTAGAAACACTCTATTTAATAATAATTCACAGGAAATTTTCAGATATAGATCAGAACCTTTTCATTTCTCTGATAATGAAATTAAAAAACTATTTGTAGCGAGTTCTGACCATTCATTGGTGAAAACATTTTACGACGATTTCAATCTTAGACAGACATTGAATCCTTCGTTGCTGATGATGGCTTTGGAGTACAAGACGATACTCGCAGACGATATGCTGGTAAAGGTGGATAGGGCGACAATGGCGTATTCCCTGGAAGGCAGGGAACCTTTTTTAGACCACCGCCTGTTGGAATTTAGCGCAAGATTAGACTGGAATTTCCATTTTAAAAATGATAAACCCAAATCATTGTTGAGAGAAATATGTTATGAATACATTCCTCAAAACCTTTTAGACAGGCCCAAAAAAGGATTTTCAATACCTACCGATAAATGGTTAAACCATGAACTGAAGGAACTCATAATGGAAGTATCTTCAAGAACGTTTATACAAAATCAAAATATTTTTAATTTCAAATCCTGCAATATCATGATTAAAAATTATTATGATGGTTACGATAAGAATGGCGAGAGAATATGGTTCTTTCTTATGTTTCAGCTTTGGTATCAAAAATGGATGATTAGTTAAGTTGTTATGAAATTAGCAACAATACAAAAGATAGCCTTATTCCTTTTCTTTTTCTCAATTAATTTCGAAGTATGGGACCCTTTGAATACCGGTTATTTTTCGATAGCAAAGTTTACCGGTTTGCTATATTTTACGACTCTTATCCCAGAGTTGCAATATTTCATGAGGACTAAACGCATAAAACGTTTTTTAAGCCCTCTCTGGATTTTTTTTGGCATTCTTACTATTGTAAACTTTATCAATATAAACTTTGTATCAGCCGGCATATTTGATTTTTCAATCTTTCAGAATTTCGTTTTATTAATATTAATGGTTAATCATTCCAGGAAGGAGCCGGGAATTCTCGAGCGTGGGATGTTAGCATACGCATTCGGTTCTGCTATTTTTGCTATACTTTTCTATTTAGGCATTGGAAGAGAGGAATCAATTGGCGGACGCATTCGTATGTTTGGTGATAATGAGAATGTGATAGGAATCAGAATGTGTATTTCGATGATATACCTCCTTTTTTTGATTATACAAAATCCGTTGAAACTTAATAATAAGAAATTTTTACTTCTTATTCCCATTCCCATTATGTTTTCATTGTTGCTTGCAACGGGCTCAAGATTGGGTTTTATTTCATTTGCGTTGTGTTTTACAACAGGTATGTTTTTAATTAAAACAAAAAGGGTGTACATTAAAATTATAATCCTTGTAGTCGGTTTATTGATTGGAAGCTATATATGGAGCTATGTGCTTTCAACCGGAACCCTGTATGAAAGGTTGTTAAATAGCGCCCAATCAGAAGATTTATCGGGAAGGGATGAGATTTGGAAATCAATATTTCCGTTGATCAGGCATAATCCAGTCTTAGGTGTAGGTACGACCGGGTATGACTTATATTGTTATACCACTTTTGGAAGATTTGTTAGCCCACATAATGTGATCCTTGAAATTTTGTGTTATACAGGAACCGCAGGATTATTAGCCTACCTTTATTTCTTTTATAGAGTTGCCAGGATCAGCTATTCAAAATACCGGTTTAATGGGTCAATTATTCAATTGCTGCTACTCATTCCAATTTTAGGGTCTATTTTAAGTGGTCAGATACTGCTGACCAAAATTGGCTGGGTGTTGTACGCATTTATTATTGGACGGAGTTCAGTTTTCAGGGTATTCAAAAAGTCAGGCAAGTTACAGAAGCATATAGCGGTTTCGCAGTATTAATTTTTATGATTTTGGTGTTTGGATTCCATAAAACAAAAAACTGTGGCGATGTTTCTCCTTTTAATGAAATATTTCTAAAAAAAATTTCATTAAAAAATAAACTTACTGTTATTTCAGTCCGGAATATTTCTTTTCATCGCAAGTTAATATATGTCGAAGATTTTGAAAACTACAAGGTCATTGAACTTTCTGCCTTTTTATTACCCGGCAGGTATACAAGTTCCTTTCTCCGTCGCATTAATTATTCTATTGCGAAGATGATTTTTAATGTTTTAAAGAAAAAAAATTTATTAACAGGAGTTGCTCTTGTACATCAAATAGGTCTATTTACACCTATAGGTTACTATTTCTCGAACTTTTGTAAGGTTAATTTCATTTTGCAGTTAATCGGTAATGATAAATATAATGTCAACCGTTGGAGAATTAATTTTAAGCCATCAACAATTATAGCAACAAATTCAAAGATTCTTGCCCGGGAAGTGCCTGGCAATTTGGAAACCAAAGTTATCTATCGTGGAGTTGATTTATCGCTGCATGGCGAATTGAAAGAGGCAGAGTATTTCACCTATAGGAAAATTTTTTTCGGTGGTGGCTTTCCGGATTATAAGGAAAGGCCTGATCTCAAAAGGTATAATTATAAAGGTGGATTGTCGTTGATCGATGTTGCTGCAAATTTGAATGGCTATGATATTACAATTGCCGGCCCTGGTTGCCTCATTGGCATAGACTATGCAAAAAAGCTAAATATTAATAATATAAGTTTTCTTTTTTATTTAAATCATTCAGATCTTTTGTTACAGCTACGGCAAACCGATATCGTTGTAATCCCAAGCTTTGATGAAGGTATCGCCAATGTAGCCATGGAAGCAATGTTGGCAGAGAAGCTGGTAATTTCCCGAAGAGTTGGAGGTATGCCGGAACTAATTCAAAATAATAGAAACGGCTTGTTGTTTAATACAGATCATGAACTGGAAAATATTCTGATAGCACTAATGAAGGCGTTTCGAAATAGAAAAGTATCGCAGTTTGACACAATGAGAAGAAATGCGAAAATTACTATTATGAAAAATTTTAATCACCAGAATATGGTAGATCAATATGCGGAGTTATATGGCCAGGTCGGAAGTAGATAAATTTTATTAATTTCTAATGAATGTGTGGTATTTCCGGTATTTATAACCTGCATCATAAGGGAGTGTTCCGTGTACAGGAATTTAGCAAGGCCCTGATGACAATGTGTTATCGCGGGCCTGATACGCACGGGATAAAAATTTTCGACGATAAAATTATTTTGGGACATTTGAGACTATCAATAATAGACCTGGAAAGGGAAAATGATCAGCCTTTTCAAATTGATAACAGGTATTGGATGGTTTATAACGGAGAAATATATAATTATATTGAATTGCGAGAAGAATTGAAGGCATGCGGATATGATTTTAGAACCAGTGGAGATACAGAAGTTCTTATAAGAGCTTACCAACACTGGGGCGAAAATTGCGTAAATAGGTTTAATGGGATGTGGGCTTTTGCTATTTACGACGAAGTAACGAATAAGTTGTTTTGCTCAAGAGATAGATTTGGAATTAAGCCGTTTAACTACACGGATTTTGATGGGCAATTTATGTTTTCATCAGAGATTAAGGCAATCATTTCTTATTTCCCCCAATTAAGAACTCCTAATTATAATGTGATTGCAAATTATTGCCGCAAAAGTACAGGTGCCCAGATAAAAGATACATGGTTTGAAAAAATTCTAAGGTTGGAACCGGCACACAATCTTGTTGTTGATAATTTCGGGATTAGTATTTACCGATACTGGAATTATCCTAATAAAATAAATAGACGAATCAATTTTGAGGAAGCTGCTGAAAAATACAGGCGGATCTTGTCGGCCGCGGTTGAATTACGCATGCGAAGTGATGTTCCGGTTGGATTTACGCTTTCATCGGGTCTGGATTCAACATCATTAATTTGTTTGCTAAAAAATAAATTTAACGGGAACAAAAATACTTATACGGCAGCTTTTGATAATACAGAATTTCATCATTTGGAAAAGCAGAATTATAAAGGCGATTTGGAAATAAATGAACCTGCGTTAGTAAGGAGGCTCGCTAAACAACTTGATTTAACTCCTTCGATTATCGAAATAAAATATGAAAACTATGTCGATAATTTAAAACAGATCATACATCATCTGGAATCAGGTCACAGCTCACCGGCAGTACTGCCCTTATTTCAAATTTTAAGTAAAGCGAAGCAGGATGTAACTGTAGTGATAGAAGGACAGGGAGCTGATGAAATGCTCGGCGGCTATATTAACAGTGCGCTACCTGCGTACTTAATTGAATTATTGGGTCGTTTTAAATTCCGGACAGCATACAAGGAGTTTAAAAGTTTTATCAAGAGTTATTCATTTAAGATAGCTTTTATGACTTTAATCAGGCAATCCAATCTTGCATTTTTAAAAAAATTATACTATAAAGTATCGGGTATTGAATCGTTATATATAAACAGGATAAAAAAATATACAGAAATAAGGGATTATCCCTTTGAACCCTCAGGCTTTGACAATTTGCTCAATAAACATTTATATAAGGCCCACACAGGCACGCTTGTAGACCTTCTTCATTATGGCGATGCAATATCCATGTCCCAATCATTGGAAAGCCGTCTTCCATTCATGGATTACAGGCTTGTCGAATTTGCTTTTACACTACCTTCTGAATTTAAAATAAAAAATGGGCTCGGTAAGTATATTCACAGGATCGCCATGAAAGATATTGTGCCTGGTTTTATAATTAATAATCCAATTAAGTTCGGTTTTGATTCACCTTTGTCTCATCTATTTAAAAGAGAGGATGAATTCTCACCAAAAGCAATTCTACTTTCTGATAGATGTTTAAACAGAGAATTATTTTCAAAAGATGCGCTTCTAAAGGCTTTCGAAGAACAAAAGTCAGGTAAAAGAAATCACGCCCGTGTTTTATACAGAATGTTGAGTGTTGAATTGTGGTTTAGGGAGTTTATTGACTATGAACCCCAAAAAAAGGAAACTCGTGAAAGTGTAGTTATGTAAATTGTGTGCCGGCACAAATAAAAAATCGAGGTGTTTGTATTTACACCAGGTGAAGCCATTGGAATACCCTAAATTTAGTTCCCTTATTCAGCATGCAACTTGCGTTATCACTATTTCCTGCAGTAACACTTGAACACCCGAAACGGTCACATATGAAACCGGGAAATTCGTTGACATTAATGAAGAAGCAATAAAATCATTTTGCAAAGCTATTTTCCGGCCTGTGGAACGAAGGTCCTATTCCTGAGTTATGGAATAGTAGAACTGCAGAACGAATGTTAAAATCCTTTCAAAATTAAGTACTAACGAATAATGTCTGGTAGTATAGAAAAAAAGAAGATATTAATACTTTATAATAACCTGTTTCATTATCGGATTGCACTTTTTAAGTTACTTGCCGAAAAATGTGACTTAACAGTGGCGTATTCCATTGGCCCTGGTTTAACAGAGAAGGTAAATTTTAAGATTATTAAATTACCGATTATAAGATATAAACGATTGGTCTTACATAGAAATAATATTTATAAATTTTGCCAGCAATTTGATGTGGTTATTGCGTACGGGGATATTGCATGGTTAAAGCTAAGTACACTGCCTTTTTATAAAAGGCGAACTTTTAAAGTTATTTTTTGGACGATTGGGGTTTCAGCCTCTTATGAAAAAAGATACGATGCACATTCGGGGTGGAATGGACTGAGGGATTTTTTTTATAGGCATGCAGATGCGTTAATATTTTATTCAGATTATCCAATCAAGCGCTATGTGAAAAGAGGATTCGATGCAAAAAAGATTTTCGTGGCGCCGAATACTGTTGAAGTTTCAAACAGCCCCAATAAAACGTTTGACAAGGACAGTATTCTGTTTATCGGTACACTATACAGGCAGAAAGGAATTTATGATTTATTGGAAAATTATAAACTGGCACATTGTATTAATGCGGATATTTTGCCTTTGAATATAGTGGGCGGAGGCCCGGAGTATGCAAACATACAGAATTGGGTTCAAAAAAATTTGTTAGGTCAAAAAGTCTTTGTTCATGGGCCAATTCTGGATATTCAAAAGAAAGCTGTTTTCTTTTACAAGGCGGTTGCCTGTATTTCACCAATACAGGCCGGGCTTTCCGTGCTGGAAAGTTTAGGCTATGGCGTTCCCTTTATTACCATGCATGATGCCTTAACGGGTGGTGAAAGATTCGAATATCCAAAACGGCATTAATGGAATTTTACTTGATCATGTTGCAGACTTAAAGGATATAATTCTTGATATTAACGGTAATAAAGAAAAATATTTAAACTTGGGCGCGAATGCTTTTGAATACTATAGAAATAATCGCAAGCCATCCGATATGGTAGATGGCTTGTTAAATGCTGTTAACTACGTTTTGAATTAACACGAGTGAGAAAGATACTACTTGTAACAAAGACTTTACTGGATATGCCCAGACGCCTGTTTTCGAAAGTTTCTGTATTCGCTGTGATATATAAAAGTAAGCTTGACCACACAGTGGCTATTTTATCGGGTACCAGGATCTACTGGTCAACGATTGGAAAGTATACTTATGTAAGTGATCAATGCTGGATCATTAATTCGGCTGTTGGAAGTTTTTGTTCAATTGCCGGTAAAGTTATAATTGGTGGTGGCGGCCATCCATTGAACTTTGTCTCGACTTCTCCTGTGTTTTATTCAAGGCGTAACATTCTGAAAACATGTTTTTCGGAAGTTAATTTTGAAGAATATAGAAGAACCTTAATAGGAAACGATGTCTGGATCGGTTCAAACGCTTTTATTAAAGGCGGTGTATCAATTGGCCACGGCGCTGTAATTGGTGCGTATTCGGTGGTGACCAAAGATATAAAACCCTATTCAATTGTTGCAGGAAATCCGGCTAAGCTAATCAGGATGCGTTTTGATGACACAACGATTGAAAAGTTAATAAAATCCGAATGGTGGAATTATAATAACGACATTCTGAAAAGAAAAAGCGGTTCACTTCAATAAAGTTGACGATTTTTTACATTTCTATGAATCAAGTTAGAGTCTCCCATTCAATATGGTTTATATTTTGTTGAGTTATCTGACAAAGAACATTGTTAAAACTTCCCTCAATCCGGAGATATGAATTCTTTAAAATTAACTTGGTTGCTTTTTATAAATATTATTTATTCCGATATAAGTTCGCAGAATCTTGCTTTGAATAAAAGCTATACCCTATCCACAGCTCCTAATTATGTAAATTCTGCCCCGGCATCTGACAGAACTTCATTAACGGATGGCATTTATACTAAAGGTTATTTCTGGTCACAAAGCACCACTGTTGGTTGGGAACATGTGCCGGTAACCATAACGATTGATATAGGAGAAGTACGGCCTATATCTGCAGTTACTTTCAATACCGTAAGATTCGACCAACAACTTGTTAACTTTCCTAAGAACATCTTTGTATTTATAAGCAGCGACGATAAAAATTATAAGTATGTCGGAGATCTGGCAGACACGTCTGATAATATACCGGGGTCTTATCTGATTAAAAAGTTTTCTTTGAATAATATTAATGCTTCTTCAAGATATGTCACCTTATCAGTTATCCCTAATGGGGTATTCTTATTTTGTGATGAAATTGAAATCCTCAAAGGAAATGCAACAACTTCAGAACAAGTCGGATTAATACCTAAAGATCGATTGAAGCAAGCAGTGGACTCTTTAAAAAATGTCGAGTTCTTCCGGGAAAATTTAATTCAATCCATTGAGCGATTACAAAATATATCAAAAGCAAAGGCAGGTATTGAAGATCCAAAATATGTAGATATTAAAAATCGCCTGGCAAAGAAAAATGCCTCCGAAAATGATCTTATTAACTTGAAAAATGAAGTCGGTGCAGAACATGCCCTTAAAGTGCGCACTGTTTCCAAATCTTCTTATACGGTTGAGATGTACAATCCGTGGGACAGCCTCAGTGAATTTTACGAGCCTAAGGAAAATCCCGCCGGCATTAAATACAATTTTTCCGTGCCCGTAAAGGGAGTTCAATATGGTTCTTTTATAGTAACCAACAGTTCTAATTCTTCTCAGACTTTTACGTTCAAAGTTTCAAACGAAAATACTTCTCTTATTAAATTTCAATTATTTAATGTTCCTTACGTACCATCGTTGAATTACGCCAAAACTCCCGATCCCCTGGTTCCTTTAAAAGGGAGCGTTGTAATACAGCCTGGAAACACAGAAATGTTTATGTTTAGCATTATCGGTGTAAATCGAGGAAACGCCAAGGTAAGTATCACTCTTAGTTCAATGCGTCTGGAAAAAACAATGAATATTATCGCGCAAGTTTTCAATTTTCCAGAGACTAAAGCTGTCGAAAACTTAAACGCTAATGTGTGGGCATATTTTACCCGCCCAATTATAAAGGAACGGCAAAAGGAAGCCTTTCAAGACCTGGCAGAACATCACGTTAACACCATCGTAATACCGCCTGCAATTTTGCCGACAATGCAAACAGGTGACTATAATGTACTTCTAAATTACATTTCAATTTTTAAAGGTGTAAAAAACGTTTTACTCTTTATGAATTACGGATCAGTTCAACTTAGGAATGGTTATTCAAACGGGCAATTTTTATCTGATGAGTGGAAAAGTAAATTTATAGACTGGTATCATAAAATTACAGGTTATATCAGGCAAAATGGCTTTCCAGATTCTCGCATTTTTCTTTATCCATATGATGAAGTAGATGGGAAAAATATCGACGATTTGAAGGCTTTCGCTGGCTGGGCCAAACAGGCGATTCCCGGGATTAGATTTTTCGCCACGTTAGCAAATGATGCAGCCGTTCACACTCTTTTTCCTTTTTGGATGTGGCACAGATCCAATCCACATATAAAGGCTTGACAACCTTGCCGCCTCATAAATGTGATATATGGATATACAGCGGAAGTGGGCCCGCCAGAGCTTTATCCCCTTATAGTTTCTATCGTTTGATGTCATGGCAGGCATTTCAAAGCGATTATAAAGGAATCGGCTTCTGGAATTATGCGGATGAGGGGCCGGATAAGCAATTGAACCTGATATCTGATCCATTGATTAATCCTGTTAATAGTTATTCCGTTATTTATGATGGCCTTGGAAAAGAAATCGTTTCGACTAGGCGATGGGAAGCCTTTCGCCTGGGTATTGAAGATTACTCTATCTTGCAGTTATACGCTAACAAATTTGGAATAAACATGGCAAAGACGTTGGCCAATCAGGTTCTTGACAGTCCTGCAGATACTGGTAAGGCAGATAAAATAAGAAATAAAATGATAAAAGAAATTGCAGCTGTTAAGTAAAATAACTACCTTTTAGAACCTTCCGATTACAGTCTCAAACTTACTATGCTAAAAAATAAAACCCTCCTCATTACAGGCGGTACCGGTTCCTTTGGAAATGCTGTGTTGCATCGCTTCCTTAATACAGATCATTTTAAGGAGATCCGGATATTTTCGCGTGATGAAAAAAAACAGGATGATATGCGCAATCATCTAAAAAATGAAAAGCTGAAATTTTATATAGGCGACGTAAGGGATTATAACAGTATTGAACGTGCTATGCATGGCGTAGATTATGTATTTCATGCGGCTGCTCTTAAACAAGTTCCTTCGTGCGAGTTTTTTCCCATGGAAGCCGCAAAAACAAATGTCTTCGGCACTCAAAATACAATAGATGCGGCCGTTGCCAATGGAGTAAAAAGAATTATATGTTTGAGTACCGATAAAGCCGCTTATCCAATCAATGCAATGGGTATTTCAAAAGCGCTTATGGAAAAGGTGGCGATTGCGGCATCGAGAAATATTCGTGACAATGCAACTATGGTATGCCTTACGCGTTATGGAAATGTAATGGGTTCAAGAGGCTCGGTAATTCCTTTATTCATAAACAAATAAAAGCAGGAAAGCCAATCACTATAACTGATCCGAAAATGACGCGGTTCCTCATGTCATTGGAAGAGGCCGTGGAACTCGTGCTGTTTGCATTTGAACATGGAAACCAGGGTGACCTATTCGTGAACAAGGCGCCGGCTGCAACAATCGGTGACCTGGCCCTGGCTTTAAAGGAAATGTTTAATGCAGATAATGAAATAAAAATTATAGGCACGCGACATGGTGAGAAATTATATGAAACACTGGCGACACGGGAAGAAATGCAAAAAGCCGAAGATATGGGCGAATTTTATCGCATAGCTGCTGACAACCGCGATTTGAACTATAAGCAATATTTTGCCGAGGGAAATGTGCATATTTCGGAGGTAGAAGATTATCATTCCCACAATGCCAAACAACAGGATGTAGAGGGCATAAAAAAATTATTAATGAAGCTTCCTTTAATTCGTAAAGAAGTGCTGGGTGAAATAGATATGATGCAATATCCCGGTTAATTAAGGTGAGTTTTGGACTTTGAATTAATAATCAATCCTAGCTTGACTTTGTTTAGAATTTTACTACATAGACACAATACGGCTACATAGGAAGCACATAGAAAAGAGTAGCAAAAGCCTATATGTAATCTATGTTTTTATGATCTATGTGGCGAAAAAATAACCCAAAACTTACGTTATTTATGGCAAAGGCAGTACCCTTATCAATAAAAGGTGGCCGGCATATAGATGAAAGAGGTACCTTGACCTTTTTTAATAATTTTGATATGAGCCCGGTGAAACGTTTTTATGTAATCGATCATCCGGATACAACTATTGTGCGGGCGTGGCAAGGCCATAAAGTGGAACAGAAATGGTTTTATGTTGTATGCAGGCAGTTTTAAAATTAATGTTGTTAAGCCCGATAGATGGGAAAACCCATCCTGGAGAATTTATTGGTGAATCAATTTATTCTCGACTCCGCCGTGCACGAGGTATTGCATATTCCCGGCGGTTATGCAAATGGATTCAAAGCATTGAAGGCACATTCAAGATTAATGGTATTTTCCGATTTTTCCATGTCAGATGCAGGCACGGATGATTTTAGATTTGATAAATCATTGTGGTTCGATTGGGAGAAATAAATCTTTAAAAGTTTTTGTAAAACTGGTACGATGGAAGCCAATATTTGGCAAAATAAATATTCATGAAAAGAGTAGGAATTACCGGGCAGGATGGTTTTATTGGGAAACATTTATATAATACTCTTGAATTATTTCCGGATGAATTTGAAAGAATAGATTTTAAAAAGAGTCTTTTTGATAGCCCTGAAAGTTTGGATTCTTTTGTAAGCAGGTGTGATGTAATTGTACATCTTGCGGCCCTGAACCGGCATAACGACCCGCAGGTTATTTATGAAACCAATACCGGGCTGGTAAAATCATTAATTGCGGTCTTTGGAACGCACCAAAAGCATGGCTCATGTAATATTTTCGTCTTCTTACCAGGAAGAACGGGATAATTTATATGGCAAATCTAAAAAAGATGGCCGGGATTTATTTGGTAAGTGGGCAGAAAAATCAGGCGGATTATTTACGGGAATGATTATTCCTAACGTGTTTGGCCCGTTTGGCAATCCTTATTATAACTCGGTGGTGGCAACATTTTGTCACCAGGTTACGCACAATGAAAATCCAAAAATTGATATAGATGCCGATCTGAAATTAATTTATGTGGGAGAATTGGTAACAAAGATTATTGAAGAAATCAGATCAGGTAGAAATAATTCGAATTACAAAATTCCTCATACATCAGAATCTAAAGTTTCCTCAATTCTCAGTTTATTAAATCTATATAAAGAACAATACCAGGATAAAGGAATCATACCGGAAATACATTCAACATTCGAACTGAATCTGTTCAATACTTTCCGCTGTTACATGGATATTAAAAATTATTTCCCTGTTAAGTTTACGCAACATACTGATCCGCGAGGCGCTTTTGTGGAAGTTATCCGGTTGAACGTTGGAGGCCAGGTTTCATTTTCTACTACAGTTCCAGGTATCACACGGGGCAATCATTTTCACACAAGTAAGATTGAACGTTTTGCGGTAATAAAAGGAAAGGCCTTGATCCAGCTTCGGCAAATAGGCACTGATGAAGTAATGAATTTTGAATTGGATGGAAATGAACCCGCTTATGTGGATATGCCGGTATGGTTTACGCACAATATAAAAAATACCGGTGAAGAAGAATTATATACTATTTTTTGGATCAATGAATTTTATAATCCCGATGATCCGGATACTTATTTTGAAAATGTATAAACATGAAATAATCTATGAATGAGGATCAAAAAAATTAAAAGTAATGACTGTAGTTGGCACCCGCCCCGAAATTATTCGGCTATCACGGGTAATGGCTGCATTAGATGAATCTGAAGCCATCGAGCATATTATTGTGCATACAGGTCAAAATTATGATTATGAACTCAATGAAATATTCTTTGATGATTTGAATATCCGTAAACCAGATCATTTTTTAAATGCAGCAGGAAAAACAGCTACCGAAACTATTGGCCAGATACTTAATAAACATCGATCCTTTATTGGAGAAGGAAAAACCGGATGCCTTTTTGGTGCTCGGTGATACCAATAGTTGCTTATGTGCCATTCCGGCAAAAAAACGCCATATCCCTATCTTTCACATGGAGGCAGGCAACCGTTGTTTTGATCAGCGGGTGCCTGAAGAAACCAACCGGAAAATTGTTGACCATATCTCGGATATCAATTTAACTTATAGCGATATTGCGAGGGAGTATTTATTAAGAGAAGGCTTACCCGCCGACAGAATTATCAAGACAGGCTCGCCAATGTTTGAAGTGTTAAGCTATTACCTGCCCGGTATTAAATCTTCGGATGTTTTACAAAGATTAAAGTTGGACGAAAATAAGTTCTTTGTCGTGTCTGCACACCGCGAAGAAAACATTAACAACGATCAGAATTTTAAGGGATTAATCGAAAGCCTGAATCGAATAGCGGAACAATATCAATACCCTGTAATCGTAAGCACGCATCCGCGTACACGAAATATGATTGAAGCAAAAAAAGTGGTTGTAAGGCCGGAAATACAATTTTTAAAACCTTTGGGTTTTAATGATTATAATGCTTTGCAAATGCATGCCTTTGCAGTATTATCAGATAGCGGCACAATTTCCGAGGAATCATCCATCTTGAACTTCAGGGCATTGAATATCCGGCAGGCGCATGAACGCCCTGAAGCTATGGAAGAAGCATCAGTAATGATGGTAGGATTACATCCCGAACGTATACTACAGGGTTTAACACAATTGCAATACCAGCAAAGAGGCACTACACGAAATTTTAGAATGGTCGGAGATTATTCAATGCCAAACGTGTCGGAAAAGGTGGTGCGGATTATTTTGAGCTACACCGATTATATTAATAGAGTGGTATGGGGCAGAAAGTTTAGGTAAGCATAAGCGTGGCAAAAGTATTAATTATATCCGCGGTATTCCCTCCCGAACCCGTCGTCTCCGCAATGTTATCTCGGGATATAGCTGAAGAATTATCCAAAAAAAATGCTGTAACTGTTCTTTGCCCCAAACCAACCCGCCCTATCGGATTTCAATTTGAAAGGGCATTTAAGCCAAAGAATTATAAAGTTATACGGATGAATTCCTATACTTGTCCGGCATCCAGTATAATTGGGCGTTTTCGGGAAAGCTATAGTTTCGGAAAGCATTGTGTAGAGTACATGCTGGACAATTCTGCAAAAATAGATTGCATTTATATAAATTCCTGGCCGCTGTTTTCACAGTATCTCATTATAAGAACAGGGCAAAAAATTAGGGTTCCCTGTATAATCCATATACAGGATATTTATCCCGAATCTCTAACTAACAAATTGCCGAGCCCGGTTAAAGGATTATTTACCTTTCTTTTCCTGCCACTTGATAAATATATTTTACGTCATGCAACCAGGATAATAGGGATATCCCAAAACAATGATCTCGTATTTTTCTATCCGCAGAAAAATAAAAAAAAATAAATTTGAATTGATACGAAACTGGCAGGATGACCTCTTGTTAGATTTCTAAAACATGATACTCCAGCAACAATATAAAGAAAGATTTTGTTTTTATGTACCTGGGAAGCATCAGCCCAAGTGCCGGCGTGGAATTATTGATTAAAGTTTTCATAAAAGCGAATTTGCCAGAAACTACATTACTAGAATTATCGGTAGCGGGTCAGATAAAGAAAACTGGCAAAGCGATGCCCAAAAAGTTCAGGTAAAATAAAATTGATTTTTTTGACGTTATCCCCGAAGGGAAAGTTGCCGGCGATACAAAGTGTAGCTGATGTATTATTATTGCCACTAAAAAAAGGGAATTTCAAAAACGGCACACCATCAAAGCTGGTAGCATACCTGCTATCAGGCAAGCCAATTTTGGCGTGCGTTGAAAAAGAAAGTGATGTTGCCGATATTAAACAGATGCTAATTGCGGATATGCTGGTTGAACCGGAAAGTATAGAATTATTGAGCCCTTGAAATGAAACAAGTTTATAATATGGAAAAATCCGAACTTGAAAAGTTGAGTAGAATGGCCGAGAATACGCCTTAATGCATCTTACAAAAAAAACAAATTTACAGAAAGTTGTATCTCTTATTGAAAATTTAGTTGAAGGGGAATAAAAACGACAATAAAAGGAGATGTAGCAACAAGTGGTTACTGCGGGGAAAGATTTATCTAAGGAGGTTTCTTTGACAGAATTGGGGAATTACTTTCATATAAAATATCAGTTGTGTTTGATAGGATTGAAAAGGGCGTAAGACCGATTTAAAAAAATTAGTTTGCCATGCTATGTAAAATTAAAGGAACAGCAATAGATTAAATCCGCATACATGAAGTTTAGATTAGTAAAACAGCGTGATTTAAAACAAATAGTGAATCTTCATTATGCTGTACGAGATATATACCCCGTGGGTATTTTTGCCCAACTCGGTAAACCATTTCTTCGCCAGTATTATAGAATAATATTGAATGACGAAAACGAAGTAGTTATATGTGCCGAAGATAAAGATGGTGTTATCCGGGGATTTTCCAGCGCCACATTAGATGTAGAAAAACAGTTCGCAAATGTACGGAGCCATAAACTGACTTTGGGAATTGCAGCCCTTGGTTCAATACTCGGCAAACCATCACTCTTTAAGTCTCTTATTGCCAGGTATAATTCAACAAAGGAAGCTAAGGGAAAGGGGAAATTTATATCTGCAAGTGGTGCAAGGTTGGAATATTGGGCATGGTCAGGGTCATATAAAGACCCGATAACATCGTTAGAGATGCACCAGGCACATTTGAACATTTTAAGAGATCTTGGTGTAAAAGAACTGAACTTTGAGGTTGATACTCTCAATAAGAAAATTTTTCTTTTTCATAAATTTAATGGTGCAGAATTAATTGACAAGGTGATTTTGCCCGATGGCCGTGAAAGAGCATTAATGATGTACAATTTGGTAGATAGAAAATCAAGATTATAATTATAGCATGTTCAATATTAATTAATAATTTAAAAACGAGCAAATGGAACTTAATGAATTTATTGGAAATTTTGCAGCCCAATTTGATGAAACAGATTTATCTGAATTCACCGCCGAAACTAAATTTAAAGAACTTGGCGAATGGAGTTCATTACTTGCAATGGTGATAATAGCAATGGCGGACAGTGATTATAATGTAAAACTGAAGGCGGACGATATCCGTGGTTCTGAAACAATTCAAGATCTTTACGAAATTGTAAATGCAAGAGCTGAACGGCATGATTAGTTATAATCCATTCACTTTAAAGGGTAAAACAATACTTATCACTGGGGCTTCCTCAGGAATAGGTCGGTCGACTGCAATTGAGTGTTCAAAACTTGGTGCAAAAGTGATTATTACAGCTAGAAGTGAAGAACGCTTGAATGATACCTATAAGCAATTGGAAGGTGATGGCCATATAAAATTTATGGCAGATTTAAAGACGGAGGAACAAGTGACGGAACAAATTAAGAATTTACCGGAAATTAGTGGTCTTGTCAATGTAGCGGGAATCTTAAAGACACTTCCATTTCAGTTTGTAAACAGAATAGATTTAACGGAGGTATTCGATGTTAATTTTTTTGCCCCTGTTCTCCTTTCACAGAAATTAATAAAGAATAAGAAGTTGAAGAAAGGAGGTTCTATTGTTTTTCTTTCTTCGATAGATGGACCGGTAATAGCACATTTCGGCAATTCAATGTATTCGGCAACTAAGGGCGCAATTACTGCTATTGCGAAAAGCATGGCGCTTGATTTGGCAGCAAAAGGTATCCGAGTTAACTGCATTCTACCTGGTATGACGGAAACTCCATTGATTAAGATGGACAATATTACTAAAGAGCAGTTGAAGGCCGATATGAAACTGTATCCACTTAGAAGATATGGGAAACCTGAGGAAATTGCTTATGCGGTGATCTATTTTTTGTCTGACGCGAGCAGTTGGATTACGGGTTCTAATTTAATTATTGATGGTGGGTTTACATTGTTATAGATACTGTTAATTATGAAACAAGCGTTCCTAAAATCTATTTCATACTATCTTCCCAAACAGGAGCTGACGAATGAGGAGTTGGTCAGAGAGTTCCCGGAATGGACGGTGGAAAAGGTAGCGAGTAAGGTTGGAATAAATTTACGGCATATAGCTGCCAAAGATGAGACTTCGGGGGATATGGCAGAACAGGCGGCTCTTAATTTATTTGCAGAGTGGAGGATTGATTCGCAGGATATTGATTTTGTGATGTTATGTACACAAAGTCCTGATTATTTTTTACCTACCACGGCCTGCGTTCTACAACATCGTTTAAATATCCCGACAAGTGCCGGTGCAATAGATTTTAATTTAGGTTGTTCGGGTTATGTATATGGCCTTGCTCTTGCAAAGGGTTTGATTGTAAGTGGTATCGCGAAGAACTTATTATTACTCACCTCCGAAACCTACTCAAAGTACATTCACCCTACCGATAAAGGAAACAGAACCATATTTGGGGATGCTGCCGCCGCAACCTTAGTATCGACCGAGGGCTTTGCAGAGATTGGCGAATTTAGTTTAGGCACAGATGGAAAGGGAGCCGAAAACTTAATTGTAAAAACCGGAGGTATGAGGCATCATAAGGCAGTGGGAAAACTGGGCTTTGATGAAAGTGGAGCTTTATGTTCACCGGATTTTTTATATATGAATGGTTCCGAAATATTTTCCTTTACTCAGGAAAATGTTCCGTTCCTGGTCGCAGATACGCTATTAAAGAATAATTACTTGAAGACCGATATTGACTTGTTTGTATTTCATCAGGCCAATAAATTTATGCTGAATTTTTTACGGAAGAAACTGGAGATTAAGGAAGATAAATTCTACATTTACATGTCGCAAACTGGAAATACAGTTTCATCAACTATACCTATCGCATTAAAGGAGGCAATGACAGATAATAGCATCAAAGCAGGAAATAAAATTCTTTTGGCAGGTTTTGGTGTTGGTTATTCCTGGGGGGGTGTCACCCTTAATTTTTAAAAATAAAGCACAAAATAGATTCTTTTTGCAATTACATTTAGCAAAATATTCTTATTTCCTATGGATTGATTGCTTTTATGATTATTAAATCCATGCCTCAAATTTGTTTTTTTTAAGTAAGTAAAGTGCCCCGAGGATTATGAAAATAAATTTTGCGCCTCCTTACATAGATGATGCTGTAATTGATGAAGTGGTGGATTCCTTGAAGTCCGGTTGGATTACCACCGGCCCCAAGGTAAAAGCACTTGAAGAAGAGATTAAAAATTTCAGCGGAGCCGGTGAAGTGCTATGTGTCAATTCGTGGACATCGGGTGCCATTTTGATACTGAAATGGCTTGGCGTAAAGGCAGGTGACGAGGTAATTGTTCCGGCTTATACTTACAGCGCAACAGCGTTAGCCGTGCTTCATGCCGGCGCCAAACCGGTAATGGTAGATGTAGGCGAAGATTTCAACATCTCTGTTGATGCCATCCGCAAAGCGATCACACCTCAAAACAAAGGTTATTATTCCCGTGGACGTAGCCGGGTTTCCCTGTGATTATGGTTCTATCATGTCTTTAATAAAAGAAGAACAGTTCTTAAAAATGTTTAAGGCATCTTCTGCTGTTCAGCAAAAGCTGGGACGCATTTTAGTGATGAATGATGCCGCTCATTCCCTTGGTGGATGGTATACAAAAGATGTTCGGACGGGAAGCGAAACGGATGTGGCAATTTTTTCGCTACATGCGGTTAAAAATGTTACAACAGCAGAAGGTGGCGCTATTTGTTTAAATTTGACAGCGTCATTTGACAACGCTGCTTTATATGAAGAATTGCGGCAAATGACTCTTAACGGTCAGACTAAAGATGCTTTTTCAAAAAGCAAGGCTGGCGGATGGCGTTATGATATTGTTGGTTTGGGAATGAAAATTAATATGGCAGATATAAATGCGGCAATTGGCCTCGCACAAATGCGGCAATACCCCGCATTACTTAAAGAGCGTAAGCGAATATTTACAACTTATAATAATTTTTTCGGTAATTGCGAATGGGCAATATTACCTCCTTCAACAAGGAATGGTAAAGAGACTTCTTATCATATTTATGCATTGCGCATAAAGAATACCACGGAAGAACAACGTGATGCAATAATAGAAGAAATATCGAAGTCTGATGTGGCTGTCAATGTGCATTTCATTCCAATGCCAATGTTGAGTTTTTTCAAAGAAATGGGTTTTGATATTGCACATTATCCACAATCATACAAGAATTTTAGCAGTGAAATTTCTTTACCAATTTATCCGCAATTGATAAATGAAGAGGTAAATTTTGTGATTGATACTGTAAAAGCTGCTTATCAGAAAGTGATGCAAGTCAAATGATCAGATTTTTCGATGTTTTATTTTCTTTTCTGGGTATCCTTATTTTGCTTCCACTGTTCCTGGTAATTTATCTGTTGATTGTAATTGAAAGCAGGGGAGGTGGCTTTTACATCCAGAATCGTGTAGGAAAAAATGGAATCGATTTTAAATTATTTAAATTTCGTTCCATGCATGTGGGATCTGATAAAAAAGGCCTGATCACCGTTGGGCAAAAAGATCCCCGATTGACAAGGGTGGGAGGTTACATAAGACACGTCAAACTGGATGAGTTACCCCAGCTTTTCAACGTACTTAAAGGAGATATGAGTTTGGTCGGGCCGCGTCCCGAAGTACGTAAATATGTCGATTTGTATAATTCTGAACAAAGGAAGATTCTTAATGTTCGGCCCGGTATCACGGATTATGCTTCCATACAATATGTTGATGAAAATATTATTCTTGGATCAGCCACGTGACCCGGAAAAAGTGTATTTAAAAGAAATTATGCCAAATAAAATTGCATTAAATATGCGTTATATAAAAGATCAAAGTCTAAAAGAATATTTCCGCATTATTTTGATAACATTCTGGCATATTATCAAAAAAAGGGAATATGATTGAGGCATGGGTTTAGCAATAGCCCGCAACTTATATTTATGAGCCACTTGGTTTTAGCTCACCGGCCATTTTCTTGGCAGCAGCTTTTAGGACCTGCGGTTATAATAACGAACACAAATAAGCGCATTTTTCCTGGGCATGTTACGCAAACCAATATTGATAGTAATGTAGCTTCTTTAAAAGGTGGCATCATTTTGGTGGATTGTGTTGCTGAATTTTTGCATAAGTCTGTCATTTACATATCTAATTAATAAATTAATTGCTTCGTATTGTTGGTATTGTGGTGATATAATTTATTTTTGCTTATTGAAACCAATGAATTCCAATGTTTGATAATATCCTTGTGGATTATTTTTATGCATTTATAAAAACCAGGCCTACCGTTCCCCGCTGGATGATTTTTATTATTGATTTATGCGTTTGTGTATTTGCTCTTCTGTATGCGTATTTTCTTCGTTTTAATATGGATTTTAATCGCCTTGATCGATCAGGGTTGGTTGTGGCCATATTAGTGGTAACTGCGTTAAACATTGTTTTTTTCAGGATATTTCGTACCTATGAAGGTATTATTCGCTTATCCAGTTCACATGAAGGGGCTCGGTGCGTTTCAGCAGTGTTTTCTACTTCGCTTGCCTTATTGATTTCTATTGTTTTCAGTGCAATTTTCAAGTTGCCTTATCTCGTTCCTGCTTCCGTTTTAATTATTTATTTTTTTACCGGTTCTTTCCTGATTTTTGCTTATCGTATCTGGATAAAAGAACTATATCATAAAAGCCTGAAATGTAAAATTTACTGCAGAGAATGTAGTCGTATTTGGCGACACTAAAAATGGAGCGCTCCTAAAAAGAGCAATAGAATCTATTGCAGGGCGGCAATATAAAGTAATAGCATTTGTTGATGATAACGAAGAACTTTGGGGAAAATCAATTGATACCACGAAAATTTACTCATGGGAGCAGGTTAAATCTGTTGCTATAAAATTTGATGCGAAATTTTTATTTTTTGCATCTGATGATCTCAATGTAGAATTGAAAAATGTGATCGTCGACTATTGCCTCGACCATAATATTAAAGTAAAGGTAATTCCCGCCGTTCAAAAGTGGATGGATGGACAGCTTCAGACAAAAGAAATAAAGAGCCTAAAAATAGAAGATTTATTAAATCGCCCGAGTATTACGTTGCCATCAGAACACATCCCGGAATACTTGACAGGAAAAAGGGTATTAATTACGGGTGCAGCCGGATCGATTGGCAGCGAGATTGTAAGACAGTTGTCAGCAATACCCGTGGAATCGCTGATATTATGCGACAACAGGGAAACAGGATTATATGACCTCCAGTACCAGTTGCAACAAATAGCGCCTAAGAAAGATCATATCATTGCACGTATCAGTGATGTAAGGAATGAGGAAGTAATGGAAGATCTTTTTATAACATATAAGCCCCAGGTAGTTTTTCATGCCGCGGCATACAAGCATGTACCATTAATGGAGATGCATCCATGTGAGGCTGTTTTGAATAATGTTATCGGGCACAAAAATCATTGCCAACCTTTCGGTCGTTTATGGTGTGGAACGATTTGTATTTATTTCAACAGATAAAGCCATCAACCCAACCAATATAATGGGTGCTTCCAAACGAATCGCAGAAATGTATGTGGGGGAGTTGCAAAACAGGCAACATCATATTAAGAGAGAATCCCTTGGGAACTTTACAGGCGATGAAAAGGATGTTTTTTATAGAAAAGGTAATACAAATTTATTACTACCAGGTTTGGTAATGTTTTAGGTTCTAACGGATCTGTAATTCCCCGTTTCCAGGACCAGATAGATAGAGGCGGGCCTGTTACCGTTACTCATTCTGAAATTACAAGGTATTTTATGACGATTCCAGAAGCTTGCTCACTCGTATTAGAAGCTGGAACAATGGGTAAAGGTGGCGAGATATTTGTTTTCGATATGGGCGAGCCTGTAAAAATAGCTGACCTTGCCGGCTAAAATGATAAAATTAGCCGGATTGGTTCCTGGTAAAGACATTCAGATAAAATTTACCGGATTAAGAACCGGGGAAAAGTTATATGAGGAATTATTAAATAAAAGTGAAGAGGTAATTCCTACACATCACAAAAAAATAATGATTTCCAGGGTGAATGAAGATGGCATAAAAAATATTGCAAATCATGTAGATCATTTAATAGAACTTGCTGCACAAAATAAAAATATTCCTGTGGTAAGGCAAATGAAAATAATGGTGAGAGAATTTAAAAGCCAGAATTCTGTTTATGAGAATCTGGATGCTGAAACGAAACTCGACTATACCTTCTGTTTTAAACTGACTTTCAGAAATGGTTTATAAAAATTTACAAAAAAATGTGTCTGATTTCCTATTTTTGTAGCAACTAAATAATTTTTAAATATTAAACACTAATCCCATGGGTATTAATTTTATTAAGAAAACTTTGTTGACGGCGAATGTATTATTTTGGTCCTTAACCATGTTTGCCCAGGCGCCTTTTACTGGCAGCAGCCAATTTCGCAAATTTTCTGTAGGTATTAATGCAGGTGCCCTTCGGCCTTCAATCGTTACGGGTGGACCTAATGATTTTACAAAGCCGTTATATACCTTTGGGTATGGTGCCAATATTAAATACCAGTTAACCCATTATTTTGCTTTGCAGGTAGATGGTTCACGAGGCGATATAAAGGGTAATAACACCAAAAATTATCCTGGCCGGCGTGCCGGCTACAGACAGGCCCCATTCATCATTTAAAACAGATATGGAAGTTGCTGCAAGTATAAGCGGTGTGCTTACATTCGGCAACATAAACTGGCTTAGTAAAAAGAATACAGTAGTTCCTTATATACTGGCGGGAGGTGGTATTACATCTTACAAGCCAACCTTTGTAGCGATAGGAACCACAACCTCGGTTCCCTTTAACGCGGGAAAAAGGGTGAATGAATTTTTTGTTCCGGTAGGAATAGGTTTAAAATTCCGGCTTTCCGACTTAATAAACCTTGACCTTGGTTACAGGGCAAATTTTGTTGACAATGATAATTTCGATGGCACCCGTGGTGTATATGGTATTAATCATATGGATAAATTTTCTTATGGATTTCTTGGAATAGAATTCTGCCTTTGGGAAAAAATCAAAAAAGCAATTAATATTCGATAATCCTGCAGCACGGCTAAGTGATTTTGTACAAACGCAGATAACTCATTTGCAGGTACAGATTGATACAATAAACAAGCAACTTAGCCGGGTTGATTCTGATAATGATGGTGTTCCTGATCAATTTGATAAAGAGCCGAATACTCCTGCAGGTTGCCCTGTTGATTTCCGCGGCGTATCAAGAGATACCGATGGTGATGGTGTTCCTGATTGCAAAGACAAAGAATTGATAACACCTACACAATGCCAGCCGGTTGATGCTGATGGTATAGGTAAATGCCCTGACCCTGAATGTTGCAAAAGAATGGATTCCGTTAAAAACGCTTGTAATTTGGGTGATCTTCCAAGTGTTAGCTTCAAAGGAAAAACAGGTGGTTTAAGCAGTGATGCAAAAGCGATGCTGGCTACCGTAGCTGCTAAACTAAAGAGCAGTGCTGGTTGTTCTATAACAATTACAGGATATCCGGCTGCAACTAAGGCTTCCCAGGCTCTTTGCAACAAAAGATTGGATGCTGTTAAAGCTTACCTTTCTGAAAAAGAAGGAATCAGTGTGGATAGGCTCGTTACAAATTGCCAGCCAGGCGGTGGAGATGTTAATGTGGTAGATATTAAAAGCCAGGTAAGTCAATAATGTCTCTTTGATATAAAATAAATTCAAATGAAAGACCCGTAGAACTTGTATCTACGGGTTTTTCATTTACGAAAAATCATGCTTGTGTCACTGATTTTTTGTTATGTCAATTGAAGTAGTTAGAGCGATTACTTTCGTTATCATACTATCACAAAAAAAGTGCTTTGGAGATGTGTAACTTTACGCCACACAAACAATAGCCATTAACTTATATATTAATCGCAGGATTACTCAATTGTAAGTTCAGGATAATCATTTTGGATCATCAGCAAAGATTTTTGGCCACAGTTGACAAAGCGGAGGTGGCAATGAGGCTAGAGGACTCGATACGAACCGGCCCTACAGGATAATAATTTATATCGGATCAAAAAAAGTAGGTGGTTGTAATTAACGACTACAATATATTTCGATTGAAATTAAAAGACCTGTACGAAAGGGCATGGCTCATTGACCGCAGCATACCCGGTGCATTTCCAGGAAGAATCTCCCTTACTAATAAAATTATTGTCTTTATAATACCAAGCCTACTGCTTCCTGCTTTTTCTAAAATACTTTAGATATTATTTAGAAAAATTGTCTTGCCTGATCTTCGTCGTTGGTCGTTGGTTACTTTCCAGGATGGCATCGGCATTACGGATAAAAAATAGATTGATCTGTGATTACAGCCTGCGGAATATGCTTGTTATTCCTGCAATCTTTGAGAATAAGTTTTTTAACTTAAAGACCGAAAAAAAATTGCAAAATAATTTGCAGAAAATTTGCGTAGTTAAATAACTACGCTTATATTTGTAGTCAAATAGCTACGCATGAATTTAAGGCGAGACGTTTTTCAAGCCATAGCCGATCCGACAAGAAGGGCTATACTTCTGTTGGTTGCTTCGCACTCCATGACGGCGGGTGCAATAGCTTCAAACTTTGACACAGCAAGGCCAACCGTTTCAAAGCACCTGCAAATACTCACTGAATGCGAATTACTTGAACAAGAGCAAAACGGCAGGGAAATTTATTACTACATCAATGCAAAAAAAATGAAAGAAGTGGCAGACTTTATTGAACCATTCCGCAAAATGTGGGATGACCGGTTCAACAAATTAGAAGCCATAATGAAAAAGCACAAAAGTAAATAAATAAAAAAAACGGCGAACAAGGCAATGAGTGCCGGCAGCGCCTGCAGAAATATTGTGGAGCAGAAATCACAAAAAAAACGGGAGACACCGAAAATCCAAAAGAGTAGGGCTATAAAACAAATATTTATGAATAAGGGCATTAAAACTATTATTTATCCTGTCAAGAATGTAAACGAAGCAAAGACGTTATTTAGTAAACTTTTAGAGGTTGAGCCATATGCAGATCAACCGTACTATGTCGGTTTCAGGATTGATGACCAGGATATCGGATTAGTTCCTGCCAGTAGTAATAACCAAGGGATGACAGCATTCTATCATGTTGACGACATTAAGAACAGTCTGCAAATTCTACTCGGTGCTGGTGCCGAAATTATTCAGGACATAAAAAATGTTGGCGGAGAAAGATTAATTGCGAGTGCAAGAGACGAGGACGGTAACATCATCGGGCTGGTTCAAAATTAACGAAAGATAAAATATCGCCATCAACAATAATATGGAACAAAAAACAAAAATTGCGGCCGAAGAAAACAAACAGGAATTAGTGATTACAAGGGAATTTGAGTTGCCATTGGCATTATTATTTAAAGCATACGAAGAGGCTGAAATCGTAGAGCAATGGATGGGGACGAGAGTGCTGAAACTTGAAAATAAAAAGCACGGCAGTTATCAATTCGAGACCACCGATCCTAAGGGAAATAAACACGGATTCAATGGGACAATTCATGAATTTATTCCCAACCGCAAAATCATACGGACATTTGAAATGGAGAATACGCCTTTTGGTGTTCAGCTTGAGATTTATGAATTTCAGCAAGTTAATGAAGACGCCAGCAAACTCCTTATGCACATAATATATGAATCGGTTGCACAACGTGACCAGGTGTTGAAGTTACCTTTTGCCCGAGGCATAAATATGGCACATAACCGGCTACAAGACATCGTAAGCAAATTAAAATAACACACTATGGAAAAGAGAAATAAAATCATCTATTGGATTGCAACAGCCTTACTGGCTTTCGGAATGTTGGTAAGTGGCCTGCAGCAAATCTTTCATGCCAGGGGAATGGTTGATATAATAACTCCTTTGGGCTATCCATTATATTTCCTTTACATTATTGGTATATGGAAAATACTTGGAGTAATAGCTATTTTAATTCCGGGAGGTAAACTCGTTAAAGAATGGGCCTATGCAGGTTTCTTTTTTCTTATGACCGGGGCACTTATTTCCCATTTGGCTAGCGGCGACAACAGTATAAAGGGAATTATCGGTCCATTTTTCCAGACTGTTTTTATTATTTTGTCGTGGTATTTCAGGCCAGCAGATAGAAAAATAATTTTGGTGAATCAATAACTGTGAGAGTTTGACACACCTGTTCAAAGCGATAATATAAAAGTATGAGCAATTCCAAAAGCAACAAATTGAAGCCACCACCGGAACACCGTTCAGCGCTGCTGCAAACATTAAAGGCCCGTTTTGAAAAAAATATGAGACGCCATAAAGGTCTTGAATGGGACAAAATACAAGCAAGGCTGGATCTGCCAGCCGGCGTCGAAAAACTGCGGTCGCTGAATGAAATGGAAATAACCGGCGGTGAGCCCGATGTCGTTGGTCGTGATAAAAACACAGGCGAATACATTTTTTATGACTGTTCCGCGGAAAGCCCTAATGGCCGGAGAAATCTTTGTTACGACCGTGAAGCGCTGGAGGCAAGAAAAAAATTTAAACCGGCAAATAGCGCTATGGATATGGCCGCCACCATGGGAATTGAACTTTTGACGGAAGAACAGTACCGCGATTTGCAGCAGCTTGGAAATTTCGATACAAAAACGTCCAGTTGGGTGAAAACACCTGCCGATATCAGAAAACTTGGTGGCGCTATCTTTTGTGATCGTCGCTATGACGCTGTATTTACATATCATAATGGTGCAGACTCCTATTATGCTGCCAGGGGTTTTCGCGGTTCACTAAGGATTTGAATTACGAATAAATAACATGCCATGACAAAAAGCATCATTAACCCTAAGGTTGATTTTTATTTTACAAAAGCCAAAAAATGGCGCCAGGAATTCGAGAAATTGAGAATGATCATTCTTGACTGCGGGCTCACCGAAGAGTTGAAATGGGGTTGCCCTTGTTACACCTTCCGCGAAAAGAATATCGTATTAATACACGGCTTTAAAGAATATTGTGCCCTGTTATTTATGAAGGGCGCACTGTTACACGATGCGGAAGGTATTTTGATTCAGCAAACCAAAAATGTCCAGTCGGCGCGGCAGATCCGCTTCACCCATACCCGGGAAATAGCTAAAATGGAACCCATGCTGAAAGCCTATATTAATGAAGCCATTGAAGTCGAAAAATCCGGTGCGAAGGTGAATTTAAAAAGAACTTCCGAGTTCAAAGTTCCAGAAGAATTCCAAAATAAATTAGATAAAACGCCTGCCTTAAAAGCTGCCTTTGAGGCATTGACACCGGGGCGGCAGAAAGGATACATTTTTTATTTTTCTCAGCCCAAACAATCCAAAACCCGCGAGTCTAGAGTTGAAAAACATATGGAACAAATTCTCAATGGAAAGGGATTAAATGATGAGTAATTAAATTCAGATACGATTTAAGTAAATAAATAAAAAACGTGCATCGCACAATGCCTGGTCAGTGCTTTATAATGGTTTCAGTTTTAAGATAATTGTGATATGTTATCATTATTTTTTCGTAATCTCTTTTTTACAATCGTAAATCCCGGCCTGGCAGCAGGGCTGGTACCATATTGGATCTTAGGAGCCAAAGCCAGGCTCTCATTTACGGGGCCGTTACCATTTTACCAATGCCTGGGAATTCTACTTTTTTCAATTGGCGTAAGTATCCTGTTTAACTGCATCTTTAGATTTGCGGTCGAAGGACGAGGCACATTATCCCCAGCCGATCCAACAAGAAAATTAGTAGTTAAGGGCTTATATAAATTTTCCCGTAACCCAATGTATGTAGGCGTTGTTATAATTCTTACAGGAGAAGCTATATTCTTTAACTCATTTAGTCTCTGGATTTATTTATTGTTTCTTTTTTTAGTTTTCAATCTATTTATCATACTAATTGAAGAACCGAGGCTAAAAAAAGATTTTAATGGAGAATATTTGCAGTATTGCCAAAAAGTTAGAAGATGGCTTTAAGAAATGACTTTGATGGCTTTCATCAAACGCACTGACGCTCGATACGAAGACCAAACGTTCCAAAGCCGGGCCCTGGTTTTGTCTCTGGTGTTTTGGTAAATGTTTCCAATGTTTTTCCGCCACGTTCGTATTTGTCGGCACTGTCTGCTACCGGGGTTGCTTCTTTTCCGGTGTCATCCTGGATACCTCTTTGCTTTCTATCTTCGACCACATTCATAAAAGTGGTTATGCCGTTTATGCTTCTCGGGAAGCCACAATAGGCATAGAGCTGTACCAAAACCTCTTTTATTTCGTTGGTGGTAAGTCCCGCGTCAAGACCGGTATTTAGTTCTGTTTTTAAATGTTCTAAATCGCCAACGGCTGTCGGTGCCGCAATGCTGACAATACTTTGCTTTTGAGCATTCGAAGGCTCGTTTGCAGTGATGTTTTTTGTGCGTTCATTGTATTTATGTTTAGTGTTAGAATAAGTAATATGTACCCCTTGATAAACGTGTTAAACCAATCATAGATTTTCTTCATTAGTTATTGTTGTTGTATTCCTCATCGGTTACTTCTGCAATCAGGTTAACACACCTTTTTCTGTTCCACCGATGCGAATTTGTTGTGGGATAGTTCACGAAAATGTTTGGATATGCTCGAAAAAGCAGAAATTAAAAAGTTCTAAAACGAATCAAATTTCCATAAACTCAATGTTGGTCTATGTTATTCCACGAATATGCGAAAATCAATCCCGATTTTATGGAGTTAGTCCTTTGAAGTAATTAAATATTTTATTTCATCCGCGGTTAGAGCTCTGTTATAAATTCTTAATTCATCAATAATACCCTTAAAATAATAAGGATAAGTTGGATTTTCAGTCTTTCCAATATATACATCGTTAGAGTTATCAGTAAAATTAACCATCCTCTGTTGAGTACCTTTCAAAACCCCATTTATATAAAGTTTCGCTGCTAGTCCGTCATAAGTGAATGCCACATAATACCAGTGACCAAAAGTTATAGGCGTATGATCAGTTACCCCGGCCTGCGCCCCTTCGGGGATATCATCCCCATAACCTGCGGCAAAAGTTTCATTATTTAAATTTGGCGTTCCGCAAGCGGCGGCTGAATCATCAAATGCAATTCCGTATAAACCGTCCGTCTGATATCTGGGGCCCTTTATTAATATTTGATTGCCGGAACAAGGACCCGTGTAATAACCATTTACACTTACTATAGCATACATGGTGATATTATCAGGATTCAGACTCTGACTATTTTTGACTTGCATATAGCTCGAAGCTCCGTCGAATAGATACGCATTGTTAGGATTCCCAAATCTATCCGTTGTTTTGGTCGCATTGCTAAAAATGATATCATTATTATAACCACTGCTATCTGATAAACTACCGCCATTAAATGTATAGTATGCCACAAGTCCATTTTTTAAATTATAAATAGAATCGTAGATAACGGTAGTATCATGTTTGATTATTGTTGTTGTGTCATAGACAGTGTTCGTTTTAGTGCAGGAACTCAAAAGAGAAGTAAATGAAAATAAAATCGAAAATAAAATTACACTTCCTAACACGAGAGAAAATTTCATAAATAAGGTTTTTTAGCTGAGGCAAATTAAAGTTTTAGTGATCCGGTTAATTTGAGATATTGTATAGTTCGATTAAAATATTTAAGTTTTTGGCTGTTAAATTTAAAAGTATGAATCAAGGGTGATTTTTACTTAATGGCTCTTTCAATACAACGCTTCCTGCATATGAATTATTTTACCCACATAGAATAAAGGTTTAAATAACTTTTTCGTACGCTTACAGGTGGATTTATCAACTCAGGCGTAACCTGGCAATAAAGGAGCTTGTGTGATGTTGATGCCTGAAGGGCCGACCAGGGTTAAAAATTTTACAAAAGCGAAATATTAAAGAAGTAAAACTTAAGGTAATACTCTTGACGACTAAATTTAATACTAAAACAACCAGGCACATAAGAAGCTGCTCTTTAGCCCTAAATTCGGGTTGTAGTTTGTTTTCAGATTTATGATAAGACTTGTTAATCAAAGACAAGCATATTCCTGTCCGGGCTGCTCTTAATACTTAAAGACGCGTTGCATCTTTAGGGTAAATAACAATGGAATCATTTTACCTGCAAATACTTTTATGCTGTTACTATCATCCTCACTTATCCCAGAGTTTATCTCACGTAGTATGTTTATATGGTTAAGTATGGCGATTGACCTTTCGAGTTTTTCCTATCTTCATAAAAATTTAGCTTCTCATGAAGTACTTTCGATCGATAAAGTCGCTTATTAATTTTAAATTCAATTTTATCAGGCGTTCATACGGGAATCATCCCTTCAAATTGCTAGATGTAGGGTCCGGAAACCATTCCGCTTCCAGGATCAGGGCAATATTTCCAAACTGTGAATACTATGGATTAGATATTAATAAAGAATACAATAATAATGAAGCGGATTTTCGTGCAATGGAAGATTTTTTTGAGTTGGATCTTACGCGTCTGGACTATGGTATTATACCAGATCAATTTTTTGATGGAATCTGGATGGCACATGTCATAGAACACCTCCCAAATGGTGATGAGGTGGTCCGTAAATTGATATCGAAACTTAAACCCGGAGGTTTTTTTTATCTTGAGTACCCTGGACAGCACAGTACTAAGCTGCCATCCATGCCGGGTTCTCTAAACTTTTATGATGACCCGACCCATGTTCGAATTTACTCGGTTACGGAGTTGTCGCTGGTATTTGAGAGAGAACACTGCACTGTTTTGAAAAGCGGTATTCGTCGCAATTGGTTTTATATTTTCGCACTGCCAGCAAGAGCTCTGATTACAATTATGAAAAAAGGTAGATTAGAAGGGAATTTATTTTGGGACTTATTGGGATTTGCTGAATTTTTGTATGTAAGGAAAATCTATTGACATAAGAAAAAGCCTTCCGCAAACTTCAACTAAGTTATAACTGAATAAAAAAAACTGTCCGAAATATGTCCGAACAGCTCATAATTAAGTTTATGCCTGCGGGGTAGACCCGCTGGCAATATTCTACAGTTCATGTTTCAGCTTATTTTAACTTCTGAAATTGTTATCATTCCGGATTTATTTAAATTTTATGATTGTTCTATTTTAGCGTATGCAGAAACGTTTTCCGACAGCTACTATCTTGCTACAGGCGTTATTGATCTTTCTGTATTTGACTCTAGCCGATATTGGAACAGCCCGGTCGCAAAACATTACACTACAGAAACGTCGCCAGGTAGACAGTCTTTTTAGGGAATCGAACAATAATTCGCCCGGTTGTGTAGTTGCTATCGTGCGTGACGACTTGCTCATCTTTGCAAAAGGTTATGGCATGGCCAATTTAGAATACAAGGCAGCCAATCGACCTGCCACCCTGTATGATATCGGCTCTGTCTCTAAACAGTTTACTGCCTTTTGTATCATGCTGCTTGTACAGCAGCATAAGCTTACCCTCGATGATGACGTTCACCAGTATATTCCCTGGCTGTTAATAAAAGACCGGATAACTATTCGCCACCTGCTCCACCATACAAGTGGCATCAGAGAATATTTTCAGTTGCTTGCCATAGCGGGCAAAAGCATGGATGACGCTTTTACGCAGCAGCTAGCTATACATATATTGAAAGGCCAACAAACACTCAATAATAAGCCAGGGGACAGGTATCTATATTCAAACTCTAACTATTTACTGCTTGCAGAGATTATCAAAAAGATAAGCGGACAGACGCTAAAGCAATTCGCTGATTCAGCCATTTTCAGGCCACTAGGAATGACTATGGCATACGTGAGTGATGACTATACAGAAATACAACCCAACAGGGCTTATTCTTATCAATCAAAAGATAATGGACAGACTTATACAAAAGCGTTTGCTACAGATGCCGATGTAGGTGCAGGAAATATATTTTGCAGCGCTACGGATATGGCTAAATGGGTAATTAATTTTTACAAAACTATAGCAGGCGATAGTGCGACCATAGCAATGCTGACACAAAAAGGAATGCTAAACAACGGTAAGCAAATATCGTATGCAGCCGGCATCAATGTAGGTGAATACAAGGGTTGGACATTGTATGAACATGAAGGCGAATCGGGCGGTTTTAACACCTGTGTGAGCGTTTTTCCTGACTTGAAAATGGGCTTTATTGTATTTGCAAACTATGATATTATTAATGCCGCTGCTAAAAACTTTGCTTTGGCAGATTTGTTTTTACCCGCTAAGGAAATGAAACAAAATGTCACATCATTCTCATCAGCGCTAAATAATACAGGAACAGATACCGACACGGCCTTTGTTCAAAAATATATTGGGAACGCTGCTTCGGATGATGGTGTAAAAGTCAAATTTGCATGGAAGGATAACAAGTTTTACTTAATCTCACCGAATGATTCTGAAGTTTTGATACAGTCAAAACAAGACACATTCTACCAGGCTTCGCAGCCCGATAAAAAGTTTGTTTTCGCAACTATTTTATCTGGTGCAAAAGTAGCTGATGAGTATTCGTTTCACCATACACGCCGATTTTATATAACTAGCAGCAGTATCGATGGTATGAAAGAAAAAGAACTTGCACTTTATGAAGGAACTTATTATTGTCCGGAATTGGATTGCAATTATCACATCCGGCTTCATGATCTGCGTTTATGGTTAAGTAGTAACCTGTATGATGATACGCCTGTAGTACTTGACGGAAACGCAGATGCGTTTGTTAATTTTGATTGGATGTCTCATCTGCATTTTCTTTATAACGAACAACAACAGATCGCAGGATTTGAAGTAGTTTGTAGTCGTGTGTTGGGGCTAATTTTTAAAAAGGTAAAATAAGCAGGTTTTAGAAAGCCGATTTTCCTAACGTGGAAAAGGAATGCGCATAACAAGCGGAAAAGGCAGAACCCACAATGTACATCGGTCATGTTGCTATTTGGCTTCACTTCTGGCCGACGAATAATCCCAATCATTTAGGATAGACGATAAATTTTGAACAAATAATTAAGCAGCAGTTACAAGTTAACGATTATCAAATACCGCCACCAGGCAAATAGCCGTTAACTAATATTCGACTGTTGGTGGATAATTTGAAAGTGTCTGCTTCATTGAAAACGGACACAAAAAAAGGGAATATTGAAATGTCATTTCAAGGGCTATTTAGATTAGTTTTTGATAAATGGTATTAGCGAATAAATTTCACTAAAAGTCTCTTGGTGGGCGAGTAAAAAGCTGTCCGGAATCTGTCCGAACAGCTCATAACTCAATTGAAAATAAATAATAAAAGTCGTCCTCCCTGTACAATTTTCGAACTTATTTTTGATGGATTTAAAGTGCCTGACAGGTATTGTGGCTTAAAAATCAAGCTTGGCAAGGCAGTTTTTGAATTTGCTGCTGCTGATATATTTAGTTCTGTGTTGCATTGCAAAGAACCTGTTGTTCTCTTTATGACCCCTATTGTATATTTTTAGAACCAGTTTTGATGGATTTGTAAAATTTGGACTATTAGATTTAGTCGCGTGTTATTCAGAAATACAATCGTTAGCCACTTTGTTGACGCCCCCTTTTGGCATTTCTTAAAGACTACCAAATCTTCATCCCAAATTAGTTTCACTTGACGAATTTTGACTCAAAAGACAACTTTAGCGTACTTAATGTAAAGTTTATTTGACATTATGGAAATTGTGCTTTACCTTAGCTTAAATTTTAAAAACATCCATTATGGCGCCAAAATTTCTTTTACCCAATAGATTAAAATATGTAGGATGGATAATTGCTATACCAGCTTTTGTATTAATGATACTGAATTTGCACTTTGGATTTACTTTCCCTTTTCTTGATTATGCTGTAAAAGATTTGAAAAACATTTCATTTGACAACGGTTTTTTATTCAATATTCAGTACAACAATTTCACTGACGAAGTCGGAGGCGTATTATTAATAATTGGTTTATTATTAATTACTTTCTCAAAAGAAAAAGATGAAGATGAAATGATTTCGAAATTAAGATTAGAATCGCTTTTGTGGGCAGTCTTCGTTAATTCAGTTTTAATTATTTTATCCATTATCCTTTTTTACAGTGAACTCTTTTTGAAAATAATGGCTTATAATATTTGTACAACGCTTATTCTTTTCATCATTAGGTTCAACCTGACAATATACTTTGGAAAAAAGAAAATAAACAAGGATAATCTATGAAAAATACAATTCGCATAGAACGGGCTATTCTTAATATTACACAAGCTGATTTAGCAGAAAAAGTAAAAGTCTCAAGACAAACGATTAATGCTATTGAAAGCAACAAGTATGTACCTTCTACGGTTTTAGCATTGAAAATTTCAAGAGTTTTTCAAAAAAACTTAGAAGATATTTTCATTCTTGAAGATACTGATTAAAAAAAGCCTTTCGAAAATCGAAAGGCTGAAGTCCATAAATCATTTTGCAGATATATAGACATTCTTATTGTTAAACAAATTAAATTTAAAAAATGACAACAAAAAATTCAAAATTATTGGGGAGTATAATATTCCCTGGTATGATTACAGCCCTCATAGCCGCCATGCTTCTTTTTTCCTGCAAGAAAAGCTCTCTTGAGACTGTATCAGTAAAAAATGACATGGTAGAAGCAGCGAAGGTATTGGGCGGCACAGTACTTTCAGGAAATGTAACAACCGAAAGCAATGAAAATGAAATTGCTGTAAATTACAATAATGGAAATAAACTTATCCTCATCGAGAAGATACGGGGTTCTGAACCAATTACTATTAATAGTATACTGTCAGCCCAGGTAATTATTTCGACATATGGTGTTATTCTTAAAGACCTAAGCAATAATAAAATATTTTTTTTGACGAATAATGATTCAGAAAGTATGAAAATGTTTGAAGAAGTCAAATCCCTTTTTGACAGGAACTTACAAAGTGCAACAGTATTTGGAGTTACTGTTGTAAATGCTGAAAAGGTATAATTAAAATAGCTGCAAATTGACAATCCCTAATCGGTCTAAACGGTTAGGGATTATATTTTAACTGATTTATTTGACAAGAAAGAGAAGCGACTAACAATAGTTTGGCAAAAAATGTCGGACGGATTACGTAACGTCAATTTGCTATTGAACTTGGTTCCAGCGAGTGTACGGTCGGGAGAATAAACAATGAGTAATTAATTATACATTTTAACAGTCGTTTTGGACGGAATAAAAATGCCGGCCCATCGCAAGTCCTAATCGTTACCAGTAATTGTAACCGACACAATAACAAGATAGGGTATTTATATTTTTTTTTCAACAGCACACTTAACTGTCAGATGGTTACTTAAATGTTCACGGTCCAATGCAAGAGCACCAGAAGGTGCCAGAAGCCAGAAGCCAGCTATGTTTTGGTTATACCAAAACTCCTGGCTCTTCTCATGCTGCGCATTCGGAAGAGAAGATTATTAGCCACCAAAAACAAATAGATCCTTCAGACTTCCGGGAAATGAAAAGTGAGTATAGCGCTAAGCTGGAAAAGCTCGAAGCCAAATTAAGCACTTACAATCATAACCAAGTTGATATAAAAGACCTGCTGAATAAAGGAATAAGTAACCTGCTAAAGCTGGATAATTTATACGAAACTGCCGATATAGAAAAGAAAAGGGAAATAATTAGTTCGATGTACCCGGAAAAAATGACTTTTGACGGATTTTCATTTCGAACTTCTCGTATCAATGAGGTCGCTCGCATGATATATAGCCTGGACGAGGATTACAGCGAAAATAAAAACAGGACAAACGGAAATAATTCCAGTTTGTCCTGCCAGGTCGGGATGACAAGATTGTAACACCTTGTTTCGTTTAAACCAATCTTTATCTTTTTGAATTTGTAAAACATTAATTGTCAATTAAGTCACATATAAGAGGTGGTTTTGGCTAAATCTAGATATAAAATAGTTAAGCAAATCTGTCCGAAATCTGTCCGAAATTTTTGTATTTTTATTTCATGGGATATGTAAATTTTTATCTTGACAAACCTTTTGAGCCCGAGGTTTCCAAGGCGGAAATTAAAAACGCTATTAAGGAAAATGTTGCCACCGGTAAGCCATATCCAAAATCTATCCTTAACTCCCGGCAAAATTCTATTTATCTATTTTTTAGTCCTGAGAAGGGAAGCCGCTTAAAAATTAAAACATCATATAAGGCGTCGGGTTATCAATGGGATTTCAAAAATGCAAGATATCGTTCTGCAATTGGGGGCAGCTTGGAATTAAATAATGATTTAAATGATCTTGCCTCAAAGGTTCTAAAAAGCTTTAGTAAACTAAAAGAAGAAAAAAAGATTATCAGTGAAGATGATATCAAAGCCCTTCTTAAAAATTGTATTGAGGGAGATAGGATCATATCCGATAGCAAATTAGAAAAAGCCATCCTAATGTTCATAGAAAGGAAAACAGGGATATTAACTAACGGTACTTTAAAAGAATACCGGACAATTTTTAAAAGCCTCCGGGATTTTCAAATACATAAAAGCCTTACTTTATCCTTCAACGATTTTAATCAATCCTTCTTCAATGAATATGAACGATTTTTAGTTAACAAGAAAAATCCGTTTAATAAAGAACGGGGGTTGTTAAATGATACGATCCATAAATATTGTTCCACACTTAAATCCTTCCTCGAATGGTGCTATGATGAAGGATTTATTTCTTCCCGCAATAGCTACTCAAGAACTAAAACAAAAATTAAAAGGAAAGCGAAAAAATGAAATTGTGGCTTTAACGGAAGAGGAACTGTTTCAAATTCTGAACTATGATTTGAAAAACAATATCCGCCTGGAACGCGTCCGTGATCTCTTTTGTTTTGGATGTTTTACCGGCCAGCGTTTTTCTGATATTATGCGTTTTGACAAACAAGACCTTTCCAGGATCAAAATGGAGCTTTATTTCTTATAAAACAAAGAAACGGGTAATAATTCCCTTTTCTGGATTTATATCGAACGGACTGCAAATTCTTGCAAAATATAATTATCAATTCCCGGTGATCTCAAATCAAAAATTTAATGACTATTTAAAAGAAATAGGAGAATTCGCCGGAATTGATAGTATTGTTCGGATTATCCGGTTCAGTGGAATAAAAGAAATTGAAATGAGATATCCGAAGCATGATTTTATGTCCTCGCATATGGCGAGGCGTACTTTCGTAACGCTTATGATTGAAAAAGGGGTACCCCTTACCATGATTCAAAAAATAACCCAGCACTCTGATCTTAGAACATTGCTTAAGTATGAAGGGCACAATGAGAAATCATTGGAAAATGCATTTGAGAAAACATAAAGCAATATTATGAAGAGACAATATTGCGGTTTAAAAGTAAACAAATACAACCATCTTAAAAATAAAATTCTATGCCATCATTCAGGTGCACAATAATATCTTCAACATTGTATCTACTGAACACATGAACTCGGGGGTAACAAAAACGCAACGCGCTCAGAATTAACGCAAATCGCAAAACAGTATTGATAAATTGAAACGTTTTCAAAAATGCTCGTCACACAAAAAACACCCTAATCGGCCTACTGATAATAATGATGGATTTTTAATTAATTAACGATAAACGTCGACAAAAACTGAACTTACAACTTACAGTGGTAATTGAACCACAAACTCTGTAAACTCGCCTTCCTTTGTATTTACTTTTATCTCTCCTCCATGTGTCTTAATAATATCATAGCTCAATGATAGGCCTAATCCCGTTCCCTGTCCTGTTGGTTTAGTTGTAAAGAAGGGCTGAAAAATCTTATCTAATATTTTTTGCGGAATACCTAAGCCGTTATCCTTTACCCTGATCTCAATTTTATCATTTAGATTATTGGTACTAACTGAAACCACTGGTTCATAACCTTCGCCATGTTGTTTGTCTTTTTCTGTTATAGCATAAAAGGCATTGTTATACAGATTTAATAGCACCCTTGATATATCAGATGATATAATATTTATCTTACCAATACTTTCATCAAAGTCAGTACTCAATATTGCATTCAGGCTCTTATCTTTTGCCCGCATACCATGGTAGCTTAGACGCAGATATTCATCGGCCAAAGCATTAATATCCGTTGGCTCCTTTTGTCCTGAGGTCGTTTTAGAATGTTGAAGCATGCCTTTTACAATGCTATCTGCACGCTTACCATGATGATTAATTTTTTCTTCATTTTCTTTTATGTTATTTGAAATAGTCATGGCTTCTTCTGTATCACCTGCTTTCAATTCTGTTTGCAGTTCATCTAGAAGTTCTTGGTTTAAATCTGAGAAGTTGTTTACAAAATTTAACGGGTTTTGTATCTCATGGGCTATACCCGCGGTAAGTTCTCCAAGCGAAGCCATCTTTTCGGATTGTATAAGTTGGGCCTGAGTAGATTTTAATTCTGATAAAGTACTTTTTAATTCTGATAAAGTACTTTCAACTTTTTCTTTTTGTTTCGTAATGAGAAGATTGGCTTTTTGTTTCTGCTTGTTATTTCTAAACTGTATAAATGCAATTGCTATAAAAGTCAATACAACTACAGCAAGCCCTGCAATAATAAAATACTGTTGCGTTCTTTTTCTTTTGATGTCTGCATCTTTTTTATCCTGCATAGCCTTTGCCAGTTCCTGTGTCTTTTTAAAATCGTAATTCAAAGAAAGTTCTGTTGCCTTTCGAACATTATCCATGTTATTAAGCGTATCTCTTATTCTTGTGGCTGTTTTATATGCTTCAAGTGCTTTGCTAAAATTCCCTGTTTTCTCATAACATTCCGATAAAGATGTATAGTTTTCTGCGACGGGGGGGTCATATATATTTACACCATTATATGCGTTACAGGCTCTTTCATAAAACGGAATGGCTTCTCTGTTTTTGCCTTCCATCTTTAATATATCTCCCATACAAGAGTAGGTTGTAACAATTACAGAAGAATCGCCGATATTCAGTGCCCTCTTTTGTAATTTTTCAGCCTCATTAAATTGACTCAGTCCTGCTAAAGCTTCGGCTGCGTTTGATAAGCAACCTGCTTCATTATCCCTGTCTGCAGCCATTTTTGATAAACCTGCTCCTTTCATACCGTATTTGTAAGCCTCTTTATATTTATGCACGTGTATGTATATATTACTTAATTCATAACAATCATTGGTTTGAAAATATATGTTATCAATTTTTTCTGCTAATTTTATCGCATATAAACAATATTGTTCTGCTTTTACCGTGTCTCCTATTACATATAGAACACCTGCTGCGCTGGAATATAAATAAGCCTCATGATATTGATCATTTATGTTTTCAGCAATTGATATTCCTTTTTGATAGTAAGTTAAAGCATCAGGATAATTGGCTAATTCGTCATATTCATCTCCTATAAGCGAATATGTGTAAGCCACGTAGTGCAGCTTTCTATTAGTTGAACCTGAAGGGACAGCAGTGAGCGCTTTTTTATAGAATACAAGGCTGCTATCGGTTTTGCCCTCATAGTTGCATGTACGGCCACAAGCTATATAATAATCAAAAAGAGCAGATGAATCTTTAATGGTTTTTAAAATCTCACCAGCTGTATACAGGTTCTTTTTAGCTGTAGCATAATCAGTTTTGAACAAACACAACACGTTAGCTAAATCTAACATCGCATGAAATTCTCCGAGTTGATAATTGATTATTTGAGATTCCTTTTTCGCTTTATTATCAAGTTGTATTGAGGAATCTGCACTTACATCCGAAAATGCTTCAGCTTTTTGAATAATTAGATTGATTCTTTGTGTATCCGAAGTAGCTTTTAGTATAAGACCGGTAAGGCTATCTATTTTATGTTGCTGTGCATTCACAAAGGCAGGCAGTATCAACAGCAAAAGAATTCTTATAAGCAGTCGCATTTTATATTATATTAAGTATTTGGTATTTGTATGATGAATGTTGTTCCTTCACCTTCCTTACTCTCTACTTTTATTATTCCATCGTGTTCCTTTGTAATGATGTCGTAAGCAAGTGATAAACCCAATCCGGTTCCTTGTCCTGTTGGCTTTGTAGTAAAGAATGGTTGAAATATTTTATCAATAATGTTTGGTGGAATGCCGTTGCCGTTATCGCTAACGGAGATGTAATCTCGATTATTTTCTTTTTCTTGTTTGTATTAAAACTGTTGGCTTATACTTTTCATCTGAGGATTTCTTTTTTTCATTTACTGCATAAAAAGCATTGTTGTATAAATTCAATAATACTCTTCCGATATCCTGCGGAACGATATTTATTTTCCCAATGCTATTATCAAAATCGGTTTTAATTCCTGCATTAAATCTTTTGTCTTTTGCACGCAAACCATGATAACTCAATCTTAAATATTCATCGCATAAGGCATTAATATCGGTTGCTTCTTTTATGCCTGATGTTTGACGAGAATGTTGCAGCATTCCCTTTACAATAGCATCTGCACGCTTGCCATGATGATTTATTTTTTCGTCGATTTTCTATAACATCATTTATTATTTTGGCTTTGTATCTTTTTCTGTGTTCGGCTTTATCAGCTTCTGCTTTCAATTCTTCCAGCATTTCATTATTCACTTCACTAAAATTATTCACGAAGTTCAATGGGTTTTGAATTTCATGTGCAATGCCTGCGGTTAGTTCTCCAAGGCTTGCCATTTTTTCGCTTTGAATAAGCTGGGCCTGGGTTGATTTTAATTCAGATAAGGTACTTTCTACTTTTTGCTTTTGCTTTTCTAATAAAAGATTTGCTTTTTGCTTTTGTTTATTATTTCTAAACTGTATTAAAGCAATAATTAAAACGGCAAGCACTACAATACCTAATGATACAATAGCAAAATATTGTTTATTTTTTACACGTTTTGCTTCTGCATCTTTTTTATCCTGTGCCGCTTTGGCAGCCGCTTCTTTATTATCAAAGTCATATTGCATTTGAACCTGCAACGTTTTTTTGGCCTCCTCTTCATTGTTGGCGCTATCATAATAGATTTTATACAATTGATAATTTTTGTAAGCATTTTTATAATTGCCCTGGATGCTGTCAATTTGTGCGTAGTCTTTATAAATACCAGCAGTTGCTCCTTGTGGTCCAGATCCAAATGATTGAAAGATGATAAAACTGCTATCTAAATATTTTTTTGCTGTATTTAATTTTTTTAATTTAATATTTATGTCACCAAGACCAAGATAATACCAGGCCGCCTGGTTGGAATGTAGAGCCTGCCACTTTCTTAAAGAAATGAGATCATTTTTTTCTGCTTCAATATATTTATGTGTAGCTAAATTTTTGTTCCCTTTATTATACGCCGAATCCCCCTGGGCTTCATACGCAGATCCTATCCAGCCAAAAATATTACCGATATCATATAACGACCCGCTGTCTTTAAGCATTTGCAATGCTTCAGCATATTTATCCAGAGCTTCAGCATATTTATTCTGCTCGGAATAACCACGCCCAATAGAATAGGTGGTATTGCCTATACCTTTCTTATCATTTAATTCTTTATATAATTTTAAAGCAATTAATTCATTTTTTAACTCTTCTTGTGTATTAGTGCCAGGAGCGTTTACAAATGTTGTTGAAATATTTAAAAACCCATCGGCAATAGTTTTTTTATTGCCTGTTTGCTCCCTTATTTTTTGTGCAGCGTATACGCTTTCAAATGCTTTGGTTACCTCACCATGCTGTTCATATGCTTGACTCATCCCGTCGTAACAGTGAATAATTTTCTGTGTATCTTTTATTTCTTTGTATATGGTTAACGCTTTATTAAAATATTTGTCTTCATTATAACGATCATTTTTTAAGTTATAAGCTGATCCAATAGCTAAATAACCATCAGCTATCCCTATTTTATAATTAATTTTTTCAGATAGCGCCAGCACAGCTTTAGCATTTTTCATACTATTTTCATAATCACCGGCACCAATATAATAGCCGGATATATAATAAAGCTTTTTTACTTTACCGGTATCTTCTTTTTCGGTTAATAAAACTTTTTTAAGCGAATCAATATAAGTGTCTTGTGCAAGAACTTTGCAACAACAAACAATACAAGTTATAAACAGTCCCGCTTTATAGAGAAACGTTTTCATTTATGTAGTTATTGGCAATTGAATGATGAATGTTATTTCTTCTCCTTATCTTATCCTTTAACCTTTCCACAATCTTTAAAGAGGCCATAAAATTTTTGCGGCTCTCTGAGGGATTCCCTTGCTAACCATACAGTGAACCAATTGCGTTATAAGCTTTGCATGCCCTTTTGAAAGTTCAGTCTTTGTGAAAGAATCAGAGCTTCACTTGCATATTGGAAAACATGGCTATAATCACGAGTCTGAAAAAAAGAGCAGCTAAATGCAATGAGTGTATTTACCTTATGGGTGCCTTCTTTTTGACTTAATAGTATTTTTTTAAGAGAGTCAATTTTAATTAACTCGACACCATTAAGCTGGCTGTGCGAATTAAAATAAAATGCGCTCAGAAAAAGTACCGCTGCCATTTTATATAATAGAGATCTCATTTAAGCGTTTATTGATAACTGAATAATAAAGTCACTTCCTTCATCTTTTTTACTTTGCACTTTTATCGTTCCATTGTGTTCTTTGTGACAATACCGTAATTCGAACTCAAACCCAATCCTTCCTTGATTTTCACTTTTATTTTTCCGGTCTGCTTTAAATATTACCATTAAAGTGACCATCAGGGGTTGATGGGAGAGATGATAGTTTGAAGTTACCGAAAATTGTTATCAGGATTAAAACGAATTCAGAAGTGCTTGTCCAGGTAATCCCGGCAAAGAAAATAGCAATAGGTCGCTATAATCAGCCAAAGTATCCAGAATAAAATTCTTCCAAAGATGATCTTGTAATATTCTTTTTGATTCCACTCCGGGAAAAACAAAATCCGCTTTTCATGGAGAACCTCCTTTGGTTGGGCAGCAACTATTTTTTGGATACTATTTATTCCTTCAGTAACAATCCTTGTCAAAGGAAGCGTATCCAGGGCCGGGGCCGAAACTTTAATTTCGGTAAGTTTTTGATTAAAATCACTGAAGGCTGTTTTTAATCCCCGGATTTCTTTATTCTGTTCTTCTATCAATACATTGATTCTTTTTTGTTTCTTCCAGCATTTCAAGGAGGACTGTTTCTATTATTTCCTTTTCCATATTTTTTGTTTTTTTTATGTTTTATAAATGTTGCGAACGCTTTCTTTTCTCCTTCTTAATTAATTCAAAGGGAATTTTTGAATCTGTATGCACAGGCCTAAGCAAGTCATCAAGAATTTTACTGCGCTCAAGTTTCAAATCCTGTGACAGTTCATGTGATAAAGATTTCACTTCCATTTGTTTGAAATGGGTTCCGCTTTTTTTGGAAGAAGTCTGTTCTGGTTTGGCTTTAATGAAAAGAGTTTGTTTCTGGTAAAGAGCGAGTTGTAAAATCTTTTCAATTTTTGCCAGGGAATAACCCAGCTCACTGCCCTTTACATACACTCCTTTGTTATCAATAAATGCGATCCCTCTTCCCTTTATTACCTGGTAACTTTTTTGCTTTCATCAACGCTTCAAATTCATGGTAATTTTTAGAGGAAACCAGGCATTCACTTATATCATTTTTCATGGCCGTTTTTCTTGCATCCGATCTTGGAAGCTGGCGCATTTCTTTCGGTAAAAATTTCCTCGGGACTTAATACCTGTTGCAGGTTGTATTTTTGTTCCATTTCCCTGCACCAGGCAGCCATTTTTTTGTAGTTGTTGGAATCGGAAACCGTCTTCTTATCAAAGCCGATCCGGTTGGCAATAATATGAAGGTGCTGGTGGCTGGTATCGGCATGGCTAACTGCAATAAATTGGTTCTTGTCAAAGCCAAAATGTTTGGCGCAATCTTCTGCCATTTCAGACCAGGTTCCCTTATCCAATTTTTCATTTGGAGCAAGGCTTAAAGTGATGTGTAAAACCGGTTTTGAAAGATTTGGATTTAACTTGCCGGACGTCATTAAATTGCTCAATTAATTCCTTCTTATTTCCGAAGCATTGATTGAAATGTAAGATCTCCGCCCGGTTTATAAAAGCAACTTCCTGCGACCTGAGAAGCTTGTCTTCCAGGCAGTATTTATACACCCTCCAAATGATTTTCCTGTCCCTATTTTTCCAATCATTGCAGATATTTTTTTATTTCACCAGGCCGCTTGTTTTAAAGTGCCGGCAAGGTGTTGTAATTCGGCTCTTTCAATCGCGTTTAATTCGTCATCCCGGTTTCTTTTTTTTGCAATCTGGTTGAGGTTTGCTGCCAGGTGATTTAGTGTTGGCGCTAAAAAGTAAAACTTCCTTTGGAAGTGCTTTTTTTTGGCTGTCAATTTTGCCATTGATTCCCAAGATTTCCGTAAAAATTCAGAAACCGATTGAGCTGGCTAATTTCTGCTTTGCCTTTTATGATAAAGCTTCCACTTTGTTGCACTTGACCCCCAGCTGCTCTGTGCGCCTTCACCTGGCTTTTTCGGTCTTCCTCCTTTATTTTTTTTCTTATCACGCGCTTTCCATCCTCCATTTCTCTTCCTCAAATTCTTTGAAACTCTGGCAATTGTCTCATAATATCTTTAAAAATCTCTACTCTACGAAACTGCGGAGCGATGAATGGAGCCAGCCAGGGTTTTGGTAAACCAAAACATAGCTGGCTCCTTAAAATTCAAAACCTCATTCGCAGCCGGTGGCTTTCTTTTAGTTCATGCTTCTGACCTATAAGAAAATCATTCAGGTCTTTATGATTTTGATACGTGGTGACTTTGATCAATGTATTTCTTATCCCACTCCAATGCTCTAAGTGTATTCTTTATTCCTGCTTCATCCCGGTCTAAGTAGAGATTAATAGCCTGGTGTTCTTCCATCAGAGAGCGGCTCCTTTCAAAAAAAGAAAGGGAATTCAGGACAAGAAAATTTGTCAGTGGTAGTATTTTTTTGATGGAGAGTTTGATAAGAAAGGAAGCTAAAAAATCCTTCGAAAACTGCAACTTCTTTTGCTCTGGGAAATTCAAAAAATGTAATATCTTTTGGTGAACTGCTGCCCTTAAAATGAGCGTTTCTTAATTCAAATCCGCCGGCATTATTTTGAAATCCGATGGCAAAATATTTCTTGTCATAAAGTTCATAATGGACTTCTTTGCAATACTTTTCTGCGATCTCAAAAGGTATTTTTCTGGACTCAAGATAGCGGCAAAGTGCAGGGTGTGTGATGGGTTTTGCGGCTATCACTTTTATCGCAGGTTCAAGGGCATTATCGCGCTGGTTTTGTGTGCCGGAATAATGCTGTTGAACCGTGGTTGCCGGCAAGTGAAAAGAAAAAATTTCCTGCAGTTTTTCCATTGCTTCTTTGAAGCTGCAGTTGTGGTATAAAATTGCCAAGGTCAATAATATTTCCACCCTTGTCCTAAACCATGATCATACCATACATTTAATTTCCTGTGGACTTTAAAGGATGCTTCCTTTTCTTCTCTTAAAGGAGATAAATACCAGTAGTCATTTCCTCTGATTTTTTGAGGATGGTGCCCGAGTTTTTCCAGGTAGTCTACAATGTCTAATTGCCTCGCTTCTCTTAGTAAAAAATTATAGTTTTCCATGATTTAATAATTTTAAAAGTGTAAAAACATACGAAATCAAAAAAGTAAGATACTTGTCTTACTTTCTTACTTATTTGGGGCTGGTGAAAAGAAGAAATAAGTAAGTAAGTAAGAGATAAGTAACTTCAAGTAACTTACTTGTTACTTATTAAATGCCTTGGCATTCAATCCTTTCCAGAAAATAAGTAAGTAAGTAAGATGGTTTGTCAATTTTCTACACGGAATTTTAGATAATAGGCCTTAATAGGATACTCTTTTCCTTTCTGGTAGCGGTTATCACGAGTAAAGCCCAGCATTCTTAACGCCTTTCCCAACTGGTGGCTGGATATTTTAGCCATTCCATCGGTCTCTTTCTTCAAGGCTATTTCTATTTCGCCGGTTGTACGGAATAGATCATGGCTTTCTTTGGTACCCGGTGTGTAATATTTCATGAGCAATTCCATTTCAAAACTTACCATGGTAAATTGCCGGTTCTCTTCTTCATTTTCTTTTACTTCATCCGCTGTTATATCACATTGAAACCCGGATTTGTAAAGTCCATAGGCCTGGGCCCAAACGTCGTCAATATTGACATCCGTGGAATAGTTCCAGTCAATCCCGGATATCTCAAAAGGGATCCACCTTACATTCCCGGTAGGATCACTTAAAAATTCCGTCATGTTGGTGGATCCGATGAAGCTTGCCCGCCTGGATAATTTTTTTGCTTTCCGCTCAAATGGATGGCGTTCTTTAATAAAAGATTTGCTCAGGATACTTTTCAGTGCATTGATCTCAACCCTGGTAAAGGTGGCCAGCTCATCCAGGTTAATGATGAAATTTTCAATCAGGGCTATCAGGCTATCCTTGTCAAAGGAGATGTTTTCGGTCATATAGTTTTTTAACGCCGGCGGGCATAAAAAACGGATGAAGGTTGTCTTGCCGGAGTTCTGCATGTTCATGCACGAGGATGATGGCATTTTTATTTGAATACTGGTCTTCCAGGGCACACTTAATAGTTCTTACCAGCCACTTTTTAAAATGCCTTTCAAAGCGCCCGGGATTTCGAAGTTTGACGTAACTGCAGAGCCTGGCTATGTGATCCTCATGGTTACTTTCCCAGGCTGGTAAGCCTTCAAAATAGGAAAGGAATGGATTGAACCGTTCTACATAATCTGACTTCAGCAAATAGATAAGCTCATTCAGATTAATCTTAAAACCCTCGAGTTTTAGCTGCCGGTAGATATTAAATTCATTAAGTTCTTCCCACTCGTTTTCAAATTGCTTTTTGAATTCAATACTGCCGGTAATTTCATTTAAGCGAAAATGAAATTGCGCTGTTAAATATCTTTCAAGCCTGGTATGTTCCAGCTTTCTGTTAACCTGTCTCATCATCTTGATTTTTCACCGGGCAGCTGTTTGCCTAAGGACTATTTAGAAGTGTAAAAATGCAAGAGAATTAAGGCTGTTTCTTTTGCTTGGATTTTACATACGCCAACACCTCGGATTTTTGAAAGTAAACACGGCCATTGACCCTGTGAAATGGAAGGCCCTTTTTCATCCAGTCTGTGAGCGTAACCAGGGAGATGCCTAAATAACCAGCAATATCTCTTCTGCTGATTAATGCTTCTTCTTTTTCACCAGCCACCGTATTTTTTATTGGTGATACTTCAAGGGTTTCTTTAACAGCATCCCTGATCCATTTGCGAAAGTCATTCTCATTCGGAATAAATAATGTTTCCATAAATAAAGTTTTTATGGAAGCAAATTGCATCAGGTAAGAAAAGAAGTCAATGATGGATGGGTCATGGATTTTTTTAAATTGATAAAGAAGATGTTATATCAATTAAATCCGCATGAAAGAGACAAGGCAGGCAGTGATTAAAATAAGTTAGTAGAAGAAATCGCGCAAGGCTTCGGTTAATTTCTGGACTTTCGGGTTTTTTATGTTCAATGTTTCGTTGCGCTCTTTGATATTAACCTGTATGGTATTTAGCTTTTTATTTTTGAATGCTTCAAAATGTAAATGTAATAGCGAGGCCAGGTCGGTAAAGGAAAAGCGTTTGAATAGCTGTTCACCCTTAGCCATATCTTTTGGCGCCTGGATGGTCGATATAAGAATTAAGAGCTGGATAAGCTTTTCCTGGTGGTTATGATTATTGAGTTCAATATTACCGGTAAGAAAAGAATTGGTTAATGCCTCCATTCGCTGCTCTGTATCAGTCATTAAAACTTCTATTCGATTGGATAGTTTGTCTGAAAGTGAATTCACAATATTTTCACTATCTATTTGCTTGAACTCAGGATCATTATTTAAAACAGTTCGTACATCGTCTTCAATTTGCTGCGTAAGCTCTTGCTTTTCCAGTTTCTGCTGCTCCTGTTGTTTCTCTGAAATCCATTCTAAAACTGTTTGTAATTTTTGATTTTGAGAATTAGACAAACCCAAGTTTTATCCTTTCTGAAGCTTCATAAAGCAGGAACCGTAAAAAATTATTTTTATCCGGGTAAGGCTGATAATGAAATTCCAGGTATTGAATGATATCGTAACCTTTATATTCTTTTAACTTATTGAAGATTTCGTTTTTATACTGGGCCGCAAAGGGCTCTTTAGGGAAATATAAATAATGGTCTGGCTGGTATGCTCCAATCTTATACTGGAAATATGGGGTAAAATCATTTCTTGAAAGTGAATAAGAGGAGCGGGAACCAAAATCCCCCAGCATGTTGCGAAGGAACATATTACTAAATAACCTTTGCTTCAAAGTCATAAATGTCTGCTTCAAGGTTAATTATCTCTTGAGATTAAACGTCTATGGGATTACAAACCTATTTATACTATTATTTACTTTTCTTGACTTATATCAACTAAACGGGACCTTCATCCTACAAAACAAAAAAGCTGTCCGGAATATGTCCGAACAGCTCATAAAACATTGATAATCAGTATAAAAAGTCGGGATGACAAGATTCGAACTTGCGACCCCACGCCCCCCAGACGTGTGCGCTACCGGGCTGCGCTACATCCCGCGGTTAAAACCTCATTTTTGCAAATGTATATTAAATTATTATGAATAAATATTATGCTATGAAAGAAGATGTGGACTGAGTCGGGCACAAGACAAGAAATAAATTAAAATTGCTTCTTAAATTATGATTCTAACATCTTAGGAATTATTTTTTGAGCCTGCTTTCTTTCGAGCCCGCCTATTTTTTACTAAAACATAAAACATGAAACAGTTACTAATTGCAATTGGTGTTTTTTTATTGTTCTTTGTGTCCCCAGGAAACGTTAGCCCAAAGTAAATCTTATCCATACACAGCTACTTATTCCTCCGATTTCAAAATCGGTAACCCGGCACAGTCAAAAATGATCCTGGAACTTTGGAAAGACTGGGATGATAATGCTTTTGAAAGGCATAATTATTTTGCTGATACAATTGTAATGTTTTTCCCGGATGGCAGCATCGCAAAGGAAAAGATTCATGTATAGCAGGTGCAAAAAAAATTCGCGGTTCTATGTCTTCGGCAAGTAGTGTTATTCAGGCATGGGTGCCCCTGAAAAGCGTCAACAGGAATGAGGATTGGGTTGCCATATGGGGTACAGAAACGGATACTTATGCGGATGGTAAAAAAGATATAAAAGATCTGCATGAAATATGGAGGTTTAATAAAGACGGCAAAGTTGTTTTTATGAAACAATTTGCTTCCCTATGAAGCCTTCCCTTTTTTAAGACATAGCTAAAATAGACATTTTAATAATTTGCCTCATAGTGAATGAATGATTGTATGTTCTATCGCTGGGTCTTGTTGCTGTAGCTGCTGTTCAATCATTTGTTCACTATGAGGGTGCCGATAGGCATTGTATATGCTCAACGGCGTTTTTTTTTTTAACGATTTATGCGGATGATAATGGTTGTATGAATATTGCCATTCATCGCTTAATATTCTTAATTCTTCGAGTGTTTCAAACTGGTAAGCATCCAATACATCCTCTCTGAAAGTTCTGTTTAATCGCTCTATATAGCCGTTCTGCATAGGTTTACCTGGTTGAATATATTTTATAGCTATTCCATTTTTATTGCACCACTCAGTAAATACTTTGCTCCTAAATTCTGGGCCGTTATCTACCCGGAGCTGTTCTGGTTTGTCCCGATCTGCAATGATTTGTTCTAATACTTCCACTACCTTCTCTGAAGGGATGGAGTAATCTGCATAAGCCGCAAGGGATTCTCTTGTACAGTCATCCATTATTTTTAATACTCTTAGCTTCCTTCCACTTGTCAGCGCATCGCTCATAAAATCCATACTGTAACTTTTATTGGGTTTATCAGGTTGTTGTAGAGGTTCTTTAATTCTTGCCGGAAGGCGTCTTTTGTGCTTTCTCCTCAACCCAAGCTTTACTGCCCGGTATATTCTTAGTACCCGTTTTCGGTTCCACACCAGGCCTTCATTGCGGATTTTTCCATAATAGTCATCAAAGCCCCTTGTCGGATATATTTCTGCCAGTGATTGCAGTTTTGCTATTACTTCCTTATCATCCTTATGGCTCTTGTAATAAAAAACCGATCGCTGCAGCGATACCACCCTGCACGCTCTGCCAACACTGACTGTCTCTTCATTTATGCTCCATTCAGCCAGCTCCTTTTTGTGACAGAGCGTTACAACTTTTTTTCGATGATCGTTTTAGCAAGTTGATGGTCAAGCATTAATTCTGCATACATCTGCTTCAGCCGGCGGTTCTCATCCTGCAACGCTTTTAGCTCTTTCACATGGGATCCTTCCATCCCACTGTATTTCTTGCGCCAGTTATACAATGTTGCTTTGCTTATGCCATACTCACGGCACACATCAAGGGCATCTCTGCCTCCTTCATATTGTTTCAATACTGACACGATTTGTGTCTCGGAAAAGTTTCTCTTTTTCATATTTTGACAGTTTAAATTTAAAGACTTTGTGTCTAAATTTGAACTGTCCTAAAAACGGGGAAGCTTACACCTAGGCCCGCCAAACTAATGTTAGGTATTGTTTGACTATAGAACTCCCTTTTAAAATGAATGGTCACGGTAAACGCTAAGGTCCAACTGTTCATCACCAAAAATTACGATTGGCGTATCACTAATCTCATTGGCAGTAAGCAATGACGCAACATCCCAACCGTATTACATAACAAGTAAGCGGAATAATACATTGATATTCCGCCGTAGAGTGCTCAGGAAGGTATGTGGACTGCTTATTTCCATATTTAGCATTCCTATCTCTAAGATCGAATTAAGAAATAGAAAGTAAGGGCGAATCTTTTGGTAACAGTGATTTATTATACTGCTCGTATTACCGTCGCATCACATTTATTAAACAAAATCACTCATAGTGGCTATATGCTTACATGCTGCATGCAATGTTGATCCTAAATATAAATTACCGTTAATGTTTTGGTTGATAAAGACGAGTCATGACAATGTCTCTTATTTTTATAAAGCGTAATTTTCTTATTATATTATTTTGCCTATAAGCACTCGGTTACCTAAAATCGCACTATGAAAATTTTTTTTATAACACTTGGCAGCTTATTGCTTGGTATCACATTATATGCGCAAAATTTCCATATAAATTTATTAGCAGGCACCTCAAATTATTCCGGCGACCTGCAGGATAAACGCTTTACATTCTCTCAATCACATTTCGCCGGTGGCGCTTGGTGTTTCATACGACCTTTCGGATAAATTTTCCGTAAGATCGGGAGTAACCCTTGGGAAAATTTCGGCAAATGATAAATATGGAGCAAACAAATTAAGAAACCTGAATTTCACATCCAATCTTACCGAAGTAAATCTGGGCCTTGAATATTATATAACCCGGTTGCAGGATCACGCCTTAACTCCTTATGTTTTTGCCGGAATAGCTCTTTATCATTTCAATCCCTATACTACAGATACTTCTGGTACAAAATATTTTTTAAAGCCCCTGAGTACAGAAGGAGAAGGTTTCATTGATGGCAAGAAATAATTATAACCTTACACAATTTGCGATTCCGTTTGGAGCCGGTGTTAAATTATCGCTGAGCGAAAACATAAATGTGGGCCTTGAATTTGGCTTGAGAAAATTGTTTACTGATTATCTTGATGATGTAAGTACCACTTATGTTGACCAGGCGATTGTTACTTGACCAATAAGGGGCCAAAAGCGGTGGAACTTGCCTATCGCGGCGATGAGCTTAAAAATGGGAGTCCATACCCGGCCGCGGGAACTAGACGAGGCGGTTCAAAAAAGAAAGACTGGTATTATTTCACAGGGCTTACTGTTTCATTCAGGCTTGGTGAAAGCACGTGGAGCGAGGCGCAGCAGGCCAGCAGACATTCGAAATATGGCTGCCCTGCAAATGTGAATTAAATAAGTTCAAGTTAAGTTGAGTTAAGGTTCGAATTGCTTACAGAACTTTCGAAGTTCAACTTTGAACTTCATCTTTATCTTTACATTATGGCTTATAAAAATCTCCAGGAATTTATTAATGTGCTTGAAAAAGAAGATGAATTGATCCGCATTAAAACCTATGTAAATCCGCATCTTGAAATAGCTGAAATTACTGACCGGATAAGTAAAAGTGAAAATGGTGGTAAAGCATTACTGTTTGAAAATACCGGCTATGAATTTCCCGTTCTGATGAATGCTTATGGAAGCGAAAAAAGAATGTGCCTTGCTCTTGGCGTACATGATCTCAATGATGTGGCAGCAGATATTGAAAATCTTTTTCACCTTCTTTCATCTCCAAAAGAAAACATTCTTGATAAATTAAAACTGTTGCCTAAGCTTGGGCAATTTGCCAGCTGGATGCCGAAAGTTATGAGTGGGAGAGGAGAATGCCAGCAAGTGATTATGAAGGATCCTGATATAACAAAACTGCCGGTGATAACCTGCTGGCCAAAAGATGGAGGCCCATTTGTTACGCTTCCTATTATTCATACAAAGGATCCCAATAACCATTCACGTAATGTAGGCATGTATCGCATGCAGGTTTTCGGCCCGAAAGCTTACCGGAATGCATTGGCACCGGCATAAAGTATCTGCAAAGCATTTTAATGAATATAAAAAAATCGGAAACATAATGCCCGTTGCTGTTGCGCTTGGCGGCGACCCTGTTTATGCATATTCTGCTACAGCTCCATTGCCGGAAAATGTGGATGAATACATGCTTGCGGGTTTTTTACGAAAGAAAAAAGTAGAGCTGGTAAAATGTATTTCGCAGCCGGAAGTAGAAGTGCCTGCTGATGCAGATTTTGTAATTGAAGGTTTTGTTGATCCCAATGATGAATTGATTTGGGAAGGCCCTTTTGGCGATCATACCGGTTATTATTCGTTGCCCGACTGGTATCCTAAATTTCACATTACTGCTATTACTCATAAAAAAAATGCGGTGTATCCGGCAACAATCGTTGGTATTCCGCCGCAGGAAGATGCATGGCTGGGAAAAGCAACCGAGCGCATATTTCTGGCTCCAATGAAGATGACCATGATCCCTGAAATTGTAGATATGGAAATGCCGGTGGAAGGAGTATTTCATAACCTGGTAATTGCTAAAATTAAAAAGGAATATGCAGGGCAGGGCCAAAAAGTGATGAATGCAATGTGGGGCGCCGGCCAAATGATGTTCAATAAAATATTGGTGTTAACAGCGGCTCCATTCCAGTCCATGAAGACAAAGGAGTTTGAAAATTTTAAATTATCTGAGTATCAAAAATTAGCGAAAGATGTTTTTAAAAATTTAAATCCGGCAACTGATATTTATTTTTCCCAGGGGCCGATGGATGTACTGGATCATAGTTGCAGCAAGATGGGGTTCGGCGGTAAAATGTGTATTGATGGAACGTTCAAATATGAAGAAGAGAACAGATGATAATTTTTTAACTGGATAGATCTGTTTTTTCTTACGAAAGCTGCAGACGAACTTCTAAAAATATTTCCCGAAATTAAAGAACATCAATTTTTCTTTATTAAAAATGAAATTCCCTGTCTTGATAATTTCTGTAAAAAAAAATAAAAAAAATCATGTAAGAGAATTGCATGAATCAATTTGCGAAATGAAAGGCAATTGAAGGAATAAAAATGATATCTGTATGTGGAGCATACAGTGGATGCAAATGATTTGCCGGTTGCGCTATGGCGCTTTTGCAATAACCTGGATCCTAAGCGGGATCATTTTATTGTTAAAAAAGAATCTTCATTTATTGCGGGTAAATATTACGCCTGCATTGGCTTTGATGGAACCACTGAAGACAAAACAGTTGGATGATTTTTATCGCGACTGGCCAAACATAATTATAGCAGATGACAAAACGATTGCGTCAGTTGATGAAAAATGGAGCAACCTTGGCCTCGGAGATTTTATTCCTTCACCATCGTTAAAATTCAAAGATCAGATGTATGGTGAAGAAGCGGTTGTTAATATAATTAGCTAATGTGCTAATTAGCCAATTAGCTAATGAGCTAATGAGAGTCATTTGCCGGTTCATCTTTATCCTACTTGTTATGAACAAGCCTAATCTTACAAAGTTACTCTTATCAAATATCCGTTGCTTCTCCGTACGCAACTGCAGTTGCTTCTTTCACAGCTTCGCTCATAGTTGGATGCGGGTGAATGGCATTTAATATTTCGTGTGCCGTAGTTTCAAGCTTGCGCGCTGTTACTACTTCAGCAATCAAATCGGTAACATTATATCCAATCATATGGCAGCCTAACAATTCTCCATATTTGGCATCATAGATAATTTTTACAAAGCCCGTTGTGTCCCCCACCGCGGTTGCTTTCCCACTTGCTATAAAAGGAAATTTACCCACTTTAATTTCATAACCTGCATCCTTAGCCGCTTTTTCTGTATAACCAACTGATGCAACTTCAGGAGTGCAGTAAGTACATCCCGGCACATTATTATAATCAATGGGCTCAGGATTTTTTCCTGCAAGATGTTCGGCGGCATTGATACCTTCTTTTGTTGCTTTATGTGCAAGCGCCTGGTTAGGAGTGCAATCTCCAATGGCATAAATCCCTGGCACATTCGTTAACTGATTTGCATCAACGACTATTTTTCCTTTTTCCGTTTTAATTCCCAGCTCTTCAAGACCGATATTTTCAATATTGGCAGGCAATGCCTACAGCGCTTAATAATATATCGGCTTCAACGGTAACCTCACCGTCTTTCGTTTTGATTTTTGCTTTAACACCTTGCCCGCTCGTATCTACACTGGTAACTTCGCTGTTTGTCATTACGTTAATGCCCTGTTTTTTAAAATTTTTTTCCAATTCTTTAGAAATGTCTTCATCTTCCAGGGGAACTATCGCTCGGTAAAAATTCAACAAGAGTAACTTTCGTGCCCATACTGTTATAAAAATAAGCGAACTCAGTGCCTATAGCACCCGAGCCAACGACGATCATAGATTTTGGCTGCGTTGGTAAACTCATAGCTACACGGTATTCAATTACTTTTTTACCGTCAATTTTTAAAGCAGGCAATTCTCTTGCTCTGGCACCTGTCGCAATAATAATATTTTTTGCTTCCAGGATTTGTTTGTTGCCATCGGCTGCAGTTACTTCCAATTTGCCGGGAGCAATTAATTTCCCCTTTCCCATTACCACATCGATCTTATTTTTTTTCATCAAAAAGTGAACTCCTTTATTCATCTTATCAGCTACACCACGGCTGCGTTTAATAACATTGCTAAAATTTTGCCTCGCGTTACTGACTTCAATGCCATAATCGGCTGCATGTTTGGCATATTCATAAACCTGCGCGCTTTTTAGTAATGCTTTTGTAGGAATACATCCCCAGTTTAAGACAAATCCCTCCAAGGCTTTCTTTTTCAACAATTGCTACTTTTTTTCCCAATTGTGAAGCCCGTATTGCTGCCGGATAGCCGCCCGGCCCGCTTCCCAGCACTATTACATCGTATGCCATATTGTATTTGAATTAAATTATAATTATAAATGTTTTTTAAAAACGTTGTGAAATTACTTTAGAATATGCAAAGCACAAAAAGCGCTGCGCTTGAAGAAAAATATTTACGGTGAGCCTCCTTGAACACGCTTACAACAAAATGAATAACAGGTAATTAATAATTTCAAAAGGCTGACAGGCGTCAACCCCATCATTAAAATGTTTCGGATATTATCAAGGTTCATTATGTAAAGACAGTGTAAAAGTAGAACGATGATATAAAAAAGGAATATAATTTGATAAGGCTATATAAAACAAAATTTATAATAAAAGCACATAACTATGAAACATCTAAAGTATCTGTGCTTACTTGCTGCAGTAACGATAATGGCAGCATGCTCAAGTACAAAAGTAACTTCCAGTTGGAAATCACCTGATGTAAGCTCTTCAAATCTTTCAATGAAAAAAATCATGGTTGCTGCCTTGTTGCCCGACCGCAACAGGGAATTGCAAAAATCAATGGAAGGGCAACTGGTGGATGAACTTAAATCGAAAGGTATTAATGCGGTTTCAGCATACGAAGTATATGGCCCTAAATTTCTTCCTGAAGACGAACACAAGGCGGTAAGTAAATTGCAGGAATCCGGTGTTGATGGCTTTCTTACTATAGTTCTTGTTGATAAGAGTAAGCAAAAACGCTACAATCCTGGGTATACTCAATTCGCGCCTGTAGGTTATTATAGAAGCTGGTTTGGATACTATAGAACTGTGTACGGGCAAATTTATACTCCTGGTTATTATACAACTCAAAGGAAATATTTGTGGGAAAGTAATTTGTATAGCTTGCCGGATGAAAAATTAATTTATTCTGCACAGTCAGAAAGTTTTGACCCGTCATCTATTAATAAACTTGCCAGTGATTACAGCGGTAAATTAATAAATGATATGTCGAAACAAGGATTGGTCGCTAAGTCCTAAGCAGAAAATGGTGAATAGTGAATCGTGTAGAGATGTCAGTGTGTACAAACATCTCATAACTTCACTTTTCACCATTTTTGTCTTCAATAGATTTCAGCGAATTGATGCTCAGGTTAAATTCAAAGCCGATAATAACTACGAGAGAATTGAGAAAGATCATTGCCATTAAAACCATGATAGTACCTATTGATCCATAAAGAATGTTGTAACGCCCGAAATTATTTACAAACGCAGAAAAAGCAATAGTGGCAATAATGCTTAGTGATGTGGCGATAACTGCTCCCGGCGAAACTAGCTTCCATCTTTTTTTAGTGGACGGCGCATACCTGTAAATAAAAGCATAAGAATAAAAAATAAGGCCGATAATAAAAATCCATTTTCCATATAATATTACGTGCCGCACATGCAAGTTTTTTATGCCAAGCAGATTTAAAATATTGCTTTGCATTAACAGTAAAATAAAACAAAGCAGTAAGAGGCTAAAAAGTAGTATCGTTAGTTTTATCGCTCTCCATCTTTTTTCAACCCTTTGATTTTTTGAAAGCCTATATGATCTTTATTAAAAGACCGCATTAATCCCATCACTGCATTTGATGCAAAAAACAGGGATAAAATAAAAGTAAAAGAGATGAGCCCGATTTTTGAACCATCGATAAATCCGTCAACGAATTGTATCAGGCCCTGGTTATTGGCTTTCGCCGGTATGATATCAATTATGAGCCCATGCAACTGGTGCTTCAATGCTCTTTTGGATACAAATGGAAGACTGGGTATAAGTGTAAAAAGAAAAAGGCAGGTTGGCGGTATTGACATTATAAAATTATATGAGATGGCTGCCGCCTTTTCTGTAAGGCTTGGAACACTGAAACCTTTGAAATAATATTTCATTACTTCATATACTGAATTACCCTCGAAACCAGGCGGCACCCATGTCATGCTCTTTCTTACCAAGTAATTAACAGGATGAATATTCAATAATATGCGTGCAGATTTCGCCAAACTTATTAATATTTATTTGCGGTTACAATTGCATTTAAATTTAGAAATATATCTAAAAATTATTGATTTTCCTGTCTCTCTTTTGAAGCGCTGTCCAAAGCTGCACGGTAAGTACGCGCATAAACAGAATGTTCCTGGAAGGTGCTTGCAAAATCAGACAGGCCTCCGGAATTCGGGCGGGCAACAAAAAATAAATAATTAGTTTCCGGGGCATTGAGCACGGCATCAATCGTTTTTACAGATGGAGTATTGATGGGGCCCGGAGGAAGTCCCGTATGAATATAAGTGTTATAAGGTGACGGATAACCCAGGTACTTATAATAGATCCTTTTGAGCCCAAAATCTTTCATGGCAAATTTTATGGTAGGGTCAGCAGCAAGTTTCATACCCTTTCTTAGCCGGTTAATATACACGCTTGCAATTTTTCCCTTATCTTCCTCCCGGTTAGTTTCTTCTTCCACCAGGGAAGAGATCGTATAAATTTCCTTTGGTGTTAAATGCAGCCGCGCTGCTTCTTTTATTCTTTCATCGTTCCAGAATTTCTCTTGCTGAAAGTATAACTTTTTCAAAATTTTTTGGAGGGGTGTATTCCATGTGTAAGTGTAGGTGTTTGGAATTACAATCGTAATCACGGTATTTGTATCTACGTCAAATTGCTTAATTGAATCATTATTATTCAAAAATCTTATTACGCTTAAAGAATCGGTCTCAAAATTTTCACCTATCTTTTTTGCAAGGTCTTCTTTTGTTCTCAGTTTTGTTATAATAAGATTTACCGGGCTTTGTCTTCCCGATCGCAGCATTCTTACGAGATTGACAACGCTCATGCCGTCAATTATTTTGTATTTGCCGGCCTTACGTTTTTGTTATAATTTGAGTACCGGGCAACTTTATCAAACCAAAAACCATTACCGATGATTTTATTTTTTTTAAGGCTGTCCTTTACCTGCTGGTAAGAAGATCCTGTATGTACATAAAAAAACTTTCCTCCAGGCGATTTTATTGTTGGACCAAAAAACATCCATCCGCAGTAAGCGGCCACAAAAAATAGTATTATCAATATGAATAAAATTATCTTTCCGCGTTTTCATTTCAATTCAATGATAATTTAAAGCATGTGAAATATTTAAATTTAGCGCTATTTATTTTTTTCAAAGTAATAAAAAACCCCGCCTACTGAGACAGGGTTATGATACATTATAATAAAATTATTATTTTGTCTGCGGTTGAGTAGCAGATGGCGTACTATTTAGAGGGACCGTGTTGCGTGGCTGGGCAGGCGCTCCAACGGGTGCATCGTTTATCATTTGATTGTCCCGGGAATTTCCACTTGTTTTTGGTATGAACATCGCAGACGTAAGGCAAAGCACTCCAATGATGGCTGCAAAAAGCCAGGTTCCTTTTTCCAAGTACATCTGTTGTTTGTTTTACACCCATTAGCTGGTTACCAAGCCCACCAAATGAAGAAGAAAGCCCTCCTCCCTTTGGGTTTTGAATAAGTATGATAAGCCCTAAAATTATGGATGCAATAATGATGATGATTCCAAAAACTATTAACATATCAACTTGATTTTATATTGTCGATTTTGGCTGCAAAGTAAGCGCTTTTAGAGGGATTTATCAAACTTAATTGCTGATACATTTCTATTGCTTTTTCCTTTTTATCCTGTTTGACCAACACTTCGGCCATAGCTTCCGTATATACTTCCGTATTAATATTTGACTCTTCTGCGGCATTTTGAATAAGTTTCTCCAAAGCTGCATCCTGTTCAACGGGCTCAGACGGATGCACTTTCTTCATGCTTTTCAACCAGGCAGTAAAACTTTTCACCTGCTTTCCTAATTTATCGTTTGCTACCGGTTCTTCAGTTATTTTAATTCCCTGTGAGGCAAAGTAGTCAACTGTATGCAGGGGTTCAAAGGAGATCTCTCCCGGAGACGCTGAATTGATAAAGGTTTCCTCACTCTTTAATTGAAATTTTTCCCGCGCTGAATTTTCTGGTGCTATGAGGATTTCTTCCTGTTCAGGCACTTCTGACTTTTTTACAACGAATGGCTGGTTTTCTCGGAGATCTTCCGTATTAGTTTCTCTATCCCCGGGATAAGATGTTTGCACTTCTTCTCCGCGGTTCATTTCGTTCACTTCTTTTGGTTCTTCAATAAACGCGGTGCTGGAAGTTGCAGGCATCATTTCTTCGTCAGGCGCCTGGTCTAAAAGAAACTGCAGCCAATTGCTATTCTGAAAATGTAAAGCTGTTTTTTTAGAAAGCTTTTCAAAAGCCGGGATGCTTTATTTTTTTATAATGACACAAGAGTAAAAAACCGGCTAAGGAACTGTAGGGGATAATCATTGGCATTTCTTTCCAACAGATCCGTATCCGAAGATACGTGTTGGTAAAAATTTTCAAAATAATTTACTTCCTTCATGCATGAAACTTTTTCCTGTTACCAGTTTGAAAATATTTTATTAAAAATCGCATCTGTTACATTTTTTACAATCTGGTCTCCGAGTTGAGACTCGGCATCCGGTAATGTAAGTTGTGCAGAAAAATCATAATTGCTGGTAACATCAGCTTCGAAATTTTTTTTCTCGTCAAGAGTATTTTTGAAAATCAAATGAAAAGTAACATTGAGCCTGTTGGTACTTGCCGTTTGCCCCGAAATACCGGTAGTGGTTTCACTATAATCTGATAAATAACCACCGATATCATAATGTGCATCGTCATTATTGGTTTGCCTGAGCCTGGTTTGCCCGATTATTTTTTGCTTTAGCTTTTCGGTAATTGCCGGTGTAAGTTGCGGGTTTACATACCTCGCCTTATTTTCTAAATAATTAACACGGAAAGTTTTTACTTCCGGCGGGATAGGAGCAGTGTCTTTCGTAGAATATTTGCAGGTAGCAAAGCTTAGCGTAAAAAATAGCAAGCTTACCAAAGCCAACAATTTTATTTGTGATTTAAGTTTCATTTTTAATAGTTTCTATTAAGGATTAGCTATCAGCTATGAGCAATGAGCTTGAGCAATCAGCAGGCGGCCATAACTAATCAACAATTAACCAATACCTATTCAAACCAATTAACTAATTGACAATTCCAATTAACCAATTAACCAATTAACCAATTACCAATTGACCAATTAACTTTTAACTTATTCATTAATATTATATTCCTTCAATTTCCGGTACAAGGTACGTTCACTAATTCCCAGATCGCTTGACGCATCTCTTCTTTTACCGCGGTGTTTTTTTAAGGCTTTAATGATTAATTCTTTTTCTGCATCCATTATGCTTAATGATTCTTCAACTTCATGATGCTGATCGATATTGTTATTCAGCACAACAGGCTGACTGGTATTTATAACAGGGTTGGTTTGTTCATTTCGAAAATCATCCAGCAATTTTTCATTTTGAAAATTGTGATTATTTAAGGCTGAAGGATTTTGCATCGCATCGAAAAACATTCTTTTCAATTCTGTAACATCCTTCTTTACATCGAAAAATAACTTATATAATATTTCTCTTTCATTATTAAATTCTTTTTGATTGTTGCCCGATTGATTGGCAGAAGCAAGCACCGGCAGCCTGGTAAAATTAGTTTCAGGAAGAAACTTTTTCAATTCCTCACCGGTAATATTTTTTTCCTGCGCGAGTACGGAAATCTGTTCTGCAATATTTTTCAATTGTCTTACATTGCCGGGCCAGGGATAATTCATTAGCACATTTTTCGCATCATCATCAAGCTGTAAAGGAGGTGATTTATAGCGATCTGCAAAATCAACTGCAAATTTTCTGAAAAGTAAATAAATGTCCTCTTTCCGGTCCCGTAATGGCGGGACTCTTATTGGAACTGTATTTAAACGATAATACAGATCTTCACGAAACCTGCCGGAATGGGTATATTCCAACAGATCTTTATTCGTTGCTGCAATAACCCTTACATCCGTTTTTTGCACTTTGGAAGAACCTACGCGAATATATTCTCCCGCTTCAAGAACACGGAGCAAGCGTGCCTGGGTGCCTAACGGCATTTCACCGATTTCATCTAAAAATATAGTTCCCCCGTTTACCGTTTCGAAATATCCTTTACGGCTATCAACAGCACCGGTAAAGGAACCTTTTTCATGGCCGAAAAGTTCAGAGTCGATGGTCCCTTCAGGGATAGCTCCGCAGTTAACCGCAATAAAAGGATTGTGTTTTCTTGCCGAAAGGGAATGTATGATATGTGAAAAAACTTCTTTACCAACACCACTTTCACCATTTATCAAAACACTCAAATCTGTATTCGCTACTTGTATAGCCACATCCAATGCATATACCAAGTGCCGGTGATGTGCCTATTATTCCAAACCTGTTTTTTATTGATTGCTGATCCATTAGTATTTAGCTTGATATCTTTGTATTTCTTTTTTCAATATTTTTAAATTGGCATGAATTATTTTCCATATAGAAGCGTCATTTATTAAATCATAATCATGTACAAGAATATGCCGTAAGCCAATTATTTTGTTTTGGTCTGTGACTAAGATATTATCATTTAATTTTGAAGCCTTCCACAATGCCTCACCAATTATTGCCAACCTTCGTTCTACGGCATCAATCACAGTAAAATTTGACGCATATTCAGTAAAGGATTTTATTTCAGCAAGGTGAAATTCAATCAGTTCGATCGAATCTATAATATCCTGCAGATATTTCGTATAATCAGGATTCATATACTTTTATCCTTTCTCCATACACTCTTGCAAGAAAAATTTTATTTTTTATTTTTTCTTCAGCAACCAGATCTATTTTTTTCCCCGTTATTTTTTCAAGCCCAAACATCAAATCAAAGTAATCATATTTTGAAATAGTTAACCCGTTTTTATCTTTTTTAAATCGATACAAAAAGTCAAGGTCACTATTTTTTTTAAATTTCTTTTCATCACTCGCGGACCCGAATAAATACAATGATTGGATTTGCATCCTTTCACAAATTTTTACTATTTCATCTATATTATCTTTAATTATTGCAATCATAGAATTTATTTAATTTTCCAATCAATGTTCCGGCAGTACAACTTTCTATTATTACATCCGCATAATCTCCTTTTTGAAGCTTCCCATTTTTCGGAAACACAACCACTTTATTGTTATCACTTCTTCCCGACCAATGTTCATTACTTTTTTTAGAGTCGCCTTCTATTAACACTTTTACAGTTTTACCAATTTCGCTTTGCATACTTTTTAAAGACTGAATACGATGTAAAGCCACTACTTCCTGTAATCTTCTTTTTTTTACTTCTTCGGGCACATCATCTGTAAAGCGCCTTGCAGCAAGAGTTCCGGGGCGTTCAGAATAAAAAAACATATAAGCAAGATCGTACTCTGCAATATTCCATAAGGCTTAATGTTTCCTGGTGGTCTTCTTCGGTTTCGGTACAAAAACCTGTAATAATATCTGTTGATATTCCACAGCCAGGCAGTAATTCTCTTATCCTGTTAACCTTTGAAAGATACCATTCCCGTGTATAAGTGCGGTTCATCATTTGTAAAATCCTGCTGCTTCCGCTTTGAACCGGTAAATGAATATACTTGCAAATATTTTCATATTTGCCCATAGTAAATAATACTTCGTCTGTAATATCTTTCGGATGGGAAGTTGAAAACCTTACACGAAGCAATGGAGATACCTGCGCAACTTTTTCAAGCAGCCCCGCAAATGAAACCATTTCAGTTTCTGATGAATTCTGCCATGAATAGCTATCTACATTTTGCCCAAGCAAAGTAACTTCCCGGTAGCCTTCTTCAAACAGCGCTGTGCATTCATTTAATATAGATTCCGGGTCACGGCTTCTCTCACGGCCACGCGTAAACGGAACTACACAAAAAGAACACATGTTATTACAGCCGCGCATAATGCTTACAAAAGCGGTGACGCCATTACTGTTTAATCTTACAGGTGAAATATCACCATAAGTTTCTTCACGGCTCAATAAAACATTAACCCCTTTTTGCCCGCTTTCGGCTTCTTCTATCAAGCCGGGTAAAGTTCTGTAAGCATCAGGGCCTACAACAATATCTACCAGTTTTTCTTCTTCAATGAATTTTGATTTCAGCCTTTCTGCCATGCATCCCAATACGCCGATAAGAAGGCCTGGATTGTATTTTTTTATTTTCCTGAATTCTGTCAGTCGTTTTCTTACAGTAAGTTCAGCTTTTTCACGAATCGAGCAGGTATTCAGAAAGATCATATCAGCTTCCTGGAAATGCCGGGTAAATCCAAAACCTTTCTCCTGTAAAATAGAAGCCACCACTTCACTATCTGCAAAATTCATCTGGCAACCATAACTTTCTATATAAAATTTTTTTCCAGCCGTATTAGCCACCGCTAGTAACATCGGGCACAAGAGCTTCACCCTGCCTTAATTCGTCATGACTTACATCTATAGCCATATCTGACATAGTCAATTTTTTAACCGGATGTCAAAGATAACAAATTATATATGGCGACAAGATGGCAGAAAGTTAATAATAGTCTTCAACAAAATTTTTAGTGGTAAAAGCGCAAGAAGCTTATTCAAAATGATAGCTTCAAGAAATTTTGTAACCTACATTCATTCAATTGAATATCGAATACTTTAACAAGTGTGGAGTGGGACGGAAAATAAGCGACGAATGCTTTACCTGTTTTTACTGCTGAGTTTAAAGACAGTCAATAAAGTTTACCGATGATACTTGAAGGCTGGAAAAGAGCGGCGGTTTAATAAGAAATCACTCGAATTAATTCTCTAAATGATTTAAGGAGCTGATCTTTTACGGATGTAAAAGCAGAATTATATGGCATCCGGAAAGAAGGCAAGAGCATGTTTCTCAGCTTTTTTCAAAGACTCTTACGGCAAGCCAACTTTCTTTAACAGGGATTATCCAGTTATTCAACAATTCTTTTTTAGTAAGAATTGTATTATTAAAATATAAAGTTTCTGTTGCAATGAGATTATTCTCCAGGTAGCTGGTTATTTTTGAAAGCGGTAGCAACTGGATCCGTTCCTGTATTATAAAGGCAAGCATCAGCCTGTCAAATAATTCTACCTGGAAATCCTGCTCGATGTTTTTAATTAGCCTTACTGAGCTGTCTGTGCTGCAGCCACTTACTCCCATGGCAGTTTCATCGGCCATTAAAATAATAAACTGTCCAAAGAATATATTGGCATAGCCTTTTACAGGGGTGCCATGGCTTTTCCAGCTTTTGGTAAAATTTTTCAGAAGTTCTTCAATTTGAATTGTCTCCTTAACGGTAAAATTTCTGTTACTTTGGTAAACCCACACATGAGAATTGTCATTGAAATCCTTGGGTACTAAATCTTGAAAATTGATATTCATCCTGTAAAGTTATAAAATATTTATATAGTAACGGATGCAACACCTGCATTTGCCGCCGTTTTAGTTTGCTTTTCCTAACTTTCTTAAATAGGCCACATGAGAAAGTATGGCATGCCTCATTTTTGGAAATTCAATATAAGTGAGGCCATATTCATTGCAGGTACGCTTAATTATTTTACTGATTGCCGGATAATGCACATGTGAAATTTTTGGAAACAAATGATGCTCTATCTGGAAATTTAAACCCCCGACAAGCCAGGAAATCAATCTATTACCCGTAGCAAAATTAGCTGTGGTAGCCACCTGGTGTATGGCCCATTCATTTTCAATTTTACCTGTCGCTTCGTTTGGCAAAGGAAAATCGGTATGCTCAACGGTATGTGCAAGTTGAAATACAATGCTTATTACAAAGCCGGTAACCATAGTAATAATTAAAAAACCTACGAGCCAGCTTGAAAAACCCAATAACCATAATAGGTAATGCAACAAACATAAAACCATAAATAAGTTTTGCAGCCCAAAAAGAGATGTGCTCCCTTACTGTCATTTTCCGTAACTGTACCGGGCCTATTTTACGTGAGAAATATTTTTTATAATCAGTAAGAAATACCCAGATCAAATGAAGAAATGTATATAAAAACCAAAAATAATAATGCTGGAATTTATGCATTTTTAATTTCTTTTGTGTTATAGCAAACCTAAGCCATGGGCGGGCTTCAATATCATCATCAACGCCATCAATGTTGGTATACGTATGGTGAATAATATTATGTTTCATATTCCACATAATTGCGCTGGCTCCTAAAAAATTTAAAGAAAATCCGGCCATTTTATTTACTGCTTTAAACCTGCTGAAACTTCCATGTGCGCCATCATGCATTACATTAAAGCCAATAGCAGCCGTAAGGCCGCCAAATAATACACATTCAGGAATGGCCACCCACACAACAGGCGTAAAAAATACCAGGTGAATATATAATAAAATATAACCCATGCAGAACAAAATGGCTTTAAACAACAATGCAGTATTGCCGGTCATTGGGCGTTTATGATCAGTAAAATATTGATTCACACGATTTTTAAGCTCAAGGTGAAAATCACCTTTGCCTTGAAGAAATTTAGGAGTTGCCATTTTTATTTAATATTTGTTAGCGCCTTATATGTAACGCCAATTATTTGTTTTAAGTATTTTTTTGTATGAAAGCATCAAAAGATTTTATTCCCATCATTTTCCTGGAAAGAAATCCTTCTGCATATTTTACGCCAATCATTCTCCCAAACATTTTCGAGCGGTTGATAACGCTTTCTAAAAATTCAGGAGAGGAGATATAAGTTTGCGGCTCTTTATCACTTGCTTCAGGATTATAAAACTGTGTTGTAAATGCTTTAATTGCTTCAATTTTTTTATCAAAAACATCTGAAATATCAATTACAAAAGCAGGAGTTAAATAAATATCCTGTATATAATTAAAAACATATTTGGGCCGCCATGCTTCCTGTAAATTTCCCTGTTCATCCGTCGGTTTCTATTTTTTTAAGCCCGGATAAAAAGGCCGCATCTTTTACCAAGTCTGCAGAGCGCCCATGATCAGGATGCCTGTCGTCCGGTGCATTGCATAAAATAATTTCCGGCTTGTATTTTCTAAGAACTTTTATAATTTTAAGCTGGTTGTCTTTATCATTTTTAAAAAACCCATCAGCCATATCAAGATTTTCTCTTATATCAACACCCAAAATGAGTGCAGAATTTTCTGGCTTCCTCTTCTCTTGTTTGTGCGTTTCCCCTGGTTCCCAATTCACCCCTGGTAAGGTCAATAATCCCAACTTTTTTTCCGTTGTTTTTTTCAACAAGCAGCGTTCCTGCACAACTTAATTCAATATCATCGGGATGAACACCAAACGCTAAAATATCTAATTTCATTCTTAAAAGTAACAATAAAGCCGGAATGCTGCTTGAAAATGATTAAGACGGTTGTAAAGGTAAGTCAAAAAAAAAGTCCTGTGACCAGATTAACTTTTAAAATGGATTACGAATATACAGATATATTAATTTAAATTGCTAATCTAACCGGAATAGCCATACATTCTCTGTACTTCTTTTACAATGGTTTCTATATCTGCATCTTGTCCTTTAGCATCATAAGGTTGTTTTAGATCACTCCCAAAAAAGAATGCAACTGTTTGCCAGAAGCGTGCCGTAAAGCCGCCTTTCAATTCTTTCAGGATATCATAGCAATTAGTACCGCCCGTTTCCCGGTTGATAAGCTTCATTAAAATTTTCCCTGGTAAACCGATAAATTTGTAAGCGGGTCGGTAAATTCTTTCTTTAATTCTTTCTCCCGGCTGTTAATATATGTTGTTATAAATTGTTTATCGGGATTGCCGGCAATATGTTTTTCAATATCATTAAAAACAATACCGGCCTTTTTAGCATATGGATAAGTAACATATACTGCATTTCTAAGCCTTGTCCATCGTTCTCTTGCACTCATATTATTTCTTGTCCAAAGATAAACTCCCGCCAATGTTTTTGCTTCGATAGTATCGCCTTCATAAACAACTGCAACCGTTAAAATGGTATCATTCGGGCCATACTTTGATTGTGCAATTGAATGATTAGCCGAGCCTACTAAAAAGATAAATAAGCAGCAGAAAATTAAAAATATGTTTATCGAATAGCACGCATTACGCCTGTAAATTTAAAACTTTAAACGAATGGATTTAAAGTTTATTTGTAAAAGTTGCGAAAAAATATTCAACTATTGGCAATCAAAAACATATAAAACAACCGGCAAGCACTGCTATTACAGACAATGCCGTAATATAATTAGCTGCTTTGGCTCTTCGCCCAATTGATACTATAAATCCGCAAGCCATAATCAGCAGCCCAGCCCATACAAGGTTAATATACGGGAAAACATAAGCTTTGAGTGTTATAAAATCTGTAAGAGTATCTGATTCTTTTACCCCGATTTTAAATTTTTTATTATTTGCCAGCCCTGCAAGATTGAGATAAAGATTTTGCCTGACTAATGTATCGTCTGATATAATTAATTTGCTGGTTGCTGATAGTAAGGGCCGGATAGGCCTTTATACTTGTACTATCATGGCCGTAAACTGTAATATCCGCTACCAGTGCAGTATCGAAGGTTTAAAATGAAATCTTTCATTATCAGGATTTTTGAGAACTCCGTTTAGAACAAAAAACCCTTTTGAATAAAAAACTGTATCGCCGGAAGCCATTTCATGAATTGTAAATTTTGCAGTATCTGTATTATCATTTTTTACAGAAATAGTAGAAATATAGGTAAATACATCATGAGAAAGATAATGCCTTGTTCCCGGGTTAGAGCTTAAATTATTATCCTTTATCCTGTATGCATCCGGAGTGAGTTCAAAGTCTTCATTCACCTTCCCGGTAGCACTGTCAATTTTTTGAAAATGAAGGTTATAAAAAGTGCGGTTTTTTTCAAAAGCAGCAGAATCAGTCAAGATAGGTAACAGTATATTTTCCCATTTGTGTAGGCACATTCCTTCAAAAGCGTAAGATTCTCCAAAGGGTTATTGGGTTCTCTTCCTGTAGGATCTTTATCAAAAGGTATAAACAACCCGGTTTTGCGGTTATCACTGATTACTTGTTTATTTCCCGATGAAATCAGCATTCCTGTAATCATTAGAGCAAAGCCAAAGTGTGCAATGGCTCCGCCACCTGCTTTTAAATTTCCTTTCAACACAGTTTTTAAATAAGCGGCGTTGGCAATAACTGAAAATATAGAAGCAAACAATGCAAGATAAATGGCACCCAGAAACCCGGGCCTTTTTTAGTATATTCAATCGGATAAAATATAGCCAGCAAAACAGAGATTACAACGGCAATGCATAGAGGTAGCGATAATTTTTTTAATTAAATATTTTTTACCGGTATTCTTATATTTAAAATATTGTGAAAGGCGGTAAGCAAGCCAACAATAAATGCAACCAGCACCAACACTTTATTATAAGTAAATTCCCTGTCCTGCGGATCAGCATAATTAGTTCCGAAAACTTTATTATAAACCGGCAGAAGTTACGGCAATTATGAAAAGCGCAGAAAGAAAAAAATAAGCGAGCCGATGAACATCCAGAATTCTCTGGAAGAAATATTTTCTTCTTTATTTATAGAAGGAATTTTTTTATAATTTTTTATAAACAGAAATAACATGGGAAGTGATAATAACAATCACATAAATACCAATCAGTACATTCATTGCCATGCCTGCTTCGGTAAAAGAATGAACAGAAGTATCTCCGAGAATTCCGGTACGTGTAAGAAAAGTAGAATACAATACAAAGAAATAACTTAAAATAATAAACAGGTAGGATGCCCTCAATGCATTGCCTGTTGCATTATAAATTGCCATGCAATGCAATCCTGCAAATAGGATCATCCAGGGCACCAGGGCTGCATTTTCAACAGGATCCCAGGCCCAGTAACCGCCAAATGACAATGATTCATAAGCCCATTTTCCACCCATCATAATCCCTGCGCCGAGTACACAGCCACTAAACAAAGCCCACGGCAATGCAGGCTTTACCCAATCTCCAAAATTTTTTGTACTAAGCGATGAATAGGCAAAACCCAATGGAACAATCGTACTTGCAAATCCTAAAAACAATACCGGCGGATGAATAACCATCCAGTAATTTCTAAGCAAAACATTTAACCCAATACCATCTTTTATAAAAGAAAGATAATTTGGCTGGCTGAAAATTGGGCCCTTGATTTCATTTCTTGTTAATACAAAAGGGCTGCTGCCAATGCGTACATCAAAAATATAAATGCCTACAATCATCATCAATAAAATACATTGTGCAACACTTATCACTGCAAGTATCGGCGCTTCTCTTTTTTTACTGGTAAAAATAAGATGCTTCCCAAAACACAATGCCATAACGACCATAAAATAAAACTTCCTTCCTGGCCTTCCCAAATACAGGCCAGTAAATATTTTGGTTCCAGTTCTTTGAGGCATGTTTATAGGCATAGAGGTATTCAAAATAATGATGAGAACAGATATAATAAATGATAAAAAAAACAGTGAACAAAGAAAAAAGCTGTATAAAAAAAGCGCCTCGTGCAAAAAGTATCCATGAACGTTTTTCATGCTTCCGGTATCTTCAACTGTATGAGAAGCCTTAAAATAAGCGATGGTTGAAACCAGAGAGGCAACAAAAGCAAGCAATACAAAAAAATGTCCTATCTGCCCCGGTAATAAATGTTCACCTTCAAACTTCATGTCGCAGTTTAGTATTGAGTTACTGTTTTTTCCAGTTGTTTTTTATCATCTTTATATTTCGAAGGGCATTTTAGTAAAATATTATCGCATTCAAAAATATTTCCTTCCATTTTTCCTTTCAACACAACACGTTCACTTTGTTCAAGTTCCGGTGGCTTGGTATTATGATAAATAACTTGTGTGCTTGTTCCAAGGCTGTCAATTGCATAAAAGGAAAGATAATTAGGATCTTTTATTGCATCGTATTGCAATGGCTTCGATTTATCAAGCTTTGCAATAAGATGAACATATTTTCCCTGTTTTTGCTTTGCAGAACCAATAGTATCATAGGTTGAAAAATCAACAGAATACATTAACAACACACCAATTGCTGCTGCAATGGCTACTAAAATAATGATACTTGATGTTTTCATTTTCTTCTTTTTCCAGTCGCAAAATTACTTCAAAATGGTTAATTAGCTAATTGTTAATAAGTTAATTAGTTAATTAGCTAATTAGTCAATGTTTCATTTGCATTATATGAACACAATGAAACTGCTGAACTGCACTTAAACTGCAATTGCAACTCTAACTAACTCAACTTTAACTATGAACTATAACTTAACATCGAACTAATCGCGTTTCCACTATCTTTGCACACTCTTAAAAATTTTTTGACATAAAATGACGACAGATCTTTCGAATTTTAATCCCAACTCAGTTGGAAACCCTAACAATAATATTTTCGGCCTTCCTTTTAGCGAAGAGGACGCTGCATTGGTTATTATTACCTGTTCCCTGGGAAGTTACAGTAAGCTATACAGCAGGTACAGCAAGGGCTGCAGAGCATATTTGTAAAGCAAGCCTGCAGGTTGACCTTATTGATACTGATGTAAAAGATGGATGGAAACAGGGCTTTTATATGCGTGATATTGATAAAAAAATTTTAATGAAAAGCGATTATCTGCGCAAAGAAGCAGAATTGTTAATCAATTATATTTCGCAGGGCGAGAGTTGTAGACGATAATAAATTCATGTGCAAAACTTTGAAAGAAGTGAATGCGGGAAGCGTTTTTTTAAACAATTGGGTTTATGAGCAAACGAAAGAATTGCTTGATAATGATAAATTGGTAGGCGTTGTTGGCGGAGACCACAGCACACCATTTGGTTTTTTTAAAGCTATTGCGGAAAAACATGGTGATTTTGGAATTTTGCAGATAGATGCACATTGCGACCTGCGGGAGGCATATGAAAGTTTTAAATATTCTCATGCATCAATCATGTACAATGCGCTAAAGGAAATTCCGCAGCTTAACAAGACTGGTGCAGGTAGGCATAAGGGATTATTCGCCGGCAGAATACGATTATATCAACAACAGCAATAACCGGGTAATAACTTATTTCGATAAAGATATTAAAGAGCGAATTTTTGAAGGCGATTCATGGAAACAGATAGTAGATGAAATTGTGAATAATCTTCCCGAAAAAGTTTATATCAGTTTTGATATTGATGGCCTTGATCCCAAGCTTTGTCCGCATACCGGAACCCCGGTGCAGGGTGGCTTTGAAACGGAGCAGATTTTTTATCTCTTTAAAAAAATATTGCAAAGCGGCAGGCAGTTAATTGGCTTTGATCTCAATGAAGTAGGTATAAGCCCAAATGAATGGGATGAAAATGTAGGAGCAAGAGTTCTTTTTAAATTATGCAACTTAATGGTTGCAGGAAAAATTAATGGCCATGCATCAGTTTGAAATTACACATTAAAAATGAAAATAAAATCTTATAGATTCATTGCGTTGCTTCTGGTGTTATTAAATCTCGCAATTTTTATTTTTCTTTTAATTTCAGGCGTTCATTTTTATAAAGCAGCTGCTGCTTTATTGCTTTTGCGGCTTATATGCCTGTATATTTTCTTTATATATCAAAAAAAAATAAGAGTGTCTTTTTTATCAATGAGCATCTCTTTTTTTATTCTTGCCGGATGCTGGGTAGCGCTTGCAAAATTACTGGCTAGCATTTGCCTGCATTTTCATTAGGCATTTTATATCATTTATCTTTGCAAAAAACTACATTTGTATTTACGATAGATTCTGTAAAAAAAATAAATTTTCCTACAAAAAACATATTCATGGGAAATCTTGACAATGTAATTTTAAAAGATAATATTTTAACCATTGATTTTAAAAATAATAAATTAATCCAGGCAGAAATTGAAGATGATAAGCATTAATGAAATCAGATTTAATGATTTGCACAAAGCAACACTTATATCAATAACCAGGAATCTATTCAAAGAGCAATTATAAATCAACTAGTATATTGAAACACCATCCTTACATATTATATTCTGATGGCAAAGGAAATATTTTTGAAGATACTTCCTTATATGCATGTGGCAGAAGCGGCTGGGATGCATTACCCGTGGCAAAAGATGAATGGATTGAATTACCCACGGGCGGCCAGTTATATGAATTGCCCGGGCGGCGTGGAATTGGCATTGATGTAAAACAGGCGAGATGCGTTTGTGTGAAAAGGGCTGGGCAGTTGCTGCTTTTATTCCGCCTGCATATACAGGTACTTATCTGGCCGCTTATGAAACATTGCCCGATGCAGAAACACTTCCATTGTTTTGTTATACTGCTGCCGGATGGCACAATGATAAATTTTATGTTCCTGCGGTACGCATTGAAAATGATATCCGGCAGGAAAGTGCAGGTTTTGATGAAGAAAAGATACAAGAAGGTGTCAGCAATGTATTTAACTGCGTATCCGCATAACCGTTTGGTAAAGCATCTTGCGAATAATTGTTGCATTACTTATCATTGTCCTGCTGCAAGAAATTATTTTATGGGCAGATGGGAATGCCCCGTGCCTATTTCACCGGCATGCAATGCAAATTGTATTGGTTGTATTTCATTTCAGCCGCAGGAAGAAACGATTGTTTCAACACAGGACAGGCTAACGTTTAAACCCACAGCAGAAGAAATAGTTGAATATACAGTTCCTCATCTTGAAACAGCGCCATTTCCTATTGTAAGTTTTGGACAGGGTTGTGAAGGCGAGCCTTTGCTGATGTGGGAAACAATTAGGGATGCTATCATTGAAATAAGAAAACATACACAAAAAGGAAGCATCAATATCAATACCAACGGCAGCGACCCGGAGGCCGTAAAAGCCTTATGTGAAGCAGGTTTGAACAGCATCCGCGTAAGCACCAATTCTGCAAGGGAAGAAATTTATACTCCTTATTACCGCCCGAACAATTATGAATTTAAAGATATTATGGAAAGCCTGAAAGTGGTGAACAGTTATGGCGGCTGGACAAGCATCAATTATTTTGTATTTCCCGGCATGACGGATAGCGTTGAAGAATATGAAGCATTACGAAAATTGATAAGAGAACAGGCTTAAAAATGATCCAATGGCGAAATTTTAATATTGATCCTGATTGGTATCTTGGTAAAATAGGTGTAACTGATACAGGGAATGCATGGGCATAAAACAATTGATGGAATTGATCAAAGAAGAATTTCCCGGTTTAAAATTTGGTTATTTCAATCCTTCAATGGAAAGAATAAAAGGAGATTTTGAAATGGATTATGCGAAGTAGCAGCTTGTATCCGTATCCATTCATTACTTTATATTACCGTTAAATTTAGGGCAACACTTATATTATCTTTTATTTGAGAATAAATTTTTGAATAAAGTTTCGCTATTATTTCCCTCATTTGCGGTGTACCAGAGTAAACGTTACTAGAATAGAGACTTAGATTAGTTCCAATACCAGCCCTGCTATCGCCGGTGTATCCATACTCATCGTGAAACCATTCATATTTTTCTTTGACTGCCTTAGAACTTACATTTTTTCCGGTTGCTGCATCTCTCACATTTACTTCCAGAACAGCTCTTACGGAAATGCTGGATTGGCTACTGGTAATGAAAGCCGTTGCAGTGTTATAGATAGGCTGATCAGGAACATACCCCGTTACCGCGTCATTACTGCGGGCGCTGGCCGATGCGAATACTTCTGTAGCTGAACGGGTGGTAGAACTGACGGTTCTGACGACAGGAATATTTATCTTCACTAATTTTAAATTAACAACCCAGTCCACCCGTATGTTATTTTTGCGCGCATCTTCCTGTGTGTAAAACCTGGCCGGATAATCACCTCGTATCAACGTGTTTTGCAAGTCCGTTATCAATTTTTGCTGAAAGTATTCGTTGCTCAAATCATAGCCGGCTTTGCCCCAACTGCTCTTTAAAAAGAAAGCATTATCCCGCAGGGAATCGATAACCACATTTATAACAAGCCTGTCATAAGCCTGGCTTATTTGTGAGGTTACATCCTTATAGCCCGGGATATAATTATCGCAAATTTTAAAATAATCAAATGCCTTTTTTGCATTATTCCTTCCGGGCTTCTCAAGTAGAGTTTGTGCCAATTGATAATACTGCCCTGGCGGCTATTTTCCCGTTTGCCGTTGTAATCTGGCGGAAGCTTTATTATTTTATTGCATGATATTATAAAATGATAGATTCAAACTTGATAATTTTCTTTACAGCGAGTTTAATTTTTTTCGTGCCTGTGAACATCTGATTGGAATAGCCTGTGCTTTCTTAGCGAGTTTTTATTTAAACTTTTTACGGCAACTTCTTTGCGTTTTATCCAAACCTATCGGCATTAAGGTACATCATAAAAAATCACTTTAGTACACCTGATATTAAAAAGATTTCTGCAGGCAAACATTTACTTCTTCATATATTTCCAGTTCCTCGATTTCCCTTCTGTAAGCCATTCAATAGTCGTAGTAATTCTTTTATTCATGGTCTCCTCAGTTTTTGCTTCAGTTATCCATTCAAGATATTCATATTTATGTGAAGGGCTGAAATTGTTGAAGGTTGTTGCAGCCGTTTTATTTTTAGTCAAAGCTTTTTGAAAAGCGACCGGAATTTCAATTTCATTTTTTGATGTGGTTTTTTTTCTGTCCGGCAACTTTACATTGTCATCATTTAATTTCATCGCCTCTTTTATCCATGCAATAATTTTTTTGTCCGGCGGAAGATCTGCCAGGCTGGTTATTTTACCCAGATGGCCCATTGCATATTCATTTTTCCCCATCATTTCATTCGCATCTTTCATCAATGCGGTTTTCCAGAAACCAAAGGCACAGTGCTCTTTAAAAGCAGCCATACTGCATAGCATTCCCTTATAGTCGAAATGCGGAAAACTCCATTTGATGGTTTCCTGCGTATCGGGACACGCTGTATGTACCACTTCCCTTAAATGTATTAGGATTGGTTTTGCAAAATCGGCAGACTTTGAGATGTATACATCCACACGTTTATCTTTATTGCCCATGACAAATTATTTTGTTTATTAAATTAAACAAAATAAATATTTTCATTGAAATGAAGAAATGCCGAAGAAGGGTCGCAGGATTTGATTTAATAATTTTGGGAGATCAACCAGATCGTTAGGTGTTCAACTTGAACATTGAGTGTTGAGCATTGAGTATTGATTATTTTAAATGCCAAATATTCAACACTAATATTCAATATTCAACACTCAATATTCAATAATCAATGTTCAAGTATCTTTAAATTATAACGGGTTCCTATCGGCCTCTGCCCTGCGACCAGCTTCTCGTTCTTCTAAAGCCGCTGTGTGATGCAGGCTTACGGGAGAGAGGGTTTTTTTGAGCAATGGGTGATTGTACAAATTGCATGGTACTTGCATAGGGATGATCCTCTACAACAGGAATCGTTTGATCAATTAATTTATGAATATCACGTAAGAATTCTCTTTCTTCCATATCACAAAAAGACAAGGCTATTCCCGATGCGCCTGCTCTGCCTGTACGGCCAATCCGGTGCACATAAGTTTCAGGAATGTTGGGCAACTCAAAATTAATTACATGGCTAAGCGCATCCACATCAATGCCGCGTGCTGCAATATCGGTGGCGACCAGTACGCGGATTTTTCCGTTCTTAAAATTATTTAATGCATTCTGTCGGGCAGATTGTGTTTTATTTCCATGAATCGCATCGGCACTTATATTTGCCCTGTACAATTCCTTTGCAATTTTATCAGCGCCATGTTTAGTTCTTGTAAACACAAGCGCGCTTTGGATCGCATTGTTTTTTAAAAGATGAATCAACAATTGGCGTTTATCATTTTTTTCAACCAGGTAAACAGATTGGTCAACATTCTCTGCAGTCGACGAAACAGGAGTTACTTCTACCCTTACCGGGTTAGTTAATATCGAAGCGGATAACCTTGAGATTTCCGGCGGCATTGTTGCTGAAAAGAATAACGTTTGTCTTTTAACGGGTAGTTTTGCAATGATTTTTTTAACATCATTAATAAAGCCCATGTCCAGCATACGGTCGGCTTCATCAAGCACAAACATTTTTATATGCTGAAGATTAATAAATCTTTGTGCAACCAGGTCCAGTAACCTGCCGGGTGTTGCAATTAATATATCAATGCCACGGCGCAATTCATTGGTTTGATGATATTGTGATACCCCTCCGAAAACGACCATATGCCGTATGCCTGTATACTTTCCATAAGACGCAAAGCTCTCATCTATTTGTATGGCCAGCTCACGTGTTGGCGTAAGTATAAGTGCTTTAATATTGTTGTTATCAACGTCATGATTTCTTTGCAGAAATAAATTTTGCAATATGGGAATAGCAAACGCTGCTGTTTTACCAGTGCCCGTTTGCGCACAGCCCAATAAATCTTTTCCCTTAAGAACATCCGGAATAGATTGTTCCTGGATAGGCGTAGGGACAGTATAGCCCTCTGCCTCCAGCGCCTTTAATATGGGCGCAATTAAATGCAATTCTTTAAAATTCAAAATATAATATTTTAATGTAAATGATACCTTCCCCGAATCGAAAAAGATTTCTAAAATTTGTTACGAATATGCTCAAAACCTATGACTTGATGAGCTTTTACCTGTGGGGAAGACGATCCAGTCTGCTAAGTAGAGTATATAATTGTGTGCAAAGATACATATTTAATGTTTAAAAAGTAATCCAGGTACTTAATTAACAATTTAATGATATAACTGCCTAAGCTAAACGCAGTTTAAGTGAAGTTGTTGTGTAGAGAGGTATTAGGTATCAGCGTATCAGGTAACAGCTGATAAGACACTATACCTCATACCTTACTAAGCTATCAGCTACATCCTTTCCGGAACTGCTATTCCTAATAACTGCAAAGCGCTTTTTATAACTGTTGCGGTCATTACGGCAACGTGTAGACGAAGTAATTTTTTTTCCTCATTTTCGGCATTGGCAACTGAATGTTCTGCATAAAATGAATTAAATGTTTTTGCCAAATGAAAAGCATAATTGGCAATTACAGAAGGATTAAGTTCCTCTGCTGCCTGCGATATGATGTTGGAATATTTTTCAAGAAAAATTAAAATTGTCTTTCCAGCGGCAGAAGTTTTTGTTCTGCCCATTGCGTACTGCTTATTGCCTCCTGCGTACTGTAGCCGGTTAACTGCGCACTGCCTGCCGCCACTCTTCCTCCAATCTTTCTCAAAATTGATTGGATTCTTGCATAGGTATATTGAACAAAAGGCCCGGTGAAACCATGGAAATCTATGCTTTCTTCAGGGTTAAAAATCATGCGCTTTTTTGGCTCAACACGCAATAAATAAAATTTCATGGCTCCTATTCCAAGTATTTCATACAAATTTTTTAATTCTTCTTCAGTAAAATCTTTTACTTTTCCAAGTTCTTCGGTATGATGTTTTGAAGTTGCAATCATTTCATCAATAAGATCGTCGGCATCTACAACAGTGCCTTCGCGGCTTTTCATTTTTCCGGTGGTTAGCTCGACCATTCCATAACTTAAATGAAGAATTTTATCTGCAAAAGGCATCCCCAGTTTCCGGCAAATTTCTATCAGAACTTTCATGTGATAAATTTGCTCATCGCCAATCACATAAATACTTTCATCTAAATGATACTCATCAAATTTTTCCTTTACAAGCCCAATATCCTGCGTTATATAAACAGATGTGCCATCACCTCTCAGTAATAAGCTTTTCATCGAGCCCCGCATCACGGAAGATCAATCCATACACTTCCATCTTCTTTTTTATAAAATGCCCCGGTTCGCAAACCTTCCTGTACAAAATTTTTCCCAAGAATATAAGTCTGGCTTTCATAAAATGTGTGATCAAAGTCACTTCCTATGCGTTTGTAAGTTTCATCAAATCCCTCATATACCCATCCATTCATTTTATTCCAAAGTTCTATTACTTCAGGCTTACCCTGTTCCCAATCCAGCAGCATCTGCTGTGTTTTTTTCATTATAGGTGCTTCTTTTTCTGCCTCTTCCTTTGTCTTGCCTGTGTCTATCAATTCCTTTACTTCTTTTTTATATTCATCATTGAACTTTACATAATAATCGCCAACAAAATGATCGCCTTTTGTACTTGTAGATTGCGGAGTTGCTCCGTTTGCAAATTCCTGCCAGGCGATCATGCTTTTGCAAATATGAATACCACGGTCATTTACTATACTTGATTTAAATACCTCATTTCCATTTGCCTTCAAAATTTCTGCAACGCTCCAGCCTAAAAAAATATTTCTTAAATGCCCAAGGTGCAAAGGTTTATTGGTATTAGGAGATGAATATTCCACCATCACCTTTTTATGGTTGAAAGGTTTTTTACCAAAGCTGGCATCTTTGTAATTTGTTGTAAGAAAAGAATATAATGATTCTTCGGTAAGGCTCAGGTTTAAAAAAGCCTTTATTACATTATATCCTGAAATAAAACCGGGATTATTTTTAAGAAGATTTTCCCCGAGGTCTTTTGCCAGTACTTCAGGAGCTATTTTTAATTTTTTTACCAACGCAAAAAGTACAATGGTATAATCCCCTTCAAATTCTGGCTTCGTTTCATTAATCTGGAAATCCTTTTCCGTAAATACCTGCCCGTATAATTCTCCAAGGCTTTTTGATACAGCAGATTGTATAGAAATTGTGAATGGCATGTTTTGTAAATGAGCTGCAAAATTAGCTTTCCTAATTCAGAAAAAATTGCCTTTTCAAATACTTTGGAGGAAATTAGGTTTTAATGGTAGCATTGATGTACACATGGAACAAAAACACGTTCAGTGTTTTGTAATTTTATGATAAAGCTATTGTTATGAAAAGATGGACTTACCTCATATTCCTGCTATTTGCCATTCATGGCGTATATGCACAAAATACAGTTTCACAGAGGCCATGTTCAACACCCGAAGCATCGCAATTTGATTTTTGGATTGGAGATTGGGAACTCACCTGGAATGATACCAGTCATGGTACTAACAGGGTTTTGAAAATTATGGATGGGTGTACTGTAAATGAAAATTTTTATGATCCATCGATCAAATATTCCGGAAGTAGCTGGAGTGTGTATAGTGCACGCAAAAAAATCTGGCAACAGACATGGATTGATAATACGGGAGGATATATTTCGCTCACGGGAAAATATGAAAACAATGAAATGACTTTAACCACTGGTTCGCAAAAGTTACCGGATGGAAAAGAAATAATATCCAGAATGGTGTTTTTTAATATTTCTCCTCAAAAATTTGACTGGAGATGGGAATCTACAACGGATAATGGCATCAACTGGAAAACAAACTGGCTCATTCATTATAAAAGAAAAAGCGCCTGATCATCATAACAGGTTTTTGTTGTGCTAATAACATACAGTCATTATTTTAGCATGAATTTTATTTATGCGGTTACTCGTTTCGTATTTTCCTGCAATACTGTATATATCATGCACAATGCATGTTCCTCAAAAGTTTGATCTGCAGGGGCACCGGGGCTGCCGGGGATTGATGCCCGAAAATACAATACCGGCAATGCTTAAAGCGATAGACCTTCAAGTAAATACCCTTGAAATGGATGTTGTGATAACTGCTGATAAGAAAGTCGTTGTAAGCCATGAGCCCTTTTTTAGCCATGAAATCACCACGCTTCCGTCCGGTGATACGATCGAGGCAAAAAAAGAATGGCAGTATAATATTTTTCACATGACTTATGATTCAGTAAAAGAATATGATGTGGGCCTGAAGCCGCATCCCCGTTTTCCGTCACAACATAAAATGAAAGTTGTGAAACCCATGCTGGCAGACCTTATTGATACTGTGGAAGCATATTGTATCAAAACAAATCATTCAAAAATCTTTTATAATATTGAAATTAAATCTCTTGATTCCAGTGATAATGTATATCACCCGGCGCCTGGAGAATATGCCGATTTGCTGATGGGGATAATTGAGGATAAAAAAATTGGGGGCCGTGTAATCATCCAGTCCTTTGATATACGCAGTTTGAAAGTCGTGAGTGAAAAATATCCTTCCATGAAACTTTCACTACTCATTGATGCAGGCAATAAAATCCCTTTAGGTGATTTCAAAAATCTCCTGGGATTTAAACCCAATATCATCAGCCCCGAATATTCTTTGATAACACGGCCAATAATTGATTCACTTCATCGGCAAAATATACAAGTTATTCCATGGACCGTTAATGACCCCGAAGCCGCAAAAAGATTATATCAAATGGGAGTAGACGGAATCATTACCGATTATCCCGACAGGATTAATATGGAAGCAATTAATTAAAGTTGTAAGTTTTGTGATTCATAGTTCATAGTTTGAAGTCTAGGTTCATAGTTCGTAGTTCCTCGTTCGTTAGTTTGAAGTTCATAGTGTCTTAAATGCTGATACCTGATAGCTGATGGCCGATGCCTGATTGCTGATAGCTCATTGCTGATACCTGACAATTCTTTCTTACTTTTGCGCCTTCAAAAAAAGGGAGTAGCATGATAAGTGTAAATAATGTAACGCTTGCTTATGGCAAAAGGGTTTTGTTTGATGAGGTGAATCTCAATTTCACAAAAGGAAATTGCTATGGTATTATTGGTGCTAACGGCGCTGGCAAATCTACCTTATTAAAAATAATCAGTGGGGAAATTGAACCAAATAAAGGCTCGATAAGTATAACTCCGGGTGAGCGGATGGCAGTATTAAGACAGGACCAGTTTGAGTTTGATGAGGTAAGCGTACTAAATACGGTGATGATGGGCCATAAAAGAATGTGGGACGTAATGCTGGAGAAAGATGCTATTTACATGAAGGAAGATTTTAGCGAGGCGGATGGCATGAAAGCAGGTGAACTCGAAGCTGAATTCGGGGAAATGGGTGGATACACTGCCGAAAGTGACGCAGCCACATTTTTAAATGAACTGGGCGTGCCGGAAGAACTGCACCAGATGTTGATGAAAGATATCGGGGCTAATATAAAAGTAAGGGTGTTGCTGGCGCAGGCGCTGTTTGGAAATCCTGATATTCTTTTGCTGGATGAGCCCACTAATAATCTTGATGTGGAAACCATTTCGTGGCTCGAAAATTTTTTAGCCGATTATGAAAATATCGTCCTGGTAGTAAGCCATGATCGTCATTTTCTTGATGCGGTGTGTACGCATGTAGCAGATGTTGACAAACAAAAAATAAAAATTTATACAGGTAACTATACATTCTGGTATGAGAGCAGCCAGCTCGCGGCACGTCAGGCAGGTGATAAGAATAAAAAGATGGAGGAGAAGAAGAAGGACCTTCTTGAATTTATTGCCCGCTTCAGCGCCAATGCATCAAAAAGCAAACAGGCTACCTCGCGTAAAAAAGCACTGGATAAACTGGTGTTTGAAGATATCACTCCCAGTAACCGGAAATATCCCGGCATCATATTTAAGCCTGAAAGAGATCCCGGGAACCAGATATTAAATGTGCAGAAGCTCACTAAAAGCATTGATGGCAGAGTGCTTTTCAACAACGTAAATTTTGACATTGTAAAGGGGCAAAAGATCGCTTTCCTGAGCAAAGACCCCGTTGCGCTTACCTCTTTCTTTGAAATTATTACCAATAGAATGAAGCCGGATAGCGGAAAATTTGAATGGGGAACCACCATAACCACTGCTTATTTGCCTAATGATAACACGGAATTTTTTACCGGCAATCTTACTTTAATGGATTGGCTGCGTCAATATGTTCCCGATCATTATACTGACGTTGACGAAGATTTTTTAAGAGGCTTTCTTGGCAAAATGCTTTTTAGCGGAGATGAAATTATGAAGAAAACATCTGTCCTTAGCGGTGGTGAAAAGGTGCGGTGCATGATAAGCAGGATGATGTTGCAAAATCCAAATGTGGTCATCCTGGATGAACCCACCAATCATCTCGATCTTGAAAGTATTACAGCTTTTAATGACGGCATGATAAATTTTCCCGGCATTGTTTTACTGACGACACATGATCACCAGTTTATGGATACTGTTGCCAACCGGATTATTGAAATTACGCCCAAAGGTATTATTGACAGGCTTTGCACATACGATGAATACCTGGCAGATGAGCGCATAAAAAAGCTACATACAGAACTATATAACTAATCTGCGATGCCGTTTACTATCGCCGTTTAGTCGCTAAATAGCCGTTTGTTCATACAGACACTCATAAAGAAAATATAAAAAAGAAGTTCTTTGGCCTATATCTTTAAAATATTTTAGGCAGCGTTAGTTAATTGGATATTTTTGTCGCATCACTAATTAGTCTACCCATTTAACAAAATTATCGTTATGAAAAAAGCGTCCTTTCTATTTATTGCATTTATTTCCCTGGTATCCTTCAGCGTAAAGGCGCAGGATGCGGAAGTGAATTCGCAGGATTATCAAACTGCTGTTGGTGCAAAATTTTATACGGGCAATGGTTCCCTCGGTGGCATCAACATCAGGCATTCAATAACTTTGAATACTGCGGTGGAAGGTTCCTTGCTTTTTTTTAGTGGTGGGCTTGGTGTCGAAGGATTATATGAATACCAGGCACCTATTACGGGCGTTGATGGCCTTCAATATTTCGTAGGCGGCGGCGGAATGCTTGGATTTGGAACCGGTAGAGGAAGGGAAACTACTTTCGCTTTGCGGCTTACCGGGGGCGTTGATTACAAGTTTGCAGATGCGCCCATTGCCGTTAGCCTTGCATTTGATCCGTTTTTTTATTTGGCTCCCAGTAGCGGCTCTAACCTGGCATTAGGCATTGGTCTACGTTATGTAATTAGATAAATTATTTTAAATATCAGTAATAAAATTCCCGGTCACTTAAGTTGATTGGGAATTTTATTTTGTGATTCATTTAATCAGGTGATGCGAAAAAAAATAATTGGCTTGATAGATTTTTTTTACCCGCCTTTTAAAAAATTGATGCCTGAACAGACTTTTCGATATGCAGTTTGCGGGGGTATTAATACATTGTCGGGACTCCTGATTTATTTTGTTGGCTTTCATTACATTTTTGACAAAGAAAATTTTGACGCAGGGATCATCGTGTTTAAACCGCACAATGCCTCATTATTTTTGGCAGGCTTTTTTTCTTTCACCCTTGGATTTATATTAAATAAGTTTATAGTTTTTTCAGATTCCTATTTAAAGGGCAGGATCCAGTTATTTCGTTATTTTCTATCTTTTATCCTTAACCTTGTTATTAATTATTTCGTCCTGAATCTTTTTATAGAATATCTCCATATGGAGGCATTTCTTTCTCAAATAATTGCAACTGTTATTGTAATCACCATCAGTTATATTACTCAAAAAAACTTCACTTTCCGGGTCGATAATTCAATTATTGACGGGCCAGAGAATATTTGAATATTGAAGTGTTTAATTAACTGCCATTTTTGCACTTTTCCTCCCTTGGCACAAACCTTGTCAACATAGTCTTATTAAAAAAATAAGATTATGGCAAAAATTATAGGTATAGATTTAGGTACTACCAATAGCTGCGTGGCAGTAATGGAGGGAAATGAACCCGTTGTAATTCCTAATGATGAGGGGCGCCGTACAACTCCTTCGGTTGTGGCCTTTCTAAAAAATGGGGAACGCAAAGTTGGTGATCCTGCAAAACGCCAGGCTATAACTAATCCTCACAACACCGTCATGAGCGTTAAAAGGTTTATGGGGCATAAATGGGATGAAGTAACCAGCGAAGCAGGACATTGGAGCTACAAAGTAGTAAAGGGTGATAATAATACTGTTCGGATTGATATAGATGGCAGGCCGTATACACCGCAGGAAATTTCTGCGATGATCCTTCAAAAAATGAAAAAAACGGCTGAAGATTATTTAGGCCAGGAAGTTAATGAAGCCGTAATCACTGTTCCGGCTTATTTCAATGACGCGCAAAGGCAGGCAACAAAAGAAGCAGGTGAAATTGCGGGGCTAAATGTACGCCGTATCATAAATGAACCTACAGCCGCTGCCCTGGCTTATGGATTGGATAAAAAAAGTATTGATCAAAAAATAGCAGTGTTTGACCTTGGTGGTGGTACTTTTGATATTTCAATTCTTGAATTAGGTGATGGTGTTTTTGAAGTAAAATCCACCAATGGGGATACACATCTCGGCGGGGATGATTTTGATAAACTGATCATGGATTGGCTGGCAGCAGAATTCAAAAAAGATGAAGGTATTGATTTGCATAAAGATCCTATGAGCTGGCAGCGTTTAAAAGAAGCTGCCGAAAAAGCAAAAATTGAATTGTCTTCTTCAAGCGAAACCGAGATTAATCTTCCATACATCACCGCAGTGGACGGGGTTCCAAAGCACCTTGTAAAAAAGCTCACGAGGGCACAATTTGAAAAAATTACCGATGAATTATTTACAAGATGTTTGAAGCCATGTGAGGCAGCTATAAAAGATGCTGGCCTTAGCATATCCGATATAAAAGAAGTAATACTTGTCGGTGGTTCTACCCGTATTCCGAAAGTTCAGGAAATGGTGGAAAAATTCTTCCGGAAGAAAGCCGAACAAAAGTGTAAATCCTGATGAAGTTGTTGCAATAGGTGCAGCTATACAGGGAGGTGTTTTAACCGGTGAAGTGAAAGATGTATTGCTGCTTGATGTTACGCCACTTTCCCTCGGTATTGAAACAATGGGTGGTGTGATGACAAGGCTTATTGACAGCAACACCACTATTCCTACTAAGAAGATGGAAACGTTCTCCACTGCAAGTGATAACCAGCCGGGGGTGCAAATTCATGTGCTGCAGGGTGAAAGGCCATTGGCTAATCAAAATAAAAGCCTGGGCACCTTCAACCTTGATGGTATTCCACCGGCACCCAGGGGCGTTCCTCAAATTGAAGTTGCGTTTGATATAGATGCAAATGGTATACTTAATGTTTCGGCAAAAGATAAAGGTACCGGCAAGTCTCATAATATAAGAATTGAAGCGGGCAGTGGTTTGAGTAAAGATGAAATTGAGAAGATGAAAAATGAAGCCAAGGCCAATGAGGCAACGGATAAGCTGGCAAAAGAAAAAATCGAGAAAATCAACCAGGCAGATAGCTTAATTTTCCAAACGGAAAAACAAATTAAAGAATACGGCGACAAGATTTCCCCTGATAAAAAGGCGCCGATCGAAGCTGCACTGGCTAAATTAAAAGAAGCCCATAAGTTACAGGATGTAGCTGCAATAGATACAGCCGTTGCAGAAATGAATGCAGCGTGGACAGCGGCAAGTGAAGAAATGTACAAGTCTACTCAGCAAGGAGCTGCAAATGGAGATGGCCAGGGAAATACTCAACAACCGCATGAGGGTGCCGAAGCGAATGCCAATGCCGGCGCAGGTGATACGGTTACCGATGCAGAGTTTGAAGAAGTGAAATAATTCTCTCAATAAAGATAGTTATATAAAGAGGTTGCACATTTTGCAGCCTCTTTTTTTGTTTGCAGCAATTAAAAATTACATTTGCAATACAAGGCTTACTTTAAAATCACTTCTCAATAACAATGAAAATGTTAACTCGTCAAAAACTTATAAGCGCATCGGCTTTAATTATTCTTTTAATGCTTTTTTTCTGCCAGGGAAGCTTTTCTTTTTCAATTGTCAGACTTCCGGCAGATGAAAATAAAACTGAAATAAAAAATCCTGATTATCTAAAGGCGTCCGTTTTTGTTAACCTGTCTGCGAAAGAATTTGCTGCTGTTACGGGCAGGAAGCTTAATTTAATTGATAGAATATATTTTAGAGTAATCCAACGGCAAATAAAAAAGGATCTAAAAAGAAATCCTGATCTTTTAATCAATGATTATTTTGATCCAAAAAAAAGGGCAAATTTAAATTAGACCTTCTCTGGTTTGTTATCGCTGCGATTATAGGGCCGCTTGGCATATTGTTGGTCTACACTTCTCACCAAAATCAAAAAAATGAAACAACAACCAGGAAAGACAGAATAACCTCAGCCTGGCTCGGTTTTATATTTTTCGTTCTTTGGTTTGGATTCCTGTTTGTTTTTTAGCAATAATAACTTGTACAATTGTCCTGCCCGGTAATAAATTCTTTATTGTTGTTACCAGTTGTGTATATTTTACATGGTAGCTCAAACGTATTATTGTTGTTTTAACTACTGATTAATGATGATTCATTTTTATTTAAGGTATCATACAGAATTTGGCCAGAATCTTTTTATTCTGGGTAATAATGACTTTTTAGGAAATAACGATCCTGCACAGGCCGCCGGATTACTGTATCTAAATGATGATTTCTGGCATCTTGAACTTGAATTTCCACAAAATTTTGATGATATTGTTTTATACAGATATTTTTTAAGAGATAAAGACGGCTCTGAAACTTTCGACGGAGAAGAAAGCCGGGGGATTGACTTATCTGTAACCTATGGAAAAACAATTACCGTATTTGATATGTGGAATGTGGCGTCAGATCCAACAAATGCTTTTTTTACGCGGCCTTTTAGCCAGGTTCTCCTTCCTGCGGTTACGAGGGTGAAGCCTGATTTTCCTGTAAGGTATACCCATGAGTTTAGAGTTAAGGCGCCCTTGCTGCAACCTGGGGAAACTATTTGTATGTGTGGCTCCACGGTAAATTTGAAAAGCTGGAGCACAACCGATCCTGTTCTGTTTATCCCAAAAAATAACTGGTTTATCGGCCGTATACAATTAAGCGCAAATGAATGGCCGGCTTCTTACAAATATGGCATCTACAATGTTGATCAAAAAGAACTGGTTCGCTTTGAAGAAGGTGAGAACCGAATTCTTCAAAAAAATGAAGGTGAAACTTCTCTCACAATTATTCACGATGGCTTTGTACGATGCCCGGTTGCCGGCTGGAAAGGTGCAGGTGTTGCAATCCCTGTTTTTAGCCTCCGGTCTAAAAACAGTTTCGGCGTGGGAGAATTTACAGATATCCCGCTGCTTATTGACTGGGCAAGGCAAACGGGTTTGCAACTCATTCAGTTACTGCCCGTAAATGATACTACCGCAACTCATACCTGGCAAGATTCTTATCCCTATGCGGCAATTTCGGCGTTTGCATTGCATCCGTTATATATTAACCTTGAGAAAATCGCCGGCAAAGATTTTGACTACATTCTAAAACCGCTCCGGAAGAAGCAAAAGCAACTCAATGACCTGGCCGTTTTTGATTATGAGCAGGTAATGAAATTTAAATGGGCTGTTTTGAAGGAATTGTATCTCGCATCAAAAGATGCCTTCAAAAACGACCCGGATTATTTTGAGTTTTTTGAATTGAACCGCCATTGGCTTGTACCTTATGCCGCATTTTCTTACCTGCGTGATAAAAATAAAACAGCCGATTTTAATCAGTGGAAGAAGTATAAAATTTATAACGAATCTGAGATTCAGAGAATTGGTAGCGCCTACGCGGCGTCATTATGATGAGATCGCTTTTTTCTATTTTGTTCAATACCATCTTCATCTGCAAATGAAGTTCGCCGTAGATTATGCACATAGGCATAAAATTGTTTTAAAGGGAGATATTCCCATTGGGATTCATCGCTATAGTTGCGATGCCTGGGCAAATCCATCTCTATACAACCTTAATGAACAGTCAGGGGCGCCCCCGGATGATTTTGCTGTAAAAGGACAGAACTGGGGATTTCCAACTTATAACTGGATTAAGATGAAAGAAGATGGGTTCGGGTGGTGGCGTCTTCGTTTTGACCAGATGAGTAATTATTTCGATGCCTTCCGGATAGATCATATCCTGGGATTTTTCAGGATATGGAGCATTCCCATTGCATGCCGTTGATGGTATATTGGGCAGGTTTGTTCCGGCAATTCCTGTCGATATTTCAGAGTTCAAATCGGATCATATTGAGTTTGATTATGATCGGTATTGCAAACCTTTTATAACCGATGAAATTCTTGCAGCCACATGTAATGGGCATGCAGACTATATAAAAGAACATTTTTTGGAGGCGTCTTCTAATGAACAATACAGGCTGAAGAATGAATTCAGCACCCAAAGAAAAGTCGCTCAATACTTTCAACAGAACTCCGTTGAGGAAAAAGATAAAATAAAGCAATGCCTTTTCGATTTAATAAGCAATGTCATTTTCCTCGAAGAAGAAAATTCAGGTGGGCAGAAGTTTCATTTCAGGATCGCAATGCAAAATACTTCATCATTTGAGCAGTTGGAAATTCCTGTTAAAGAGCGATTGTCCGAATTGTACATTAATTATTTTTACCAGAGGCAGGATGATTTTTGGAGAAAGGAAGCTTTGAAAAAATTACCCCAATTGAAGCGCAGCACTAATATGCTTATTTGTGGTGAAGATCTTGGAATGGTTCCTCATTGCGTTCCTGAAGTAATGAAACAATTGGGCATTCTCAGCCTTGAAATTGAACGTATGCCGAAAGATCCTAAAACAGAATTTTTTCATCCCGAATGATGCGCCATACCTGTCAGTTGTAACTCCTTCCACACACGATATGAGTACTATAAGAGGGTGGTGGGAAGAAGACCGGGGCAAGACAGAGGAATTTTATAAATCTATGCTGGGCCATTATGGGCAGGCGCCTTTTTATTGTGAGCCCTGGATCAATAAAGAAATTGTCTTACAGCATTTGTACTCACCGGCCATGTGGAGTATTTTCTTGTTGCAGGATTTATTGGGAATTAGTGAAAAGATCCGCCGGGCGAACCCTAATGAGGAAAGAATCAATATCCCCTCCGATCCGAATCATTTCTGGCAATATCGCATGCACCTGAACCTGGAAGATCTGCTAAAGGAAAATGATTTCAACGCAGAAATAAATAAATATGTAAGAGAAAGTGGGAGGGCAACTTTAAATACGCCAATCCCCTGAAGTGGGAAACCCGCTTCCCATTCCTAAGAAACCCGGGCCTGTGAACGGTAATAAGGGATTATCTTCTACCATTATGAAAAAAAGTATTGGAAATAATTTTATTGAATTATTTAAATACTTTTCAGATTTTAGATTTAAGAGGCAACACCCAATTACAAAATATATTGCAGATTTTTATGGACATAAATGAAAACTTGTAATTGGAATAGATGGAAGCATACATCAAACTGAAAAAGTAAAAGGACCATGATAAGTTGAGACAAGAACTTTACAGAGGGTAAGTTTGAAAGTATTTAGATTTACGAATAATGAGGTGCTGTGAGACGGCGACCGGGTTGTAAAACAACTAAAAAATTCATTGATTCACAAATTAAAATATCCCTGACAATTAGAGTTATGTTTGTTCGGTGATTAAGTTCAACAGTTACGGACGTGTTCCGCCAGGGCCAGGGTTATGCAAATAAAATATAAATCATCAAATCTGCCATTCAGGTATCCTTTTACCATTTCTAAAGGAACAAAAACACATCAGCCATCACTGCTTATAGAACTCGAATACCTTGGAATAAAAGGTTATGGAGAAGCTCCCGCAATTGTTCATTATAATATTACCGTTGATAAAATGATTGCCGACCTGGAGTCAAAAAGACCTTTTATTGAAAAATTTGCTTTCACGCATCCCGAAAGATACTGGCATTACCTGCATCATTTATTTCCTCAAAATCCTTTTTTAGTGTGTGCGCTTGATATGGCAGGCTGGGACTTATATGGGAAACTTAAAGGGAAGCAATTGTATTCACTATGGAACCTTGATATTTCAAAAAATCCACTTACCGATTATACGATCGGTATAGATACCATCGAAAATATGGTTGGTAAAATGAAAGAGAAACCCTGGCCGGTTTATAAAATAAAATTAGGCACGCCTAATGATGTGGAGATAATTACAGAATTAAGGAAACATACCTCTTCTGTTTTTAGAATTGATGCAAATGCTGCATGGGAAGCAGGTGAAGCCCTTAATAAAATAAAAGCCTTTGAAAAACTGGATGTCGAATTTATTGAACAGCCCCTGGCTAAAGATGACTGGGAAGGAATGAAATTTTTATATAAGAATTCGCCCTTACCGCTTATTGCGGATGAAAGTTGCGTAGACGAACGGGATGTTGAAAAATGTCATGAACATTTTCATGGCATAAATATTAAGCTCACTAAATGCAGCGGAATAACTCCGGCGCTGCGTATGATAACCAAAGCCCGCGAACTTTCAATGAAGGTGATGGTTGGCAGTATGAACGAAAGCTCCATCGGCACATCTGCTATCGCGCAGTTATTGCCATTGCTGGATTACGTTGATATGGATGGGCCCCTCTTGCTTGCCGGCGATGTGGGTGACGGCGTGAAATTTGAGGATGGAAAAGTTCTTTATAATGATCTCGATGGCATTGGTGTTTCGGTGGACCCGTTTTAATTGCAAAACTTTTTTTGTTACAATAACTTTTCATTCATTACTTTGTGCAAATAATGAATCAGGCAATACACACATACCATCACCATCTCTTTCCAGCAGCGTAAGCTATGTTGACTGGTATGTAATTAAACATATTTTCAAAAAGGGGCTTACTGAAAAGTGAGCCTTTTTTCATTTAAAAATAAAGTAATGCTTAAAATAGCAGTGCAGAAATCAGGCAGGCTGTATGATCACTCGTTACAACTTTTAAAAGAATGCGGTATTGAGATCAATAACGGTAACAGGCAATTGAAAGCAGTAGGGTTCAATTTTCCGGTAGAAGTTTATTTTTTACGGGACGATGATATTCCCCAATATGTTTTTGACAGCGTGGCTGATGTAGGCTTTGTAGGTGAAAATGTGGTACATGAAAAAAATAAAGATATTGATGTTGTAAGCAGGCTCGGCTTTGGTTATTGCAGGTTAAGTATTGCGGTGCCAAAAAATATGGACTATCAAAGCGTTGCCGATTTGGAAAATTTAAAAATTGCAACATCCTATACAACGGCTCCTTCAAAATTTTCTTGATAACAGAAAAGTCCATGCAGAGATTCATGAAATTAGCGGTTCTGTGGAAATAGCGCCTGGTATTGGCCTTGCTCACGCCATCTGCGATTTGGTAAGCAGCGGAAGCACACTTTTTACCAATGGGCTTAAAAGAAGTAGAAGTTGTGCTGAATTCTGAAGCTGTGCTGGTCTCTAATAAAAATTTAACGGACGAAAATAAAAAAATACTTTCCAATTTACTGATGCGTATTAATGCAGTAAAAACAGCAAAAAATAATAAATATATCTTATTGAATGCGCCGGATTCACAGTTAAAAAATATTGCTTCAATTTTACCGGGGATGAAAAGCCCTACTATTGTGCCACTTGCCGAAAGTGGCTGGAGTAGTGTGCAAAGCGTGGTGAATGAAAGTGATTTTTGGGAAATAATTGAAAAATTGAAATCATTTGGTGCAGAAGGGATTCTTGTGGTACCCATTGAAAAAATGATATTGTAAAAAAAGATGTAATGAACTCCAATTCTTATAAATCCTCCAAGAGAAAAATGGCCGCAGTTGGTACAAAGGCCGCACTTAAATACTGCGGAGCTTGTGGCGTCCGTTTCTGAAATTTTAGAAACCGTTAAGCATAAAGGCGATGAAGCATTAAAAATCTATTCTTTGCAATTTGACGGATTTGCCCCGGATAACTTATTAGTAAGTCCGGAAGAGATTTTGGCAGCAACCATTTCAATTGATAAGGATTTAAAAAAAGCTATACTCCTTGCTAAAAAAAATATTGAAAAATTTCATCGTCAGTCAAAAAGAAAAAGTAAAAGAAATAAAGACCATGCAGGGGATTGTATGCTGGCGAAAAAGCGTGCCTATAGAAAATATCGGCTTATACATACCGGGAGGTACGGCTCCGTTATTTTCCACATTATTAATGCTTGCTATTCCCGCACGGATAGCAGGTTGCCGCAATATCACCGTTTGCACACCGGCAAATGAAAATGGGAAAATAAACTCTGTAATCCTGTTTGTTGCCCAACTTATGGGGATCAATAAGATCTATAAATTGGGAGGGGCACAGGCGATTGCCGCCATGGCTTATGGCACACAGAGCATTCAAAAAGCAGATAAGATATTTGGCCCGGGTAATCAGTATGTAAATTGCGCAAAGAAATTAGTAAATCTTAAAAATGTAGCAGTCGATATGTTTGCGGGCCCGAGTGAATTAGCTATTTATGCAGATGAGACTTGCGTTCCGGAATTTGTTGCAGCAGATTTGTTAAGCCAGGCTGAACATGGGCCGGACAGCCAGGTAGTACTGGTCGCCGAAAATCAACGGATCATTGCCAAAGTAATTAAACAACTTGCCAGGCAATTGCATCTGCTGCCAAGAAGAGACATTGTTGAGAAAAGCCTTTCTGATAGCCGTTTTTTAGTATTTTCGATCAATAAAGGAAGCTTTCGATTTCTTAAATGAATATGCACCGGAGCATTTAATAATTGCATCGAAAAAATCAGAAAAAATCGTAAAATATATAAAAAATGCAGGAAGTGTTTTCCTCGGAAATTATTCTCCGGAAAGTGCCGGTGACTATGCGTCAGGCACGAATCACTCGCTGCCTACAAATGGCTCTGCCAGGGCACAAAGTGGCATTTCGGTAGACAGCTTTGTGAAAAAAATTACCTTTCAGACGATTAGTAAAAAAGGAATCAAAAACATTGGCCCGACAGTTACAAAGAATGGCGGGTGCCGAAGGGCTGGATGCTCATATAAATGCAGTAAGTATCCGCATGAAAAAATAATGGCATGAAAAATTTTAACCTCTACAACCTTGTAAGAGAAAACATAAAAATGCTTGAGCCGTATTCTTCCGCAAGGGCAGAATACGCGGGGAACGCTTCGGTTTTCTTAGATGCCAACGAAAACAGCTATGGGTCACCGCTAGATGTAAGTTACAACCGGTATCCTGATCCTTTGCAGTGGCAGTTAAAGGAGGAACTTTCTAAAATAAAAGGCGTTCCTCCACAAAATATTTTTATTGGTAATGGCAGTGATGAAGTGATTGACCTGGCTTACCGCATTTTTTGTGAGCCGGGAAAAGATAATGTTATTATTTGCCCGCCTACTTATGGAATGTATAAAGTTTGTGGCAATATCAATGATGTTCAGTTAAAAGAAGTAAATCTTACAAAAGATTTCCAGCTCAATGTTGAAGCCATTTTGCAGTCTGCGGATGCAAATACCAAACTCCTGTTTATTTGTTCGCCAAATAATCCTACGGGAAATAATATGAACAGGATTGATATAGAATTGCTTCTGAATAATTTTCCGGGCATTGTAATCATTGATGAGGCGTATATTAATTATTCAAGGCAAAAAACTTTTTTACAGGAGCTTACCGAATATGAAAACCTGGTGGTAATGCAAACACTTTCAAAGGCATGGGGGCTTGCCGCACTGAGGCTGGGACTGGCATTCGCCTCTGAAAAAATAATTGGGCTTTTTAATAAGGTTAAGCCACCTTATAATATCAATAAGGCCTCGCAGGAACTCGGCATTGCTGCTTTATCGCATATTGAAGAAGTAAATAAAAATATAAAAAATACGGTCGATGAAAGGACAAAGCTTCAGCAACGGCTTTCTCAATTTAATTTTATTCAAAATATTTATCCTTCCGATGCAAATTTTATTTTGATAAGAACAGATGATGCAGGCAGCTTGTACAAATATTTATCGGCGCAAAAAATTATTGTTCGCAACAGGAGTAGAGAGCCCCTTTGCGAAAATTGTCTGAGGATAACGGTAGGCACTCCGCAGGAGAATGAAATTTTAATAGACGCATTAAGAAAATTTGAAACTTTACCAAGAGTTCCACTAACGTATTAGAATACTATAAGCTAACGGGACACCTTACTGAAATTCTATGACGCATTATTTATACTTATGAATACAGAAATTGTAGAAAAGAATATGAATACGAGTAACGCTATTGAAGACGGGAAGCCGGCCCTACTTATTTCGGAAGAGGGGCGAACTAAGTTACCGGAGGAACGCACGCGGCGCAGGGTTTTGTTTATTGATCGTGATGGAACGCTTATTAAAGAGGCCCCGCCAACATACCAACTGGATGCGTTTGCGAAGCTCGAGTTTTATCCACACATGTTTGAATATCTTACAAAAATTGTCCGAGAATTTGACTATGAATTAGTAATGGTAACCAACCAGGATGGGTTAGGTACGCCATCTTTTCCTGAGGATTCTTTTTGGCCAATTCAAAATTTTATTTTAAAAGCGTTGGAAAATGAAGGAATTATTTTTTCAAAAATATGCATTGACCGCAGCTTCCCTTATGAAAATAAAGCCTACCCGTAAGCCGGGTACAGGAATGCTCACAGCCTACATGAATTCAGAAGAATATGATCTGGATAATTCATTTGTAATAGGCGACAGGATTACTGATGTAAAGCTTGCAGACAATCTTGGTTGCAGGGCGATGTGGCTCAATAACCATGATGCATTGGGTTCGGCGGAAGTGGATGTTTCAGCAAAAGAACTTGTCCGCGTGTAATTGCTGTTGAAACGCAACACTGGAAAGATTTTTATGAATTTTTGAAACGGCCGCCCCGCAAAATTGAGCATTCGAGGAATACCAATGAAACTAAAATTGAAATCGCGCTTAATCTCGACGGCGAAGGAATTTCAGATATTCGAACAGGGCTGGGTTTTTTTGATCACATGCTTGAGCAGGTTTCAAAGCATTCCGGAATCGATATTCAAATAGTTTGCAAAGGCGACCTTCATATTGATGAGCACCACACTATTGAAGATGTTGCGCTGGCGCTGGGCGAGGCCATCTTACTAGGCTTTAGGTGATAAGCGGGGTATAGAAAGATATGGATTCCTGCTTCCAATGGATGATTGCCTTGCGCAGGTTGCTATTGATTTTGGAGGAAGAAGCTGGCTGGTATGGGATGTAGAATTTAAACGTGAAAAAATAGGGGAGATGCCCACAGAAATGTTTTATCACTTTTTCAAATCATTCAGTGATGCGGCGAAATGTAACCTGAACATCAAAGCGGAAGGAGACAATGAGCATCATAAAATTGAATCTGTTTTTAAAGCATTTGCAAAATCAATTAAAATGGCGATAAGAAGGGATCCGCAGAACTAATTCTTTACCAACAACAAAAGGCTTACTGTGAAAATTGCGATCATACAATATAATGCGGGCAACGTGCAAAGCGTTTTGTATGCCTTACAACGGTTAGGCGTAAACGCTGTTGTAACTGATAACCCGGCAGAAATAACCGGTGCGGACAAAGTTATTTTTCCCGGCGTGGGAAATGCAGCTTCTGCCATGGAATATTTAAAAAGAACGGGCCTCGATAAAGTCATTGTATCTCTTCAGCAACCGGTATTAGGTATTTGTCTCGGGCTGCAATTATTATGTAACCAAAGCGAAGAAGGAGATACAAAATGCCTTGGTATTTTTGATGTGACGGTAAAAAAATTTCAAAATGCCGGGCACAAGCAAAAAATGGCGCTTCTTTTAAAATTCCGCAGATGGGATGGAATACAATTGCCGGTCTTTCCTCGCCATTATTTGATGGCATCAAGGAAAATTCATTTGTGTATTATGTACATAGTTACTATGCCGAATTATCGCCAATGACAATTGCTACTACCGATTATATAATTCCTTATAGTGCAGCTATACAGGCAGGATAATTTTTATGGAGTACAGTTCCATTCAGAAAAATCTGCTTCAACAGGTATTCAAATCATTTCAAATTTTTTAAAAATTTTGTAGATGGAATTAATACCGGCAATTGATATTATTGATGGCAAATGCGTACGGCTCAGTAAAGGAGATTTTTCAAAAAAAACCGTTTATGCTGATGACCCCGCTTGAGGTTGCAAAACGCTTTGAGGGCGTTGGTTTGAAGAGAATACATATCGTTGACCTGGATGGCGCGGGCGGCGCGGGATTAAAAAATTTGAGTACGCTTGAAAATATTTCCCGGAATACAGCGCTTACTATTGATTTCGGGGGCGGCATAAAAACGACAGAGGATGCAGAAGCAGTTTTTAATGCGGGAGCTTCCATGATAAGTGTTGGAAGTGTTATTGTCAAAAACCCGGCATTGTTTCATCAATGGCTCATTGAGTTTCGGGCCGCAAAAATTTTTGCCTGGTGCAGATGTCTTTGAAAGGAAAATAAAAATACAAGGCTGGAAGGAAGATACCGGCATTGATATATTTGATTTTATCGAAAGCCTTATCAGGTTAAACATCAATAAATTGTTTTGTACTGATATTTCAAAAGATGGTATGATGCTGGGGCCGGCTGCCGAGTTATACAAAGAAATTTTGCAGCGGTTTTCTTCATTGCATCTTATTGCCAGCGGAGGTATTTCGTGTTATGAAGACCTTCTTATCTTAAAAGAACCGGCTGCACCGGAGCTATAGTCGGAAAAGCGCTTTATGAAGGTAAGATAACAATGCAGCAAATCAAAGATTTTTTAAATGACTAATTAATGCTTGCAAAAAGAATTATACCCTGCCTTGATATCAACAATGGCAGAACTGTAAAAGGAATTAATTTTGTAAATATCCGGGATGCGGGAGATCCGGTTGAGCTTGCAATGCATTACTCACGGGAAGGGGCAGACGAACTTGTATTTCTGGATATTACTGCAACCGTTGAAAAAAGAAAAACACTGGTGGAACTCGTTAAAAATATTGCGGCTCATATTAATATTCCATTTACAGTCGGCGGTGGCATTGCTTCTGTTGAAAATGCTTTCGAATTATTGCAAAACGGTGCTGATAAAATTTCTGTGAATTCCGCTGCTTTTAAAAATCCCGGCTCTTATAAATGAAATGGCTAAAGAATTTGGAAGCCAGTGCGTAGTGCTTGCCATAGATACCAAAAAAGAACCCGATGGAAACTGGTACGTTTATTTAAACGGTGGAAGAGTAAAAACAGGGATGAAGGCTTTTGATTGGGCAAAGCAGGCAGTAGACCTTGGCGTTGGCGAGATTTTGCTGACGTCAATGAATAATGACGGAACCAAAGATGGTTTTGCAGAAGATATTACTGCCTTATTTTCGGCAAAACTTGCGCGTTCCGGTTATTGCTTCGGGCGGTGCGGGTAACATGCAGCATTTTGCAGATGTTTTTATTAATGCCAATGCCGATGCTGCATTAGCGGCAAGCGTTTTTCATTTTGGCGAAATTGGTATACCGGCTTTAAAACAATTTTTATATGAAAAAAATGTTAATGTAAGATTATGATAAAAAATTATGCTGAGTTGGTCAGAAAAGTTGACTTTTCAAAATCAGAGAGATGATCTGGTGCCGGTTATTGTACAGGATGCATCCACCAAGGTGGTGTTAATGCTTGGGTTTATGAACCTGCGAAGCCCTCCAGGAAACTATAGACACCAGGCTGGTAACTTTTTATAGCCGCAGCAAGCAGCGTTTATGGGTAAAGGGTGAAACAAGTAAGAAATTTTTGCACCTGGTTGATATAAAGCACGACTGTGATTTTGATACATTACTTATAAAAGCAAAGCCGGATGGAATAGTATGCCATACGGGCGCCGAAACCTGCTTCAATGAGCCAAATACTGCTGATGATTTTTTACGAACTCTTGAAAAAATTATCTATGGCAGAAAAAAATACCCGGTTTCCGGGTCTTATACATCTACATTGTTTAGAAAGGGCCTCAATGCCATCGCCCAGAAAGTGGGAGAGGAAGCGATTGAATTGGTTATAGAATCAAAAGACAACAATAAGAAACTTTTTATAAATGAAGCAGCAGATTTATTGTTTCATTACCTCATTTTGCTGCAGGCAAAAAATGTTTCACTTGATGATATTGTGGATCTTTTGAAAGAAAGGCATGACAAATAAAACCTTGTGTTTAAAGTATGCCGGTTAATAATCAGCTGGTGTTATGTTAATCGTGAATTGTCCGTGGTGGATAGCTGGAGTTCACAGTGCACCTATGACAATTTACGCTCAAAGCGCAGCTTTATAATTAACATAACACTAGTCAAATATTTATTTACATTACGGTATACAAACATGACCCCGCAACGATATAACCGCCTTAATAAAGTGCTTAGCCAGCGACAGCCTGATATTACGGTGGTGCTGGAAAATGTATTTGACCCTCACAATGTTTCTGCGGTTATGCGTACCTGTGATGCTGTGGGCATACAGGATGTTTACATTTTGAATAACCGTATTCCGCCCCATAAAAAATGGGGGTACAGAAGCTCATCTACAGCGGCCAAATGGCTTACCATCCATCAGTTTACTGATGCTGAAAAATGTTTTGAAGAAATAAGAAACCGATATACGAAAAGTATATACGACCCACCTTAGTGAAGGCGCAGCTGATGTTTTCAAGCTGGATCTTACTGAATCTGTTGCCCTTGTTTTTGGCAATGAAACTATAGGGGTTAGTGAAGATATTCGCCATATTCTGATGGCGATTTTATCATTCCGCAGGTTGGAATTATTAAATCACTTAATATTTCGGTTGCCTGCGCCGTTACCCTTTATGAGGCCTTTCGCCAAAAACAGCTAAAAGGCCATTATCTGCAACCGCGGCTGCCGGAAACGCACGCTTCGAAAATCTTCAAAAGGACTGGGGAATTTAAGACTTCCGCTAAATACAGCACGTTATTGCAGGTGCCTATCCAATCCGGTAGAAATGGCTGTATGAAATTTTGACTGATTAATTTAGCTGTAATTCTGCCATGTTATGTTATAGATATGACAACAAAACTGATTGCGGGTTTTGGTACAATTATTCGTGTACATTTGCAACTCCAATAAATAAATCAAAAAAAATTTTACTATTATGGCAAAAGACAATTTTGAACTCTTTGATGACAGAGTTCTGGTGAAACCCAATGCAGCAGAAGAAAAAACTGCAGGTGGTATTATTATTCCTGATACCGCAAAAGAAAAGCCTCAAAAAGGCACAGTAGTCGCTGTAGGAAAAGGAAAATATGCTGAGCAAACAGGTAATTTAATACCACTCCAGATAAAAGCCGGAGATACCGTTATGTATGGTAAATATGGCGGAACTGAAATTACCATTGAGGGAGAAGATTATTTAATTATGAGAGCTTCCGATATTTTAATGAAGGTGAGTTAACACTTATTTTCTAATCATTCATTTAAAATTTAATCTAATAATAATATGTCAAAACAAATATTTTTTGAAATCGAAGCCCGCAATAAAATGAAAAAGGGCGTAGATACATTGGCAAACGCGGTAAAAGTAACCCTTGGGCCAAAAGGCCGTAACGTAGTTATTGAAAAGAAATTTGGCGCTCCGATTGTAACTAAAGATGGTGTAACTGTTGCAAAAGAAATTGAACTGGAAGATCCTATTGAAAATATGGGTGCGCAAATGGTAAAAGAAGTGGCTTCAAAAACTGCAGATATTGCAGGTGATGGTACTACAACTGCACAGTTCTTGCACAATCTATCATAAGCGAAGGTTTGAAAAATGTTGCTGCAGGCGCAAATCCAATGGATTTGAAACGCGGTATTGACAAAGCGGTAATTGCTGTTGTTGAACACTTGAGAAAACAATCTGAAGCAGTTGGTGATAATAATGATAAGATTGAGCAGGTAGCATCTATTTCTGCCAATAATGATGAATCAATCGGTAAGCTGATTGCACAGGCAATGACAAAAGTGGGTAAAGAAGGTGTTATAACTGTTGAAGAAGCAAAAGGAACTGATACAACTGTAGAAGTTGTAGAAGGTATGCAATTTGACCGCGGTTATATTTCTCCATATTTTGTAACCAACAGCGAAAAAATGGAAGCTGAATTGCAAAATCCATACATATTAATATATGATAAGAAGATATCTACCATGAAAGATATTCTTCATATTCTGGAAAAAGTTGCACAAAGTGGCCGTCCGCTTTTGATCATTGCTGAAGATCTTGAAGGTGAAGCCTTGGCAACATTGGTTGTAAATAAATTACGTGGCACTCTTAAAGTTGCTGCTGTAAAAGCTCCTGGTTTTGGTGACCGCAGAAAAGAAATGCTGCAGGATATGGCAGTACTTACAAAAGGTATTGTTATCAGTGAAGAACAGGGTTACAAACTGGAAAATGCTGATCTTACTTATCTGGGTGAAGCTGCTTCTGTTACTATTGACAAAGACAATACAACTATCGTTGGTGGTAAAGGTGACAAAGCAGATATTACTGCACGTGTAAACCAGATCAAAGCCAGATCGAAACAACAACATCTGATTATGATAAAGAAAAATTGCAGGAGCGTCTTGCTAAATTAAGCGGTGGTGTTGCTGTATTATATGTTGGTGCTGCTACTGAAGTTGAAATGAAAGAAAAGAAAGACCGTGTTGATGATGCTCTTGCATGCAACAAGGGCTGCTGTTGAAGAAGGAATTGTTCCTGGTGGCGGTGTTGCTTATATCCGTGCTATTGAAAGCCTTGAAAAATTAAAAGGTGTTAATGAAGATGAAACTACCGGTATCCAGATCGTAAAACGTGCTGTTGAAGAGCCATTTCGCCAGATCGTTATCAACAGTGGTATTGAAGGTAGCATTGTTGTACAGAAAATAAAAGAAGGTAAAGGTGATTTTGGTTTCAATGCACGTACTGAAGTATATGAAAATTTGATGGCAGCAGGTGTTATTGATCCAACAAAAGTTACCCGCATTGCATTGGAAAATGCAGCTTCAATTGCAGGTATGTTGTTGACTACTGAATGTGTAATATCTGACAGGCCTGAAAAAGACAAACCAGCTATGCCTCAAATGGGCGGCGGTGGTGGAATGGGTGATATGGGATATTAATCATCGCATGTACCGCGTACGATGTAAAATGTACGATGTAAAATATAAAATCCCTTTGCAGAGATGCAAAGGGATTTTTCTTTGCATCAATAAGTTGGTTTAAACCGGTTATGGAATGCACCGGAAACTGACTGACCATGTTGTTGGCTGTTAAGTTATAATTTGTCGCAATTTACCACAGGCTTTTATCCCGGCTGTAATGACACGAAAAAATTTACTGGCGTTATTCATAGTTTTGATGTTCATTCCACATAAAGAGAATGCCGGAATAGGTTTACCAGATAACAAGTTGTTTATCCACCAATGACATCTATTAATTCAAATATTGAGATAACTGCAAAACGAGTTGTTCTGCGTCCTGTTTCGATGGAATATAAAGCAGAGATCTGCCGCGAATTTACCGCTGAAGTTACCAGGTACATGCCGTTTACGCCTAATGGCGAGATTACAATGACGGAAGAATTTATCAGAAACTCCATGGAAGAGCTTGAGCGTAAAGCGAGTGTTCAATTATGCATACTTCTCAGAAATAATGGTAACGAATTTTTAGGATGCTGCGGAATGCACAACATAAACACCAAAGCCATTGAAATTGGTTTATGGATTAAAAAATCTGCTCATGGGAAGGGTTATGGAAAAGAAACAGTAAGAGCTTTGACAGACTGGGCAAAAACGCACCTTGATTTTGAGCATCTATTGTACCCCGTCGATAAAGAAAATGTCGCCAGCAGAAGGATCCCGGAAGGACTTGGATTTACAATAACAGGAAATTATGTAAAAAGGAAAAGTGATACAGAACAGCTAAATATAATTGAGTATCGAAAAAATAGAGATGATGATATCAATACAGCAGAAACTCTTTAATAAGTACCTGGCCATGAAAATCGCCCCACACATGAGAACTGCGGAATAAATTCCTTTTTGTAAAATCCATGGATTGATTTTATCAATTCAAGGGTTGCGGAAAGTGGCCTGGCACCCGCCGCCTCGTTATAGAGTGCCGATGATATCATTTTTCGCTTTAAGCGGTTAAGTCATCGTCTTATGGCTGACAGATGGTTCCGGTTGCCTGCACGTTATTAGATTATTCAAGCTTACGTTTTAAATTATGAGATACCCATTCTAATTGAATACCACCCCTCGTTTGAGAGGAGGGGCGATTGGTGAAATAAAATCCTTTTAAAACCTTTGGTGATTCATTTTCATGAAGATGAAGCATTGTGTACCCGTGGAAGATTTCTCTCTGGTGAACATCTTTCATAGAAGTATTAAGCTCGCCTTGCCATAGATAGCACAAGGTAAATTTATCTTCATGTTCTGAAGCCGCTATTTCAGACAGGATGCTGGCGGAATGGCCTATTGAAGTATACGTATGAACGATCAATGTTGTAAGCGTTTCTTTTACTTCAATCACAAATTTTTGTACCTGGCTGCCATCTGCGTTTTCAAGAGTACCTTCCCACCGCCCCCTTATATCAGGAGGGATATTTAATGGGCTCCGTATCGTTTGAAACAATTTAGTATGCCATAAAAGTTTATCTGTCAGGATCCAGAGAAGGCTGGTAGGTGCAATAATGTAAGCATATTCAAGTAAAATTTCCCCTACAGTCTGCACCTTGGTAATATTAAATATAATCAACACCACTGAAAAAATTAGCAAGCTAAAAATCCCAACCGACGCCACTATTAATTTAATATTTAATTTATACGGTTTCATTTTTTTAAATATTTTTACTTTTAAATATAGGTAATTACCTGATTTAAATCATTGATTCGATTACTTTAAGATGTGCTAATTTTTGTGCTTCCCGTAGCTTCCTGCTGGTTTCAGTAAAATAGGAATGCTTTTTCAGGAAGTTTACCTGCGTTGTGTCCCATTCCTTTTTCGAAGTCACCAATCCTTTTGTTTTTAATTCCAGGAACAGGTTGTTACTGATCGTGAAAAAATCTGAAGTCCCTAAGTAGTCTAAGTCGGCGTCGCAGATAATTTCTTCCATCTTGTTACGGGGGCTTTGCGGAATTTCTGTGGCCATGATCAAATTACATATAACGTCAACCTGCTTCCCATTGCAATCATAGGCCTGTAAATCTTTCTTTACCAGATTGCACGACTCTTTTTCATGACCCTTGTACGTAAACAAAAAACCACTGTCATGATAAAGACATGCAACTTTTAGAAGAAGCAGGTCTTCATCGTTATTTATATTTTCACTGAGGGCAATTCTTTCTGCATTCTTTAGAATGTCAAGAGTGTGTTGCAGGGTGTGATATGTCAGATCTTTTGATAGCCCGTTTTTTAATTTTAACAGGATATCGGACTTAATAATTTTATATTTTTCCTTTGTTAGCATAAAGCGATATATATCAACAAATTTCTTGTGCAGGCATTAGTTGGTGTTAATTATCTTCCTGGTAAAATGGATTTATTCTTTTGTATTTTTTTGCAGGTCACCTGTTAATAAATGCGGCAATGCAGAATGTTTATTTTAACCCAGAACTTCATATACAACAACAGACCCTTTTTTATTTTTAAGGCTGACTTCATCTGCCTTTTGACATTGAAAATATTCCTTTACTTTTTTATAAGAAATTTCGTCAATTAAGATTTGTCCGTCGCGGGCAACAGACTGTAACCGTTGCGCTGTATTTACTACGTCACCAATAACTGTATAATCAAGGCGGCGAAGATTGGCGGAGCCGATATTTCCACTGATCATTTCGCCACTGTTTATACCGATGGAAACTTTTGGTGAAAAATTTGGATGATCTGATTCATTAGGAAATTTATCTATTTGCGACCTTACCGTAAGGCCGGCTTCAATAGCGCGGTCTAAGTGAAAATCTCCACGGAATACAGCCATTACCGCATCACCAATAAATTTATCGATATAACCGCCTTGCGCAATAATTTCTTTTACCATCACATCAAAATACCTGTTCAGCAGCTTTACTACTTTGTCTGCAGGTTCGGTTTCACTAATGGTTGTAAAGCAGCAAATATCGATAAACACTACCGTTGCTTCTATCGTTTCATTCACCATCAGGGACGTTTCAAATTCGCGGCGGTTCATAAAATTCAGCACTGTTTCATCCACATACATGCGCAAAATATTATTTTCTTTAATTGCCTGCAGGGTTTTTCGTAATTGTGCAACATGCTCAATTGTTTTCTTCATCGTAAGTTCCAGGTCTTCAAAATTTACCGGTTTGCATAAAAAATCAAAAGCGCCCCGATTCATAGCCGTGCGTATATTTTCCATATCCCCATAAGCTGATACAATAACAGCCTTTATTAAAGGGCTGATATCCTTCAATTTTGTCAATAAGGTTAGCCCATCCATGCCAGGCATATTAATATCGCAGAGCACAACATCAACATCAGGATGTTGCTGTAATTTGTCAAGCGCATCATTTCCGTTTACAGCAAAAACAAATTCATATTGATTTTCCCTTATTTGCTTCCTGAATTTTTGTTTGATGAGTACCTCCAGATCAATTTCATCATCAACGACTAATATTTTTGTCATTAAAGTTTAGTTTTAATTTTTCTTTCAATACATTAAAGTCAAGGGGTTTTGTAAGAAAATCATCCGCACCCAAATGTATCGCCTCGTTATAGTTTTCAGCATCGCCATAGGCTGTAATCATCATCACCATTGGCGGAGGCTTGCTATATTTCTGTTTAATATGCTCAAGTAATTCGAGGCCACTCATGCCCGGCATATTGATGTCAGAAAGTATCAATACTACTTCATGTACGTGCTGATTCAGATAATTTAGTGCTTCTTCCCCCGAAAACGCAAAGATAAATTCCATTTCGCGGTTGCGAATTTCCTTTCGAAACCGTTGTTCAAATAATGTTTGCATATCTTTTTCATCATCAACTACTAAAATTTTCATAGCCTTAGTTTATACTTTAATAATAAGGTAAAATAGTCATTAACTCTGTAATTCACCTTCTTTTGTTTTCATGGTAACTTTTAGGTTTTTTTAGAAGGCCATCACTTTTAATTAAAATTACAATTGTTTTTATACTGTAGTTGTCCGAACCGTGATTTAGAAAGATTAATATGATTAATTAAGAGTACAATCATTTTTATTTTTAATCCAATAATCCAATGAATCATGGTTCACACATTCAGGCTACCGGTAGTTGAATAATAAACTCTGCACCCTCACCTTCTTTGGTTTTTACTTTTAATTCGCCGCCATGTGCTTTAATTATATCATAACTCAATGACAGGCCTAACCCGGTTCCCTGTCCTGTAGGTTTTGTGGTAAAGAATGGCTGGTATATTTTATCCAATACTTTTTCCGGAATGCCTGTTCCATTATCTTTTACAGATATTTCTACTTTACCAGCCACTTTTTTTGTGCTTACGATAACTGTTGGCTCGTAAGCTGGCTGAGACACAGGCGGGCTTTCCTGGAGCTGTTTCTTTTTTTCAGTTACTGTATAAAATGCATTGGTAAAAAATTAAGAAGCACCCTGCCTATTTCCTGGGGCACTATATATATTGCTTCAATGCTTTTATCAAAATCGGTTTGAATGGTTGCATTAAAGGTTTTGTCTTTTGCCCGAAGGCCATGATAAGTTAAGCCGGAGATATTCATCAGCCAGGGCATTAATATCTGTCGGTTCCTTTTGAGATGAGTTGCTTCTTGAATGTTGCAGCATTCCTTTTACGATTGCATCCGCACGTTTGCCATGATGGCTTATTTTCGTTTCATTTTCTTTAATATTATTTGCTATTGTTTCAACTTCTTTAAAGTTGCCATCACGAATTTCCTGTTGCATTTCGTCGATCAGTTCGGCATTTACTTCAGAAAAATTATTTACGAAGTTAAGGGGATTTTGTATCTCGTGTGCGATACCTGCAGTAAGTTCCCCAAGTGAAGCCATTTTTTCTGATTGAATAAGCTGAGCCTGGGTGGATTTTAATTCGGCTAAAGTGTTGTTCAGCGCCAGGTTGGCTGTTGACAGTGAAATATTGGTTTCACTAAGTTCTTTTCTTGCCCGGGAAAGATCATCGATCATTGTATTAAATGCTTTCCCAAGTTCGCCGATTTCATCACTGTTCTGATTATTAACTCTTTGTGAAAGATCACCTTCTCCCACACGCTTTGCGGCATCCCGCAAAGCAAGTACAGGGACTGAAATATTTCTTGCAAGCCATAAGCCAAGGGCAATACCTATGAAAAGCACTACAGCGCTTACTATTAATGAGGTTAGTTTTTATCTTTCTTTTGGTTTCGATTATTTCTCTTGTTGTAAACGCCAGCATGATCGATCCTGACATTACGGAAGTTACAAAAGGCGACTGTTTTACAATAATTGAATCGTTTGAAGCGGCAGTGATTTCGGGATGTTCTTTTTCGGGAAAAGTTTTAAAAACAGAGCGTTGTATTTTGAAATCTGTATGGGCACTATTCCAAACGGTATCGCTTTGAAGCATGCTTACAAATTTAAGGCGGGGATCGTCTTTTACAAATTCCATAGCCGTTTGTACGCCTTCAAAATTTTCTTCCGTTATAGCAATTTTACACCCAGGGCGACTGTATTGGCAAGGTTTTGTACTTCATTATTATAGTTCTTCAATAATGACTTTTCCTGCTGCGCGGGGAAATAAAAAAGAGTAAAAAAGGCAAACATTAAAACAATACTTAGCACCGTTAGCCAGATTTTTGTTTTAAGGGTGATCAGCATTGCTCCATAATTTTTAGTAAACTGTATAGGTTTCGGCTGCACTCTTCAAATTACAATGATTTTTTTCCCTCTACCATTACAGTTTTAATATCATCATTAGGATCTACCTGGTCTAATATGCCTATGGCGCCGGGATTTTGTGCAACAAAATTTTCCAGGTCTGCAGCGGAATTAAAAAAACTGGGTGCCTGCGCTTTGCCCTGGAATACGAGCGCTAACCAGAATTTATTTAATTCATCACTGCTCATTCCATAGATCTTTTTTGAAGTGTTTTTCCCGGCAGCGGTATTGGCTTTCATAAGAGCAATGGTAATTTTTATGCCGCTCCGCCATCTTTGTTGCTCTCCCATAAAGATGGATTTTAATTCTGAAAATTTCATAGATGCAGGTGAGCCCGTTTTGATTACTGATAACGGTAAGCGTTGAGCTCTGTGCCGCTGCATTTGCTGCTGAAAAAAGCAATAGCGCCCACGCGCACCACCTTGCGACAAGTTTTAACGCGTATATATTTTTGTATTCTTTGTCTCATTTCTAAAATCCTATAGCAAATTGCGCGGTTATTTTATTAGTAGTTCCTTCAATTTCCGCATGCTGGTGCTGGTATTCTAATTTTATAACAGCGAGGTAATTGATCTGGTAACGCATGCCTGCTATAATGGAAGTCGTGTTGTTTTTATCGTAATAAATTTCGCCTTTTTCATATTCAAGATCATCGAGCCGTATATAAGGAATTAATTTTTCAGTGATCCTGTAACCGGCATAAATGTAAGAGGCAGTGGTATTTCTTGCGCCGGTGGTATCAGTTTTATTAATGCCTAACGTTCCTTCTGCAAGAACTTCAAATTTCTTTCCAAAATACGCTGTCGAAGCGGTAAAAAGATTTTGATTCACTTTCCAGTTAAATGTCTTGTCGTGTACAGTTGCGCCCTTTGCAATAGCATCGTTATAATAGGAGATACCTATCCTTAACTTATCTGCAGGCTTTAATATGAACGGCCACTGTAACTGATTTACGCTTATCGTTATCAAGAACATCCGCTGCACCAAGCCCGTTTCCAATCACCACATCATAGCCAAATTTAATTTTACCAAAATCGTGTCCCTGGAAGCTTATACCAGTAGTATGCAACGGAATAATATCAGCCGCAAAAAGCAATGGCCTGTCAATGGTCGGAAAAAAAACCCTTCCATGATGATAGGTATCATTCCAGTAATTTAATGGGGTATGAATTTTACCAATGATAATATTGTTGTTTCCCTGGTAATTATATTTTATAACAACGCGCTCAATACTTACAGAAAATTCTGTGGGAGATGAAGGGGTATATTTAAAAACACTTTCGCCAAGAAAAGATAAGCGATCTGATAACTCAGACGTTATAAAAAGATCCTGCTCACCAAAGCCGAAAGAGACCTTGCCTTTTTCATAGGAAGCAAGTGCATCAATAAAGCCTCTTATCTGGGTATTTTGAGCAAGCAAGGGAGAAGAAAGAAACAGGAAAATAAGAAGATGAAGTAAATAAGAAATCTTGGTTCCTGGAATCATAGTAATATAATTGTAAAGTTATAACAGGATTGAATCGTCTAAACATTGATTTAGAAAAATGTCTGAACCATGATTTAGAAAGATTAATGCGTTTACCAGGATTATAAATCATTTTTTTAATCCGGTAATCATGATCCATCCGGTAATCCTTTAATCATGATTCAGAAATTTACATATTTTCTTTTTAATCCGGTAATCCTATAAACTACGGTTCAGATAATTTCCTGTCACTCATCGCCACAAATTCAAGCGGCCGGTAATTGAACAGTAAATTCTGCGTATTCCCCTTCTTTGGTTTTGGCGATTATTTCACCGCCCAGCGCTTTAATGATATCGTAGCTAATTGATAAGCCCAATCCCGTTCCTTCTCCCGTTGGCTTTGTGGTAAAAAATGGCTGATAGAGCTTATCCATTACTTTATTTGGAATACCCATACCATTGTCTCTAACGCGGATCTCTATCACATCATTTATTTTCTTGGTGCTTACCGAAACAACGGGCTCATAGGTTGCCTGCCCCGGTAAAACCGTTTCTGACTCAAGTTTCTTTTTTTCATTTACTGCATAGAACGCATTGGTAAATAAATTCAAAAGAACTCTCCCGATATCCTGCGGCAGGGTATTTATTTTTCCGATATTACTGTCAAAATTGGTTTGCATTGTCGCATTAAACGTCTTGTCCTTTGCACGCAGGCCATGATAACTGAGTCTTAAATATTCATCAGCTATCACATTAATGTCTGCCGGTTCGGTTTGTCCTGAGCTTTTGCGGGAATGTTGAAGCATGCCCTTTACAATGGCATCGGCACGTTTGCCGTGATGAGTGATTTTTTGCTGGTTTTCTTTAATGTCTTCCGCAATTGAAATGGCTTCTGTTGTATTGCCGGCACTTAATTCATTTTTCATCTCATCAATCAATTCAACATTTACATCGGAAAAATTATTTACAAAATTTAATGGATTTTGGATCTCATGCGCAATTCCCGCGGTAAGCTCCCCAAGTGACGCCATTTTCTCAGAATGTATCAACTGCGTTTGGGTATTTCTTAACTCGGTAAGGGCCTCCTGCAATTCATTTCTCTGATGGGTTAATTCAGCCGTTCGTTCCGCTACCAATAATTCCAATTCTGCTTTTTGAGCGGCGATATATTTAGTGCGTTCTTCTTCTTCCTGCGTTTTTTTGCGTTCCGTCTCAAGTGCTTTTCGTTGCTTGTTTGACCTGATTAGCGTGGCAATCATCCAGGTAATCGCAACGGCGTATGCAATATCGAAATAGCCGTGAACCTTCACGTAAAAACTAATGTCCAGCGTTTTAACGACATCCCCGAGTATGGAGAGCGCGGTTAAGGGGATGATTGCTGTCATTACAGGCTTTGCAGCCTTAAATTCAGGCAGCTTGAATGTTGCCCCAATAATGACAAGAAGCAGTAGATGCCATATCCAAATAGTTATATAGGATATTTTTAAACCTAGTCCCACGATAAATAATGCAATTATTGCATACATTAAAATGGTAAGTATTTTATTCCATTCCCCAATCGGGGAAAAAGTTTGCAGCACCTTACGCAAATGACGGACAAGAAAAAAAACAAGAAAGGGTTCTAAAGACATAGATCCGTTTGAATGAATTTAAATTAAATATTCAGAAGGCCATTGGTTTATTTAAGTTGTTTTGCAAATCGTATTATTCCAAAGTGGTTTCTCAAACAAAAGATAAGAAAGATTATTCACCCGTTACTAAAACAATTTTCAATGTTATCTCAGCAGTGCACACACAGGTGAAGCTGAGTTACCAGATGTTACGTTCCACTTGTTGTAACTAAAGATGCGACATAAAATACGGAACATTAGTGTTAGGTAATTGGAAAGCTACGCTTAGAACGTAAATTGTCATGGATACACTGTGAATTCAGCCATTCACAACTGACAATTCACGATTAACATAACACCGGTGTTGACTGTCAGCCTATGCCAGGCGCTTGTGCCTGTTGGTGTTTTTGATGCATTAGAATGGAAGAACTATTATAAGAGTAACCGGCGTTTTATGTTAACGGAAGGTATATGGTAAATTCGGCAAATTCTCCTTCTTTTGTTTCTACTTTTAATTCACCGCCATGTGCCTTGATAATATCATAGCTCAAAGATAGGCCCAGCCCGGTTCCCTGCCCTGTTGGTTTTGTAGTAAAGAATGGCTGGTATATTTTATCCAATACCTTTTGTGGAATGCCCAGTCCATTGTCCCTGATTTTTATTTCAACTTTGTTCGTAAGTCTTTTTGTACTTACTGAAACAGTTGGCTCATATACTTCGCCGGGTACAGGTACGCTTCCGTTGCCAGATTTATTTTTTTCTATAACTGAATAAAATGCATTGGTAAATAAATTTAAGAAATACTCTTCCTATATCCTGGGGGATAACAGATATTTTTTCGATGCTTTCATCAAAATCCATTTTCATATGTGCATTAAAAGTTTTGTCTTTAGCCCGCAAGCCATGATAAGTAAGCCGTAAACATTCATCGGCAAGGTCATTGATATCTGTAAATTCTTTTTTATTGGTACTGTTTCTTGAATGATGAAGCATGCCTTTTACAATTGAATCGGCGCGTTTTCCATGATGTGATATCTTTTCCAGGTTTTGTTTTATATCTGCTGAAATAAGTTTGGCATCGACAATATTCCCTTTAGCCAGTGCTTCATCTATTTCACCCAGCAGCTCGATATTTACTTCAGAAAAATTTTTTACAAAATTCAGCGGGTTTTGTATTTCATGTGCAATACCTGCTGTAAGTTCTCCTAATGAAGCCATTTTTTCTCGATGTACTAATTGTGTCTGTGTATTTTGCAACCCTTCCAAAGCCTGCTTAAGCTGGTCACGCTGTGATACTGATCTCCTCTTTTTGCTGCACTAATTGTGTTTGGGTGTTTTGCAGTTCATTCAGCGCTTCTTTAAGCTGGTCGCGCTGTGCGCTGATCTCTTCTTTTTGCTGCACCACTTCTTTAGTACGTAAGTTCACCTGTTGCTCAAGCAACCTTTTTTCTTTCATAAGGTTGCGGGACCTGTAAAAAATAAATAACCAGATGCATCCTATAAACACAAGTCCCATAAGTGTATACGCCCACCAGGTTTGCCACCAGGGCGGGGTAATATAGAGGGCAATATTTTTTTGCGCCCAAATGCCATTTCCATTTGCAGCTTTTATTTTAAGCATGTAATGGCCGGGCGGCACATTAAAATAATAAGCTCTTTGCCCTGCACCCGATTCACGCCAGGTATTATCATAATTTTCAAGCATATAAAGAAGCCGGTTATGCGCGGTGTTACTATAGTGAATAGCGACCAGGTCAAAAGAAAAGAAATTTTCATTATGGTTTAAATTGATTTGTTGCGCTGCGGAAACCGGGTGATTTAATACATGCGGTTATACTGGCTTTAGTACTGATTGCCATTAATGCTAAAGTCGGTCAAAAGAATTTGCGGCGGCCTTTCGTTTACTGTAAGGCGATCAGGGTTAAAAAGATAATATCCTGATTGATCACCAAAAAAAATTTCATGGCCATTTCCACCGCTATAATTTCCCCAATAACCCGTATTTGGCTTAACACCTTCATTTTCCCCAAACCGGATAATTCCATTTCGCTTTTGATTTATTTTTATTAATTCATTTCCGGTTACTACCCAAAGGTTCTTTTGATCATCTTCCAGGATATTTAATATAAAATCTAACGATGCACCTGTATCGGGGTCTGCCAAGTTGTATGAAGTTATCAGTTTGCGCGGTTGAACCTGTACAGGCCATCATGTGTTCCAGCCCAAATAGTGCCCATCGCATCCTGGTAAATAGTTCCGGTAATGCCCCTTCCTTTTAAATAATGTTTAAATTTACCGGTTTGCGGATTTAATAAATTTACGCCACCGTCAGGATAGGTTCCTACCCACAAACGCCCTTCCTTATCTTCTAAAATTGATGTAACAGAATTATCGCTAAGACTGCTTGTATCATTAGTATTGTGCCTGTACTGCGAAAATGAGCCGGTTTTGGTATTGAGATAATCCAGTCCCGTAGAAGTACCAATCCACAAATTTTCCTGCTTATCTACACACAAACAGGATATGATAAATTCATCTGGACTTCCGGCAATTGAACCGCGGTTTATAAGGAACAGAAGTTTGGGTTTTAGGGTTAAAGAGAAAGAGGCCATCAATAGTTCCTATCCAAAGTTGGCCATGGTTATTCGGCCGTATAGAGGTAATACTGGAAAAAGGAAATGCTTTTTGAGTTCCGTTTATACATCCTTGCGGATGAGGCCCGTAAGTTGGGTACCTATCCAGAATATATCCGGGGATTCCTCATAAATGCAATTTACCTGGTCTCCGATATCATAATGATCTATTTTTTTCAGAAACGGATCAACATGATATATATTACCCTTACCAAGTGTGCTGAACCATAATACACCATCATGAGAAGTATAAGCTATCCATCCAATATCGTCCGTGGCGCCGACAGAGGAATCACTGAAAGAAGGGTAGTATTTTATTTTTTGAGTTTGCGGATCATACCTGTTAAGGCCTGCAAATGTGCCGATCCATACTGCCCCGGTAACATCCTCATTTATAAAAGTGATGTGATCGTCAACATATCCAAGGTTATTTTTCACGGGAGGCCTGCTTAATTTTTCCGGCTGTTTAGGGTCATAAGGATGCCGTGTAAATTTTCCGGTGCTTCGATCCATAGTATGCAGGCCGTCGCCTGCCGTGCCTACATAAAAAGTTCCATATCTATCTTCGAAGATTGCCCGTACCCTGTTATCAATTAAACTATGCGGGTCAGCGGGATTGTGCAGGTAACGGGTAAATTTGCCGGTAGTGGTGTTTAACCTGTTCAACCCACCCGATGCACAGACAGATTTTTCATGAAAAGCGCTGCCGGTGCCAATCCATATTGTTTTTTGCCTGTCCTGGTAAATGGTACGTACCTGGTCGCAGCTTAAACTTGAGGGATCATTTTCATCGTGGTGGTACGTGGTAAATTTGCCTGTTTTTTGGTCCATCCTGCTGACTCCGCCATAGGTACCGATCCATAAATTTCCCTGGTCGTCTTCCAATATAGCCGTTACTGTATCGTTGCCAAGTGATGTTGCATCATGTGCTGCATAACGAAAATGTGTAAAATTGCCGGTTGCCGGGTCAAAACGGTCAAGGCCTCTTCCAAATGTGCCTATCCAGATAATTCCTTTACTGTCCGCAACCAGGCTTTCAATAGCATCATAAGAAAGTGAATTAGGATTTGAAGCCTGGTTTTTATAAGAGATAATGTGATATCCGTCATAACGGTATAAACCGGTACGTTTTGTACCAAACCACATATATCCCTGCGGGTCCTGTGAAATACCGGTAACCAGCCAGGTCGCATCCTGCAAAATCGGTAATTGGGTAAGTTTTATCTCCTGGCAATTTGCTGTAAATGCACTTACGCACAAGGCGAAAAAGACCGGAAGTAGTTTGAATAAAATTCTCATGATCTCTATGAAAATAATAAATCTATAGGTATACTTCTGTATATTTTTTGGGTGAATTAATTATTAGTTCTGCAGTTACCTTTTTTTGTTTGCGCTTAGCCCGTCCTTTACTTTGATGGTATCGTAGATTGTTTGAACTATGATTAAAAAGATTTATATGATTAGTCTTGCTTTTCAAAAATCCTTTTTCATGGAAACCTTATAATCACATTAAATCATAGTTCAGACAACTGGTACTGGATAATAAAGTCACTTCCCGTATTTTCTTTTGTCTCCATTAAATAATTGTCTGAACCATGACTTATAAGACTTACATGATTAACATGATTTCGAAAAATATTTTCATGGAAACCTTATAATCACATTAATCATAGTTCAGATAATTGGCAACTGAATAATAAACTCACTACCTTCACCTTCTTTTGTATCCACTTTTATTTCTCCGCCATGTGCTTTAATAATATCATAACTCAATGATAACCCCAAGCCTGTTCCCTGCCCTGTTGGTTTGGTAGTAAAGAAGGGTTGAAATATTTTATCGATTACTTTTTGCGAAATGCCATTGCCATTATCTTTTACTCTGATTTCAATCTTATCATTTATTCTTTTTGTACTTACTGAAATTGTTGGTTCATAACCTTCACGTTGTTGCTTTTTTTTTTCTGTTACTGCATAAAATGCATTGTTGTATAAATTCAGTAATACTCTTCCAATATCCTGGGGAAGATATTTATATTACCAATGCTTTCATCAAAATCTGTTTTCAATGTTGCATTGAATGATTTGTCTTTTGCTCTAAGCCCATGATAGCTAAACGCAGATATTCATCTGCCAGGGCATTGATATCTGTTGGTTCTTTTTGGCCGGTACTTGCACGTGAATGTTGCAGCATTCCTTTTACAATTGCATCAGCACGCTTTGCCATGATGATTTATTTTTTCTTCATTTCTCTTATATCATTTGCAATGGTTATTACTTCTTCATTATTACCTGCATCTATTTCGTTTTTAATTCTTCAATCAATTCTTTATTTACTTCAGAAAAATTATTTACAAAGTTTAACGGGTTTTGTATCTCATGTGCAATGCCTGCAGTGAGTTCGCCGAGTGAGGCCATTTTTTCTGATTGGATGAGTTGGGATTGGGTGGATTTTAGATTTTCGAGGGATTCATTGAGAGCTGAAGTCCGTTCCTTTACCTGTTTCTCCAATGTTTCATTTTGAGACGAAAGTATTTGTTGTTTTTCCTGTGAAAGTTGTTCTACTTCTGTTAGCTTTTGCCTCAGTGATTGACTGGTTTTACCAAAAGCATAGCCTAAATATATAGCCAGGCTTGCCGGGGCTATCAAAAGCGCAAAAGGGCAAATAAGAATTAATGCCAGGAATAGTTATGATGGCCAGGTCTGACAATAAACTCAATGTAAAGTAAATTAAATCAATAGCGGCAAAACCAAGAATGATCCAGGCTCCTGATTTATTGTTTCGTAAAGACCGGATGCTTATTCTCAGCATATCAGCAAGCACCAATATGGACATGTAATCACTAAAATGATTGGTCACAAAAAAACCTAGTAGAAAACTTATAATTCCGGCTGCAAGCAATGACCAATAAATCCATCCTGGTTTTTTATTGAATATTTTGTAGATGCAGTAAAGCAGCGAAAACAGGTAAAGTATAATGCATGCATCCCTGGCGATATCAAAGCCGAAATTTGCCCCGTGATTATTCAAAGAAATTGAATAAAAAATCAAAGTCAACACAAAGAAAAAATTACATAACGAAAAGTACAGGTTTATTTTCTGGGCCGGGAAAAAAATAAAAAATGATAAATAGAGAAAGCATAAGATAGCTCCTGCTCCTATACCGATATTTATCCTGCTGTTATATGTTCCTGTAAAATCGTGCAATATAATCATCGGCGGCATTGTCAATCGTAGTTATCCAGGATTCCAGTTGTGAATTTGAAGAGTTGGAATAGAGGGGAAAGCGGGCAGGTAAATTTGCAAACCTGATAGCCAGTGTTTGCTCTGTATTGTATTTTATTGGAAAGGAAAGTAGGATACTATTCGGACTATAATATTTTACCGAGTCAGGATTTGCGCTAACAATCCCAAGCCGGTGTAATAAGTTTCCCTTCAAGATACACTTCCGAAGCGCCCGTCTGATAAATACGCATCACTAATTGCTTGTTCAATAAAGTGCTGTCAGTTTTAAGCCGCAACCTGAACCATACAATACCGTTTTTAGGGATGATACCCGGCACATTCATTTAAATCTTTGAAAAGATTAATAGATTGCCAGGAGGAATCATCAAAACCAGGCTTTCCCCAATCCGGGTTATCGCCTGCTTTAAATTTCCAGCCGGAATCCAAAGCGATCCAGCCATTGGCAAACTTTGATAGTCCTTGCTGCCTTTGTGCTGAGTTTGAAAACATTGCTTTTTTGGGCAACGATCGTTAGCGGAACAAGCAATAAAAATAAAAACAAATATTTCATCATTGGATTACTTAACAGGTAACTGAATAATAAACTCACTTCCTTCACCTTCTTTCGTCTGTACTTTTATTTCTCCTGCATGGGCTTTAATAATATCGTAACTCAATGATAACCCCAGGCCGGTTCCCTGCCCTGTTGGTTTTGTTGTAAAGAATGGCTGAAATATTTTATCAATTATTTTTTGTGGAATGCCGTTGCCATTATCTTTAACTCTTATTTCTACCTTATCACTTACTCTTTTGGTACTTAGTGAAATTGTTGGCCCATAACCTTGAGATTGTTGTTTTTTCTTTTCCGCTACCGCGTAAAATGCATTGTTGTATAAATTCAATAATACCCGTCCGATATCCTGTCGGAATAATATTTATTTTACCAATGCTTTCATCAAAATCTATTTTAATTTCAGCATTAAAGTTTTTGTCTCTTGCCCGTATTCCGTGGTAGGAGAGACGCAAATATTCATCTGCTAATGCATTAATCTTTGTTGATTCTTTTCGGCCGGTGCTTGCTCTGGAATGCTGCAGCATCCCCTTTACAATGCCATCGGCTCGTTTACCGTGATGATTTATTTTTTCATTATTTTCTTTAATATCTTTTGCAATTGAAATTGCTTCCTCTTTGTTGCCTGTATTCAATTCATTGGTTAGTTCATCAATCAATTCGCTATTTACTTCGGAGAAATTATTGACAAAGTTTAAAGGATTTTGTATTTCATGTGCAATGCCGGCAGTAAGCTCGCCAAGCGAGGCCATTTTTTCTGATTGGATGAGTTGCGCTTGTGTGGATTTCAATTCTGACAGCGTGCCTTCTACTTTTTCTTTTTGTTGCTGAAGCAGGGTATTCACTTTTTGCTTGTGGCTGTTATTACGCCACTGGATATAGGCGATGATCAAAACAGCTAAAACAACAATAATTGCGAGTAATGTAATTGTAAAATATTGTACATTTTTGATGCGTTTGGCCTCAGCATCTTTTTTTACCTGAATTTCTTTAGCAACTGCTTCTTTCGTGTCAAACTCGTATTGCATTTTTGCCTCTAAAGATTTTTTTGTATTTTCTGCATTTAAAAGACTATCCCGAAATACGATATACATCTTGTAGTGGTCGTAGGTCTCTTTGAAATTCCCTTTTACACTATCTAAATTTGCAAGACTTTGGTATGTATCTCTGATCTGGCCCTTGTATTTTATTGAATAAGACATCCAAGCTTTTTTCAAGGTTATCTTTCGCTGAGGGTAATTGTGGAGTTTAATATAAAGATTCCCAAGGAAGCCATACAATTGTGCAAGTGCATCCTTTTGCTGAACTTTTTCTAAAAATTTTTTTGTACCAAGATAATTTTTAAGTGCCTCAGAAAATATTTTTTTAGCAGTTGTTTTATCTCCCGAAGCAAATGCTGATTCACCTTGCTTTTCGTAAATATTCCCAATTCCCGTGTTAGATGTCGAAATAAGGCGATCAGAATTTAATGCTTCACCCATTTTTAGCGCATAAAATTGTGCCTGTAGCGCCTTAGAATAGCCACGCTGGTTCAAATAGATATCTCCTATTTTATTGTAGTAAAAGCGATACGGGTGCTGTCTCCGCTTTGTTCATACATTTTCAAACATGTAAAATAACTTTTCAGTGCTTCTATTAGATTGCCCTGATTATCCTGGGTAAAACCTATCATATCAAGAACATTTGCAATTGATTCTTTTTCTCTTAATTGTTCATAAAATTTCAAAGCCGTGTAGAAATTTTTCAATGCGTCCGGATAGTTGCCCTCGTTAAACTTAAGTTGCCCAATGCTAAAATTAATTAGCAACTCCTTCTTTGTCTTCCAAAGCTTCATAGAGCTGCAATGCATGAAAATAGTTTTTATATACCTCCGGGTAAATGCTTTGATTAAAATAATCATTGTTAAATTTTGCACCGCCTATATTGTAATAGGCGTCGGCTTTCCTTTTGTAAAATTTAATTTTTCAGAAAGTGCCAGTGCTTTGTATGCATATTGGAAAGAATTGCTATCATCACTCACTGGTTGTACTACAATGCTCAGTTCATTAAGGGTATTAACTTTATTGGTATCTTCTTTCTCAATCAATAAAACCTTTTTAAAGAATCAATGTAGAGTGAATCATTTTGCGCATGTAAACCGAAATAAAAAACAACAAGAGGAATTAAAAGACATTTTGGCGGGAAAATATTTTCATTACGCATTTATTGGTAATTGAATGATAAACTCAGCACCCACTCCCTCCTGCGTGGTAACTGTCAATTCCCCACCATGCTCTTTAATAATATCATAGCTCAATGATAATCCCAATCCTGTTCCCTGGCCTGTTGGTTTGGTAGTAAAAAATGGCTGAAAGATTTTGTCCAATACGTTTTGCGGAATGCCGTTGCCATTATCTTTAATAATGATTTGTATTTTATCACCCAACTTCTTTGTGCTTACTAATATGGCGGGCTCATAAACTTCCTGCGCTGTGCTGCTATTTTCTATCCGCTGCTTCTTTTTTTCATTTACAGAATAGAAAGCATTATTGAAAATATTGAGCAACACTCTTCCTATATCCTGCGGAACCATATTTATTTTCCCAATGCTTTGATCAAAATCTGTTTTAAGTGTTGCATTAAAAGAGGTGTCTTTAGCTCTTAGTCCATGATAACTTAATCGCAAATATTCGTCTGCCAGGGCATTAATATCGTGTGGTTCTTTTTGTCCCGCATTTCTACGCGAGTGCTGTAACATGTTTTTTACAATCGAATCAGCCCGCTTGCCATGATTGAGAATTTTTTCGTGATTTTGTATAATGCTGTTGACGATTTCCTCAAGAATATTTTTATCGCTGGATAGAATGCCGGTTTTATTTAGCTCCTCATTTAGTTCAGCGGCTAATTCAATGTTCACTTCCGAAAAGTTATTGACGAAGTTTAAAGGGTTTTGAATCTCATGCGCAATGCCCGCGGTAAGTTCTCCGAGCGAGGCCATCTTTTCAGATTGGATGAGTTGCGCCTGCGCGGCCTTTAATTCAACAAGCGTCTGTTCAATATTTGTTTTTTGCGTTTCAATTTCTTCTTTTTGTTGTTTAATCTCTTCGTAAAGGTTGGCTAGTTCCGCGTTACGAAGCCTATACATCTCGGTTTCCTGCCTGGATTTTTCTACCCGGTGCGAAATTTCAAGATGTTGTGTTTTTTGTGTGATCGTTGCGTTGTGTATTTCTTTTTCGATACTTAAATGGGTTTCTAAATGTAAGAGGGCATCCTCATACATCTTATTTTTTTTGCAGATCTCATAAAAGCCATGATGAATTTTTGCAAGGAGATCATTGGCCCGGAGTTCATTGCCAAGTTTTAAAGCTTCACGCATTAATTCAAATGATTTGTCTATATTATAATCCGCGAAACTCTTTGTTGCATAAAGTTCCGCCAGGAACAGGATGATTTCTGCTTCACCTTTTTTGTCGCCGATTTGTTTTCGTATTTCCAAACTTTGGTTATAGCAATTCAGCGCCAGTTCATACTGGCTGGCTTGATCATGAATATTTCCAAGATGAAAAATTGAATTGGCCTGTCCTTTCTGATCATTAATTATATTTGAAATATCGAGCGCCTGCGTACAAAAATCAAGGGCCTTTTCATATTGTTTCATTTTCAAATGACAAAAGCCGATGTTATCGAGACAACCTGCCTCTCCCCATTTATCGCCGGATTTGCGGCGAATAGCAAGGCTTTGATCAAAATATTCCAATGCGTTCGCATAGTCTTCCGTTTCAAGATAAATTAGCCCGATATTGTTTAAAGCGTAAGATTCGCTAATCCAAAAGTTTTTTGACTGTGCAATGGAAAGGCCTTTCAGAAACTGATCCAATGCCTTCTCATAGCTGCCAAGATATTTATAGGTAACGCCCAAATGATACAATGAAAGAGATTCGCCCTCACTATAACCCGTTTGTTGTCTAAGCTCCAAACTTCTGAATAGAGAATTAAGGGAGGTTTCATAATCGCCAAAGCTTCTTTGAATAATGCCCAGGTATTCATAAATGTCCGACTGTCCGCGCAGATCATTTAGCTGCTCAAATAATGCAAGCGATTGTCCGATATGGCCAAGCGCCTCATGATTCCTTGACAGCCGGATGTAGGTAAAGCCAAGCGTGCGCAGACCTTCAGCCAGGCCTTTTGTATAGTTAATACTTTTAGCCAGTTCAATCGCTTCTTCACTTAACAACAAAGCGCGCCCGGAGTCTACTACGCGCGCTTCCCAGGCTTCTATGTTAAGCTGGTCTATCTTGTCCTGTACAAACTGTTGGTCAATATCCTGCTCCATGACGTTTTTTATTTATGGCACGAATTCATGCCATATAAAATTCCCATTGAATACGGTCCGGGTCTTTGAAAGCTACATAGAGCTTTTGTAAGGTGTCATCCATCTTTACACCTGTGTTTTCTACACCGGCGTCTGTAAGCCCGTTAGCAAATCTATGCAGTTCTTCTTCGGTACTGCAGGTCATAGCAACGTGATCCAGGCCTATTTCAAACGGGCTGAAAACTGCATCTGCTTTTTCGCGTGGGTCGGCTTTTTTAAAAGCAATAAATACAGCACCGGCGGCAAAGATGATCAGTTCAGGTGTGTCGAGCACAAGCGGCAATCCGATGACATTCTGATAAAAATTTTTTGTGACAGCCATATCTTTTGCTCTGAGTGCAATGTGGTGAAGGCCGGGTGTTTGAGGAGTAATTGGCATAGTTTGGTTTATGAAAGGCTAATTAAATACATTTCCAATAATGAAAATCGTACTCTTAAAGATAAACTAATTACAACCTTCGCGAACTCATCTTCTTTTTTTCCTACGTTTAATGCTTCGGGAGTATTATCCGGCTAAAAAAAGTTTGTCGCATACTGATTTGCAGAAATGACGTCTGCTTTTAAAGCTGGTTTAAAATCCTGGTTATAATTGCGTCCCGCGTTCATGCATTATATATTTTGTTTAATAGGCTTTATCGCCGGTAATTGGATGGTAAACTCGGTAAATTCGCCTTCTTTTGATTCCACAGTTATTCGGCCACCATGGCCCTTCCTGATAATGTCATAACTTAACGATAAGCCCAGGCCGGTGCCCTTCCCCGCAGGCTTGGTGGTAAAGAAAGGCTGAAATATCCTGCCAAGCAATTTTTCCGGTATACCAGTACCGTTATCTCTCACACGAATTTCCACCCCCATGCTCCGGCCCTCATATTGTGTTGACGAATTTATTTTTTTGGTAGAAACTAACACAATTGGCTCATAATTATCTCCTAATTGCCGTTTTTTTTCTGCTACGGCGTAAAAAGAATTTCCAATCACATTCAAAAGCACTTTTCCTATTTCTTCAGGAACAATATTAACTTTGTCAACAGTGCCGTCAAAGTCTGTTTGTAAGGTGGAATAAAAAGTTTTATCTTTTGCTCTAAGCCTGTTATAGCACAAACGTAGATATTCATCGGTAAAAGCATTGATATCTGTCGGCTCTTTTTTGCCGGTACTCCTGCTTGCATGCTGCAACATACCCTGCACAATAGCGTCTGCAAGTTTGCCATGATGCGCTATTTTCTCAAGATTTTGTTTCACCTCATCTGCAATAAATTTTGCATCGGTAGTATGGCCGCTATCCAATTGCTCGTTCATATCATTTAATAAATCAGCCGTTACTTCAGCGAAATTATTTACAAAATTTAAAGGGTTTTTCATTTCATGCGCAATACCAGAGGTAAGTTCGCCAAGTGAAGCCATTTTTTCATGCTGAACCAATTGATCCTGTATTGACTTCAACTCCAATAACGTTTCGGCAAGATTATCGCGCTGGGTTGCAATTTCTTCTTTTTGTTTAACAATTTCTGCCGTACGTAGTTTAACCTGTTGCTCCAGTAATTTTTTTTCCTTAATAAAATTAATGGAACGGTAATAAATGATTCCCCATATAACAGCAATGACTAAAATTATATAAAGTGCATAAGCCCACCAGGTAAGCCACCACGGTGGAGTAATGGTTATATCCAATAATTTTTCTTGCCAGATTCCATCGCTGCTGGATGCTTTTACTTTAAACAGGTATTTCCCCGGTGGCACATTAAAGTAGGGAGCTGTTTTTTCTAAACCGGCTTTACGCCATTTTCTATCATAGTTCTCAAGCATATAATAATGCCTGTTTTCATCGATGCTGCTGTAATGGATGCCCGCAAAATCAATAGAAAAACTGTTTTGCTTATAATTAAGTTTTATCTCTTCCGTTCGTTCTATAGAAGTATGAAGAGGTGATTGTCCTGGTCTTAGAGAAATATCTCCGATTTTAAAATCAGTTATTTGAAGCTGCGGAGGCAAGGCATTTATAGTTAAGTTCCGTGGAAAGAACTGATAGTACCCGCCGCCATCTCCAAACAACAATTCATCGCCGGACGTTTTGTAAGCTACAAGATCATAAGTGCTGTTTGGAATAATGCCGTATTTTCTGCCGTAAATAGCTGTCTCATTCCGGCGTAGATTAAGTTTAATTATTGAAGACTGCGAGCCTATCCAAAGATTTTTCTGTGCATCCTCCGTGATACCTACAATGTTAGCCGTACCTAATTCGGAAGTTGCATCTGTAAATGCTGAAAATTCACCGGTGGCATTATTTCTTTTATAAAGCCCGAATTGTGTGCCAACCCAAATCGTACCGTTAGAGTCCTGAAATATATCCACGACGTTGCTTCCCCGCAGGTAAGTGTTTAAAATGACCGGTCTTTCGGTCTAACAAATTAATGCCTCCGCCGCTCCATTCTCCAACCCAAAGATTTCCCGCCCTATCCTCAACAATTTTATATACCGCGTTACTGCCAAGGCTATTGGAATCGGAAGAGTTATGTTGAAAATGCCTGAACGTGCCGGTCTTACCGGTCCATCAGATCCAGGCCTCCATCTGTTGCAATCCAAAATGAACCGTGCCGGTCTTCAATCATTGACGTGATCCCACCGTTGCTGATGCTATTGATGTCCTTGTCATCATGCTGAAACCTTATGAATTTATTGGTTTGTTTATTGAGCATATCAAGGCCCTTATCAGTACCAGCCCACAGCCTGCCTTTGGTGTCTTCATAAACGGATAGCACTAAGTTACTGCTGATGCTTCCCGGATCACCGGGATCATTTACAAAATATCGAGTCGTGTTATTGTTTTTATCTTTCCGGATGAGCCCCGTATCGGAAGCGATCCACAATGTGCCGGAAGCATCTTCATGGAAAGCATGAACCCGGCCGCCGGTTGGAATATGAGGAATGCTTTTTCGTAAAGGGTCGACACGGTACACGTTGCTTTGAGTAGTTATCCAGATTACTCCTTCCCGTGAAGAAACGGCATTCCAGACCGTATTTTCTCCAAGCGCCTTTATGTTGTCCGTTTCAGCTTTAAAACGGACCAGTTTTGAAGTCTTTGGATCATAGTAGTTAAGGCCTGCCAGGAAGGCGCCAATCCAAATGCCACCGGTCTTATCTTCGGTTATGAAAGAAACACCCTGGTAATTTCCCTTCATATAGGGGCTGCTAAGTTTTTCAGGATGCAAAGGATCGTAAAGAAGTCGTTTGAAGGTTCCTTTTTCCCGATCCATTATATGCAGCCCATCGCCAAAAGTACCCACCCAAAAATTACCACGGCTGTCTTCATATATTGCCCGCACTTTATTATCAAAAAGGGAATTGGGGTTATTTGCCTCGTGCAGGTAACGCACAAACTTCCCCGTATTTGTATCTATTCGGTTGAGGCCGCCTTCTCCTTCGGGCGTTTCGTTATTATAAGGGCTGCCGCATCCTACCCAAATTACTCCTTTTTTATCCTGGTATAAAGCGCGTACCTGGTCGTTGCTCAAGCTGCTTGAGTCATCCGGATTTTTTTTGTAGCGGGTAAATTTTCCTGTCTTTTTATCCAAGCGGTTAAGGCCTCCATGTGTACCCACCCACAGAGTACCTTCTTTATCTTCTAATATTACGGTAACAAAATTATTGCTCAGGCTTGTTGAGTCGCCGGCATCGTTGCGGTAGTGTGTAAAAGTGCCGGTTGAAGGGTCGAATCGATCCAAGCCCAGCCCAACAGTGCCGAGCCAGATGATATCATTGTGGTCAATATAAATATATTCAAGGCGGGCCGATGAAAGAGATTGCGGATTGGACGGATCGTTTTTATAAGTAACTACATGGTAACCGTCATAACGATATAAGCTGGTTCCCGTAAACCACATATAGCCTTTAGAATCCTGCGCTATGCAGGTAATAAACCCTCTCACATTTTCCTCGAACAACTGGGTGCGTGTAAATGTAAATTGCTGGCCTTTAACCGGGAAATAATGTGAAAGTAAAAATATACATGCAAACGCGAAGCCTGAAAGCTGTTTTCTCATAAAACTACTTTGTCTTAACATTCATTGTATGCAATTTAATAAATCAATTATAGCTTACCGGCAATTGAATTATAAACTCTGCTTTGTTGTTAAAATGTTTGAAAAATATATCAATAGTGTTTTACACAAATTAAGTGTCTTCAAATTGAAACATTACCTGAAGAATGGGCAAAAGGTTTTGTTTTGTTTCACTATCCATGCTGCCTGCCTTTTCATCAACCTTACTTTGTCAACTGCACGAATCTGATCTAAAACAATCGGCCCGGCTTCGGCTTTAAAGTTACAATCAATTCTACCTTGGAAAATTTTTTATGGAGTGTGTTAACGGTGCAACAATAACAAACCTTTCGGGGTCAACTAGTGGAATATTTTAAGTACTTACTTTGGACGTTACGGGTACCTGAATTATAAACTGCGTTCCTTCACCTTCCTTGCTGTGCACTCTTATTTCTCCGCCATGTGCCTTAATAATATCATAACTTAAACTCAGGCCCAGCCCCGTTCCCTGCCCGGTTGGCTTGGTGGTGAAGAAAGGTTGGAATATTTTTTCGGAGATTTTTTCAGGAATGCCATGTCCATTGTCTTGTACCGTAATGGATACCTTATCACCTTCTTTTTTTGTAATGACTGATACAATGGGTTCATAGCCTTCCCGGCCCGGCAGGCCGGTCGACCGCAACCGTTTTGTTTCCATTACGGCATAAAATGCATTGGTATACAAGTTCAATAATACTCTTCCAATATCCTGTGGTATGATATTTATCTTGCCTATGCTTTTGTCAAAATTTGTTTGTATTGTTGCGTTGAAAGTCTTGTCCTTTGCTCTAAGGCCATGATAGCTTAGGCGAAGATATTCGTCGGCGAGGGCATTGATATCTGTTGGCTCTTTTTGTTCTGAGGTGTTTCGCGAATGTTGCAGCATTCCTTTTACGATAGCGTCGGCCCTTTTTCCGTGGTGTGTTATTTTTTCCAGGTTTTTTTTAATGTCGTTGGCAATTATTTCCGCATTTTCCGTGTTGCCTTTGCTCATCTCTTCTTTCAGTTCATCAATTAATTCTGCATTTACATCAGAAAAATTATTTACAAAATTCAGCGGATTTTGAATCTCGTGGGCAATACCGGCAGTGAGCTCACCGAGCGAGGCCATTTTTTCTGACTGAATAAGCTGGGCCTGCGTTACCTTAAGCTGCGTTAGAGTACTTTGTATTTCTGTTTTTTGTTTTTCAAGAAGGGAATTTGCCTTTTGTTTGTTTCGGTATGCTACCCATGCACCCATTGCAATAAGCAATGTTACTCCCAACCCGGCCATCAATAGGGTTTGCCGTAATCTCGCTTCTGCATTTTTTTTGCCTTGTATGGCATCTGAAACTGCCTGTTTTTTTTGGAATTCGTAATTCATGCTAAGCTCTGTTGCTTTACCAATATTATTTCTGCTTCTCACAGAATCCAGAATTTTTGAGGAAGTTTTATAGTTTGCCAGCGCTTTATAATAATTGTTCGTGTTTTCATAACACAGCGATAAATCGGCGTAAGTTTCTGCTACGGATTCGTCATACTGATCAGCATTTTTTAACACGTTAAAGCTCTTTTCATAAAATGGTATAGCTTCTTTATATTTTTCCTGTTGTTTTAGGATATCGCCCATAGCTGAATAAACCTGGAAAACATTTAAGGGCTGGCCTGAAGAGTCGGCTATAGCTATTGCACTCTTATCTAGGATTTCTGCTTCTTTATATTTCTTATTGTGCGCAAGTGCAATTGCCGCTTTTGAAAAACTCGTGGCCTGTATTGCATAGTCACCCATCGTTTTTGCCAACATCGCGGAATTCATCGCGAAGGTGTAAGACTTATCCCATTTATTTAAAACGGCATACAGGGTTGCTAAATTTGAAAAGCCGTATAATTCAACGTTTTTTATACCCATGCTTTTTGCCAAATCTATTCCCTTAAGAATAGATTGCTCCGACCGCGCAGTGTCGCCAATGCTTTGGTAAGTATTGCCCATGTTCATTAATGTGTATGCCTGGGCAGAGACGTCGTTTTGTTTTTCGGCAATTTGAAGTGATTTTTGCTGGTACAACAATGCTACCGGGAAATTGGACTGCATCTCATAACCGATGGCAAGGTTTCCATAAGATGAACCTAACATTTTATTGTTGCCAAGGCGCTCGTCTATGCCAATTGATTTTTCATAATACCGGATGGAAGTATCATATTTACTCTGCATGCCATACACCATGCCGTATGTAGCGTATAGCCTGGCAAAAAGCGACGAATCCTTTAGTGAAGTAATAATAGCTTCTGCATTTGCCAGGTTTTCTTTTGCGGCGGTATAATCACTTTTCCTCGAAAAATGAGCAGCCACTTGTATTAATGCACCGGCTTCTCCCTTTTTAAAATGGATTTTCCGCGATTCTTCAATCATCTGCCTCGCCAGTGAAGTGGCCGAATCGAGATTGACTTCGCCTAATTTAGAGACTTTTTCTATCGTTAGGTTTATTCGTGCAGTGTCGGTCCGAGCCTCCGCTATCAGGCGATTAAGGCTGTCTATTGCTGCATTTTGGGCACGCGCATGACTTACAACAAAAAAAATAAATAAGATGATAACGCCTCGTTTCATGTTAGAATTTACCTTCTAAATAATATTTCCACAAATTTATTTTCTTATTTTGGTGACCAAATTATAAAGCCCGCAATATATCTCTTTAGGTTTTTTTTCCAGCAGTCATTATGCTATTATGAATTAAATAAATTAGGTACCGCGATCCGTTACTGTTGAGCGTATGGAGTATTATGCTACAATATATAGTTTTTTAAGTAACTCCGGGATAAAGTAGTGCATTTGAAGCGAAGAAATCAAATCCGGGACTGCTGGGGTGGCCTGTGAAATAGGGACCGTGGCTAAAAAAGTGAGAAATTTGCACTGTTCTACATGTGAAAAAATCATATCATGAGAAAAGTTATTTTAAGCTTTACTATTAGTTTAGATCCTTTATAGAAGGCTCACGGTGAATATGATTGTTGCTTTACAGAAGAGGACTGTGAGCTTTCTAAGTTTTTTAAACAGGTTGCTACCTTGTTATGGAGAGGAGAACTTGTGAAATGACTCTGGCGATGAGTCATGATGCCCGTGGCGGTTTTCCGAAATAACGAGTGGTATAAAAGGGAATCGAAAAATTAAAAAGAAAAAGGAAAGATCAATGGCTTTTTAGTGGAGCAGGACTTACAATGGCGTTGCTAAACCTTGGATGCGTTGACTTGTTACCGCTGAGGATCCATCCTGTTTTACCTGGCGGTGGCAAGCTACAATTCGGCAACTTAAAAATAAAATTAAACATAAGCTTGTTGATCATAAAAACGTATTCAACGGGATTGATTTCATTAATTTATGAGATAACACAGGCTGCCAGAAAATCGGCAACTGCCGCACCATACTTAACTATATTACGATGGGAATGACGCCGGATATCAACATTCAACAAATGAAATCATGTGACGTGTTAACACTTCACAAGGTTTGTTGTGATATTTACAGCCAGAACTTTTATACACATTGGGAGGAAGGAGGATTGCAGGAATATATGGATAAAGTGTTTGGCATGGAAACACTGGCAATCGAATTATCCGATAAAGCTATTCACTATTATATGGTATTTATTGAAGCAGCGCCGGTAGCATTTATGAAGATAAATTTGTCTTCAAATCTTCCGGGCCTCGATATAAAAAGCTGCATAGAGCTTGACAAGATTTATGTTTTGCCAAAATTCAAAGGAATGAAAATCGGGCAGCAATTACTTTACCTGGCACTTGATATTGGCCGCACGAATAAAAAAGAAATATGCTGGCTTTCAGTAGTTGACACCAACGCAGAGGCTATTTCGTTTTATAGGAAAGCCGGGTTTAAGTTTCATAGCAAAACCCGGCTTGACTATCCAAAATTCAAGGAAGAGTTAAAAGGTATGTGGCGGATGTATGTAGAATTAAATGGCGGGTAAATTTTGGTTTCACCAAAACATAATAATCGCGTATCGCTTTCATTTGCGCAAAACTGTTTTTACGATTGATGTTATTAAAGATTAAAACTTTAAGTTTGGAACTTAATTTATCTGCGAAGTTTTACTATGGATACGATAATTACCAGGAAAGCAACTTTGGAAGATTTGGACATTCTCCTTCGCTTTGAGCAGGGGGTAATTGCGGCGGAGCGGCCTTCTGACAACACGTTACAGGATGGCCTTATTCACTATTACGATATTCAGGAAATGATTACCGGCACAAACATTGAGCTGCTTGTGGCAGAGTTGAATCAAAGTATAGTCGGTTGCGGATATGCGCGGATCGAGAATTCAAAACCTTTCTTCAGGCATAAAAGATATTCGTATTGTGGTTTTATGTATGTAGAGCCCGATCACCGTGGAAAAGGCATAAACAAAAAAATTATTGAAGCGTTGCAGCAATGGTCCATTTCACAAGACATAACTGAAATGCGGTTGGAGGTTTACAATAATAATATTCCGGCAATTAAAGCATATGAAAAAGTTGGCTTTACAAAATATATTCTGGAAATGCGGATGGGCTTAAATAACGATTGATCTAATGTTTTTCAATTGTTAAAATTGAAATGTTATAAATAAAATAACCAATCCGTTTTGTTTTTCACGAAAGGCTGCGTTTACGCCCGTCCGTTATCTCCCTATTAATAAGCTGGGAATACCGGGATTCGAAGAGCAAAGCAGCTTCCGTTGAGGCGTTTTTATAAAACAGTTTCTAAAAATCTGCAGTAAATTAGCGCTGTAAAGCCAATCCTTTAACAATAGTAAAAGTAATTATGACAGTTCGGTATAAAGATATTATTGACCAGGCCTACAAAGCTTTCAATGCCCGCGATGTTGATACAGTACTTTCCCTGATGGACGAAAACGTACATTGGCCAAACGGGTGGGAGGGTGGTTATGTGCAAGGGCATGAGGGAGTAAGAGACTACTGGGTTAGGCAATGGAAGGAAATAAACCCTAATGTAACGCCCGTTTCTTTTAAGGAGAACGAAAGCGGGCAGACAGAGGTTGAAGTTCAGCAGGTAGTAAAAGATACGCAGGGAAATATATTATTTGATGGCCGGATAATGCACGTTTACACTATCGAGGGCGGCCTGATAAAAAGCATGGAGATTAAAAAGTAATAATATTGTGGTTCCTTCCAAAATGAAAAATATATTTCTGGTATTTCTTACAGGAATATGGTTGTTTTTAATTAGTTGCAACGAACAAGTTGGCCACAAAGCTAATACAAGTGATGCTGCTATTAAATTACTTGACGCCTTATTAGACGAACGGGATTATTTTAGGCTGGAAACGAAATTGGATTCTTTTAAAGATAGTATTGACAATAAGCACAAATTATATTTTCGTTCATTTGTAGACAATGGATTTAACCGCAATGAAGCATGCATTAAAGGCATTAACACACTCTTAGAAAAGTACTCCTCCACATTAACTGACTCAATAAAGGCGGCTTTAATCCTGCTTCAGGGCGATAGCTATTTTAAATTATTTCAATACGGCAAAGCAGCGCAGAGTTCAAACAAAGTTTTAAACAATTATTCAGGCGCACTCGATAGTGAGAAGATCAGTGACATAAAAAATGACTTGTTGATCAGGGCCGCATTGCGCAATATTTCTCCGCAGGAAACCACGATACATGACAGTACCGTTATTGAGTGGAAGCAAGACAGAATCGGCCTTATTGAAATTCCTGTTACATCAAACAGTAAAACCTATGATTGTATATTTGATACAAGAGCCAATATTTCCTCGATATCCCAGACTTATGCGGTTAAATTAGGATTAAAGATGTTGGACGTTTCTTATGAAGAGGGAAGTGGCATTACCGGTATAAGATTCAAAACAGGCCTTGGCATCGCCGACAGCCTTTATATTGGAAATATTTTAGTTCGCAATGCCATATTCCAGGTTATGCCTGATTCGATACTCTATATTGCCCCAATCAAATTTTCGTTGAATATAGTGATTGGTTTCCCGGTTATCGAAGCGTTGAAAGAAGTCCATATTTATAAGGATGGCAGGATGACGATTCCTTTGGAACCGGCGAAAAGTACCTTACATAATCTTGCTTTAGACGGCCTGGACCCGGTTATATCAGTAAGAGCAGAAAATGATACCTTATGTTTTCATCTTGACCTCGGAGCAGGAAATACTGCTCTTTATTACGAATATTTCGAAAGATATAAATCAAATATCCTTAAAAAGAGCCGTGTAAGATTTGTGGAATACGGTGGTGCGGGAGGCTTGCAAAAAAAGAAAGTCTATACGCTGCCGGAACTTAACCTATACCTGGGGAATAAGCAAATAACGATTGACAGCGTTGATGTGCTCACCAAAAGAATTTTCCCCACAGAGAGATATTATGGAAACCTGGGCCAGGATTTTGTCGGCAAATTTAATGAGATCATCCTGAATTTTACCGACATGTACATTAGTGGAGACTGATCCGCACTTTTACAGCGAAACACTCTTGATTTAATTCCTTCACTTTAACGCCGCGGGTTTTCGGCAGCGAATCGCTAAGCCTTGAGGCCGCCCTATCCCGTTTATGCGTCATCTGCTATGGAAAGAATCTGTTCGCTCTGTAGCGGTTTAGACATGAAACCTTTAATAAATTTATTATCGCCGGCTTTCTCTTTATCCCGTGAATCAACAGAAGAAGAAAGAATATAAATGCTGATTTGTTTTTTTACTGTGGCATTGAATTTCTCGTATTGTTCAATAAATTCCCAGCCTGTAATTGTGGGCATATTAATATCAAGGAAAAGAATGGCGGGCTTTGCATCTTCACTATATTTACTTTCGATAAATGTTAGCGCTTCTTCAGGTATTTCGAACGTATCGATATTAACTTCTCCGAACGTTATTTCGAGCTGCATCCTGCAAAGCATGTTGTTAAAAGGATCATCATCAACAATAATATAATTTTTAATGCTATTCATATTTCAAATTCAATTTTAAATTCAGTTCCTTTATTTACCTCGCTTTGTATGCTTATTTTTCCTCCTAATGTTTCTATCTGTGTTTTTACCATAAACAATCCCATGCCTTTGCCCTCTATATTTTTGTGGAATCGCTTGTATAAGCCGAAAACCTGGTCTCCTCTTTTTTGAAGATCGATACCCATTCCATTGTCGGTAAAAATTAAGATAAGAGTGTTGTTAATCAGGCGGCTTTTAATTTCAATGACACCGGGAATTTCCTGCTGCCTGTATTTGATGCTGTTGGAAATAAGATTATAGAAAATGCTGTGTAAATAACTTTTTAAAGTCAAAAATTCATCGATCTCAGAAAAATCATATTTGATTTTTATTTTATTATTAACTATTGCGTTTTTAATGCTGATTTTTATATCCTCCACTAATTTGGAAAAACAAACTTTTTCCTTTGTTTCATTGATAGTGCCTTTTACCTGTAAAATATTGTTAAGATCCTTAATCAACCTCGTCAAGCCTGGTAACAGATTCATTGAGGCCCAGCTTGAGCATACTCTTTTTTTTCCGTATTCAGCCCGGGGTAGTTCAATCCCTTTGTTGCGCCAAGAATATTTGCGACCGGTGCTCTCAGGTTATGAGAAACGATATAGGCAAATTGTTCGAGATCCTTGTTACGATGCATTAGGTCGTTGACCATCGTTGAGCGCTCTTTTTCAGCCAACTTTCTTTCCGTGACGTCCTGCACAATGCCATGCATACCTATGGCCTCGCCCTGTAAGCCGAATTCAAATTTGCTTTCAGAATAGATATATCGAACGGTTCCTTCGTTTAATACTACACGATAATAACAACAAATATCCTCCATGGAAATGCGGCATTCTTTCATTGTTTGCAATAAAAAATCAAGGTCTTCAGGATGAATTAATGACGACCAGGTTTTAAATGTCAGCTGGTTTTGGCCGGCATGAAATCCGAATATCCTGCAGCCTTCGTCTGACAATAGAAAAATATTGGTGGAAAAATTCAACTCCCAGTTTCCCATGTGGGCAATCTCCTGTGCTCTTGCTAACCGGCCTTCATTTTGTATCCGTTCCTGCTCCGCCTTAAGCCTTTGCTGCTTCTCTTTCGCTTCTTTCAGTGCCCGGTTAATTTTAGTCGCGAGAGTGAACAATTTATCTTTCAGCGCATAATCCGTAACTCCATTCTTGATATATTCAATGGAATTTTCTTCGCCAATAGTTCCTGAAACAAAAATAAAAGGAGTATCCGGCGCTATTGCTTCTCTCATATTAAAAGCGGTATGACCGTCAAATGATGGAAAAGAATAATCTGATAATATGATATCGGGAATAAATGTTTTAAGGGCATTACGATAATCCTCCTCGTTTTGAACGATTTCGGAGATATAATTAACTCCGCCCTTTTTTAATTCATATTGCATCAATTCGAGATCGCTCGGGTCGTGCTCTACAATTAGTATTTTTGTTCTCGCGGGCATACTTATTTTTATTGCGGTGGTTCGTTAACTATCATCCAGTATAACCCGAGATCGGAAATTGCTTTGTGGAACTCATCGAACTCTACTGGTTTTACCACATAGCCATTTACTCCCAGGCCATAACATTCTTTTATATCAGGATCTTCCTTGGAAGAAGTAAGCACGACTACCGGGATTTTCCTTGTTCGCTCATCTGCTTTAATTTTCTCCAGCACTTCTATGCCATTTACTTTCGGCATTTTCAGATCAAGCAGGATAACTTTCGGCGTGTGCTCAATTTGCCTGTCCGGTAAATAACTCCTTCCCCAAAAAGAAAATCCAATGCTTCGGCCCCATCCTTAACATGTAAAAGGCGGTTGGCCAGATTATTTTTCTTTAATGCACGGATAGTCATTTCAGCATCACTGGCATTGTCTTCTACTAATAGAATTTCAACTTCTTGTTTCATGTAGGTATTATTTTTTATTATTGATTTTTTTGCCGCCCTGGCAAAGTTGGAATTGCTGCCCATACGAAATACCCTGGTTTCTCCAATTGACAATAATTGCGTCCAATGCTATGATGTATTTTTAGGTAATGAAAAATGAAATATAGCTCCTTCATTTACTTTGCCTTCTGCCCATACTCTGCCGCCATGTTTGGAAATAATCCGGTGAACAATTGCAAGGCCAACACCTGTTCCTTCAAATTTTTCATCAGAATGAAGCCGCTGGAATACTCCAAATAGTTTATTGGCATAGCGCATATCAAAACCAACTCCATTATCTTTAACATAATAACTGATTTCATTTCCTTTTATTTCTGAACCAATTTCAATGATTGCTTTTTCATTTAACATTGAATATTTAACTGCATTTGAAATTAAGTTTACCCAAACCTGTTTAATGGCAACATTATCTCCCTGGGCAGGCAGTAAGTCGATTAATCTTAAATTCAATATTGCGATTGCCCTGTTCATTTTTTATTTCATTGCAAAGATTTGTTACCATCTCATGCATCGGGATATTCATTTTTACCAATTCTTTTCGCCCAAGGCGTGAAAAGGTGAGAAGATCATCAATGAGTTGCCCCATTTTTTTAGCATTGTTCATAATGTTATTCATCACCGGTTGGCTTCGGAGTCTAATTGAGTTCCGTAATCTTCCTTAAGCATCCGGGCATAGCCATGAACAGCGCGAAGAGGCGCACGCAAATCGTGCGAGACAGAATAGGAAAATGATTCCAGTTCTTTGTTGTCAGATTCCAATTGCTGCGGTGCGCTCAATTACTTTTTGTTCTAATTCTTCATTAAGATTGCGAATGTCATCTTCTGCTTTTTTAAGTTCTTTGTTAGCAATAATTAATTCTGCGGCCCGTTTTTCTTTTTCTTCATTTTGAAAAGCAAGTTCTTTGTTGGCAATGATTAATTCTGCTGCGCGTTTTTCTTTTTCTTCATTTTGAAAAACAAGTTCTTTGTTAGCAATGATTAACTCTGCTGCCCGTTTTTCTTTTTCTTCATTTTGAAAAACAAGTTCTTTGTTGGCAATGATTAGTTCTGCTGCCCGTTTTTCTTTCTCTTTGTTTTGAAAAACAAGTTCTTTGTTAGCAATGATTAACTCTGCTGCCCGTTTTTCTTTTTCTTCATTTTGAAAAGCAAGTTCTTTGTTTGCAATGATCAATTCTGCGCGCGTTTTTCTTTTTCTTCGTTTTGAAAAGCAAGTTCTTTGTTGGCAATGATTAACTCTGCTGCCCGTTTTTCTTTTTCTTCATTTTGAAAAGCAAGTTCTTTGTTTGCAATGATTAGTTCTGCTGCGCGTTTTTCTTTTTCTTTGTTTTGAAAAACAAGTTCTTTGTTGGCAATGATTAATTCTGCGGCCCGTTTTTCTTTTTCTTCATTTTGAAAAGCAAGTTCTTTATTAGCAATGATTAATTCTGCCGCCCGTTTTTCTTTTTCTTCATTTTGAAAAGCAAGTTCTTTGTTAGCAATGATCAACTCTGCTGCCCGTTTTTCTTTTTCTTCGTTTTGAAAAGCAAGTTCCTTGTTGGCAATGATTAATTCTGCTGCGCGTTTTTCTTTTTCTTTATTTTGAAAAGCGAGTTCTTTGTTGGCAATCATTAACTCTGCTGCCCGTTTTTCTTTTTCTTTGTTTTGAAAGGCAAGTTCTTTGTTAGCAATGATTAACTCTGCAGCCCGTTTTTCTTTTTCTTCATTTTGAAAGGCAAGTTCTTTATTAGCAATAATTAATTCTGCCGCCCGTTTTTCTTTTTCTTCATTTTGAAAGGCAAGTTCTTTGTTAGCAATGATTAACTCTGCGGCTCGCTTTTCCTTTTCTTCATTTTGAAAAGCAAGTTCTTTGTTAGCAATGATTAGCTCTGCGGCTCGCTTTTGCTTTTCTTCACTTTGAAAGGCAAGTTCTTTGTCAGCAATGATTAACTCCGCGGCACACTTTTCTTTTTCTTTATTTTGAAAAGCAAGTTCTTTGTTAGCAATGGTTAGCTCTTCTGCGCAATTTTGTTTTTTTTCTTTTTGAAAAGCGGCTTTTTTATCAGCGCTGACTAAGTCCGCGGCGCAATTTTCTTTTCCTCTATTTTGAAAGGCAAGTTCCTTGTTGACCATAATCAACTCTTCTGCCTGTTTTATTTTTTCCGCAATCAGCGAAGTAAGGTTATCACTATTAATGATCCGATCATCCGGTTTTTTCGTTTTACTCATGGTCTATTTTGATGAAGTTTGTTTCGGTTTAAAAAGTATAGATATGTATGTGAATTTTCTAAGCTATTCATTACCTGTAAAAAATTACTTAATACAATAGTTATCATTTTGCGCTCAAATTCTTCATTACCATTTGATGTAAGACAATTGCCTGTTTACAGCAATAATTAACCCCTGATTCTAATACAGTTGCAGGTTCATACTGTTCTTTGGAATTTAGACACAGTACATTCTTACACAAAACAAAATTGAACACATTTAACGGCTGGAGTGTTATACAATTATATAAATAAGTTACATCATTCACACATTGGTGCAGCAATATGTACTAAAACGCCTATTTCATATAATTGTTATATACCGAAAATCAATTGCTTCCTTTAATTCGTTTTATCAACTGGTTGGATTTCCAACTATACAAAATGCGTGTTATGCAACCTTTCCACGGAGGTGAGCCTAATACAACGCTCCTTTATAATATTGTCAGATGAAAAGCCGCAAACGGGAAATAGGGCGGCGCTAAAACCGATGGCTACTATTTATATAAAAGCTCCAAAGTTGATACCCCGGAGCTTTATAAATATTTCAAAAAATATGGGTGCTCTCACATAAGGAGGTGGCGGATTTCTCCAGCCTTCACCTAATTTTCCTTAGTAGCTTCGTACCAATTTTTGATTTTGCAAACATAAATCATATAGTGCATATTTCTAATAACTTATTTATTAATATCTGTAAAAGACATTTTTGTTTTTTTATATATTTTCTCTTGATTGAGTTTTTATCTTTACCAAAATTTAAAACTTAAACTCAATACTATGAATTTCGCCAGCACACAACCACTACAGGATTCAGCAAGTGATACGCTTGTTGATATCGATTACTATAACACGAAAAAGGCCGCGATGGTTCTCAGGTCGCTTAATCATAAGCTACGCCAGGCCGTAATAAAAACAATCCATGAGAACACAAGGCTTACTGTCACTCAACTTTATGTAAAACTTCGGCTTGAGCAATCAGTGGCATCTCAGCATCTCGCCATATTACGCAAGGCTGCGATTGTTTCTACAGAAAGAGATGGAAAATACATCTACTACACAATTAATAAGGACAGAATAGCTGAAATTAATTTATTTGTAAAAGATATTGTTCATTAAAGTAGTTGATAATAAGCAGGTCTTATCTTTTTAATTTCTTACAAAATACCAGCAATGCCGGATAAAAAGATCCGGCATTTTTCATTAGTAAAAATTTTTCTAAGTTGCCTGCGATTACCCTGTCACTTCGGATTGCCGCAGGCCGGATGCTAACAGTAGTATACCTCTTAATTTCTCCGTGAAGTTTATTTATAGAACCAACGGGCCTTATTAATCAGGAAAATTAAAAGGAACATTTGGATAAGATTCGTTGATATACCGGCCTCCGTTGACGATAAGGTTAATTGCCGTTATCATTTCTTCTACAGGCGCATTTTTTGACAGATATCCCCTGGCACCGGCTTTTATAAAGCGGCTGGCATATATATGTTCAGGATACATTGAAAAGACAAGCACGTTGATATAGGGATAAGCGTGGTGAAAAAATTCCATTAATCCAAGCATATCAGTTTGATGAACTTTGATATCCATCACAATGAGATCATATCTATGGTTCTTTATTTTTTTAAAAATATCATCATTGTCGGCGGCTTCATGTATTTCCGATTGCTTGAAAATCTCTGATAGTAACCACCTGATGCCTGTGCGCATGACTATATGATCATCTACCAGAAGAAATTTTTTCATATAAGCAATATACAGTATAATATTGCTTATATAAAGATAAATTAATATATGGTTGCAGTAGCATCCCAAAGGCTGTGGCGTCTTGTATAAAAATTTACAATTTCAACAGCAGGCCACACCTGGTACACATAATCTGGCTTACAGTTGTAAACCTTATTCGGGAAGACTATCTTCGCTGCGGAATTTTATTAGCTTTAAGTGCACCTGGCCCCGCATAAAGATCTGGCTGGTTGCCACGCCTGTACCGGTCATCAAAATTTAAATGAGGAGGCTTATGGAAATTCTTATCAGGCCGATAGCGACAGTTAAAAATCTACGCATGGCGCCTACCGACGATCATTGGAGTGAAGTTGTTTCGGAGATCGAACTTCTGGAACATATGCCCTCCGAGGCATTCTACAGTATTACTGACTTTTCTCACCTGGAAATCATTTATTACTTTGACCAGGTAAAGAATGAAGATATTATTTTTTCAGGCCGGCCCAGAGAAAATCCAAATTTTCCTTTGACTGGCATTCTGGCACAGCGCAAAAAAGACAGGCTTAACAAAATCGGGCTTTGCACTGTAGAACTCTTATCGCATAAAGAAAGGAGCATTATGGTAAAAAATCTTGATGCAATAGACGGAACGCCGGTTATAGATATTAAACCGGTCTTCAAAGAATTTCAGCCGGTCGGGCAAATCAGGCAGCCTGGTTGGGTTACAGAGCTAATGAAAAATTACTGGTGACTGAGGCAACATCCGAACTTTTTTAAGCGGGGCTCAACATACCAAATAATCTAAAGACCAGTGTACCAGTGAAAGTTCGTGAATTTGCCTGTCGCGAACGTGATGAATTCACTGGTTACCAGTGACAATTCCCGTCCGACGCGTAGGTCATATTAACATAACGCTGGTTAAAAGAACATCTGCTGGAATTTACGGATCGAAACGGCGAACAATTTGCCTTGGGAAGTGTTGTTTTACGGCTGTTATTCAAATAAGTAATCAAATGAGTTAAAGATCTTGATAAGAGAAGTGAACAACGATAAAAATAATTACATCAATTTTCTTTTCTACGAATTCGGGTCCAATAATTTCCCATAGCGTTTTTATTACCCGGGCATTATAAAAATTGTATATTTAACTCAATCTTTAATTTATTTACACACTTACTGCAGTTTGTTTTTTCATATGAAAGACGTGGATGTAAAACCTTTAAAAAAAAAATATAATTTCCTTTCCGGGGGCGGAGAGATGGGTTCCCTTACCCGTCTGAAAGACTGGTGTAAAACTCCTCTTGGGCCGATTGAAACGTGGCCACAGAGTTTGCGTACTGCGCTGGGAATTCTTTTAAATTGCAAATTTCCGATGTTTTTATGGTGGGGGCCTGAACTGGTTTGCTTTTACAATGATGCGTATCGTCCCAGTTTGGGAAAGGACGGAAAGCATCCTGCGATCTTAGGCCTGGGAGCAAAGGAAGCCTGGCCGGAAATATGGGATATTATTAAACCTTTGATTGCCCAGGTAATGGACGGCGGCGAAGCTACCTGGAATGAAGACCAATTGATCCCAATTTACCGGAACGGAAAAATAGAAGATGTTTACTGGACTTTTAGTTATAGCCCTGTCAATAATGAATCTGGCAAAGTGGGTGGCGTGCTGGTTACGTGCAGCGAAACAACTGAAAAAGTAAACACACTTAAAAGCCTGGAAGAAAGTAACAGAAGATATTTCAACAATATCAAGCAGGCCCCTGCGGCTATGTGCGTTTTAAGGGGCAAAAACTATGTGGTTGAAATTGCTAATGAAATGATGTTGGAACTGTGGGGCAAAACAGGGCAGGAGGTAATGAACCGGCCGATTTTTGAAGGGTTACCCGAAGCGAAGGGACAAGGGCTGGAATTATTACTCGATAACGTTTACAATACCGGTGAAAGATTAATTGCGAATGAACGGCCTGTAAACCTGCCGCGAAATGGTAAAACAGAGACCGTTTATATAGATTTTGTATACGAAGCCCTGCGTGAAACAGATGGAACTATCTCGGGTATAGTTGCTATCGCTTCTGAAGTTACGTTACAGCTTAAATCGAGAAAAAAAATAGAAGAAAGTGAAGAGCAGTTAAAAGAACTGGCTGAGCGGCTCACGCTCGCTACAGAGGGAACGCAGTTGGCCACATGGGACCTCAATTTGCGGACACGCGAGATTATCCATTCTCCCCGCCTGGCGCAAATTTTTGGTTACCCTGAGGAAACGCACATCTTAACACACGCGCAAATGCGTGAACAGATTCACCCGGATGACATACATACAATCGTTGAGAAAGCTTTCGATAACGCTTTGGAAACAGGTGCCTATTACTACGAGTCACGTATCATTCGTCCGGATAAAACGATACGCTGGATCCGCACACGGGGAAAAGTTATTTTTGATGGTAACGCTTTACCGTTAAGAATGCTTGGTACACTCATGGACATTACCGACAGCCGGATCGCGCATGAAAACACATCGCGCATGGCGGCTATTGTTCATTCCTCGGATGACGCAATCATAAGTAAAAATATGCAAGGCATCATTACGACCTGGAATGCGGGAGCATCAAGGATATTTGGATATACTGAAGAAGAAATGATTGGGCAGTCACTATTGAAATTAATACCTCCTGATAGAAGTGAGGAAGAACCGAATATATTATCGCGGCTTAAAAGGGGAGAAAGGGTAGATCACTTTGAAACAAAGCGAATTACAAAAGATAAAAAGATTTTGGATGTGTCTTTAACCATTTCGCCCGTAAGGGATATGCATGGCAATATAATCGGGGCATCAAAAATCGCACGCGATATTACCAAACAAAAAGAAGCAGAGCGGCTGATTATAGCAAGCGAACAAAGGTTCAGGTTACTTGCTGATTCAATGCCGCAGTTTATCTGGACAGGCGATGCAAAAGGCAACTTAAATTATTTTAATAAATCAGTCTTTGATTATTCAGGGTTAACACCCGAACAAATTCACAAAGATGGCTGGATCCAAATTGTACATCCTGACGACAGGGAAGAAAATACAAGGGCGTGGCATGGAGTCAGTCAAATCAGGCACTAATTTTATTCTTGAACACCGTTTTCGCAGAGATGACGGGGAGTACAGGTGGCAATTAAGCCGGGCCATTCCTCAAAGGGATGTTGACGGGAAAATTCAAATGTGGGTAGGCACCAGCACAGATATACAGGAAATAAAAGAACATGATCAGCAAAAGGATTATTTCATTAGTATGGCCAGCCATGAATTGAAGACTCCCATTACTTCTATGAAGGGATATGTGCAAATATTGCAAAGTATGCATCTTAACAGTGAAGATACCTTCCTTAAAAAATCGCTCGGTATTATTGATAAGCAAATTGTAACGCTTACTAATTTAATTTCAGACCTGCTGGATCTTTCAAAAATTAAATCCGGTAGCCTGTCGTTAAATAAAGAACATTTCCAAATCAATGGCCTGTTACAGGAAGTTATCGATGAGATAGAACATATTAATCCTGATTTTAGTGTTGATTTTTCAAGGGGTGCCGAAACATTGATCTATGCAGACAGGGAACGGATCGGCCAGGTAATGATAAATTTCCTTACAAATGCAGTAAAATATTCCCCGGATTCCCGTGAAATAAAAATTAAAACCTTTACGGAAGCTGATCAAATAGTGATTTCAGTGCAGGATTCCGGGATCGGCATCAATAAAAAAGACCAGGAAAAAATATTTGAACGCTTTTACAGGGTCGAGGGCAAAAATGAAAAAACCTTTCCCGGTTTTGGTATTGGGTTATTTATTGCATCCGAAATTATCCACCGGCATAACGGCAAAATCGGAGTAAAAAGCGAACCTGGAAAAGGCTCTCTTTTTTATTTTTCACTTCCCTTCAACAGGCAGCAATAAATGAGTCAAAAACTAATAAAAGATACTCATATCCTGGTCATTGATGACAATGAAGATATCCTTTTAATGTTGCAGAGCATGTTACAATTTAAGGGATACAAAGTTTCAGTAAGAAGGAATATTCAGGACCTTGAAACTTTTATAATTCAATTATTTCCTGATGTTATCTTAATGGATATGTTTTTGTTGGGCGGCGACGGCCGTGAAATATGTAAATGGCTTAAATCGGATTTATCTTTATCACGTATCCCCGTTATAATGATCTCGGCCAATTCTTATGCGAAAGCAGAATGTATTGAAGCGGGAGCCCTGTATTTTCTTGAAAAGCCTTTTGAAATGAAGGATCTTTATGAGGCTGTTTCAATAGTGTTATCGTAATGCGCTCTTACAAATCAGCTATTGCCCCTGCCGGTTATTACCTGTTTACATCAAAATCACTATCATAGTGTAAACTTAACAGGCAATGCCGGTTAATGCCTTAACTGTATACTGTCATTGATAATAACCTCCTGTATTTTTCGAAGTTGTAATGTTTGCTGCATAAAATCTTCTATTGCGGCTTGAACGTCCCGCAGGTCCTTTGATTTTATAAAGCTTCCTATTACATGATCTCCCGCATTGGGCATTGCTTTTTTTATTTTTACCGGTGAACCAAGCTCGTCAAACATTTTTAACATAGCAGGTACACTCACCACACTATCGTGATGCACACGGTCTTTATAGTAATATAGCATGAGCACGGGTTGTTTTACTTTTTCAAACGTCTCTTTAGTCATTGTGGTTTCAAGCAATTCCTGAAGTTGTACGAGTGACTGTAACGGATAATGATAATACCAGTACTGTTTGTAAATGGGGCGGTCATCAGCAGACGTAATATGATCATTGCCAGTGATCACTTTGGCCAACTGGTATCCCCAATGATTATTCAGCAGGTAGGCTTTGTCGTTATTAATGGCAATGTTTGGGCTCATTAAAACCAGTGCTGTAATATCTTTTGGATAAGCGGCTGCAAGTTGTAATGCGTTAGTGCCACCGGTTGATGTGCCCATCAAAATAATTTTATTACCCAATTGCCTGCCTATAGCCAATGCCTGTTTTGCAGATTCCCAATATTTAACAGCAGTGAGATTCGCCATTGGCTCTATAGTATCTATTCCATGCTCGGCAAGCCGCGATAAATAAATATTGCAGCCAAATTCCTTTGCGATGTTGGTATGTACCGGGTTACCTTCTTCCTGCGAAGCAGAAAAGCCATGCAGGTAAACGATAGCAAATTCTGTTTTTTGTTTTAGTGAGTCATTAGCCCACACGATGCGTGCTTCATTGTTCGGTTTTAATTTATGCAGCGCCTCATTATTTTTGATATAGGCTTCCAGTAAAGCCGGCTGGGCGGGCACAGATGGCATTGCGTTAGTATATACAGGTGTATCCGGACTTGGCCCAAGTAAATAGAGTAGCCAGCAGATTACAGCAACAATTAGCAGCGATTTTAAAAAACGCATTATACCGTATTTGCGGTAAAACTAAAGGATTTTTATGTGCATGGATGTAAATCAATATTATAAGAAGTTCCCGGTTCCAAGTTCATAATGGTAAAGGCAAAAAATTGAACTGCATTTATTTTCCGGGATTTGAAAATAGAATCACTGGTTGTTGTGGTTACTTGCAGGCTTCTTTTATTAGCAAATTTTCGTCTAACCCTGCCAGTTAGTATCGCTCTGATTATTTTCAAGGGCATGGAGAAAGAGAAAAAATTTTAAACCTTATTTCTTATTGCTTCATGAATTTTTTTCATTTGTTGCAAATGCCTTTGTGTGTGATACAAAACAAAATGAAGCATTTCCCATTTCGTGGCATCGCCAAGGGGCGATTTGTTTATCACAATGGTAAGATCTGCGTCCTTTGCACTATCTCTTAATTGTTGAAACGAGTTGCCCAGTTGTTGGATGCTGGCTGCTTTTTCATAAGGGCCTTCGCCGGGGATAATAAAGCCCGGAGATTTCATTTTTGTTGTGAAATCGAGAAAGGTATTCTTCAGATTAGCTATATGCTCACCCGGCTCACGTTGTGCAGGCACTCCCTCTGCGTGCATAGCCTTTACAATGCCATCCGTTGATTTTGAAATATGATCAAACAGTTGGCCTGCTGTCCAGGCATCAATATAAGGAGTTGTATTAACCTCAGTTTCATCCAAAGTAGACATTAAGCCTATCAATTGTGATACTACTTCATCAATCTGGTCCAACAAGTCTGTTGTATTTTTTTTATCTATTGTCATATGTATTGCAAAAATAATATAAAGTTTTACAATGGCCCGTTGCCGCCTTTCAAAAGCAAGGTTTTGAATTCGACGCCCTCATGTGAATGATGTAGAAATCATTCAACATTGTGTATTTATGTTCCGTTACCTATTGATGTACATTCTTGCTTTTATAACAGTCTTTTTTTCTTTAAAAAATAATCAATTTTGAAACAAATTGTTTATCAATTCTTTTCATATAATCGTATATAATATAAATCTTGATATGTTAAATTGTTTACATCGGAAATGATTATACTCCTTAGGTATAATTTTTATTGTGGTTAAAGCGAATGTACTTTAATCATAAAAAATCTAATTATGAAACAGAACAATCGATATGATCGTTATCAGGATGATAACAGACCATCTGGAAATTACAACCGCCAGCAGCAGAACAGAACTGGCCGTAACTTCGAGGATACATGGAATAATGACCCGTCCAGGTATTCCGGGCAATCAGGTTCGGGAGGACGACGGGACGCTGGTTATGACAGGCATGAAGATGATTATAGAGGCGGACAATACAGAGGAAATGAAAGGCGCGAAAATAATTGGAACAGTGGCGAAGGAAATTCCTACAGGTCGGGTTGGAATGATGATAATGTTTATGGAAACAGTAAATATGGCCAGGGAAATCAATCCTTCAACAGGAATTATGAAAGCCGAAACCAGGATTGGAGCCAGGGTGATCGAAATTTCGGGAGAAATGAAGATCGCAATTATCGCGAAGGCAACTCCGGTAACAATGAACGTGGCTGGTGGGATAAAACTTCTGATGAAGTTTCGTCATGGTTTGGAGACGATGAGGCAAAATATCGCCGTCGCATGGATCAGATAAACGAAGGAAGACATTATGGGAAAGGCCCTAAAAATTACAAACGCTCCGATGAAAAGATCAGGGAAGATATCAATGAGCGCTTAAGCGATGACAATTATCTCGACGCATCGGATATCGAGGTAGAAGTTAATAATACGGAGGTTACTCTAATGGGTACTGTTGGTTCGCGGCAGGACAAACGCAGGGCGGAGGATATCGCCGAGAGAGTTTCCGGAGTTACTAATGTTCAAAATAATTTGAAAGTAAATACTAACAAAGAGGGCAGCATAGCAGGTTCTTCTTTAAACCAGGGTGGTACTGAAAGTTCAAAAAATACAGCAAACACTACAAGCGGAACTTCATTAAGCAATTTAAAAACCAGTAAAGAGCAGCATTCAAACAATTAAGATGGCTTGTAAAAAATAATCATGCCCGCCATAAAAGCCCCTTCCGGTAAGGGGCTTTTATGTATATTTTGATACTGCTGCGGAGACAGCAATTTGAATGATAAGCCAGGTTCCAAACACACAGTTTATTGTCGCCTTAATATCAGGCGTGTTTTTTGCGAATAGTAAAGCACGGTTGCAACCTGTATTTTTGCGCCATGATTACAATTTCTAATCACTTACTTTCAGTGAAAATATCCGAAAAGGGAGCCGAGATGCAAAATATTCAATACAACGGTCTTGAATATTTATGGCAGGCAGACCCTGCGTTTTGGGCCAAGCATTCGCCCGTATTATTTCCTGTAATTGGGGAGTTAAAAGGTGGAAAATATATTTTTGAAGGCGTAGAATATAAAATGCCGAGGCATGGCTTTGCAAGGGACAAAATATTTACATCGGAGCAAACTTCTGCTTCTTCTGCAATTTTTACATTGTGTAGTGATCACGAAAGCCTGGCGATCTATCCTTTTACATTTATTTTTAAGGTAGAATACAGTCTTAAAAATGCGGGGCTGTATTGTACGTATAGTGTAGAAAATACCGGTGATAAAACCATGTATTTCTCTGTGGGCGGCCACCCGGCGTTTAAAGTGCCGCTTCTTGATTCGCTTCAATACACTGATTATACCTTAAGGTTTGCTAACGATAATGTTTTAAAAAAGTATGTGCTGCATAATGGCTTAACCGGTGATGATACGGAAACAATAGTCTTGAATAATAAAGAACTGCACTTACAGCCGTCGTTGTTTTATGACGATGCAATTGTATTAAAACATATCAGCAGTAACGAGGTTGATTTGCGGTCTGATAAAGATTTCCATGGGCTTAGGTTTACATTCGACGGTTTTCCTTTTTTCGGTATATGGGCGGCAAAAAATGCACCTTTCGTTTGCCTTGAACCCTGGTGTGGCATTGCTGATAATATCCATCACAATTACCAGCTAATCCATAAAGAAGGTATTAACGAACTGGCAGCAGGTGATTGCTGGACAAGAACATGGAGCGTGGAAGTCTTCTCTTCAACGTCTCAGTGATTCGATTGCAGATAGCAGGTGGCAACTTTGATCTCTTATACCTGATACCCCAATTTACTCCATCAATCTAAACGTTAAATTAACCCTGGATTTCATAACTTTAGTTGATTTAGCAATCCGGTGCTCCCAGAATTCCTGTAAACCTGCCTTCATTAAAAGGAATGAACCATCTTCGAGTTTTATTGAATATCTCTCTTTGTAGTCGTGTTTATTCCTTATATCAAAACTTCTCACCTGGCCGAAGCTTACTGAAGCGACCACTGTTTTCTTTCCAAAGGCTGAGTCTTTATCACTATGCCATGCAACAGAATCATTACCGTCACGATAGTAGTTTAGCAGCACACTGTTAAACTGCATATTTGCAAACTGTTCCACTTTATCCCTGATCATTAATAATTCACTGGTCCATGGCATGGCATCCGGTATTTTCTTTACCAGGTAACTTCCCTCGCTTACATCCCCAAACCATGCAATAAGCCTTGGCGTTATTAATTCCTTATCGTACATTTTTACTATTGGCTGCTTCCAATGCGTTTCTTTAATAAATTTATTAATAAAGTATTCACTTTCTGTTGGAGTAAAAAATTCCGGTAAATATTCAATGAACTTCTTTGGAAAACCAACGCTTACGCCTGATTCTTTGAAAAAGCTTAACTGTTCCATGGGTCATCTTAATTAGATATGAAAGAGATTTATGTAAACTACAAAGGTAAGGGTTGTACTAAATAAATTAGTAGCACCTACGTAGTATTTTAGTATAAATATGGGTTAATTTTTACTCAAAAAAATCACTCACAAAGATGGATTGCATTTGCAGACAGCGTGCTGAACTGTATTTTATTAACTTTAGATGCACTATCGTAATACAGGATTAATATACCATAAGAAGTTTGAAACGCATCCCAGTTTACATCTTTAATTTGCGGAGTGCCCAGCCATTTAAATAAGCCGCTGCGTGACGCGCCCATCAGTGGAACGCTGAGGGTGCCCTTAAAAGCGGGGCCTATCTCGATGTAATGGCGCGTGGTGTAGAAATAAATATCCTTGTCTTTATAGAAAACACCGGCGCCGCATTTAGCCGAAGTACCTTCTTCTTCAAAACTGGTAAAACAAGGCAAGTTGAGTTTGATTTGCCCAACCGTGGATGTCGGGAGTATGTTTTTATTTATAACTCCATCCAGTATATCAATATCGAAATCGGGGCATTTGGGGGTTGTTTTTAACTGAGCCGACGCAACCGCACAGAGAGCGAGGGAAGAAAAAAATATGAAAATCGTTTTCATAACGGTAATTGTGTTTATTATGATCCGCTGAAATTACAGCTTCTTTTGTAAAGCAAAATCCTTGCTAAACTTACGGTGACAGTGGCATTTCCCGCCCTTCAGATAGAACTGCGCAACACTTACTTTGACCGGCTCATCAGCGAATCAGGTGTGAAGGTAAGTATATAAATGTGGCCAAATTACGGCATCTTAATTTCGGGTCCGGTCGTTGAAATTTATAGATGATACTCTTCTTTTAAATCAGGTAATATTTCGGATGCCGGCTTTTGCTCATCGCTGTTGTGTGGCCCCTGCTGTTCTGTAGCCATTTAGTCCCGCTGATAAAACGTAGACTTCAAATCTAAATATTTTCTTTTTATATCGCAATAAGTTCATATGTAAATTTTGAAGATGATATTTGTATATGTAAATTTATTATCACTTAAATTTTAAACGATGAAAATAGGAATAATTGGTTCGGCAGCTGTAGGCCAGGCGTTGACAAAAGGTTTTGTTAGTGAAGGCCATGAAGTTATGATAGGCACAAGAGATACTTCTAAGGAAGACCTTGTTAAATTCAGCCAGGAAAATAATGCTGCTTTAGGAACGTTTGAAGAAACAGCCGCCTTTGGTGAGATCCTCGTTTTGTGTACAAAAGGTGAAGCTGCAATGAATGCGCTCACCATAGCCAAAGCAGAGAATCTTGCCTCGAAAATACTTATTGATACAACCAACCCGATTGCTCCATTACCTCCTGAAAACGGGGTGCTTCATTTTACTACCACGTTAGACAGGTCGTCAATGGAAGGCTTGCAGGAAAAATTTCCTGAAGCAAAGTTTGTAAAAGCGTTCAACAGTGTTGGAAATACGTTGATGTATAAGCCGCAATTTGCAGGAAACAGGCCTTCAATGTTTATCTGCGGTAATGATGAAGAAGCAAAAAAAACCGTTACAAATATTTTAACTTCTTTCGGATGGGAAACTGAAGATATGGGTGCAGCCGCAGCCGCGCGCGCTATTGAGCCCTTATGCATGTTATGGTGCATACCCGGATTTTTACAAAACCAATGGGGACATGCATTTAAACTATTGAAGCCACAGAAGTAGGGTATAATGCGACGTTAATTTAGTTCTTCTTGAGATAACCGATCACCTGCAAAAATTAATGTATGGCCACAATTGATAAGGCGACGACACGCTTCAACTAATCGTGCCCTTCCAGCTTGACAAGCTTATTGTACACACCTAATAATAGAAAAGGCGCGGCCCATTGGCCGATAAAAAGGCTGTTATGTTTATTCCCCAATAATTTGAGTGTAAGTGAAATTCCCATAGACCCAAGAGCGGCCCACAGAAAAATATCTGAAGGCAACTTTGCTGTTTGTTCTTCGATAGATTTTGCCACTTCACCTTCTTTGTGTTTGGGATTGTTTAACGGATTCATACTGCTTAAGTTTTATAATAATTATGGTTACCTGATATCCATTAACAACACAGTTAAGGTTGAATTGTTTGAAAAATAAAAGTTTTTTTAAAAGTAATCGTAGCCCTGCGCTATCACAAAAACGGTAGATTCGATAGCAGGCCCCTGCAAAGAGGCAAACGCCATTATAACGGCGCCGGTAAACAATAATTACAATAAATTTGTTATAGGGTTGTATATTTCCTTTATAAATTTTTATTATGCCAGACGAAAAAGAAAAAAATAAAAACGAAAAAGATAATCAGCAGGATGGTAGTTTGAAATCTGATCCCGAAACCTTGAATACAACAGACCCGCAGGAGCATATGAAAGGGCCGATTTCTTCATTAATGCAGGAAGTGGGTGAAGGTTTTGATGACAAAAAGGCGGAGAACAAAAAAGACCAGGAAGAAAAATCGAAAGAAAACTAAATGCTATCGGCTCAGGGAAGTGATCCGTCAATGGTTATCTCAGGAGGTTAAATTTACCATAGGTTGTTTGCAAAAGCATTAGGATGTTTGTTCATCATTCAATGCAACAGTAATAACCTGGCCTTGCCGCAAATTGATGTTAAATTAACTAGCAGGCAAAGGGGAAATAATCCATTAATAACTGAATAACAACCATCACTTCTTTCCCAACGTCCATTTCCAATCCTTTATTTCAGGCATATCTTCACCGTGCAAACTAACATAAGCTTTATGGTCGAGTAATTTATCTCTCAGGTATTGTTTGGTATAAGCCGAACGTGATCCCAACGCCGGCAAACGGTCGAGCGCATCGCCTACAAGATGAAACCTGTCAATGTCATTTAACACCACCATGTCGAAAGGTGTTGTGGTAGTACCCTCACCTTTATAGCCGCGCACATGCAGGTTTTTATGATTCGTTCTGCGATAGGTAAGGCGGTGTATTAATAAAGGATAGCCGTGAAAAGCAAATATGACCGGCTTGTCTTTTGTAAAGAGCATATCAAAATCTTTGTCATTTAATCCATGCGGATGCTCACTCGTTGGTTGTAATGTCATTAGGTCAACAACGTTAATGACTCTCACCTTTAAGTCGGGGAAATGTTCCCTGAGAATTTGAACCGCCGCGATGGTTTCCAAAGTGGGCACGTCGCCTGCACAGGCCATCACCACATCAGGTTCACTCCCTTCGTCGTTACTTGCCCATTTCCAGATTCCTAACCCGGCGCTGCAATGTTTAACGGCCGCCTCCATGTCGAGCCATTGTAATTCCGGTTGTTTGCCCGCTACGATCACATTAACATAATTACGGCTTCGCAGGCAGTGGTCTGTTACAGATAACAGGGTATTTGCATCCGGTGGCAGATAGATGCGAATAATGTCAGCGGTTTTGTTCGCAACATGGTCAAGAAATCCCGGATCCTGGTGACTGTTTCCATTATGATCCTGCCGCCATACATGCGAGGTAAGCAGGTAGTTCAATGAAGCGATCGGGCGGCGCCAGGGTATTTTGCGGGAAACTTTCAGCCACTTAGCATGTTGGTTAAACATGGAATCTACAATATGGATGAATGCTTCATAGCAGGAAAATAATCCATGCCTTCCTGTAAGCAGATATCCTTCCAGCCATCCTTCACATAAATGTTCGCTCAATACTTCCATTACACGGCCATCAGCTGAAATGTGATCGTCGCTCGTCAATATCTCAGCAGTGGAGGTGCGTTCAGTGATATCAAATAATTTCGTAAGGCGGTTAGACGCAGTTTCGTCGGGGCCAAATATTCTAAAGTTCCTGATATCCCAATTTTGCTTCATGACGTCGCGAAGAAATGCGCCCATAATCACCGTTGATTCTGCTTCTTTCATACCCGGCTCCGCTACTTCGATCGCATGTTTTTTGAAATCCGGCATTTTAAGATCATGAAGCAGTAAGCCACCGTTGGCATTTGGATTGGCGCCCATTCGCCTTGCACCCTGCGGCGCGAGTTCAGCTAATTCGGGAATTAATCTTCCGCTATCATCAAATAATTCCTCCGGCTTATAACTCTTCATCCACTGTTCTAATATTTTTATATGTTCAGGTTTCGCAGCAAGTTCGGAAAGTGGTACCTGGTGTGCACGCCATGTCCCTTCGATTTGCAGGCCGTCCACTGTTTTTGGCCCTGTCCATCCCTTTGGGGTAACGAAAACGATCATTGGCCATTGCGGTCGTGTTTTAAAGCCATTCGTTCTTGCGTCATTTTGTATTTGTTTAATTTCATTTACCACTGTATTTAAAGTTGATGCCAGTGATTGATGAACTTCTTCGGGAATGTCTCCCTCCACATAATAAGGTTTATGGCCGTAGCCTCGTAAAAGCTGATCCAATTCTTCTCTCGGAATTCTGGCCAGTACAGTCGGGTTAGCAATTTTATAACCATTTAGATGCAGGATCGGAATCACAGCGCCGTCATGTACAGGGTTTAAAAATTTGTTCGAATGCCAGCTTGCAGCAAGGGGCCCTGTTTCAGCCTCACCATCACCAATTACACAGGCAACCAATAAATCAGGATTATCGAAAACGGCGCCGTAAGCATGCAACAATGAGTAGCCCAGTTCGCCGCCTTCATTAATAGAACCGGGAGTTTCCGCGGCCACATGGCTGGGAATGCCCCCGGGAAAGGAAAACTGTTTGAATAATTTTTGCATACCTTCTTCATCCTGGGTAACGTTACCATATAATTCACTATACGTTCCTTCAAGATATGTGTTCGCTACCAGTCCCGGGCCGCCATGGCCAGGTCCTGTAACATAGATCATATTGAGATCGTATTCTTTAATGAGACGGTTGAGATGCACATAGATAAAATTCAAGCCGGGCGTGGTACCCCAGTGCCCTAACAAACGTGGTTTTATATGCTCGATCGTTAGTGGTTTTTTTAGTAAAGGATTACTATAAAGGTATATCTGGCCAACGGATAAATAATTAGCCGCATGCCAGTAAGCGTTCATCTTTTGAAGTAATTCAGGCGATAAAGGATGGGTGGTAGGGTTTATATTTTGAGGTTCCATAGTATTCGTTTTTTTATCTTTTTGCGTTCTCTGCATTTTTTCCTTTGCGTTCTTTGCGATACGCCTTTTAACTTTTTAGTATCGCAAAGGACGCGAAGATTTCGCAAAGGTCACAAAGGTTAAAGGAAGTATATTTTGTTCTTTGTGGTCTTTTCATTTTTTCTTTCTGCGTTCTTTGAACGTGAGATTATTACCCAAAGAACATAAAAAGAATTAGGCGCGATGTTAATAATTCAAAACTTTACAAACTAATTTTGCTATCATTAATTCTTCGTTTGTCTTTATAACACGAACTGATACCTTGCCGGCATCTGTTGAAATTATTGTTTCATTTTTTACATTTCTTTTTTCGTCGATTTCAATTCCAAAAAATTCAAGGCCCTGGCATATCCTGCTTCTCACTTCTGCGGCATTAGCGCCAATACCACCTGAGAAAACCAAAGTATCTATGCCACCGAGTGCAGCAACAAATGAGCCGATCCATTTTTTCGATTGATAACAGAACAATTCAACAGCTTCGGCAGCACGGCTGTCGGTTGCCTGCGATTTTCATTAATTCACGCATATCAGAACTGGTTTCTGAAATTCCTAAAAGGCCCGACTCGTGATTGATCAAATGGCTAAACTGTTCCGGGCTCAATTTTTCAGATTCCATTAAATACCATGCTACGCCTGGATCAAGATCTCCTGTACGGGTACTCATCGGTAATCCGGATGTTGGCGTAAACCCCATACTTGTATCCACACTTTTACCATCTCTTACCGCAGCAATACTTGCGCCATTACCAAGATGTGCCAATATTAATTTCCCCTGCGCTACCTCACTTCCTGCAGTACGGTTAAGTTCTTCGAGCAGGAAGGCATAGGAGAGCCCGTGAAATCCATAGCGCTGAATACCCATTTCATGATACCTGCGCGGAATGGGCAATAATTTGGCTACCGGTGGCCATGGAGGTATGAAAAGAGGTATCGAAACACGCGACCTGCTTTACTTCAGGTAACCGGTTTTTAAACACTTCTATTAATTTAATTTCCTGCGGAAGATGTTCAGGATCATAAGAACTTATCATCCTTAATTCATTAAGTAATTCGGGAGTGATCTCTTGCGGATCAGTATGTTTCATGCCGTGAACGATCCTGTGCCCGATTGCTTTCACTGATCCAAAATTATCCTGTTGTTGAAGCCAGTCAATTAAATAATCTATAGCGTTACCAGGATCGGACCCGGTAATGTTGATACTATTTTTTTGATTTGAAATTGCATCAGTAAAAGTAAGTTTGGTGTGGGCGGTGCCTATGCTTTCCATTTCCCCAAACAACAATTGAGAAAGAGATTCTTCAACTTTATATAAGGAAAATTTAATGCCGGATGAACCGCCATTAATAGTAAGAACGCCATTTTTTGTTGATGTAGTCATTGACTGGTGTTATATCAACTATGAAGCTACGCTTTGAACGTGAATTGTCGCGTGTGAACAATGAATTCCGGCACATTGGTGGCCGACAATTCACGATTGACATAACACTGGTGCCTGCTTTAATTCATCTAATAATCATTCCCGGTATTCTCTTTTAATTCTTAATTTCTTAATTTTCGAGCTTAAGGTTGTAGGCGGTATTTTTAGTAATTCCGCCGCGCCGCCCGGACCGTAAATTCTCCCGTTAGATTTTTTCAACACCGCTAAGATATGCTCCCGTTCATTTTCAGTAATGCTTTTGATATTTAATTCTTCAGAATTTGCAATCTTATCTTGCCGGTACAATGTAGGCATCGTCGTGTCTTCAATTACCGTTCCTTTTGTAAGTAATACACTTCGTTCCATTAAATGCTCAAGTTCCCTGATATTTCCCGGCCAGCTGTAGGCCATTAAATTCTTACTTACCTTTTCTGAAACGCCTGTAATTTTTTTGCCGGTTTTTCTGTTATAAACATTTATAAAGTGAGCAATGAGCGCAGGTATATCTTCTTTACGTTCGCGTAATGGCGGAAGTGTGATGGGGAAAACGTTGAGGCGATAATATAAATCGAGCCGGAATCTTCCTTCGGCAACTTCTTTTTCCAAGTTGCGGTTGGTGGCGGCTATGATACGGGCATTGATTTTTATAGGCACTCTGCCCCCAACTCTTTCAATCTCTTTCTCCTGCAATACCCTCAATAATTTAACCTGCAGATCTAAGGGTATTTCGCCAATTTCATCTAATAAAATCGTACCCTCGCCAGCCTGTTCAAACTTGCCGATTCTTTTATCAATAGCGCCGGTGAAGGAACCTTTTTCATGGCCAAATAATTCTGATTCTATCAAAGTTGCGGGAAGGGTAGCGCAATTTAATTTTATAAATGCTTTTTCTTTACGCGGTGAAAGCTGGTGTATGCAATCTGCAATACCTTCTTTTCCTGTTCCGCTTTCTCCCAGTATCAAGACCGAAGTGTCCATAGGCGCAACCTGTGTAATATAATCGAAAACATTTAGTAAAAGGTGGCTGTTGCCAATGATTTTTTCAAAGCATGAAAGCTGGGATCTGTTGTTTATTTCACGCAGGCCGCCATGCTTTATATTTGCCGGCGTGGTAATCGTCTTTTCATTGATGATCATGCTGTCTATACTCCTTGTAAGTATATACTGCAAGTGATTTAGTAAGTTCAGATGATGCGTTGAGTAAGCATCACTGCGCCGGCTATAAAAGGAAAAGCTGAACGGCCGTTTACCGGGCATCGGTAAAGGAGCGGTAAGGTTTGATCTCATTTGAAATGTATCAGCAAATAACTTTTTTAAAGAAGATTGTTTGCAAATATTTTCGAATGATTCATCGTTGTAAACAGTATTAATTGTCTCCCTGGTTTCTCCGGAAAAAATTGCCATAAGGTCATCCATTGATAAGCGGGTGACCGTTAGTAATTCGTTCACTCCGAATCGTTGATATTCGTCAAAGCCGATCCTTAAATAGCACGATCCCCTACATGAAGTTTCTCCCATATCATCAAACCCCGCTGCGAGGAAATCAAACGGAATATATTGCTGTAGTATTTTTCCGGTTTCAAAAAGTTTTTGCTCCCAGCTTACAGGCTGAGTAATTATATTTTCCAATTGCTTTCGGAATTCCGCTTCGCGCCGGTATGTTGACTCAAGACTATGCTCATGCCGGTAACGGGCAATTTCCAATGTAACCAAAAGATCCTTTTCACGAAATGGCTTTACGATAAACCCGTAAGGCTCTGTTTTCTTTGCTGCAGATAATATCTCCTCATTTGCATTGGCGGATAAATAAATAAAAGCGATATTTTCTTCCTTTAATCTTTTGGCCAGGTCTATACCCGTAAGCGTGCCGGTCAAAAATATATCAAGCAAAACCATATCGGGTTTTACTTCTTCAATCATTTCCACGGCTTTTTCATAAGAACGTGCGATACCGCATACTGTAAAGCCTTTTTCCTCTAATAATAACCGCAGGTCGGTTGCAACGATCAGTTCATCCTCAACAATTAATATCTTTTCCTGCATAATTTAATATTAACTCAAATTAGGTTTTATACGGGTTTTCATGCGCTTATCTTTTACAAATTTTATGGTAATCTCAAGTCCCTCGTTATTTTTTAAATTGAATGAACCGCCAATCTGTTCGGTAAGAGTTTCCATGAGCGTCATACCAATTGAGGCACTGTTTTTATAATTGAAATTTGCGGGCAAACCGGCACCGTTGTCAGCAATGAATAATATCCAGCTATCCTTTTCTGCAGGTTGCAACGAGATACTTAGTTTGTTATCTTTTTTTCAGTAAAAGCATATTTCATTGAATTTGTTATTGCCTCATTTAAGATGAGGCCGATTGGTACTACCTGTGAAACATCCAGTTCAACATTCGCTATGTCAATTACAGCGTCTATTTTTTTATCCCGGCCAAAACTCTTTATTAAATAATTGACCAATTCATTAATATAAGTAAACATGTCAATAGACACCAGGGAAGGCGACTGGTATAATTTCTGATGAATAAGTGACATGGTATTCATACGGCTCTGGCTCTCGCGGATAGCATGCAGAGCCTCTCCGCTCTCAAGATGCCGGGCCTGGATATTCATCAGGCTTATCACAATTTGTAGATTATTTTTTACGCGGTGATGGATCTCTTTTACGAGCCAGTCCTTATCTTCAATTAACCCTTCTTTTTCTTCTACGAGTGCTTGTAATTGCTGATTGATACGTTGTTTTAGGTGGTACCGGTTGTACAAAAGCCCGATGACGGCTATTAATAAAAATACTCCTCCCAGGATCAGATTTCTTACAAGGTTAGCTCTTTTCAATTCACTTTGCTGAAGCTTGCTTTCTTTTTCCAGCAATATAATATTTTGTTCCTTTTTTGAAGTTTCATATTGAATTTGTAATTCTTCGATCTGCCTGTTTTTTGAAATATTATATATCGAATCATCGAGATTTTTAAACTCCTCGTAATGTTGTATCGCCGGCAAATATTTACCCAATAGTGAATCTATTTTAAATAAAACGAGCTGGATATCTTTAGTGAATATATACATCGTTTTTAATCAGGTCAGTTTGTGGAACTTTATTGATATAAAGTTTTGCGTTGTCGACCTGGCCAATATTGGCGTAAAATAGCGCAACAGATGTATAGGATTCTGCAACATTTGGCAGGGTCTCAGGAAAATGCAGGTGTCCTGCTAAAAGTGCGGTCTGCTTGTAGAATATTTCTGCGGTCTCAATTTTATTTAACTTTTCATAACACATGGCTTTAAAGTGAGCGATAATCATGCTATCAAATGTATTGGAGGGAGGAGCGCTTTTGATAAAAGTCTGAAGATAATCAAGTGCTTCTTTATCTTTTCCATGCCGGAAAAAGTTTCAAGGCTGCTCAGGATAACCCTGTACGATATAATTTTGTTTTGTTTTTTGCCATTCAAACTTTTTTTATATAATTCTATGCGCATCCTCATACCGTCCCAATTTGTTATACACGCTTCCAAGCCTGATGTAGAAATAGTCAGCTAAAGCCGTATCCGCTAAGGACTCCATCGTTTTAATACTTTGCTGCGCATAATACAGGGCTTTGTCCGGGTTTCCTTCCCTCAGCTCTACAAATGAAATAGTTGTTTCAGCATATTGCGTATGTTTGAAATCTATAGATTTTTCGAGCGCTAAAATTTGATATAACTCCTGTTTTACCAAACTCATTTGGCCATTCCAGAAATGTACGTTAAGAATTTTCATTAGTAATTCTATTGCCTTTTCTTTCACGGATACCGAGCTTTCATAAAGATTCTTTTGCCCGTGTAAGAACATTTACTTTTGAAGTGTCATCGCGGGAAAGAAAGGTTCCCTGGTTTTCTAATGCTTCAGCTATTGCTTTTTCATCCCCCGATTTTTGGCTTTCATTCACAACATGTAAAAAGCAAGCATTGCTATTTTTGAAATCTCCGGCCTGGTTATAATATTTGCCAAGAATTATCCAACTTTGATTTTGCCACTTTAAAATTTTAATTGAATCACTTAATTGTCTTGCATTTTGTATAAAAATAAAAGCATTGTCAAGGTCAGATTTTTCATTTCCCGGCTTAAAAAGATAATATCCTGCTAATTCGAGCAGCAGCTTCATTTTATCTCCTGCTGTTAAGTTTGGCAAAAGGGCTTTCGCATCATCGATGTTTCGTGTTGCAAAAAAATTAGCCGCAGGCATAGGCGCACCATCATTATAACCTTCATCATAAGATAACGACACGGGGAGATTCTCTGCATTGCAGGCAAGTACCATAGCACTGTCTGTATCAATTAATCCCTGGTTGGCTGATTGAAGATACATCCCGCTTGCCGCAATTAATAACCTGGTTTTTTTTATATCGTAATTAAATTTTGTTTTTTGCGTTTGCCCATAACTATTTAAAGTAATCGCTACAAAAGTAAAAGCGGCCAACAACAATTTCATTTCTTTACGGGTTTATAATTCGTTTGATTTAATTATACCGATTTAATTATGACGGTTTCAAACCGGCATACAAGTAACGGGATAAACACAAACCAACCGACGCTCATTGTTTTAAGTATATTCATTGATAATATTCTTAAGACCAATTGTTAGATTTTTATGAGTAAGGCATATTTATTTGTAGTCACAGTGCTCCGGCATTGTAGTAAAGTAATGAAAGTTTGCACATGATGCAAATTATAATTCCGGTTGCATGTTTAATCCTACACCGATGCGGTTCCATGCATTGATGGTGATAATCGCCATAATAACCTGGGCTGTTTTTTCTTCTCCAAATAAGCTGATGGCTTTGTCATACAGCTCATCGCTAAGGCCATGCTGGTGTATCAGGGTAATTTCTTCCGTCATACCTAACAGCAGTTGTTCTTCTTCAGAAAATAAGTTGGTTGCTTCACGCCAAACGCTTATTAAATAAATCCGTTGTTCTGTTTCGCCCAATTTACGGGCATCCCTCGTATGACTGTTCACACAATACGCACAGCCGTTAATTTGCGAAGCTCTTATTTTAATCATTTCGCGTTGTAGCTTGTCAATACCCGAAGCGCTGATGTATTTGTTTAAACCAAGCATTGCTGTATAGGCGCCGGGTTGTGTGGAAGCCATGTTTAATCTTGTTTTCATAACTTGTTTTTTTGTTTTTATTTAAAAATGGTTAATTAACGGGCAAAGATGCAGCTGCAGAAATGACCAGTTTTTCTTTTCTAAATTCAGTAAAATTAATACCGGTTGTGTTTTTAAAAAACTTACTGAAATGCGCCATGTCGCCAAAGCCTAAATAGTAAGCAATCTCTTTCATGCAAGTGCCGGAATAAGCGGCCTGCTTTTTCGCCTCCAGTGCGACACGTTGTCTTATGTGGTGGCCGGCAGAAAAACCCGTAGTTTTTTTGATAATTTCATTCAGATAATTAGGAGTAACTGATAAAATAGCGGCATAATCGGAAACCATTTTCTGCTTCTTAAAATTCTTTTCCAGCGATGCCATGAATGTCTCTACAATCTCTATGTTTCTTGTGCGCCCGGTAGTTTTAAAATCACCCTCAAAATGCCTGGTTATATAAATCAGGAAAATTTTTAAATAGCGTCTTAATATTTCACTTCTGAACAAATTCGTTGCGTTAAATTCTTTCAGCATTTTTTCCATAATATTTTTCATATCGCTTGCAGTGCTATCATTTATTGGAACACCGTTGGTACATGCAAACATTTGAAAAAGACTATTATGATAACCAGAAGCGGATTCCTGGTCCTCTACATTAAGGAATGACTCGGTGAATGAAATAATATATCCTTCCAATTCGCCAGTTGGCTTGATGAAATGTACTTGCCCGGGCCTTATAAAAAACACCCTGTTACTTTCGATATTACATTTCTTTAAATCAATCCAATAGTTGCCCTGCCCTTTTGTTATCCATCTAATCTCAAAATGGTTGTTCGTTGATGGCCTTTCTCTGATATCTTGTCTGTTTTCCATGCACCATTTAATTGTATGTATTTCAAAGGAGATATCAGCGACAACAGGATTAATTTCATTACCGTACACAAAAAAATTTTCAGTTGATTTCATAATTATTATTTTCCATTGGTATTTCTATTTCTGTGCCCTTCTTTTTGATATTGATAATCAACCATCACGGTAACCGGGTACTTGTGAAAACACGATATATCGTTGTTTAACTAATATATAAACCGAAATTCATTCGTTTAGCAGCATCAATAAGCATGTGTTTTTTTTCAGAAAGACATGATGCAGCTTAAACAGGTGACAAAAAAAAATCCCGGAAGTTTATACTCCCGGGAAATTAATATTCCTTTTAAAGTTATTTTGATAATGACAGTTCAAAGGAACTAAGATTGAACCTGTTTATACATGCCGTTCCTATTGTGCAATTTCAAGGAACATTTTTGTTACATCACCGGGCCTGGATAAAAAAGGGGGAGTGGCCCGTGTTTAATGAATATACTTTTGTTATATGGGCAGCAGATACCATCCTGTTCTGAAGGTCGGTTCCTATTGCATGATCCTGCAACGTATGAATGTAATATTTATCAACGCTTCCGAAGCTGGCATCTGTAAGAGTAACCTTGTTCCCAAAAGGAATCGCAGGCTCTGCCCTGTAATTGTCAAGTACGAGTTTTTTAATTTCATCAGTTGCGTCCTGGCAGAATATGGAGGTAATATTTTCATGAATCACATTGAGCGTTAGCTGGTCGGCCGAGGGGACAAGTGAAGGACCCAATAGTGATTGGGCATCCTGGCTGGCAAGGTCAATTAATGATTGCCCATTAGCCGGTAAAAACGCGCCAATGTAAATTAACTTTTTAATCCTGGCGGGAATCTTCTCTGCCACCTCCGATACTACGACCCCTCCCATGCTATGTCCAACCAAAATGACACGCCCTTGTATCTTGCTAATCGCTTCTATTACTTTATCGCGGTAAACATCGATGGATACTAATGCCGGTGATGTGCTATCATTACCGTGCGCAGGTAACTCTACCACTATTACCTTTTGGCCCCGGCTTTCCAATTGTTCTTTTACTCTCTTCCATACGTATGGCCCCTGCCATGCACCGTGAACTAAAACAAAGGTATTGGAAGACAATTGATGATCATGTGAACAACCCATCAGAGAGATGAGGGCTGCTACAACCCATAATAAATTAACGTGTTTCTTTTTCATAAATGAAATTTAATTGTAAGTGATTTTTTTAAGGTAAAGGTGGTTGATCGCTTTATAACTGTCAATGGCTAAATGAGGAATTATATTGTATAAACCAACGTTTTTTGCGTGTGGCCGGCCGCTGCATTCTTCATTAGATTTTAACCAGTAGCATTTTGAAATGAAAGAATACCGGGCGCATGATTAAACAGTAAAATGTATATCATTTTTGATTGTTTGTCAATTGACTTTGCTTTCATACGCATATAGCTTTACACGAAACAAATTAATGGGATGGTCTACTAATCTTAAAAAATAAAATACAATTATGAATACAGTCCAACTAACACAATCAATTTTAGCAATCGCTATGATAGCTGTAAATATGCCGGGTGCACAAGCGCAGGCCCCGGGACAAACATCAACACCGGCAGAATTGGTTGATGCACTTCATTCAGCATTTGGTGAGCATCATGCAAGAGCTGTTCATGCTAAAGGAATTATCCTGGAAGGAATTTTCACGCCCGACGTGAATGCTTCCGGGTTATCGAAAGCATTTCATTTGCAGAAACAAGTCAGTAAGGTTATCGTAAGGTTTTCAGATTTTACAGGTATCCCTGATATCCCCGATAATTCAGGATCGGCAAATCCACGTGGATTCGCCATAAAGTTTCAAAGTCCTGATGGCACAAGTACTGATATTGTCGGTCATAGTTTTAACGGGTTTCCCACATCAAATTCTGATCAGTTTCGTGAACTGCTTTTGGCGATAGGAAACAGCGGGCCACAGGCTGCAAAGCCCACCGCATTAGATAAATTTTTAGAGTCACATCCGGTGGCGAAAACATTTTTAACGACTCAAAAAACACCGGCGAGCTATGCAACAAGTGATTATTTTGGAGTAAACGCTTTCAAATTTACCAATAAAGAAGGCGTATCGCATTTTGTCCGTTACCAGTTTATTCCCGAAGACGGTGAACAATTATTAACCGAAGCGCAAATGGCTAACGCAGGCCCGGAATACCTGCAACAGGAAATAAAAACGCGCATTTCCAAAAACCCGATAAGATTTAAAATGTATGCACAAATAGCAGAAGATAGTGATAATATAAAAGATCCTTCTGTCGCATGGCCTGCCAGCCGTAAGCTAATTCTTTTGGGCATAGTTGAAATTCAAAAGATGGGATCCAATACAGTGCAGGAGGATAAATCTCTCTTCTTTATTCCCAATAATGTTCCCGACGGGATACAAACGGCTGACCCTATGTTGGATTTTCGCTCTAAAGCTTATCCCATTTCTGTAAAAGAAAGACAATAGCAAAAACAAGTTCATTTATGCACGTATAAATTCACTAAGTAGAAATTATGAAAACAAGTAACACTAAAACGATCGTTTTTCTAACGGGAGCATTTGTAAATAACAATTGCTGGGATGAGTGGAAATTATATTTTGAAAATAAGGGATACAAAACAATTGCACCGCCGTGGCCCCATAAAGATGCGTCGTCTGAAGTGTTGCGTAACAGGCATCCTGATGCAGGAATAGCTTCCATAAGACTAGCCGCCCTCACCGAATATTTTGGAAACATTATAAAGCAGCTGCCGGAAAAGCCCATACTTATAGGGCATTCCATTGGAGGGTTGATTACCCAAATCTTGCTGCATCGAAATGTTGCAGCAGCAGGTGTAGCAATACATCCTGTTGCACCCTTAGGTGTATTTACTTTTAAATTTTCTTTTTATAAAGCAAGTTGGGGCCCTCTGGGGTTTTTTACTTCAGCGTCGAAATCGTTTTTAATGTCTTTTAAACAATGGCAATATGCATTTGCGAATGGAATGACCCGCGAAGAGCAAACGGCCGCCTATTACAACCTGCTTACTCCTGAATCCAAATTAGTGGTGAGAGACGGACTGTCTAAAGCAGCAAAAATAGATTTTAAAAAACCGCATCAGCCATTGCTTATAATATCAGGTAGCAAGGATAACTTTATTCCTGCATCACTAAACTATTCAAATTACAAAAAGTATAGAAGAAGTAATTCTATTACAGAATACAAAGAGTTTGAAGGCCGCAATCACTTTGTATTAGGACAGGCGACATGGAAAGAAGAAGCAGGTTATATAAATGAATGGATTGAAAATAAGTAGTTTCTGGGTTAATAACGGTGCTACGATTTGCCATAGACGCTAACTGTCTTCTATCCCTTACTCATGACTCATTTTAAATTACCGTAACCTGCTGAGTAAAAACTATCGCCGGGCGGTGTTTAATCATCCGGGAACAACCGGCCGGCCGTGAAAAGTTTTGAAGTTTTTTTTGAAAAGTAGAAACTTAGCCGGAAATTGTAAGAGTGGCCACGAAATAACAAATTTCAAGATTCGGATTTTAAAGTTTACTGAATGCGTGGCTGTCTTACAAACAATGACAGAACACGCTAAAAATATAATAACTGCCGGTGTTCCCTTAAAAGAGGCAAAAAAAGTAGTAATGATGCTACATGGCAGAGGTGCGACAGCCGAAGATATCATTTCTTTATCGGCTTATTTGGCGTTTAAGGATACTCACATTATTGCTCCCCAGGCAACAAACAACGCATGGTATCCATATAGCTTTCTTGCACCGCGGCAACAAAATGAGCCGTGGTTAAGTTCAGCGTTGACCCTTTTGAAATACATCCTGGACGATGTTATAGCAGCAGGATTCAAAAACCAGCAAGTCTTCATCCTTGGTTTTTCCCAGGGAGCCTGCCTTACATTGGAATTTGCAGCGCATAATGCACAGCCATTCGGCGGCGTTATTGCATTTACCGGCGGCCTTATTGGTGATGTTGTAAGGCAAGAAAATTATACAGGTAATTTCGACAATACTAAAATTTTTATTGGTAACAGCGACAGAGATCCTCATGTGCCGGTGGCGCGTTCAGAAGAATCGAAGAAAATAATGGAGAAGATGGGCGCTGACGTTACCTTAAAGATATATCCCGGTATGGCACATACGGTAAATGAAGATGAACTCAGATGGGTTAATCAGAATATGTTTTGAATTGTGAGTGGCGAGTCGGAATTGTGAGTTGTGAATTGTGAATAACAACTTTACAATATAGTTTTTTTCTAACCAATAAACCAATAAACCAATTAAACCAATAAACCAATTACCCAATAAACCAATAAACCAATAAACCAATTAACTAATTAACCTATAACCCAATGACTCCAAAAATCAAAGGTATCCATCATATTACTGCTATAGCCGGCAATGCAAAGCGCAATTATGATTTCTATACAAAAGTGTTGGGATTGCGGTTTGTAAAGAAGACGGTAAATTTTGATGACCCTCATACCTATCATTTTTATTTTGGCGATGAGGTAGGTTCAGCGGGCACTATCCTCACATTTTTTCCGTGGGAAGGCATTACCAGGGTAGAAGAGGAACCGGAATGGCGACTGAAATTGGTTATTCTGTCCCGGAAGGAAGCCTTGATTTCTGGAGAAAACGCTTTGAAGAATTTAATGTGACCTATAATAAAGTTGCTGAAAAATTTGGGGAAAGCTATCTGACTTTTTTGGATCCCGACGGGTTGAAGTTAGAGTTAACCGTTCCTTCTGTAAAAGATAGCAGGAGGCCGTGGATTACAGAATCTGTAAATGATAAGGTCGCCACACGTGGCTTTCATAACGTAACCTTAACGCTGGGATCAATAAAAAAAACGGTAAGTATTCTTACCGATGTTTTTGGATATAAACTACAGGAAGAGAAAGTAAACCGTTACAGATTTACAACGGATGCAATTGAAACTGCCGCCATTATTGACCTCGTAGAAGTAGCCGAACATAGAGGAAATGTGGCCGGCGGAACGGTCCATCATGTTGCCTTCAGGGTGCCCGATGATGCTGCGCAGATGATATATCATGATAAGCTCATGTCCCTGGGGCTGAATCCTACTGCTGTAATAGACCGCAACTATTTTCACTCAGTATATTTCCGGGAACCTGGCGGAGTATTATTTGAAATAGCTACTGAAAATCCTGGTTTTACAGTTGATGAGCCGGCTAATGAATTGGGCAGTAACTTAAAACTTCCTCACCAATACGAATCAAGAAGAGATGAGATTGAAAAGATCTTACCAGATTTAGGTTAGCCACGAATTACCACAATTTTTCACTAAGAATAAAGAAAAGAACGGGCCACGGATTACACAGATTAACACGGATTACGTTTATTTACCTAACTAAAATTCATTTAATTTGGTTAGCCACGGATTACACAAATTATCTTATGAAATTCGTTTAATGATAATTATCCGATTGTGAAACCAGTTTTTTTGTTTTTTATTAATCTGTGGAAATCTGTGTAATCCGTGGCAAAAAAACATTCATTCGTGAAAATTGGTGGTAATTCGTGGCTAAGTGTTTTTTTTCTATTCATTTGTGGCCAAACAAAAATTAATCAGCGATGAAGCCAATAGAAACAATTTTAGTGCTAATGATTTTAGTCGTCGGCCTTTCCATTGTTGCCCGTAAGATTAAAATATTATTCCCCGTTTTGCTCACGGTCGCCGGGCTTTTGCTTGGATTTATACCCTCATTTCCCAGGTTGTTTCTCGATCCGTCGATTGTGTTACTTGTATTTCTTCCGCCCATCTTATATTCTGCGGCATGGTATACTAACTGGTATGATTTTAAAATAAATATAAATCCTATTTTTATTTTAGCCTTTACAATGGTAATCGTTACGACGATTGGAATTGGTTTTCTCGCCAAAGCTTTTCTGCCAGGATTTTCCCTGGCAATGGGGTTTTTATTGGGGGCTATTATTTCGCCGCCCGATGCAGTTGCTGCAACTTCAGTGTTTAAAAAAGTTTCAATTCCCAAAAGGATCATTACTATTTTACAGGGAGAAAGCCTCGTAAATGATGCCAGTGCATTGATTGCATTCCAATTTGCACTTACAGCCGTATCCACCGGGTACTTTTCAATGGCAAGTGCTGCCGGGCAATTTTTCATCGTAGTTATCGGAGGGATTGCAATAGGATTACTGGTAGGGGTAATTTCGTTGTTCGTGCATAGAAAATGGAAAATGGAACCTGCTATTGAGATCGGCGTAACCTTTATAACGGCCTATGCCGCTTATCTTGCCGCAGACAAGTTTCATTTCAGCGGGGTATTGAGTGTAGTTACGGCTGGGATATATGTTGGTAACAGGCAGGCACAAGCGCAAGGGGCAAGCCTTCGCCTCCAGGCAGTAATAGTTTGGAATTTTGTAGTGATCCTATTGGAGGGGGTTATTTTTTTATTAATTGGATTACAGATTCCTTATATTATCGAAGGGATTAAAGACGAACCTTTAAAGCACTTACTTCTGGAAGGTTTATTGATCAGTTTGTCTGCCATACTAATTCGTTTTATTTTTATTTACGGAGTAAGTCTTTTGTCAAATATTGTACGGAAACGGCTGAAGCTGAAGCCCCTGTTTTCGTCGGGCAAACATATCTTTATAATCGCCTATGCCGGCATGAGGGGTGTAGTATCGCTGGCGGCGGCTTTTTCTATTCCACTGGTAATGATGGATGGCAGCACTTTCCCCGAGAGAAATCATATACTATTCCTGGTATTTTGTGTTATTGTATTTACACTGGTGATACAAGGGATTACATTTCCATGGCTGATCAAAAAATTACGTTTTGCAAAGGCTTTGAATGAGAATGAGCGTATTAACAGCATTCAACAAAACCTTAATGAAGCCGCATTAAAGCAAGTTAAAAGCGTAATTAAGGAAGAGAAATTAAATAACGTAGTGGCTGAAAAGATCAGGGATATATACCAGCAAAGAGTAAATGACTATATGACCTGCAAAACTCCGGAAGAACTGCGGCAAAAGCAGCTTTCTAAAAGGTTGTTGCTGGAGGCCGTACGGGCGAAAAGGAAGAAGCTGATTGAACTCCAGGCAATACAACATATAGACTATGATCTTTTTCATGCTCTTTTGAATGAGGTGGATCTTGAAGAAACACGGCTCGAAAACCTTCGCATCAGGTAACGATTTTATCACTCATATAACGTATACGGCTACACGAAAGCAAGCCAGACTGCCTGAACTTAAAGGACGGGTAAAAGGTTTACGTTCTTCGAAAATTGAATTCTGCCCCTAAAAAAAGATGCCTGATTTTCTGCCAGAAGGCGCTACGAGCGCCGAATGCGGGGATTTATTTTCGGCGTTGTGCGGTAGATATTCGACAAAGCGATAAATCCGCATGATGAAAAAAAAGTTCATATCAATGCTTCGAAAGATGCAATTGTTACGATACTTTTATAAAGTTAACTGACAAAAAATGGAATACGATAATGACCGTAAAATTGATCCTCCGCATAAAACAGAGGTCTTCTATTGGGTGGTGTTTGCGATACTAAGCCCAATGATTAATGCAGTTACTTTTTTCTGGTATGATGCACTTTTCTGGCCCGCGCTGTTAATCAGCAACCTGGCTGTATTACCCATATACATTTTATATTCGAGGTTAGTGGTGCCGGGTTTTTTGTTTCAGAAACGTCCCGTAATGTTTGCTTTCGCAAGTATCATTTTTTTTATTTTTATTCAGGCTCTGTTGTTTGGTATCAACGCAATTATTTCACTGTTTCCTTTGTCTCCGCCGGAGCAATTTTATGTATCATCTTATTCACGCGCTCTTGTAAGCAATGCTTTGTGGGGTTTAATAAATATGTTCCTTGCAGTTACAATAGCATTTCTTAAAAGACTCTTTGATGAAGAGGGTACGATGGCAACCCTTCAAAAAGACAATACTACCTTCAGGTTAAAATACCTGCAATCTCAATTGAACCCGCATTTCCTTTTCAACACCTTGAATAGTATTTATTCATTAAGCCTGCAGAAATCGGATAAAGCTCCGGATGTTATTATCAGGCTGGCCGATATTATGCGTTACCTCATTTATGAATGCAATGAACCAAAAATATTACTTGATAAAGAAATTGAGTTCATAAAGAACTATATAGAAATTGAAAAGATAAGATACAAAGCAGACATTCGCTTTACGATTGAAGGCGAAACAAAGGGAATTATGATCGAACCTTTTTTATTTATTTCTTTTATTGAAAATGGTTTCAAGCATGCAATGAATGATTCTACACTAAACCCTTTTGTATACGTAACGATAAAAACAGAAAAACAAAAAATTACACTGAATGTTGTGAACAATACAAATATTGATCTTGAAACGCAGGCTAAAAGAATTAATGGCACAAGCATCAGGAACAGCCGAAGCCTGCTGGAAATTTTATACCCGGAATCGCATGAGCTCAATATCATACAGACAGATATACAGGCAACGGAAAAAAACATTCTTCGCATTAAGCATGCAAAAGAAAGGCTGGCGATATTTTATCCAAATGCCCACACACTCGATGCGATTCTAAATAATAATGCCTTTACCATTTCATTGGTTGTAAATTCTTTCGCCGCATGATAAAGTGCATTGTAGTAGATGATGAGGCGCTTGCCCGGCAGGTGATCCAAAGCCACTTGCAAAGGATACCGGGTTTCCTGGTTGTAGCAACCTGCGCTAATGCGATGGACGCCGCCGCTGCATTAAAGAACTTTGAAGTTGACCTGATCTTCCTGGATATACAGCTACCCGGCGTAACCGGCCTCAATTTCCTGCGAACATTGGTGAATCCTCCATTGGTGATACTTACAACAGCCTATGCAGAATACGCACTGGAAAGTTATGAATTCAGTGTGATAGATTATTTACTGAAACCTGTTTCATTTGAACGCTTTAGCAAGGCAATCAATAAAGTTATTCACGGGAAGCTATTCACAAAGAATGCAGCTGAAAAGGATAATGCTCCATCAGAACACATTTTTATTAAATCCGGCAATAAATTTTTTAAAATAAATTTTGCTGAAATCATTTATATTGAAGCAATGAAAGATTATCTTAAAATTCACACGGCCGACTATAAACTTGTTACGCATCAAACCATGACTGAAATGGAAAAACTACTGCCGCCTAAACAATTCATACGCGTACATAAATCTTTCATTGTCGCCGTAACCCATATCAGGAGCGTATACGGAAGCAGCATAGAAGCCGGCAAGAATACAATACCTATTGGACTCAGTTATAAAAATAGTGTACTGAGTTTTATTGGCGGAAAATAACGGCTGCTCTTTATTCCTCTAAAACCGGCAACGTTGTTTTCGCAGTCTCTGGTTTAGCTTTTTGTTGCGCTTTTATTATCCTGCTCACGCGGTACACCATAAAAACAGTTATACAGGAAAGCGCTACGATTACATAGCCTAAAGTATCATAGTGTTCCAGGGGACTGAATTTATTTTTTTGCACTACAATCATACCGCCAACCGCGGCTGCAAGGCCGCCCGCTATTTGCTGCAAAGAGGAGCTAATGCTCATAAAGGCGCCCCGGTCCTGCATTTTAGGCAAGGCGGAGGTTAATGCCATGGAGGGCACCATGCGGCTCATAATACCCATCATAAAAAATACATTCATCATTAAAACTATTGGTAAAGGAACAGGCGTAAGATGCGTATAGATAATCACCATTACCATCATCCATACAGAAGCAATCGCGAAAATTGTAAACTTTTCGATCTTATCACTAATCTTGCCAATAAGCGGCATTATGATTAATGAGCTAATGCCTGAAACCATAAACATTATCGGTAGCTGGTGTGTAGTAACATGCAAATTATTTATAGCAAATGCACTGCCCCACGGCATCATCATAAAGCCGCCTAAAGATAACATAGCTGTGGCTAAAAAGCCAATCCGGTAATTACGCTGCGAAATAGTATGAAGCAAATGAGTAAATGCATTTTGGTCTGTTTGCATCTTCAGATGTTTATTAATGGGCTGCAATTTCATAATAATGACAGTGCAAACAATTACTGCCAGGCCGACGATCATAAGAAAAGGTGATTGCCAGCCCCACTTATTTGCTATAAATAACCCAATTGGGATACCGAGTACCTGGCTTGCACCAAAACCCATCTGCATAAAACCCATTACACGGCCGCGGCGGTCAATGGTAAAAAGGTCAGCGACAATAGCCATAGATACCGAGCCAATAACTCCGCCAAACAAGCCGGTAATGATACGTGCGGCAATAAGCATCGGATATGAAGTGCTGATGCTACAAAGAAAAGTACCGAAAATAAAGCCGGTATAAAAGAAGATCAGTAGCTTTTTCCTGTCAAATTTATCGGCAAATCCGGCGGTAAGCAGTCCTGATATTCCTGCGCTGAATGCATAGCCGGACACGGCAAATCCAAATTGAGCAGTACTAAGATTCATCGACTTCATCAGCATGTCACCTAATGGCGACATTACCATAAAATCAAGTACGACTGTAAATTGTGTAAGTGCAAGGATGGTTATTACAAATTTCTCGTACGGTGAAAACTTCTTTAATGCCTGGCTGTTTTTGTTCATTTATTAATTTGGTTTAGTCAGGAAGTTCTTCACAATGATATCCTGCTTTATTGATAGTTTTAATGATATCTTTGGTATCATCTGAAGTAGATACTACGCGAAGAATTTTATCAGTATCATCCCTGTCTACATTCCATTGAATAATAGAATCGTAAGCAGATAAAAGAGGCGAAATAACTCCCAGGTCTTTTTTAAGCCTGATGTTGGTTTTGAAGATTAAAATATTCATAGCTTTCTTTATTTATAGCTTTAAATAGCTTGGTGCGCTTCTATTAAAGAAAATTTATTTAAAAAAAAATTAAGGTTTTAATGCTTTTAAAACCAATTCGAAAGTTTCCTTCATTATTTTATCTGATAAAATAAATTTCCTTCCACCAATGCTTTTACCGGTCATGTGAAATTTTACAAGGTTATAAAGCGGTGCAAATGCAATGGACCAATAGACCTCCAGGGGAACGTTTACCAACTCCTTTTTTTTAATCGCGTTCATCACAAAATCGCTCATTAGTTTTTTAAAATTTTCACCCATCATTTCTGTTAACTTCTCACTATAAGGTGAGTGGCGCAACTGCTCCAGGAAATGCATCTGGTCGGGATATTTCATGCAGTATTTCGCCCTGTTAACCCATTGTATCCGTAAACCTTCGCTAAAGCTCATAGAAGGATCAAAATTCTTAAAAGTGATGTCCATCATTCTTTTGCCCGCATCTCTTGATAGTTGTGCAACCAGGTCTTCTTTATCTTTAAAATAAATATAAATAGTTGCAGGAGATACATCAGCCGACTTTGCAAGCTTTTGCATACTGAAACCTTCAAGGCCCTCCTGAACCATCATTTTCAGGGCTTTTTCCCTTATGACGCGTTGCTTATTTTCATCTCTTATTCTCATTTGAATGTCAAAGATAAATGAATGTTCATTCTTTTATGAAGTTTTTTTCCACATTTTTTGTAACTGCGTAAAGCTCTTAGGGGTTCAAAACGAAAACATGTTAAAGAGAGAGCCGATTTATAAGATAATTCTGGGCCGAAAGGCTGTTTGATGGAGAAGTCCCGGAAATAAATGTTTGTCTATGTAAATATTTTAAAAATTTAATCAATAAAACTTTGTGTTTTATTTTTGCACCTGATCAGAAAAAAAAGCAATGATGAATACCGGTGTAGCAGGCGTAACAGCAATGCAAACAAAAAAGCTGGCAGAGGATACTGTTTTTTCTATTTTATTAACAATTAGCTTTTCGCATTTACTTAACGATACGATACAAAGTTTAATTCCTTCGATATACCCGCTTGTGAAAAGTTCTTTTCACCTTAATTTTTCGCAGGTAGGATTGATAACGCTTACTTTCCAAATGGCGGCATCTTTGCTGCAGCCCCTGGTCGGGTTTTACACTGATAAGAAGCCACAGCCTTTTTCCCTGGCTATTGGTATGGGCTTTACTCTTCTCGGGCTGGTGCTGTTATCCCAGGCAAGCACCTATTATTTTGTATTGGTCGCTGTTGCATTAATAGGTATCGGATCTTCAGTATTTCATCCCGAAGCTTCAAAGATTGCCTATATGGCCGCGGGGCCAAGGCGCGGCCTTGCGCAATCTATTTTCCAGGTGGGGGGCAATGCCGGTAGTGCATTAGGGCCTTTGCTTGCTGCTATAATTATTGTGCCATACGGGCAATCTCATATTATATGGTTTTCATTGGTTGCGCTGCTGGCAATTGTGGTTTTAGTAACTGTTGGGCGCTGGGCAAAAGGCAACCGTTATCGCCTTAAAAGCAAAGTGAGAAATACGAGCCTCCAAACACATCCTGTCTTTTCAAGGGGTAAAATAACAATGTCTATTGCAATTCTGCTGGTGCTTATATTCTCTAAATATTTTTATCTCGCCAGTATGACGAGCTACTATACATTTTATCTCATACATAAATTCCATGTGTCGGTGCAGACCTCGCAATATTACCTGTTTATTTTTCTTGCAGCCGTGGCTGCAGGCACGATTATCGGTGGCCCGTTGGGAGATAAGTTTGGCCGGAAATATGTCATCTGGTTTTCTATATTAGGTGTTGCTCCCTTCACTTTATTATTACCGCACGTAAACCTGCTTTGGACGAGTGTACTTTCTGTTTTTATTGGAGTGATACTAGCCTCGGCTTTTTCTGCCATACTTGTGTATGCACAGGAATTGCTGCCGGGTAAAATAGGTATGATTTCAGGTTTATTCTTTGGTTTTGCATTTGGCATGGGTGGCTTAGGCTCTGCCTTATTAGGCGCGCTAGCAGACCATACCAGTATTGAATATGTGTACTCGGTATGTGCATTTCTGCCGCTGATCGGGCTACTAACTGGCTTTCTGCCCAATATTGGCGGTCCCAGGAAGGCGGCAGGTGCCTCGCAATAAAAACGCAGGTATTATGCAAAACCTTTGCTTGCTTGACGAAACTTGTAATATTTTCCTATCGCTGAATAAATAAATACAGGATACTTTTAGTAGTTACCTTTACCTAGTAAAACACCAGAATTTATTTTCTACCCGCAATTAGATTATGGCCTTTCGCATAGGCGTCACCGTTAGGTTGGCTATTGCTATCCCAATTTGCGTAATTCGGGAAGTTCACAAACTCACTAAAATAATACCATGACTAAAGTTTCAGAAATCGCCCCGGATGTTTACCGGATATCAGTATTTGTGCCGGAAATTAATTTACAATTCAATCATTTTTTGATTAAAGATGATGAACCTATGCTTTATCACGCGGGGATGAGATTAATGTTTCCTACGGTACTTGAGGCAGTAAGTAAAATAATTTCTCCCTCCCTGATCCGGTGGGTTGGATTTAGCCACTTTGAGGTTGATGAATGTGGTGCACTTAACGAATGGTTGCAGGTGGCTCCGCACGCTAAAGCAGTTTGCAGTGAGGCTGGCGCTATCGTTAACATGACCGATTTTTCAATAAGGCCGGCACATGCGATGGCTGGCAATGCCGTTTTAAACACCGGGAAATATAATTACCGCTTTATCAGAACACCTCATTTACCTCACGGCTGGGATGCAGGCGTACTGTTCGAGGAAACAAACAAAACTTTACTGTGTTCTGATCTATTTCATCAAAACGGGAATGGAGTGGATATTACAGATAAAGATATTTTAAGTTCACACAAAAGTTCGATGCTTGAATATGAACATGGGCCTTTAATGGAGTACACGCCTTACACCCATCACACGGCCAACTTGCTTTATTCTTTGGCAGACCTCAAACCGAAAACACTCGCCACCATGCATGGTTCCTCATTTTATGGCGATTGTAAGCAGGCATTAACAGACCTTAATTTGGTGATGAAAGATATTTGGGGCGATAAGAATAGAAATGATCTATGATATTAAAGTCAAAATTAATTAGAGTAGGTAGGTAAAATCATATTGATTGTCAAAAACTGACAATATAATGTCTTGCCGGCACGTACTTTTGTATCCAAATACCGATTTTTTTAGTCGACTGGAACAGCCTCTGATAAATAGGTTGGTTTGTAATTTGTTCTCAGGAAAACAGTGGTGTTATAAATAATTAGCTTACAATAAATCATTACATCGTTTTTAAAAACAATAAAATCAAATTGTCAAGATGGAAAAAAAATTACAAGGTCAAATTGCAATTGTTACCGGGGCCAGCAGTGGTATTGGTGCAGGTGTTGCTAAATCAATGGCCGCATCAGGTGCTGTGGTAGTTGTGAATTATCCCGTTGCAGCAACTAAACCGATGGCCGATGCGGTAGTAAATGATATTACTACTGCAGGGAACGACGCTATCAGCTATCAATGCGACGTAAGCAAAGAAGACGAGGTAATAAAAATGTTTGCGGATGTGGTAAAGCAGTTTGGAACTGTCGACATCCTCGTAAACAATGCAGGGCTACAAAAGGATTCTCCATTTGATAAAATGACGTTGGACCAATGGAATTTTGTTTTAGGGGTGAATTTAACCGGCCAGTTCCTGTGTGCCAGAGAAGCGATTCGTGAATTTTTAAGAACAGGTGTTGACGAAAAGAAAAGCAAGGCCGCAGGTAAAATAATTTGTATGAGTAGTGTGCATGAGGTAATTCCCTGGGCCGGCCATGCAAACTATGCCGCAAGCAAAGGCGGCATTATGCTCATGATGAAAAGTATTTCACAGGAGTTTGCGCATAAAAAAATCCGTATTAACAGTATTGGCCCGGGTGCCATTCAAACTCCCATAAACCGTGAAGCATGGGATACGCCTGAAGCCTTAAATTCGTTGCTAACATTAATTCCATACAAGCGCATTGGCCAACCTGAAGATATAGGCAATGCAGCAGTGTGGCTTGCCAGTGATGACAGTGACTATGTAAATGGAACGACTCTATTTGTAGATGGCGGTATGACGCTATATCCGGGATTTACAACGAATGGGTAAAGAGATAAGGATGGTGATAATGTATCGGGCATTGTTTAAAAAGAATCGCTACCGGGATCTATTTATCCCAAACAATTACAATAGATATATTGTTGATTAGAAAAATAAACGTATGCAGGAACAAAAAACGATTGCAGGAAGATAAAGAAGGTAAAACGAACTGGAAAAAATGGGGGCCTTATGTAACAGACCGTCAATGGGGAACGGTGCGTGAAGATTACAGTGAAGATGGAAGCGCCTGGGAATTTGTAAGCCATGATACGGCCCGAAGCAAAGCCTACAGCTGGGGTGAAGAAGGCATTGCAGGCATTAGTGATGATCAGCAATTGCTTTGTTTTGCCCTTGCTCTTTGGAATAAAAAAGATCCGATTATTAAAGAAAGATATTTTGGCTTACCGGCAATGAAGGCAATCATGGAGAAGATGTAAAGGAATTGTATTACTATCTTGATTCTACTCCTACGCATTCTTACATGAAGATGCTTTACAAATATCCACAGAGCGAATATCCCTATGCAAATTGGTTGACGAAAACAAAAGAAGAGATAAAACAGAACCGGAATTTGAATTAATTGATACCGGCATTTTTAACGAAGATAAATATTTGATGTTTTTGTAGAATATGCAAAAGCGGGGCCAAATGATATCCTGATTAAGATAACAGTCTACAACCGTGGAAATGAAGATGCCTCTGTACATATATTGCCAACCATTTGGTTCCGCAATACCTGGGCATGGGGTTATGATGATTATAAACCGCAGATGATGTCTTCCGATAATGGCGATATTATTATCAATCATAAAGACCTTGGAAATTTTACATTGTATTCCGAAAATAAAACCGGATTGCTTTTTTGCGATAATGAATCCAACAATAAAAAATTATATGGCTCTGAAAATGCAAGTCACGTATTGTAAAGATGGCATCAATGATTTCTTGTAAATGGAAATGAGAGTGCTGTTAATATAAATCAGCAGGGAACAAAGGCTGCATTCAATTTTGATATAAACGTAAAAGCAGGCGAGTTCAATAACAATCAGTCTTAGGTTAAAGCAAGAAGGCATTGACAGATGCCTTTAATGATTTTGATAATATTTTTAAAAAACGTTTGCAGGAAGCTGAATAATTTTATAATGAATTGCAAAAAGGATATTCAATCGGAAGATGAAAAATTAGTGCAACGGCAGGCTTTTGCAGGAATGCTGTGGAGCAAGCAGTTTTATTATTACGATGTGGACCAATGGATAAAGGGTGATCCTGCACAACCTGCCCCACCGCCATCAAGAAAAAATGGGCGTAATCACGAATGGATGCATCTTAACAATGCCGATATTATTTCTATGCCCGATAAATGGGAATATCCCTGGTATGCTGCATGGGACCTTGCTTTCCATTGTATTCCTTTTGCATTGATAGATGCAGAATTTGCCAAAAATCAATTGACTTTGCTTACAAAGGAATGGTATATGCATCCTAACGGGCAGTTGCCGGCTTATGAATGGGCTTTCAGCGATGTAAATCCGCCGGTGCATGCATGGTCAGCATGGCGGGTATATAAAATTGATGAGAGAAATAACAATGGAAAAGGAGATATTCCTTTTTTGGAATCCATTTTTCATAAACTGCTTCTCAATTTTACATGGTGGGTAAACCGAAAAGATGCTGAAGGAAACAATATTTTCCAGGGAGGATTTTTAGGATTGGATAATATCGGCGTATTTGACAGAAGTGCGCCCCTGCCCACAGGTGGCCACATTGAGCAGGCGGATGGAACCAGCTGGATGGCCATGTACTCACTCAATCTGATGCGAATTGCACTGGAGCTTTCTAAATACAATCCTGTTTACCAGGATATGGCTACCAAATTTTTAGAACACTTTTTATACATCGCGGGTGCCATGGCAAATATGGGCTATGGAAAGCGGCGGCTTATGGGATGAAGAAGACCAGTTTTTTTATGATGTGTTGAAAATGCCTGATGATGGCAGCGTAAAATTAAAAGTCCGGAGCATGGTAGGCCTTATCCCACTGTTTGCCGTGGAAGTGCTGGATCATGATTTGTTGGAAGCGGTTCCCGAATTTGCAAAGCGGTTGGAGTGGTTTTTGAAAAACAGGCCCGACCTGGCAAGCCTTGTTTCACGATGGCAGGAAAAAAATGAAGATGAAAAACATTTGTTGAGTTTATTACGCGGCCACCGTATGAAAAAAATTCTGCAAAGAATGCTGGATGAAAGTGAATTTTTTAGTGATTATGGTATTCGCGCCCTTTCAAAATTTCATGACGAACATCCTTATGAGTTTATGGTAGATGGAACCGTTTCAGTGTTGAATATACACCCGGAGAATCAACAACCGGGTTATTTGGCGGCAACAGCAACTGGCGCGGCCCCATATGGATGCCGGTAAATTATTTGCTGGTGGAAAGCCTGCAGCGCTTTCATTATTATTATGGCGATGATTTCAAAGTTGAATGCCCCACAGGTAGCGGTGTATATATGACCTTGCATGAAGTTGCCAATGAAATTTCAAAACGTTTGGCCAGCTTATTTCTAGAGATGAGAATGGCCGGCGCCCCTTCCTGGGCGACAACGAAAAATTACAGGAGGATCCGAATTTCAATAATTATATCTTATTCTATGAATATTTTCATGGGGATAATGGCAAGGGTGTAGGGGCATCACATCAAACCGGTTGGACCGGGTTAATTGCCAAGTTATTGCAACCAAGAAGAACTGAAAAAGAAATAATCAAAACAGAAAATTAGATCCTCAAGTATCGAACTAAAATTTTCTCAGTTAAATTAATTACAAACTTCTTGTACTCCATTGCGGAAGATACATGGAGGCTTAAATTTTATATTATGCTTACAGCTAGATAAATCAATCCTTCAAAATTACAACAGGCAATTCAAAATGAGTGGCTCGAAACAAATGGACTCGGTGGCTGGACCGGTTCAACCGTTACTGGCTGCAATACGCAGGCGATATCATGCTTTGCTGATGGCTGCAACAGTACCTCCTGCAGAGCGAATGTCACTTGTGTCGAAATTAGATGAAACGCTAATTATAAATCATGAGAGATTTGAATTAAGTACCAATGATTACGGTGACGTCATTCACCCTTCGGGCTATCAACACCTTACTTCTTTCTGCAAAAATTTATTTCCTCGAATGGACATATGAGGTGAATGGAATACTGCTTAAGAAAACGATTGCAATGGTACAGGATGAAAACACAACCCTTTTAGTGTATGAAGTGTTGCGATCAGCAGCAGTTGGAAACATTCAGGACTTTCCAAAAGTAAATATAGAGCTGTTACCATTGATCAGCGCAAGAGGATATCATTCTTTACAGCATTCATACAATAATATGTTCCGGGATGCCCAGTTTGAGAATGAAATTTTTCAAACCCTTCCGTTTAACGGAGCGCCACATATTTATATTTCAGTTCCGGGCGCGGCAATATCAGCATCATCCGCAATGGTTTAATAATTTCAATTATGCAATCGAAAAATATCGTGGCCTTGATTTCATCGAAGACCTGTTTAACCATGGAACGTTAAGCGTTGAATTAAAGGAAGGTCATACACTCGGTATCATTATATCTACAGAAAACCCTAAAGGAAGAGATGCATTGGAATTATTCCGAAGAGAAAAAGAAAGAAAGCAATTACTCACGCAACCATTAAACAATGAAACCATTACTCAATTGACCCTTGCAGCCGATCAGTTCATTGTAATGCGCGGTAAAGATTTAAAAACTGTTATCGCCGGATATCACTGGTTTACAGATTGGGGACGCGATACAATGATATCCTTGCCGGGCCTTACTTTGAGCACAGGCCGCTTTGAAGATGCCCAAAAAATTATTTTGGCGTTTTCAAAAAGTGTAAGCATGGGCATGCTGCCCAACCGTTTCCAGGATAATGGCGAAGCGCCCGAATATAATAATGTAGATGGAACGCTTTGGTATTTTGTGGCAGTATATAAATATTTGCAGGCGACCAATGATACGACTTTTGTGCTGGACGAAATCTTACCCGTATTAAAAGATATTATTAACTGGCACTTTAAAGGCACACGCTATAACATTCATGTTGATGAAGACGGCTTATTATATGCGGGAGAAACGGGGCAGCAGCTTACCTGGATGGATGCGAAGATCGGTACATGGGTGGTGACGCCACGTATGGGAAAGCCTGTGGAAATCCAGGCGCTATGGTATAATGCATTAAAAATATATTCACAATTACTTCAGCTAAATCAACAATCGTCTGATGCAGCATTCATAAACGTTAGAGCAGAAAAAGCAAAACAAAGCTTTACCGAAAAATTTTGGTATGCGGAGGGAAATTACCTCTATGATGTGATTGATGAAGATGGTAGTCCAAATAAAGATATACAGGCCAAACCAGCTATTTGCCATCAGCCTTCCTTTCGCATTGGTAGAAGGAGAGCAGGCGCAAGCCATTTTAAAAATTGTAGAAAAAGAATTGTATACGCCCGTGGGATTGAAAAGCCTTTCGGCTATTGACGCACACTATGTTCCCACTTATGAAGGCGATGCATATCACCGCGATGCATCTTATCACCAGGGAACAGTATGGAGCTGGCTGCTGGGTCCTTATATAGATGCAATCATGTCGGAACCACGGTTTATAGGATTAGATGGATCAGCAGGAAAAGATAAAGCCAAAAAAATCATAGATGATTTTGCATATCATTTGAATGAAGGTTGTATCGGAAGCGTAAGCGAAATTTTTGATGCAGATCCTCCACATCACCCGCGAGGCTGTGTGGCGCAGGCCTGGGGCGTAGCTGAAATTCTACGGGTCATAAAAGAATATAGTTTGTATGATACAAAGAAAATAAGTAATGAATCACAATGAATGGCCTTTGAGAAATTAGCAACCTTCAAGGCTTTATACCATTTTAATAATCTTTCAGAGCTTGATCAAAAAACTTATCGTGATTCACTATTGCATTTATTCAAATGTTATTTCATTTTTTCAGCTTTGCGTTCACCTTCATAAAGTTAAAATGGCAGGTAAATGAGGATATGGTAATTAAACTTTCAAATTTGATGGCCTTCTGAATCTGTAACAATGAAAAGGATATTCAGAACAATTATGAATATTATTCTTGTGATACTCATCATGTGGATAATTGTTGCTCAAACATGTTTCAGAATGAGAATGGACGATGCCACTGCAATAAAAAATTTCAAAAAAACGGGTGTGTTGCTCACCACACATGTTGACAAAATAAACGGAAACACGCTACACTGGGTTTCTACCGGCTCAGATACATTACCTGTATTGGTTTTTATACATGGTTCGCCCGGCAGCTGGAATGCATTCGAAGAATATTTAAAAGACAGTGATCTGTTGCAGCATTTTTATTTGGTAAGCATTGACCGGCCGGGTTTTGGGTACAGTGATTTTGGATATGCCCGTCATATGGACAAACAGGCCGAAATCGTATCTCTATTGTTACGCAAATTGAAAAATAATAAGCCCATGTTTCTTGTTGGGCATAGCCTTGGCGGGCCATTGACGGTAGAGCTTGCCTGCAAAAATCCGGCTTTGATTAATGCATTGGTATTGCTTGCCGGAAGTGTAGATCCAGGCGCAGAAAAACCCGAAAGATGGAGGCCTGTCATATCTTACTCGCCTTTGCGGTATCTGGTTCCGGTAACCTTGCGCACAAGTAATGATGAATTAATGTACTTTAAAAAAGACGTTTTAGAGATGCCGCTGATGTTATCAAAAATCGCGTGCCGGGTTTTTATATTACACGGTAATCATGATTCGCTTGTTCCTTATACGAATGCGTTTTATGCCAAAGAAAAGTTAGTGAATGCCGCCTCTGTTGAACTCCTTACTTTACCGGGCGCCGATCATTTTATTCTATGGACTAACTACAGGGATGTTAAGAAAATTTTATTGAAGTTGTGAGGCACGGCAGTAAATCATCCTCTCAAAATATTTTATACGACCGGCTCTTGTAAGTAGCCATAGCAAATATGCATTCCGGCACGCATTTCAACAACTTGCTCTTTCGGGCGTTTTCTCCTTGAAGTGTTCAGGCTATTCACCGGATATTAAATTAAAACTACAAAATAATTACCGGGCTCTTTTTTATTCAAAAAGGAACACTACTTTTAGTATAAATATTCTCCGAAAGATCACCGGTTTCACTACAGGAAAGAATTCATTTAATTCACTGGACCTTCAAAAATTTTTATTATGAGATCAGTTTTGCAACTAAACAAATTAATTACTGTTTCCGGAATTATCTTTTTAATCATTCTTAACTCCTGCCATCACTCTGTATCAACTTCAATCACAAACCCCGCTCAACTTGCGCCGGAAATTATTCATATAATAGACGGTGATACCGCCTCGGGTAAGCTGACAATGGAGGACGTGTACGGGAATTCTGCAGATACTTTTAAAATCAATGCCGGAGAAAGCCTTAAATGGTTGCTGGGGCATAACCAGATTATTACGAGAATTACAAAGATCTATAAAAAACCTACGAGCGAAAATATATTCAGCATTGCTCCCGATTCCACGAAAGATTCTCTTAATTGGCAAGGAACAATTGCCCCTGGCGCAAGTGGCAAAACCGAAGATTATAATATCGACTGGATTGACAGAAACGGGCTTTCGCATACATTCGACCCGAAAATTCAGGTAAGGTAATAAATGTTGTTACAACAATTGAAAGCACTCTTATTTCTTGGCTTTTTTTACTTCATTAATGCCTTGGCTTTTTGCCAGAACCAAAAAATTGCCGATAGCCTCTCCAGGATCTATCAACAAGGCAATCTTTCTGATACAGCAAAGCTCGAGTTGCTCAGAAATTTGTCATTTAATGAAGTGAGGGATTTAAAGCTATCCTCGAAATATGCTGAAGAACTTATATCCCTGTCCATTGCCCTGGGTAACAATACATATCTTGCCCGGGGATACTTTCAAAGGGGAAATAAACAAAGATTACTAGGTAATTTCAATGGAGCCCTCGATGCTTACTTCAAGAGCGCGGATGTCGCCAGCAAAGCTAAATCCATTGAAGATGAGGGCAGCACTTATGGGGCAATTGCTGATGTTTACAGCCTTTCACATAATCATCCGGCAGCGATGACGTATTATAATAAAGCGATCGAAATCCTTCGGCCTTCCGGTGACCCTGTGCGGTTGGCATCAGCTATTTTAAATGCAGGAGATGAATACCGCATCAATAAAATTTATGATTCTGCCTTGTTGTATTTCCGGGAAGCTCATGCAATCTTTGAAAAAGCAAATTACCTCACCGGTATTGCATATAGTGTTGGAGATATGGGAATGGTATACGCCGGCATGGGTAAAAACGACCTTGCAGAAAATAATATTAATACCGCGGTCCCTATGCTTGAAGAGTTAGGAGATTATTACCCTATATGTGATTACTTTCTTTCCATGTGTGATATTTATCTTGAAAAACAAGATAAGGCTACTGCCCTTGAGTATGCGTTGAGGAGCGTTAAGATAGCCGGAGAACACCACTTAAAAGAACAAATACGTGATGCGAGTCTTAAGGTTTCGGAGATTTATGAGAGCCTTGATGATCCTGGAAAAGCATTAAGTTATTACAAAAACTTTATTGTGTACCGGGACAGTATTGACAACGTAAAAGCTCTTCAGGAAAGGGCCGATCTGCGTAGAAACTTTGAAGTTTCCCAGACACGTGCAGAAGTGAACCTGCTCAACCGGCAAAAAAAATTACAGCGGGTTCTTCTATTGGTAGCACTGATTGTTTTAGCTGTTATTATGGTACTTGTTATCATTTTGCTCAGGAATAACCGTCAAAAGCAAAGAGCCTACACGCTTCTAACTAAGGCAAAGGTTATTACAGAAGAACAACGCGACCAAACTAACATAGCACTGGATAAATTAAAACGAACACAGGCGCACCTGATTCAATCGGCGAAAATGGCATCGCTTGGGGAACTCACTGCCGGTATTGCCCATGAGATCCAAAACCCGCTAAACTTTGTAAACAATTTTTCTGAAGTAAATATCGAGCTCATCACAGAACTGCAGGAGGAGAACACGAAAGGGAATCCAGATGCCGTAGACGCAATATCTAAGGAAATTTTCACAAATGAAGAAAGGATCAGCCAGCACGGGAAAAGAGCGGATGCCATCGTGAAGGGCATGCTCCAACATAGCATGTCCGGTGCTTCAGAAAAAATACTTACGGATATCAATGCGCTTGTTGATGAATACCTCCGGCTGGCCTACCATGGGTTAAGAGCAAAGGACAAATCTTTTAACACTGCATTGCATACAGACTTTGATCTGCAAGCGGGCGAAATAAATGTCGTGCCCCAGGAAATTGGCCGTGTAATCCTTAACCTGCTGAACAATGCCTTTTATGCGGTTACCGCCAAAAAGAAAGAAGCAGGCGATGATTTTAGCCCGGTCGTCTCCGTTAGTACGAAAAAGATAAACAACCAGTTGTTGATCTCAGTAAAGGATAATGGTACCGGTATCTCCGCCGCAGTGAAAGAAAAGATATTTCAACCTTTTTTTACAACCAAAGGGCCGGGCCTGGGTACCGGCCTGGGTTTGTCCTTAAGTTACGATATCGTAAGGGCACATAGCGGTGAAATAAGAGTAGAAACTGAAGAAGGTGAAGGCTGTGAGTTTGTAGTAATACTTCCTGCAGATAAAGGTGAGGCGTGAAACTGTTAATGTTATTCCAGCACATTTTCAACGAGGCATTACGCTGCTTCCATCTCGCTAATACTTGTTGCTGTTCTTCCTGGCATGTTCGTAGAATACGTTGTTTAGTTTCCAAAATCATTGATTCTTAATCTTAAGCATTTTTCGAGCTGAACGAAAAACAGGCCTCGTCATGGTGTGACAGACCTTGTGAAATGGAGAGTACGTTCCGTTAAAATTCAGCATTAGTTAACAACGCATCTTCAACTGTTTGTTTTGGTTTTTTCTTCCACAAATACTCTATTTGTTCTAAAGTTTTGCCTTTTGTTTCCGGAACTAATTTCCACATAAAAAGGGCTGATAAGATACCCATGATTCCATAAATCCAGTAAGGAAATCCATGATGAAATTTATTGGTAAGTGCCACATTATCATTCATTATTGGAAAGGTAAGCGAAACGACCCAATTGGCTATCCACTGCGCCGTTACTGCAATTGAGAGAGCGCTACGAATACTGTTAGGGAATATTTCCGCCAGCAATACCCAGCAAACCGGCCCCCAGCTCATAGCAAACGCCGCGGTATAGGTGAGCATGAATATTAATGCAGCAATCCCCACTTGGTTAAAATAAAAAGCAAAGCCCAAAGCGATCATGCTTACCGCCATTCCTATCGATCCAATAATCATAAGCGGTTTGCGGCCAAACTTATCAACCGTGAGGATAGCAACTACCGTGAACAAGAGATTTACCACGCCTACGATTATAGTTTGTAACAAAGAAGAATCGGTGGAGGAGCCCATATTGCGGAAAATATTAGCAGCATAGTAGAGAACTACATTAATGCCAACAAATTGCTGAAACACCGAAAGCAGGATGCCAATAAAAATAATAAAGAAACCGTAAGACAACCACGGAACATTTTTTTCATGTGTGGTCGATTTTATCTCGTCTAATATTTTAGCGGCATTCTCGTTACCGGAAATCTTTTTTAAAACTAGTAACGCTTTATCATTCTTACCTTTCATAACTAAGTAGCGTGGTGTTTCGGGAACAAAGAACAAAAGGATAAAAAATATTCCTGCGGGTATAACTCCACTAAAAAACATCCATCGCCAACCTTCTGTAATTAACCATTGTTCATTTCCTTGTGTTGAAATGAAATAGTTAATAAAATATATTAGCAGCATTCCAAAAATGATAGCAAACTGGTTAAACGAAACCAGTTTCCCTCTCACATTGGCGGGTGCTATTTCAGCGATATACATGGGAGAAATCATAGAAGCAATGCCTACGCCGATGCCACCTGCGATGCGGTAAATAACGAATGAATATGCATCTTCTGTTCCAAAGAAATTAAACATTTCAGGCTTCCATGCACCGATCGCGGAGATAAAGAAGGCAACCGCCGCAATCATTAATCCATTTTTTCTTCCTATAGATTTGGAAATAAAACCTGCTAATGCGCCACCGATAACGCATCCTATTAATGCACTTGCAATTACAAAACCTTTAATAGCGTTCGCTATATCCTGTAATCCTGTAACGTCGGACGGCAAAGCATTTTCTGAAAAACTTACACTCCAGAAAGTTAGTATTGCGAGAATGATCAGCCCTGTAATGCCGCCCTTTTTTATTCCTGTTAATCGTATAACCTGCAGGGAAATAATAATAAAAACTATAAACAGAACAACGATCATCAACGTTCTGTATTGGGTTATCATTGAAACTGCATATTGATGATGCGAAGCATCTGTAATGTTTTGAATGTAAAACGCAACGAGTGATTTTTCGGCTCCGTTAACAACTGCGGTATCATAACCAAATAATAAACCACCTAAGGCGGCAACAATGGTAAGTAAAGTGATATATAAAGGATTTCCTTTATTGAAACTTGTTGTTGCTGTATTTCCCGTTGCGTTAATGAAAGCCATAGACTACATTTTAAGATGACCTGATAAAACATTTAAATTTAAATCATCGATCCCATCAAACTGTTTTAAAAGCTTATAACAGTTTCCGCCGCATAATTATACCGATGCTTGGCGGGTTCTAACGATTTTGGCTCAATTGAAAAAGTTCCTTTAGAATCCTTTTGTGCAGCAATTGAATGCCGGTAAGCAAAGGTAAAACTCAAAACTCCTTTAGTTTTATTGCCAAGAAAATTACTTTTATAATATGAACGAAAAGCAGCAAGGTTATCGCTGTTGGTGCCCTCGCATTCTATTTGGTAAATGTTCTTCAAAAGCTCTTTGGTTTTTGAGGTTTCCATAATGTTTTTAGATTTTATAGAGGGTATAGATTTGTATAAATAGAATGTCATAAATTTATAATCGGTTTCAGAAGTCACGAACGCTTTTGACATAAGGCATAATGAGAGGCAGGATGATAGAAATCATCCCGCGTTCATTTGATTAGAGAAAAAATTTTTTTAAGTAGCATATTGAGCGCTGATTTAAAGCTTATGTATGGCCAATCTATCAAAGAAAGTTACTAATTGTATTGCCTTATGAACATTGAATTAAAAGAATCCATAAAGTTTGATGCCATGCAATCGTCAATTAATTATTCTTTGACTGCCTTAACAGTCGGAGCTAAATTAAAATAAAATTTCGAAAAATGTAACCCTTTACATTTTTTTAAATAAAGAGTGGTTTTTTAATATAGCTTTACTTATTTAATAAATACATGTAAACGATTGAAATGATAAAGGGTAAAGAAGTCACGATATATGACATTGCCACTGCGCTAAACGTATCTACTGCAACGGTAAGCCGGGCTCTGAAAGATGATCCCGTAGTAAGCAAGAAGACCAGAAAAAAAATATTCGAGTTTGCTGAAGAAATGGGGTATAGAACCAATCACTTTGCCCGTAACCTTCGGCAGAAACAAACTAATACTATCGGTATTATGGTTCATGAGTTACAGAGTAATTTCATGACATCCGTTTTATCCGGGGTTGAAAAAGTAACCGCAGAAGCGGGGTATGATTTGATAATTGCGCATTCATCGGAGAATATAGCAAAAGAGATTGCTAATGCAAAAAACCTTTTCGAGAAAAGGGTGGATGGTTTAATTGCCTCCCTTTCATTTGAGACCGAAAACCTGGAGCATTTTGACTCATTTATTAACAGGGGTGTGCCGGTTATATTTTTTGATCGCGTTGAGCAGGATGGAAATAATACGGTTGTAATTATCGATAACGCAAAGTGTGGCTACCAGGCAACGCAACATCTTGTAGACCAGGGCTGTAAAAGAATAGTTCACGTAACCTCTGACCTTAAACGGAATGTGTATTCGCAAAGATATAAAGGTTACCAGGACGCGTTGTTCGATAATAGCATTCCTTTGGATGAAAATTTACTAATAATAAAGGATCTCAGCGAAAAAGCGGGAATTGAGGCTGCTTTGGAAATTATACGTATGAAGCCGGTTCCTGATGGAGCTTTTATTACAAATGATTTTGTCGCTGCAGTTTGCATGCGCACTTTGAAGGAACACGGGATTAATATACCCGAAGATATTGCCATCGTCGGTTTTAACAATGATGCGATAGGGAAATTAATAGAACCAACCCTCACCACTATAAATTATCCGGGCATCGATATGGGAGAGATCGCGGCAAGAAATTTAATCAATCATTTAAAAGGAGTAAGTAATATGTATCACACGAACACAATCGTTGTGCGTACTGAGCTTATCATAAGAAATTCATCCCTAAAAAATAAATTTGCCAAAAAAATATAAAAACGATTCAACACAAATTATATCAATCAGTTGCAAATTTTAAGTATACAAAATTGAAATGCCGCGAATGTGTTGTTACTTATCGGTCGGGCAATTATAAAAGTCTGTTGCATTGAAAAGCGGAAAGTACAATATTTTTAAGTGTGATTGCAGAGGCAAATTATCTATAATTCTTTTATACCTGCTACAGGTTTTTAATTCTTATGCAGATGATGGCTACAGGCTTTGGCTCCGGTATGACAAAATAGACAACTCAAAACTTTTATTGGGATATCGCGAACAGTTAACATCAATCCGGTGCAGCGGTGCAAGCCAAATATTACGGGCGGCCAAACAGGAATTATTAAATGATTTACAAGGGTTGCTTGAAAAAAAAATATCCATAGTACCCTCAGTTATTAACGGAACTATAATTTGTGGCACCTCTCGTTCATCAGCAGATGTAAAGCGTTCTTTTTCTGAGAAAGAATTAGATGATTTAGGAGACGAAGGCTTTACAATTCGTTCTTCCGGCATAAACAATAAAAGCGTAATTTTTATTGCTGCGAAAAATGATGTAGGTGTGTTGTATGGCGTTTTTAGCTTTTTGAGATTGTTACAAACCCATCAAACAATTAATGGATTAAGGATAACGAATATCCCAAAAATTAAATTACGCCTGCTCAATCATTGGGATAATCTTAACCGCAGCGTTGAAAGGGGATACGCGGGTATTTCAATCTGGAACTGGCATACCCTACCTGATTATATCGACCAGCGGTATATTGATTACGCAAGAGCCAATGCATCAGTCGGGATAAACGGGACAGTGCTTACTAACGTTAACGCCAACTCGCTGATCCTTACAAAAGACTATTTAATAAAAGTGAAAGCCCTGGCTGATGTATTTAGGCCCTACGGAATAAAAGTGTATCTCACGGCGAGGTTTAGCTCTCCTATTGAGCTGGATCATTTAAAAACTGCCGATCCCTTTGATTCGTCAGTGCGTGAGTGGTGGAAACAAAAGGCAGCGGAAATATATTCTTACATTCCTGATTTCGGAGGCTTTTTGGTTAAGGCAAATTCCGAAGGCCAGCCCGGGCCGCAAAGCTACGGAAGAACACATGCAGATGGCGCAAATTTGCTGGCAGATGCATTGGCACCTTTCAACGGAATTGTCATCTGGCGCGCATTTGTATACAGCAGTGATACAACAGCGGATCGTTTTAAACAGGCGTATGATGAGTTCAGGCCATTAGACGGAACGTTCAAAAAAAATGTGTTAGTGCAGGTAAAAAACGGCCCGATCGATTTTCAGCCAAGAGAGCCTTTTAGCCCTTTATTCGGTGCAATGCCACAGACACCGTTAATGATGGAATTCCAGCTGACGCAGGAATACCTGGGGCAAGGTACTCATCTCGTGTATGAGGCACCGTTATTTAAAGAAGTGTTGAAAGCAGACACTTATGAAAAGGGGAAAGGCTCTGCTGTTGCAAAAATAATTGATGGCTCAGCAGAAGATCATCAACTTAGCGGCATTGCCGGAGTATCTAATATTGGAAATGATATTAATTGGACAGGCCATCTTTTTGCCCAGGCAAACTGGTATGCTTTTGGAAGACTCGCCTGGGACTATAGCTTAAGCGCTGAAACAATTGCCGGTGAATGGATAAGGCAAACATTTTCAAACAATAGAAATCTCGTAGATACAATAGGAAAAATCATGATGGCTTCAAGAGAGGCTGTTGTGAATTATATGACACCGCTAGGCCTGCATCACATCATGGGTTATGGAAATCATTATGGCCCTGCTCCGTGGTATGATAAAGCGCCGAGAGCAGATTGGAACCCGGTTTATTTTCATCGTGCAGATAATGCCGGTATTGGCTTTGACAGAACTGTAACCGGGAGTAATGCTCTTGCCCAATACAAGCCTGAAGCTGCAGCTGAGTTTGCAAATATCACAACATGCCCGGAAAAATATTTATTGTGGTTTCACCATGTATCATGGACTTATCAAATGAAATCCGGAAGAAATCTTTGGAATGAGCTGTGTTATAAATATAACCAGGGTGTAGATACGGTACGATGGATGCAAAGCGCCTGGAACAGTTTAAAAAGTGATATCGACGAACAAAGATTCAACGAAGTAAGAATGCTGCTGAATATCCAGGAGAAGGAAGCAGTATGGTGGCGTAATGCCTGCCTGTTATATTTTCAAACATATTCAAAAATGCCTGTTCCCCCGCAATATGAAAAGCCGGATCATACCTTAGAATATTATGAGTCCTTAAAATTTCCTTATGCGCCGGGTAACGGATGAATAAAAAATAATGAAACCAGATCACCAAAAACAAGTAGCAATAGTAACGGGCGGTGCTTCGGGCATAGGTTTGGCTATCGCTGAAAAATTTACTGCAAGTAACTTCACTACAATTATTATTGGCCGCGATCAAAAAAAATTGGATGCAGCCAGATTAAAGTTGGGTACTTTTTGTATTCCTCTTTCTTTTGATTTAAATAATCTTCCTGCTATTCCTCAATTAATAAATGAACTCATAAAAGAGCATGAAAAAATAGATGTTCTTGTTAATAACGCCGGCATCAATTTAAAAAAAGAATTTACAGAAGTTACAGATGAAGATTTTCAAAAGATTATGCATACAAATGTATCAGCGATGTTTTCTTTGTCAAGAGAAGTGGTTAATCATATGATGAGAAAAAACGGCGGAAGTATTATTAATATCAGTTCTATGGCTTCGCAATATGGCTTGCCAAAAGTAATTGCCTATAGCGCGTCAAAGGCTGCGATTGAAGGAATGACAAGGGCAATGGCAGTTGAACTTTCACCAAAAGGTATTCGTGTTAATTGCATTGCGCCGGGGTTTATTGCAACAGATATGTCGGCCAAAGCATTGAACGATGATAAAGAGAGAAAAGATAAGGTGATATCAAGGACTCCTATGGGAGCATTGGGAATGCCTGCCGATATTGGAGATGCGGCTTTATTCCTCGCAACAGAATCATCAAAATATATTACAGGTATTGTATTACCGGTAGATGGTGGCAATTCTATTGGATTCTGAAACAACTTAAAGTTTTTTGTAAGTACCATCATGATAAATACTTCATAAATGATTCTCTAATGTTTAACAATAACCATATTTTTTTTACCAGGACTCGCAGGAAGAAAATAACCCTTACACTCATTTCAGTTATTTTTTTGTCAGTAAATATCGTAGCGCAGTCAGATGAGGTAAAAATTACTAATTCTCAAACAAAAAAAATCACTTCTTCGATCATCCAAGGGCAGGAGTATGTGTTGCAAATTATGCTGCCCGCAGGCTATGAAAAAAGCAACAAAAAATATCCTGTTGTATACCTGATGGATTCCCAATGGGACTTCCCATTGTTAACAGCTTTGTATGGCGAGCAATATTTCGATGGCTTTATTCCTGAAGTCATAATCGTTGGAATCACCTGGGGCGGCGAGCATCCCAATCCCGATAGTTTAAGAGCAAGAGATTACACGCCAACAAATGAAAAACGCTCGCCGCAAAGTGGCGGTGCAGATAAATTCCTTTCAGTGATCAAAAATGATATCTTTCCTTTTGTTGAAAGCCAATACAGGGTTGATGTGAACGATAAAACATTAGTCGGTTGTTCACTTGGCGGATTGTTTACAATGTACGCCTTATTCACACACCCGCAAATGTTCAACCGTTACCTGGCGGCTAGCCCTGCATTTACGTGGGACAATTCAATATTATATCAGTATGAAAAAAAATATTACGCAAATACTTCCAATCCACCTGCGAAATTATTCATGTGCGCGGGAGGCGTGGAATTAAGCGTGCCGGCTTTTGAAAAACTCACAGCATTTTTAAATAGCCGCCACTATTCATCATTGGAAATTGAAAGCAAGGTTTTGGAGAACACAGGCCATTCGGGAACAAAAGGTGAGGGCTATGCAAGAGGTTTGCAATTTGTATTCAAACGCCCATCATTGCAATTATCATCCAATATATTGAGTCAATACAACGGCACTTACAAATTGAATGATGGAACGGCAATAGAAATAAAAGAAGTAAATGATACGCTCACAGCTTCTGCCGGCGGTAATATTTTCAGGTTATTTGCTGCATCAGAATCTGATTTTTATCTCAATTCATCATTTTTAAAAATGCATTTTATAAAAGATGAAAAAGGGAAGGTTTCAGGCTTTGAGTTAGCTCGTTACGGCTCAAATGAAATTGCTGAAAAGATTAAATAGGTATATGGCTTTAAGTGCAAAAAAAATACTTGCGATTTGCGTTTGTTCGATTGCGGTGCGTTACACAGATGCCCAGGTAAAGCTGCCACAACTAATAAGAGACAGCATGATATTGCAACGTGGCGTTAAAATCAATGTATGGGGATGGGCATCAAAGGGCGAAAAAGTAACTGTGAAGTTTAAGAGCAAAATATATAAAGCAACAGCAAGCGATAGCGGAAATTGGACGTTGCAGTTGCCACAAATGAAAGCCGGCGGCCCTTACACGATGGAAATAGCAGGAAGGAACAAAATCATTTTGCATGATATATTGATCGGTGACGTTTGGCTATGTTCCGGCCAATCAAATATGGAACATCAAATGAAACTGCATGCTGTAAACTATGCAGGTGAAATAGCCAATGCTAACTATCCCGGAATAAGACAATTCAAAATTCCTTACGTAACTAATTTATTAAAGCCTCAAACAGATCTAACGGGTGGTGCATGGAAGTGGGCGAATCCAACTGATATAAATGATTTTTCTGCCGTGGCTTATTTCTTTGCCAAAGCTTTGTATGAGAAATATCATATTCCAATTGGCATCATCAATGCAAGCTGGGGCGGCATTCCTATTGAAGCCATGATGAGTGAAGAAAGCTTAAAAGATTTTCCATCTATTGTTAACACTGTAGAAAAAAATAAAGACACTGCTTATGTAAATGCAACCAACCGCAAAGCTTTTGCTGCATCTAATGCAATGCCGCATCCTGAAGATAAAGGCATTGCTCAGAGATGGTTTGATACATCGTACCAACCCAAAGGCTGGCGCGCCATTGCTATTCCTGGTTATTGGGAAGACCAGGGCATCAAGGATCTCGATGGCGTGGTTTGGTATCGAAGAGAAATTAATGTGCCCGCCTCAATGCTCAATGTGCCTGCGAAAGTTTTTCTCGGGCGCATTGTAGATGCCGATGAATTATACATTAACGGAACAAAAGCCGGTTCAACCGGCTATTTATACCCGCAACGCCGTTACGCAATTCCTGCTGGTGTTTTAAAACCTGGCAGAAACATCTTTGCAATTCGTATAACCAACAATTCTGGCAAGGGTGGCTTTGTGCCCGATAAACCCTACCAGTTAATAGCCGGTAAAGATACGATTGATTTAACCGGCTACTGGCAATATAAAGTCGGGCAGGTAAATGCCCCTGTTGAAGCGCCCGGAAGCCCTGGCATTGCCCTTCAAAATCAGCCGACGGCTTTGTATAATTCAATGATTGCGCCGATCATTAATTATACGATAAAAGGTTTTGCCTGGTACCAGGGTGAAAGCAATACCGGCAAGCCGGATGAATATGCAAAGCTACAAGCTGCGATGATTAGCGATTGGCGCAGCAAATGGAAACAAAGTGATTTGCCATTTTTATTTGTACAGCTTCCTGGATTTATGGATTACAATTATTTGCCTTCTGAAAGCCAGTGGGCTGCCTTCCGGGAGGCACAGGCAAAATCTTTATCAATACCAAATACAGCAATGGCAGTTGCTATTGATCTTGGTGAATGGAATGACGTTCATCCGGACAGAAAAAAAGATGTTGGCGAAAGGTTGGCGCTGGCTGCAGAAAAAATAGCGTATGATGAGAACATTGTTTATTCAGGCCCGCTTTATCAGTCGTCAACTGTTGAAGGAAACAAAATAATTATCTCATTCAGCAATAGGGGCAGCGGGTTAACTACAAGTGATGAAGAAGCGCCTGCTGAATTTGCTATTGCGGGCGAAGATAAAAAATTTGTCTGGGCGAAAGCAATACTTGAAGACGATAAAATAATTGTATCGGCTGACGATATTGCCTCGCCAAAATATGTGCGTTATGCATGGGCAGATGATCCGGTTAACCCAAACTTAATTAATAAAGAGGGCTTGCCGGCAGCGCCGTTCAGAACGGACAAATGATAACAATTGAAATGAACGCATCAGCATAAATATTTGCATGAAGAGATTAGTAAAAACATTTTCATTGTTTAATATATTCAGATGATATCCATCCATATAAATTTATATATGAAAGAGTTTTTTTTAATTATGATCGCTGTAAGCATTGTAAACGTCACCCTCGCACAGGATACAATAGTTAACGGCATTAAATATCCGAAGCCGGTAAATTTCACATCGCAGCAAAACCAGGATAATATGATGCAACAGTTAGGCATCAAAAAATTAAGGCCCGGCCCAAGCGGAAATGAAGCAGCGCCTAATCATGCAAATTATGATACGACAAAGGCAGACCCTTGTCCGCAACTACCTGATATTCTTACTACAAAAAATGGAAAAAAAGTAGCCGCGGCAGATATGTGGTTCAAAGTGCGCCGGCCTGAAATAATTGAAGATTATGAACGTGAAGTGTATGGAAAGATTCCGAAGAATGTGCCAAAGGTTACCTGGACTGTAAAGATTATTGACCGTGAATTTATATTTCCCGGTTTTATCCCTGTTATTGCAAAGCAGGTTATTGGCCATGTTGATAATAGCGAATACCCGCTGGTTAATGTTGATATTAAAATGATAGAGGTATTGCCCGCGAATGTAAAAGGCCCGGTCCCGGTATTGATGATGTTCGGGTTTCCTGCATTTCCTGCACCGGCACAGCCGTCCGCAGATGATATGGATAAGCTGAATGATGTTTTTAAAAAAATGATGATACAAACTGACCCTTCAGTGAAGAACATTTTTGATAAATATCCTGCTTATTCACCTGTTACTAAAACAACGATCAGCTTTTTTGCAGCGCCACCGGTCGGCGGCCCTTCGCCGACAGAACAATTGCTGGCTGCAGGCTGGGGTTATGTAACTATTGACCCGGCAAGTATCCAGGCTGATAATGGTGATGGATTAACGAAAGGTATAATTGGTTTGGTGAACAAAGGCCAGCCGCGTAAACCCGATGATTGGGGCGCACTTAGAGCATGGAGCTGGGGAGCTGCACGTGCATTGGATTACCTGGAAACAGATAGTTTGGTCGATGCGAAAAAAGTAGGCATTGAAGGTGTGTCAAGATATGGAAAAGCAGCACTGCTTACACTTGCATTGGAGCCGCATTTTGCAATTAGCTTAGTTGGTTCACCCGGTAAAGGCGGCGCAACATTATTACGCCGCAATTTTGGTGAAGCTGTTGAAAGCCTTACAGGTGGGGAATTTTATTGGATGGATGGAAACTTTTTAAAATACGGAACTGAAGAGTCGGGCTTTGGTAAAAAGACGGCTTGCGATTTGCCTGTTGATTCACATGAACTGATTGCCTTGTGTGCGCCACGGCCTGTGTTTCTTAGTTATGGTGTTCCTGAAAAAGGCGATGCGAACTGGCTCGATCATCGCGGAAGCTACAAAGCAATAGTTGCCGCGGGATCTGTTTACAAATTATTAGGCGCAAAAGATTTAGGTGTATCGAATGATTATATGAAAGAGTCCATGCCGCCTGTGAATGTTGGTTTGCTTGACGGGCAGCTTGCATGGCGACAGCATGATGGCGGCCACACCGATGCACCCAATTTTAAGTATTTTATTCCATGGGCAAATAGAATGTTGAATTATGAAAAGAAGCCGCAGTAAACAATCAAATAATAATTGAAAGATGAAAAAGAAAGCTTGTTGTATATCAGTCCTGCTTATACTTAACACATTTACATATTCTCAAACCGGTACTACATGGAATGGCAAAACATGCGCAGTTGTGCTTACGTATGATGATGGTTTGAACGTTGATCTCACCAATGTTATTCCGGCTTTAGATTCGGTTGGCTTGAAAGGCACATTTTATATCTCTGATTATTTCGATGGATTGAAAACCCAAATTTTTAAATGGCGAAAAGCTGCTGAAGAAGGCCATGAATTAGCCAATCATACAATATGGCATCCATGTGAAGGAGGAAGGGCGGGAAGAGAATTTGTGCAGCCTGAAGCTGATCTCAACAATTATACAGTTGCCCGCATGGTAAAAGAGATCAAAGCAATGAATAATATTCTAAAAGCAATTGATGGTAAAACAGAAAGAACATTCGCTTATCCATGCGGCGATATGAAAATTCATGATACTGCTTATTTCGATGGACTAAGAAATGATTTCATTGCTGCAAGAGGTGTAACTGCTGAGATGCTTCCCGTCAATAAAATTAATTTGTATAATATCGGGTGTTATGGAATTAACGGGCAATCGGGGGAGCAATTGATTGACCTGGTTAAACAGGCCTTATCAACGCATACGCTGCTTGTGTTTCTTTTTCATGGTGTTGGAGGTGAACATCCGCTCAACGTTTCTTTAGCTGCACACAGTGAGCTGCTTCATTTCCTAAAACAAAATGAAAATAAAATCTGGGTAGCACCCATGATTGATGTAGCAAAGTTTATAAAACAAACCGGCAAGAGTCGGAACAATTAAAGAAATACCTCAAAATTAAAAAGCTTTATGTTGAAAAAAATAACTTGCCTCACCTGCATTCTTGCATGCTTTGTTTTCTTTTCAAATTGCGGCCATACCAATAAAGTAGTTAATAAAAGGAGCGATGCAAGAGGTTTAAAAGATTATTATAAAAATTATTTTCCCATCGGTGTTGCAGTTGCCCCACGAAATTTGAAAGGCGATGAAGCGCGGTTAATAGTAGAGCAATTCAACAGCCTTACTCCTGAGAACGCTATGAAAATGGCGCCGATTCATCCAAAGGAAAATGAATATTACTGGAACGATGCTGACAGCATTGTAAATTTTGCACAGCATCATGGCTTACGTGTGAGGGGACATAATTTATGCTGGCACAATCAAACACCGACATGGTTATTTAAAGATGAAAACGGCAACCAGGTAACAAAGAAAGTTTTGTTACAAAGATTAAAAGACCACATTACCACTGTTGTTAGCCGGTACAAGGGAAAAATCTATGCATGGGATGTAGTGAATGAAGCCGTGTCTGATAAGCCGGGTGAATATCTCCGTAATTCTCTATGGTACCAGGTATGCGGTGAAGAATATATCGCAAAAGCTTTCGAATATGCGCACGAAGCAGACCCTGCTGCCTTACTTTTTTATAATGATTATAATGAAATAAGCACCATAAAAAGAGATAAGATATACCGTTTGATAAAAAGTCTTAAAGATGCAGGCGTGCCGGTTGGCGCTATAGGTTTACAGGGCCATTGGGCAATAAATGAACCATCAAAGGCTCAACTGGATAGTACGCTCCAGCGACTTGGCAGCCTCGGCTTGCCGCTGCAGATTACGGAACTCGATATTTCTGTATATCCTAAAGAACACAATGCAAGAGAAACACGGCCGGAAGATGCCGACACTGTATTCACCAGTGAAAAAGAAAACAAACAGATGGAAATTTATAAAATGTGCTTTGAGCTTTTCAGGAAGTATAAAAATTTAATTTCGGGAGTAACGTTCTGGAATATTTCTGACAGGAGTAGCTGGCTGGATAACTTCCCGGTACGTAACAGGAAGGATTATCCTTTGCTTTTTGATAGAAATTTATACCCTAAGAAAGCTTTTCGGGAGGTGGTGAATTTTTAGAATCTGGTGGAATTATTTGGCAAAGGCGCAACGAAATTAAGGCGCAATAAAGTTTGTTGTTTATTTGGAATGATCATGCGAAGGTGCAAAGAAAAATTAAGGCGCAATAAAGCTTGCTGTTTATCTTGGAATGATCACGCAAAGGGAAAAAAAAATTGAGGCGCGATATGGTCTGTGTTTATTTTGGAATGATCACGCAAAGACGCAACGAAAAATTAAGGCGCAATAGGGTTTACTTCTTGTTTTAGAATTTGTTAGAAATGTCAGGCAAAGTCGCAAGGAAATTAAGGTGGAATAAAATGTAGTTCTTACTTTCTTTAGTGTGCAAAAATAAAAATGAATTAGTATTAATAATAAAATCAAATAAAAAAATGAATGCTCAACTTGTTTTTAAAAATGCTTTTGTTTACTCATTACTTGCTTTTACATTTATTACATCATGCAATAACAGTAATACAGATGAAAGCAAATCAACGGTCGTAAAATCCGATTCGACTGCCGGCGATTCTACATGGTATTTGTCTAAACCGCTTATAACTTCGATCTATAGCGCAGATCCGTCTGCACACGTTTTTAATAATAAAATTTACATTTATAATTCCCACGACATCGACGCAGGTATCCCGGAAAAAGACGATGGCTCTCACTTCGCCATGAAAGATTATCATGTATTGTCCATGGATAGCATCAACGGAAAAGTAACCGATAACGGAATCGCATTGGATATAAAAGATATTCCGTGGGTTGGGCGTCAATTGTGGGCGCCGGACGCAGCTTATAAAAACGGGAAGTTTTATTTATATTTTCCGGCAAAAGACAAAAAAGATATTTTCAGGATAGGCGTTGCAACAGGCAATTCACCAACGGGGCCTTTCAAAGCAGCGCCAAAACCCATAGAAGGAAGTTACAGTATCGACCCGGCCGTGTTTACCGATACTAACGGTACATCATACATGTATTTTGGTGGCATCTGGGGAGGCCAGCTTCAGAAATGGCAAACAGGAAAATTTGATTCCACCTACGGGCAGGAGCCAACTGATTCAACAGTACCAGCCTTAAGCCCGAAGATCGCAAGGCTCAGTAAAGACATGTTACATTTTGACGGCCCGGTAAAGGATGTAAAGATTATTGACAAAGATGGAAAGCCTTTATTAGCGGGAGATCACAAGCGGCGTTTCTTCGAAGCCTCATGGATGCACAAATACAACGGTAAATATTATTTTTCTTATTCAACGGGGGATACTCATTTTATTTGTTATGCCACCGGGAATAGTCCCTATGGGCCGTTTACTTACCAGGGGATAATTTTAAACCCGGTAAAGGGATGGACCAATCATGAATCTATTGTTGAAGTGAATGGCAAGTGGTATATCTTTTATCACGATACACAGCTCTCGGGTAAAACGCATTTGAGAAATGTAAAGGTAACAGAGCTTCATTACAACCCGGATGGAAGTATAGTTACTATTAATTCTTATAAGGAAAATAAATAGTAAACAGTCAAAAATGATAAAATATAAAAAGTTAACCTTGGCTCTTATGTATTAAACAGCTGTATCTTATCCTGGCGAAGTACGTTGGCTTAATAACTAAAAATTTTATTTTCATAGAGACTAATCGAGGGAAAAGGCTAATTGATATTTTGAGATGCTGGCATGATTAGAACAGGAATTATTTAACCTTATTTCCTAATTCCTCGTCTGCCGAAAGACGCGTTTCAAGGCTTAGTGGAATTGCTTGCTAAAAAATTTTCGACTTATTTTTTGCCGTATGCTTTTTATAAGGCTGCAAAGTCTTTTGATCCGCCGCGGCGGCAGAAATTTCTCCTAATCTCCTGAGAAACTTGCTTTATGATGATTCCTTTTTGATAGGATATATTAACCCGGCACACACGCGGGATCAACATACGACTTTGAGGCGGAAAAAGCCAGAAGCAGAAGGCAGATGATATAAATGACTGTACAACTAATGTATTTTATTTTAGTTGAAATAGGTAATACGGTTGTCACCCATGCTATTTCTTTCTACAATGGTTTATTAAACAGAAAAATAAGGTAAAGCCATTTCCGGCAAGAGGAATGCAAAAATTAATGCCCTCTCAACACCTCATAATCTTAACCTCCTTAATTATCCTGGTTACATTTTTTCACTTGAATATTTGGGAATATCGGTAGATGATTTTAATGCAAAACAAAAAACCAACCAGATTATTCTCATAAATAAAGCACGTTAAAATAGTATTGAGATTTGCCGGGAAATTTGCAAAAGTTGCCTGTAAAATGAAATCGGTTGTACCATATTTAGTTGATTTTCGGAACCTGATGAGTAGAAACCTTTAGCCCTTCCGATAAAAATTGCAATTTTTTTTATTATTAAATGTAATCGGTTTAATTTTTTTTTTTGTTACGTTATTTTTTCTAATTTCATGAAATATTAAAATAAATTAACGTTTGCGTATGAGAAATTTAACAATTTGCTTTGCAAAGCAGGCAATATCACTTGATCATTTTTTTATCCCTTGCTTTTATAGTTAGAGCCCAAACAAAAATTTCGGGTAGAGTAACCGATAACAGCGGGAATCCAATTCAAAAAGCATCGGTTGTGGTAAAGGGAACACGAACCGGTACTACCACGGATGCTGATGGCAACTACAGCCTCACAGTTCCGGCCGGTGGCAGGGCGCTGATTTTTTCCTCTCTTAATGCGGCTCCCCTCGAGGTTATTCTTGGTTCTCAAACGACCATCAGTCCTTCCCTGAAGCCCATAGAGACTGTTTTAGGGGATGTTGTAGTGGTCGGTTACGGAACCCAAAAACGTACCTCTGTAACCGGGGCGATTTCAACCGTGAATAGTAAAACTATATCAGAGCTGCCCGTGGTAAGCCTGCAGCAAGCATTACAGGGCCGGGTGCCGGGCCTCCAGGTTACAAACAATGGCAGCCCGGGAACAGAGCCATTAGTTGCTATAAGAGGTATTAGTTCGATTTCATTCGCTTCTAATCCTTTATATGTAGTCGATGGATTTCCTACAGGCGATTTGGCAACATTTGATACCAGGGACATTGAATCTGTGGATGTTTTAAAAGATGCATCTGCGGCTGCCATTTACGGTTCGAGAGCCACTAATGGTGTAATCATTATTACAACCAAAAAAGGAAAAAGGGATGGAAAACTGCATGTTAGCCTTGATTCTTATTATGGCATACAGGATATAACGAAAAGGCTCAGCTTACTGAACCCTTCACAATTTGATCAATATGCAACTGCTTACAGGGGAAGTTTGGTGCCGAGACGTGATCCAAATAATTCCCCCGAGTTCCTTAACCAGCCGATATACAGTGGCGCTGGCACAACTTACGGCAATAATGTTACCGATTGGCAGGATGCTTACTTTAAAAGCGGCGCAACCACTCAAACTAATATTGGGCTGAGCGGCGGTAACGATGTTTCCTCGTTTTATGCATCCGCGGGTTATTTTGACCAAACAGGTACAACACCAACTGTGGGATACAGACGTTACAACTTCCGGATTAATTCAGAGCACCGGATTAGCAACGCCTTCACCTTTGGAGAAAACCTATACATTGCGTATGGCAACCAGGCCTATGATAACAATGAAACAGGTACACGGTCTAATTTGGTAAACGTGATCAAGATGATGCCATATATGCCTGTATACGATCCCACCACTTCTGACGGATTTAGGGGAGTAAACTCTGTGTTAGATGGTGGCGATCCGACTAATCCTATAGAAGACGCGAACGTAAAAAACCCCGGTAGTAGAAAAACTGCAAAAATACTTGGGACAGCTTACCTTGAAGTAAACTTTACCAAATGGCTAAAATTCCGCTCGGCATTTGGGATGGATTACGCCAACGGCCTGGATTATCGGTTCTCACCAATATTTAATGATAGCGGTACGGTCGCCGGTTCCAGCGCAATACTGGCAGGCATTACGAACAACCGGTCTATTTCCGCCGTTCAGTTATATACGGAACAACTAACGTTTGACAAGACTTTTGGCGAACATCATATTAATGCAACCGCTGTTTACGAATATCAGGGACAAAGGCTGCGAAATGAAAATGCAAGTGGAAACCAGGCGTCAAACAACCTAAAAACATTGAATAATGCAAGCAATGCATCTGTTCAAACTTTGGTTGCCGACCTCAACATTGAGTCTTATATTGGTCGTATAACCTACGATTACAGGGGTAAATATCTTGTGAATGCGGCCATTCGACAGGATGGAGGTTCCTACTGGGCACCGGGGAAAAAAACCGCTACCTTCCCCTCTGCTTCGATTGGCTGGAGAGTTGACCAGGAACAGTTTATGCAAAACCAGACAATCTCTGAGCTAAAATTGCGGGCCGGATATGGAGTAACAGGTATTAATGGAGCAAATTTAGGCGCCACGTCTTGGTTGTCAAGCGTTAGTGCGGGGAGTGCCTACTATCCGTTCGCCAACGCTTTAACGAGCGGTCCGGCCTCTTCAATTCCTGCCCTTGGTAATAAGGATTTGGAGTGGGAAACTACAAAGCAAATAAACATAGGGCTGGATTTAGGAATTTTACATAATAAATTTACCCTATCCGCTGAGTATTATCAACGTAAAACTGATAATCTGATTCTGGCTGTTCCTATTCCTCCATCCGTAGGCTACCTAACCAGCACTGTAAATCAAAACATTGGTTCAATGAAGAATACCGGGTTTGAATTTCAGTTAGGTTATAATGACAGAGAAGGTGATTTTAAATGGAATGCCACCGGAAATTTAAGCCTTGTCACAAATAAGGTGCTTCGGCTGGCCCCTGGGGTTACTAATATTGAAGCCGGGTCTGACGTAGACCTCAGCGAAGGGTATAATATCACTAACACAGCAGTAGGTCATCCTATCCAATCTTTTTACGGTTGGCAGGTAGAAGGTATTTTCCAGACTGCTGATGAGGTAAGCAAACATGCTAAGCAAGCCGCGGGAACAGCGCCTGGTGATCTAAAATTCAAGGACGTAAACGGGGATGGTGTTATTGATAATAAAGACCGGATATTTTTGGGGAGTTTCATCCCGAAAATTACCTATGCGTTCAACCTGGGTGCAAGTTATAAGAATTTTGACGCCTCTGTATTCTTCCAGGGTGTACAGGGCAACAAAATTTACAACGCTTTAAGGACAACCACAGAAGGTATGGTTCGTTTCTTCAATGCGGGCACAAAGGTAATGGATGCCTGGACGCCAACTAACACTGCCACAGATGTGCCACGTGCGGTGTCATCTGACCCTAATCAAAATGCACGCCCATCGACAAGATTCCTTGAAAATGGTTCATTTCTCCGCCTGAAAAATGCGATGTTGGGTTACACGATTTCTGATAAATCATTACAATCGCTCACAAACAGATTTGTAAAAAGCTTCCGTATTTATGTATCGGCTCAGAATATCTTAACGTTTACAAAATATACCGGGTATGATCCTGAAGTTGGCAACCGAGCACCCGGTTCATCATCACTTACCAATGGTATTGACTATGCGGTATATCCTCAGCCGAAAGGTTACCAGGTTGGGATCCAGGCCAATTTTTAAAAGAAAAACAACATAATTTTATAAAATATGAACATTATGAAACGAAATATGAAAATTCTGATTGTTGCCGTTATCCTGTCTGTTGCAACTATAATTGCTTGCAACAAAAAATTAAATGTACTTGATCAGAATAACCCTACCACCGAAAGCTATTTTAATACAGCGGTAGAATTGCAAAACGGTGTAAACGCTGTGTATTCAAGTTTACGTTCTGGCAATCTGGTCGGACGCGAATGGTTCTTTACGCATGATATGAGAGGCAGCGAAACAGCCTCTGGTGGTGCACAATTGGAAGCGCCACGAGCCGAACTTCTGACACAACCTTCTCCGTCACCTTCTAATGCTGTAATGACAAGTGTGTGGACTGGTTGCTATCAAATGATCAACAGGGCAAATCTCGTCCTTTCCAAAGCTCCCGGCGTGACTGATAATGCAGCCCTCAGAGACGTAACGGTTGGCGAGGCTGAATTTTTAAGAGCATGGGCTTATTTTGAATTAGTATCTCAGTGGGGCGATGTGCCTCTGTATATTGAACCTGTTACGACTGTCACCGGCTACAAGGCTAAATCTCCTTCCGCTGACATTTATAAACAAATTATTGCTGATCTAACGGATGCGGTGGCAAAGTTGCCAGATGCTGCGGGACAACAGGGACGTGCTACAAAAGGTGCAGCGAATGCGTTATTAGGAAGAGTACAAATGCAGAATGGTGATTATACGGCCGCCAAAGCAGCGCTGCTACAGGATTATGGCAAATACAGCCTTGTTCCTTTTCCTAATAATTTTGATGGCGATGTAGTCCTCGGATCATCTCCAATTACAGTGGGGCATGAGTTCAACACAGAATCTGTTTTTGAAGTCGTTTTCGTTGACAAAGGCGATGACAACTTTAACTGGGGTTATACCGGCGAAGGTCCCACAGCCGATGCAAGCATCATGCGTAGCCAGGAGTATGGAATAGTTTGGGGAAACGTGGTTCCATCTGATAAAATTTTGAATGAATTCGAGCCGAATGATCCAAGGTATAAAATGACTTTTTATGAATCCGGCGACAAGATTGTGACCAAGGGTGGTACTGCCCCTGGCGTTGCTCTCACAGAAAACGGAATGAATGTGGCTCAAAGCAAGCACAATGGCGTTGCCCAGAAACGAGTATATCGCAAATATTCAGTTTTGGATTGGACAGACGATGGTTTCCATCCTGATGGTATCAACCAGCGCCTCATTCGCTACGCCGACGTTCTTCTTATGCTGGCAGAATGTGAAGCCGAAATAGGTACTCCGGCCCAGGCAGCCAGCTACATTAATGAAGTACGTGCAAGGCCGGGCGTAAATATGCCCCCGGTTGTTCTTACTAACCACGACCAGGCAATTGCAGCGGTCATGCATGAAAGAGGTGTAGAGTTGGCCGGCGAAGAAGTTAATAATATTGACATTTTAAGATGGAGGAAGAAAGGCTATTATCCATCCATAAGGCCTGATCCAAAACCAGGGCAGGTTGACATGTTCCCAATCCCGGCAAGTGAAATTGCCGCTAATCCTTTACTAAAATAATTTGATATTCTCTGTTAAATAGAGGTTATTTGAGTAGCCTCTATTTTTTTTGCCCGTATGGCACGCTTTATAATCAAGCAGATTCACATGAATGCTTCTATGAATAGAATAACCGGCAAGCGTAAAAAAAAGAGATTCGCCTGTAATAGTTCTGTTATTTTTTTTGCTGGTATGTTTTTTTTCTGTTCATGTATTCATAAACAAGAGAACACCTTGTTCACAAAACTCAGTTCTGCGGAATCAGGCATTCATTTCAGCAATGATGTTCATGATGAGGATTCTTCTCATTCTTTTATCAATGAGTTTGGCTATATGGGTGGCGGTGTAGGCATTGGCGACTTTAATAACGATGGCTTAAAAGATATTTTTTTTTCCGGCAACCAGGTAAGCTGCCGGCTCTATATCAATAAAGGGAATAACCAATTTGAAGATATAACTCAAAAAGCGGGCATTGGCACCGATGTTTGGTGCACAGGAGTTAGTATCGTGGATATCAATAATGATGGTTACGACGATATCTATGTGTGTGTCTTTGGGAAAGACCTTCTTCACCGGGCAAAAAATCTTCTGTTCATTAACCAGCATGACCTCACTTTCAAAGAGGAAGCGGCAGACTATGGACTTGCAGATACGGGGAACTCGACCCAGGCCGTCTTTTTTGATTATGATAAGGATGGCGATCTTGATATGTATCTTGTAAATTATCTCTTAAGTAGTAAGAATGCGAATGCGATCTTTCCGCGCGACAGAAGCGGCACGTCTCCTGCCAATGACAGGCTGTACCGGAATGATGGGATTGAACCAGGTAAGAACCACCCGGTTTTTCATGATGTTACTTTACAGGCAAATATTAAAGAGGATGGCTATGGGCTCGGCGTTGCAGTCAGCGATTTTAATAACGATGGATGGCCGGATATCTATGTGGCCAATGACTTTTTAAGCAATGATGAATTATGGCTGAATAACCGCAATGGAACTTTCACCAATACAATAAGCGAATCAATTCAGCACCAGAGCTATTCAAGTATGGGCGCAGATGCAGCCGATATCAACAATGATGGATTGCCTGATCTCGTTACGCTTGATATGCTGCCGCAAACTAATGAACGGAAAAAAACTTCTTTTTCGTTTATGAATTATGACAGGTACCAGGCCGAACGAAGCATGGGTTATGAGCCGGAGTTTATGCGAAATATGCTTCAGCTTAACAACGGCTGCTTTAGCGCGGGTGATACCAGCATTCCCTTTTTTAGTGAAATAGGACAATTGGCCGGTATTGAGGCTACCGACTGGAGTTGGAGTGTATTACTGGCAGATTTTGATAATGACGGCTGGAAAGATATGCATATTACCAATGGGATTGGCCGGGATTTTATTGATGCAGATTTCCTGGCATTCAGCAATAAAATATTTAGCAGCAACCAAACCAGGCAGGAGCAGGAAAAAGCAATCCGCGAAAAACTGGCGTCTCTAAATCATGTAAAGCTGCCGAACTATTTATACATGAACCAGGGTAATTACACTTTTGCCGATGCTTCAGAAAAAGCAGGCATTAATGAACCGGGCATGTCAAATGGAGCGGCGTATGTTGATCTTGATAACGATGGCGATCTCGACCTTGTAGTAAATAATATCAGTGAAGAAGCCTTCGTGTTTATAAACAATACCAATCAAAAGAATAAGACGCGCAGCCATCATTTTTTAAGCCTGCGGTTGCTGGGAGATAGCTTGAATATACATGGTTTCGGTACAAAAATATTTGTATATAATAATGGAGCGGTACAAATGCAGGAAGAAAATCCTGTTCGCGGTTATTTTTCATCTGTTGATCAGCAACTGTTATTCGGCCTGGGTAAATACAATCATGTTGATTCACTTGTAGCTATATGGCCGGATAATAAAAAGCAAATAATAAAGAACGTTTCTGCCGATACGTTCCTTACTCTTTCCTGGAAAAATGCAGGCAACAATTACCCGGAAATTGAATCCAAAAAGTCCCGGCTTTTTTCAGATTATACTTCCTCATCAGGGATTTTATACCACCACCAGGAGAATAATTTTGATGATTTTGCCGCGCAGAGATTGCTGCCGCATAAATATTCACAGTTAGGCCCTTTCATTGCCACCGGCGATATTAATAATGATGGCCTGGCGGATTTTTTTATTGGCGGAGGTTTTAATTTTTCAGGAAAAATATTTACCCAGCAACCAGGACAAACTTTTATTTCGAAAAATCTTACCGACAGTATTAAGAGGGAAGAAGATATGGGTTGTGTTTTGTTTGATGCTGATGGTGATGGAGACCTGGACCTGCTTGTTACTTGTGGCGACGTGCTGTATGAAGAGAATTCTATTTATTATAAGCCTCGTTTATATATGAATGATGGAAAGGGCAATTTTACTTTGAATCCCAATGCAATTCCTGCGGATGTGCGAACAATAGCCGGTTGCGTAAGCGTTGGAGATTATGATGGTGATGGAGATCCTGACTTATTTATAGGAGGAAGGGTTTCGAAAACTTATCCCCTGTCACCCCGGAGTTTCATTTTGCGAAATGATAAAGGCGTGTTTACAGATGTTACTGCAAAAGTATGCCCTGCCTTGCAAAAACCAGGAATGGTTACCGCGGCAGTGTGGGCAGATTTTGATAACGATAAGCAGGTGGATCTTGTAATTGCCGGCGAATGGATGCCTGTCAGATTTTTTAAGAACAATCATGGAATTTTAAAGGAAGTGACCGACCTTACAAAACTTACGCACACCAATGGGATGTGGCGCAGCTTAATTGCGGCGGATATAGATAATGATGGCGACCTTGACCTGGTAGCAGGTAACCTGGGTTTAAATTGTGAATACCAGTCAAGTCCTGCAGAACCAATTCAGTTATATGCCACCGACATCGATGATAATGGCACTATAGACCCGATTTTATTTTATTACATAAAAGATAAGGATGGTAAAAAACATTCCTTTCCGGGAATCAGCCGTGACCAGTTTGCAGAACAGGTGCCTGGTATAAAAAAGAAATTTCTTTTTTACAAAGATTACGCTGATGCCACTTTTGATGATTTATTTAAAGGAAAAGCAAAAGATAGTATGCTTAAACTCCGTTGCGATGAAACCCAAAGTTGCTGGTTTGAGAACATGGGCGACGGTAAATTTATTCAACATACGTTACCGATGGAAGCACAATTCGCGCCGGTAAATGCGATCATCTGCGATGACATTGATGGAGATGGTTACAAAGACCTCTTACTTGCGGGGAACGATTATCAGTCAGATGTAATGACAGGGAGATATGATGCATCCTATGGTTGCTTTCTCCGGGGAAGCAGTAAAAAAACATTCACACCTGTACCCCCAGTTGAGAGCGGATTTATAATAAAGGGCGATGTAAAAGATATGTCTCTTATTAAATTATCTAATGGTGAAAAATTAATTCTCGCTGCTGTAAACAATGATTCAATGCGTGTTTTTAAAATTAAGAGTAGGCGACAATAAATATCAGATCTGTATTCTCTCGTTTGATAAAAATTAAAGTCGAAATGAATTGCAATTTGTATTTGATAATAAAGAAAAAAATGAAGAGGGTATGAGCCTGCGCATGATTACTATACTTTTTTCTATAGCTTTTTTCTTGTATGCTTCCTGCAAACACAAATCACTCCCAAACCAGGCGATGATTGATCTTTTAAAAGCATCAGAAAAATATGGTGATAACCCGGACAATATTTTTAGCCCGGAAGCGAAAATCAAATTTTGCGATTCTATTTTAAATACTTCACCTGATGAAAATGTGTTGATAAAAGCGCTCGGTGATAAGGCAAATGCGTTGTTACAATTGGGTGAAGAACAAAAAGCAATAGATATTTTCCAGGATTTGCTTAATAAAATACCCCGGAGCAATCTTGAACAAAGGCAATCAATAATGAAAGACCTGGCTGTTAGTTATTTAAGGTTGGGTGAAAGAATGAATTGTTTTCATATGCACAATGCTGAATCGTGCATATTTCCTATTTCAACAGGCGGAGTTCATCACGATAAAACAGGTTCCGAAAAAGCCATCGACATATATAAAGCATTGTTGACAGAGGATCCTGGCGATCTTGAATCAAAATGGTTGTTGAATATTGCCTACATGACCACCGGCGGATACCCACAGGAAGTGCCACCGCAATTCCTTTTAAATGTAAAGAACGATGATAGCATGCACACGGTGAAGCCATTCACTGATGTGGCAATGAACGTGGGCCTGAATTATAAATCCATGGCAGGCGGATGCATTGTCGATGATTTTAATAACGACGGTTATCCCGATGTTGTATTAAGTAGCTGGTCGGTCTCGGAGCCCATGCGCTATTACCGGAACAATGGCAATGGAACATTTACAGACCTGTCCGATTCATCAGGCCTTGGGTATTTAACCGGTGGATTGCACATCATGCAAACAGATTATAACAATGATGGCTTCAAAGATATTTTTGTATTAAGAGGAGGATGGAGAGGGAAGTTTGGAAACATACCAAATTCGTTATTAAGGAACAATGGGGATGGTACGTTTACAGATGTAACAAAAGAAAGCGGCCTGCTTGCATTTCATCCCTCCCAAACAGCTACATGGGCAGACTTTAATAACGATGGCTGGCTTGATGTGTTTGTAGGAAATGAAACATCACCGGGCGGTGAATTACACCCGTGCCAACTCTATATCAATAATAAGAACGGAACATTTACGGAAATGGCAGCACAAGCTGGCTGTGCAATTACAGAGTTTGTGAAAGGGGTTACTTCGGGCGATTATGATAATGACGGGCTGACAGATATTTTTATTTCCACATTAAACGGGAATAAAATATTATTAAAAAACGAATCAATAAAAAGCGGAGTTGTAAAATTTGAAGATGTGAGCAGGCAGGCTGGTTTAAGTAATAATATGACCCGTACTTTCCCTACCTGGTTTTGGGATTATGACAATGACGGCTGGCTCGACATCCTTGTGTGCGGCTATGAATTTACTCAATCACTTTCTTACTATGCCGGAGCAGAAGCAACACAAGCGCCCGTAAACAATGCCGGCAAAGTTTTTTTGTTCAGGAACAAACACGATGGCACTTTTGAAGATGTATCAGCTAAAGTTGGGTTGAATAAAATTGCTTTTGCGATGGGGTCAAATTTTGGCGATATTGACAACGATGGCTACCTGGATTTTTATCTTGGCACCGGAAATCCCCAGCTTAAATCGGCTGTTCCAAACAAGCTATTTAAAAATATGAATGGCAAAAGTTTTTTGGATGTGACTACTTCTGCACGTGTAGGTAATTTGCAAAAAGGGCATGCCGTTTCTTTTGCTGACCTTGATAATGATGGCAATGAAGACATCTATATCAAAATGGGTGGCGCCTATTCAGGAGATGCTTATGAAAATTCTTTGTATTTAAATCCAGGTCAAAACAATAATCACTGGGTGAATCTTTTATTGGAAGGGACTGTTTCTAACAAGGCGGCTATTGGCACTAAAATAAAAGTAACTTTTAAAGAAAATAATATTGAAAGGTCCGTTTACCGGGACGTCAATTCCGGTGGAAGTTTTGGCTCTAATCCTTTAAGGCAGCACATTGGCATCGGGACAAGCAACCACCATTGAAAAGATTGAAATAAAGTGGCCCGTTACAGGAATGACCCAAACATTTGAAAACCCTCCTGTTGATATAAATATCAAAATCAAAGAAGGTGATCATAAACTTGTTACCTATAAACTTGCCCGGTTAGACTTTAAGTCTATGAAAAAAATGAAATAATTGCATTTGAAGAAACACGAAGTTATCTTATCACTACATTTGAAAAAGAGGGCCAGGATCTGTGGCTACCCGGTATAAAAAAAGAAACTCAAATTGACAACGCCGCCAATTAAACATGCACAAACTTCCTGTCATAGCGATATTCGATGTTGGCAAGACCAACAAGAAATTATTACTCTTTAATGAGCGATACAAAGTTGTTCACGAAGAAGCTGTTCAACTCGATGAAGTAATGGACGAAGATGGGTTTGCCTGTGAAAATATTGAGGCATTATCGAAATGGATAACGTATAAGTATGCTGAATTTATTAATAATGAATTGTATGAAGTACGTGCAATGAATTTTACGGCATATGGCGCAAGCTTTGTTCATATTGACGATAACCAAAAAGTATTAACACCTTTATATAATTATCTAAAACCTTTTCCTGAAAAACTTCGGAAACAATTTTATGATCAATATGGAAGTGAAAGTTTGATTTCTAAACAAACAGCATCGCCTGTGCTGGGAAATTTAAATTCAGGCATGCAGTTGTATCGGTTGAAGTATGAGAAGCCCAAAATTTATGCGCAGATAAAGTATTCGTTACACCTCCCGCAGTATCTAAGTTATCTGATTTCTTCCAGGGAAGCAACAGATATAACGAGTGTGGGATGTCATACACAGTTATGGGATTTTCAAAAGAAAAAATATCACCAGTGGGTATATGACGAAGGGATAGAAACGAAATTTGCTCCAATTTTTCCTGGTGATAAAATTGTGGAGGTTGCACACAATAGCGATACAGCGATTGTTGGAATTGGGCTGCACGACAGCTCTGCTGCATTGATTCCGTATCTCACGACATTCTCCGGCCCCTTTATTTTGTTATCGACGGGTACCTGGTGTATCAGCTTAAATCCTTTTAATCATACTCCGCTTACTGATTTGGAGTTACACCAGGATTGTTTGTGTTATTTATCTTATACAGGTGCTCCGGTAAAGGCTTCACGGTTGTTTGCCGGCTTTGAACACGAACAGCAAATAAAAAGGATTGCGGCTCATTTTGACAAAGATTCAAATTATTTTACCACTATTTCCTATGATGAAAAAATCATGCAAAAATTAAGGCCTTCTATTGAGACAGCGGACACAAGTGATACCGGTATGGTTAGGCCGTCTCTATTCCCACAAAGAGATATTAGTGCCTATACCAGCTATGAAGAAGCTTATCATCAGTTAATGGACGACATCGTGACTCAACAGGTGAGATCAACAAAACTTGTATTAAGCGGCACAAGCGTAAAAAAAATTTTCGTAGACGGAGGCTTTGGTAAAAATCCGATCTATATGCATCTTGCTTGCAGAAGCCTTCCCGGATATTGAGGTGTATGCTGCGACTGTAGCTCAGGCATCGGCACTGGGAGCTGCGCTCTCCATTCATCATCATTGGAATAAAAAACCACTGCCAGGTAATATCATTGATTTAAAATTGTTTTCTGTTCCGGCGCCATAAAATTATGATTAAATAAGCCTGTTAGATATGTATTAATGTAATAAGGCTTTTGACTCTTGCTCAAATTAGCAGACTTGATGAGATAATGCGCAAATTATAACCCAAATTTTTACAGGAACCGACGATCGCATAAACGCTAAAAGAATTTGTAACTTGAACAGGTATATGACATCTTTATAAAAACGGAATTGCCGGACCCAACTTATGATGCTCCTTTCCAACCAATATCTTTTCTGTTATGCTAATTCGGTGAAAACCATCCGCAAATTACGATGATGTTAAATTGTTAGCGGCAGGCATTTCGAGCTATCTATTTTTGTTTAGTTCATTGTCAAAACCATTTATCAGATTTTAATCAGTAGGCTCCCACAATTGAATTTTATTTCCTTCGATGTCTAAAATATGAACAAATTTTCCGTAGTCATAGGTTTCAATCTTGTCTACGATAGTTACGTTTTCTTTTCTTAATTCTTCAACCAACGCTTCTAAATTCTCTACTCTATAGTTTATCATAAAGTCCTTTGTTGAGGGCTCAAAATAATTTGTTTTTTCTGCAAAGGGATTCCACTGGGTAAGCCCTTTTTTAGTACTATCTTCACTTTGCAGCCATTCAAAACTTGTTCCATATTGGCTTGTCTCAAACCCCAGGTGTGTTTTATACCATTCGTTAATCGCGTTTGGGTCTTTACATTTGAAGAAAATACCTCCTATCCCTGTTACTTTTTTCATTTTGTATATTTTTTTGTTTGTATATTTTTACTCAGTTTATCGTTATTGCTCCGGGTCTTTCTTACACTTACTGCTAACGTTGGGCATTGCCGCAGTTTGGTAATTTAATGCTATGTCCGCCGGGTGCTGATGCCGATTAAAGAACGTAAACTTTTTTGAAAACACCAAACGAAGCCTGCACTAGAGTTGTAGCAAAAATGGATAGGCGTGGTACTAGTGTTATGTTAATCGTGAATTGTCGGTGGTTAATAGCTGGAGATCACAGTGTACCTGTGACAATTCACGTTCAAAGCGCAGCTTCATAACTAACATAACACAAGACGGTTAAGCAGTAACGAAAAATTAGTAGCAAAAAATGCTGAAAGTTAACAGTCCTCCGAATTGTAACCGAGCTTTTTTAACAGTATCGCGTATCCAATTATTTTGTAGTCTTAGCACCCATTTTCTCGCCAAGTTTTTCAAATTCTATATCATTTGGTTCCCATAACTCAATTTTATTATCTTCTATATCCATAATGTGAACGAATTTACCGTACCCGACCGTCTGGATCGTATCTGTAATTGTTACACCGGCTTTCTTAAGTTGATCAATAAGTGCCTCCAGGTTATCTACGCGGTAATTAATCATAAACTCCTTTGTTGAAGGTTCAAAATACTTCGTTTTGTCTGTAAACGGGCTCCATTGCGTAAATCCTTTTTTGTTGCTGTCAGCGCCTTGTCTCCATTCAAAAACTGCTCCGTATTGATTCGTATTTAATCCAAGATTGGTTTCATACCATTCTCTCATTTTTTTCGGGTCTTTACATTTGAAAAAAATGCCGCCAATTCCTGTTACTTTTTTTATGGATTGCTGGCCGTTACTATTTTTAGTTATGATTGAATTAAAAGCGAAGCCAAGAGCAAAGGTCATAGTGAATGCAAGAATTATTAATATTATCTTTTTCATTGTCATCACGATTTTGATTTTATAAGTATTGCCTTTTATGCTTACTGCAATGTCAGGGCTTCCTGCCGGGAACTTACAAGACCGCCCGAACGTTAGTCTATTTAAAAAACCAGTGTTGAAGATAAGGACAAATAACGAATGGTGTAATCTATGAAAACAAAACCGGGATGATTTGCGGTGGCCTTCAAAGCAGCTATAAAGATCACCTTGCATTCACTACAGTGCCGGAAACTCCTCCAATCAATCATCAATAAAATTTGTATATTTAACCAGCATTGAATATCTATACCCAAAAGAAAACGATGCTACTAATGGCATTCCTGTGCCTGATCAATAGATATGATTAAATATATTTAGACTAATGACCTATCTTAAAAATGGAAAATCCGTTTAACTGGAAATCTTTTGTATATAATATTGATCACCAAAACATGGTTCCGGTTATTGGTAATGACCTTTCCATGCTTAAGCTGGATAAAGGTTTTATCCGCCAATCGGATAATTTAGAGGCACTTGTAGAAGCCGGCCAATTTGATGGAGAACATCTTTTTATCAACTTGTATAAATACCTGGCGTTTAAACTTTGGGACATTTACGGAAGAGACGCTATACCACTGCCTGTCACTCTTAATCACATTGTATTAAAACTGCAAGGCTACGAAAAGGAAAACGACATAAACAATGCGATTAAGGACGAGATAACTTCACTTACCGATGACCAGATTCTATTGCAGCCTTACCGCGACCTGATAAAGATCAGCGGGTTTGAAACTTTTATAACTGTAAACATTGATAATTTTCTTGAGAGAGCTTTTGTGGCTGAAGGCAGGCATACGAATCCGTCTTTTAATTTTTCTGTGCCCTTTCCTGCCATGGATATTAATAGCCAAAAAGATCCGGCAATTCCGGGAATATATAATCTTATGGGAAATATCCGGGGGATTAATTTTGCAACCACTGATGAACAAAGTCTTGAATATGTTTTTGAGCTTTTGAATGGAAGTGATGTGATCGCAAAAGACTTATTTGATGCAATACATAAAAAAAGCATCCTGTTTATCGGGAGCAGTTTCCCGGATTGGTTCATGCGGTTTTTTATAAGAATACTTGCAAAAGAAAGATTCAGGAATAGCTCAAAAACAAAATACGTTGCCTGCGACAGCACACTGCAGGATGCAGAGCTAATAGCATTTCTTGAAACCAACGCCACAAAGGTGATTCCTATCAGCGCTAAAGAACAGGACATCAATGGTAATAAAGTTTATAAAAGCTCTATCGAATTTATTCATGAAATAGTTGAGCAATGCGATAAAAACGGTTTGTGGAGGGCCAAAGAAGTGCGTTATAAAGAAATGGTTTTTATAAGTTATAGCCGGGACGATAAATCCCTTGTCGAAAGAATAAGAAATGAATTTGAAAAGAATGGCATAAGCGTTTTCTTTGATGAAGACTCGCTGCAAACTGGAGACCTTTACAACCTGGAAATAAGGAAGTCGATAAAAACCTGCGATTTCTTTGTCCCCATCATTTCAGAGAACGCAATAAAAGATAAGAGCCGCTATGTATATGAAAAAGAATGGAAAGGCGCTATTTTTTTAAACGGCTTCAATGGCTATCCCAATATACGTCCTTTCATTATTGATAAAACCCTTCCTACCGATGATCGTATACCCGAAGAAATAAGAAATCTCAATATAGAAACTAACCTGGTTTTTGATGACCTCGGAAAAACTATACAAAAATTTATAAAGGAAAATAACCTGACCCTGATAACTTAATTATATGAACGAGGTCATTAATGAAAAAATAAATACGGCCCTGTTAGATGCACAACGGCCTTTCCCCGGCCTGCGATCCTACGAAGAAAAAAATAAATCACAATTTGGCGGACGCGATGCTGAGATCAAAGAACTGTTCAAGCTGGTGGAAAGTAACAGGCTTACCATTGTTTTTGGTAAATCCGGCATTGGAAAAACTTCATTGATAAATGCAGGGCTGATACCACAATTAAAAAGCCACTATCTCTATTCAGTTTATATAAGACTTGATTATTCTTCACAAAAAAAACCGCTCGATCAGTTAAGGGGATTAATTTATGAAAAGCTGAAAGCAAGAGACAGCAGCATTCCCGATATTGGCGAAAATACCTTGTGGGAATATTTTCATGATCTCAAATTTTGCGATGGCTTGCTTACGCCGGTCTTGATTCTGGACCAGTTTGAAGAGATATTTACAATAGGTAAAGAAAAAAGCAGCGTTGTATATGAGCTCATCACTGAACTATCTGACCTGGCCGAAAACAGGGTGCCCATGGTGGTTCAGCAAAAACATGAGAATACATCAGAAATGATTTCTTCGCAATATGGGGATCAAAATTATCATGTAATTATAAGCCTGCGGGAAGATTACCTGGCACAACTTGAAAGTTTGAAAGCCTTTTTGCCATCGATGAAGGATAGCCGCTTTCGCGTGGTGCAGATGACGGTGTTCCAGGCTATGGATGCTGTAATGAAGCCTGCAAATAACTTAATCGAAAAGGATGTGGCAGTAGCCATCATTAATAAATTGCCCGGCATTTCTAAACTCGATTTTGATCTCTCGGCGAATGAAAAGGAAACAAGAACAAAATTGCTCGTTGAGCCGTTTTTGCTAAGTCTTGTTTGCTATGAAATTAATGAAAAGAGAATTGAAAAGGGGCTCGATAAAGTGAACCTGGAACTGGTATCTCAATTCGATATTTCGGAGGTAATCAATTTATATTACAGTAAAAGTATGCAGGGTTTTAGCGAAAATGTGCAAATAGGTATGGAAGATGCGATGCTTACAGAAAGGGGCTTTCGCAAGTTAGAATCCATGGAGGAACTTGAATCCAGGTTTCAAATTAATAATGATGATATTCAGCAATTGATTGAAAAAAGGATCATTCGCAAAGAACTTCGTGATGGAGTTGAATATGTAGAATTGATCCACGATGTGTTGGCGCCCGTAATAAAAGCAGGAAGAGATAAGCGCCTTAATGAATTGCATGAAAAAGAAAGAAAGGAGACAATACGGCGCGCCATAGAACTGGATAAAATGAAACGAAAAAGAATGATAAGATCGGCGGCGCTGGTAATTACGCCCATTTTATTAATACTATTGATTTTGGCAGTGTGGGGATACTATAAAAATATAAAGAACGAAAGAAAAATTAATAACATTGACCTTGCTAATACGCTATTAAGAACGTCAGACATGCTTGCTAACAGCGTATCTGATAATTCCAATGCAGCACTTGTTTCAAGAATTGCCTATTTAATAAACAAAGATAATAATGGCGTGAACGAAATCGATTTTTACAACTCGATGTATCAAAGCCTGGATAAGTTGCAGGAAAATTTTTTTGAACTTACAACTAACGATAGCTCCGACATAAGAGCGTTTGCCAATGCCGGTGGCAATAACATTTACTTCGGCTGTGTAGATGGAAAACTATATCATACAAATGGATTAGATAGTTCTGCAAAGCTTGTGGGTGAATTTGGAAAAAGAATAACCAGCCTTGCCATTAGCCCAAACAAACAATATTTAGCAGTAGCAGGGGTTTCCAATGATGTCAGTGTTATTGACCTTTCAACAACTGGCTTTAATAAGACTAATCTAAATACGGGAGATACGGTAGGAGCGGGCAAATCCGTTTGCTTTACTGATGATGGCCGGCTGATCTTGCGTTTGGATTCAAAAATTATTGGATGGAATATTAATTCGTGGAAGCCTGTTGCCTGGAAACAGAGAATGCAAACCGAAGTGAATAATGAAAAAGAAATTAAGAGAACAGATCGGGAGCAGAATGCAATGGATTTTAGATACGAAGGAATAAATGAATTTAATTGCATAGCAACGTTTAAAAATAAAATTGCTTTAGGTATTGATTCGGGTGTTATTGTCATCAGCGAAGATTCCATCACCAGGATTAATTCAATTGATTTTGGCCCCACAACAGCAGTTGCATTTGACCCTTCAGGTAATTATTTATTTATTGGAAATACGAACGGTACGCTCTACAAGCTGTCATTATCTTCTTATAGTATGGAGTCGAGTCAATATCAAACGAGCCGGATCTCGGATATAACTTTTAGCAGTGATCGAAAATTTATGGCGTCTGCAAGCTCTGATCACACTGCCGCGATTTGGAAATTGGCTAAAAGCTGGAATTCGTCACCGCCCTTGCTGCTACTTCCTGCCGGCAGCGCAGCTGTTGTTTATTGTGTCACCTTTAGTAATAATAATGATTACATCCTGGCAGGTTATCAGGGTGGTAAAATTCTCAAGTGGCCGGTAGATACGGAAATATTATCGGGGCTTATCTGTGCTAAGGTAAACAGGGATTTAGATACTGCTGTTTTAAAAAGGTATGTGAAGAGGGAATTCAATCTTGAAGAAATAGAAAAATATAATTGTAGGACTTACAGCAAAAATTAACAGGTTGTAAGTAATCAGATTTACAAATCTGTTTTATTAATTCCTTTTGATAAAAAATCAAATGCTTATATGATAAAACAATTTCCAATTCAACCTGCATTATTTTTAATTTTATATTTACAAATAAGCTGACGATAGATATGGCTTTTTTATTAAAATGCTTATAATACTCTAAATCATTTTTATGAAATCAAATAAAGTAATCATTATAGTGTCCCTTTTGTTCCTGTTTATAAATCTAGGAGCCATAAGCGCTACAGGCCAGGCCTGCAGGGATGTTTATAATAATGCCTTGGGTAATTACAACAGGGGCCAATTTGAAAAAATAAGTAACGACTTAAATGGTTGTATAGCTGAGTTCAACAACAACAGGGAAGCCTACAGGCAAAGTTTGCAGGGAAAAGATATGAATACGGTCTTTAAGGTATATAAATTAATTATCACTTCGTACAGAAATCTTGATAAAGAAAACTTAGCGGTAGCAAAGACGAATGAACTGGTTGCTTTTTTTGCTAATAAATTAAGTCCCCAGGATGTACAGGCCAGATTATATAATACTCAATTAGTGGCGATGTAGGAAACCCTAAAATATTAGACTTCTGATGAGGTAATAGCCACTTGAAATTCAACAAAAAAATACAATAACAATTCAGAATTAAGTGCCCGGAACAGGAATCGTACATAATTCAAGATCAATAATATTCAAAAGATTGACATTGACAACGTGGATATCAGAGATGCATACGATAGAGATGTTAAAGCCCTCCCTTCAAAAAACCAATGGACAGATTGGATTAGATTTGGTTCTGTTTCCCTAATTTCAACAATCCCTGGAAGGATTGTAACGAGCAATCCATATATAGGATTTCATGTATAATAAGCAAATCGGAAAGAGTTGTCAAGACGTTGAGTGAGGCGTCCGCGACTCCTCCCGTAATGTGCATATATTTCTTACTTGGGACCATTAGTCTCCTGCAAAGCAATTTGGTTGTAACGTTTAGTATTGCTGCACGCGGGGAATTTAATGAACCTTCTGCCCGGTACTATAGCTCAACAATGTTTTACAAGATGAAAATAAGAACTTTTGCCTGGCGGTGCACTTCTGCTGGAACTGTTGCTGATACTGGACTACAGCTGAAGTTAACAACGTCAAGCCTCACTTGTAGCAAATTGTGTTGGTGGCGGTTGTTTTCCATTGTGGTTTTATGAAGTGGTTTTCTCGTTTTGCAAATAATAAAAACAATGAACCTAAAAAAGCACAAAGCAATAGTGATGACAGTGAATCTTGAGGTCCTGTTTCACCACCAGTTAATAAAGAATTTCCAGCAATGTTACTTGTCAATAAACCATGTGTGAGAGAACTGCTTGGGTTAAGACCACCAAAAATTCCCGGCTCGGCAAAGTCCCAACCAAAATGTATAAATATCGGAAGCCATAAGTTGCGACTAAACACAAAAGCTGCCGGAAGCATTAAACCTGCCTGCATAGCAGTTGCGCCGATAGATATAATGGTTGCTCCTTTTACGTTTACGTGCAAAACGGCAAAAAGGATAATAAAAATAATCAGTGTGATAATCGTCCCTATTTGTTTTTCAAGTAAACGAAATACAATACCTATCATTATAATTTCAGCTACAAAGCCTGCCGTTAATGCGAAAGCAAAAGGTGCAATTAATGTCGAAGCAGGATTGACCTGAGCAACTGAATAACTGCCTCCTATATAAATAACTAAAATAAAAAGTGCTTGCAATAAAACGCCTGTCATAAAGCCTGTGATCGCATTGCTGGTAAACTTTGCCCTACTCAATTCATGAATTTGTCTTTTATCATACACTTTAAAAAGAATAATATATGCTGCAACAGCGATGACTGCTTCTGTAATTGCCGTCGCTACGGCTTTTGTATCATTAGATAAATTTGTTTTGTCAAGGAGTTCAAAGCGTAACAATTCTGCAAGAGCTACTAAAGCAACAACGAGGGCAATACCCACAATCATCTTTGTAAAAAAGAAATGCAATACTTTTTGCATTGGCGTTTGTTTGATCGAACGAACTGTTGTTGATAGTGAATTATGGGCCGGGACTTGTACGCCGCCCCTGCTATCGCAAATACTACTGTTGGCTGCTGCTACGCTTCCGTTTAAATTTCAGATTCCCCAATTCAACCCCAGTTCCAAAAGTTGGCATTATCACCAATAATATAACGCCTCCCTCATTTGTGTCCAAAATCAAATCTCCGTTTTTTTGCAAGCCAATACGATTTTTTTGTCTTCTGTATCTATTCAGTATTATGTAAAATGGGGGAATAGAAGAAATGTTTCTTAATGTAAACTGAAAATAATTTTGATATAGTTGTCCTTTGATAATTTTAATTTTGATTGCGGAACCTTTACTGAAAACAGTAACCTTCAAATGTCTGCTATCAATAGAAGTCAAATTTATTGTATAGTCTTTTTCAACAAAATGATTAAAGTAATCTTTATTGCTATAAGTGAGTGCATAAGCCAAGGTTGTATTTGAAGTGTCATTGGAAAAAATTTCATAGTCTCCATCAAATTTGCTAATATCATTATATGCCAATGTTTGTACAGAGTCGTTTTGGGTAATAGGTTTTAAAGAACTACATGAAGTTGTTGAAACAATATAAAAAAAAGTAAATAAGCCAATAACAGCAAATAAAGTTATATTTTTTTTTGTTGTTGCCATCAGGTTACGATACGATAGCAGCTAACGGCAGGGCTTGCGCAGGCCGGATAGTAGATATTCGTCTGCCGAAACCGTTGCCAAATTTATAATAAAAAGTTCATTGTTTTTCTATCGCTTAATAGAGTTACGTCAGCTTGAACTATGGCTGAAACATCTGCAGCCAAGTTAACAACGTCCCGCCCCAATAACGCCAAACTCCATTTTAGCGGTAGTTTCATATTCTCGCAACCAGGAAAAACTCGCCACTTGCAGGAACAAGATTGTCAGCTCTGTCTTTAAAATATCTTTCAGTCATATCTTTTGTGGAAACGGTTCGGATGTCTTTCAAGCCTATTTCATCCGCAAGCTTTGCAACTTCTTCAACTGAAAAAAAACTTACAAAAGGTGTTCCCGAAGCGGCTGCTCCTTTTATTGCCATTTCCAGTAAAGGTTTATCTTCTTCGTCAAGTTGTTCCAGAGGTAAATAAAAGGCGATTGCAATAGCGAAGCCTGATGCCAGTGAAGCCATCTTTTTTAATGTGTCATTAATTGCGTCTTTAGTAAGGTAAAGAGTAACGCCTGTGCAAGAAACAAAAGTTGGTAGGTTGACGTTAAAGCCCTTGTCTAATAATTCGTCCCACCATGATGAAATTTCAAAGTCAACAGGAACAAAATGAAGATTGTCGGTGATTTTGTAGCCGTTTTCAATTAGTTTTTCTTCTTTCCAAGCCAACGTATCAGGCTGGTCAATTTCGTAAATGTCAACGTGCGAACTGATTGCTGCATTTCGTTGGGCAAAACTGTCAAGCCCCGCACCAAGCAAAACATACTGCTTTACGTCTTTTCCGATTTGTTCTTTGGCTATATCGTCAACAAAACGGGCACGGGCAACAATGGAAGCACGAAGCCGTTTTGTATATTTCATATCAGGTCGTTCCTGCCAATCTTTTTCAGGTTTGATTAGCTCAAATCCTATTTTGTCCTCAATGACGTGAGGTTTATCGTCAATCAAAACGTGCAATGCTCTCCATAAAGCTGTCCGCAATGCTGTATTGTCTGGTTGTTTTGTCGCCATAAATTATTACAAATGTGTCCATCAAAATTACCGCTAACATTCAGGCTTGGCGATGGGCTGGTATTTTATAACTTCAAGCCTATAGCTGACGCTGATTGAAATACTCAGGATGAAATTAACAATTAAAGCTGATTTATATTCGCCTTGCATAGGATGCGAAATGTTATCGGTTGCCCTTCGTTTCCTGTCCATTCGCGAAGTAGTGCGTTTCAGTCAATTTTCCGTTTTCATCGAATATATTTACAGTTCCATTACCATTTTTTAATGTCCCAGGGTCATTCCTTTTCCCTTTGTTGTTATAGTTACAAATTACCTCCATTAAGTTCCCGTGCTTATAAACTTCTTCAGTCCATAATTGTCCATTGTCATAAAGGTATTTGAAATCTCCGTTTAACGTGTCTCTTGCAAAATTGGCAATTGATTCAACTTTTCCATTCTCGTAGAATGTTTTCCATGTTCCTGATCGCTCTTCATTTGAGAGAAAACCAGCCATTTTTAATTTACTGCTTTTAAAAGATTCCTCACAGTGGGATTGGCAGCACTCCTGCTGATTGAAAAAATACTGATGCGTGTTATTCTTCCGCCGAATTTATAACGTCCTGCAACACTTGCATAAATATCTACGTTGGTGGCAGTTTTTTTTGAGTGTTTTAATTCACATTTATTGCAATTATATCACTTTGTTGTATCGTATTTCCAATTCTTGTAAACAAATCGTAGCGCATCATAATATGCAGGAATTGGTTCTGTCATGTGGTCTTCAGAAGGATAATATTTATACTCGTGTTCAAATGTTTTCAAACTATCATGTTTAAACAATTTATCAAATTTCAACAAATCATCTCGAAAAGTGCCATCTTCATTCCCTACGCTATAGAAAAATTTTTTATCCCTCATTGGTAGTTTTGGTAGTTTTTGTTCTGCCAATCGTAAAACATATTTATTGCCAAACCATAACGAAGGGCTTATGGCAATATAAGCATTAAACATATCAGGGCGCGTAAGCATGCAATTAATGGCTGTAAGACCACCAAACGAATGTCCGGCAAATATTTTGAAAGGACTTGTTTTATAGTTAGCCTCCATGTAAGGCATCAATTCCTGTTGGATAAAATTTAAAAACTGCTCATTGCCACCGGATGTCTTATAGTTAGAATCAACTTTACCATCAAAGTTGATTAAACTATTAGTAGGAGTGAGGTCTTTTACCCGGTCCACACTGACAATGCCTACTACTATTATTGGAGGAATAACCTGCCAATGCCTTAAATATTCTATATATGCCGAAAGGATGTGAAAATGATTCTCCCCATCTAAGAGATACAACACAGGCAATGCCTTGTTTATATCTGCAGAATCGGGTTTTGGAACATTAATGTATATCTGGCGGTCTTGATTTAGCACCCGGGAATGTATTAAATGCACATCGTTGGCGATACGATTATATAACTTTGGTACTTGGGCTGTTGCCTGTGAAGTGAGAAATATAAAGAATACTATGAAATGCTTCATATCATTAACGAAAAGTCCGGTAATAGTGCATAAATGTTGAAATGCCTCGTTCAAAATTGCCACCGACGTTAGGTATTGCTAGAAGGCAGGATATTCAATGAACGTCTTACCTGGAGCTGGCGATGATTTATAATTTATAGATGAAGTTAACAACAAAAGCTGATAAGAATTTCTTCTGCCCGAACGGAAGATTACCGGGTTTGAGTTTCGTCGTCCAAAGCTTTGTCAATCAAATAACACGCATAGTTATTTATAATCTTGTCTTTGTCAGAATAGTCCAGATGCAATTCGTTAAGAACCTTGTTTGTCAAGTCTTGCATTTGAAATTGATTGAACGGTTCATTTCACCCGCAAGAATCGCTAAATGCTCTGTGTCAAAACCAACAGTCATCATATCAAGTGCCCAGTCAATGCAAACAATGCTCGTGTTTCGGTTAAGAACTTTAAATCTTTAAATGCTAATATTTCTGATGTTAATTTAACTGGTTGCATGAGTTTGAAATGTCCATACTGGCGCAGATATGCCGTGTAGCTTGGTGCTAAATACATCATACAATTAAAGTGTCCAACTTCATAATTTCTAAAACCCTTTTCATTGGCTGAGATACGCCAACGCCACTTTGTCTTTGCAGCATATCTGCGCCAGTGCGGGGCGTGGAGACACGCACCACGAGAAAGATAATGTCTTAAAAGATTATAATTTGGTTAACTATTGGATTATAATTTGGTTAACTATACTAAAGTAGCCGTACATCTCTATATTATATCCTATTTTTAAATCTGCACTGTAAACAATTGATAGATTTACTTGTATTCCGCTGAAAACTTTTACCATTTGATTAGTAACGTTTACTATTCTGTCGTCTCTAAGGATACTCCATCCGCTGGTAATACAACCTCCATACTTAGAAGATGACATATTCCAGATGGCATTGGCTGAGGCCATAATCGTCCATTGTATCGGGACGAATTTATATTCAGTGCCATCCGGAAGAGCAGGAAGTAAAGGTCGAGCCCTGTAGATTACGGAATCCATCTTCATGAAATAATCAGGGATATCTACATTTTGAATATTCAAAGTAGAAGCAATGTAAAAGTCTGACTGAAACCTCGCCACTCCAGATAATGCAACACGAAAATTTCGGATGGAGGGCGATGCGAACTGTGCTTCCGGTAGAACCAAAAAGTGCGGAGAAGAAACTCCTTCTACTACAAACTGACTCATACGAATAAGAATTTAATTTCGGTGAATGAAAATGAAATTCACTTAAAAATACATATTTGCCTAAGAAGTATTGAAAATATATCTTACGACGCTGCTGTCTTCCAAAAAGAAATCACCTCTCTGTACCGGCGCGGATATGCCGTATAGCTTTGTGCTGCCGGGTATCTGTGCCTTGAAAATACATCATATAATTAAAGTGTCCAACTTCATAATTTCTAAAAAGCCTTTCATTGGCACAGATACGCCAACGCCACTTTGCCTTTGCTGCATATCTGCGCCAGTAAGGGTAATAAAAGTTATTTTGATGAAGTTAAAAACTAAAGTTGAAAGTTGCTTGTCCTGCCCGAACCATTGATTGGATTTGCAAATGGTTGATTGTACTTTCGTTCAGCCACCATATTACTAAACCGCTTGTTGTACGCAGCTCGTAACCCTTCAATTTTTTTCCTTACTGCAATAATAATTATTATTAATCCAATTAACCCAATCATAAATTCAGAAATGAAGTCAACTTTAAGATCTTCGTTTTCAAAAATTCGTCTGCTGGAACCGTTGCTAAATTTATAATCAAATGTTCATTGTTTATTCCGTTGTAGATTATATAACGTCGAGCCGAAACTGCTGCACAATAGTGAAACAAAAGTTGAGGCTGCGTTTTGTCAGCCAGTTTTTTGCCAAACCTGCTGTTAGGCGCTGGCTATCATTACTTTACTTTCCAAATTCTTATTTGCTGCCTGTTTTACATACAGTGACTATGTACATAATGTTTTTATTCGAAGTGCGTCGAATGTCTCCTGCGCTTTTGTTGCATCGACAGGGTCATCATTGATAAAACCAACAAGGGAAATGATTTTTTGCAAATAGTCTACTTCTTGCCCTACAACCATATCGCGTCGCCGAACACCGCATCTTTACAAACCAGAGTATCTGATTGTTTGTGCGAACATTTGGGGAATACATTATTGCGCGGAATCTTTAGTCTTCAGGAGGAGGGACGGCCGCGAAAGTATGCCACCAAAGAAGCGATTGCAAGTCCAAACCACATACCTGAGCCGATCAGGGGGAGAGCATCAACTCCTCGAATGTGCGCGAAAGCGGAGCGACTTAGCATGGCTAAAAGAGGTAAAGTCCCAACGGCAGTAAGCACGAAGAAACTGAGGAGAAACGTGCGTCGATTGTTCATTGATTGTCCTTTTAATTGTTATTTGCTTGGGGATCTTATCATAAAATATCGCGTTGCTTGCGCCTAACGAGCAGGGCTTTATGCAGGTTGGGTATTAGCATTCCGTCTGCCGATAACCGCTGCTGATTGAGACAAACAAGAGATGAAGATATGAACAAAAGCTAAATTACTAACGTCACGCTGGAACTGCTGCTGATGAGTGAATTACAGACGAGTGACTTGCAAGTCGCCCCTGCTATTGCAAATACTTGTGTTAGGCGCATTTTTAATCTGTTTTTTCCAGCAGCATTTTTGTGCCGCCATATTTATAGAAGATAACTTTTTTCATTCCGTTGTCTGATAAAAATTGGAAATCCAACAAATCAGGTTCTTCTTTAATTATATAGTGACCTTGCCCCGTCCGGTATAGATTTAAAGGAGCACTGAATCTTTTCTGATGAAGTTCTTTCCATTGAAGAACCAAACCATTTCCTTTTCGGTTAATTTTCCAGTCTAATCCCTCCTTGCTATCTATAGCTTCCAATACGCTCGTTCATGAAGTCCTGTGATTCTGTTGTGACTAACCTGGTTTGCATAAATGGCCACTTGTTTTCATTGGCTATGCTTCGCACAATTTCTATTGCCAGTTCAATATCACGCATCTGAATTGAGCATTACAACCGCTCCTTGTCCCGTTTTTGTAGTTGCGTACATTAAGGAGTTGTATCCTGCATTCTGGCCAGCATGCCAAAAGCCGTCCACATGCTCAGCTCCTTTTAAAGCAACACCTAATCCCCGGTCATTAAATTCAAACTGAGGCCTTAGCATAGAATCTAATAATGGTTGATTTAGATATTTTGTCAGATGTCCCTTTATATTCCTGTTGCATTTCAATAAATATTTTGGCTAAATCTCCGGGTGTAGACCAGAAGCCTGCAGCAGCACTTTCAGGATAAATATGATACTTTTCTTTTGCATCAATCTTGCCATTTTCATCATGCCCCCGTGCAATCTTAAATCCATTTCTGTCAGGATAATAATTGTAAGTGCTTAACTGTAAATCAAGCTTATGAAAGATTTCTTTCTCTACATAATTTGTAAATGACATTCCTGTAATGTCTTCTATAAGCTGTTGAATAATCAGATAACCGCCACCAGAATACCGCATAAGAGTTCCTGGTACATAATTCACTATTAAGGGCTTTTGTATTGTTGGCAGGTGGCTGCGCTTTGATAATATTTATAAGCGATGGAATAGAATCAGTAACACTGTATCCTGCAAATCCATAGTCATCAGTAAAGCCTGCTGAATGACAAAGCAAACGTCGTAGTGTTACTTTTTCTTTTACTGTAAATTTATTATCGGCAACTTTCCAGGAAGTAAGCTTATTGTTGACATCTTCATCTAAAGTAATTTTTCCATCCTTCACCAACTTAAGTGCAGCTAAAGCAGTAATCACTTTGCCAATAGATGCAATTTGAAATAGGGATTCCGTTGAAACATTTTCACCGGTGCTGGCATCTGCTACTCCATAAGCTTTTGTAAATTGTATTTCGCCGTTTTCAATAACGGCAATGCTTACTCCATTTACTTTATAATACTTCATTCTATCAAGAATGTTCATCTTGTTGATAGAGACCGTGTCAAATGAAATAACTTCTTGCGTTAATCCATTTTCTATACGATTGATTTTATTTTCTAGATTAGTTTGACAATAAACAGAGGAAAACAAACTGAACAAGGTGATTGTTAAATAATATTTCATGTAGCAAGTTATTTTTGAAGACTGCTCAATTTGCGCCTAACGGTTTACGTATTGGCGATGGTGGGGCATTTGAAAAACGGCTGCTCAACATTTGTACAAATGCTCAATAGAATTACAAATGTTGAGTTTATGACTGTCAGCCCCACTATTGCCAATACGATGTTAGCGGTTCGTTGTTTTCTCAATACTATTTTCCAACTTTGGCAATTGGTCTAAAACGCAAGGCACTCCAAGTGTCGTCAATAGAAATTGCAGTTACTGTCGTAATGCCAAATTCTTCTCCTGTCATACGAATAGTGTCCCTGTTGATGTCAGTCTTAATTTTTGATGTGCCTTTTGGATATGCAAACCATAAAACACTATCTGGCTCAACATTTTTTAAATCTGTCATAAGGAAATTCAAAAACTCTTTATTGTCATTAATGAAAGCCAAAGTGTTTGTACTTTTTGTCTTGTCAAACTTAGTTTTGAAGCCGAGTTTGACAAATTCTTTTTCTATTGTTATCGGGGCATTTATGACAATTCCTGTGTCCTTGAACTTGAATTTTTTAATGATGTCCTGCATTTTTATCTTGTCGTTTGTTGTAAAAAAATCCGCCTGAGATTGATACTGGTGCAAATATAAAGATTGCAAGCAATTGTGTCCAGTGACTGCCCTCTGATTTAAGTAATGAAAATGTCGCAAAGCCTGCAATAATAAAGGCAAGTATGTAATTAACTTTTAGGTTTCTTGTCTTGGATAAAAGTTGTGTAACAAGTCCAGCGATAAATGAAAAAAATGTCCCATAAATCGCTGTCAAAATGACGAAAAGATTTGTTGGGTCAGAATGAGGTTTTTGTCCTGAAATTTTAAAAAGTGAAAGTGATGTTACTACAAAAATGGCATAGCCTGCAATAACACTTAAAATTTTTCTAATCATACTTTTTTTGTCTGTTTGTTGTTTAAAGGTTGTTCGTTACAATGACCGCTAACGTCAGGGCTTGCTGCTGTGCTGGCATTTTATATTCGTCTGCCGAACGTCAGCCCAATTGAAAACTGTTGTTGAAGATATGTACAAAAGACGAGTAATGAAATTCTGCCGGCACTATGGCTGATCAAATTACAAAAGATCAGGAGCTGCACTTCAGCCAGCATAGCAGCAAGCTGGTGTTACAGGCAGGTGAAAAATCTCGTGCCGCTTAAAACCTGTAAAATAAGTTCAACTTTCATCTTAAAAACTCTTTGCAACGAAGGAAAACGACTGCGTTTAGGCGAGGCAGTTACTTTCATTGCGCGTGTGCAAACCTGGAACTAAAAACCGTAACATTGTCTGCCTGCAAACCGCTACCTTAGTTACGAATTAAAACCTTGCCTGAAAAACCTTTACGAGCTGGAAACCGCTGCAAAGAATAAACTTTTCAATTATGTCAGAACCACAGCCACCAGAAACGTATAAACTTAATAATTTAAAGAGCTAACGCTTGCCGTGCACGAAAGAAGTTTCACTTAAAAATCGTTCCCCGGTCAGCCGTGAAGTGATTGAAGAAGAAAATGTAAACTTTAAACCTGCCCACCGATGCAAGGAAAAAAAGATATGAATCAAAATACGTGTCTGACAAAACCAGCTTGCCTGTAACGTTCGAGGCCTTGGCGAAGAACTGGTATTTAAAATTCGTCCCGAACTGCTACTAAATTTATGATTAACAGTTCATTGTTATTTCTGTTGCCAAATTTATAATGTTGTGCTGAGTACAAAAGCTGAATGTCGAAACAAAAGTTGATGCTTGTGTTAAATCCCGCCAATTTTTTGCCAAACCGCTTTGTTGGCTGTTGCTTTATCAAAATGATCTCTTTAGATTTTGAAAGCATTCGCTACTTATTATTATTTACCAATTATACGTACGACTATTATTAGTATATTCAAACTTCAAAGCATTCATAATTACCCGTAAACATACTTCCCTATCTGATGGGTTTGAAGTACTCATATTTTGCAAAAGAAACCACGTTTTACATAGAAAAGCTACTAAAGATGGCAAATATTCGGTATCAAACTCCCTCAATGCCCCACTTGTAAGGTAATACTGAGCTGCACTTTTCATTGCATCAACGTAATACTTTATGGGATTAAAAAAGGATAAAAAAATTTCTTCTTTACCTTCAAATCCACGATAATTTAAATTAGTGAATACAGTAGCTGGATGGGTAGAACTTTGTCGGACTCCTTTTTTCTTTACTAAATGTTGAGTCTGAATCGATCTAAATAATTTACTTTTTTCATCATAACATGTAGAATCAATATCCACAAGTTTACAAAGCCAAACAAATATTTCTGTGTAGCACCAAACCCTATTCGGATAATCCTCAGAATAAAGTATCATTAGGTCACAACTTTTTACGATATTGGATAGAGACATTAGACCATTATAAAAATTTTTAACATCGTCGCTTGACCACTCATATTTATCAGTCCTCTGAGGCATACAGCAAAAGTCAATCCATAGGTATATCTCTTCTGCGTACTTTGAAGCTGATTCAAGTCTCTCAATAATAACTTTCGCTTTTGTTCCCCCAGGATCTGGATGAGTTGGAGTTTGCCATCTGTGAGATACAAAAACAAATCTTCCATCACACAAATTATCATTTGGCATCCACCATGATAATTCTCCTTGTAAAGTAAAACCCATAATGTCTCTAAAATCAATGAGTTCTTCTTTAACCTCATTGTACGTAGGTAACTGGTTAAATTTTTTAAGAGTTGAAAGCTTGATAAATTTTCCGAACTTATCTAAATTATTAAAATCATTTTTTTGCTGAAATGCATTTGAAAGACACTCTTTTGCTAACTCGATTGGAAGCGATACCTGATCGAAGTATTTTTGAAAAAAATCGAAGTTTATAATACCCTCTTTAAAGTTTATAAAGATGTCACTTAAGTTAAAACTAAAATTAGGAGGACCTATATTGTTAGTTTCGAAAAGCGCGAATTTTTTGCTATTTAAGCTGTCCATATAAATAATTTAAAAAATATTTGTAAGCAAAATTTGAAAGTAGCAGCCAACATCGTAATGAAATTCTGCCGGGACTATTGCTGATCATGTTACAAAAGATCAGGAGCTGCACTTCAGCCAGCCTAGCAGCAAGCCGGTGTTACAGGCAGGTGAAAAATCTCGTGCCGCTTAAAACCTGTAAAATAAGTTCAACTTTCATCTTAAAAACTTTTTGCAGCGAAGGAAAACGATTACGTTTAGGCGAGGCAGTTACTTTCATTGCGCGTGTACAAACCTCGAACTAAAAACCGTAACATTGTCTGCCTGAAAACCGCTACCTAAAAAATAATCAAACCAGCAACCTTCGGCATGAAATTAAAAAGCCGGCAAATAGTAAGCATGAAGCCGCACTTCCAAATTTTTACAATTTGTCTCTGCCGTTGTAAACCTGCAGCAACCTTCGCTACGAATTAAAAACTTGCCTGAAAAACCTTTACGAGCTGGAAACCGCTGCAAAGGATAAACTTTTCAATTATGTCACAACCCACGGCCACCGGAAACTTATAAGCTTAATAATTTAAAAGAACTAACCGCTTGCCGTGCACGAAAGAAGTTTTCACTTAAAAACCATTCCCCGATCAGCCGTGAAGTGATTGCAGAAAAAAGTGTAAAACTTTAAACCTGCCCACCGAAGCCACGAAAAAATGTTATGAATCAAATACGTGTCTGACAAACCCAGGTTGCCTGTAACGATACAGCTTTGCGCAGGTGGGCAATAGAATTCCGTCCGTCTGCAACTGTTGCCAAATTTATAAATAATTGTTCATTGTTATTACTATCGCTCAGCAGAGTTACGTCAGATGAAGCGATGGCTGAAACATTTATCAATGCTGATTGTTAGCAGGTCTGCCCCGCTTGTGCAAAACTGCTTGTTGGTAGCAGTAATGTGTCTATAAGTCATTTTCTAACTCTACCTTTTTCTCTTTAAGCATTAAATAAATCGTGTCCAAGGAATTTTCTCTCTTCTGCTCGATTGCCTTAAGAACAGAGTTAAATGGAAAAGCTCTTAGGCTGATTTCATCAATTTGACATGAATAGTCCGTGCCGTATTGGTCTGCAAGTAGTATCCATTTCGAGCCAATCATTTTATTTAAAAAGTGTCCGAAAGCAGAACCAATAAAATTAATAAAATCACTTTTTGTACAGTCAAATTGAGTCGGGTCATCATTCCATAAGTCTATGAGATTATCCAAAGTCTCCCCCGTAAACGTCTTTAAATTCTGCCCGGCAAAATGTTTTGATATTAAATTGTCCGCAGATAAAAGGTTTTGAAAAATAAATTCGCAGTCATCTTCCGATAAGTTTTCAAGCTCTTGCTTCGTCATTTCGGAAACAGACGATCTATAATAAATTGTCTTGCCATCAACTTCTTTTGAATGATGTTTATAGTCTTCGTCGTCTAATTCGTGATATTTTTTAGCCATGAATTATTAAAAAAAGTGAAGCGTAAAAGTGTCGCAAGTTTATTGCTACCAACGTTCGAGTATTTGCGAAGGCAGGGAATTCATTGATTGTCCAGCCTGGTACAAATGCCCATTTAAAATATTTTAAAGTTGATGATTTGCACTTAGCTAATTCATAATGTCGAGCTGGAACTATAGCTAAATTGAAAAACAAAAGTTGAAAGACACGTTACGTCAAACCTGCATTTTGGCAATACATTTGTTGGCAGAAGTTTTCTTTTGCAGACTTTTATTCTTGCTTTTCATCCTTGATTAATGTTTTAAGTTTTTCAGCAAGTTCTGGAGTCACGGAAACTGCGTGTACTTCCAATGCATGTTGGGCAGCTTGATTTAATACTTCGTCTTCACTATTTCCACGAATAACGCCTTCACAGTTGAAGCCGGCCTCCCGGCATTGTAATGTTTTCATGATTTGTAGATGGTTTATTTTTAAAAAAATTTATTATTTAATTACTTAGTAGGTAAACATTCTGTCGCATTCAACAGATAAGCGAACCAGTACGCTTGGTAATGCAAACTCAGCTGGTTTGCCCATTATATCCGTTTCGGTTATTCCTCTTGCTTTACTGGAATTACCTGACAAATAAAACTTTCCATTCCCTTCTACAATAGCATCGTAATGCTCCCGGAGTTTTCCCGTACCTACACCCATTAAAGTATTAAGAAAAGAATCCTGTAATAGGTTTACAGCATCGCCTGCTAAAAAAAGCGTTACTGTATGACCATCTTCGATGGCTGTTTTTGCTACCAAAAAGCCCAATGCTGCCCGTGTTGGATTTTCCGGGCCTTGCGTGATATGCACCAATATTTTCATTTTTTTAATTTTAAGTGTTATAAACAGTTTGCAAATTTCTGCCAACATTTTAAGGCCTGGCGATGGGCTGGTATTCAATGTACTTTTCCCCCCGAACGTCAGCCGATTGAAAAACTAAAGATGAAGATAACAACAAGAAGCTGATTTATATTCTTCAGCCGGAACGATTGCTAATAGGACTACAGCTCATTGTTATTCCTTCAGCCAGCCTATTGCCAAACCTATTGTGCGTTCGTGCTTATTTCCAACTATTCCAAATCATATTCTTTTTTCAAAAAGGCAATTAAAGTTTGTCCATACAATAATTGGTCTTGCATAAGATGAATGTAAGCTTCTTGCGGAGCCGCCATTACAGCAGCATCCCCAAAAAGAAGATTTATCTTTTCTTTATCTGTACTTATTGAAACAGCATCTATTTTTTTAAATTCCACATTGCTATTGTCATAGCCCAAAGAATATTTCATAACACTGGTATCTCTGTAAAAGAAAAGACTGATAGCCTTCTTATAATCTAAATCCGATTCTTTAAAAAGAAAATATAAATCTGCTTGTTGCCCAATGAGTGTCTTGTTTTTTAATTCGTATTTAAAAATACTGTCAATAATGTTTTGCTTGCGTATTAAACGAAGTGTTCCTGATGATTTTAACTGTTGTAATGCTGCATCATTTGTATTAAAATACCAGTCTTCTGAAAAGCCAACAACACTATGCCTTAAGAAATTTCTTTTATTTACCTCAATGCTTAAATCTGCATTCCTTAGTTGAACCAAACTGTCTAACTGACCAACTACTTTTACATTGGCATCAATAATATTTCTTAATTGTGTGGTATCACTTTCTAAACATTTAATCAGGCTTTCAATACTTTGTTTTTCTTTTTCTTTGTCTGCTATATGCTCTCTGTAACTTTCAGCAAAAAATCCCATCATTACTGCAAGAAATATCATTAAGAACTCAAGAAAATATTCTTTCCATTTTTTCGGTTTATGACGCAGGTCGGGATGGTGATGTACCTCCATATTTTCAGTTTCTTGATTTGGTTTAATAGGCTCTGTGTCTTTAGTAGGAATAATTTCGTCTGAAGGATTTTCCGATTGAGTGTTTGTCGGCTTATCTAAATGTTCTTCGTCTGTATTATTTGCCATTTATTGTTAGCTGGTCAAATTATTAGAGTGTTCAGTCGCATAAAGCACAACGTCAGGGCTTGGCGATGGGCTGGTATTAAATGTTTCGTCTGCCTACAACTGCTGCCCAATATAGTTGCTAAAGATGAAGATAAAACAAAAAGCTGAGCAAAGAACTTGACGCTGGAACTGTTGCTGACAGATAAATTCAGCCGATTGTACTTCCGTCAGCCAGCCTATTGACAAACCTATCCTATGTTGGCGGTTCGGGCTTCTTATTTATCATTTTTTTAGTTGTCTTACCTTTCTGCCTAAAATTTTAAGTTAGGTGTTTTTCAATTTTGCGTAAATATCAAGGCTTATAAATTGTCCGTTTTTGATTTCACATTCCTTCATTGTTCCTTCGTGTTTAAAGCCAAGTTTGATTATTGCATTTTTACAATTTTGATTTTCTGTCTCGACAAAACCTTCTATCCGATGAAGTCCGATTTGATCAAAACCATAGTTATAAATTAAGGGCACTGCTTCTGTCATTATACCTTGTTTCCAAAAGTCAGGCAATAACCAAAACCCAATTTCTGCTTTCTTATGTTCTTTGCTTAAACTGTTTAGTCCGGCTGCCCCATAAAATTCCTTATTGTCTAATGAACAAAGTGCCCACCAAATTCCTGTTTCATTTTGTTCAAGCTCTGCAAAAAAATTCATTTGTGCTTTTGTTGCTTCTAAAGTGTCGTAGTTAACACCATAATATTTAATGACGTCCGGATGTGAAAGTCCCTTGAAAACATTTTTAAGATCGTTATTAATAAACTGCCGAAGCAAAAGTCTTTTCGTTCTTATAACTGGAAACTTTATTAACATTTTGCGTAGTTTCTATAAGCATGGTGTGATGATAGCCTGGCTGCCAACGAGAAAGGCTTGCTGCTGTGCTGGTATTCATTGTTCGTCCAGCCCGGAACTGCAGCCCAATTAAAAATATGAAGTTGAAGTTAACAACAAAAAGCCGAATAGAAATTACGTCTGCCGAAACTACTGCTGATAGCCACAAAAAGATGACGATTTATTCGTCAGTTAGCATAGCAGCAAACGCAATGTTAGCGGTTCGTTGTTTTATCCGGGGTCTTTAAAAGAGTGATAGATAGCCAATGAATGTCCATGTCCTAAATCAAAATCTTTTTTGAGCCATGCGATTACTTCACCAGCTTTTACTGTCAACACATCTTTTTCAAAATAGCCTTTTGTGATTGCAATTTTTTTAAAGTCAGCGGGTGTCTTACCTGTCTTTTTTTTGATGTTGTCAAAGTATACTGGCAGATTGATTCGGCTCATATTTTTTATTTACTTTTTTGAGATAAATGAAACCAGTTTCCAGAGTCATCTTTAAACACAGCAGATACGCCATAAAATTCTTCTTTGGGTGGTTTTGCAAATTCAACGCCTTTACTTTTTAATTCTTCGTAGGTAGCATAAATATCGTTGCATTCAAATCCACCATGTCCGAAAGTTCCTTTTTGTATGAGTTGGCTAACGGTTTTTACGGCTTCTTTTGTAAACATTTCTCCTTCGGTAACAAGAAGAAGTGAAATCTCAATATCGGGTTGGTCTGGTGGTGTTACCGTCAGCCATCTGTTGTCTTTCCCGATTGGGGCATCAGTATGAACTTTGAAGCCGAGTTTGTTTACATAAAAGTCATAGGCATTTGCCTGATTTAAAACGTAAACGGTTGCAAAAGTTAATTTTCTAATCATTGCTTTTCTTTTAATTGTTTATGATGGGTCAAAGGTCGGCAGATGATTATTATTTAACTTCTTCAAAATTGCTATGTTCTGTCCACCCGTATTGGTAGGCAAAACAGCCCGAAATATAATTTAGTGGGTTCTTTATAATTTGTTGCTTTCTATATTGTTGTTGTGCCAAAAAGGTAGAAGGTGAAACACCAACATTTTTTTTGAAAAGCCCGCTAAAAGAACTCAAACTCTCAAAACCCACAGCAAAGCAAACGTCTGAAACTGGTTTGTCCTTCTGAAATAATAGTACAGCATTATCAATTCTAACAGTAGTCAAATATTGATAAGGTGTCTTGCCATAAATTTGTTTGAATAGCCTGATGAAATGAAATTTAGAAAAACATGCTTCGTCTGATATATTGTCAATGTCAATTTTGTCAGCAAAGTTTGTGTCAATAAAAAGTTTTGCTTGAACAATTCGCTTGTATAAATAGACTTTTGGATATTGCTCTGTCGTCATAATGTTGTCTGTTCAATTTTGATGACTGTCGTTTTACAATGACCGATAACGTTACGTATTGCTGCAGGTGGGGCATTCATTGAAGGTCCCGCCCGGAACTATTGCTCAATATTGTTTTTAAAAAATGAAGATAAGAGCTTTAGCTTGGTTTTGTTCGTCGGCTGGAACTGTTGCTGAACTACAGCCGAGTTACCAATGTCAGCCCCACTTGTGGCAATACTTGTGTTGTGCGTTCGTGCTTCTCTTTTTCGTGTCATTAAAAACCGTCCTTTTTATCAGGACGGTTTAATACAATTTATTTTACATTATTCAACTAACCAATCATTGTACTTGTCAGGAGCATTAGATTGTGTTTCATACTTGTCAAATTCTTTTCCAATATCATTCAATTTTGCACCTGCTGCATTACCAGCTTCAGTCGTTGTTCCATTATTGTTGAAATATTTATTTCTGTCAGCTTCGCTGTTAAACATATATATTACACCTATGCTGCTGCTGTCTTGTCCGCGAATAGATTTTATTAAATACATTTTGATACCAGGAAAAGCTTTTTCATAGGCAGGTATTGCTTTAGTCGTGTAAAACTTTACATAGTCTTCCATAGTTACGCCTTCTTTTAAAGTAGGAGTAGACCAATGAAGACCCAGCAGACTTCCTTTGTGTACGGCTTGACCAAAGGAGAAAATGCTCAATAGTGCAAAAGCGAAAGAGAATAATCCTTTTTTCATTGTTGTTTTATTTAGTGATTAAAAAATAAAGACTTTATTATTTAGCAACCTCTGTCACTTAACATGACGCACAACGTCAGGGCTTTGTGCAGGCGGGATAATAGAATTCCGTCTTCCGGCGTTGTAGCCAAATTTATAAATTAATTGTTCATTGTTATTACTATCGTTCAGCAGAATTCCGGAAGCCGGGATCTGCGGCTAAAACATTTACCACTGCTCATTGTTATCACTTCAGCCCCACTTGCACAAAACCGGGGTCTGGCGGATGATTGTAAGCTGATTGAGGCCATTAAAAAAGCAAACTCTTTCACCTGAAAAAAAATTCATCCAAAAAAAACCTTTCATCTTTTACAAGCCTTTTCGTCCATCGTCTGCGAACAAACCGGAATTAAAAATCGTAATCTTTCCGCCTAAAACTGAAACAAAAAATAATAAACCTGGAACCGCGGTACAATAATTTAAAAACTAAAAGAAAAAAGCATAAGCCCGGCCTGGCAAATTTTATGCGCTTTAATTTTTTTTATAAACACTCAACCTTTGTTACAAAATGAAAACAGCTACTGAAAAAATTACGAGCCGGAGCGTTTAAACTAAATTGAGCTTTCCAATTTATGTCAGAGCCCACTGATGAAAAAAGGTTATACACTAAAAATTGAAAGAACTCATGGTGTCCGGCAGACGAAAAAATCTGCATTTAAAAACTCTTAACCGGTCAGCCGAAAAATGATTGCGGAAGAAACAGAAACTTTAAACTTGTTCATTGAATTCTGAAAAAAGCCACGAATAAAAAATACCTGTCTCGTAAAAGCCAGCTAGCCTACAACGGTCTGCATTGCCGAAGTTGGGATATTTGTTGCTGGTCCTGCCCCAAGCCGAAGCTAAATTGAAAAACAAATGTTCAAATTAAGAACAAATGCTCAATTGAAAAACTTCTGCTGGAACAAATGTACTTAGATGATCCGATGTTCATTGTTTCCAAGGTCCAGCCCCAATTTTGGCAATGCAATGTTGCACGCAGGCTTTTGACCTTTATGATATCTCAATGACGTTTTGCAGATTTCCTTCGGCAAGTCTGGCAAGCAACTTGGGGATTAGTAATTTTAGCGTTTCTATGCGATTGTCAACCGCGCAAAGTATAAAAATAGTAAGAGGAAGTCTTTCAAGATTCTGCTGATACGGAAGATTTCGGTCAACAGTAACAAATAATTCAAACTTTTCTTCAATCATGAGTTTCAGTAATTCACCGTTTTTCTTTCCAAGCCAGTCTTTGTCTAAGACCGTAAAAACTTCATGTTCCTCGCCAAAACTATTACGAAGCTTGCGAGGTAGACTTTCATCAAGCAAAATTTTCATGAAGGACTTTTTCAGATGTCAATGATTTCTTTGCCATTTCTAAAACGGCCAGGGCCGCTTTTTTTGAAACCGAGGGGAAGTCATCTAAAAACTCAGAAAGGTCTTCTCCACCTTCAATATAGTCGAAAAGATTTTGAATAGGAACTCTTGTTCCTGCAAATACAGCCGTGCCACTCATTACTTCTGGATCAATACTTACTTGTCCATATAACATAATCTATATTTTTTGTCAATCAAAGTTACTAAATAGTTTGTTGTCGATCGATAGGGAGTCTTGGTAGCTTGCGTGCAACGACCACGGCTTTATGCTGGCGGGATATTCATGTTCCGTCAGATCGAACTGTGGCTGATTTATAATTTATAGATGAAGTTATGAACAAAAGCTGATTGGAATTCCAGATGTTGGAACTGTAGCTGAAGCATGCACTGTAGCACATTGCTGGCAGGTCTGCCCCGCTGGCATAAAACCGAATGTTGTACGTTCGTGCGGTGTGCTAATCGTTTTTTAAATGATATTCTTTCATAATAAAATCTTTTAATCTGATAGCTTTTGTTTATATTCTAATTCAGTTCTTTCATAAGCATTTATGGTTGCGTTTAAATTTCTTATCCACGAGTAGAGGTATTCAAGTTTTTGAGGGTCGTTCGATGTAAAGATTTCAATATTCTTCGCATACTTTTCAGATAACGTATCACCATAATTATCAAGTGGCGACATTTTCATAACCTGTGTCCCGATGTCAACAACTTTCTTTCCGTATTCGTAATAGTAGATTTCGTTAACCTTTACATATCGCTCATAGTACAAGTTGAGCAGTGCTAATGAATCCAAAACACGATTGCTTTGATCAAAGAAAAGCCGCCCGAATTTTTTAACTGTGTCAAAGTGTTGTCATGACGTATAAATTGATCATCGTAGGTATAGAAGTATACAAATTCGTTATAAAATTCGTGTTGAGAGGGAATGAATTTAAGGCTGTCTATGGGAACTTGTAATGCACCGCTCATCTTGTTCGCAAATAAATTCTGGCGTGGAATCATCTCATCTAACTCTGCTATGTCGCTTTCCAGGTCCTTTACATAACTTTTCATATATTCTTTTTCCTTTTTACGTTCTCCGAAATATTCCCTGATGTTCTCCGCAAAAAAACCAAGTGTTACTGCTAGAAATATCATTAAGAACTCAAGAAAATATTCTTTCCATTTTTTTGGTTTATGATGAAGGTCTGGATGATGATGTACTTCCATATTTTCTGTTTCTTATTCGGGTTAATAGTATAAATGTTTTTGTATAGATAATTTCGTCTGAAGGATTTTCCTATCGAATATTTGTCGGATTATTTAACCGTTCTTCGTCTGCTTTGTCTGTCATTTATGTTAGTCCGTTGAGTTATTAGAATGTTCAATCGCAAGACGCACAACGAGCAGCATTGGCGATGGCAAGGCATTTAAAATACGTCTGCTGGAACCAAGGCTGATTGAAAAACTATAGCCAAAGTTATGCACGAAAACCAAATTACTAACGTTCAGCTCGGAACTATTGCTGAGCGAACTACAGCCGATAACATGCACGTCGCCCCTGCTATTGCCAATGCAGCTGTTGGCGGTAGTTAACATTTATTTTTTAAAAGCAAACTTTTCTTAGATTTTTTAAAAAGCAAGATGATATTTAAAGAATTTATAAAGGTCTGATCCATATATTTCTAAAACTAACCGTTGGACCCGGTTCACCGTGCGACTGAAGTCTGATAGGGCTTGGCCCATGCATTGTGTATACAGGCTTACCAGTCCAAGTGGTTTCACCTTGTACTTCGGTATTGTTTGGTATTAAGACCCCATTTTGAACAACGGTGACATAGGCTGGCGTTTTCAGGCTGCTATCATTATTGAAACGTGGCGCTTTCCAAAAAATATCATAGGTCTGCCAGTCGCCAGGTTTTTTGCAAGCGTTTACCAAGGGTGCTTTCTGCTTATATAAAGAACCTGCCTGACCGTTTACATAAACTTTATTGTTGTTATTGTAGTCTTCCAGGATTTGTATCTCATACCCACGCTCGCCGTACATCCCAGGCGCTTCAGGGACCGCAAAGGTTGCGAAAGCCGCAAGATAAACACCACTGTTCCCCCTGGTCTCTGCCTCACCTGAGACATCGATAGGTTCACGCCATTCAAGGTGCAATTGGTAATCTGTAAACCTCCGTTTGGTGTTAATGCCACCGTGGCCTTTGCTATTATCTACTGTTAAAGCTCCATCTGCAACTTTCCAGGTGATAGATTTAGTGCTATCGTCTGCATTCTATGCACTAAGATCTTTTCCATTAAATAAAATAATTGCATCCGACGGTGCGTCTTGTGGTGTTTTACCTGGCGTAACAACGGCAGGAACGGGTGTGTAAACTTCCGTCTTTTTAGCTTCAAGTGCCAGGCTGTCCCAATTAATTTGATTTTGAGCCATCGATGAGAGTGACGCCATGCCTAATAAAGCGATGAGGAAAATTTTTTTGTCCATTGGTTTGAATTATATAAAAGTGAATTTAAGCAATTACCGCCAACGTTCAGGGCTTGGCGATGGGCTGGTATTTTATAACGTCAAGCCCGGAATCAAGTTAAAAATTGTTTACTAAGATGAAGATAATAACTAATTGACTAATTTATAAAGTGAAGCTAGAACTATTGCTGATCATTGATTTATAGCTGATTACTCTTCCGTCAGCCAGCCTATTACCAAACCTATTGTTAGCGGTAGTTTGGGTATTTAACAATTAAAGTTTGAATACATTAGAAAGGAACCGACGCTTTATCTTACTCACAAAGTATCTACCTATAAAAATTGCCAATATTCCACCTGTAACAATAATTAAAACCGGCATTTTCATGTCCAGCAAACCTACTATTGCAAAGCCATCAAAAAGTCCAATCACCACAAAACCTATATCGTCAAAATAGTCTGCATTAATTTCACTTTTAGAAAAACGTTTTTTTGCTTGCAAGCTTCTATAAAACATATAAAATCCTAATAAGGCTAATGATAAGAATGTTATTCTTTCAGAAACACTGATGCTAAACCAATGGGACAATGTTGCACCAACCATAAATAAAATCATTAACAAAAGTGTCCAAATGAACGTTGGCATTATCCAACCATATTTTTTTGCTTTGTGCGGTGACATAAGAAAAAGGCCGCATATTAAACATACGGTTGCAACTATCGTGTGAATTGTTATTAATATGAGCCATACATTCAATGCTTTCATTTTATCTTAGAGTTGCTTAAGTTCTTAAACCCGTTCTTAATTACTGCCAACGTTGAGCATTGCCGTCAGTTTGGGTATTTGTTGCTTTGTCCCCCTTGTGGTGATGCTTATTAAAGAACGTGAATTTTATTGAAAGTACAAAGGCAAGCCTGCGCACTAGGAGCGCAGCAAAATGTGCAGGCGAATAAGTTTCTCGTCTGCCGATGACTGAAGATTGGTAGCGAAATAATGTTGAGAATATGTGTGTCCGCCCAAATTGCGGCAATGCTTTTGTTGGTGGTAGTTTTTAATTAGATGCCATCTGTAGACCTATTTAACTGATAATTGTAGCCGTATCGACAGCTTGGAAGAAATGGGTCATCTTTCCATTGTTAACTGTCCAGATATGCGTAGCATTGGCTTTGAATGGATTACCTGTAGTTTTATTTGTTCCCTGATAATAACCCACCATTACTACTTTATCATCTGCTCCAAATATTTCAGTTACTGATATATTGAATCCATCAAAGAAAACAGGGAGATTCATAAAAACATTAGTTACTATAGCTTCTGGTCCTATGAAAATACCATCACCTTCCACAAAAGGCATACCCTTGCATTCATGCCATTCAATTGCTGAGTCAAAAAGGGCTAATACAGCCCCCACATTGCCAGTAGAAAAATGAGAATATGCCTGCTTAACTAAATCTACATTTGTCATAATGATGTTATTAATGTTTAGGAAATAATGATATGCTATAAAGATATGGGAAAGCTTTTATGTTAAAATAAAAGGATGCTAAAATTACCGCCAACGGTAGGTATTGCCGATGGCAGCAGGTTATTCAACGAACGTCCAGCCCGCAACTACCGATGATTATATAATTTATAGATGAAGTTACTTACAAAGCTGATAAGAATCCCGTTAGCCCGGAACCGACGATGACCAATGAATTAAAGATGAGGAATGCACGTAGACCTGCTATTGGCAAGTCATTTGTTGTGCGTTCGCCTTGTTATGTCTTATGATCTTCTAATTTATATTTTCTTTCTTGAGAAATGGCGATGGTTTTATAATATCTCTGTTTCTTGGAATGATTTCTTCGGGTCCAATAGTAAAGCGAAGAAATTTGTCAGCTAAAAAAAACCCGTCCGGGTAAAACATAACATTCAATAAACACCTTTTATAATTTAATGATGTGTCATTAGTGTGAAGTATTGGAAGAATTGCAATGTTGCTTCCGTTTGTCGAGTCAATTGAAAAAGTTAGTGCTTTCATGTCTGGCATCCCATGTTTGTCAATGACTTTATTAAACAGTTCACAATACCGAATTACTCCTTCTTTGATAAAGTCGTGATAATTCTTTTGATTTATATGTGAAAAGGAAGTGTCATACATTCTTAAAATCGCTGTAGTGTCCGAGCTCCAAAGATTGGTTATTAATTGCCGTGTCAACTCTGTCATTCTCTTTTTGATTGTTGTCTGTCCACAACTAACAAAAACTGATACACAAAATATAGCTATCAAAAAGAGTCTAATAAATTTCATTTAAAGTTTGTCTTAAGATTTAATTTTTTAAAAGCTGCCGTTTAAGGTAACGTACAACGTCAGGGCTTGCTGCTGTGCTGGCGTTTTATATTCGTCTGCCCGACAACGTCAGCCCAATTGAAAACTGCTGTTGAAGATATGTACAAAAGACGAGTAATGAAATTCTGCCGGCACTATTGCTGATAGCAAATTACAAAAGATCAGGAGTTGCACTTCAGCCAGCATAGCAGCAAGCTGGTGTTACAGGCAGGTGAAAAATCTCGTGCCGCTAAAACCTGTAAAATAAGTTCAACTTTCATCTTAAAAACTTTTTGCAGCGAAGGAAAACGATTGCGTTTAGGCGAGGCAGTTACTTTCATTTCGCGTGTACAAACCTGGAACTAAAAACCGTAACATTGTCTGCCTGCAAACTGCTCGTAAAAAATAATCAAACCAGCAACCTGTCGGCATGAAATTGAAAAGCCTGGCAAATAGTAAGCATGAAGCCGCACTTGCAAATTTATACAATTTGTCTCTGCCGTTGTAAACCTGCAACCTTAGTTACGAATTAAAAACTTGCCTGAAAAACCTTTACGGGCTGGAAACCGCTGCAAAGAATAAACTTTCAATTATGTCAGAACCCACAGCCACCAGAAACGTATAAACTTAATAATTTAAAGACTAACGCTTACAGTGCACGAAAGAAGTTTCACTTAAAAATCTTCCCCGGTCAGCCGTGAAGTGATTGAAGAAAAAATGTAAACTTTAAACCATACCCCCGAAGCCACGGAAAAATGTTATGAATCAAAAAGTGTGTCTGACAAACCCAGGTTGCCTGTAACGCGAAGCATTGACGATGGCAGGGCAATTATAATTCGTCTGCTGGTACCAGGTCGATTGAAAAACTGTAGCCGAAGTTAAGTTCAAAAGCTAAATTATTAACGTTGAGCTGAAACTATTGCAGATAGTGAACTACAGAACTACAGCCGATCACTTGCACGTCGCCCCTGCTATTGTCAATGCAGATGTTGTACGATCGTTTTTCGTCACCCGATGAAAAACGTGACTAAGAATTAAAATATTTTTTCTCTTTTAAATGTTCGGGTAAATGTTTCAACTCCGTTATTCGTTTTTCGTCTTCAAATTTTTCAACGACATCTATAAAGTCGATTTTTTGAATTTTTAGTTTTCTCCTAAAAGGTTTGTCAATATCAGGTCTGCGGCAAGTGCTTTTCTTTCTGTGTCAAGGTCTGCTAAAGAGTCAGCCTTTAATAAAATTTCAATCTTTTCGTCTTCGTACTTTAATAAAACATACATCCAGTTGGATGCATCGATTTCAAAGTTTGTGTCAGCCAACTTTGCTAAATGCCAATTTTCTTTTGGTTGTATGGTACTGTAAAACTCCCAATTTTCCAACTGTGGTCTCGGTCAATTATGTAATTTGTTGTGCCCAACAAATGTTTATCGCCGTTTGGTGAAATGGTCAATGAGTATTCTTTTGAGAGGCCTGGTCCAATTTCCCATGTTAAACCCCAATTACAAATAATTCTATCAAGTTCATTCAAAATATTTTGGTCGTAATTGTCAGGATGAAGATTGTCTGAATTTTTTGTAAACCAACTCCAGAAATTCATTATGTCTTGGTCTTGCATTATTGCTATGAAGGTGTCATTTAAAATGCCGTACAACGATCGAGTATTGCTGCAGGTGGGGGATTCATTGAATGTCCAGCAAGGAACAAATGCCGATTGAAACACTGCTGATGAAGATAACAACAAAAAGCTAAATTACTAATGTCCAGTCCAGACAAAAGATGCCACGTTGCTCCTGCTGAAGATTACAAGGTCAAGCCCCACTTGCAGCAATACTTTTGTTGTGCGTTCGTGCTGTTAAACTTGAAAAACTTATTTATCCAATTCCTTATCAAGCAATTTAAGCAACGCAGCATTACTGTTTAATAAACTGTTGAAAAAACTTAACCCAACTTGAAATTGTATTGAAAATCCTTTAGTGCGGAATATTATAAAATTCCGCTGTTCTTCCGATAAAGCAAATGGTTTCATTTTAGGAATATATGTTTGAAAATTGTTCATTTTCTCTCTGTTCCAAAAGTCATGTGTATCTATTATTCCCCCATATTCGCCTAACATATTATTTAGTGTATTAATAACTCTGTCATTATAATTAATGTAGTTGTTTATTAGGCTTTGGTAATTTGCCATGCCGGCTTTTAGTTCTTTATTATCAATAAAGCGCAAGCTACCTGAACTGATAAGTTGCTGATATGTGGGTGTATTTATAGTCACTACATTGTTTGTTTCGCCATCCATTAATAGCCGGCCTAACACTGGTAACTCTTCATTCTCTCTTTTTGTGTAAAAAATTGTAATGATGCTGTCATATGTAGGCAGTACTTTATTGAAATTAGCAATGTTCTCTTTAAAATATCCTTCATGCTGCAAAAGGTCGTTCCGGTAAGCTTCAAGGTTTTGGTGAGCAATTTTGGTTTCAGAAAAATGCTCCCGAATATTTTCTGCAATAAAGCCCATAGTCACCGCAAGAAATATCATAATAAACTCTAACAAATACTCTTTGAAATTTTTCTGTTCAACTTTGGGATGGTGGTGTACTTCCATATTTTCAGTTTCTTGATTTGGGTTAATAGCATTTGTGTCAACAGTTGGAGGGATTTCGTCCGGAGGATTTTCCGATTGATTGTTTATCGGAGATCTAAATGTTCTTCGTCTGTATTGTCTGCCATTTAGTTTTGGTTGGTTATGTTATTAGAGTGTTCAATTGCATGACGCACAACGGTCACGGCTTTATGCTGGCGGGATATTTCATGTTCCGTCAGCTCGAACTGTGGCTGATTTATAATTTATTGATGAAGTTATGAACAAAAGCTGATTAGAATTCCGGATGTTGGAACTATGGCTGAAACATGCACCAGAGCCCATTGTTAGCAGGTCTGCCCCGCTGGCATAAAACCGAATGTTACTTGCTGTGCGGTCAATCAAACAAACGTTGCATATCTTGTCAAAACCTCGTCGCTTAACTCTAAGTCTACTTTAAAAAGCTTAATGACTTCTTTTGTAATTTCATCTTTATTTATTGTTCCTGGATGACGTCTCACTTTTAAATAATCCTCTCTTGTAATTTTCTCAGCAACCTGTCTTACAGTTTGCAGGTCAAACTCGTTTGCGAACTTATGTGCAAGTTTTAAGCCTATAAATGAGAAAATTAAACCCGCAAATCCCAGTCGTAAATAAAAAAACAAGCCGACGAAGGAAGCAATTAAAATCAAAGCAAGTGTACCCGCAACCCAATGTTTAGGTCTTAATACTTTTATTTTAAAACCTAACTCGTTTTCAATAATAGCAATTTTTTTCTGCGAAAGTTTCTTGGAAAAAGCTCCAGCAAATTCGTTTCAGTCGTTACAAATTTTCGGTCGACATTCAATGTCACGCAGATTGCGCTACGTAATTTGTAAAATGCTTGTTGCGTCGTGCAGTCTTTTAAATTGCAACCTTTTACTTTGTCTGTGATGATATCGCACAGTTCACCAAAAGAGCTTACATCTTTAAGTTCAGTCTTACCAAACTTGAAACCGAAAGATTTTTCAACTTTTGTTAAAACGTCTGATAAATCTTCCGAATCAATATTTTTAAGCTCTATGGTAGATATGTCTGTCATGTAGCATTGCAAGTAACGGGAGGTATTGCTGTATTCTAGGATATGTAAACTACCAAATTTGTTTTGAAATTAAGCTACCTTTTTATAGTTTTCCACATACATTTCCCCCTTTTTTATAACAGCAAACATTCTCAAAATCAGTTTAAATTTAATGTTATTCAAAACTATCTTATAGCATTTTGTTTTCAGCTTATTTTCGGCATATCCTTTCATTTCTTTATCCCATACCATTGCACTCCGAGCTGCTTGATTTAGCTCCTGCTTCAATTCCTTATTCGCTATGTGACTTACTCTTTTTCTTCCATGAATACTAATGCCCGAACTATGGTCGAATGGTACCACACCAACATATACTGCATAGCTTCTCGGGTTATTAAAGCTTGTAAAATTTTCGGTGTAAGTTATGGTCATCAATGAGTTTACCGGACCAATCCCTTTTATGCTGGTGATGAGCGCATAGTTCAGTGTCATGTGTTCATCCCCGGCTATAATTTTCATCATTTCGACTTCTATATTTGCAATTATTTTTACGTTCGCCTTTTGCTTTTGCTCTAATGCTTTTACTATTAAATCTCTTTTCTTTGCGCCATACATATGTTCGCGCTCTTTGATTGAAGCTTTATAGCCTGCGTTTTCTCTTACCAATCTTTTTCTAAAGCTTAATAACTCCTTTAGGCTTACTGTAGCTGCATTGAGAGGCCGTGATGGTTGTAATGACTTATGTTTTTCTTCGCCAAATTGAGCTATTTTAAAAGAGTCGACCTTATCATTTTTGCCTCTTGTAATTCCTAAAGAATTTTTAATTGCCAAGCCAGGAATTCTAGCATATAAAATCCTATGTGCTTCGCAAAATTGTATAAGCTTGTACTCGTAACCACCGGTATATTCTAACACTACAAAACTATGTTGTAAATCAATTGTCAATTGTCTGCACCATTTTAGGAAATGCGCAAATCCTTCTGTACCGTTTTTAATTTTGATATGCTCATTTAATTCCGAACAGCTAATATCTAAAGTGTTCCTGGATACATCGACCCCTAACGTAAATTCCCAATTTTTCATACAATTACCTATTTTAAATGTTATAAAAAACTTGCTCTTGTCAAAAACCTTTGATAGTTGAAAGAGAAAATTCTAGATGGACCTGGAGCAAGGAAAATATTTGGCAGGGACTAATACAGCAAGAAGTCCGAAAGACTAGAAGGCAGGTAAGTTCACCCTGCGCAATACTTTCAAAGTTATTAACATTATTGGTAGTTATTAACACCCCCTAGAACCCCCATTATAATAATAGTAATACTCTATTAATAAGGGAAGAAAGTCCAAAGGAAGGCAGGATATTCAATGAACGTTCTGCCCGGAGCTACCGATGATTTATAATTTATTGATGAAGTTAACAACAAAAGTTGATAAGAATTCCTTCTGCCCGAACCCAAGATGACCAAAGAACTAAAGCTGATGAAATGCACGTCAGCCCTGCTTTTAGCAATACCATTGTTGTAGGCAGCCGGTCTATGTTTGCTCTCGATGATTGTCCGATAAACAAGGTTCAGCATACCCGATAATCCCTTCATCTTCCAGTTCAGTTAATTTTTGTTTTATTGGTTTATAATTTTTGTCTGCAAGAACCTCCATTGAAAAATAAGCATCGTTAACTCGTTCAGATAAGCAGCCCATGTCCTTAAAAATGTCTCGAATAGTATTGATGTCGCATGTCTTGTCCATGATTAAACAGTAACTATTGAATTCCCTGAATTTTCAATTGTCTCTCTATAAGTTAACCTTTCTTCATCCTTATCATACTCTGCAAATATTATATCGTCACTTGCTACAAGAGGTCCATAAAAAGGAATACTGTCAAGTTTATAAAACCCCTTGTCCTCATCAACTACGTCTGCCCACATTGTTTCAACAGTCCATTCATCTAAAACTGAACTATGATAACGGAAAAGTATTTTAACGGAATTGTTGTTAGTTTCTGTCATTAGAAGAGGTTCGTTTCAGTTGCCTACAACGGCCACAGCATTGCGCAGGCGGGATAATAGATATTCGTCTGCCCATAACTGTTGTCAAATTTATAAATAATTGTTCATTGTTATTACTATCGTTCAGCAGAGTTACTTCAGCCCGAACTACCGCTGACACATGCACCACTGCTGATTATTAGCAGGTCTGCCCCGCTTGTGCAAAACTGAATGTTGTACGCATTTCAGTCGACACTCAACTATTTTATTTACCCACATCATATTCCACCGTGTCAGCCTTTGATTCAGTAATACCTTTTAAATTAACATAGTCAACTTTTATCGGAATAAAATGAATTCCAGTGTCAGTCGAAGCTTTGAATGTATAGTCAACCACTCCGCTCTCTCCTATAGAAGCATTTTTTCCATCTATTTTTATCTTCGGTTGTGATGCTTTGCTAAATATTCCGACTCCCACTAATAATTGTATTTTTTGTCCAGGGCTAACATCATAACCACTCTGACTTACAAATAATGTGAAATTGTTGTACTCGCTCGGCGTGTTATCTATTTTGTCATTGCAGAAAGCAACCATCTCACTTTCCGTAATTCTAATGTTGTTTTGGAATTTCGTTAATACTGCCGACGTCGTCGCTGTTGATGTATTGTTCAAAAATGTTTTATTAAAATCTTTTGTCTTATCCTCCTGTGAATCGAATGACTTGTTCGTTAGCAATATTCTATTTCGAAATACAGAAGTAAATTCAGGATTAAGTCTCAATAAATTCAATTTATAATTTTTAAGCCTGTCATATAATTCATTACCCCTTTCTTTTGATTTAAAAAAATCTGGCTGTTTTTTTAAATCATCTTTTAAGCTATCAATATAATTATACATTTCATTTGAAAATAATTGAATTTTGTCCGCGTCTGGATGCCATAAATTTGCTTGCTGAGAAAATTTTGGGTCTAATAATTTTGCTTCCATTAATCTATACAAAGAATTAGCTTCACTATCTATTTTTATGTTAGAATTCTCTAACCCTTCGTTCAGAGTCTGGATTGCGGTAGCATTCTCGCTCCGATTATGAGAACATGCAAAAAGAAAAATTAGTATGAGTGAAAAGAATTTGAAAGTATATTTATGAATCGCTTTCGTCATGTTTAAGGGTTTGGTAATTGCGTACAACGTTTGTATTTATGAATAGTACGCAACTCACTTTTTTTCAATGCATTGATATTCACCTTGCCAATTCTTCGTTTTTCGTATTGTTGGGTTGCGTCAAGCCGGCTACCATTCCAATGTAAGCGTTTAATTCAATTCATCCAAAACATTCGGGATATTTACCCATGTTCTCTTTTTACATGTAAGTATCTCCCAGTTGTCTTAATGCTAAATGCTCAAGGAGGTCTTTTATGTAGCGTATGTCAATTCCCTTTTCTAATAAATGTGTGGCAAAACTATGCCGGAGACTATGTATCCCCACATCTTTATTAATTCTGGCTTTTTCTTTTGCATTCTGGAAAATTTGCTGCGCACTCCTGGTGCTTTACTGTTCCCCACCTTTTAAGGGATTTTCGAAAACGTACTTCTTCGGCATCGGTTTACAAGTTTGTAAATAAGCCCTTAATACGTCAAGCAATAGAATACCTAATCAGATTGGTTGCGCCCAATGTTCTGCGTATTTACACGACTCCCATCTTCCCCTACTTTTACAGATACAATATAAATATGTGGATGCCCAGCATCAAAATGCTGGTAGGTTAAATAGGGCTGTTCCCTAAAGCCAATCTTCTCCAGAGGTACAAAAATTGAGAAATCAAGCTCAAATGAAGAGAAATAAAAAGAAGTCAAAGGGCCAGAAGGCTCATTGTTATTGTATTTTGAGGTATAAAAAAAACCCCTCAAAAAGGGGGTATCGTGCCCGGAACAGGAATCGAACCTGCACATCCTTGCGAACGCCAGATTTTGAGTCTGGTGCGTCTACCAATTCCGCCATCCGGGCATGCCTGAAACGACTGATTGCTACAAATTTTTAGGCGGCAATATTACGCATTCCCTCTAATCTCTCCAAAATACCATTGAAGATTTTTTGACAATCATACTTCTAAACTTAGAGTAACTAAAAGCAAGTATTTCTTTTCAGGCAGAATATTAAAGAAAATTTATTCATCAACTATAAAGCGGGAGGCGTTGCAATACACGAAAACAATTCAGGCTATGGTTACCAATTAATATTGATGGGAAAATGTATATTGCCGGAATAGAAAATAATTGCATGAAGATAGGTTTGATAAGGGAGGGTAAAATACCTGCAGATAACCGTGTGGCCTTAACACCGGCACAATGTAAATGGATTCAGAAAAATATGCCAGTTCAGATAATCGTTCAGCATAGCGAAAGAAGATGTTTTAAAGACAGGGAATATATAAATGCCGGAATCGTGGTGCAGGAAGATTTAGAGGATTGCGATGTATTATTAGGCATAAAAGAAGTACCGGTTAACATGCTGATACCCGGGAAAATTTATCTCTTTTTTTCCCATACAAAAAAAATGCAGCCATATAACCAGAAGCTTTTGCAAAGCATCATCAGCAAAAAAATTACTTTGATAGATTATGAATGTATGGAACATGAAGATGGCACGCGCATTATTGGCTTTGGTTTTTTTGCCGGTGTTGTTGGTGCGCACAACGGGATCATGGCATATGGTGAGAGAACGGGTTGTTTTCAACTGGGAAGAGTGTATAAACAAAAGTCTTTTCAACGGTTGATTCATACCTATTTTGGTTTAAAGCTTCCCTTGCTGAAAATTGCTGTTACCGGGAGTGGCAGGGTAGCGCATGGTGTATTGGAAATTATGAACCTGTTGGAGATCCATGAAGCCGAGCCGGATGAATACCTTGGCCAGAAGTTTACCTACCCCGTATATGTGCATTTGAAAGCCGCAGACCTTTATGTTAGTAAACTAACGGGCAAGTATAATCGCAGCGAATTTCATCAGTATCCTGAAAATTATGATTGCCTTTTTGGCAAATACTTAAGTGAAACTGATATTTTAATGAATGGTGTTTACTGGGAAGAAAAGACGCCGCGATTATTTGAAATGGAAGATATTAAAAGTGAAAATTTCAGTATTGCAACCATCGCTGATATCTCTGATGACAGAAACGGATCAGTACCTTGCAATATTGCAGATGGAACAATGGAAAGCCCTGTTTATGGGGTGGATAGACTAACCGGTATCCGCACTGCGCCTTATCTTCCGGGCTCCGTAGATGTAATGGCAGTGGGTAATTTGCCGAATGAACTTCCCAGGGACGCTTCCCGTTATTTCGGCGAACAATTAATAAAATTTATTCTTGCCGACCTGGTGGCTGGCGGCTCAAAGGTTATTGAAAATGCAACCATTGTAAAAGGGGGAAAGTTAACAGCGCCTTATGCGTATCTTAAAAGCTATGCGGGAGTAGAATGAAAAATTTAAAGTTGTAAATAATAATCTTTCAGTAATTCGATAAATTCGGGAGTGTATGTGTTATTGTTTTTGATTGCGAGTTCATTTTCATGAGTAATAGTTTTGTTGTCGTTTTGAAACAACAGCATTGCCCGAAAATAATTATGGGAGGTTGTTTGTTTTACTTTCGTTTTATTTTTTAGAAATAACGAATACCGGGATGCTTCATTTTCAAGCCAGCCTGTACGCACCCACGGAATCAACAGAGCCAAGTTTCCATCGTCCTTTAATAAGTTTTTTACTTCCAGCAAAAGGCCGGCTAAATTCATGGTGACGCTATGTTTTGAAATCGATTTTCCGTGTTCTTCCGGCAACAGGTCATTTTCAAAAAATGGTGGGTTAGCAATAATGAGATCATATCTATAAGAAGGCTTCCATTCTTGTATGCCTGAATGAAATGCCCGTAAGCGTTTTTGCCAGGGCGAGGCATCGAAATTTTCAGAGGCCTGTACAAAAGATTTTTTATCAATATCAATCGCATCTATGGTAGCCTGGGATTTTTGAGCCAGCATGAGGCTTAGAAGCCCTGTGCCTGTGCCGACGTCTAAAATGGTCCTGGCATTGATGATCTTTTGTTCGATGCAGGCTGCAACCCAGGCGCCAAACAAGCAGCAGTCTGTACATACTTTCATGCTGCACATCTCCTGTTGAATCGTAAATTTTTTAAATTGAAAATAACTATTCGGCAATTGCTTGTTGAAATTTATTTCAAAGTTAGCCGTCTTAAGTGAACAGTTGTGTTATTGGAACTACCGGAGCTTGCAGAGCTGCTCTGACTTCAGCGTTTCTTGTGCCGGGCGCGCTAATTAGAAAGAAACCAGCGAGCGGTAACTTTTGCGAGTTGGTTGTAATCCGGGTCCTTGTCAGAAGCCCAGGCGACAATCCCATCAGGACGTATCAGTACGGCGTTTAAAGCGAGGCGGTCTTTAACACTGGCTGAAATATACCTGATCCGGCCGCCATATGCACGCGCGAAAATTTTTAATGAATCGTTCGTGTTAAAATCAAGCAGTATCCCCTGGCCGTCGTGCATTAAGGCGCCAATTCTTGCACCATCTTCCCACTCAAAGTCAGGAACGGTGTGACCTTCCAGCGGATGGCCGCCGCCAAGATGGTAGCGTGTTGAAAGGCCCCACACCCTTCCTGCAAAATAGGTGGCGCCATCTCGCGTATTCATCAGGTCGCGGACAATCGCATTCAGCGCACGCGCTCCACGGTCTGGCTTCATGATGGCCACCTGGGCGCGCGACCAGTCCAGCACCTGTGCTCCAATAGGATACCGTTCAGCATGATAACTCTCCAATAAACCTTCCGGTGCTTTCTTTTGAATGGTTGCTGCGAGCTTCCAGCCGAGGTTCATGGCATCGCCCAGTCCAAGGTTAAGCCCCTGGCCTCCCAGTGGGGCGTGAATGTGCGCGGCATCCCCGGCTAAAAGCACGCGTCCATTGCAGTAAGTTGTGGCTTGACGGGCCCGGTCAGTCCACGTAGTTACGGTGTGCAGGCTACTGATGGTAACGTCGGTACCCGAGACGCGGCGCAACACTTGCTGAACGTGTTCGAGCGTGATTGGCTTATCTAAACTATGAAATGCCCCGCCATCAAAATCCTGTATGACCAGGTAACCCGGCTGCGATTGCAAGTACATACCGGTGGGTGTCATGTTTCTGCCCGGGCTGAGCTTATGAGGGTCGGCGATGTCCAATTTAGCGGTGTAGCCGGTAAATTCCGGTTCCGTACCCGCGAATTCAAAACCCCCTGCTTTGCGCACGACGCTACGGCTTCCATCGCAACCTACAAGCCATTTACTTTGAAAAGATTGGTCACCACATTCAACAATTACTTCATCACGGGCCTGATGAAAACCGGTGACGGCAAAACCTCTCCTGATCTCTACACCCAGGGTTTCTGCGCGGTGGGCCAGCACCGTTTCAACTTCCTGCATTTCAGAGATTAAGCTGGTTGCGGGCGAACCAGGCAAGCGATACTTCCACTTTGAGGTGTTAATATCGCCATCGTGAAATGGAATACCAGCAAAGTGTCCCGCCTGGCGATGGGGGCCCTGTACGGCGTTTTGATGGGGATTTTTCAGGCGTTTATGTAATTCAAGTCCCTTTAGCAACCCCCTGCGGTAAAACGCCTCAATAGTAGGCGCCGAGAGCCCCCGCATTCCAAAAGGAAGTTGCTTCAGGGCTGAGTGTGGATTTTCCGCCTTTTCCAGTACCAGAACCGAACATTTGGCCAGGGCCAGTTCACAGCCGAGGAAGAGGCCTACCGGCCCGGCGCCGGAAATGATAACATCGTGAACGGAATAGTTTGGTGGGGGTTCTTCGTTTTTAAGGGTGGCTTTCATAATAGCGGAAATGAAACCAAAATTCCGGAATACTCGTACATCAGGCTTGTATAAACGCGACAAAATCTTTGCTTACTTGTTTCTGTTTCTTTGCTTTTCTCGCGAATGCCGCCGGTGTAGTGCCGCTGTAGCGCTTGAATTCCCTGCTCAGGTGCGATTGATCGGCATAGCACAGCTCATGGGCTAGGCCGGCAATATTGCAACCAGGATCAAGCCATAATTGGTTTCGTACCTGTTCAAAGCGCATCAGGCCGGATACATCTTTAACAGTATAGCCGGAAGATTGCTTAAAGTTTCTTTCGAGGGTACGAACCGTCGCATGGGCCGCCGCCGCTACCTGGTTTACACGCATAGTGCCGTTTGCTTCTCTCATAGCAACTCCTGCCCTGAACAGCATACTATCAACCGAAATCCGCGACCGAGCTTTCAAAAAATACTGTTTTACCTGGGCCAGCGCTTCATCTATTCTACCAGCATGAATACACTTATTCAATGTGGATTGAAGCTGTGCGCCAGGATGCTTAAGTATGCGCACTCCGTCTTTACCGGGCGGCAGTCCAAGCAAATCAAATACGGTCCAGGGAAAGCACCTGATACCAATGATTTGTAAACAGTTTTTTGTATAAAAAAGAACAGGCTGATGAAGCAGCCCCATTATGAACGGCGATGGCAACGGCTGCAGGCTTCCATTGTAAGCAAAACTACAGGCGCTTCCGAAATGAAAAATAATTTCAGCATAGCCATCGGGCAGTACCTCAAAACCCGATAGTACTTCTCCGAAGTCTTTTCTGTTATACCAAAAGCATTTTATGGTATCGCGTAACTCTTCGGGAGGTTCAAATTCCTGGTGCTGCATTTGAAAGATGGGTTGTGTGGGTGTATTGATTCTTAAAGGAAATAAAGTTGACTAATCGCATTGCTATGGTTAAAAAAAAGCTCTCGCAGAAGGAACGACTGAAAGGTCTTCGAAAAACCCATTCAAATATTTATAGTAACCGGTTATAGCGATCATGGCTGCATTATCGGTACAGTATTCAAATGGAGGAATGTAAGTGTTCCAGCCTTCTTCAACTCCCAACTTCGTAAAAGAATTTCGCAACCCGCTGTTCGCGCTAACACCGCCCGCAATGCAAATATTTTTAATACCGGTTTCATCTGCCGCCTTTTTTAATTTTTTTAATAATATTGAAATGATCCGTGCTTGCACAGATGCACAGATATCAGCGAGATTTTCTTCAACAAAATTTTCATTTTTCATTTTTTCATCCCTTATAAAATAAAGAATGGCGGTCTTTAACCCGCTAAAGCTAAAATTTAAGCCATCAATTTTAGGTTCAGGAAACTTATATTTTTTAGGATTTCCTTCCCGGGCATGCTTATCAATCAATGGGCCGCCGGGGTAGGGCAGCCCTAATATTTTTGCAGATTTATCAAAAGCTTCGCCTGCTGCATCATCAAGGGTTTGGCCGATAACCTGCATTTTCAAAACATCGCTGCACAAAACGATTTGTGTATGGCCGCCACTTACTGTTAGGCATAAAAAAGGGAAGCCGGGGTTATGATTCCCATTCGTTGTACGAATGAGGTTTGACAGTACATGTGCCTGCATGTGGTGCACGGCAATCAAAGGTTTATTAGTGGCAAGCGAAAGAGATTTTGCAAACTCCGCACCGACCAGCAGAGCCCCTATTAGGCCAGGCGATTGTGTAAACGCAAATGCATCTATGTCTTCAAGAGATACCTGCGCTTGTCGCAATGCTTCGTCTACAACAGGAACAATCGCCTGTAAATGGGCCCGCGAGGCCAGTTCAGGAACTACGCCCCCGTATTGCTTATGAACATCCTGGCTGTAAATGATATTGCTTAAAATAACGCCATCGCGGCAAACAGACGCTGCGGTTTCATCACATGAAGATTCGATTGCAAGAATATGAGGCATACGACTGGAAAAGTTATTTAGAACGAATGGCTACCACCGGGTCCAAGCGTGAGGCAGAATAGGCAGGAATAATTCCTGCTAATATTCCTATAATGATGCATATTGATATCGCAAGGGTAAGTATACCAACCGAAATATATACCGGGAAGTTGAAAAGATTGGTGAGGATTATTGTAAGAAGGTAAACGAGTATCAATCCCATTAGCCCACCCATGATGCATATGATTGCAGATTCCAGCAGAAATTCGGAAAGGATGCTCCTGTTTTTTGCGCCGATTGCTTTTTTAAGCCCGATCATTGCTGTTCTTTCTTTAACCGTTACAAACATGATATTGGCAATGCCAAATGCACCAACTATAAGGCTTAAAATTCCTATTGCCCAACCGCCAAGATTAATACTTGAAAAAAGAGAGCTTACATTATCACTAAATGCGCTTATTTGATTTAATGAGAAATTATCATCTTGTTTGGGACTTAGTTTCCTGATAGAACGCATAACACCTTCCAGGTCATCTGCCAATGCGCTTGAGCTCACATTGTCTTTCCCTTTTACCATAATTTTTGGCTGGCTGTATTCTTCATTAAATATTTGCCTTGCAAACCGGTAAGAAGTGATCAGGCATTGATCATAGTCCCAACCAATCATAGGGGTGCCCATTTTTTTTATAACACCTATAATCGTTGTTTTAACTCCTTTAATTTTGATTTCTTTTCCAGGTGCAAGTGCAGGGTTTAAAAATAAATTTTCTGCATTGGTATATCCAATAATTGCTACCGGGCTGCCCGATAAAAATTCGGATCCTGATATGAAACGGCCATACAGCATTGTTAAAGGTTGAATTTCATTTTCTTCTTCACTTACTCCAAATACTGTAACTCCTGTTAAAGCATAATCTTCATATTCAACCGTAAGGCGCATGTCGATTTCAAAAGCAACACTGCTGGCAAGGTTACTTCTTTGTTTCAATAGATTTACTTCTTCAAATTTTGGTTTAGGCCTGTTCACATACTTCCACCAGGGATAATCGGCGCCGCCCATGTATTTCCATTTATCAATATAGATCGTATTCGTGCCAAGGCTTTTGATCTGGTTTTGAACATTTTGCTCAAGGCTGTTTACAGTTGCCAACACACCGATAATACAGAAAATACCAAATGAAATACCTGTTAATGAAAGAGCCGTACGTAATTTATTTACCATGAGTTCCTGCATGGTCAGGCGGAAAGAACTCGCTAATATGTTAAGCGTTTTGCGCACGGGTCAAAATTAAGGTATTTTAGGTATCAGGTATCAGGTAACAGGTCTGAAGAAATTCAACTTGCCTTAAAAAAAATAACCCCCCCATAGAAATGGGAGGATTTCCAAAATTCAAAACTGATTATCCTTAATTCTTTTATTGTGAAGAACCATATCTGTAACGTTTGTATATCAGACATATATCTTTGCACTAACATTTAGTAAATGCATTGCATAGCATATTAATTGCTTACTTTATTTAAAACATAACGCGGATGAGTAAGGATGCTTTACGGCAACAGCTTCTGTGTTGTGAAGGTGTACGGAAGATAGGGTTAGCACACATCAGGTCATTAAAACGCTGATGGCTTACCAATATTCTATCTGCACCTAAAATTGAGGATAGTTACTTTGATAAGAGTAGAATTCCCTTGCGGATTTTACGACGAGGCAAGTAGCAAATAAAGCATCTGCTATCTCCGCTACGTGTTGCAGGTATAATTAGCGCGGCCAAACATGGCTTATTTAAAAAGTAAAGCCACACTATAAGCCGCACCTGCTGCCAGTGCACCAATGAGCATTACTTTTAGTGCTCCAGATACCACAGGAACGCCGGTGATTTTACTTTTGAAATAGCCAAAAACAAAAAGACAAATTAAAGTGGCTATTACAGAAAACTTCAGTGCTTCTTTAGAGTCATTAATGAAGAAATAAGGGCTCAGCGGAATAATGCCTCCAACGATATAAGACACCCCGATATTGAGTGCACTGTTTCGGGCCCTTTTTGGATTTGGCTCGTCAAGGCCAAGTTCAAATTTCATCATAAAATCCACCCATCGTTTTGTATCTTTTGAAATTTCTTCAGTTGCTTTGTTTTGAAGTTCTTCACTAAGGCCTATATTGTTAAAAAAATCTTTCACTTCCTGTTTTTCCATTTCAGGGATGCGTTCCACTTCTGCATATTCACTTTTCAACTCGCTCTCATAATGATCTTGTTCTGTTTTACCGGCAAGATAACCGCCAAGGCCCATCGCTATTCCTCCCGCAGCAATTTCGGCGATGCCGGCGATCACAATAATTCCGCTGGTAGAAACTGCACCACTAAGGCCCGCCGCCAACGCAAAAGGAACAGTAAGCCCATCACTCATGCCTATTACAACATCTCTTAAAAGATCAGAACTTTGTAAATGCTCTTCTGCATGATGGTGATTGTGGTTGTGCATTTCTAAAGGGTTGATTGTTGATTGGTTAATTGGTTAATTGGTTGATTGGTTGAATTGGTTAATTGGTTAATTGGTTAATTGGTTGATTGGTTAATTGGTTGATTGGTTAATTGGTTAATCGTAGTTAAGTGGGTTTGTTTACTTTCATATTGAAAGTTAATTATAGAATATTTTGTTTGACCTTTACTCTACGGGGCTTTATAACTAATCCTGTAAATAGCTCCTTTATAATTATCACTTACAAGCATTGACCCGTCTCCTAAAACCTGTACATCTACCGGCCGGCCATTTACATCTTTTTGATTTTGAAGCCAGCCTTCTGCAAAAGGCACAGGGTCGCTTAAATTCCCGCGGCATCCATTTTTGCAACAACAACCCTGTACCCAACAGGAATACTACGATTCCAGCTTCCATGCTCTGCAATAAATATTGCATTCTTATATTCAGCGGGAAACATGCTGCCGGTATAAAAACGCATGCCTAATGAAGCAACATGAGCTCCTAATCGTTTTACCGGAGGAGTATAGTCACTGCAATTTTTTCCTTTACCAAATTCGGCATCTAAAATATTTCCCTGGTGGCAATAAGGATATCCAAAGTGCATTCCTGCATGCGGTGCATTGTTCAATTCATCACTTGGAATATCATCGCCCAGCAAATCGCGCCCATTATCAGTAAACCAAAGCTGTTTCGTTACCGGGTGCCAGGCAAAGCCGACAGTATTCCTTATTCCTTTTGCAAAAATTTCAAAGCCGGTTCCATCAGCATTGATCCGCGTCATAGAGGCGTAAGGCGGAGCAGGCTCGCATATATTACAGGGCGCACCAACAGGTACATATAATTTTCCATCAGGGCCGAAGGCTATAAATTTTAGCCCGTGATGCTGGTCTGTGGGATATTTATCATATACTATCACCGGCGCAGGCGGATTACTTAATTTTGATTCAATATTATCGAGCCGGTAAATTGTTGAAATAGTCCCAATATAAAGGCTTCCATCTTTGAAAGCAACACCATTCGCGGCTTTAAGCCCACTCGCAACATTATATATTTTATCTGCCTGGCCGTCATGATTTTCATCTGTGAGCGCTACAACACTATTATCGTCATCGTTGCCGACAAATACAGTACCGTTAGGTGAAACACACATTTGCCTTGCCTTTTTTACTTCAGCAAATACATTTATTTTAAAGCCCGGCGGCAGTTTTATTTTATCAAGCTTATACTTTTTGAAAAGATCATTATCATTTTGGGCAACCGCTATGTTTTCTGTTTTTGCGAGTTCAGTGTTATTGTTATTACAACCGCAAATTTGTACAATGACTGGCAACACAACCGATAATATAGCTAATTTTTTTGATGATGAAATGGTAAGGATCATACGATTGTTTTTATCGATTAAATATAGAAACTTAAAAAAGGCTTATCAATTCTATGGCTAATTTAAGGCCAATTTAGAAGATCGATAAAGCCAGTTGAAAATAGGCCTGCAATTCCAGCTTAATTGTGAAAATCATTTTCCAGGTTAAAACGAGAGATTGACTCTTTAACTCAAAAATATTATCGGTTATAAGGATATTCATTTACCCAGTGAAAACCCCTGTTCATCAACCGGAAATTCTTTAGATCATACTTTCGGAACCTCATATAAATGGAGTCGCCTTTAATGCTTCCGGTTAAGGTTAAAGTTGAGGTGTCTGTAAGATACTTGTATTTGGTTTTATTTAAAGTATCCCACGGCGGATAGACGGAAGCGGTGTGAGTAATTGTATCAATGATAAAATTATAATTCCTTACTGTATCATTCATCAGCTTTATTCTTGCATAATTGTTAAACTGGATAAGAACTTGTTTCCAACGGGTAGTGTCGGTTGTTAATGGTGGAATGGTATCACTATTACGTAGCACCAGTTCAGAATTATAAATGCCATATAAAGCTGGTTTAGGAGCGTTATCTCCATACTGGCTACTGGCATCAATGCCGTCCGCAATAGTGTAAAACAATGCATCTGCAATGATGAATACCTTAAGGAGTTTTACTGTTACTCTTGCCCATTTCATTTTAAAATGAGGCTGCTTATATTTAGGCAACTCACCCGGTTGATGCAAAATAAAAAGGCGGTATAATTCTTTCCAGTAAGGGGCTGTTAAATAAAATGTCATTACCTCCAGTACCGAAGAAAATAATTTTACCGGAACGTCGTAGCAGAAATTAATTACTACGATATTACCTATCACGGCCAGCGATAATAATGCCCCCACTAATGTTGTTTTGCGGAAAAGCAGCAGTAAGCCACAAACGACCTCACTGAAGCCTGCAAATATGCTGAAAGCTTTCGACTGTCCAACGTAGGTCCATGCCAGCCCCATTGGTGAAGAATCTCCGTAAGGTTGCACGAGCCTTGATAAATAGGGATATGGCATTTGGGCATGATACACTTTCAAAAAACCATAGCTTAACATCATGACTGCTACATAATAACGTAACAGTACGTGCAGCCAATACAAGGCGATATTATAACTTTTCCGTTTTCTGTCACCTATACCCCACGCGATGCTAATTATTATTGCGGCTATTATTTGCGTTAGCAGCAATACATAGTCGTAAGTGGTATCACCGCTGCCATTGGAAAATATGGTGATCGGTTCCTTTACTATAGGCCTGCCAATAATTGGTATCACCGAATGCCAGAAAATTTCAACGTAACCCATTATTGTATCGTACCACTTCAGAATGTGTTCATTTATTTTGTTGATTAGCCTGCTGAAAGGAATATCATTTATTGGGAAAGGAAATGTATACAGGATAAAAAAGCAACAACAAAAACGAAAAACGATTTTACGGGAGACAGGCCAGGCCGTTTGTTTTTGTAGAGCATCCATCTCAAAAGATCTTTTACGAATGAAAATATGCCATTTCCTGCGACTGCTAAAATATTATCCTAAGAAGTTGTAGAGCTGCAAACGATCCGGCAATGCATTTTTGCAGAGCGGTTTTATCTTCAGCAGATAAATTTGTTGTTTCAAATGGCATTCGCGTTTCTCCTTTAGGATATATAAGATTCCCTAACGTAGTAGCCTGAAATTTTTATTTTACGGTGGTTGATGTTAGTCAATTATAAAGCTACGCTGTGAAGGTCGAATCGTTGCCTGTAAACTCTGAAACTCCAACTATTCAATACTAACAATTAGCGATTGGCATAACACTCGTTAATCATCTAACAATTTTGCCAAAAAAATCAAATCATTTTTTTTATAAAGGCTGGCATCATTTGAAAAGCATTTGCTGAATTCTTCCAGCAGGTGTTGAATAATGCGTTTGTTATTAAGCTGTTTAAAATAAGAGGAGTAGGTGGAACCGAAATTCTTTTGAAATAATTTTCAACATCTTTATGGGAATAGATTTGTCCGTTAAGAGGATCAATATAAAAATTTATTTTTTCACTTTTTTGCCTGCGTAGGATTTGGGAAATTATAATCAATATCAAAATAACCAAGTATAAATTGCTTCGGAATATTGATAGCTTTTACAGGAATATCAAGCAGCTCACAAATAATCAGATACAAAATTCCGTTGGTGATGGCATTTCCTTTTTTATTCTCTATTACTTTATTAATAAGAAAATCTTCCTGGAATATCGTAGGCAACTTCATTTCCTTTCATTTTATAATAGCTGTAAAGAATTCCGGTAATTACATTTATTTGTTCAAGAGGAGTGAGATAGCTGTTAAGCTCAAGCCAGATGTTTCTTCTTATTTTTTCCATTTCCTGCAACGTAGTCGTGGCAATCATTTCAGGATACCGGTATCGTGCGGCAAGCAATGCGCCCTGCAGTAATTCGCATGATCCGTTTTTCCAGTTGGTAAAATCATTTACAAGATCCCTGAAATGAAGTTTGTGGATCAGCATTTCAATCCTTCCCTGCACACTTTCATCAGGGGTATTTTCCCATAAGTGTTCAAGATTGGGAATGATAGCCCTGCCCAATGAAACAATGCGATCACTTACCGAGCTGAAAACTTCTTCATCAGGATCATCAATAAGATGGAAAGGGCAGATATTTCTCTATTTTCCTGCATGTATAAACAGTTCCTGAAAAGTAAATGGTTATTGTAAAGATAGAAAAGTTTGCAAGCTTTACATAATTCCGGATTGTCATAATATTGTTGCTATTGACAAGATTATGTACTACTGTTCTTTTTTTCTTTCGTGGCGCTTTTTCTTAGGTGCTGAGCTTTTTTATCAAATGCTTTAGGGTCCTGTGCAATAATTATTTTCTTTACTTCTTCAAGGTCAATTGCTGCTAATTCTTCGGGAGTATATTTTCCTTTACCAGTGAGTTTCAGCATCTTTTTACCAAAGCGGATAAAAGGCCCCCAGCGCCCATTTTCAATTGCAATCTTTTCTTCGGGCCATTGCCTGATATAACGGTTGGCTTCTTTTGCAATCTTTTTTTCAATAAGTTCATTACAGTCTTTCTGCGTGAGCGAATCAAAATTATAACCCTCGGTACATTTATAAAAAGATCGTTCCATTTAATAAAAGGGCCAAAACGGCCTTTGCCTTTGGTTATAGGTTTTTCATCATAAAACCCAATCGGAGCATCTTCCACTTTCTTTGCATTGTATAATCTCTATGGCTCTGGTCAAGGTCTATTTCAGATAGATCTTCACCTTTCGGAATAGAGATAAATTGCTCTCCCAATTTTACATAAGGCCCAAACCTGCCCATGTTAACGGAAACTTCAAGGCCATTATGTTCTCCCAAGTATCAATGGAAGTTTAAACAATTCAAGCGCTTCATCCAAGGTAATCGTTTCAATACTTTGTGTGGCTTTTAGTTTTGCAAACCGGGGTTTTTCTTCATCATTCTGTGCACCAATTTGCACCATTGGGCCATACCTTCCCATTCTTGCAATACACCGGCTTGCCGTTTACAGGGTCTACACCCAATTCCCTTTCGCCTTTTGCCCGTTCCGCATTTTCAAGTGTATGTTCCACATCCTTCATGAAAAGGCTTGTAAAAATCACCAACCATTTTACTCCAAATTGTTTTCCTTCTGCTATTTTATCAAACTCTTCTTCAATATTGGCCGTAAAAGAATAATCCATTACCTCATCAAAATGTTGATTTAAAAAATCTGTAACAACAAGTCCAAGATCTGTAGGAAATAATTTTGATTTTTCGGCTCCCGTAATTTCCTGCGTGGTTATTTTTTCAATAATATCATTTTTAAGTTTCAGATTCTTATATCTCTTTTTACTCCTTCTTTATCTCTTTTTTCAACATAATTTCTTTTTACGATAGTGCTGATAGTAGGAGCATAAGTACTTGGCCTTCCAATACCAAGCTCTTCGAGTTTTTTTACAAGAGATGCTTCTGTAAACCTTGCCGGAGGCCTTGTAAATCTTTCTGTTGCGGTCATTTGTTCAAACTCAATTGCTGATCAACAGATAAGTGGTGGAAGCCTGCTTTCACTTTCCATCAACTGCCCGTCATTTTCATCATCATCATTGCTTTCATAATATACTTTTAAAAATCCATCAAATTTTAAAACTTCGCCTGTTGCCGTAAGTTCATCTTCGGTGGTGCTGATATTTATTTTTGCAATTGTTTTTTCAAGAATCGCATCACTCATCTGGCTGGCAATAGTTCTTTTCCAGATCAGTTCATACAAACGCCTTGTTTCATCGTCATGAACGGTACTGTTTTGTATTTCAGTGGGCCGTATTGCTTCATGCGCTTCCTGTGCACTTTCATTTTTATTTTTATATTTGCGCAACTGAAGATATTTTTCGCCATAACTTTTAGTGATCTCTTCCTGCATCTGGCTTCATTGCAGTTTCACTTAGGTTTACACTGTCTGTACGCATGTAAGTGATCTTCCCGCTTTCATATAAGCTTCTGTGCAAGCAACATTGTTTTGCTTACACTATATCCAAGTTTCCGGCTGGCTTCCTGTTGCAGTGTTGAGGTTGTAAAGGGCGGTGCCGGCGTACGTTTTCCTGGTTTTACCTCAATATCTTTTACGGAATAAGATGCGCCGTTACAGCTTTTCTAAAAATTTTTCTGCGTCTTCAAGCGTACGTTGTCTTCCATCTTCTGCTTTAAAAGAAAGCGTCTTACCGTTACCGTTAGTTGCTGCAAGCAAGGCTTCAATTTTAAAATTGTTGGTTGATTCAAACTGGTTGATTTCCCTTTCTTTTTCAACAATCAGTCTTACAGCCACACTTTGCACCCTGCCTGCACTAAGGCCTCCCTGCATGCCGATTTTTCTCCATAATACCGGTGAAAGTTCAAAACCCACAAGCCTGTCAAGAACCCTGCGGGCCTGTTGTGAATTTACCAGGTTCATATCTATAAACCTGGGATTTTGTACTGCATTTTGAATGGCAGATTTTGTAATTTCATGAAAAACAATTCGTTTGGTAGTTTTCGTATCAAGCCCTAATACTTCGGCCAGATGCCAGCTTATGCTTTCTCCTTCACGGTCCTCATCCGATGCCAGCCATACTTCGTCAGCTTTTTTTGCAAGCTGTTTTAGTTCTTTTACCACTTTGCTTTTTCATCCGGAACTTTATAGCGTGGTGCAAAATTATTTTTAACATCTATACCCATATCATCTTTTTCAAGATCACGAATATGCCCATAACAGCTTCTTACATCAAAATCACTTCCAAGTATTTTTTCAATTGTTTTAGCTTTCGCAGGGGACTCAACTATCAATAAATTTTTTGCCATAATTATTTATTTATCTTCTCCGCGCTATCGTTTCAAATACGAAATGCAATAACAAGCAAAGTAATTTCGTTAGCTGCAATATTAGCTTAAAAATTAAAAATGGAATCTTAAAAGCTAAATAGGAATTTTGATGATGCCATTATTATCTTCGCAATTACACTCCATTAGTAAACGGTCCCGTATATTAGAAAGACCTGCCCCAATATTGTATAATAACAGTTAAAGTAATTCGATAACATTTTACAGGTCGAATGTAAATTGTATTCATATTTTATTTGCATGCGTTATACTGCTAAGCAAAAACAATATTAAATGAAGGTTGTAATTGTAGGTTCGGGAAATGTTGCCTCTGTTTTATGTGCACTTAATTCAAAAAGGCGGCCATGAAATAGTACAGGTGGTGAGCCGTAACGTGGATCATGCCAAAACGCTTGCATCAAAATATAATGCAAAGGCTGTTTCTTTAGACGAGCTCATGTTTGCACAGGCAGATATTTATATAATTGCCCTGGCAGATGTTGCCCTGGATTCGATCGGGAAAATTACAGCTTTAAAAGATAAATTTGTAGTTCATACCGCCGGTTCGGTTTCAATAGAAATCCTTAAAAATAATTCATCCGCATACGGGGTGCTTTATCCGTTGCAAACGCTGTCCAAAGTAACACAGGAAATTCCGGAAATACCTTTTCTTGTAGAAGGCAATAACAAAGAAACATTGGATAAAATAATTGAATTTGCAGAAAGCCTCTCTCAAAACGTAATTACAGCTAATGAGCCAGGAAAGATTGCATTACCATATTGCTGCGGTATTTGCAAGTAATTTCACCAACCATCTATATGCAATTGCAGAAGGTTATTGCGAAAAAGAAAAAATTGAATTTTAAAAATTTGTTGCCTCTGATAAATGAAGTTACTTCGCGCGTTAACCTAATTCGCCGTATAATGTGCAAACTGGCCCCGCCATTCGGGAAGATATTTTTACGCTCACGCTTCATTTGCAAACACTTTCTTCTCATCCTGATCTCAAGTATCTTTATCTTAAACTTTCCGAAAGTATTTTAAAACTTCATGAAAAAAAGCGATAGACTTCTACAAATAACATTACCAAATAGTAAAGTTTTTTGTAGTGTAAAGTGTAGTTTTGCGTGCGGCAAGGTATATATTAATGATGATTGTAAAGTAATTTGAAAGGCCGTAAATCAGTAATAACAATAAAGAAAGCCGTACATTTTAAAATGCTAATCATGATATGATTTTAAGGCGGTGGTTTATATGCTGAATTTTCTTAACATTTTTAACACCTGCTTTGTTCATTTTTACCCGAAATTTTTATATCAATGAATATTCTTTCCCGCCTCAGGTCTTGTAAAAGCTTTTGTATTTGATATGGATGGGGTACTTACAGATGGAACTCTTATTATTGAAAACGACGGGCAATGGTTACGAAAAATGAATATTAAAGATGGTACGCGTTGCAGTTAGCAATTAAATCGGGCTTACAAAATTGTTGTAATTTCCGGCAGCGAATCCGCGCCTGTTGAAAAAAGGCTTCAAAGCTTGGTGTTACAGAAGTATTAATGAAAGTAAATGATAAAGAGAGTTTTTTAAAAGAATATCTTTCAGAAAAACACATATTTCACTGAGCGAAATATTATTTATGGGAGATGATATACCGGATTACAATTGTATGAAACTTGCAGGGTTTGCCTGCTGCCCTGCTGATGCAGCAATTGAAATAAAACAAATATCTTCCTATATTTCGCCTATGCGCGGAGGTTACGGATGTGTGAGAGATGTAATTGAAAAAGTATTGAAACTAAATAATAACTGGCCTTTGGAGACATGCATTCCTTCAACATGAACAGCTTCACTAATAAAAATTTCTGAATGAATGTTCTGTCGGCATTTTTTAAATTGGTAAGGTGGCCCAACCTGTTTTTTATTGCTCTTACACAAGTACTGTTCAGGTTTTTTATTTTGACGTTTCGTTTTTATTAACAGTCCTTCCGGCATTTGAAAGCATCAGGCTTTCATTGCCATTATTTTACCTGCTGGTATTTGCATCTGTATGTATTGCCGCTGCAGGCTATATTATCAATGATTATTTTGATGTGAATATTGATCTTGTAAACAAGCCGGCGAAACTCATTATAGACCGATATATAAAAAGGCGATGGGCAATTGTTCTTCACATTATTTTTTCATTTATTGGCTTTGTGATAAGCTGTTACGTCGGTTATAAACTTCGCAATCTTTACATTCCTGCTTTTAATCTGCTTGCCATTATCGGCCTTTGGTTTTATTCAACCACTTTCAAAAAAAAATTACTTATTGGAAATGTATTGATATCGTTGCTTACAGCCTGGGTTATTTTAATACTTACTGTTTCGGAATACAAATTACCGGTAAGCCCGCATGATATTTACTGGCAAAGGCTTCTTAAGCTTTCATTTATTTATGCAGGGTTTGCATTTATAATTTCTCTTATACGTGAAGTAATTAAAGACATGGAAGATATGAGTGGAGATGTAAAATATGGTTGTAAAACAATGCCAATTGTCTGGGGCTTGCAGGTATCAAAAGTTTTTGTAGCCGTGTGGATCGTAGTAATTATCGGTTCTGTAGCAGCCATGCAATTTTATGTAATACAGTTGGGCTGGTGGTTTTCAGCGTTATATTCCTGCTTACGATAATCATTCCTTTATTATATGTACTTCGCAAATTGTATGTGGCGCATACCAAAAAAGATTTTCACCATGTTAAGTACTGTTGTAAAACTGATAATGCTTACAGGCATATCTTGTCAATGATTTTCTTTTAAATTTTATATTCAACAATGTAAATTCGAAAAAATTATTTTGGCTCTCGCAATCTCCACGGCGAAGCCAGTTGATTGCAATGGGCAGAAATTCCTTTTGAGGTAAATATTGCATGAAACAGATGAAAGTTATCCTGCTCATTTATCTCCCGCTGAAATTGCCATGCATATTGCTTTTAATAAAGCCGTGGCGGTAAAAAAAATAGGAGATATACAGACTAACGTGCAGGCGTACCCGATCCTGGCAGCCGATACAATCGTGGTACTGGATGATAAAATAATCGGGAAACCGTCAGGCACGTGATGAAGCCATTAAAACACTTACTCTGTTGTCCGGTAGAACTCATTCTGTAATTACAGGTGTTTGCATTTTATTTGCAGGAGAAACAAATAATTTTTGCCGATAAACCCTGGTGGAATTTCATGCACTTTCACGGCAGCAAATAGAATATTATGTTGACAAATACAAGCCTTACGATAAAGCCGGCGCTTATGCAATACAGGAATGGATAGGGGTTACAGGCATTCGCTCTATCAACGGCGATTTTTATAATGTTATGGGTTTACCTGTAAGCCGTGTTGTCAAAGAATTGCAGAGATTAGGATAAACAGGATATTTGTTATAATTTTCTTCATTAACTGATTGGCTGATGAAGGAAGATCTTTTACAATATATTTGGAAGTTTCAATATTTTAATAGTTCTGAACTATGCTACATCGTCGGGTGAAACTATTCAAATAATACATCCCGGCACCCACAACAGCAACCAGGGCCCCGATTTTGCCGGTGCAAAAATAAAAATCAACAAAACACTCTGGGCAGGTAATGTAGAACTTCACATCAACTCATCTGACTGGAATTTGCATAACCATACTACAGATTCAAATTTCAGCAATGTAATTCTTCATGTAGTATGGAACCAGGATGCCATAATAAAAGATCGTAATGGAAATGATTTGCCCACATTTGAACTCAAAAACAGGGTTTCAAAATTGTTGCTTGAAAAGTACAGGGAGCTGATGGAAACATCTCATTTTATTCCATGTGAAAGCCAGGTGCGGCAGGTAAATGAACTGACACTTATCAACTGGAAGCAAAGACTGGTTGCTGAAAGACTGATTGCCAAATCCGGCAAGAATACTTTCAATATTAAGCGAAACAAATTTTCATTGGGAAGAAACATTTTGGTGGCTTATTGCGGCAAATTTCGGGCTTACTGTAAACAGCGACTTTTTTCAAAGAATTGCAAAAACATTACCCGTTGCTATTTTAGCAAAACATAAAAACAGGATTATACAGATTGAGGCGTTATTATTTGGACAGGCAGGATTGCTTAATTCGCAATTTCAGGAAAAGTATCCTCTTATGCTTCAAAAGGAATATTGGTTTTATCAAAAAAAATATAAATTAGAAACTATTGACGGGAACTGTTTTTTTTAAGAATGCGCCCTGCTAATTTTCCAACAATAAGGCTCGCGCAGCTTTCTATGCTTATTCATGAAAGTGAGCATTTGTTTTCAAAAATAAAAGATGCATCCTCGTTGAAAGAAGTGAAACAAATGCTCGATGTAAAGGCAAATGATTACTGGCATTACCATTATATTTTTGACCAGGATTCTGCTTACAAAGAAAAAACACTGGGCAGCCAGATGATTAATAATATAATCATCAATACTATTGTTCCTGTACTTTTTGCTTATGGAATACATCACAATGAGCAGGTATATAAAGACAAGGCAATAAATGGCTTGATGAACTTTCTGCGGAAAAAAATATGATAACGAAAGGATTTGAAAATCTTGATTTTTCTAATAAAAGTGCATTCGATTCGCAGGCACTTATTCAGCTTAAAAATGAATATTGCAATAAGAAATTTTGCCTGCAATGCGCAATCGGAAATGCATTGTTAAAAGAAGTTCTTAATTGAGCAGGCTGCCGGTCGTTTTATTATTTCGGCATAAGTGCTGCATATGGTTTTGAACACAATCCATGCCATTGCAGTGCGCGAAAAAATAGTTAAGAGGAATGTTTTTATCAATACCAATTTGTTGCCGAATATGCTATAAAAATGGCAGCATACCGGTAAAACAGTTTTATTTAAATTTCTTTCGTGGAGCAAATATTTCGGCTGAGTGAAACGTTTAACAACAATATTTAAAATTTTATCTGCCGTTTCTTTTTTGTTTTTAATGATTCCCGGCGAAAAATTTAATATGCCGATGTGGATGGCATTGTTTGCGCTTATTTTTGGAGGAGGAAGTTTTCCGGAAATGATTTTTTCCTTGTTAATTATTATCGCTTTTGTTTATCTTTTTACGAATGCCTTTGAATTTACCAGTTTAAATGATTGGTTTAGCGTGATTGCAATTTCTATTTTTTATTTTCCGTTTTTTAGAACAATCAGGAGCCTCTTCATCCATCCGATTTTTATCTCCTGGTTAAGCTACAGTGGCTTTTTTATAATATCATTAATAACCCTTCTATTAATAATGCGACGGCTTAAGCAGGATAACTACAATACCGTTTAATTTTATTTTATGTGGGTAACAGGCATTCCAGGTTATAATAAGGAAGGGATAACTCATGCTGTCCGCAGTGCTTTATCAAAAAAAGCTCTTCGCAGAGAAATAAATTAATTGTTAAATTATTGCCTGGATGGCATCAGGGATCGTGCTTTTAATCTCTTCACCGGCCTTGTTGGCGAGGTTCCAGTTATAGCTTACGATCACTTCAATTTCAGGATGAATGCTTTTCATAACGGGGCAATTGTCACCGGTTTTTTCCAAAATTTTCCGGTCATTTTCGGTGCCATTTGCAGGCAGGTTTACGGCCACTTCAATCTTACCAACCCTGCGCGGATTGCTGAGCATGTGCTTGGTTACGTCAGCTTTTGCATTGGTAAGATCTACCTGCAATTCCGTGGCTTTTATCGCCATAGTAGTCAGCATGCAGGTTGCCAGTGAAACACATAAAAGATCGGTAGGAGAAAATTTTTCACCCTTGCCGCGGTTATCAGTAGGGGCATCCGATTCAATAACAGTTCCGCTTTGAAGGTGCTGCGCGGTACAACGTAAATTTCCGGTGTATACTATTGAGGCAGTCATTGTGTATTTTTGTATAAATTTACACCAGTAAACATCAATAAATTACATGCGAAAAATAATCTTTTTAATTTTTATTATTGCTGCTTCTTTCGGAGCATCTGCACAGGAATCAAAGAAACAAAAACAACAGGAAAGGCGTGCACATAAAGATAACCTGATTAAGGAGGAGGAAGAGGGCGTTATTGCTTATAAGAAAAGCTTTGTGTTTGGCGCCAAGCTTATAAATGACGGCTACGGAATTTTCTTCGAATTGGGGCGTGCAAGTTCTGTAAAGAAATCTACTTTATATCAACTGGAGATCAGCGAGCGCAAAAATGTAAAAGAAGATAAGCAAAACAATCCTTTTGTTAATTCTATTCCCTTTATTTATGGCAAAGAAAATTTTTTTTACCCCGTTAAGCTTGGTGTACAGCAACAAATTCTTTTAGGTAATAAATCGAATAAAAATGGCGTAAGTGTTACAGGGAATTACGGCGGGGGTTTGTCATTAGCCTTACTAAGGCCTTATTATATCCAGGTACAGGAGGGAAGCGACCTTAAATATGTAAAATACAATTCACCGGATAGTGCTACTTTTTTAAACGGGCCATTTGTTGGCGGCCCTACATTTGGAAAAGGATGGAGCGAAATTAAAGTAACTCCCGGGCTGTATGCAAAAACATGCGTTAAGATTTGACTATGGCAGCTACAATGAAATTGTTTCGGCAATTGAAGTGGGTATTACCGGCGAATTATATTCTAAAAAAATTCCCATACTTCTTCAAATTCCGCAAAGGCAGTTTTTCTTTAGCGCTTATGTGGCTATTTGTTTTGGTAAAAGAAAATAGCTGCGTGTATTTTGAATTCAATAATCTCTTTCAACTTTTAATAATACAATTAGTTAATGAGTGAAGAAATTATAACCAACCGGAAATCAAGACCAAAAAAGCCATCCTGGCTTCGGGTAAAATTACCTATTGGTGAAGAATATAAGCACGTAAGGAACCTGGTTGATACACATAAGCTGCACACCATCTGTGAAAGTGGAAATTGTCCCAACATGGGTGAATGCTGGGGAGAAGGCACTGCTACTTTTATGATACTTGGTAATATATGTACAAGGAGTTGCGGCTTTTGTGCAGTCGCAACCGGCCGGCCGCTTGCCATAGATTGGGACGAACCGCAACGGGTTGCAGAAGCAATTCATTTGATGAAAGTAAAACATGCTGTAATTACTTCTGTTGACAGGGATGAAATTAAAGATGGCGGTTCAGTTATCTGGTATAATACGATCAAGGCAGTGCAGGCTTTAAATCCTTCAACTACACTTGAAACACTTATTCCCGATTTTAAAGCTGAAGAAGAAAATATTCAAAGAATTATTGATGCCGCTCCTAACGTGGTGAGTCATAATATAGAAACCGTTGAGCGTTTAACCCGCACCGTTAGAATACAGGCGAAGTACTGGCGCAGCATGAAGACGTTGCAAATTTTAAAGCAAGGCGGCATGCGCACCAAAAGCGGAATTATGCTTGGCCTTGGTGAAGAAAAAGAGGAAGTAATACAAACGATGCATGACCTGAGGGAAAGCCATGTGGATGTAATAACAATTGGCCAATACCTTCAGCCATCAAAAAAACATTTGCCGGTACATCGTTTTGTACATCCTGATGAATTTGCTGAATGACGGCAGATTGGTTATGAACTTGGCTTTGATTACGTGGAAAGCGGGCCATTGGTAAGGTCCTCTTATCATTCTGAAAAACATGTAATTGAAGGCTGGGGCAGAAGGGAATGGCTGATGAACAGATGATACGGTTGAAGTTCGAAGGTTCAAGGTTGAAGGTTGGAAGTTCAAAGTTGAAGGTTCAAAGTTGAAAAGCTCGCATTAGCACATTAGCTAATTCAATTGCACATTAGCTAATTGGCAGATTAGCACATTAGCTAATTGGCAGATTAGCACATTAGCTAATTAGCTAATTTTTGTTCCTGGGGCTTTATTTCCCATACCAAAGCGCTTGCCCCCAGTATTGCTGCATCGGATTCTTTTAATTCACTGAATAGTAATTTAATTTTATTTTGAAAGATAGGAAGCAGGTTTTTTTCCATGTGTTTTTTAACCGGGTCCATTAGCAATTTTCCAGCCTTAATGACACCGCCAAAAAGGATAATTGCTTCCGGCGAGGAAAACATTACAAAGTTGGCGAGAGCTTCTCCAAGTATCTGGCCGGTAAATTTAAAAACTTCTTTTGCCATTTTATCTCCTTTCATAGCTGCTTCATAAACTGCTTTGGCATCAATGTTATCATGAGGAATTTTTCGTAAAATACTTTCATCATTCATTCTTTCATCCAGCAATTCTTTTGCTGTAAGCGCAATACCGGTCGCAGATGCGTACGTTTCAAGGCTGCCTTTCATGCCGGTTCCCCAATGCAGGCGGCCGCCCGGCCGTATGATGGTATGGCCCAACTCACCCGCAAACCCATCATGGCCATAAATCAATTGTCCGTTAGCGATTATTCCACTGCCGACTCCCGTTCCCAATGTAATCATAATAATATCCCGCATTCCCCTGGCCGCTCCATACATCAGCTCACCGACGGCCGCAGCGTTTGCATCGTTAGTAAGCGAGCAGGGCTTATCAAATTTTTTGCTGATAAGGTCTGCCAGTGGAATAATACCTTTCCAAATAAGGTTAGGAGCGTATTCAATGGTACCGTTATAATAGTTTCCATTGGGGGCGCCTACGCCAATTCCTTTTATAAGATCAATTCCGCCAATTTCTGCTATGGCCGGAGAAAGCTCATCGTACAACTGATCAATAAATTTTTCAACATTTTTATGCCTGGTGGTAAGAATGTCCCCACGGTTAGAAATTTCACCCCGGTGGTTTACAATTCCAAATTTCGTTGTAGTGCCGCCGACATCAATACCAATTGCATATTCTAATGGTGATTCCATATCTTAATTATCTTTTTCTCATAAAGATTATCTGGCTGGTTGCCCTTCCAGCGCTCCTTCAGGTGAATTAATTTCATCGGTACCTTCTATAGGAACTTCATAGTCAATTCCCTGTCTTTTTAAAATACCCTTAACAATGAATGCAAATAAAGTAATATAGGCAAAACAAACCACGGGTACCCAATACGAATAATGTATTCCGTAACCGGTAACACCGTCGCTTTTCGATTGAAGGTAATCTGCCAGCTTACCCTGGATGGGCGGAATAATTCCTCCGCCGAGGATCATCATAATTAAAAATGCGGCCCCCTGTGTGGTGTATTTCCCCAGGCCAGCAATGGACAATGCAAAAATACAAGGCCACATAATAGAACAAAATAACCCTCCGCTTAGGAACGCATAGATAGCTAATGTGCCGGTTGAGAAAAGTCCAATAAGCATTGAAATCATGCCGAGCAAACCAAAAATTAACAGTGTGCGTGCAGGCTTATTATTACTTACATAAAAGGCGCCAATTTGAATGAGCACACATACAATATAATAATATAGGATACTTACCTCATGTTTGGAAATAGCGTTTACTGCCAACACAATTGCAAAGGCAACCAGTGGAACAATAAACGTAAGTAATTGTCTTTGTTGCAGGCTTCAGGTCAAAAGCGGGGATTGAACCCACCCAGCGGCCTATCATTAAGCTGCCCCAGTACATTGATACAAACATAGCGGCCTGTGAAGATTGGAATCCGCCAAAATCCGGCTGTTTTAATAATTCACTCAGGTTACTTACAATCGTAACTTCAGTACCCACATAAACAAACAGCGCCAGCATTCCTAAAACCAACTGAGGATATTTCATGGCGCCCCATCCATCAGGATTTTTTCTTGCACTCATATTCGAAATCAGCAGGCTTAAAACAACAACAGCAAGCGCTCCAAAAAGCCATTTCATGCGATACGTTTCCAGGTCATGCTTTTCAATATCAGATAATAATAGACGGATCCGTTTTATAACTATTGAATACCGGAACAAACATGATGATAAGAAGGCCTGTCATAATTAGTAAAGAATACAAGAGCTTTATTAGCTTTTTCTGTTTTTTCAGTTGAGACACCTGCCGGCACTTTTTTTGAAAAATAAAATAATGCTGCCGCCGCTATAAAAAGAATACCAACACCTGTGTACAGAACTATAACTTTACTAAGGCCCAATCCTGCAATCTTTTCATCGGGCACAAACGCTGTTGTTCCAAATAAGGCAAATGCAACCAATAAAGGGCCTATCATAGTTCCAAAAGAATTTATACCTCCTCCGAGATTTACCCGGCTGGTTCCTGTTGATGGATCACCTAACGAAATGGCAAATGGCTGTGCTGCGGTTTGCTGCAGGGAAAATCCTAATGCCACAATAAAAAGCCCTACCAGCATGCCCGTAAAAGTGTTTGCATTTACAGCTATGATCATTGCCACGGCGCCTAGGGCAGAAAAGAGTAAACCATATACAATACTTTTTTTATAACCCCATTTCGCCACAAGGTCATTGCCACCAAAAGCCCCGTAGGCAAATAAGCCAAGTGCTCCTAAATAATAGGCCAGATAAAAAGCAAAATCAACAAGCTGGCTTTGAAACTGGTCAAGATGAAAATAATGTTTGCAAAAAGGAATAAACACGCTATTACCTGCAGCAATAAACCCCCAGAAAAAAAATACGACAATTAATGTGCTCAATGCCCCATAATTTGTTGGGACAAATTTGCCACCTGTTATTTTTGGAGTTGATAAATTCATCGTAGGAGTAGCCATCGTAAGAGATTTTGAATGAAAGTAACAGAATTTTTTTAAGGTAACAATTTTCATTAATAATTTTTTAATAAGAAAATGATGCTTATTTTGAAGAAGCTAAATTTTGAAGTATGGAAATAATTCACGTAAGTGCGGAATGTTATCCCGTTGCCAAAGCAGGCGGCCTTGGCGATGTAGTAGGTGCTTTACCAAAATATCAGAATAAGCTTGGGCATATTGCCAAGGTTGTAATGCCAATGTATCGCACAAAATTTTTGTATGAGAATAAATTTGAAGTAGTGCATAAAGGTGCATTTGGTGTTGCAAATTATTGGTTTGAGTATACAATAATTAAAGAAGCAGATAATGTTACCGGCTTCGATTTATACCTTGTGGATATTTATGGTTTGCTTGACCGGGAAAAAATTTATGGCTATGATGATGATTCTTTGCGGTTCACTGCTTTCCAGATTGCAGTGGTTGACTGGATAAGCAAATGGAACCATCGCCCCGATATTGTTCATGTTCATGATCACCAGGCAGCGCTTATTCCTTTTATGATGCAGCATTGTTATGCTTATCAGCATTTATCATCTGTTAAAACAGTTCTTACAATTCACAATGCCCAATACCAGGGCTGGATGGGTTGGGATAAATCCAATTACATTCCTCACTGGGATAACTGGAAATCGGGTTTACTTGAATGGGAAAAGGAAATCAACCCGCTTGCCTGCGGAATAAAATGCGCTGCAAAAGTTTCCACCGTTAGCCCGGGCTATCTGGAAGAATTGACGATATGAAGCCAATGGGCTGGAAAAATTATTTGAATATGAAAGAGGAAAATGCTATGGTATATTAAATGGTATTGATGCTGATGTATGGGATCCTGAGCAGGATACTTATATAGAAGAGAAATTTGGTATAGAAGATTTCGATGCAAAAAAAGCGATCAATAAAAAAATATTATGCGACCAGTTTAATCTTGACGAAACAAAACCACTTATTGTTTTTATTGGCAGGCTGGTTGGTGAAAAAGCTGCTGATCTTTTACCTGCGGTGATCACAGATTCAATTTATCATATGGAAGGCAAAATGAATTTTCTAGTGTTGGGAAGTGGTGAGCCCTCTATTGAGCACCAGTTGCAAAGTCTGAGAAGCCATTTTACCGGGCTATTATAATTCGCAGATCGGTTACAATGAAAAACTAAGCCACCAGATGTATGCCGGAGCAGATTTTTTATTGATGCCGAGCAGGGTTGAGCCATGCGGCCTTAACCAGATGTATGCCATGCGATATGGTACTATTCCGATGGTTAGAAATACAGGCGGCCTGAAAGATACTGTAAAAGATTTTGGTGATGAAGGTGGTTATGGAATTACATTTAATACTGCCACAGTGTGGGATATTACTAATTCAGTGTACCGGGCCATTCAATTATATGAACAACGGGAACGGCTAGACGAAATAAGGAAATATATTATGCAGATTGATAATAGCTGGGAAAAAAGTGCAGAAGTATATATCAATCTTTATAATGCTTAAAGGTTCAAAGTTGATAGTTTGTAGTAGTTCAAAGTTTGTAGTTCATAGTTTGTGGTTCAAAAGTTCACAGATTGCTGATAGCTCAAAGCTGATAGCCTGATACCTCATACCTGATTTGATGGTTCAATGATTATCTTTAATTTGTATTTCCTTAATTTATAACTCATAATTTCAAATTCTATGTGGATAAGCAAATCATTAATAGCGGTAATTCTTGGGGGCGGGGCGGGCTCACGCCTGTATCCTCTTACTGCCAGCAGAAGTAAACCAGCTGTACCCATCGCAGGAAAATACAGGCTTGTGGATATTCCCATTTCAAACTGTATCAATTCTAATATCAACAGAATCTATGTACTTACGCAGTACAACTCTGCTTCATTAAATAAGCATATTAAAAACACTTACCAGTTCAGTGCTTTCAGTAGTGGCTTTGTTGATATTATGGCGGCGGAGCAAACGCCCGATAACCCGCAATGGTTCCAGGGAACCGCTGATGCTGTGCGGCAATGCCTGAGGCATTTGATAGTAATGAGTTTGATCATGTCTTAATCCTGTCGGGTGACCAGCTTTACCAAATGGATTTTGCGGAAGATGTTCCGTACTCACGAAAAAAATGGTGCAGATATTACCATTGCGACCATCCCTGTAACCGAAAAGGAAGCCACAGAATTTGGAATTCTTAAATCTGATGAGGAGCATAAAATAACTTCATTTATTGAAAAGCCGGGGTATGATAAACTCCCGGACTGGTTAAGTGATACAGGGCAAATAATGCATGATATGGGCAGAAATTATCTCGCTTCAATGGGTATTTATCTTTTTAAAAGAGAAGTATTATTTGAATTGCTGCAAAACCGGAATAAAGATGCAACTGATTTCGGAAAAGAGATCATTCCTGGTTCGATAAAAGATCATAAGGTCTTTAGTTTCCAATATGATGGCTATTGGACGGATATAGGAAATATCTCTTCTTTTTTTGAAGCCAATCTTGCCCTAACAAAAGATATTCCGCCCTTTAATTTTTTCGACAATTCAAAAATAGTATACACGCGGTCAAGGATGCTGCCACCGGCAAAAATCAGTGGTTCCACGTATGGATAGTACGCTTGCTGCTGATGGTTGTATCATTCATGCGGAACGTATTGAAACCTGTGTAATAGGAATAAGAACAAGAATCGGCCACGGCACTACCGTCATTGATTGTTACCTGATGGGAAGTGATTATTATGAAACACTTGAGGAAATTGCATCTGACAGGGAACGCGGCTTGCCTAAGCTTGGTATAGGTGATAATTGTTTTATTAAAAATGCGATTATTGATAAAAATTGCCGCATCGGCAATAACGTTAGAATAAACGGCGGTACCCACCTTGCAGATAGTGACCATGCATTATACACTGTTAAAGATGGTATTGTAGTTGTAAAAAAAGGCGCAATAGTTCCTGATGGATTTAACCTCGGATAAATTGATTACAAGGGTTTGTGATTATTGTATTTTATAATTGTGTAGTTATTCAACACCATTTAATTTTACCAAACGATTGCTATGAATTTATCCGCCGGTGTTAGTAAGCCAATGTTGACTTTGAGGCAGGTTATTAACATGAGCGTTGGCTTTTTGGGAATTCAATTTGGGTTTGGATTGCAAAATGCAAATGTCAGCAGGATATTTCAGTCATTGGGCGCCAAAATTGATGATATCCCTATCCTGTGGATTGCAGCCCCCCTGACCGGTTTAATTATGCAGCCGGTCATCGGCCATTTAAGCGATAAAACATGGTCTCCAAAGTGGGGCAGAAGAAGGCCGTTTTTCCTGATTGGTTCTGTACTCGCATCATTTGCCCTGATCTTTTTCCCAAATGTTTGGGCCTTGTGGATGGCAGCCATTATGTTGTGGTTGCTGGATGCTTCTATAAACATTTCAATGGAACCATTCCGTGCATTTGTGGGAGATATGCTGCATGATGATCAGCGTACTGCCGGCTTTGCCATGCAAAGTTTTTTTATTGGCATCGGTGCGGTAGTCTCCTCAATTTTGCCTTATTTATTAACGCTTGCCGGCGTCGCCAACGAAGCAGCTTTGGGCGTGGTGCCAGACTCTGTGAAATTCTCTTTTTACATAGGTGCCGCCGTGTTTTTCCTTTCCGTCGCTTATACGGTATTCACTACTAAAGAATACTCACCTGCCGAGCTTAAAAGCTTTGAATCGATAGAACAACAACAAATAGACCACTCAATTATCACTACTCCCGTTAACTCATTTTATAAAAAAGGGTTTACATGGTTAATTACAGGAATTGTATTAACGGGGCTGTTGTATTATTATAATACTGCGCATAACGATATGCCTTTAGAGAAGGAATTGTATGTTTTAACCATGGGCATTCTAAGTTTCGGTTTAATACAACTATTAGCTGGCCTGTTCTGGGCGCAAAAAAAGAAAACGGGGCTTGTTGAAGTTGTGAATGATTTATACAAAATGCCGGATACGATGAAGCAATTGGCAATTGTTCAGTTTTTTACCTGGTTTGCCCTGTTTGCCATGTGGATCTATGCCACACCAGGTTTAGCTCAAAGCCTTGCTAATACTACAGATACAACGTCAAAAGCCTACAATGAAATTGGCAACTGGGTTGGCGTACTCTTTGGTTTTTATAATGGATTTTCTGCACTTTTCGCTTTCTTATTACCGGTTATGGCGAAGAGAACCGGCAGGCCCAATACTCACCTGATTTGCCTCGTTGCAGGCGGAATAGCCTTAATATCATTCTTCCTGGTGAAAGATAAATATTTACTCATCCTTAGCATGGCCGGCGTCGGGCTTGCCTGGTCAAGTATTTTGTCGATGCCATACTCAATGCTCACAGCCGCTTTGCCATCGAATAAGATGGGAGTATATATGGGTATTTTTAATTTCTTTATTGTGATTCCCCAAATATTAGCCGCAACGTTATTAGGCTTTTTCACAAAGCATATATTTCATGGGAATGCTATATATACAATTGTATTGGGAGGCTGTTTAATGATTGTTGCGGCCCTGTTAACGCTGAGAATTAAAGTAAAGTGACTTCTATGAAAATAGTTTTTTCATTGTTCATTTGTGTAATCTTTTCAAGTGTATCTCTTGCACAACAAAATGAATACAAATGCTATCCAACAAACTGGTGGGTAGGCATGAAGTGGAACAAGGTGCAGGTGATGGTGCATGGAGATAAAATCGCCGATAATTTTCCGATGATAAAAATGGGCCCAAACGGCGTGAAGGTTGCTACAGGTGTTTATCTTATGAAGATCAATCGCGTTGAGAATCCTAATTATATTTTTCTGGATCTTACAATCGATGCAGACTGCAAAACCAGGAAAATTTTCTTTTCCTTTTTTGAAGAATATAAGCCTTCAATATGAATTAAAAGCGCGGCGTGGAGGGAACGGAAAGGATTATGCACAGGGAGTTACTTCCAGGGATTTCATGTATCTCATTATGCCCGACCGTTTTAGCAACGGCGATTCATCCAACGATCATGTTGCCGGCATGCGCGACCAGAGCCTTAACCGCGACACTGTTTTTAACCGCCATGGTGGCGACTTACAGGGCATTATTAATCATTTGGGTTACCTGCAATCATTGGGCGTAACAACCTTATGGCTAAACCCGGTTATTGAAAATGATATGCCCGACAGAACGGAACATGGCTATGCATTTACAGACCACTATAAAATTGATCCGCGCATCGGGGGTGAAAAGGCATATCACCGGCTCATAGATTCTATTCATGCAAAGGGAATGAAAATAATACAGGATGCTGTATACAATCATGTGGGCAAATATCATTTTACCGTTACTGATATGCCTATGAAAGACTGGCTCCACGAATGGCCGTCTTATACAAATACAAATTACAGGGACCAGGTGCATTTTGATCCATATGCAAGTGAGATGGAGAAAAAGAAAATGACTGATGGATGGTTTACATCCAGCATGCCCGACCTCAACCAGGAAAATCCTTTTGTTGCCAATTTTTTAATTGAACATGCGATATGGACCGTAGAAGAATTTGGAATTGACGGGTGGCGCATAGACACCTATCCTTACAATAACCTTGAGTTCATGAATCGTTGTAACAAAGCCCTCATGGACGAATATCCGCAACTTACCATGTTTGGCGAAACATGGGTGCACGGTGTTCCCAACCAAAGTTATTTTGTGCAAAATAATTATAACATGCCTTTTAAGAGTAACCTGCAGGCGCCGGCAGATTTTCAAACACTATGGGCAATTACGGATGCTATGACAAAGATCTGATGGACCGAAGGGATCAATAATTTATACAACACTCTTGCCCAGGACTTCGTTTATAAAGATCCCATGCGCAACGTGATTTTTTTTGACAATCATGACATGGCACGCTTTTTCTCTGTCGTGGGTGAAGACGTTGTAAAATATGAAACAGCCATCACGTGGCTTTTAACCTGCAGGGGCATTCCCGAATTATATTATGGGGATGAGCTTGGCCTTACAGGTTTTACCAGCCCGAATGACGGGCATGTACGGCAGGATTTTCCCGGTGGATGGCCTTCAGATTCATTAAATAAATTTTCAATAGCAGGACGAAATGCACAGGAGGAAGGCATATGGAGATATATTGCAAAACTTGCTAATTTTCGCAAAGGTATCGTCGGCATTAACAACCGGCAAAATGATGCAATATGCTCCGGATGATGGTGTGTATGTTTATTTCCGCTATAATAATGACCAGACAATCATGGTGGTACTGAATACGGCAAAAGATAAAAAAAATATCTCCCCTAAAAAGTATTTCGAAAGAACCAGTGGATTTTCAAAAATGAAAAATATTCTTACTGCAGAAGTAACAGGTATTAGATGATTTTTTTCTTGATGCAAAAGCCAGCGGTGTGTATGAATTGATGAAATAGATCGGCGGCATTATTATTTCATCATCACTCCCTTGATGGATTATGATAAAATAAGTGATTTCAACTTAATGTATTGTGTGCAAAAAAAATCTCGGCCGGTAGTTGAAAATATTCTTTTAACTGTTGTGCCATTTTCAAGGTTATTTCCCTTCTTCCCGAAAGAATGGATGAAACGTGTCCTTTACTCCCAATAATAAATTCAAGATCTTTAGCTTTCATGCCACGCTCGGCCATTTTAAGTTTTATTACCTCAATAGGGTCTACCTCTGGTATTTGAATGTGTTTATCTTCATAGTCCTTTATCAACACCAATAGCAAAGCCAATTCATTGGCTTCCGGTGTACCTTCCTTGCTCTGAAAAATTGCCATCATGCGCTTTACAGCTTTTTGATAAGCTGCTTCAGTTTTTATTACTTTCCAATTCATTACTTTTTTACTTTATAGTTTAAAATGGTAATATCGAATTCTATAGATTCAGCGCTTATTTTATCATATTCTTTATGAGTGCCAAACCAAATAATATAAGCAGCCAATTGCTTAAAATTTACCGATGCCACTAACCTGTAGTCATTTCCTTTTATATTAAATATTACGCGGTTATTGCCTACTATACTGGCATTTCCATAAACCGCTTTTAATTCGTTAAAATTGTAAAATTGCTGTTTCAAAAATTCATTATACCATGTTAACAGGGGAATTCTTGCAGGCTTGTATTTATCGATATAATATAATACAGTCCTTTTTACAATAATATTCATCAAGGACAAAGCTATCAAAAAGTTTTCAAAATGATAACTTTTTGATAACTTTTATTTATCTGTGAGAATCCTTTATGACGCGCTGATTTGAATTTTATATGAATTTGGCACATGCCTCAGCTACCCTACATTGACATGGTATTATAACATCGTTCCCCAGATAAACCGTTCTTTTGTTGTTTTTGTTCTTCAGGATCCCCGCCTTCATCGTACCAGTCTTTAGTACGTTCATCCAGTGTCGATTTTAAAGATTTCATGCTGTAATTTTTCTTAACAGAAACAGGCTTTATCGTGCTTTCATTTACGCCGTTGAGAATAACTTTAGTAGCGATCCAGGAAGTAAATAACCTGGGTATCGTAACTCCTAAAATCATTCCGGGTAAACCATTTATTGAGCACGGGCCGCCGGATATAGTGATTTCATCTGTATAAAATGCGAATACATATACACTGTCAAACATTTTTGCAGATGCTTTCCTGCAATTGAAACCGGCTATTACCCTGTTCTCGTTCGGTATTAATCTCCATTGCAATGCCGGTATGGAATCTTCTACATTAAAATTGGAACCCCATACATTTTTCTGCATATTCAATATACCGCTGTTATGATCAAAATACCAGACATTTTCTTCATCACTTTTTCTCAGCCATTCAGGCATTTTAGCCCCGGCACTCCAGCGATCAAACTTATAAACACTTTTATTATCGGCAAATGTAAAAGTGTAATAAGCCGTTTTAAATTGTGGCAGGTTTTCTTTCAGCATTTCCTCAAACATTCCGCTTGCCCATCGTTTTTTTAATATTCGCTTTCATTTCATATTCAATCACAGCTTTGCTTATAAATTGCTGTGCGTATAAGCCGCTAACTAAAAATATTCCTAGGGATAGAAATAATATTTTGATTTTCATATTTGTTTAAAGTTATACTGTTGCTTAATCTGCATGCGCTTTTTCATACACAAAGTTTAATAAACAATGAACGCAAAATTCACTTTCAATTCGTGTAATTGGTGCATGAAATGCGTGGAATCATTTTTTATTTTGCTTTAGTAGCTTTATTTTTAAAGTCCCAGGTAAAGCCAACGAGGAAATATCTTTTTAACCTGTCGTTAATAACTTCGGAATAAGTATTACTATAAAAATTTCTTTCAATGCCGATGTTTTGATTTAAGATATCACGTACTAAAATATATGCCGTGAATTCATTGTTTTTAAAAGTACGTTGCAGGCGGGCATTCCAGAGATGATTGTTCAGGTTGTTATCAAACTGTATTGTTTTCTGGCGTGCATAAAACTGGTAATCGGAAATAACTGACCATACTTTTTTAATGTATAGTGTTCCATTAAACGAAGCGTATTGGTATAGTAATGAATTTTGTATTGTTTTGCGAAGTAGTATTGCTATTATAAGAAAATTCATCCTGAAGAGATACATCATATTTTTTTTCTTTCGATTTTGATACCCAGACTGAAATGCCCGGGGTAGTTGTTTTTGAAAAGCTTTTTTCGCTGTTTATTACATCAGCATATTTATTATAACTGAAGGACGGGCCGATATTGATTCTCATATCAATCTTTTTTAATTTGAAACCCATTCCCCCATACATTTCTATTGAAATATTTCCATTTGTATTAATAGGCTGGGTAATTGTTTTGCCCGAATCAATATTAATGATGCGGTTATTGGTAATTGAATTACCGGTTACTCTTACATTTATTGATTGATAGGTAAAAATATCTTTAATAAAATTATAGCTGTTGTGAGATATATTAAATGAATTGGTGAAAGAAGGTTTTAAGTCCGGGTTGCCAATATATTGATTGAAATAATCATTATTATTTCTTAATGGCTGTAACTCATTGATGGTTGGCTGTGTCGTGTTCCCATTATAATTAAACCGTATGTTATGGTTTGCCTTGTAAGTGTACGTTATATTGGCAGTGGGATAAAAATTGACATAGTTCCTTGTATAATCTTTATTAAAAGTAAGATCCTTTAAATCAAAATTTGTAAATCCAAAACCGGAGCCTGTATTGATCTTTATCTTTTTATTTGAGCAAAATTTATTTTGGCAGAAGGAATGTTCTGCAGGATATTTTGTTTAAACTGGTTGGATAAAGAATCAATAGCATAATCATATTTTTTTGAAACCGGGGAATAGCTATACGTTAGCTGATTGTTAGTGCCATAATTATAAGCAAGCTGGTAGCCAAGCTCCAAGGAATATTTTTTAGCTAAGCGGTTCCGTATAAACAATTTTTGCAGAAAAATTTTTAGTAGACTGGTCATAATCTCTTCATTTGATCAAATCCTGGCTACCCGAAACACTGCCATCAAGATAGGCCTGGTTATGTGATTTTAAGAAAGTTTTTCCCTCGTTATTTAGTATATTCCAATCAGCGGTAACAGATAGTGTTCTCCTGCTCTTATTGAATTTATGTTTGAAGATTAAATTTCCTGATAAAGCATTTTTATCATTGTCTGTTTGCAGTTGCCTGTTGCTTGAATTCTTTAAAGTACCTGTATTACCGGTCGTTACAGAGTTCGTTATTTCTCCGCTTTCAGTATGATAAAAATTGCTATTGGCGGTTATTTTCAAACGAATTCATGGAATCTAGTTTCATATCCCAAATTCCTTTAATTTTAAAGTTGTGCCTGTTAACATTACTCACGTCGTCTGAGTTTTCATTCAATACCGAATCTCCTACCTGTGTTTGTGTAAGAAGTTTGTTTGTGATTGGTATATTGCTGGCTGTTGTATTTAGGAGAAAAGTTGAGGTTGTATTTATCATTCCATTTATTGCTGTATTGAACTCCTGCATTTACATTGGTCATAAATCCATTTTGGGGATCAACATAAGGCTCGTCATCTGCAGTATTACCCTGCCACATAAACATAACGCCCCCATCTTCATCCATACTCAATGAAATGTTATCATCAAGCCCGCCATATTTTTGTTCATCCTGCCAGTTTAAGCCATCCTGGCCTGTATTGCCATTCAATAAAAACGCAGAAAACTTTCTTTTGCCTTTGAAAGAGCTGAATAATAAGTTGTCGTTGTAACGGTTTTCAATATGGTTTTGTGTGCCTGCCGCTACATCTGCTTTCCCAAAGTAGCCGTGTTTTTTTATCGTCTTTTAATTTTAGGTTAATGGTTTTTTGTGTTTTGCCATCATCAATTCCTGTAAATTCTGCCTGGTCACTTTTTTTATCAAACACCTGCACTTCCTTTACCGCATCTGCCCTTAAATTTTTTACTGCCATTCCGGGATCATCTCCAAAAAATTCTTCACCATCCACCAATACTTTTTCCACTGTTTCTCCCATTGCTTTTATTTTTCCGTCTTTATCAACCTGTATGCCCGGCAACTTTTTTAATAGCTCCTCTACATTGGCATTGGCGCTTACTTTAAAGCTATCGGCTGTATAAACCGTGGTGTCGCCTCTTATCTTTAACGGGCTTCCGCTTTTTACAATTACTTCCTGTAACAATTTTGCTTTCGATATAAGTATATAAGGCGGAAGTTCGGTATCAGCTTTTATTTCAATGTCTTCCAGCAGGTCAGCATAATATGGATGGGTGGTCATCAGAATATAATTGCCTGGCTTTACATCTATTCAAAAGGTATTTGCCTTCAGCATCGCTGCGCGTAAATTTGTAGAGTATAGAATCTTTTGGTATTAATAAGGCTATTACTGCATTTTTTACGGCTTGTTTTCGTTTTGATCATTTACTGATCCGCTAACTTTTCTGATTGGGCAAACGATGAAAGAGCCAAAATGAAAATACCTGCAAAAAAAGTAAATAATTTTTTCATAAGCATTCAGTTTTGGGGCAGCGGAATATAATTCAAAAGTGAACTAATTTATTTACCATAACTTAAACACTATTCTTAAATTTACGTTAAAGAAAAATGCTATTATTAAGATTTGAAAACATAAACATTCCATAAATGGCAATAAAAAAAACGCATCCGCAAACAACTCGTAGTGAAAACAATGGGAAAAGCGCCTTGCCAAAATATGAAGACATCAATTTTGTCGATAGCACAAAGCCCGTGTGGAACTATTCTTTATTTACAGATGAGGATATTGAAAACTTCCAGCAACGGAACTCATTATAGCCTCTATAAAAAATTTGGTTCGCATCACTCACACGTTTTAAATAAAGATGGATATTATTTTTCTGTATGGGCGCCGAATGCAACCATGGTAAGTGTTGTTGGAGATTTTAATAATTGGGATGAAAGGAGGCACATATTATTTGTAAGATTGGAACGATCCGGCATCTGGGAAGGTTTTATCCCTGATATAAATGAATATGCTTCTTACAAATATTATATCGAAGGTTACCAGGGAGTAAAATTATATAAAGGAGATCCCTATGCCAATCACTGGGAGCTGCGGCCCGGCACTGCTTCCAAAACAGTTAGCCTTGAACATGACTGGACTGATGATGAATGGATGCAAAAACGCAGTATGAAAAATGACCTCAATGCCCCGTGGAGTGTTTATGAAGTGCACCTGGCAAGCTGGATGCGTCCCTATCCTTATACGGAGGAATCATTAAATTCTTATCACGAGACGACAAAACTGCTGGTTCCTTACGTAAAAAAAATGGGGTTTACTCATGTGGAATTTATGCCGGTAATGGAATATCCTTTCGATGGCAGTTGGGGTTACCAGGGAACCGGTTATTTCGCGCCAACCTCACGGTTTGGCATACCCGAAGATTTTATGGAAATGGTTGAAGCTTTTCATAACGAGGATATAGGTGTAATACTTGACTGGGTGCCATCACATTTTCCATACGACGCCCATGGGCTTTACATGTTTGATGGCACGCACACTTATGAATACGCTGATATGCGAAAAGGATTTCATCCTGACTGGAATTCATACATTTTTAATTACAAAAGAGCGGAGGTGCGGTCGTTTTTAATAAGCAGCGCACGGTTCTGGTTTGATAAATTTCATATTGATGGCATAAGGGTAGATGCAGTAAGCTCGATGTTACGCCTGGATTATTCAAGAGAAGAAGGGGAGTGGGAGCGTAATGAATTTGGGGGCAATGGAAACCTGGAGGCCATTGCATTTGTCAAGAACCTCAATGAAATGGTCTACCGCGATTTTCCTGATGTGCAGATGATTGCAGAAGAATCCACCGACTGGCCGAATATCACAGGGCTCACCGTTAATGACGGCCTTGGATTTGGAATGAAATGGATGATGGGCTGGATGCATGATACGATCAATTATTTTAAACTGGATCCCTTTTTCAGAAAAGATCACCAGGATAAGTTCACTTTTAGCATGATGTATTACTATGATGAAAATTTTATGCTTCCTTTAAGCCACGATGAAGTGGTGCACGGCAAATCTCCGATGATTTATAAAATGCCGGGTGATGAATGGCAGAAATTTGCCAACCTCCGCCTGCTGTATACTTACATGTATACCCATCCCGGCGGCAAGCTTGCTCTTCATGGGAAATGAATTTGCCCAGACTTCCGAATGGAATTATAGTACAGAGTTAGACTGGCACTTGCTTGTGCACGAGCCACATCAAAAGATGCAGGACTTCGTTGGCCAGGTAAACAGTCTCTACAGGTCTCAGCCTGCTCTTTATGAAAACCAGTTTGATGAAGAGGGTTTTGAATGGATAGATCTTAGCCATCGCGATGAATCGGTTATTGTTTATTCGAGAAAAGGCAGAAAAAGCAAAGACGATATATTGGTTGTCTTTAATATGACTCCTGTTAAAAGAGAAAACTGGAAAATAAAAGCTTACGGAAAAAAGGATTGGCAGATGGTATTTAACAGTGATGAAAAGAAATTCTGGGGAAGCGGAGAAGTAGATGGCCAGGCAGATCACAACTACTTTCGTGGATAAGAAAAATAAATTGTATGAAATAAATCTCCACCTGCCTTCGTTAGGAGCTATAGTACTCAAGTAGAATTCGTATATATTTGTAATATTTTTACTATGAAAAGCCTGATCCTGACAATATTTTTGTGCCCGCCTGCCTGCTTTCCTTTTTTCTCAAACATATTGACAGCGCTCAATTTTATTTCAATAAAGGCATAGAAGAAAAAGAGGCCCGGCTTTTTGCAGTCGCGGCAAAAAATTTCGATAAAGCAATTCAATTTAACCAAAATTATCCGGAAGCCTATATTGAAAATGGAAAGGCAAACCTGGAGATGCGTAAAGTTGATATTGCTATGAGCAATTATACAAAGGCTTACCAGTTACAGCCTGGTAATAATGAAGTAGCTAAAGAATTATCGACCCTTTATTTCAACAACCGGCAATTTCAAAAAGCAATAGACCTGTTGCAAAAATGTACTAATTGCCCTGATGCCGACCGCGTTCTTGGAATGAGTTATTATAATCTTGAAGATTATGCAAAAGCCGTAATTTTTTTGCAGAAAGGCAATCAGTAAAAATGATAAAGATGCAGAGGCTGCATACACATTGGGCCGCACTTACCTTGAGCTTGGAAAATGAAAAAAATGCGATTACTGCAATTGCAAAATGCCATAGCATTAGAGCCTCCACGGAGCATATGGATGTATGAGCTTGGGCTTATTTACTATAACCAGGATGATTATAAAAGTGCATTGAAATATTTTAATATGGCTGGTGACGCAGGGTATAATAAAACAAATGATTTTTATGAAAATCTTGGCTTTGCACAATTATATACCGGCGATACTCAAAATGGCGTGAAAGCACTTACAGAGATCATCAAACGCAAACCCAACAATACAGAGCTCCTCAACAACATTGCCCAGGCAATGTATGATACCAAACATTATGATGAAGCGATTGGTTATTACGAGCAATTGCTGACAATAAATCCTAAGGACGCACGCTCATTGTTTATGGCAGGAATGATTTTTCAAAAAAAAGGTGATAAGGAAAAAGGCCAAAAAATATGTGATAAGGCAATTGAGATGGATCCTTCGCTTGCGGGCCATCGCCAGAAGCAGGAACTGCCCATGTAGTTCCGGAATAACTTTCCTTTTATAATTACTAAAAAAAGCGCAGGTAATGTGTTTTTGCGCAGCATCTACTCGGTGCGCGCATTCGATATAAAAATTGATTGTATTTTTTTTCTGCTTGATATGGTCTCATAAAATTGCTCCAGGTATGCTATCATTGCTTTCCTGCATCTTGTACTGCATAAATCAAAATGATTGATGTAATACAGGATGCTTTCTTTCTTTTCATTAAAAACGTCAACAACTGCCTGTAACTCATTAAAAGTTCTTGGGAACCCACGATAAAGCCTGTCCCGCACGGATGGAATCTCAAACCGCTCATCGGGTACTGCATAGCTTGCATCAACAAGGCCGCAATAATCAAAATCATAAGGTATCGCAAAAGGTTGCGCAAGGGTATCATTTTTTGGTACCATCAGCTTTATGTTGTGGCATCTGGGAATTGACCAATCCGTATTTCCTATCATATACTGAAATAAATTCACAAAAGTCATTTGCGCCCTTTCACAACCCACCGTTACCAAATCTGTTTTTTTTAATTCAATGCAATTGTTTCTCGCCGCCATGCTACTCATATCTTCCATAAGAAACGCATACTGTGTGAAAGGCTTTACCCTTTGCCTGCTGTCTTTAAAAGTTAAATGCAATAGTCTTACACGAAAACTTTTATTGGAGAGAAAATTTTGAATTTTATACACGAGGTATTCTTTCAGTAACAGCTCATCAAAATTCAGGCCTTTTTGGCAATTGCTTACGAGCTTTAGTTTTTTTAAGCTCGATAGCTCCGGTGACGTAGAATTTTCAAAATTTAAAATGAGTGAAGCCAGGTCGCAGTTTACTTTTCTATACACACCTCTCGGCTTAACGCGTATGTCTTCGCTTATTATTGAAGTATCGGAAAACTTCATGACAATATTGGCCGGCACGTAAGCAAGCTTTTTTTTATCATTTCTTAATTGCTTTATATCGGTTGTAAGGGTTGCGTCAATCAACCTGTCATCCAGAAAGAACAATTGGCCATTGACTCGGGATGGCTGGCTAAAGCTCAAGCTATGCTGAAGAATCAATGATAAAATGATTAAGCCTCGTTTCATGTTATTTGATCGGCGTTAACAACCGGAGTTATGTCTATTATAAATTGCCGGTAATGAAAGACTGGAATTTCCAATTCTACGGTGACAATTTACGTTCGAAGCGCGCAGCTTTATAATTGACATAACACCAAAGATGTATTAATTTGTTTTGGTACAATTATTATTTAAAAATTTCCGGTATTACATTTCCTATAGCCCCGCTCGGCATTTGAATGTGGAGCATGGCTGCCAATGTAGGGGCGATATCTGTCATATATGATTCCCTGTTGGTTTTCCCGGCTTTTATTCCCCACCCATACCAAAGCAGCGGGATGTGTGAATCATATGGATTCCAAACCCCGTGGGTAGTGCCGCCCTTTTCAAAACCTTCTATCCACTGAGGCTGCAGAAGTAATTGTATTTCCCCGCTCCTGTGCCGGGTTGTAACCGTTGACTAACTTTTCCCGGATCTTGGTGTTGAGTATTACTTTGGATAAATCATCCATATCAATAGCTCTTTCTATTCCCGGTTGTTTTAATAAATAATTGATGAGCACAGTTTTTTATATCCGCGATTTTTATGGCGGATGAAGCAATCAGCGATAAATTTAAAGACACCTGGTAATTTGCAATGTCTGCTACTAAATTATTTCGTCCAAATTTTTCATTAACTACCGCATTCATTTTATCTAAAAGTGCTGCAAAATCTATATTACCGGCAGGAATATTATGGTCTTTTGCAAAGGCGGGCACATGCGCTGCGCCATGATCGGCGGATAAAAAAAGAAGGTATTGGCCTTTTCCAACTGTGTTATCAAGAAAATTGAAAAAATCACCGAGATCTTTATCCAGTCTTAAATAGGTATCTTCCGCTTCTACAGAATTCGGCCCAAATGAATGGCCGATATAATCGGTTGATGAAAAACTTACGGTCAACAAATCCGTAATGGAGTCTGCTCCTAATTGTTCACTGATTATTGCCTGTTTGGCAAACTGTTCTGTAATTGTATTACCAAAAGGGGTAGCAAAAAAAAGATTATAATTTGTGCCTGCGAAACTGCTAAAATTATAGGGAAAGCCCTTTGCAGTAGCGCCAAACGGCCTGATCTCGTAAGCATTTTCATCTGCAGTACTTTGCGTGTATGTGTTCAATGGATATAATGTTTTCCATCCTTCTTTATAAAATGAATCAATCAATTTTCGTGAATCGAAGCGTTTTACCCATTCCGGTAAATTGTTCATATAATAGCCGGAGGTGATCCAATTACCGGCTTTACTATCAAACCAGTAAGCGCCATTGGCAGTGTGGCCGGCGGGCAAAATACTGGCGCGGTCTTTTAGTGCGATACCGATCACCTTACTTCGAAAATTTGTAGCCAATCTTAATTCATCACCTATAGTGGTGGTTAATAAATTCCTCGGGCTTTGCAATCCTGCAGTTGTATTGCTGCCTACCGTTTTCACGGAAGAGTCTTCCGTACAATAGACATTCCCTGTTCAGGCGGTTATCCCACCAGATAATTTCCGGTTATGCCGTTTATTGCAGGCACGGAACCGGTATAAATGCTGGAATGTCCGCAGGCAGTGATGGTGGGAGCATACGGGATCATTGTGTTTTCACAGCTAAATCCTTCTTTCAACAATCTTTTAAATCCACCATTTTCTGCATAACGATCATAGTACCGATATATAAAATCCCATCGCATCTGGTCTACAACAATACCCACAACTAATTTAGGCCTTTGCAGAGATTGAGCAGTTACCGATGCTGTGGCAGCAACAAAGAAAATCAGGTTTAAAATTTTTTTCATAACGTCTGGGTGTAATTCCTTTATAATTTACGTATGAATGTAAAATTAACGGATATTGAATTTGATACACAAAAAGGCCGGGAGTGTTTTCACAACCACAGAATTGTTTCGAAGTGATAAATAATACAATTTGCTACAAACAACGCTGATAGATTTTTAGTGCCTTTCATCAACTAAATTTATACTGTTTGAAACAGGACGGCTGAACTGTAACTTGTTTAATTCATCATCAGTACATTTACACTTCGTTGCAAAATATTAAAAGCAATTTCTGCCATCAGGTTTTCTTTATCAAGAGTGGGATTTACTTCAGTGATCTCGAAGCAGCATATTTTTCTGTTCTGCATAAATTTACTTACAAGGTCTTCGGCTTCTCTTTCTTTAAGCCCGTTGCTTACCGGGGTACCGGTACCTTTCGTGATCGATGAATCAAGAGAATCCACATCAAAGCTTACATAAATATCCGTGCATTCATTTAAAAACCGCAGTGCCGCCTTTACAACATTTTCGGGCCCCTTGCGCCGCAACTCTGCCGTGGTAATTACATACATGCCATATTTATCAATCAAATTTTTTTCTTCCTTTTCATAATCTCTCAAAGAAATAAAAACTACATCCTCAGGTAAAACTTTTGGAGAGACTTTTCCAAATTGTTTCAATTGCTCCCATTGCTTTTTAGTCTTCTCATCAATGTCATGCACTTTATTTTCTTCGTTGTCTTCTGCAATGGATGCAGAGAGCGGCATGCCGTGCATATTACCTGAGGGTGTTGTGTAAGGTGTGTGCAGATCGGCATGTGCATCAATCCAGATAATCCCAAGCCGGCTGTTTGGTTTTGCTGCTTTAATGCCGGCGATCGTGCCGCCCGCGTTACTATGGTCTCCGCTGATCACCACCGGGAAAAAATTATTTTTAATGGTATCTTTTACAGCTTTTGACACCCGCTCATACATGATTAATACGCCATTAATCCTTTTGGCATACGGCGATGAAATCGGTTCGAAAAGTAAATGGTTTTCTGTTTCTATTTTTTCGGAAGGAAAATGAACGAAGAAATTACTCATAAAATCAAGTGCGGCAATCTTTATTGCTTCAATACCAAGGCTTGCACCTCTTGTGCCTGCACCAATCTCGCTGGGTACTTCTATGATCTTTATATTCTTCATAAATCAGTTTATACCCGTTGAATGCGAGGTGTAATTGATTTCAAATATTTTTTAAAGCAGAAGTTTGTAAAAGTAAAGCTTTCAGCATTAACCAATACTTATGCGGGTATTGAAACAGGTGAACCCTGCCTGCAAAAGGTAGTAAAAATACCAGGCACGTATTAACAGGCCAGAACAGAAAAATCTAACAATGAATCGCTATGATAGGAACATGGCTGTGGTAGGCAAGCTTCTTTGTATGGCTTGTTTTAAATAACTGGCTCAAAAAGCCATGTTTTCTTGGAATGGTAATGATGGCATCTATATTTTTTGTTTCCACAAACCGGTTAATGCCATCTAAAAAATCAAAAGCTCTTAAAAAAGAAAATTCAGGATTATAAGTGTTCAACTTATCTTCAATTGCTTCTCTTTCTTTTTTATATTCATCAGTCAATTCAATATAATGCTCGCTGTCTACATTGAGAATGCTAAGACTTGGCTTGAAAAGGTCAAGTATTTTTTTAAGAGGCTCAAATGGGGTTGTGCGTGCAACATCTTTAAAATCTGATGTAAACAGTACATTTTTAAGTCCGTTAAAATCAGCCTTTGGTGGAATGATCATAACGGGTGTATTAATATGTCTTATTACATTGAGGGTATTGGTTCCCATAAAAACCTGTTTAATCCTGGAACTGCCGGTAATGCCCATAATTACCATATCAACATGATTGCTTAATACATATTTTTCAAGCGTTTCAATAAAAGAACCATCTTCACATTCGATCGTTACATTTTGAGTATCTGCAGGCCTTAACTTACGTTTTAATCTTTTCAATTCATTTTCAGTAACCATCTGGCGTGAGCCTTCTTCTTTTTCAGCTAAAGTTGGAAAGCTGATATGGTTGTATACGTTATACAGAATTATGTTAGCATCCGGAATTTCTTTTGTAAGATCTATAGCATATTCTGCTGCATTTACTGAAGTTGCGGAAAAATCTACAGGAACAAGGAATGTCTTCATATTATTTTTTTTTGCAAATGTATACAAAATCAAAGGCACAAAAAAATGGCCGCCCTGTTAGACACGACAAAAATACGCTGTGAAAAAGGTGTGCATAAGTATAAAACGCAAATCGTACCGGTACACCTTTCTTTATAACATAACCAATATATTTGCCTGCCTGCCCTAACCGTCTTTCGTGCAGGCTTGTAAAAAAAGATACCGTGAGATTAAAGAGCCTCGAAATAAAGGGTTTTAAAAGTTTTGCTGATAAAACCATCCTCAATTTCGACGAAGGTATTACCGGAGTAATTGGCCCCAACGGTTGTGGGAAAAGTAATATTGTAGATAGCATCCGCTGGGTTATCGGTGAGCAAAAGATAAGCCAGCTCAGGAGCGAAAACCTGGAGAGCCTCGTATTTAATGGCTCCAAAACCCGTAGTGCAAGCGGGCTTGCAGAAGTAAGCCTCACATTTGAAAATACACGCAATTTATTGCCTACCGAATTTAATACGGTAACTATTACCCGTAAATATTACAAGAACGGGGATAGCGAATACCGCCTTAATGATGTAAGCTGCCGGCTAAAAGACATTCATAATCTTTTTATGGATACCGGTGTAAGTACTGATAGCTATGCCATCATTGAGCTGGGTATGGTTGATGATATTATAAAAGATAAAGAAAACAGCCGCCGCAGGATGCTGGAACAGGCTGCCGGCATTTCTATTTATAAAACAAGAAAGCGGGAAGCCAGGTTAAAGCTGGATGCTACAGAACAGGACCTTGCCCGTATTGAAGATTTACTTTTCGAAATAAATAACCAGTTAAAAACAACCGAGAGCCAGGCAAAAAAAGCGGAGAAATATTTTGAAATAAAAAAAGAATACCGTGAAGTAAGTATTGAACTGGCAAAAGCCGCGCTTGAAGGTTTTAATATTACTTATAAAGATTTGCATGGAGCAACAAAAAAATGAAACCGATAAGAGAATTGGGCTGGAAGCGGCAATAGCAACGGGTGAAGCGGCTATTGAAAAAGAAAAGGCAGAGTTTATTGAAAAGGAAAAAGCCCTGCAGCAGCAGCAGCATGCATTTAACGAACTTAATAATACAGTAAGAGAAAAGGAAAGTGAAAAAAATTTAAGCGCGCAGCGATTGCAATATTTAAAAGAAAGGGAAACGGGCTTAAAGGAATTTTTATTAAAAGCCGAAGGGCAATTAACAGGGATAGAAGAAAGCATTGGTTTTACAAAACAACAGATAAATGATGAAGATAATAAGCTTGCTGAACAGAGGCAACAACTGGAATTGCTGAAACAAAATGCTGAAGAGAAAAGAAAAATATTTGATGAAAAAAGAACTGCAGTAGATGCATTGCGCCAGGAACAAATGATCTTACAGCGAAATTATTTCGAAGCAGAAAAGAACGTGGCCGTTGCTGATACTTCTATTCATAACCTCCAGCGTACGATTGCACAAATTGAAGAAGAGCAAACCCAGCGTACTTCAATACTTGATAAGCTTGAAATAGAAAAGCAACAAATTGAAAAAGAACTTGAGGAAAAAAGATCAACGCTGGAACAATTAAAGAAGCACAATACTTTTACCAAAGAACAAATAGCAGAAACCCAGGTGCTGCTTGAAAAATTGAGAAGCGAGCTTGCTGAAGAAAACCGTACACTTGATTCCAGCCAGAATGAACACGACCTTTTGAAAAGCCTTATCGATACAATGGAAGGCTATCCCGAAAGTGTAAAATTTCTGCATAACAATAAGGCATGGAACTTTACTGCTCCCTTGCTTTCAGATATAATTTATGTGAAAGAAGAATACCGCACAGCAGTTGAAAATGTGCTGGAGCCATACCTCAATTATTATGTTGTTAATGATCTTAAGGAAGGGCTTACAGCTGTACATCTCTTGGATGATAATAAAAAAGGAAAAGCTAATTTTTTCCTGCTTGATAAATTGAATGCATTTGAAATTATTCCTGAACAGTTATTTGAAGGCGCTATCCCCGCTTTGTCGGTTATTGAAATAGATGAAAAATATAAGCACCTTGCTGCCCATCTTTTAGGCAATGTTTTTATTGCCGAAAGCGAGGATGCTTTACAAAACAGTAATGGCTATATTGTTCTCGAAAAACATGGTAAATATGTAAAAAGAAATTATTCTCTCACAGGAGGAAGCGTTGGATTATTTGAAGGAAAGAAAATCGGCCGTACAAAAAATCTTGAAAAGCTCGCGGCTAAAATAGCGGTTCAAAAGAATAAAGTCAATGGTTTAAAAAACATAATCACACAACGGTCAAATGAGGTAACCGCTTTTAATGAGCAATTGAAAGAAAATGCAATACAACAAACACAACAGGATATAAATGAGCTAATTAACTCTTCATTTTCAGTTCAAAATAAAACTGAAAATACCGTGCATCAGCAGTCTCTTGCTGCAGACTCGTTTAGCCACACTGCATGAACAGCTTGAACAAAATCATGCTGCCATAAATGAAACCCGTTCGCTACTCGAATCGTTAAATGAAGAAGTAAATACACTGGATACGAAAATTAAAATAGCCGGTGAAGAATATATACATGCGGAAAACGAATTTAATGCGGTAAACGGTCTTTACAATGAGAATAACCTGCTTCTTGCAAAACAGCAAAGCAAGGTGAATGCCCTTGCAACAGGAACTTGAATTTAAAAACAACCAGTTTACTGATCTTGCTACACAGCGGGAAAACAGTGCTCAACAAATAAAAGCTGCTGCTGCAGATATCAATGCCACAAACGACAGCCTTGCTCAACTTGAACAGGCCTGTAATTTCATTATTGAAAAATAAAAATGAAGAAGAAAAGAAATTGAACGAGGCAGACCAGGCATATTATAATTTGAGAAATGAATTAAACGAAAAAGAGAGTGAGCTGCGTCACAGGCAAAAAGCTAAGGAGCAGACCGATCATTTGCTCAATGAAATAAAAGATAAGCTCAATGAACTAAAGCTTCGGCTTGCTGGTATGAAAGAGCGGCTTAATGTTGAATTTAAAGTAGACCTTGATGCGATCCTTGATGAAGAAAGAACAACAGAAACCTCTCTCGAAGATCTGCAGGAAAAAAGTGACCGCATGAAAAAGAGGCTGGAGAATATGGGTGAAATAAATCCTACGGCGATTGAAGCTTATGTGGAAATGAAAAAACGTTACGAGTTTATTGTTGAGCAAAAGAACGACCTGGTAACTGCAAAAGAATCCCTGATGCAAACGATACAGGAAGTTGAAATTACCGCGAACAGGCTTTTCCTGGAAACTTTCAATAAGGTGAGGGAGAATTTTCAAAATGTTTTCCAGGCATTGTTTACCGAAGATGATACTGCAGATATGGTGTTGGAAAATCCTGAAAACCTTGCAGAAACAGGCATTGATATTGTGGCGAAGCCAAAAGGAAAGCGCCCGACCAGGCATCAACCAATTAAGTGGCGGAGAAAAAACATTGACGGCAACGGCGCTTGTTATTTGCCATCTATCTCATAAAGCCTGCTCCTTTTTGCATTCTGGACGAAGTGGATGCGCCGCTTGATGACGCCAACATCGGGAAGTTTACTCAAATGATCAGGAAGTTCAGCAAAGAATCGCAATTTATTATTGTAACGCATAATAAAATGACGATGGCTACCGTAGATGTAATCTATGGAGTTACCATGCAGGAAGCCGGCGTTAGTAAATTGGTGCCGGTTGATTTCAGGGGGTTAGAGCACCAGTTTGCGAATTAGTCTGAACCATAATGGTCTGAACCATGACTTATAGGATTAAAAGCATTAAAAAGGATTAGTAATGAGAAATCATAAGTTTTTTCCTTATAAGGTCAGTTAATAGATTTCAGTTTATTTTAATAAAGGTCGGCCTTAATTTATCAGACTAGTAATGCTATAGAAAGCAAAAACAGACCTGATCCAGATATTAGTGAATTAATTTAAACAAGGAATATATGCTGTTACACAATCCTCGTCGTGCACAATAACGGTAAAGTATCCCCTTCGCCTGTTAGTGGTGACAAAAACGGTAAAATAGTTACAGAATTTTTAACAGAAGATGGCTATTCAAAACTAAAAATTAACGGAAGCAAAAAGAAATTTGGATCTTTAAGACGAGCTGCGTATGAGGTGTAGCAAGGAGATATACCAGGCCAATGGAAGTCTTGGAAAGCAAAAGTTAACATCAGTGGTGAAAAAAGACGTCTGGAATATTTTAAAGATTTATTAAACAAGGTAAATATCTATTACTAAAGAAATCTATCCTATTAATCTCATAAATCCTATAAATCATGGCTCAGACCATCACAGCTCCGACAACCTCCCAATCTTCCCTTTACCACCCGCTAAAAAAACACTCTTTCCCTTTTTCGCTTTCCTGCAAACATTAAAACTTTCTGTTGAAATCCATTTCCATGTATTGCCATCATCATTGGAAATGTCGACACCATTAAGGCCACATGAAATCCAGTTATCGCTATTAATATATTCCACACAACTCCTGTAACCGCCGGGCGGAGTTAAAGGATAATTCCAGGTGTCGCCGCCATCACGGGTTATCACACAATTTTTATTAGTTGAATCAGGCGTATTGAAATCACCACCAACCACTATAAAAGTTTTTTTATTTTTTAATGATATTGAATTAGCGCCTGTTGTTTCCTTTCCCTGTAAAATGGGCAATTGAATTTTTTTATCTTTTAGAAATAACCTTGAATGCAGCCCACCGGTTACAAAACAGGCTGCGTCATTTCCAAATTTCCTGATATTCGTTCCACTGGCTGCAAAGCAAGCTTCACCACTGTCTGCAACAGGATAATTTTTTTCAGGAATGTTTTGCCATGTATTGCCGCCGTTGAAAGTTCTTGCAATAAAAAATTTTCCATCAATAGGATCACCAATTACAATTCCACTTTGCTCATTCCAAAATTCCATGGCATCCAGGAACATTCCTTTCGTTTTATTTTCATATACTGTTTTCCAGTTTGCTCCCCCATCGATGGTTCGTAAAATATAAGCCGGTGTATCAACACCCATGATTACGGCAATGGATTCATCAAAGGCCTCGATATCACGAAAGTCGGTTTTTTCAAAACCTTTTACATGTATCCATTTCCAGGTATTGCCACTATCAAGGGATTTTCCAACCGTCCCTTCGCTGCCACTTACCCAAATGATACGATCATCGGGGGCGCTTAGTCCGCGAATGGAAGTTTTAGTTCCGGTATGTAAAATTTTTATTTTCTGTGCATGAGCATATGCACAAACAAGCATCAATAAAAACAAAAAATTTTTCATATTTATAAACGAAAGCAATATTCGTTAAATTCGATAAATAGATAAAGTTAATCAAAGATGTACAATGATAGCGTACGCAAATTAGTATCGCAAAGCGACGCAAAGTAAACGCAACGGGCTGCAAAGTTTTTCTTTGCCACCTTTGCGCATCATAGCGTTCTTTGCGTTACGGAAATAATTTACTTTTGAGCAATGAGTTATAATTATTTGCCGCTTGATAAGAGTGTCCTTACATTTCAACAGGTAAAGCATTTTCTAAAATATAAGCAATTAGTATCCATTACATTCGCTGCGCATGAAGCCATTGTAAAATGCAGGGAATATCTCGATAAAAAACTGGCTGAATCTGATGAGCTTTTTTATGGTATCAATACCGGCTTTGGCTTTTTACAAAATGTGCACATCGATAAAGACCAGTTGCGCGCATTACAGAGCAATTTATTATTATCACATGCCTGCGGGATGGGAGAGGAGGTGCCGGAAGAAATTGTAAAGCTTATGATCATGCTCAAGATAAAATCTTTGAGTTATGGATATTCTGGTGTTGGCATAGAAGTAGTGAAGCGGTTAATGGATATGTATAATAATGATGTGCTGCCGGTAATTTATACACAAGGCTCATTGGGTGCATCGGGCGACCTCGCACCGCTAAGCCACATGTGCCTGCCATTGATAGGATTGGGAGAAGTAAGAGTATGCATGGTGAAAAGATGGCTGCTGCAGAAGCGCTCACAAAATTTGGATGGCAGCCGGTTGACCTGCAAAGTAAAGAAGGGCTTGCTCTTATAAACGGCACGCAATTTATGAGCGCTTATGGAATGAGCGGCCTTATAAATTGTGAAAGATTAATGGAATGGGCGAATATAATTGCCGCAATTTCTTTTGATGCATTTGATTGTAACAGGGATTCTCTTAATGAAAAACTTCATTCTATAAGAGATCACAAAGGGCAGGTTTTTGTTGCTGCTGAGATGAGATCATTGCTGGAAGGAAGTGAAATTAACCAGGGTAAAAAATCGGAGGTTCAGGATCCATATTCATTTCGCTGTATACCACAGGTACATGGCGCTACAAAAGATACTTTTGATTTTGTACTTCATACTTTTTTAAAAGAAATTAATTCAGTAACGGATAATCCAAATATATTTCCTGATGAAGATCTGATTTTAAGCGGGGGAAATTTTCATGGCCAGCCGCTTAGCGTTAGGCCTGGATTACCTGGCAATTGCCATGAGCGAGCTCGCAGACATTTCTGAACGGCGCACCTATCAATTGTTGAGCGGCCAGAGAGGCTTTCCTTTATTTTTAGTAAAAAGCCCCGGCCTTAATTCCGGCTTGATGATTCCGCAATACACTGCTGCAGGCATCGTGAGTGAGAACAAGCAATTGTGTACACCTGCATCAGTAGATTCGATATCTTCTTCCAATAACCAGGAAGATCATGTAAGCATGGGCGCCAATGCTGCAACCAAATGTTTCAGGGTAATTAATAATGTGGAAAAAGTGCTGGCTATCGAATTGCTTACTGCTGTGCAGGCGATGGAATACCGCAGGCCGTTAAAATCATCACCCGTTTTAGAAGAAGTGATCACAGCATTTCGTGAAAAAGTTTCTTTCAATGTTGCTGACAGGTTTTTGCATGATGATATGATGAATGCGGTGAAGTTTATAAGAACATTTTCTCTGTAGGGCATACATCATGCGGTAATAGATTTCAAAATCATCAAATCTTATTAAGCATATAAATCATGGTTCAGACAAAATACGATGCTTTAAAATATAAAACCCCCACCGGAACTGCAGCTTTCCTGCAAAGGCTGGATACAGGAAGCCGCATTAAGAATGTTATTAAATAATCTCAACCCGGAAGTTGCAGAAAAACCAGATGAACTAATTGTTTATGGTGGCAGGGGCAAAGCCGCAAGAAATTTTGAAAGCCTTGATCTCATTATTAAAGCACTTAAAGATCTGAATAATGATGAGACATTATTGATACAAAGCGGCAAGCCTGTGGGCATTTTACAAACACACACAAACGCACCAAGAATCCTGATATCCAATTCTCAGTTGGTACCTAAATGGGCTACATGGGAACATTTTGACGAACTGGAAAAAAAGGGCTTGATGATGTACGGGCAGATGACTGCGGGCTCATGGATTTATATCGGCAGCCAGGGAATTGTACAAGGTACTTATGAAACTTATGGCGCTGTTGCGAAAAAACACTTTAATGGAACACTGAAAGGAACACTGAATGTTACTGCCGGCCTGGGCGGCATGGGTGGCGCTCAGCCGTTAGCAATTACGATGAATGAAGGCGTGGCATTAATCGCTGAAGTCGAAAAATGGAGAATAGAGAAACGACTGGAAACTAAATATTTAGACTTAATAATTGAAGATATTGATGAAGCGATTGATCGGGCGCTTGAAGCAAAGGAACAGGGCAAAGCTGTAAGCATCGGAGTGCATTGCAATGCGGTAAATTTATTGCAAAGCCTGATAGAAAGAAATATAATTATAGATACCCTCACCGATCAAACTTCGGCACATGATCCACTGATTGGTTATGTACCGCACACATTACTACCGAGCAGGCAAATGTTTTAAGAGAACAGAATCCGCAGCAATATATTGAGCTGGCTTACGATAGCATGAAGTTGCATGTAGAGCTCATGCTTGCACTGCAAAAACGCGGTGCCATTACTTTTGATTATGGTAATAATATACGCGCAAGAGCAAAAGAACACGGCCTTGAAAATGCTTTTGATTTTCCCGGCTTTGTACCTGCTTATATACGCCCGTTATTCTGTGAAGGCAAAGGCCCGTTTCGATGGGCAGCGCTTAGTGGTGACCCGGAAGATATTAAGGTAACTGATACCAAAATGATGGAATTGTTTCCGCAAAATGAAGGAATGATACGATGGATAAAAATGGCACAGCAAAAAATCGCATTCCAGGGATTGCCCGCACGCATTTGCTGGATAGGGCAGGGTGACAGGGAAAAAGCCGGGCTTGCATTTAATGATCTTGTTCGCACCGGAAAAGTAAAAGCGCCCATCGTTATTGGCCGCGATCATTTGGATACGGGATCGGTGGCAAGCCCCAATCGTGAAACCGAAGCTATGCTGGATGGTTCAGATGCTGTTGCGGACTGGCCGGTATTGAATGCGCTTATAAATACTGCAGGAGGAGCGAGCTGGGTAAGCCTGCATCATGGCGGTGGCGTGGGCATGGGTTACAGCATTCATGCCGGTATGGTAATCGTTGCTGATGGTACTGATGAAGCTGCGTCTAAGCTTGGCCGTGTGTTGCGTAACGATCCCGGCCTTGGCATTATTCGCCATGCTGATGCGGGTTATGATGTGGCAAAAGATTATGCAAGGAAGTTTGGATTGGATATTAAAGAGAGACTGACGAATTTAAAATGATTTAAGATTAAAATGATTTAAGATAGCTTTATTAAAACATGTTTCTGAATCTTCTGATAGCGATTATTGAATAGCGGGTCGTTTTGTAATTTTTGCAGGAAGCTTGTCCCACACCAGGTTTACAATTGCTCCGTAGGAGCATCCTGTTTATAGAAAAAAAATGATGGTTTACAATTGCTCCGGTAGGAGCATCCTGTTTATAGAAAAAAAAGATGATGGTTTACAATTGCTCCGGTAGGAGCATCCTGTTTATAGAAAAAAAAATGATGGTTTACAATTGCTCCGGTAGGAGCATCCTGTTTATAGAAAAAAAAATGATGGTTTACAATTGCTCCGGTAGGAGCATCCTGTTTATAGAAAAAAATGATGGTTTACAATTGCTCCGTAGGAGCATCCTGTTTATAGAAAAAAGAGTGGTGGTTTACAATTGCTCCGGTAGGAGCATCCTGTTTATAGAAAAAAGATGATGGTGATTTACAATTGCTCCGGTAGGAGCATCCTGTTTATAGAAAAAAGAGATGATGGTTTACAATTGCTCCGGTAGGAGCATTCTGTTTATAGAAAAAAAATAATGGTTTTACAATTGCTCCGGTAGGAGCATCCTGTTTATAGAATTATTAATTAGATTTGAGAAATCAACCAATTGAAAAAATAAATTCTATTATGATTATTGACAAAGATGGATTTATTCACCATGTTTATTTTTGGCTGAAAAATTCCGGAAGTAACGAGGACCGCAACCAGCTTATTGAAGGACTGCAGAAGCTATCGGCGGCTGCAATCATTCATGATTTTCATATCGGTATACCTGCACCTACCAACCGTGATGTAATTGATAGCTCCTACGCTGTGTCATGGTTATTGCTTTTCAAAAATAAGGAAGACCAGGACAGTTATCAAACAGATCCCATGCATTTAAATTTTATTGAAGAGTGTTCACATTTATGGAGTAGGGTGGTGGTGTATGATACTTTGAATGTTACAAGTTAAGTTAGCAGAGTTTACGCATCTGGCAGTACTTGCGGCGCTTTTTTGTTCCTTCAGCAAGCATAAGCCCACACAATTGAAGGGCTCCGTCTTCTTATCCATCAGGCATCAATACGAATGTGTTGCAGTGCGACTACCGAATGTGCTTACAGATGTTTCTATTGAAATCCAAGTACCGGGTGCGGTTGGTACAGATCTTCTAAGTTTATTATTTCCTCTTCGGATAACTTTACCGATAGGGCCGCAACTGCATCTTCCAAATGCCCACTTTTACTGGCGCCAATGATTGGAGCGGTAATTGCAGGCTTACTCAGCACCCATGCTAATGCAATTTGTGCATTGGGTAAACCTTTGGATGTCGCAACTTCTGTTACCCTTTCGGCAATCTTGAAATCTGCATCCAACCCATACAACGTTTGTCCAAATTTATCTGTTTTTGCACGTTCCGTTTCGTTTCTTTCTTTAGATCTTTTACCGGTTAATAATCCGCGTGCCAGCGGCGACCAGGGTATTACAGCAATCTTTTGATCAATACAGAATGGGATCATTTCCCGCTCTTCTTCCCTGTAAACAAGATTGTAGTGTGGCTGCATGGAAACAAATCTTGTCCATCCATGCAGGTCAGCAATATATTGTGCCTGGGCAAATTGCCAGCTGTACATGGAAGAGGCTCCAATATACCTTGCCTTACCCGCTTTTACAACGTCATGCAATGCCTCCATTGTTTCTTCAATGGGTGTATCGTAATCCCAACGATGTATCTGGTACAAGTCGACATATTCAGTACCCAATCGCCGCAGACTGGCGTCTATAGCACTCATAATGTGCTTTCGTGAAAGGCCTTTATCATTGGGGCCGGGGCCCATTGGATTAAATACTTTGGTTGCAATTACGACTTCATCGCGTTTGACAAAATCTTTTAGCGCCCGACCCAGTACTTCTTCACTGGCGCCATAAGAATATATGTCGGCCGTGTCAAAAAAATTAATGCCCAATTCAAGTGCTTTCTGAATAAAAGGCCGGCTTTGTTCTTCTTCTAAAGCCCACGGCCATCTGTCATTTGGCTTTCCATAGGTCATAGTGCCGAGGCATATCCGGGAAACCTTGAGCCCGGTATTACCGAATTTTATATACTCCATAGATATTTTTTAGTGAAGCTACAAATGTAAATAATTAGTAATTTGATTTTTTCAAATTTGCCATAAAAAAAATAATATTCGATAACTTATTTTATTGAGTAGAGCTCTCAAAACAAAAATTATGTTGTGGTTAAATAGTAGCCAATTAAGTATCTTCTTATCTTCATATTGTTAATTAAAACATTTAAGAAGATGAAAGCCCGGAAATTTCTAATCATTTTTTTGTTATCTCAATTGTGTTTTTACTTTATGGCCACCGCGCAAAAACAGTTCAAAGTATTATTAGTAACTACAACAAGAGGATGGCATCATGAATCCCTTCATTCGGGAGTACTAGCTATCCAGGACCTTGGTAAAAAGAATTTTTTTGATGTGGTTTTGTTTGAAGATCCAAATGGCTTCACCGATAAATACCTGGAACAATTCCAGGCGGTAATTTTTTTATGTACCACCGGTGACATTTTTGACAGTGCACAACAAAAAGTAATGGAACGCTTTATTCAATCGGGTAAAGGTTACGTGGGTATTCACAGTGCTTCTGATACTGAGTATGACTGGGACTGGTACACCAAACTTGTAGGCAGGATGTTTCATATTCACCCCACGATTCAAACGGCACGGTTGAATGTTCTGGACAGTACTTTTCCGGGCCTACAGGGCTTTGCAGGCAATAAATTATGGACAGATGAATGGTATGAATTCGGCCCCGAAAAAACAACCGGACTTAATTATATACTTGCCGTTGACGAATCGTCTTACAATCCTAAAGCAGACTGGGGTGCAAAAAAGGGAGTGGGCATGGGCAAATTACATCCTATTGCCTGGTACCATACTTATGATGGTGGCCGTGCCTTTTATACAGCGCTCGGACATATGCCTACTGACTTTAGTGATCCGGCATTTTTGAATCATTTGTATTCAGGGATTTTTTGGGCAGCTACGGGAAAGAAGTAGTAGCCACTCCCGGAAAGATGAGCTATGCCCTGTTTAACAAAAAATTAAACAGTTTGTGATACGGCTCATTTATATAATATCAATTCTTCTTTTTACCGGTATAGAAAGGCCATTTTATAAAAATTTGTGTATTAGATTGATTTTTTTGACCGGCTTTGTCGATCAACGAAATAATGTAATAATTGAATTGAATTCCTGCCTGCCATTTCACTTTCTTATATACTAACTGTGCTCCTGTTCCAAATTGAAATTTTGAAAAACCTACCCAGCTACTATCGTTTAATGTGAAATTATTATCATATGCAACAGTCGTGTTGGTACCTGATCCATTTATTTTTAAACCTTTTATAAATGCTTTCAGACCAGGTACTATCGCCACCATTCAACGCAATGTATGTAGTGCGGATCAATTTTTTTTCTGCATTGTATTCATATCTGGTAGTATGTATAGCCTTGCCAGCATAACCTGCTTCAGTAAATTCGTCAATTTTTTTTACTATTATACCACTGTCGCCGGTAACTTTATCCGGTGAAGGTTCGATACTTATTTCACGTTGGCAGCTTATAAGGATAACGAGCACAATGACTAACAGGTAAATCTTTTGCATGAGCTTTGGAATATTTGTTTCTCTCGTGTTGTATCAATTACAGAGCTGCGCTTTTAACGTGAATTCTCACCGGCAAACCCATTAAAGATGCAACATAACCAAGTTAAGTTGACATAACACCAGTGTTTTTATAATGAACGGTGATAAAAGGAAAAAAGGTTGGGTTTAAAAAAAAGTATCTCAAATTAAACCACGCAAACTGTTATCAGACCTTTTATGCAATTTCCATACTTCCTGCATCTCAAGATAAAAGAAGATCATGCAATCCCTCCTTCGCGTTAAAGATGCCAGGTATTTTCAAATAATTTTTCAGGCAATTTTTTTATTATATGGAATTTTTTATCTGCATTGGACAAATGAAGGGACATGTTTTTTATACTATGCGGTAACCTGCATGGCAATACAATTTTTATTTGAATGGAAACAAAATAATTTCTCCATTGCTGTTCCGGGATTTTGGAACAAATATTACAACGGCTGTAAAAGCTCGCTCATTACGGCTTTCGGCTTATGCCTGTTGCTTAAAACCAACCATTGGTATGTCTGTGTATTGGCAGCTTTTATTTCAATTGCCGGTAAATATATTTTCCGCTACAGGAAAAAACATGTTTTCAACCCATCTGCTTTTGGCATTTCGCTTACGATTTTACTAACGGGTAATGCATGGATAAGCCCCGGCCAGTGGGGTAATGATATTGTTATCATATTTGCCGTTTGTTGTTTCGGTTTTATTGTGGTTACAAAGGTCCAAAAGCTTACAGTAAGCCTCGCATTTCTTGGTACTTATATGCTACTCTTATTTGCAAGACAAGTATTGTATTTAGGCTGGCCGCTTGATTTTTTTATGCAATCGATAACGACCGGCAGTTTATTGTTGTTTAGTTTCTTCATGATCAGCGACCCCAAAACCTCACCGGATCATACAACCGCAAGAATTATATGGGCAGTGCTGATTGGCATCCTGTCATTTTACTTGACTGCATTTAAGTTTATAAATGCGGCGCCGGTGTGGGCATTAGTAATGGTTGCTCCATTGGTGCCGTTACTGGATAAAATTTTTATCTCTAAAAAATTTCAATGGTCTTCATTACCACTTGTCGGCTTCACGTTCCGCTCTCGCTTTGGAGAGAAGCTCAGGGGTGAGGTCGAAAATAATTTCATCAACAAAAAAACAAAAACATGAAAAAGAAATTAATGATTATCGCAGCAATTATTACCGCCTCACCTATGGTATATTCCTTTTGCGGATTTTATGTAAGTAAGGCAGATGGCACCATAAAAAATAAAACTTCGCAGGTGATTCTCGTGCGTGATGGCGATAAAAGTGTAATTACCATGTACAACGATTTTAAAGGCGATGTAAAAGATTTTGCTATGGTTGTGCCGGTTCCTGTTGTTCTGCAGAAAAGCGATATTAAAGTAACTGACAATGATATTTTTCAACGCCTGAATGATTATTCTGCCCCGAGGCTGGTAGAGTATTTTGATGAAAATCCATGTGAACCGCGGGTATTGTATGATAAAATGATGCCTGCACCTATGAGTAGGGCGCCGGAAGAAAATAAATCGGTTAAAGATAAAGCTTTGGTGTTACGGTTGAAGCACAGCTATACAGTTGGAGAATATGATATTTTAATCCTTAGCGCTAAAGAATCAACGGGATTAAAAACATGGCTCACCGGCAATGGCTATAAAATTCCAAAAGGGGCTGAAGAAGTTTTAGAACCTTACATCAAAAGCAATCTTAAATTTTTTGTGGTGAAAGTAAATATCAAAGAGAAAGCAAAAAGCCGGATTAGAAAACTTGAGGCCTATCCAGATAAAATTTAATTCGCCAAAATTTATGTTGCCTATTCGCCTTGGTATGGCAAATGCCGATGGCGACCAGGACATGATCATATATGCTTTTACCAAAGAGGGAAGAATTGAAACCACCAATTATCGTACGGTTGCAATACCAACCGGCAAAAATATTCCCTTATTTGTACAAGAAAACTTTGCTGATTTTTACACAAGCCTGTTCAGGCATCAATGGAAAAAGGAAGATAAGGGAGTTGCCTTCCTGGAATATGCATGGGATGTGAGCCCTTCAAATTATATGAAATGTGATCCGTGTGTAAGCAATCCGCCCGATAATAATGACCTTAAAACTCGCGGGTGTATGGTGGCTCGGAAACAACGATGAAGATTATATAAATGGAAGAGAGCCTGGTGGCAGCGTGTATTTTACACGCCTTCATGTAAGGTATAACCGCAGCGCATTTCCGCAGGACCTTTCTTTCCAGGTAACACCCAACACAGAAAATTTCCAGGCAAGGTATATTATCACGCATCCTGCAACGGGCACTTTTAATTGCGCAGCAGGAAAAAAGTATTTAGGCGATTTAAGAGAGCGCCGGAAAAAAGAGTTGAACACGCTGACATCATTAACAGGCAAAAATGCGGGCGATTGGGATATAACTTTGAACGATGAAGAAAACATGAATATACCTTCCAATATTACTTACAGCAGCCTTGCGCAATTATCACCCGATGAGCTTAAAAAAACAGGAAGTGCTTCAACCGAAAAAATAATCCTTGCCTCCGCAGTTATGCTTGGATGCATAATTATGATTAAATATAAAGCCGGTAAAAGGTAGAGTGTTATTGATTACTATCGCAACGGTTGATACCACTTCCACAAATCAATTGCAGGTGAAACTAAAAGACTTGCCTACAAACGGGTCCTGCTTGCAGTTACGGTAGTCTATATGCTTTTACGCTTCAAAAGCTTTAGTGGCCCGGGACTTAATTGAGTGGTATGTAATGCAGCCCTGGTTAAAGGTGGTTTGGCCATGCCGTTTTCTTTTTGAACTTTGTTATGATCTTTCCTGTATTTAACGACGTTAATAATTAATACACTTGCCAATATCGTTACCAGTCCTAAAATCTGCAACAGTGAAATATGTTCATTTGCAAAAAACATTCCTAATAAGACCGCTACTACCGGGTTCACATAGGCATACGTACTTACCTGTGTAGCTGGCCTTACCTGCAGCAACCATACGTAGGCACTGAAGGCTGCAATTGAGCCAAAAAGAATCAGGTATCCCAGTGAGAGCCATGCATCAATGGAGATAGCATGCCATCGTAACTGCTGCACTTCACCACGTAAAAAACTGCCAGGGATAAATGCTATTCCCGCAGCCAGCATTTGCCATGCACTGTTTACCGAAACTGAACTACCGGTTGAGTTATATTTCGAATAAAGCGAGCCGCCTGCCCATGCCATAGAACCGATAATCAACAAACCCACTGCGCTTAATTCATGATGATTGCCTGCAGTTGAAAAGGCACTTATGATTTTTTCACTGAATAAGAACAGCACTCCTGCAAATCCAAGCGCCAGGCCACCAATCATCGCTTTGCTGCGGAAATTTTCTCCCCATTTTGGTTTATCCAGCAATACGAACCAAAGCGGGGAAGAGGATACCATTATAGCGACCATCGCGCTGGGCAAATATTGTTCAACCCATATCACCGCTCCGTTTCCTACAAACAACATTAATACCCCACTAATAGCCGCAGGTTTAATATCTTTTTTTTCAAATATTTTTTCACCCCTCAGTTTGCTCCACGCCAGCATTATAATTCCTGCAGTTAGAAAGCGCATCGCTCCGAGCAACAATGGGGGAAAGCCAATGATCGCTTTTTGTATAAAAAAATAAGTAGAGCCCCACACTATGTAAACAGTCGCAAATGCAATAACAATTTTCAGAGGTGAAGCAGTTTTTTTTATTCGGAGAATCCATACAATTATTTTTCAGGAATGGTTATTTGTTGTTGTTCTTTTACAGTTTCCAAAACGATGGTAGTTCGGGTAGAAAGTATATTGGGGATCTTGCTGAATTGATTCCGCATAAGTTCCATTAAAGAAGCTGAATCGGCAGTCCGGATTTTCACCAGGTAACAATCATCACCGGCGATATTATGGACTTCCTGTACCTCAGGAATTTTAGCGAGTGCCTTTCCTGTGGTACTACAACCAAGGCCATCAGCAGCTTTCATAAAAACAAATGCTAATAATTTTTGCTTCAGGGGCACCGGGTTGAGCCGGGTTGTATATTGAAGGATCACATTTTTTTGCTCTAACTTTTTTACCCGTTCCAATACGCCGGAAGGAACCATATTTAACTTGCGCGCAAGATCGGCATTGCTGATACGTGCATTTTCCTGCATCAGCCTTAATATGTTTAAGTCGACTTTATCTAAAAATATTTCGTTTTCTAATATCATTCTATAAAATTAACAATATTTCGAATAAAATTCAAAATTATTTATTTTTAATAGAATATAATACATTTGTGTTAGATCTATAAAGAATAGTATCATAGAATTGCGGCAATTTCAAAAGTTTATTTGCATTGCAAATTGAATTATATTTAGACGTAGCAGACCCGTTTTATGAAGTGAACTAAATAAGCCGGTTGCGACGGTTGAAATTGAACAAGTTATCGCATTGATAATTTTGAATGCACACCATACTATATATTCACCGTACAAAAATTAAAGATTAATGAGAAGATTTACCTGCAACATTTTTAAGTCCTCGGTTCTATGCACAACAGCTTTTGTGTTCGGTATGAAATTGCAGGCGCAATCCAATTTGGTTGTTATTGATTGGAACAAAACAATTATGGTATCTAAAACAACTCCTACGCTGCAGGTTGTTGAAAATCCAAAGCTTCGCCAGCCGTCGGCTTTTCATGATAGTTGTTTTAAAGCGCTAAAAGAATTGGGTGCAGATTATGTACGTTATGTTCCATGGTTTCCTTATACCAAACTCGCAGTTGCAGAATTAAAAGCGCCGGGTAAAACAGCAACTTCATGGGACTTTACGTATCCTGACAGCACGATGGATTTTATCATGCAGGCTACAGAAGGGCATTCGGTAGTTATCAATTTCAGCACCACACCTGCATGGATGTGGAAAACAGATTCTGCTGTAAAATATCCGGAAGATCCTTACCAGGTATTCTGGGATTATAACCAGGGAACTGAATTGAAAGATACAACCATGAAAGAATTATCCGGTTATTATTCAAGGCTGCTCAGTTGGTATACAAAAGGTGGCTTTACTGATGAATTAGGTAAGTTTCATAAATCAAATCATCATTACAAAATAGATTATTGGGAAGTGCTTAATGAACCGGACCTTGAGCATAATATATCGCCGCAATTGTACACCAAAATGTATGATGCTATTGTTACAGAATTAAAGAAGATTTCTCCGGCTACTAAATTTATCGGGATATCTGTTGCATTTAATGGTAATCCCGAGTGGTTTGAATATTTCCTGAATATAAAAAATCACCGCCCGGGTATTCCATTAGATGGTATCTCATATCATTTTTATGCAACTCCTTCATATGAACACGAAACTATTGACGGTTATCAACACACATTTTTTGAGAAGGCTAATGCATTTCTTGAAAAGGTGCGTTACATCGAGAATATAAGAAAAAGGTTGTCACCGCACACCATTACTACTATCAATGAAATTGGAAGTATTCTTGGCTTTGATCTTACACAGATCCCGGAATCTTACTGGAATTTGTCGGGCGCTTTATATGCCTATATCTTTCTCGAACTAACAAAAATGGGAATCGACGTTGCAGGAGAATCGCAACTGGTGGGTTATCCAACACAATTTCCCGATGTTAGTATGATGGATTGGGAAAATGGCCATCCAAATGCGCGTTATTGGGTTTTAAAATTAATAAAGGAAAACTTTGGGCCGCGGAGATAAACTTGTTAACTCTTCCTTTAATGGCGATAATGTATCATGCCAGGCTTTTATTACTTCGAAAGGAAAAAGACTTTTATTGATCAACCAGCGCAATAAAGAAGTAGAGGTTAACTTGCCAGCAGAAGCAAAGGGCGCGCTTGCAGAATATGTAGACGTAAGTACAGGTGAAAATTCTCCGGCAGAGATAAGATTGGATAATGCAACGGTAACCCTTAAGCCTTTCGCTGTAGCGGTAATAGAATTGAATTAGTCAAACCAGGATTTACAAAATAAAAGAAAAGGCAATAAAAACAATTTCAGAGATCCCATTATTTAAGGCTATGAAGATATTCAAGGCTTTGTGGTATTTGCTCTACCGCCTTCGGGGACTCATCTTCTATAAAGTAGTATTTAATTCCAATTTTTTTAGCTTCTTTCATTATAGCAGCTATGCCTACATCCCCCGTACCAAGAACAACATTTGTTTCTTCAGGCGCCGTGCCGTTTTGATTTCCTTCAGTTCCCTTTTTCCTGTCTTTCAAATGTAACATACGAAAACGGGTGGGGTACTTTTTAAGTAGAGCAACCGGATCCTGCCCCGGCTGCTTCACCCAAAATACATCCATTTCATAATTAACATATTTCGGGTCGGTCTTTTTCACCATATAGTCGAATAAGGTACCACCATCATAAGGCCTGAATTCATAACCGTGAGGATGGTAACAAAATTTCAGCCCATTTTCATACAACAGTTTTCCGGCGGTATTAAAAACGGCTATCGCCTTTTGCACATCATTAATATTAAATTCTGTTCCATTGTGAGGGATCCATGAACACATGATAAACTTCGATCCAAAAAATTTTGCATTGTTAATTACTGCCTGCGGATTTTTAGCTATTTCATTAAAGTCTGCACCGTAACTTACCATCTCCAGGTGGTTTTGTTCTAACAGCTTTTTATATTTTTCAAGTGGAAGCCCATAGGCGCCTCCGCCTTCAATTTGTTTTATTTTCCATTCTTTTATTTTAGCCAGTGTACCGGGCACATCGCTCTTAAATTCATTCCGCAGGCTGTATAATTGTAAACCGATTTCCTGGGCAAACAACCCATTGGATGAAGATACTAATGCGATACATGTTGCAATAAGTATTCTGGAGGCAGAGTATATTTTCATATTAAAAATTTATTTTAAAACGTGTCCTATAAAATTACATGCTTAGGGCTGAAAAGATAATTTTATAATTAATGTAAAGGCACAAAATTTTAAAACTATTATGTTCTTTAAGTAACTTTAATTTCACATCCATTCAATATGAAACGCTTTTCTTTCTTACTCGTTGTTTCCTGCTGCTCGCTAATCGCAAATTCCCAACAGACACAAAAACCGCCACTGCATGGCAAAAACTGGATGGCAGTTACCGGAAAGCCGCTTGCCGCAACGGCGGGCGCTATCATATTTCAAAAAGGCGGGAATGCTGTTGATGCAGCCTGCGCGATGCTCGCCGCTACCTGCACGATGTGGGATGTATTAAGCTGGGGAGGTGAGACGCAGGCACTCATCTATAATCCTAAAACAAAAAAAGTAATTGCTATAAACGCATTGGGTGTTGCGCCTACGGGAGCTACTGTTGATTTTTATAAAAGTAAAGGGTATAATTTTCCTCCTGAGTATGGGCCGCTGGCTGCAGTAACACCCGGTACCGCCGGTGGTTTATGTTACATGCTGGCGAAGTATGGAACGATGAGTTTAAAGGAAGTGCTTGGCCCTGCTATGCAGCTTGCTGCAGGCTATCCCATAGAAGCAGAAACCGCCAATAGCATGGAACGCAATAAAAAAATGCTTAAAGCAATGGCCATATTCTGCAGCCGTATTTCTACCCCACCACGGTGAAAAACGTGAAGCACCGGAAGCAGGAGAAATCTTTGTACAAAAAGATTTATTGGCAACACTTACTAAAATGGTGGAAGCCGAACAAAATGCATTGAAGAAAAAGCAGGGCAGGGCGGAAGCTATTATGGCCGCGAATAATCGTTTTTATAAAGGAGATATTGCAAAAGAATTTGTGCGTGGCTGCAAAGAACAGGGAGGATTAATTACGATGCAGGACCTTGCAAAATGGAAACCGGTTGAGGAAGAGCCCCTGCATACAAATTACAAAGGCATTGAAGTATATAAGCTTCAGCAGTGGTCGCAGGGGCCTATGTTATTGCAATCATTGAACATATTGGAAAACTTTGATTTGAAAGCAATGGGTTATAACAGTGCCCGTTATATTCATACAGTATATCAAACAATGAACTTAGCCTTTGCCGACCGCGATTTTTATTATGGAGATCCTTACTTTCCGCCGGTTGAACCTATCAACGGTTTATTGAATAAAGAGCTATGCAAAAAAAAGAGCATCGCTTATAACCTTTGATAAAAATAACGAAAACGCGGCTCCCGGTGATCCTTATCCTTATGAAGGGAAAACAAATCCATATAATGATATCTCTGAAAAGAAGAGGTTCGATTGCAGATACGGCAAAATCTGCGCCGGGTAGTTCGATTCCTGCGCAAGACAGAACCCAGGCAGCTCTTAACGAAAATAACACTGCCTTTAACGATCCGCTTTACATGGACAGGTTATGGCGGGGAACAACTTCTGTTGAAGCCGCTGATAAAGAAGGCTGGGTAGTTTCCATAACTCCAAGCGGCGGATGGCTGCCTGCATGCATTGCAGGGCATACGGGTGTTGGTATGAGCCAGCGCATGCAAAGCTTTGTCCTTGATTCAACTATCGATCCGTTTAATGTATTAGAACCTGGTAAACGTCCGCGGGTAACACTTACGCCAACCCTTGCCTTGAAAGACGGCAAGCCATTTTTATGTTTTGGCGTGCAGGGTGGCGATACACAGGATCAAAACTTATTGCAGTTTTTTTTAAACATGGTTGAATTTGGGATGACCGTGCAACAAGCTACCGAAGCGGCAAATTTTAACAGCGATCAATTATGGCTCTCTCTTGGCGGTTCAAAAATTGAGGATCGCAAACCCCGGCCCGGAGAAATTTTACTCGCTAACAGCACGCCGGATTCCGTTCGCAACGAACTGCAAGAAAATGGGTTATAAAATGAGCTTTGGCAACCGTACCAGCGGGCCGATAAATGCGATTTTTTTGGATAGCAAACACGGAAGCCTTTGGGGTGGAAGCAGTAATAACGGCGAGGATTATGGAATTGGCTGGTAATTTTTTTTGCAGCCGAGTACACAGATGATCATGGATTACTTCTTATTTAATTCTATGAATTCTTTCAGTTGCTGTATAATTTTTCCTATGATTCTATTGTTCCTGTGTGGTAAAAAAATAAACCTGCCGGATAAGAGCGTAAAATGAAGATAATGTGTACTAACTACCAGGGTTAAACGCAGTACATAGCTTAGCTAAACTTATCCGTAAAAACAAGTGGACCAGTTTTCTATAAATCGAATTGAAGATGGCTACCGACACCTCACAGGTTTTTAAAACCTGTGAGGTCTTCCACACACGACTTGTAAAAAATATACTGTTGTCGCTCACGAATAACAACCATTAGTAAAGACATATAAAAATTTGTTATAAACGTCAGGAAAGATAATGATCCGTAAAACACGACCTACGGAAAATCATTATTCATATACATGCTTCGGATGCCAGTCTGTTCCGCGCCCCTCGGGAATGTAATCAAACAAGCTCCATAAGGGCCAGATTGCATCAACGTGTCGCTCGTTTTGGCCTTTGTCGGCTGGTGCAAATAATAGTTCCGTTCCATAAAAATGAAAAATGCCTTCACTGGTTTTGTGAAACACATTTAGCATGGGCCACTGGTTTCCTTTTTCGTCTTCACCAAAATAGTCTTTGTTATAGGTGTTGCCCAATGAAGAAAGCAGGTGCAGGTTCTTCCATCCTTTGTGTTCAGCCCACGCGGTAATCTTGTCAATGGAAGTTTTGGCAACAACTGCAATGTTTACTCTTTGTTCAGCATGATATACCATTCCATTTATTCCATCAAGGATAGAGCTACAGCTTGTACAAGGTTTTTCATTTTGAGGACCAAACATAAAGCTGTATATAATGAGTGAATCTTTCCCCTCTTCAAAAAGCTCCGAAAGCTTTGTATGCTTTATATTGCCTGATACATCTTTTTCTTCGAACAGGTAATCTTCTTTAACCTTTGCGCTGTATGGCAGACCTCGCCGGAGTGAATTGACTTCTTCAGCTTGCCTGCGCAGATTTATTTCTGCTTCAAGAAGTTCGTTGCGTGCTTGCCGGTATGTGTCGCTTTCGCCCGGGAATCTTTTGTCATGGTAGTTTTGCATACGATGTAATTTATATTCTGCCTGGTAAATTTATAAAAGTTATTTAGCAGCACGTAACTAATAAGCCCGTCTATAATTGGACAGGCACGATGTTACGATTAATAGAATTATAAAGTTCGGAATTCATTTCCGCCTCAAGAAACTTTTTTGTACTAAGCAACGTTTATAAAATTGCAATTGTCACTATAAAAAAACTTATGAAATTGTTTCTTACGCTGCTGATTTTTTTCGTGGGCTCCTGCGCTAAAGAGAGATCATGTGAAAACTGTGTAGACAATAGTTATAAGAAGGCAACCATTGTATTTGGCGGCCCTGTTGCCACCGACGGATGTGGCTGGTTAATAAAAATAGGTGCTCATACTTTTCATCCTGATGTATTGGATGTTGCTCTTCAGCAGGATGGTTTGCTAATAAACATTTCGTATGAGCTTACTTCTGATAAATTTGTATGTGGAATATCCGCGCTGCAAATACCCGTTATTCACGTCATTGATATCAGGCGGTGATCTGACCTGTTCATTAATTGAATGATGCACTGAATAGTGGCTACACTATAAGTTCGGTTACAAAATCCTTCCTTTAGTCCATAGTGTTGTACTTATTATAAATGGGCATGCAAATTGGGTTTTAATTGTTCAAACCAAAAGGAAATATGTCAAGAATATTTATCACAGGCTCAGCAGATGGCCTGGGGAAAATGGCGGCTCAATCTTTGGCCGCCGATGGCCATAAAGTAGTATTACATGCAAGAAACGAAATCCGGGGGAATGATGCGATGTTGGCAACACCAGGTGCCGAGGGAGTGATTATTGGCGATTTATCTTCTATAAAAGAGACGATCGAAGTGGCTAAGCAGGCGAATATGCTTCAAAAGTTCGATGCGGTTATTCATAACGCAGGTGTTGGATATCGCGAACATACACGCACTGCAACAGAAGATGGTTTGGCACATGTGTTTGCCGTAAATGCACTGGCTCCCTATATACTTAGCTGCCTCATCAACCGGCCGAAGCGCTTAATATTTATTAGTTCCGGCCTTCATAGGCAAGGTGATCCCTCTTTAAAGGATATTGGATGGCAAAGCCGGCGCTGGAGCGGCTATAGCGCTTATGCTGACTCTAAGTTGTATGATGTTATACTCGCATTTGCTATAGCAAGGCGGTGGCCGGATGTGTTTTCAAATGCTTTGGAACCAGGCTGGGTCGCTACTAAAATGGGAGGCCCGGGTGCGCCCGATAGTATGGAAGATGCAGTTAAAACACAGGTATGGCTTGCTACCAGTAACGATGATGAAGCAAGGGTGAGCGGGCAATATTTTTATCATAAAAAACTTCGCTCACCGCATCCATCTGCAACACAAAAAGATGTGCAGGAAAGATTTTTAGAAGAATGCCAGCGCTTCTCAGGAGTAGCTTTTCCGCCCTGACGTTAAAAGTTTAATTTTCATTTTTTGGAATCAGTTATAATTTGCCAATACCGTTTCCAATTGTTACTGGTTGAGTTAAAATCTTTTTAAGATGAAAATGTTGTTTAGGTCAAAAAGACAATTACTGCTGCATCGGTGGCGGGGATCGTACCTTGGTGTTCAATGCGGAGGGAGTCGATACAGCTAAATTTTCATCGGTATCAATGCATTCGTTTTGAAATATCGTTTGTTCAGAGAAGAAAAATTTGTATACACTATAGAAACTAAAAAAATTTATAATATTGTATATGCACAAATTTCGGGGCGCGCACAGTAGAATTGGATGTTACAATCGCAACTCGAGTTTCAAAATTTTAGCCACCCGTTTTTATTTGTAATGTGATAATATTACTGTATCAAAGTTTTAATGATATTTTTTTCGCGGTTTTAACAGCCTCATAAATTGCATCAATAACTTTTAAATCTTTCACCGCTTCTTCGCCGTCAACAGGTACAATGGGTTGTTTGCCCTGCAAAATAATACCCGCCATTTCATCCATTTGAACAGTTTGATGCGTGATATGCGGCTGGTTTAATTCACCTTTATTAGTGCGCCCCATAATAGGGCCATAACCTGTAGCCGGTTTTAACTCGGCAAAGCCCTTTTCCCCATCCAAAAAAAAACTATCCAGGAAATTCATACTATAAGTCGATAGGCACGATGCAACTGCGCCGCCGGGAAATCCTAATTGAAATTGGATGGTTTCGTCTACTCCTTCTTTGAATTTTACGGGATCATTTTTAGTCTCCTCTGCTGTTACCCATACAGGATCTTCGCCTATCATATAACGCGAACCATTAACAGAATAAATTCCGATGTCCATCATCGAACCTCCGCCGGAAAGTTGCCGGTTTAGCCGCCATTGATTTGGATCGCCAATTATGAAACCCGACAGTCCCTGGAAGAAAAGAGGTTTGCCAAACTCACCTGCATTTCTCATTCGAATAATTTCCAGCGTTTTTGGCTCAAAGTGCATTCTGTATCCCACCAGTAATTTCACATTCATCTTTTTACAGGCATCCACCATCTCCTGCCCCTCTTTCGCATTTAACGCCATAGGCTTTTCACAAATCACCTGCTTGCCTGCTTTGGCTACCCGTATCACCTGGTCATGATGCAAGCCGTTTGGTGTTATAACATATACTGCGTCTATCCCCGGGTTATTTTTGATAGTATCAAAGTTTTCATAGTTATAACAGTTTTCCGCCGGTATGTTATACCGTGCCTGCCAATCTTTAATCTTTGAGGGTGTACCACTAATCACTCCAACTAATTTGGCCATCCGGCAATCTTTCATGGCTTCAGCTACGCGGGTTCCGTAACCACCCAGGCCCATGATCGCAACACGTAATACGGGGCCATCATATGGCTCGCGAACCAACGATTTGCTTGCTGCTGTTGCATGTTTTAAAATTGGAAAAGCTATAGTGGCTGCAGTAATTTTTTGTATAAAGTTGCGACGCGAATTCATATAGATGCTTTTATGTAAACTTCAGAACAAATACAAAGGATTGCTAATATATTGCAAGATATTTAGAAAAATAAATTTAGCGAAATATACTGTAATCGGCGTTTATGCTCAGGCTACCGGCTGGGTTTTAAAAGATCCAGTGTTACGATAATTATAAGGCTGCGCTTTGAACGTGAGTCATGATTTTTATAAATTATAGCAACTTTGAAATATTAGTCAGCATTCGATATTTGTACATAAGTCACTTTTGCACAAAATTTATACGGTAAGTTGTAGGAATATATTTTAAATTGTACCAGTTAAATTTATTTCAATCAATTTAAGTATGTCTCAACCTAAAAAGAGAAAACATCCGCACCATACTGATACACCGAAACAGCCCGGAAATAAAATTTATTACCGGATTATACCAGTTGCCGTGTTTATTTTTTTACTATTCGGAATTGGAATTGCTTTCTTTGCCGCAGGTGATAATACTAACTGGTTAATTATTGGTGGTATTATTGGAGCAGCCTGCGGATTTTTGTTTGGTTACCAGGTCGCTAAAGGGCTTTCAAAAAAATAATTTATTGTCAATCCGGCAATATCTTACGTTGTTTGGCCTTTCTAAATCATTAGTTGAAAGTATATTCAGTAATCAATTAATATTTTGGTGTAATTTAATAGTCACTATGCATTTTATTGTAATGATTCGCGACCTATCCACTAAATAATAATCGCGGTTGGAATTTTCGTTCAGAATGCTTACTCTTGTTGTAATTTAAGACGAAGCCCCATGGCAGATACTTCACCAGCTAATGCTTATATTTTTATTTCTTATGCGCATGAAGACGAAGAACTAAAAAAGGAATTGGATAAATACTTAAAGGTGTTAAAGCGTTCGTCAAAAATTCAATCATGGAACGACAGAGAATTGATTGCCGGCCAGGAATGGGACCAGGAAATCATGTCTGAATTGAATAAAGCCAATATTATTTTGCTCCTGGTAAGTGTTGATTTCAACAGTTCTGATTTTATCTGGGATAAAGAGCTGGCCTCGGCCATGAAAAGGCATGAAGAGGGAACAGCACACGTTGTACCCGTAATATTGAGAAAATGTGACTGGAGTAAAATGCCTTATGCTAAATTGCAGGCGCTTCCCCGGAATGCAACACCCGTTACCGAGCACCCTGATCGTGATGAAGCCTTTACCGAAATCGCCCAGGGCATAGAATCGCTTGTTGATTATATTAACAGATGAGCCTTCGGAAAGGCCTTTGAAAGTACCTTGCCCTTAATAAAAAATTTATTTTCTCATGTCCACTACATCACAAATTGCGGAGCCGAAAAAAAGAAATAAGATTTCAGTGTATTGTTTGGCCTCACCCGAAGACCAGGATGAATGCAAAGCTATTCAGAAATACCTCTCACCTGTAATTCGTAATTCGCAAATACCCATCGAAATCAGCAGTGACTTTGTAATTCCGGCTGGTGAGGACACTGAAAAATATAAGCAAAAGTTGTACGAAGCTGATATCGTACTCGCTTTTATAAGCGCCGATTTTATTAATGATGATGAAACTTATTCCCGTACCCAGAAGGTCATGACGAAATATAACAATCATGAAACTATTATGTTGCCTATACTGGTTCGCAACTGCTTGTGGAAGTCGACACCTTTTGTCAACCTGCCTTTGTTGCCGAGAAATTTTCAGCCTCTCAATAACAAACAATTCTGGAACAGTGAAGACGATGCTTTAACAGCAGTAGTAAGTGATATTTATGATTCCATCAGTGCCTTTTCCAACACCGAAAATTACCAGGTTCCCGGCGATGTGGAAATAAAAAATACCCCGTCCGAAATTGGAAAACATTCTGCCACGATGGGAACTGAGGCCTTGTTTAATAAACAACAGGAACCTTTATTTAAAAATTCTCCAAGAGTAACGCCTGCAATTCCTCAGCGCGAAGAGAAGGCAACTGCACCTCTGAATATCGACTGGAGAAAACAATATTATAAAGATGCTTTTTGGAAGCGGGGAGTAGCCTTTTTCCTTGATAATTTGCTCACGTTAACACCCGTTACATTTATAGCATTTGCCATTGCCTCTGTGTCAGTGATAGGAACGGCTCAAGGCGACGAAGTACCGGCAGTGTCAGATGATCAGCTTAGTATTATTATGTTCTTTACACTTGCTTCTTATTTTATCGTTTGCGCTGCCATGGAATCTTCAAGATGGCGTGGCACTTTCGGCAAACGCATTATGAAGCTCCAAATAACCGATAAAGATGGCCACCCGATTTCTTTTTTCAGGGCCTTGTGGAGAAATGTCCTGCGGTTTGTAACAGGTTATTCATACTTGCTTGTAATTCCTTTAATTATACAATATTTTACTTTCAGGAAAACGAGGCAATTGTTTCATGATCAGCTTTCGTATACAGTTATCGGGGAAAAATTATCCCGGTGATGCAGGAAAAGCAGGCCTCTACAGTAAGCTCCGGGGTTATAATCCAAGAAAGAAAATTCCTCTTTGCATTCAAATAATTTGATCGTCCGGACACGCCTGCTCTTCATGGCGGAAAATTTCCTTAGCTCAAGTTGTTTCAATTTCTCTGTCAACATTTATAAGTATTTTTTGTTTAAAGCAAGCACATCATTTTTCGGAATGGTACAGGAATTGACAAGCATTAAATCAATTGTACTTTCATGAGATCGAGATTATTTATTTATGTGGCTTTGGCGGCTGATTTGGGAATTGCAGCTATCAAATTTATTGCAGCCGCGGCTACAGGAAGTGCTGCAATGATATCTGAAGGCATTCATTCTGTTATTGATACTGTAAACCAGCTGTTATTGCTGTGGGGCATCAAAAAAAGTAAAAAAAGGCCGGATGAAGAACGGCCTTTTGGCTATGGGCGGGAATTATACTTTTGGTCGTTTATTGTATCACTTTTGCTATTCAGCGTAGGTGGCTGTATCTCATTTTATGAAGGTATCGTGCGCGTTAAAAATCCCGATGAACTGATCGATCAAAACTGGAACTATATTGTGTTGGGTGTTTCCTTTCTTTTTACCGGCATAACCGTAATGATCACCTTAAAAAAATTCAACCGCCAGCGCGGAGGCCTTGGATTTTTTAAGGCCGTCAGGCAAAGTAAAGACCCGTCTGTTTTTATTGTATTGCTCGGAGATCTTGGGGATCTTGTTGGCTTGTTGATTGCTTTCCTGGGCGTGTTTCTTGGACATTTATTCCACAATCCTTATTATGATGGCATAGCATCTATGGTAATCGGGCTTTTTTTAATCGGCGTTTCTATACTGTTGGTTCGTGAAAGCAGGAGCCTGCTGATGGGAGAAACGGTAAATAAAAAAACAATACAGGAAATTATTGCGCTCACAGAAGCGGATCCCTCGATAGTAAAAGTAAAGCGTCATTTTTCTATTTACATGTCACCCGAAGAAGTGGTACTCCAGTTGATCGCTGTTTTTAAAAAAGATCTTACCACCCAGCAAATAACCGAAGCGATTAAAAGAATTATTAATAATATCCAAAGAAAATTTCCACGCATCAAGCAAATATTTATCGAGCCGGGATAATTCGTTACACGCAATAAACCAATAAACTAATAAACCAATAAACCAATAAACTGATAAACCAATAAACCAATACACTTTCCCACCGCCGTTACAATATCTTGATTTGTTTTTCTTCCAAATGCTTACTGATAGCGCTATAAATTTCACTGCGCGCCTGCTCGGTTTTGGTTACATCCTTACACCAGAAATATATTTTTAACTGTGTTGATTGGGAAGTGATAGTATTGATAAAGACCTCCGGCTCTTTTTGCGTGAGCACATCAGGAGATGAATGTATAATTTCGATGATTGCCTTTCTTATATCCGCAGAAGAAACTAATTTATCAACGGTAAAGGATACTTCTATTCTTATGTTATTATTGCTGAGCGTCCAGTTAACAATATTATGAGAAAGTATATCACCGTTGGGGATGATCACTTCTGCACCCTCAGGCGTAAGCAGGGTACTTGAGCGCACACTTATTTCTTTTACGCGCCCTTTTCTATCGCCTATTTCTACAGTGTCACCTATACGAAGTGTACGGTCGAATATTAATATAATTCCTGAAACAAAATTGTTTACGATGCTTTGTAAACCTAACCCAATGCCCACGCCCAGCGCGCCCAATATCACCGTAATCCTGTCAACAGGAAGGCCGGATGCCGCTATGGCCAATAAAAATCCACCAATGAGCAATATGAGCCGGGTAATTAATAATCTTGAGCGATGGCTTTTATTATTAAAAGCCGCATCATCGCCAAGATCTCCAAAAAAGTAAGCAATGTATTTTTGCAAAAAATTTGCCAGCCAGATAATAAGCAGGAATAAAATCACACCGCCTAATGTAAAGGAAAAACTTCCAATGATCCGGGGCGCAGAAAGCAATTCACTGATTTTAACCGAAAGAACATTAAATAAATTGAGGTTGGTTGCAAATACTACGAGCCAGATTATAACGGAACAAAAAATAACCATTTTTGAAATACCTTTTACAACAATATCGGCTTCAAAATTTTCGGAATATTCTTTACGGATCCTGCTGCTTTGAATTTGCAAAAGAAATGCCTCTGTAACCGATTGTTTAAAGATGAGCAATGCTGCCGTTTGTATAAATGTATAGGTGGCGGTGGAACTAAAGATCTGCATCAGTGTTACTCTTCCAAATAAATTGCAAACTACTGCCAGGAAACTAAAAAGGGTATATAACGCGCTGCGGCCACAACAAAATTTTCTTCTCACGATATTTTTTCGTAAACCGCGATAAGGTATATATCCCTAATAAACACGAAAGGCTGTTAAGTATAAATGACAGCCACCGGGTTAAATAAAAAGGTAGTCCCAGATACCTTGAAAAGGACATTAAGAAAAGCGCGATAAAAATAATCCAGAGGTAAAATAAATTTTGCGGCAGCTTCTTATAAAATGAAAAAGTCAGAACAGCCATCAGTAAAAACTCAACAAAGTCAATATATACAACAGGTGCGTCCAGGTCAAACAACGGAGCAAGGTTAAGCATGAATACCAGGGCAGCGAAAAACGGCAAGCGATTAATATAACTAAATTGAAACGAGTGCAAAGTGGCTATTTTATCACGCTTTTTCAGGCTTCTGAAATTATAAAATACCCAAAAGAAAAATAGCAGCCCGCTAATTAGCAAGAGGTTCAATTGAAAATGAGTATGTGAAAAATAATATTCTGTAATTTTCTTTTCCGAGCCCAAGCGACTGTTTAAATTTTCCGGAAAATGATTGGCTTTTTTTTGTTGGCCAGTGATTCCCACAGATAAGCCCTTTCTTTAGTAAAGGCCCTGGAGCCGGTTGTTTTTACCAGGCTTGCGGCCTGTAGCTGAAGCTCAGTTGTTGTAATTAAATTGTCTGAACTAAGCGCCAGGGTATTATCAATGAGAACGTTCACATACTTTATCAGGCTGTCTGCCTTTTTCCATTTTAAACGAAGTTGTTGTAGTTGCGGTTTAAAAGATGCTTTCAAAACAGAATCCCTGAAAATATGCCGGATGACCGTATCTTTTCTCAGATCCAGGATTTCTTTTTTAGTATTGTCAAGGATACTGTCATATTGATTAAGTTCCCTGGCATCATCCCTCGTATCAGTTTTTATTTGTCCTAATAAAATAGTGAACATTTGAAGGCTGCGTACATTAAGCGCCTTATCATTGGTAGTAGAAAGCCTGTCTTTTATAATATTTAATGCTGAATCGTCTTCACTCATGTGCCGGGCCATTTCTTTAATAGCAGGAACAGATTGCGATAGCGCAGATGCTTTATTGAGCATTTGAAATACCTTTTCAATACTCAGTAAATAATCATTACGTGTAAGCGAATCATCATTGTCAAATAAGGAAGCTTCGAACGATTTCCTGGATGGCCTCGCGGTATCCTTGGCCAGTGGTGCTCTTATGGTATCTTTAACTCCGGGGATCCTGGTCGTATCTTTAACCTGGGCGGGCAAACTGTTACAGAATAAAATAAATAGGCCAACCAGTGAAAGTATTTTCATAAAATGGATTCAGGGAAATATAAAATTACTGCAAGCAGCGGTGGATTATAATATTTTAATTATTGAGCGCTGTTGTTACTTTGAGAAGCTATTATTTTTATATAGTCTGTGATTGCCCCTGGTAATAGCTGTAGGTCACAGTTAACGGGGGCAATTACGCTCAAAGCGAAATTTTATACTTAACATAACACTGGTGCCTTCTCTCTCACTTCACTTTTTGCGGCTATCATAAACAGGATACACTATAAAAATGGATGCGGTAACACATGCCTTTGTTGTTTTATGTCCGTCATTATTTCAATCAAGAATCGATGGCAACTGCAATATCTTTGTATGATAACAAACGATGTCATTCAACAATTCGCAAATAATCCAGCATGCAATTATATAACATGGAAAAGCTTCACCTGTTCTTTTCTAAAATGCGGGAACTGTCTTTTTGGCAAAGAATATTTTCCTGGCGTATCGTTAGAAGCCTGAGTTACGAGGCATTTGAAGAATTTAAGGCACTTGAAAGAAATATTTCAAAAGCGTTATTTGACTTTGATAGCTCTGGAAAAAAAGTTTTCAAATATCAATATCCAAAACGAAGGACTAAAGAGTAAAATTTTGCAGTTTGAGAAATCAGAGATCAAAAGAGATGGCGATATTAATTTTTTAAACAGGAAGCTTGAAGAGCTAAGTGCTGCAAATTACATATTGAATAAGACCGTTACAAAATATGATTCAACAGAAGAAGAACGAACACGGAATTATGAAAATAAAATCACCCAGCTAAATCAATTAAAGGAATCGTTAAATAATGAAATAATAAGATTGAGTGACGAAAGAATTAAGGAGCAACAATACATCCTTGAAAAAATGAAGAAGCAATGGGCAGAACATGAAGTAGCCGTACAGCAGGCCATCAAAATGATTTGCCGGAATCATTTTATAAAATATATGGACCAGGTACCGTTTAAAGGCAACCCCGACAATACGATTCAAATTTGCGAAGAATATATAATTTTTGACGCCAAGTGCCCGGCAAATGATGATTTGACAAATTTCCCAAAATATATAAAGATCCAGACTGAGAACGTAAAAAAGTATGCGAACCAGGAAAATGTAAAAAAAGATATTTTCCTCGTTGTCCCTTCCGGCACTATCCATACAATTTCTCAATTAACTTATAATATGGGAGATTACAATGTGTTTATAATTGCAAAAGATTCCCTGGAGCCCATTATATTGTCGCTAAAGAAGATTGAGAATTATCAGTTTGTTGACCAATTAAGCCCGGAAGAAAGAGAAAATATTTGCAGGGTTATTGGAAAGTTTGCCCATACGACAAAAAGAAAAATACAAATTGATCAGTTTTTCGCAAATGAATTTTTAGAATTGTTAATGAGATGCAAGAACGACTTGCCTGAAGATATTTTAGAACAGGTTATCGAATTTGAAAAGGCTGAAAAACTAAATCCGCCAACTGAGAAAAAGACTAAACAAATACTCACCAAAGATCTCCAGGATAGAAATGATTTGATAAATGCAGAAGCGAATATAAGAGGCGTTACTATTCCGCTAAATTTTGAGGACTTTAAAAATTTAGATTAAAGCCATTTTGTCATTCGGTAGCTGGACACCTTTCAATAGCAAGGCCGCGATATAGCCTTGAAAAGTTAAGAAGCTATTTATTTTTTTTCAGCGCTTATAACCAATGAGCAATATTCCATTGCAAATCCTTCGGGACCGGTGTGCTTACCGGCAAAAGCTTCCATCTCATTTTTAATTTTAGTACGCATAGTATTGTCGGCTTTACTTAATGCGCCCACTACAGGGGCGGCCACATCATTGGTCATAGTCCAGAAATGCTCAAAATCGTTATATTTTACCGTGCCCGTTATTTCCTGCTCCTTTATACTTTTAAAACCTGCTTTTTCAAGTAACGATTTTATCAGGCCAGGCTGCGCACAGCGAAACATAGAAGGGGTTGAAGGATTTGGGGGCGGCTGTTGCAGGTTACTATTAATAATACCCATGATACCGGTTATCCATCCATTTTTTTGCGGATCGTACCAAATTGAAGTAGCCATGCGGCCTCCCGGTTTTAAAACCCTATGCATTTCATTAGCTGCCAGCTGCATATCCGGAAAGAACATAAAACCCATCCGGCAGCTGACTTTATCAAAGGTATTTTCTGCAAAGGGCAACTCACTTACATCAGTTACTACGGTTTCAAAGTTTTGTAATCCCTTACTCCGGGCGTTTTCTGTTGCTGCTTCCAGCATTTGTTCAGAAAGATCCGTTGCAACAACTTTTCCTTTCCTGGCAATGCCCGCAATAGTTATGGCAGGTTCTCCTGTTCCGCTTGCTATATCGAGTACAATATCTTTTTCTGCAATGTCAAGTTCGGCAATGATCGCGTTGCCCATCGGCTTAAGAAATTCCATAGTAAAGTCATTCCATTTTTTCCATCCACCGGAAAATTTATTCCATGTATCATGTTGCTGATCCCGTATTTCGTTTAATTGCAGTTGCATAAAAGTTGTTTAGATAATAAATGTATTATTTTTCACCGGTATCGCATCCAGAATTCATAAAAACCTGATTTCTATTTCCTATTACCCATAAATTGCACCATCCCTTATATTGCAAGTGAAGGAAAGGCGGCTAATTTCCTATATTCATTTATTATTTTTATAAAATGATGTTATTTATGAAAAATACTTTTTTGGTTTTGCTCTTTTTTAATGCATTCACTATTACCGCGCAAAAAAATACTGAGGATAACGTAGCGGCTAAGCCAGGAGTAATTAACGTGATGGTTAAAACAGACTCATCAGTTGTCACTAAAAACCAGGTAACCATTAAAGGTAAGCTGGTGCCTTATACTGCCACTGCCGGCACGATACCGCTCTGGGACGAGGACGGTAAAGCAATAGCGGGTATTTTTTATACCTATTATGAAAGGTCGGATGTGAAAGATGAATCATCGAGGCCCCTGGTCATATCTTTTAATGGCGGCCCGGGTACTCCTTCAGTATGGATGGAGATCGGTTATACCGGCCCACGTATTCTTAACATTGATGATGAAGGTTACCCCGTGCAACCTTACGGCCTTCATGACAACCCGAGTTCTATATTGGATATTGCCGACATTGTTTATGTGGATCCGGTAAATACCGGGTTTTCAAGACTTGTAAGTAAAGACATTCCCGGTACAAAATTTTTCGGTGTAAATGAAGATATCAAATACCTCGCTGAATGGCTCAATACATTTGTTACCAGGAAAAAAACGGTGGGCATCTCCCAAATACCTGATAGGCGAAAGCTATGGAACAACAAGGGTTTCCGGCCTGTCGCTTGAATTGCAAAATGCACAATGGATGTACCTCAACGGCGTTGTATTGGTGTCACCCACCGATTTAGGTATTGAGCGCAATGGCCCGGTACAAGGAGCGCTCATGTTGCCTTACTTTTCAGCAACAGCATGGTACCATAAAGTTTTGCCTGCCGACCTGCAACAGAAAGACCTTACCGACATGTTGCCGGAAGTAGAAGGCTTTACTATTAATCAGCTGATACCCGCGCTTGCAAGAGGAAATAATTTAACCGATCATGAAAAAAGAGAGATTGCCGGTAAAATGTCAAGGTATTCCGGCCTATCAGAAGAAGCAATACTTGCGCACAATTTAAATATACCAGCCGATTTTTTCTGGAAGGAATTGCTGCGTGATAAAGGCTTTACCATCGGCAGGCTAGACTCAAGGTACAAGGGTATTGACCGGCAGGATGCAGGAGAAAGCCCCGATTATAACGCTGAACTTGTTTCATGGTTGCATGCTTTCACGCCCGCCATCAATATTTATTTAAGAGAAGAGCTAAAGTATAAAACTGATTTGAAATATAACATGTTTGGCCCTGTAGATCCGTGGAACCAAAAAAATGACAGGACAGGTGAAAATCTCCGCCAGGCAATGGCTCAAAACCCATACCTCCACCTGCTTGTCCAGTCTGGTTATTTTGATGGGGCCTGTGATTATTTCAATGCAAAATATAGTATGTCTCAACTCGATCCCGGGGGTAGGTTAAAAGATCGAATGACATGGAAAGGCTTTCGAAGCGGGCATATGATGTACCTGCGCAAGGCGGACCTGGCCACAGCCAATGATCAGTTAAGAGAGTTTATTCTCAATTCACTACCGAAGACAGGCCAGCCGGCGAAGTATTAAAAGGTCTTATAGATTACCTTTAAAAACTATCTTCCTATCTATAATATCAGCCTTGAAAATGGAAAACAATGCGTCCGCATCAGCATCGTTAAATATCGTTTTTTTACAGTTAAAATGATGATGATTTACAGGCTGTTTTTCAGCAGGCTTTAGTTGGTAATTACCGGTTAGTAGTTTCTTGTCCTTTTCAAACAGAGCTGGTTGTAAGAATGTAGTCATATAATCACTATTGTTTCAGCAGTTTTAAATTTCCCATACCCCGAGATGTTATAAATTGTACGTAGTAAATGCCACGTGCATAATTACCAACGTTAAGCTTTACCACATTGTCACCCTTCAGTGTACTTCCTTTTGTTACCGCTAATTGAGCACCGGAGTTGTCTATAATTCTCATTTCGTATGGCAACTTATCTTTTGTTGAAGTAAATAATAAATTTACTTCGGCTATTGCCGGATTGGGATATGCGCTTAATGAAATAGTTCCAGGTATTCTGTTCTGGCTGTACACACCGTATACGCCGTACCCGGCTGTATTCGCGGCAGGATAATTTGGTATTAAATCCTGACCCTGTGCAGAGAAAATAATAAAATTTAAAAGGTATATGATAGCTGCCAGCCTGGGCAACGCTTTCTTATTTTGCGGTGAATTTTTCATAAATATATCTTTGGCTTCAAAAACCAGGTTACAAATTATATACCAGATTACATAGCTAACCACCCGGACACCTGGCCCAGTTTCATAAGAACAGTGGTTCTGTTTGTGCAGCCAAAAAATTAGTAAAACATTAATTCAGTCAGGTAGAACCATGAAGTAAATTTATGCCGATAGGAAGTGTTAAGTTCAGTGTAGTATGACAGGAGATGATTAATAAAATAATTTTGTATGATCTAAAATACAAGTGTGTCATTTATAGCAATACGCTGCTGTTAGGTTAACTGGTGTTATGTTAATTATAAAGCTGCGCTTTGAACGTGAATTGTCATAGCTGCACTGTGAACTCCAGCTATCAACCACCGACAATTCACGATTAACATAACACTAGTGTAACGGAGCTATTGTAAGGAGAAGAAATATTTTAGTAAGTTTAGAAGCCGTCCTAAATTGCTAAACCTGCCAAACCATCTAAACGCCATTCCATAGTTGATACGATACCAGTATCAGGAAGTGTCGCATTACGCCGGCATCTTACTCATATCCATGTAAAACATTCCAGCGGCGGCCATCATGATCGGCAAAGGCAAATTTTGCTGCAACAAGCAGAGGGTGGAAATGACGACAATTAAAAGGGGAATAACGACAGTTTCACATGTTAGTTCAACCTGTTCCGACTTTTCGTGCTTTTACTAATGCAACCGTAAATTCAGTATCAAAATAATTAAGCATTATTGCTCTTGTGCAGGGAGATTGGCGCTGTATCTTTGTACCAGAAGTTGATTGATGTTCAACAAACATTAATCAAGTATCCAATATCCATCGAAAAAAGCCAATCCAAACATCCGTAAAAATCAACGATCCGATATCAGTCAACTTCTGTTTTTTCTTTGTAATTCCGTTTTACATCCAATACCTGTAAATAACTAACAATCCAAAAGACAAACAATCCAATTACCTGTCCGGTTTAGCCGGTGAAAAAAACCAACCCCGAAATTAAATGACTTCAAGCCCGCAAATATCTGCGGGCTTTTTTATTGAGTATTATTTTAATTGTTCCTGGAATAGTTTAGGTATGAATTATCCGTATATGTCCTGAAATAAAGGTTGAACTGGTTAATCACTATAATAACATGCAGATTGCTGCGTATCTCTAGATAAGTGCCTGCAGATTATAATTTTGTTCAGCGGGCACCAAGGTCAAGCGGTGGAACCCGGCTAAGAGTTTAAAAACGGAATAAATTAATAAACATGGTCTGTTTCGTTATTTATAGAGCTATAGCTTCTCCTTACTTACGTATTTGTCCGTGCCTTTATAATATGCTCCCTGGTAGTTTTACGATTATCATGGTAATTTCAGTACCCATATAATCGAGCAATAGTGCTCTTGCACAGGCACAATTCACTGCCTATCTTTGCATAAGAAGTTGATTGATGTTCAACAACATTAATCAGATTTCAATATCCCCCGAAAATAACCAAGTCCAACGTCCGTAAAAAATCAGGAATCCGATATCAGTCAACTTCTGTTTTTTTCCAATACCTATAACATACCTGATTAATCCGAAAGACAACAAGCCAATGAATGTATCTGATCATCTTTTGTAAATACCATCCCTGGAATCTTAATTTATTACGAGCCTGCATTTAATGCGGGCTTTTTTATAGAATATAAGCAACGGTATATTTGAAACTCCGTACGGCGAAAGCTATTAAGATAGATTACGAAACAAGAATGTTTAAATTAAGATCACCATTCATCTTCTCTTTCAAGCATAAGAATAGCGCTCTGCGGAACAATGAAATATTTATCACCCTGGTACAATACTTCCGTTGCGGCAGTTACCAGGAAGATTGCGAGGTCACCTTCCTTTGCCTGCAATGGAATATACTTTATTTGTTCTTCGTCACTTTTCCATGTCTCATTTTCGACAGGCAACGGAATTGCATACCCGGGGCCGGTTTTGATAACATAACCCTGTTGTACTTTTTCTTTTTCATGCACTCCGGGAGGCAGGTATAGGCCGGAAGCTGTGCGTTGATCGGGCAGCAGGGGTTTAATCAGAATGCGGTCTCCAATCACGATCAATTTCTTCAATTTATTATCCGGTGTCAATAACATAGTATCTTTTTAAAATGCAAAAATACATAATACGTTTTTTATGATTTAAGCTACGAAATTAGTGCCGTAGAGTAAATTGTACACTTACCCTGCCCCGCGGAAATAACCATTAGATTTCAAAGGAATATCAAAAAAATTTTGACGATGAAAACATTTAATTTTTATAATCGTTAACCAGTAAGCGGGTATGTTAGCAGCAGAATTTTAACTATTAACTTTAAGAACCCATTCCCAGGCGTCGCCGATACCGTGGTCCTGGACTATTCCTGTAAATTCAAACCCGTTTCTTTTTAAAATCTTTGCTGATGCATTATTTTCCGGCGCTGTTTTGGCAGTAATGATAACTGTTGGGTCAGTTGATTTAGAAATTGATACCAGTTGTTGGCAGGTAAACGATGCAATTCCCTGGCCTTCGTACTCTTTAAATGTGCCATAAGCGATTTCGACTCTGCCTTCAATTGGTTGCCCTGTAAATCCCCCGACCCCTACAACAGTGTCTTCACGAAATACAAAGTACCCGATCCACGGCGGGTTGTATCCTGTTTTATAATAATACTCAGGATACGATTTAAATAGTTCCTGGCAATACTCGTTTGCATAGATGTCTTTGCTTTTGTCTTCGTCAATTAACAAGGGCTTAAGTTTCATATCATAGTGAAGGTTAAGAAACTAATGGTGGCTGCTATCTACGTTTGGCCGTAACTGTTATATCATTAACTAAATATCTGTACGTGTAAACTAGGCTTTGCAATTACAAGTTTTATAAGCGCCCGTAATAATATCTATTCTGCCTCTTCAACAGTAATCTTGTTCAGCGCTTTAATATACTTGTGCCCTGGCCGCTTGTTAGTAGCAGAAATAATTAAAATCCTTTCATCCGTATCCTTCATGCTTTTACCGTTATAATCAGTTACGAGGTAAAAATTATTGCTTGCCTGCGGATTGAAAATTTCATTGTAAGAAAACACTACCTTAAATCCATCTGCAGCAGAGAAAACAAAGTAAAACCTGTTTAATGCCTTATGATTTTCAGCATCGAATTCAATATTCGTAAATAAGTTTTTTAACGGGATACCTTTTACATTCTTTGCCAGGTACTTCGTTTCCTTCCTGTCTATAAATTCTACGTCGCCAACAGATGTCTTTTTGAAGGTGTCTAAAGCCGCAAGGGTATAGGTTGCCTGTTTTTTTACTTTACCTGATATCTGAAAGGTATCCGAAGTAATAATTGCATTTTGTCCGGAGGCTTTTGCGGCTATTAAAATCGCAATTATCAGAATTACACTTTTCATAAGATCATTAAAACTGCATTATAATTTTTATTGATAAAGAACGCGTTATAGAAAAATCCGTAATTATCGGTACAGGATCACAACTAAATGTTTAAAATTACATCGTTGCACCAACAAACTATTTTATAATCTGAGGGTGCTGAGATGTTTATTATTCGCAAAGATATTAGTCAACGGCCTTTAATTTAACTAATTTCTTTCAGTCAAATTTTTTATTAATCCTACAGGTGGTATTTTCACAGCATGCCTGTGACACATCCATATATCAGGAAACTAATAACGGCTATATCTTTAGAAGAGAAAGAAGAAGTGCGGCGCTATAGCATCGACCAGCAGCATAGCTTAAAATCATTGAAGGCTGAAGGCCTTGCGCTTCATCCAATAACCGTTACGCGGAAAAGTTTTGGCTACGCCGAATACCCTGAGATAACCTTTCGCCTGCCTTTTCCGGCGGAGATTAACCAGTTCAGGGACGGCGCCGCTATAGAATGCTTTTGCACGGGTGAAGAGCCTGTAAAAGGAGTGCTCATCAGCCTTGATGGAAAGGCCGGCGAATTCCGGTTGTTTGCTCCTGACTTTCCTGATTGGATAGAGAATGACCAGGTCGGGATCAAGCTGGCTCCTGATCAGCGCACGGCAACCATTATGAAGGCGGTATTAAATGGATTGGAGACACATAAAACGATGTTCACTTTATTTCAACAACTGCATGGAGAGGTTGTAATTCATAACGCCAGTGGCATAGACGAAGTTGAATTGACATTTATCGATCCGCAGCTAAACAAAAGCCAGCAGCAAGCTGTCACAGCCGTTCTTCAGGATAAAGAGGTTACCATTATACATGGGCCGCCGGGAACCGGCAAGACCACTACATTAACAGAAGCCATTGTGCAATTGGTAAGAAGGGGTGAAAAGATATTGGTAAGCGCTCCAAGCAATACGGCCGTTGATAACATCACCAAAGCGCTTATCAGGAGAGGGCTACAGGTACTGAGGGTAGGTAATACAAGTAAGATAGACGAGGAAATCTTTTTTCATACGCCTGAGGGCAAGCTTTCTAACGCGAAGCAACAAAAAGAAATGAAGGAACTAAAAAAAAGAGCAGAAGAATTCAGAAGGATGGCTTTAAAATATAAGAGAAGCTTTGGGAAAGCAGAAAGAGAGCAGCGCAATCTTTTATTCAGCGAAGTAAAAAATATCCGCTCCGAGATAAAAAAGCTGCAGGCATATAATGAAGAAAAATTATACAGGGAAGCTGAAGTGATATCAGGAACTCCCATTGCATTATATGATGCAAAGCTTAACCAGATTAAATTTCAAACCCTTGTGATTGATGAAGCGGGGCAATGTATTGAACCATTAGCATGGTGCATATTTCCGCTGGCAGCTAAATATGTGCTGGCAGGCGATCACATGCAACTGCCGCCAACTGTGCTAAGCCATGAAGCTGCCCTTATGGGGCTAAATAAATCTATCCTGGAAGTAAGCGTGGAGACGATCAGCAATACATTTTTGCTGAGTACACAATACCGCATGCGTCAGGCAATTGCAGGTTTCTCAGGTGGTTATTTTTATAAGGGCCTTCTCCAAACTGCCGCTCATCTTTTTAACACTGGAGTTCACATTAGTTTTATTGATACGGCCGGTTCGGGATATAATGAAATACAGGGTAAAAATGGCATGAGCTTGCAAAACGACGGGGAGTTACTAATTGTACAAAAGCTTCTTGAAACAGAATTAACCGATCCCTCTATACTGCATTTATTTCTCCTTACTCAGGCCAGGTTGCTGCAGCTAAAGATATCTTGCCAAAACGAATGCGCGTCAGCACAATTGATAGTTTCCAGGGGCAGGAGAAGGAGGTTATTATTTTGTCGCTGGTGCGTAGCAACGATGATGGCGACATTGGTTTTTTAAAAGATTACCGGCGGATGAACGTTGCCATTACCCGTGCCAAAGAACAACTGTTTGTTATAGGAGACAGCGCTACTATTGGTGCGGATCCGTTTTATAATGCCTTTCTAAATTATGTTGAAAATTTTGGAAATTATAGAACAGTTTGGGATTTTGATATAGGATAAAATCGTTGCCGGCAGCAGCTAATTTACCTAAATATTTTGTTTCAGAAGTTACTTAAATCAAAATGTAAGCGCATTGAAACAAAGATGAATGTATTATTGAGGTGAGGGATAAATAATGACATCATTAATATGCATGGGAAGATTTGCTTTAGCAACATCCAGTGCGCTTACTACTTTTTGACGGAATATTTTATCATCAAAGCAATCGCTGCAACTGAACATTACTGCCGTCTTACTAAAATCAATTTTCCCGTTTTCGGTGGGCTTTGCCATAAATGCCAGCTCGGATTCATTGCCATAAATATCAAAATCCATTTCGTTGATCTTTAGAAGGTCTCTTATTGCCATGCCGGCATGAATACCATTTTGAAATTTCCATTCATTATTTCCGCTAAGCGGATTATTTTTTTCGGCGCCCTTCGTATGAAGCACATTACTTATCAATATATAAGAAAGTTTATTTAGATTATCTTCGTCGCCCCACACAAAAACAGCCTGGCGGGGAGTGCCGCTGAATAATACAGAGCACTTTTTTAATTCTTTTTCAGAAAAATAATACATATCCTTTTTTACATTCTGAGCGCCAAAAAAGCTGGAAAGAAATTCATGCGAATCAAATTGGAGCAGATCTTCTGCGTACATTACAGCAGAAGGTATTTCTTTAATTTTTAATTTAAAAGTATATTGCATGATACTATCCTGCATTCCTGATGTCGCCTGGATAGAAATATTTCCTTTTTGAAAAAGCATTGAAGGTTCTTTGTGTACATCTTTTTGATCGTCATAAAAATAGCCTGATTTTATTAACCGAAGCTGGCCGTCCAGGTATTCAGTCTGGGAGGTTTGCAGAGTAAATTGTTTCGAATTACCGTTCAGGTCAATATCAAACTTTTTTTCGGACCGGTGTCTTGCCTGCTGGCCTTGCTTTTTGGTATAAAAGCTAGCTTCTGTTGTATCTCCGTCTAATTTGCGTTTGTTAAGCACAAAGCCTTTCCTGTTCATAAAGTGCTCAATATTTTTTGATGGCATCGCGGCTAAAGTAACCAGGTCATCAACACTAAATGACTGGCAGTTGGCATTGCCTTCGCAAAATTTTGCAGAATGAGTAATAGTAATAATTTCTTCATCAGTTATTTAGTTTAAGAAAACTGGTCGTGCAATAATATTAGCTGTTGGAGATTAAAAAGGATGTGGAGAGGGAGCAAAGCCGGGCTGGCAAGCCTGGTTATAATGGTAAGCTGTAATGATAATGTTTTTTTTCAATAAACCAAAATATCAGGCAATAATAATTGGCAGAGTAATATTCTCTCGTGTTTTCTTAATTACATAGCTAACAAAAACACCGAGGTGAACTAACATCTTACAATAGATACTAATAATCATCTATCTGCACTATTTCAGTGAGTCGAAAGTCATTACGGATGTTTAATGCTGCCCAGTTTATTTTCTTATAAAAAAAATTATTTATATGGTTACTAATTTACCTTTATGCAAAGTAAATCTTACAACAAAGGATATTCATCCTTGCTCTAACGTTGTAATTTTTATGGATTAGCTTGATGAGATAAAGGCAATATTTTAGTATTTTTCACTAATCCAAAAAATGACAGCAGAACATCAGCGCCTTGCAGATAATTTACCAAAAAGAGTTCCTCTGGAACAGTGGGGCCCTTACCTAAGTGAACGCCAGTGGGGAACCGTTCGTGAAGATTATGGGCATTTAGGCGATGCCTGGAATTATTTTCCTTATGACCAGGCGCATTACAGAACTTATATATGGGGTGAAGATGGCCTTGCAGGCATATCAGATTTTTTTCAAAATCTTTGTTTTGCAGTTGCCTTATGGAACCGGAAAGATCCTATATTAAAAGAAAGTCTTTTTGGCCTCGGAAATAGTGATGGCAATCATGGGGAAGATGTGAAGGAATTATATTATTACCTGGATAATATTCCTACACATTATTACATGGAATATTTATATAAATATCCGCAGCAGGAATTTCCTTACGAGGATATAAAACGGGAAAACCGTCAACGGTCAAAAAATGAACCTGAATATGAAATCCTGGATACAGGTGTTTTCAACAACAATGAATATTTTGATGTATGCGTTACCTATGCCAAAGAGAATTCGCAGGATATTTTTATCAAAATAAATATTCATAACCGTTATACAAAAAGCGCTGATATAACAGTATTGCCCACCTTATGGTTTTATAATCGTCTGAGCAATCAAAAGCTTACAGAAAAGCCGATAATTACTGACTATAATAAAACAACGGTAAAGGCTACTCATCAGCGGTTAGGTACTTATTATTTATATTTTCCAACAAACCAGGGCTACCTTTTATACAGAAAATGAAACCAATACGCAAAAAGTTTCAGGAATACCTAATGCAACTCCTTTTGTAAAAGATGCATTTCATGATGCCATCATACGAAAAAAAAATGTAAAATCGCTTCGCAAAAGACATCAGGAACAAAATTCGCCCCTGTATATAATTATACTATTGAAGGTGGTGAATCAGAAACGCTTTACCTGCGCCTGACCAACAAGCAACTTGATAATGCTTTTCCTGAAGGATTTGAAAATATATTTTCATCACGGAAAGCTGAAGCAGATGATTTTTACAATGCAATTCTTCCGCCGGATATTACTCCGGAATTAAAGAACATACAAAGGCAGGCGCTTGCAGGAATGTTATGGAGTAAACAGTTTTATCATTATGATGTGGAAAGATGGCTTACCACCAGCGATGGCATTACACCGGTGAATGCGGGCAAGCTTAGCGGGCGTAATCATGAATGGAAGCACCTGAAAAATCAGAATATAATATTAATGCCTGATAAATGGGAATATCCCTGGTATGCCGCATGGGACCTTGCTTTTCATTGTATTCCAATGGCCATGCTTGATCCTGGTTTTGCCAAAGACCAGTTGCTATTGATCATGAGAGAATGGTATATGAAACCCGATGGGCAATTACCGGCCTATGAATGGCATTTCAGTGATGTGAATCCGCCGGTGCAGGCCTGGGCAGCGTTGCAGGTTTACCGCATAGAAAAATCTATGACGGGCAAAGGCGATATTTCTTTTTTAAAAAGAATATTTCATAAGCTTATTATCAATTTTACCTGGTGGATCAACAGGAAAGATGCCAGTGGAAATAACATTTTCCAGGGTGGATTTCTTGGCCTGGATAATATCGGTGTATTTAACCGGAGCATTGAAATGCCGGGAGACATCGGCTGGAACAGGCCGACGGAACCAGCTGGATGGGAATGTATGCGCTTGAATATGATGGATATGGCGCTGGAAATTGCTATGGTTGATGAAACTTTTGAAGATACTGCTACTAAATTTTTTGAACACTTCGTACTGATCGCTGAAGCCCTTAATTAACATGGCTTATGGAATGACACAGATAAGTTTTTTTATGATGTTCTTTCCAAGTCAGGCGCTAACCCGATTCATTTACGCATACAGTCAATCGTAGGGATCACACGTTATTTGCGGTATCTATTATTCCAAAACAGACGTGCGTGATAAGCTTCCTGATTTCAGAAAAAGAATTGCCTGGTTTGAAAGATACCGTAAAAAAAATAACCGTTTCTGGCCCAATGAAGAACGTACAGATGGTGAAAAAATTTTGTTATCACTGGTACAGCGGGACAGGTTAAAGGATATTCTGGAACATTTGTTAAATGAAGAAGAATTTCTTTCGCCCGGTGGCATCAGGGCTTTGTCAAAATATCATGAAAAAAATCCTTATGTCAGTTACAATTGATCATATTGAATACAGAATTCAATATGATCCCGGCGATTCCACCTCTAATTTTTTTGGTGGCAATTCCAATTGGCGCGGCCCTGTATGGATTCCGATAAATTACATTCTCATTCAGTCTATCCGTAAGTATGGAGAATTTTATGGAGATGATTTATTAGTGGAATGCCCGGTTGGTTCCGGCATTAAAATGAACCTTAAACAGGTAGCCGATGAACTGTCCAGAAGGGTGATAAGCTTGTTTGAAAAAGACGCTGAAGGAACCCGTAAAATATATGGTAAGCATAATTGGTTTTACCAGCAACCGGGCAATGAGCACCTCATTTTATTTTACGAATATTTCCATGGAGATGACGGCCATGGGCTTGGTGCAAGCCATCAAACCGGGTGGACGTCACTGGTAGCGCAGTTGATAAGTGAGTTGCATGGGAAATAAATTAGCAAATTAGCAAATTGGCAAATTGGTAAATTAGTAAATTAGTAAATTACAAATTTGTAAATCAGCACATTAGCACATTAGCACATTAGCACATTAGCACATTAGCTAATTATTCTTCATTTCTTCAATTCATTCTTATAAACCGTTCCGTCTTTCATTACAAATTTTACCTGTTCAAGAACAGTAATGCCGGCAATAGGATCACCTTCTACCGCAATGATATCGGCCCATTTGCCTTTAGTGATAGAGCCAGTTTTATCTTTCCATCCTAAAAGATCAGCGGCATTAATGGTGGCAGATTGCATGGCCTGCATAGGAGTGAGGCCGAATTTTACCATATAAAAAAATTGTTTTGCCATTCCAGCCGTGCGGGTATACGCCGGCATCTGTTCCAAAGGCAATTTTTACACCGGCTTTTACTGCCTTTGCGAAGTTTTCCCGCTGCAGTTTTCCAATCGATCTTTCCTTATTAACTATTTTATCGGGGTAGCCAAGTTTACTATATTCACCAAGTATATAATCATCATTATAAATATCGGCCACAAGATAAGTGCCATGCTGTTTCATTAATTGTATGCCTTCCTCATCGATCAGGCTGCCATGTTCAATAGAAACCACACCTGCTTTTATCGCCATCTTAATAGCTTCTGTGCCGTGTGCATGGGCGCAGGCTTTCCTTCCCCAAAGTTTTGCTTCATCTACAATGGCATTCATTTCTTCCTGTGTAAATTGAGGAGCGCCCACACTTTCTTCTTCTGTGAGTACACCGGCGCTGGCTCCAAACTTAATCACATCGGCGCCATACTTAATATTATAACGAACCTGTTTTCTCAATTCATCTACTCCATCGGCAACACCACTCATTTGTTTGGGCATTTGCCAATCAAGATAGGGAGAAAATCCATTAAGGTCACCGTGGCTTCCTGTTGACCCGATAAACAAAGTGGCTACTTCCATATGCGGGCCTTCTATATCTCCCCTGTTGATAGCATTACGCAAGCGATACATCAATAAAATCGCTGGCACCCACATCGCGGCAGCTCGTGAAACCGGCCTGTAGTGTACGTTTTGCATATACCGGGGCCATGATGGCATAATCTATCGGGGTTTTACGGAAGATGTCTCCATAATAATCTCCACTGGGCTGCTCTGTAAGGTGCGTATGGCAGTCAATAAGGCCGGGAAGCACTGTTGCATTACTGAGGTCAATTATTTCGGCGTTAGCCGGTATGGCCAGCGAAGGGCCCGACATCAGTAATGATATTGCTATCCAGCAGAATAATTTGGTTAGTGCGGACGGTACCGCTGACTACATCAATCAATTTTCCCGCCTTGATTGCTTTAATTCTGGATTGAGCGTTTAAAACGAAATTAGCCAGCAGCAAAGCTGTAGTGATTATGTAGAACCGGTATTTCATATATATAATTTTTTGAAAAGTAAAGAAGGCAATAAATATACATGCGGATCGCTAAACCAAAACAAAAAAGTTTGTGGCTTCCGGGTAGTTACAATAGGAGAAAGGCGAACCTTTTAATATGATTCGATCTTCAAATATTTTTTTTATTTACATGTTTAAAAATATAACTATACCCAAATGCAACGTTATTAAAATTAGTTACGTCATTGAAAAAAGAATTTAGATATTTAGCGATGGCGGAATAAGTAAGGCGCCTTCAAATTGCTTTTCTGAACTTAAATATTGCCGTTAAGGCTTCATGGCCCTTCTTAAGTTGGGTTGTGGGCGCGGTTTAAAAAAATACTCCTACGAAACTTTCTCATAGGATGTTGGCACGAGGGTGGATTGAAGTTCCACCCTTTTTTTATTGATGGCCGGTAAGTCCTGGAATCTATCTTCCCTGCAATTTAGATCTCTCTTGAACCGGTAAGTAAAACCGCCCTGACGCGTTTATCTGTATTGGCTAGGGTTAAGATGAGTGTTTTTAATTCTTCTTCCGTTCTCATTTTTAAAATGATGTAGATCGGCGGAATTGAATTATGGGTTGTTAGCTGCTAAAATTGAAGCCGCCTGAACATTACCTGTGCATGACCAATACCTTTTGTGTCATCACTGTTCCATTGTTAATTATTTTCAAAAGATACGCACCATCAGGCAAGCCAGCAGTATTGATGTTTTCTGTGGAAGCCGTCATTATTGAAGAAGTCAGTCGCCTGCCCACGGCATCATATAAAATTATCTGCGTTTTACCGGCACCGCTAGAAACTCCGCTGATGGCGATATAATTATTTGCAGGGTTTGGATAAATGATGAAATTGCCTGAAGTATTGCTATTGCGCAATAGTACAATATTGCTGTACACAAAGGCCCCGTCCTTATCAACTTCTTTAATGCGGTAATACAGGTTTCCGGGCGGTATGCCGGCGTGCAAAAACTCGTAGCTGCCCTGGTTGCTGTTGCTGATTTTTACCGTGCCAATATCGTTCCATTTTATTCCATCTGCACTGTACTCCACTTCAAATTTATCTGACCCTGTTGCCGGCGTAGCTACAACCCATTTTACCATTGCAGAAGTTTTATCAACAAGTGATGCCGTAACGCTGATAAATTTTACCGGCAGGGCGCCAAAGTTGAATGGCGTAGGAACATTTTCACCGGCTTCACCTGCATTGCCATTATTATTCGGGTCGACTGCACTCTGCGGGCCGTTATTAGACGAGTCCGAGACATTAATAAAGCTTTGAGTTCCTTCACTGCCAATCGTAGCCCTTCCTATAGCAGAATTCAGGTAAACCTTTGCCATATTGAGGTTGGTAACGCGGAAGCTTACACTAAGTTTCAAAAAGTAATCGGTATTGACAGAAGTCTGGTTGGTGAGATTTTGCCCTGCAACTAATAAATTACTATCGGTATTCCCATTGTAAGAAGGGTTCAATCCCAGGTTTGCTGCGTTGTTCCCCGGTAAAAACGCAACGGCTATATTAGAAACATTACCCGGACCGAATGCAGCAGAAAGGTTATCACTGACATTAATGTTATTGAGTGCAACATTGCCCAGGTTTCTTGCATAGATCTCGTAGGTAAGGTCAGCAGTGTTTTCGTTTACTTTAATGGTATTTACCAGTTGTTTGGTAACTCCAAGAGAAGGGGTGATGCTGGTATTATCGATAGGAAGCTGGCCGGACTGGAAACTTTTAACTGAATCTAAAGTATTAGCGGAAATATGGTATTGATAGTAATAACAATTACCTGAAAAATCGGAGCCGGTGATTTCCAGTTGCCCGTTCAGGTAAGCGATACCAAAGCAGCTTTGAGGTAAGGTATCCAAAAAAGTCGCTGTCGCATTGGTAGTAGTGCTGCTGTAATTGGTGATTTCATACAACCTTGAAGGAAAACTTCCAAGTGTCGCAAACATTCGCCCATTCGGTAGAATAGTAAAGTCGCCGCTGGAAATGGTAGTGGGAAAATTTCCTGCAGGAAATTGTACCAGCCGCGTATTAATTACAGCGCCTGTGTTTACATCAAACTTATCCATATGGCATTGGCCGGTGGTGTCGTTGTAATTTGAAAATGACCAAAGGTCACCGTTGTTATCAAACTCAAAATTATTAGAGATATAGCTGTAAGCATAATCAGGAATGCTGTCGATCACCGCCGGGCACGAAATATTTGCAGGCAGTCCCATATCAAGTACCCATATTTTAGTGTTGCTGGTTCTTATGTCGGCCAGATAGATTTTATTATTTTTTGGGTTATATGCAATGAATACACCAAAAATATCAGGCAACTGCCCTGCAAGGCTGCAGGTAATTAACGGCGACGGTGAAACACTAAGCGGGTCTTTAATAAAAGAAAAAACCGGGGAAGTGGAACTTTTGCAGGAATTTGTACCGAAGTTTACCAGCAATGAGTTTTGGGCCATGCAGGTCTGGCTTACTGCGTTACAAAATATCAGCAGTATAATAAATTGACGGATAAATTTTCTAATCATCGGGTAGATTTTAATTACAGGTACAATAAACGGGGCGGTTAAAGCGAGGTCTACGAGGTCTTATCTGATGAAATGTTGGATTGTATGGTTACTGTAGTTCCGGGTAAAAATACAGTATTGTGAGGCCGTAAATATAATAACTATTTCTTGTAATTCTATTAGCGGGCACCTGTTCTTAACCGGGTCGCGAGTTAACGCTGCTATTGCTATAACTAACTGCGGTTATCATGGGCGTTTCTAACAGCCGAAACCTATACCTTCGCTCATTACTTTCATTTAGCAGTACTAAATAATTATATTAACCTTCGATACCATAAAGCGCACAAGTTGTATCAAAACCGTACAGCCAAAATTCATAAAATGAATAACTTTATTGATTATCATCGTCATACAACAGCGGCATTGGTGTTGTCTAAGTAAATTAACCATTTCAATCTTCACGTATGTATAAAATTTATTTTAAGGGCGCGTATAGAAATTTATCACGGCATAAAGGATATGCTGCTGTTAATATTATCGGGCTTGTATTTGGCCTATCCGCTTTCTGGATGATAACTTTATATGTTGCCGATGAATTGAGTTATGACCGTTTCAATGTAAATGCGGACCGAATTGCCAGGGTAGTGCAGCACGCCTCATGGGATGGTGGCAATTTAAATATCGCGCTTACTTCTGCACCCTTTGCGCCTGCATTAAAGAATGCGTATCCTGAAATTGAAGATGCGGTGCGCATTGATCCCGAAGGCGGGGGTATGATAACATTCAAAGAAAAGAAAATAAAGGCCGATGATATTATTTTTGCAGATAACAGCCTTTTTAAAATATTTACTTACCGATTTTTATTTGGAGATGCGTCAACAGCATTCAGTAATCCTCAATCAATAGTATTAACCGAGAGCCTTGCACAAAAGTTATTTGGCACTGCCGGTAATGCCATCAATCAAACTATTTATTTTGACAATCATGAGGGAAATACCGTAACGGCTGTTATAAAAGATATACCTGGTAACTCCCATTTACGATTCAGTGCCGTACGTCCTCTTCCTGTTAATTTTACTGAGGGCTGGCAAAATTCACATATCTATACCTACCTTTTACTTAAGAGTTCCACAAGCTATCGGGAACTTGAAAAGAAGCTGCCTGATTTTGCTTCAAAAACGATACAAAAGGAAATGGCTGTAAAGAATTACCGGTTAGAACTGCAGCCACTTACCTCTATTCATTTATATTCTAACCTGGATTATGAAATAAGTGCGAACAGCAGCATTGGGCGGGTATATATTTTTATAGCTATTGCACTGCTCATTCTTATTATTGCTATCATCAATTATATGAACTTATCTACTTCGAGATCTTCTACAAGAGTGCGTGAAGTAGGTGTTCGAAAGGCAATTGGCTCGCGCAGGGGGCATCTTGCGGGCATGTTTATTACTGAATCTGTTTTAATTAACCTGCTCGCTGCAGTGATTGCCGTTATCATTGTAAATTTCACAATTCCTTTTTTTAACGAGCTTAGCGGAAAACAATTATCTATCTGGCGTTTTGGAATTATAAATACTTTAGTTCTGCTGGCAGGCTTTTCTTTGTTAACCGGTGTCATAAGCGGTATTTATCCATCCTTATTTCTTTCCCGTTTTAAAACGATTCCGGCACTTAAAGGGCAATTGGGCAACGTTGCGCGGAAACATCGCGTTTCGTAAATCGCTGGTGATTTTCCAGTTTGTAATTACGGTTGTAATGATTATCGGTTCTGTTACTATTTACCGCCAGCTACAGTATTCATTGCATGCAGATCTTGGCTTTAATAAAGACCAGGTGCTTACGTTTCATATTAATGACAAAAATGTTCGCAGCCAGATACCTGCGTTAAAAACACAATTACTTCAAAGCCCGTTGATACAGGGTGTTGCTGCAGCCGGTAATCCTATTGGAAATAATGACTTGGGAAGCTATGGGTACAAATTTGAAAAGAATAGCGGAACGATGTCTGATAATTCAAAAATGGTTGAGGAATTAATGATCGATGCCGATTACCTCAAAACAATGGAGATCAAATTAGCAATGGGCCGCAACTTTTCCAATGCTATGCCTGCGGATCAATTCGGCTCTGTGTTGGTTAATGAAACAATGGTAAAAGAAGCAGGATGGAAGGAACCCATTGGTAAGCACGTTTTGAAAGTAACTAATAATAAGAAGGAAACCGTGCTGCCCGCATCGGTAATAGGCGTGGTGAAAGATTTTCATACCTACTCGTTTCAGCATAAAGTAGAGCCATTAGTGATGATAATGCCACCTGATACAAAAGAACAAGACAACCTTTATGTGAAGATTGCGAAAGGTAAAATTCCTGAAGGCCTTGCTTACCTCAATAAAGTTTATGCTGCGTTTGATAAAACAGATCCCGTAGAATATCATTTTCTCGATCAGAATTTTGCGAAACAGTACGAGGCTGAAATGAAACAGGGGCAAATTGCTCTTATCTTTTCTGTACTGGCAATATTAATTGCATGCCTCGGGCTTTTCGGCCTTGCCACTTTCACCGCTCAGCAACGCACAAAAGAAATTGGTATACGCAAAGTTTTGGGTGCAACGGTTGCAAACATTGTTCAAATGTTGTCCGCAGATTTCTTAAAGCTTGTAATGATAGCGACTGTAATAGCCATTCCCCTTGGCTGGATTTTGATGAATAGGTGGCTACAGGATTTTGCATACCGCGTAAATATGGAATGGTGGATTTTTGCATTGGCCGGTTTCACTGCTTTATTAATTGCACTAATTACGGTAAGTTTCCAGGCAATAAAAGCAGCGATAGCCAATCCTGTGAAATCTTTAAGGACGGAGTAAAGAGTTCAAAGTTGAAGGTCAAGGTTCAAGGTTGAAGGTCAAAGGTTGGAAGCCGAAGGCTCTTAACCTTCAACCTGGAAACTTTAACTATCTACAATTGTATGGTTAACCTTTTCGATGCCATGAAGGATTCGTTTGATAAGTAAGGATTTCACCGGTTTTAAAATGTCCACCAGGTTACCATAATAATTATGAAGTGCACGTTGCCTGCAAAATCATCACCGATTTATAACTGTTGCAAAATAACCAGTAAATTATTACAGCCGGGCGATTTTAGAGGACTTTGATCTGCTATAATTTTTTTCGATATTAATTGAATTCTCATCGAAAACTTTTAGCGGTGATATTTCGATTAAGATAAGACATGGTTACTACTTAATTATTTCCCCGTAGACAAGACTGGTACCAGCAACAAATTACTTTCCGGTGGGATTGTATGTACAAAAAATTTATTAGTTTAGACAAAAATTTATAATATGACCACACAGGAAATTGCAAACCGGTTAGTTGAGTTTTGCCAAAAGGGCGATTTTGAATCAGCGCAAAAGGATTTATTTGCTGAAGATGCTGTGAGCATCGAGCCTCAGGCTACGCCCGCTTTCGAAAAAGAAACGAAAGGCCTCAACGCAATATTAGAAAAAGGTAAAAAATGGAATGAAATGGTGGAGGAAACGCACGACATCACTACATCGGAACCTTTGGTTGCCGCGAATTCATTTGCCTGCACCATGAGACTTAACGTTACTATGAAAGGCCGGGGGCCTATGGACATGACCGAACTGTGCGTTTATGAAGTAAAAGATGGAAAAATAATTTCGGAGCAATTTTTTATGTAAGACAAATCAGGTTGAAAGTTGGAGTTGAAGGTTAAAGATTGACCTTCGGCTTGGACAACGTTTTTCTAAAATGAAACTTAAGAAAATATGGAAACAGAAATTGGTATCAAAAGAGAAAATCTCGCCGGCGTAGCCCATTCACTCAATATAGTATTAGCTGATGAACATGTCCTATATGTTAAAACACGAAATGCGCATTGGAATGTGGAAGGCCCGGATTTTCATTCGCAACATTTATTTTTTGAATCACAATATAGACAGGTGGAAGAGATTATCGATGATATCGCAGAACGCATCCGCACTCTTGGGCATTATGCCGATGCCACACTCGATAGCTTTTTGAAACTTACACATCTGTCTGAACAAACTACGCAAAAGAATGACAGTAGCAGTTTTATGAAAGCACTATTGGAAGACCACGAAGCGATTATTATATACCTGCGCGAAAATATTAACCGCTTTGCCAATGAGCTCAAAGACCAGGGCACGAGTGATTTTATTACCGGCCTTGCAGAAGTTCATGAGAAAATGGCCTGGATGTTGAGAGCACATTTAAAGTAATAACTACTTGTAATTGCATCTGGATCTTAATTTGTATAATTGAATTTTACATCGTTATGTTAGCAATCGGAATTGAAGCACCTGATTTTGAATTGAATTCTACTCCCGATCAAAAGGTAAAGTTGAGTGAGTTGCGGGGAAAAAAAGTGATTCTTGCATTTTATCCGGCAGACTGGAGCCCGGTATGTGGCGACCAGATGGCGCTTTATAACGCAACGCTGAAATTATTCAGCAGGCATAATGCGCAATTGGTAGGCATTTCAGTTGATAGCAAATGGTGCCATTTAGCTTACGGCCATGCCAATAAATTTCATTTCCCTTTGCTTGCTGACTTTGAGCCAAAAGGAATGGTAGCCAGGTTGTATGAAGTATATGATGAAAAAGAGGGGGAATGCCGAAGGGCATTATTTGTCCTGGACGAAAACGGAATCATTCGTTGGAATTATTTATCTCCTGCGGGTATAAATCCGGGTGCAGACGGAATCCTTGAAGCGCTTGAAAAACTAGATAAAGTAAAAGTGTAATATGCCCGGCCAATTAAAACCTGCTGTTAATAGCAAAGACCACATACAGGGAAATAAAAGTGCTCCGCTGGAACTTGTTGAATATGGTGATTACCAATGTCCGCATTGCGGGCGCGCCTATTATGTGATTAAAACGGTGCAGGAAGAAATGGGAGATGATTTAAAATTTATATTCCGGAATTTTCCATTATCCGATGCTCACCCCGATGCTTTCAAAGCGGCCGTGGCAGCAGAAGCAGCCGCCTTGCAGAATAAATTCTGGGAAATGCATGACATTATTTATGAAAACCAGGAATTATTGGACTGGAGAAATTTGCTGGTTTATGCAAAAAAAAGCGGCCTTGATATGGCGCGTTTTAAAGCTGATATTGAAAAAGAAAGTGTTACCGCTAAAGTGGAAGACGATTTTGAAAGTGGTGTGAGAAGCGGAGTAAACGGCACACCCTCTTTTTTTATCAATGGTAAAAAATATGAAGGAAGCTGGGATGCTGATGAACTTACGGAATACCTCAACCACTTGTTGAAACAATGATCAACAACGTTGCAAACGGAGACGTATGCTTGAATCAACGTTTGTAAAGGTGTTGTTTTAGCCGCAAATAGTGGTATCTCAATCGTGAATAGCCGGTTGCGAATGTGCTGGAATTAACCGCTTACAAGTGACAATTTATGTTGAAAGCGTAACTCATATTGGCATGCCATTAATGTCTGGTATAAACAATCATGGAGTAAGTATTTCGCCTGCCGGGCATACCCCGGGGGAAAGAGATTCCAGCCAGGTCACGCCACATTCATAAAAACCTCACTTTAGCATTCACTTATCACAACTTATAATATACCATCAATCACATTAATTTTTTTGTATGAATTCAAGATCTAAAAAATATCATGAAAGCCGCAAGCTGCGTAATAGTAGTAATGAAACGCCTTCGGCAAATGATACCCGCAGCGAAAGTGCAAAGCCGGTTAAACAGCCGGAAGGAATTCGCAGCCACCCGGCAGACTTGGCGAAAGACAAGGAAGATGGAAGCGCTGCAAGCCGGGACGATACCGGGGGTGGCAATGAAACCGGTAAAAGAATTGATGAAAATTAATGACAGGTTTTACGTGAGGCCTTCGGATGTATTTGTTTATAATTTAATAATATAGACATAATTTCTTTTAGTCATATTGGCATAGGAGTTGTAATTGACTTTTAAAATTTTTTATGCAAACATTACTTACAACAAACAATTCAATTTTTGATGAAGAACTGATGGGCAATACAATTACAAATGTTATTGCTGACAATGAAGATTTCAATGATGACGATGCTGCAGACGATGAAGACGCTACAGAAGATGAGGATGATGCGACAGATGATGATGATGCGACAGATGATGCCGCTACTGAAGATGATGACCTGGATGCAGATGACGACTTACCGGAGGGTTCCGCAGAAGAGGATCTGCTAACAACAGATGCGATTGAAGGTACAGACGATGACCTCGATGAAGACGAAGACGACGATGATGATGATATCTGATGAGTCGGATTTAAGCGAATCTTCGGTAGAGTCAACTAAAATTAAGATTACCCATTTCTTTTTATAAAGGAAATGGGTAATTTAATTTTGAGTTAATCCGGACTACAACAAAACGACTTGTAGAAAAAATTTCCAAGAGAAACGATTAGCACGCTAACCGTGGTGATAAATACATAACTCTCTACCTGGCAGAATCAGTAGAGCTGCTTGAAGAAGAGCTGCTTCCTGAAGTGCTTGTCCTTTTTCTTCCGCTCATTTTTCCACGGGGATTGGTAGTAACCTTTCCGCCGCTAACGCTGTCATTATTCATTGTGCCAGTGCCGTTGTGATGCATCGTACCGGTGTGCGTAGATTTTTTGTGTGTCTTTGTTGTACTGCTGCCGGTACCTGTGCTATCCTGCGCAAAAACAGTACAAATCGACAATAGGGCAAAGGCCATTAAAAGAATTGATTTTTTCATAATAATAATTTTTAAGTTAGAGACATATATATACTTATAATATAAAGTCCATGCCAAATTTTATTAAAATAGAAAAAAAGATAATAAATACACGCGCTTAAAATACTCCATCATTAATTTATGTTTCCATACTTTACGGCAGCCGGGTTCACCTGAAAAATTCCAAAACGTGGATATTATTTTGTTGCAAATAATTGCTCCTTTTGTTATTTTAGCCTGTCCAAACTTCTGAAAGCTGTAGTAACCTATCGTTAATACTTCCGGTTTAATATTTAATAAGTATAACTCTTGTTTTCATTTAAAATGAATTCGGTTAATCATTTTTTTTGCAGGTACATGATAAATACGTGCCGGCTCTAAAAGTAATTCTTAAAGCAGTACCGCCCTTTTACGTTGCATGATGCGTTGTAATTTGTTTGGGGAAAATACTGTGTTGATCCGGGGAATTTTCCCCGGTTGATATCGCCGGTTAATTAATATTTTGGCATTAATTATAGTATGAGATAACACAAGGAACAAACGCTGAACATCCTTTAAAATAGTAAGCACCCGGTATCCGAAAACGGGCACACAGAGTAGGAGAAAATAAAAGTACATGAGTGGCTTCCCCATTCTTGATCTCGTAGTAGGGATTATATTTGTTTATTTCCTGTTAAGCATTGTCAGTAGTTCGGGAGTAGAAATAATTTTAACAGGATTCAATGCAAGGGCGAAATTGCTTGAAGAATGGTTATTCCAGATTTTCAATAAACCCATTACTCAGCCAGACGGTACCAGGCTTACCCTGGGCCAGGCAATTATGGATCACTGTTCAATTACGGCATTATCAGCAAAAAATAAATCAACATCTTATATCGACGCAAAGAATTTTGCTTCTGCATTACTTGAGAAAGTTACGTTCGATCCTGCGAACCCTAAGAGTGTAGCAAAAAATATCAATGATCTTATACAAACCTTAGAAAAAACAACGGTGCTTTCTACAGAATTCCAAAGGGTACTGCTAATATATGCCAATGAGGCAAAAGATACTTACGAAGCGCTCAGTGATAAAACTGTGAGTGAAATTCAATTGTTCAGGGGGAAAATTGAGAACTGGTTTGATTCTTCAATGGATCGTATTACCGGCGCATTGAAAAAAAGATATTCGCGCCCCGCAACTTTTGTTGTTGCAGTTATTGTGACCATATGCCTCAATGCGGATAGCATTGCCCTGGCTAAATATCTATATAGCAATCCGGACGCACGTACAAAAGTGGCGATGCAGGCCTACGACGCAGTAAAAGACACGGCTTTAATAGCACAGGTTCAGCAAATGCCGGCCAGTGCCGATGCTTCAACAGGTGGCATGAATACCGTTCAATTAAAAGATAAGATCCTAAAAGAGATAGCTGGTATTGACAAAGCAAAACAGGGACTAAGCGACGTAATGCCGCTCACCTGGAAAGCGGGTGAATTAAAAGATGACCGTGGAAACTTGTCGGCCCGGTTAATTTTTTCTAAAATTACAGGATTGCTCGCTACAATTCTTGCGATTATGATGGGAGCGCCTTTTTGGTTTGACTTGCTGAACAAAATATCAAATCTGCGCGGTACCGGATCGAAGCCGCCTTTATCATCGACTCAGGATGATAAGAAGTAAAAACAATTAAACACCAGCGTTTGTACAATTCTATTAAATGGAAGTAGCTCTATGAAGAAAGTTATTTGGTATGCCTCTATTCTAACCATTATTTTATATAGCTGTTCCGTATTATCTGAAAGCCAGTTAACAAATATTCACACCTTCGCCACTGCAGCGAAACGTTATTCCGGGTTTCCAGGCAAAGTAGTAAAAAAAAGCCAGGAATTGCAGTTCAATAACAATGTATTGGAAGCATCTGCGCTTGCTGATCCCCATCAGATAATCCATTCACTTGACGTTGCCAAAGCCCAATTTGAAAAAGGAAAACGATTCTCAAAGAAAACGGATCTGTCCCTTTCGTTAATTCAGAAATATGCATCTCTGATCGCCCAGCTAAGTTCCGACAGTTACGCGGATGAATTGGGTAAAAGTACCAAAGAACTTTCCGGCGACCTCAATGATGCGATCCGGTTATTTAATGGCCAGCTATCCTCGCAAATTCCGGCCAATGTAGGAAAAGGTATTTCGCAAATAATAACAATTATTGGCGACAGGGTTATTAAAAAAAAGCAGGCGCTTGCGCTTCAGAAATTTATCCCAATCGGCGATACTCTGATTCAGCTAACCACTATCAACCTCATTAGTGCAATGCAGGAAGAATTAAAACCTTTGATAGACACCTACCGGGAAACGTTTCAGAGCGAGTTTAAGACGATCATCTTCGATCATGTTGATAAAGTCGATTATAATATGCTTCAGTTTTATTTGAAAACAAATTCAGACTATGAAAATGTTGAAGCTTTACGAACCGGGTGTATACATTCAGCCGAAAAAATGGCATCTTCTCACAAAGAATTAAAAGACAACATTTTGAGAAAAAAAGATCTTAAAGAGCTTTTAAATGAAACAAAGGATTTCGTTTCGGATGTAGCACAACTATATGACACGCTCGATAAGCTATCTGATAACGATTAAAAGAGCATCTATGAATACTGCAGTATTAAACGCCTTAAAACAGGTAAGAGAAGCTAAAATGATGGTATTAGAAAGTTTGACTGACAATGCTATTGGCACAGATGAAAAAGAAATTCTCGGCGAGATACTGATCAACCTCCAGGAGCAGGAAAATGCGTTGATTAATTTTACTTTGCAGCAAATGGTAGATAAAATTAATGCCTCGAATGCCGCTTTAAAAAGTTTGATTCAGCAAATGGATGATGTATCAAAAAATTTATCAGGCATCAGTAAAACCATCAAAAAGATATCAGGCGTTTTATCAACACTTACCGAGATTGTATCTAAGGCTATAGATGCAGGTTTGGCAGGATAAGCACGCGACACTTTATAAAAAATATCCGTTAATGCACAAAAAAGATACTTCGCTTTCACTCAACCATTCCCCTCCTTCGTTGCCTGGTCTCAATTCTATGGGTTGATAATTGCAAGATAACAGAGGGTAATTGAGAAGCTTCTGATCTATGAAAGGCATCGCCTTAACTTTCTATTAATATACTATTAATTTTTATAGCATAGTAATTAAAACGGAATGAGCCGAAAATCCGATCAAAGAGTAGGCAGAAATAATTGTAAAAAATGAATAAGAATTGTAATTGCTGTTTCATCGTACCAAAATATGTACGTGAGCAACTTGAAAAGAAAGGATACCTGGATACCCAGGAAGCTCAACAAAATAAATTGGTCGACGAATGGATCCGGGAACAGCGGGACAACCGAAGCAACCTGTTATCAATAAAAGGTACAGCAGGTATAGCCAGTGGTAGTTCAAAACGCTACGTATTTGATTGTAAGCATACAAAGAAACTAAACAAAAATGTAGTAAGAACGGAAGGGCAGGGGAATACTTCTGATGATGATGTAAACTGGGCATATGAAAATGCAGGCGTAGTGAGAGACTATTATAAAAACCATCTCTTCCGCGATTCAATCGACAACCACGGATTGGACCTGGACCTGAATGTACATTTTAGTAAAAAATATGACAATGCTTTCTGGGATGGCAGCGAGATGGTCTTTGGCGATGGCGATGGCAAACTATTTGCTCATTTTAGCAAAGGCCTTGATGTAATAGGGCATGAACTTACACATGGCGTGGTGCAATATACCTGTAACTTAAACCAGGATGAATTTCCGGGAACACTAAATGAGCATATTGCAGATGTGTTTGGGACAACTATAAAACAGGATTTTTTAAAGCAGGATGCTGCAACGGCCGATTGGCTAATTGGTGATACCATTGTTCTTCCCGGTTTCCCCGGTAAGGCGCTACGCAGCATGAAGGCGCCCGGCACGGCTTATGATGGCGATGATCAGCCAGATAATATGAAAAATTACAAGCCATGGGGCGGTGACCCGCATCTTAATAACGGAATTCCCAACAAAGCATTCTACCTGGTAGCTGCGGGAGACGATACTATTAAAGGCATAGATACACAAGCGGCGGCGGCACTCTGGTATGGAGCTTTATTTAAAATGAAATCCGACGCTGATTTTAAAGCTCTTTATAAAGCGGTACATGGCCAGGCTGTATCGCAGGCAAAGGCAAAAAAAGTTCCTTCGGATGCAGCAGCAGTAGTAGAACATGCTTTTAAATCGGTTGGCATTATTTAGAATAAAGCAGCCATGATAAAATTTTCGTTTTCATATAGCGGAACGAAAATTTTATCACGGTGAGCTGCCGATATTGAAAGAGACAAAATAATTTTTTATGAAATTTCATTTCACAACAAGCGGTGGTTTTGGAGGGCTCAGGTCTGAACTGGATGGAGAGTCAGCAGATCTGCCGCAACAATACAGGCAGCCGCTTGAATCCTTGGTGAGCGGTACTGCAAAACTTACAAAGAGAAAGTCAAATCCGCTGGCCAGGGATGTATTTAAATATGACCTGGATGTGCAGGATGCAGGCAAGCCATTTTCAGTGCACTTCGACGATACCGATCTGCCACCGGAATTGGAATCCCTGTTTGATTATTTACGACAAGCTGCGTCTTCAGCAAATAAAAACCGATAGATTAATGGCCGCTAAAATAACTACAGGGATGTACGTTTAGATTTTATCTGTTGCTTTCAACCAATAATACCCATGCATGCGCAATAGCTTTTGAAAAGGAGAACAAGATACCGGGCACTATGAAATAAAAGCAGCTTTCACCAATCGACGTCCTGCGAAGCACTGGCTTGTGCTAAAAAAAAATTATGCCGGTTCATTATGATATCTATTGTTTGTTTTATGAATTTTATGACGCGTTGCATGCAGCTTTATAACTATCGTTCGTTTGAGATTGCTTTAATAAAGCGAATTAAAGTATTCAGGCAGTTTAAAAATGACTGGTGTTATGTCAATTATAAAGCTACGCTTTGAACCTGAATTGTCGCCTGTGAAACAGTGATTTCAGCACGTTCGCCACCGACGATTCACGATTGAAAACATAACACTATTATTAAAGACGTCGCGGATGATAATTGCTTGATAAAGGACATATCTTACCGGATTTATTCCGTCCTGAATTTAAATAATAAATGCCGGCGTGATCACTTTGTATAAGATCGTTTGTACGTGACCGGCGATTATCTTCACGAAAGAAAGAAGCAAAAGTAAAAAAGTAAACTCTTCTTTTTTTTAAAACGTTTATTATCTTTATTTCCTGCTATTTTGCAATTATAATTTTTAAATTTTAATTATGGACACTACAGTTCAAATGCTTGAACAGCGAATTGCTGAACTCGAAAAACAACTAAAAACACTGGGCTCTCAACAGCAAAAGCCAAATGTTAATCCTGAGGAAATGGCCACATTTGTAAAGGTTAGCAACCAATTGGGGTACGATGTTATTGATGAATGCGGCGTTAACGAATGCCAGCCGGTTATAAGGTTCCGTGGCTCCCCATATTTTCATCCACATATCCCTTTCCCGGTTTTTCATTGTTATGAGTGCAGTTGCGGCCCTTGTGGCGTAATAGATTACAGGAACGTTGCGACGCAGGGCCTTGAACGTTTCAGAACCATGGGCCGTTAACTTATAACGGCAAACTTATGAATTCATCGGATCTCTATTATCATTTACTCCCTGATGTTGCCGTCATAAATACCAATGACGGCAATATTCTTTTAAAGAATGATTTTATTTCCCTGGCATTAGAAAAAGAAGCTGCTATCCTTTTTTCCGAAACTATCTTACCAATGCTGGATGGAAAAACGAATTTTTATGACCAAACAAAAAACCTCCCGCCTTCGCTTTCCTCGGCCCTCCAGAGAAATATAGACCATCTTGCAGATGCGGGTTTTATAAAAAAAAATAATCAGCCCGTAGCCGATACGAATGCGGATTTCGTTTCATTAAATCAATTAAGTTTTTTTAATCAGCTCGGTTTAGATAAAGATGTAAACGCAAAGCTGAAAAATGCAAAAGTTGGCATATTTGGGCTGGAGGCGCATGGAGCTTTACTGGCGCAGGTTTTAAGCAGGTCAGGAATAGGCACAATCAATTTATACGATCCTTTTCCTTTATCAGATGAAAATAAAAAAATACTCCCGCACGAAAACGTAAACTCCGGAAACATTTCACGCCAGGTGTTTTATCAAAACTGGTTTAAGGATTCGCATTTCTCATCTCAATTTAATGCCGGCCCGGATTATTTAGATAAGGACACCGTAATGGCTTCTGCACAGTACAATGATATCCTCATAAGTTGCTTTGACAAAGGGTTTACGGCCTGTAACTATTGGATAAATGAAGCCACGGTTGATCATAAAAAAATAGCGCTTTATTCTGAGCTGAATGGCTTTATTTGCAGAATGGGCCCTACCTACCTGCCTGAAGAAACGCCCTGCTATATGTGCTATAAGATGCGGAGTAAGGCAAATGCGGAAAATTTTAATGAAGCCATGCTTTATGAGAAATATCTTGACGATAAAAAAGAACCCATGCTGGACAAGCGGGCAATTTTGCCCTCATCCTATTATTACGCAACAGCAGCTCTTTCTGCGGAGGTTATAAAAATTATTACCCGTGTCACTGCACCAACTCTGGCTGCAAAAGTGATAGATTATGATTTGATAAACCTTACTTCCGAATCGCATAAATTTTTGTATACACCTGATTGCCCGGTGTGTCAAAAAAAAAAGTCCTATAAAGTAAATCATCCCACGCTAAGTGAACTGCTGAATACAGAATGCATACCGGGAGACATCTTGTTACAAAAAGAAAACTTATTAAGCAGCCAGGCAGGCATCATTCAAAGCCTCCGGTATTTAACGAGGGATCTCAGCGAGCCCTATCTTCCTCATGTTTTCCAGGCTAAAATTTCAAATCACAACTTCCAGGATGCCGATGAAATAAAGCGCTCATTATCCTGTTCCGGTAAGGGATTTACAATAGACCAGGCATATGTCAGTGCATTAGGCGAAGCGGCTGAAAGGTATGCATCCGCGCGCCAAACTCATCATACTATTACTTATGCAGATTATCATGAAAATTGTGGCTACGACAAATTGGATCCCTTTAAGCTTGTACTTTATCATCCTTCCCAATATGGCCAGATCGAATGTTCGCCGTACGCCTATGAAAATAAGATTGGCTGGTCGCTTGGGTGGTCTTTGACAAAAGATCAACCAGTGTATGTTCCGTCGCTAAGTGTATTTATGAATTACCATCCTGTTAATGAGCCCGAGTTTTTTATGTTGGGAACCTCCAACGGCCTTGCGGGTGGCGCCACTTTGACTGATGCAATTGTTGCTGCCGCTTTTGAAGTGATTGAAAGAGATGCTTTCGTTATTATGTGGCACACACAGCTATTGTGTAAAAAGATAAACATAAAAACGCATCCCGATAAAAATATCGTTCGGTTATTCTACGCCTTTCAAAAGAGAAACGTTGAACTGCTTTTATTTCAATTACCAACGGATGTTCCCTGTACGGTCTTTATGGCAATGGGCATTGACAAAGGTGATAATATGCCTAAAACGGTAATTGGCTTAGGCGCAGACGTAAATCCTTCTATTGCCGCGCGACAAGCCATCCTGGAGGTTGCACAAGTGAGGCCCGCCTTAAAACAAAAGTGCCGGCAAGATGAAATTCAAAAACGTTTAAGAGAGCTGGTAGCTAATCCCGGGCTTGTTGAAAATCTTGAAGATCATGACTTATTGTTTACACATCCAGATATGTTTTATGCGTTCAGTTTTTTAACGGAACTGCCGGAAGAAGAAATAAACTGGATGAAAAATTATTTGTTGACGCCAAATGAAAAATTGAAATTACTTACTGATCATTTCAAAGAAAGTAATGAAGACCTGATCTATTACAATTTAACGGCGCCGGAACTTGAAGGTATGCATTTATATACTGCACGTGTTATTATTCCCGGCTTTCAACCCATTCATTTTGGAGCAAAAAACATTCGCCTCGGGGGTAAAAGATTATTTCAATTGCCATTTGATTTAGGGCTAAAGGACCGTCCGTTAACCTTAAAGGACATAAATTATCTGCCACATCCGCTTGCTTAAAATAAATACATGTTTAAAAAAAAATTTCCGGTCGCCTGGGCATTCCATAAAAACACACAAAGAAATTCTACCACGCTTTTAACAATTGATGAGAAAAAGATACCGGAACCGGGATTTAAAGAATATGCCGGAAACCCGGTAGTTGAATTGCCCCGGCCATTGGTAATTAAGAAACAGTTCGGCGAAGTAATGAACGAACGAAGGTCGTGTAGAAATTATCTGCAAGAACCCTTATCGCTTGAAATTGTTTCAACACTGCTGTACTATGGTTATGGGATCAAAGACAAATTGTACTTTAATAATACCGAGTTCTTAGAGCGCTTTGTCCCTTCAGGTGGTGGCCTCTATTCGCTGGAATTATATTTGATCGTACGAAATGTATTAAATGTAAAACCAGGCGTCTATCATTATTTTCCTTTGAATCATTCGCTGGAACTGGTCAATGATGTTCAATTGCCTTCTTATGCAATTTCACATTTATTTTTAGATCAGCCCTATATTAAAGACGCTGGTGTTCATATTATAGCATCCAGCATGCAAAACCGCTGTATGCAAAAGTATGAGGACCGCGGCTATCGTTATATCATGTTCGAAGCAGGCCATGTGTTTCAGAATATAAATTTATGTGCGGCGGCATTAAATGTCGGCACCTTAAATCTTGGAGGTTTTTATGATCGTGACGTTAGTAACCTTTTAAAAATTACTAACGAAGATGAAGTGCCTTTGTATGGAATGGCCGTAGGCATTTTTGATGTGGCAAACACCGAAAACATGAGAGGTATTTATTAAGGATCGTATCATTATTGAGACTTATAGTAATAACTACCTGGCAAATGCTTCATTAACTTTGCAATATTATCAGCTTTCAATGGACCTGTACCAGCAAATTATTTCCTCCGAACTGTCAGCATGGCAAAAGCGGATGCTTCGCAGGCCCTCGTTTTTTAACAAGCTATCAAAAAAAATACAAACAAAGATCAATACCTGGATACCGGAAAAGATCCATAAAATAATAACAGCAACCATAAAGCAAATGATTCGTGGCGTTTTATTTGGCGCCACGTATACAACAGCAAAACCTCTTTCCGGACTGTCATTGCAAGCCCGTGAAAAAGCAGTGCGGCAAAAAATAGAATTTTACCGGACTACTGCTGCTGTCGAAGGTGGCATAACGGGGGCAGGTGGTATATTGCTGGGCCTGGCGGACTTTCCCATTTTACTTGGCCTTAAGATTAAATTGTTATTTGATATTGCTTCAATATATGGATACAATGTTTCTGATTACAAAGAAAGACTTTATCTTCTGCATATTTTTGAACTCGCATTTTCAAGCCATCAGCATCGTAAAGAAGTTTACCTGAAAATGGTAGATTGGGATAAGAAAACTAAAACACTTCCCCAGGATATCCATCAGTTTGACTGGCGAAATTTTCAGCAGGAATACAGGGACTATATTGACCTTGCAAAGATGGCCCAGCTTGTACCGGTTATAGGTGCACCCGTAGGAGCAGTTGCAAACTATGGGCTTGTAAAAAAATTAGGAACTACGGCGATGAACGCCTATCGGATGAGATTATCAGGCGCGGATACTACCAATGCGTATACTATTGGTCAACCGGGTTAACATATCAGCCAATAGTTTTATCTCCAGCTAAGAATTACGTCACTTTTTTCAATACCGGAATAGCCGTTATACTTGTTACATCGCGATAATCTATATTTTGCCTGGCGCCGGGATAGTTGAATCGATATTGCGTCCGCGTAATATTGCCCGTAACTGTTAACGCGGTTTTACCAATATACTCGAAGCTCGAATAAACCGGGGAAACTTGTTCAGCAGTTTTTTTGAGTGCAGTTATATTACCTGCATGAGACCGCTGTGAAAATTCCTTTCTTTTATTTCCGCAGTTACACATGGATTTAATTTTAATGTGGTTAATATTTCTTTTATGCGGTTCTATTAAATTAATAAACAATTTTCGTCATAACAAATATTTTACATCAAAGTCCTTCTCATCAGATGCAGCGAATTTTAGTGCAACCACTTATTAGTGTTATGTGAATCGTAAATTGTCGATCGCAAATGTGCTTGAATTCACTGTTTACACGCGAAAATTCACGTTCAAAGCGTAGCTTCATAATTGACATAACACTAGTCCTCATGATATTCTGATTTACCCGGAAAATCATTTTTAGTAGTCGCCTGCTCCATTAAACAGGCGGCTCCGGATAAAGAAAGCCATAACAACAATTTAACTTGCCATGTCGTGCCCAACCAAACTCCAAAAGGCAATGCGATCCAAATACTAAGGCAGTAAAAGCAATCCAGCAAATTTCCAAAAAATCCGGTGCCTGCTTTTTGCCGTATTAAAAAGATAATGTTAAAGGGGCCGTCTTCTTTACCCAGGAGATGTGTAAGCCTCCAAACAGCCAGGGCTGCTGTGATGAAATAAAACCAATGCATATGAATTGATGTTACGTGTATAAATGTAAGACTTTTACATCATCGTGTTACAAAATTCGAATGCCCCGCCGGATGATGTTACTGCCTGGTTACATATACCGTTGTGGCCGCATTATTATTGATAGAAGCGGGCGAACCATTCTTTACAGTATAAACGCTGTCGACATAGCTACTGACTTTGGTTTTATCTCTCCGGAATGTCTCAATAATATTTGCGAGCATCGATGTATCAGTGAAACTATGAAACTCATTTTTGAAAGTATAATTAGTTTCAAAATTTCCGATAGTCCCGGCTTTGTTCACATTCCAGTACTTCATATAGTATGTAACAAAATCTTCCAGCTCAAAATGTTTTTCGGGGTTGTAAATAACCAGTTTCATGGACGGGTTATTGTGATGCCCCGGATCAATACCAGGTACAGAAATAAGTAAAGAAGAAAATGTAGAATCATTTTTCATCAATAACCTGATACCGTCCATGTGCGAATGGCTGCCCAGTAATCCAACAATGTTATTACTAAAGCTGTCAACAATATCAAGAAATGCATTTTGAACGGTTCTTCCTTCGAAGTTCAGCGAGCTATCCCATAAGTATTTTTTTAGAGATAAGGAATTTGCCGGATAACCATCATTACCAGGTGGTATATGCATTGCTATCAAAGCCATTTCATTGCTATCAGTAGCTTCCTGAAGCTGGGATCTTAACCACGCCATTTGCAATGAAGCATGGACTTGTTTATTTGTTCCATAAGAAAACATTTTATTGCTCCCGGGCCTTGAAAAAACTACTGTATTTAATACTATTAAACGAAGCTTTACCGGCTTTCCGAGGGGATACACCGAATAACATCCAATGCCCGCTAATGAATGATCTGCAAAACATGCGTTAGAAGCAGGGTAAAACAAATCCACGGAATGCTCCGGATCGAGCGGGTGATAATCGCCGTCGTAAGAATCATTATTTCCAGGCACAATGATTAAAGGAATGCCGGCAGTTTTTGCAATCGCAGTCAGATCGCCGTATACTTTATCAAAGCTGTTTCTTACATCGCCTATATTCTCGAGGTTATCATGAACATGAAAAGGCAGATCTCCCAGTACCAACAAAAATTTTGGCTTTAGAGAGTCGGTTCTGTTTAAAATGGCGCTGATTTGTTCTTTAGCGGAATCCCAAAGGTCATATCCTGAGTCTCCATCGGCCAGCGCCTGTTTCTTTTCAATATTCAAATGAATGTCAGATATTACAAGGAAGCAAGCACGGCGGTTTGCCGTATAAGTGACCGATGAACGCTTTGTACCAGGACACTTTGTGAGGCCTTGACGGATCGTTTTAAAACCTGTGAACACAACAACCAGGAGGCAACAAATACTTAATGGCCTTATAAACCGGCCTTTTTTATTCATATTGAACTGATAATTTTATGATCGACGGTTTGACTAGCCTTTAAATTTATTTTCCCGGTACAAAAATTTATGGTGGTGGTTTTGTGATTGCTATTATTTAGATACGTTGCGGTGCATAAACTGCATACCCTCTCGGAGGTGCCCAAAATTCTGCTGCTCCCACATCATTGGTAAAATTTTCCCGCGGTATATCTGCGTTGTCTTTTCCCCGCCATGCTAAGGGGACAAACCTCGTACCCACCCACAGGCTATTTACGAGGCGGCCATTCCATGTTCCTGAATTATTCAATACAAAGATCAACCCTTTCTGTTCACCAGATCCGCCGCGCTGCATAATATAAAGGTCATGATCGCAATACAGAATATCTGTACGTCCGCCCGCATATTGCTCGTGCACTTTTATTAAAGCGGCAATACCGCTGTTATTTTCTTCCTGTGCGAGATCCCAGTTATAGTAATCCTGCCAAAAGACACAGGGATAGCCTTCGTGTGTAAGGATATAAGCGTATGCCAGCATCTTATCGTTCACAATAGCATTCGTGCGTACTATATCGTGGTTCTCTACAAACGTTACTGCCCGGCTTGCAAGGCCATCTGTAACAAGCGTACCATTTTCCGTAAGCGTGGTGAGGCTAAAACCACTATTATCACAAAGCGCTTTAAGCCTGCCGCGCAACGGGAAGTCGAAGGCAGACACAGGGTTATCGGTAAAGGCATTTGTTTCTCTTAGCCATTGAGTGATATACATGTCCGAATCCCAATATTCGCCTACACCAAACGGCGAGAAATTAATCACGTTATTCTTTTTATATAATCGCTCGAGAATAGCATTAATTATCCATGCACCATATCCTTTTACAAAATCATATCGCAGGCCATCGAAGCCTATATCTTCGATCAGCCAGCGTGAATATTCGGTAAGCTCGGAATATACATATGGGTTGCGATGGCATAGATCCGGCATTCCCTCAAAATCTTCATCGTCCCACCTTTCAAAATAAGAAGGATGATAGCATTTCCAGTCACGCGCAAATTTTCCACTTTTAGGATTGTATTTCGTCCAACGTGTTTTTCCGTCAAATTCATTTATTTCATCTTCATCTGCACCGTTAGTATGGTTAAGCACCAGGTCTGCATACACCTGCATTCCCTTTAAATGAGCTTCTTTAATAAGTTGTTCCAATTCACTTCGTGAACCAAACCAGGTTGGTTCGGAACCTTTTTGATTAAGATCTCCGAGATCATAGTAGTCATAAGGGTCGTACCCCATAGACATGCCGCCCATATTAGCCGCTTTACAGGCCGGTGGCAGCCACAATGCCGTGAAGCCGGCCTTACTTAAAGCTGTTAATTTTTCCGTTATAAAATTCCACCATTGAAATTCTTTCTGGTCCAGCTTTGGACAGTCCCAGTAGAAACATTGCATGATTACTCCCATAAAATTAATGCTGGTTTAGGTTTGAATTAAGTTATGAAATCATTGGATTTAAAAAATAATATAAAGCTGTCGCGCACTCCTGACGCGCTTTATCTAATTTAATAAAACTCTTTAATTTAATAAACTTTTTGTGAAAGCGCTTAGGTTATAACTCACGCAACAAGTAAGATAAGCTTCAAACAAGGATTCACTTCGTCTTTTACCGTGACGGTCTTAATTATAATTAAGCCTGCACGTGTAAATGTCAATACAGGCAGGTGAAACATTCAAAATTCAATATTGAAATGTGCTAATTAAAACAACCGGCGCTTTATTTCTTGCAGGAATTATCATTCATCACACTCATCCCTCCAGCCATATTGGTCACATCAGTAAATCCATTCTGACTAAGGAGATAACTGGCCTGGGGGCTCCTGTGACTGTGTGAGCAGTATACTATTATTTCCCTTTTTTTTAAGGAACTTATTTCATTAAGCCGGTTTTCCAGTTCCTGTACCGGGATATTAATTGAATTTTTCAATGTCCCGTAGTCAGGATTTGCCTTTCTTTCAAATTCTTCCCTGGTACGAACGTCCAATAACACTACATGGGGATGCGTCTTTATATAATCACAAATTTTTCCGGGTTGTATCGTTTTAAAGGTTACCGTAGACTTTTTAACCAGGACCATTCCGCAATGCGGGCATGTGCCGGGCGTATCATATATAGTTTTATCACAGTCCTGCCCGCAGGGTGAGCATACATATTTTTCTGATGGTTGAATTTTATTTTGCAGCCTCGCCTGGGAATAAACGGCTTCATTGAAAACAAAGGCAAAACCGATAAATAGAATGCTTTTTAAAATATTTTGATAAAGGGCATTTAGCATATCTCAAATTTACTTACAACATTTGTTTATAATTAATTTTACAGGCAACTTATGCATTTGTTATATTAGTTGTTGCTTGACGCATCTTACGAGGTATGCTGCATAGAAAAGTGGTAACTCCTGCTTTTTCAGGCAAGAATTACCACGATTGAAAATTAAAAGATCAGGATTTCCTCAGGAAAATCTTTTTTTGAGATCATTAGCCGCTCCTTCAATATTTTCTTTGAGATCAGAGGCCTTATCTTTATATTCTGAGGCTTTATCCTCAACATTTTTTTTATACTTTTTTGCTTTTTTCATCCATTTTTTCCGCGTTTTGCCACCTTCGTCAGGAGCGAGTAATAAACCAGCGACAGCACCTATTGCGACACCGGTAAGTAATAAAATCGTGGCATTTGAGATTTTCATATTAATTATGTTTTAAATTAAAGATATTTTGCAATACATCTATTCAAAAATGTTGCCAGTAAATAATAATGATGCGGAACAAATTTAAGAATATTTCTTATAGGAAGCCATTCTTATCACAAACTGTCTATTTCAATTTAGAGTTGAACGCCCGGTAGAGATCGCCATACATGGCGTCTTTACAGACGATAGTGAAATTAAATTTAAAGTATGATGTTAGCACCTTTGCCAATAGCAAGTCATAAGGCTGGCCGTTCAACCTATTTATTATTTTGTAATTTAACAAAAGCGCCAAAAGCACTTCCCTTGGAAGCAACACCGGTTTAGCGTTGCTACTATCGCAAAAAAAAGTTTGTAACTTTAATAGCAACCGACGAAAAATAAATCACTATGGGTAACTTATTTAATAAAGTAATACGGGACCGGCAATTTAATTTTCAGCCTCTTGAATTTGGCGAGGAAGCCGGCTACCATGTAGATGTAAAGGACGAGGAAAACGCGCGTTGGGAGTTTAGGATTTTTCTTACAGGGGGCGAATGGAAAATAGAGGGTGAAAAGCTACCAGCCTGGATACATGAGTGTGGATCAGAATTAAATAGTGCCATCCGTGAACATGAATAAGGTAAGTTTCCGGCAGAAATAAATTTAATAAAAATTATCACTTTTCGCCGGAATGTATTTTACCGTGCATGGATCGTGGTAATTTACCCGAAGCCGTCTTGTAATAATACGATTATGACCGTAAATTCAATAGGTGCATAATCGAGCAGTACTGCTCTTGCAGCGCGCATATGAACCACCTATCTTTGTTCCAGAAGTTGGTTGATGTTCAACAAACATTAATCAAAATCCAAATCCACTGAAAAGAAACCACCAATCCGGAAAAATCAAACAATCCGATATCAGTCAACTTCTTATTTTTAATTCCATACCTGTCAATAACTAATTTATCCCCAATGAAAACCAGCCGGTAAAATGGCGATCCGACTTATCCTGAAAAATCAAATAAACCCAGGATTAATTTATTTTGATGAAGTTTATCTTCAGAAAGACTTCTGCAATTACCTGCAGAAGTTTTTTTTATGTGGCAGCGTTACGCGGTGAATTGACAAAATCATAAATGGTAAATCAATTCAACTAAACTTGTTACGGCTACCGTTAAAAGTTAATACGGCATAAAGCTATACTGCGATTTATTCCCAAACAATGGTAAGCTTTTATTACACTTACTTAATTTTTTTAAACCGGTAATTATTTTTGATGTAATCATTGAAATAGGTGCCTTTGGAAAAAGCTGATTTCATTGCTGTGAATACATCTTCAGGAACATCTTCGTAATCATAAATCCGGCCCGAAACAAAAAATATTCTCAGGGTAGCAGTTGGCGCATCATATTTAATCGAGGAAACAACAGATGATGGCATACACTATTGGTTAAATTTTGCATAGCCGGAATACAACACGGATATCTCAATTAATAATTGCGCGCCTTCCTGGCGTTTCTTCTTTCTAATTCGGCAAAGTATAAGGACCAAATCTTGTTGTCATGGCTATATCATCACTGATACAATTCCTGCTCATCTGTGTAATAAGTTTTTCTTCCCCCGATTGTTTTTTGCAGTATGGGCGCCCCCGAAGGGCTTTCTTTTTTCTTTGCATTGTGTATCTTCAAAAAATCCCTTACCTCACCGCTAATGATCTGAGGGTGTGTTTTAAGGATTTGCTTTTCAGCATCATGCAGCACTGTTTTAATAGACTTTGCGAGGGTCTTTATTTTCCCCTCCGGTATTTTATTACAAACAGAAAAAGGAGAAATAAGTGCATGCCATAATATTTCATCGGCATAGGCATTGCCAATTCCCCTGATCACATTTTGATCAAGTAATAAGGTTTTTACAATTGTTCTTTTTTTTGAAAAAGTCTCTCTCAAAAATTTAAAGTCTAATTGATCTGATAACGCATCAGGAGATGTCTTTTCTTCAGGGTTCAATGTCGCATTTGCCATGCCCTGGTAGTCTGTCATTGCGAGGCCGGTATCGTTATCAAACATTAATTCTACTATAGTGTTTTTATGTTCGTTTCTTTTTTCAAATAAGTACATATTCCCATTCAACATTAAGTGGAGGCCGAGGATATTGCCATTCGAAAACTTAAACCGTAATTCTTTTCCTTCCCTGTATACTTTTTTCAGCTCCTGCTTTTCCAGGTTTTTTTTAAAATCTTTTTCCGGCGTTTTTAATTTGCTTTTATTCAAAATAATAAGGTGCTCCAGTTTTTTTCCTGCTAGTTCTTTGTCCAGGTTATGACTAAACACCTGCAGATCTGGTAATTCGGGCATATTTTATTTTTGTATTAATTATTCATACCACAATTTAATTTCTTCCCCGATAGCATCTACCAATCCCTGGTCCTTTACATTTTTCATTTTCCAGCCTTTATCACCACAATGAATGATGCCGAGGTTCTCATCGTTTAGCGTAATTTCCAACTCATAACAAACTTCTTCTTTACACGTTTGTGTGATGGGCATTGCTTCACCTTTATAAGTCTTGCCCTTATAATCTATCTCGATGGGAACGGGTTCTTTCTCTAATTGTGTGATAAAATCCTGGAGAAGTTTTATCAATCTTTTTCGCTGGGTTTTTGGTGTGGCGCTCCACTTCTCTTTATCAGCACGACGGTGCGCAAGCTTATATTTCAAGCCCGTCATTGAGGTGGTATAATCATTTGCATTTAGCTTTCTTACATTCTGATGTGCGAGGATATACCAGTGATATTCAGTTCCCACAGGAACGCCTGACCCTTCAGGAGCCTTCCCTGCCCTGCGCTTTGTAACGCCATACGCAATTTCCCACAGGTCCGGGGTTATTTTAGTCTCCCTCCATTCGCCTTTATCATAATACCATTTGTGGCTTCTGCCAACCTTCATTCCCGTATATTGATGGCCTTCAAATTGCTTAAATTCATTGTAAGTTTTTGATAGATCATCGGCTGCTTCCTTCTTTTTCGATTGTAATTTCGGTGTCCCTTTTTTTACTTCCGTTTTCTTTGTTGATACTTTTGGCTTATCCAAAGTTTGAGTAGGCATAAAAGTCACTTTTAGTATAATCGCCATAAAAACCCTGCCATATTTCAGTCCAATGTATTTCGGCAGAGTGCTACATTCAAACCCAGGTAAAAGTGGAATAGCCTTTGCAGGCTGCACAAAGCACTACCGGTAAATGTATCATGGATATAAATGAAAGTAAGGGCCAGAAAAGCCCGCCGAAAAAAGTTGTCGAAAAGGTTAAAACCCATAAATACTGGATAGGAGGATATGCTTTTATTGCATTGTTATGTATAGCGGCTTATTTTCTTCTGCAGTTAAAGGTTTTCGAAGTTTTTGGCAGCCGCCTTCAGCTATTGAAGAGAATATCAATAGGTGCTTTCGTTGCATTTCTGGTTTTAATAACTGGCCGGTTAATTGAGATATTTATTGTAAAGCGGTCGCAGTCAAAATCTCTTCGCTACAACCTGGTAAGAGTGACCCGTTTGGTAACAGTTCTGGTGATTGTCGTCGTTATAATTTCATTTCTCTTTCAAAACTGGTATACGGCAGCAGTATCCCTGGGGCTTATTTCTTTAATATTAGGTTTTGCACTGCAAGTGCCAATTTCATCTTTTATTGCATGGCTTTATATTATTTTCAGAACACCTTACAGGGTGGGAGACAGGATACAAATAAGCCCGTTTAAAGGTGACGTTGTAGAGATAAGCTACCTGGATACCACATTGTGGGAGTTTGGAGGCGACTATTTAACTAATGATATGCCCAGCGGCAGGCTAATACGTTTTCCTAACAGTTTGGTTTTACAATCGGCGATCTTTAATTATTCATGGCCGAAATTTCCTTATATCTGGAACGAGATTCCCTTTCATGTCGCCTACGAAAGCGACCTGGAATTTGTCGAAAAAACACTGAAGGAAGCGACAAAAGCAGAATTGGATCCGGAAATGGCGGAGCGGATCAATGATCTTAAAGACCTTGTAAAGCAAACTCCGGTAGATGAATTACAAATAAAAGAATATCCTTTCGTAAGCTTTAGAATTAATACAAACACCTGGGTGGAAGTGGTAGTAACCTATTTGGTTGAGCCAAAGAAAGCAGCAGGTACCCGCAGCCGTATTGTAAAAAATGCACTTTCAGAATTGCTTAAGCAACGCGATAAGGTGATGTTTCCAAAAGGTGACTCCCGTTAAAATGTTTGTTCCTATGATTTATTTATTCTTACTTCCTTTGTGAAGAAAGAAATACTTTTGCATAAATCTGACTCACCGTCAGGTAACGTATTTTAAAATCTATAATTATGAAAAAATTTGCAACTCTCATTGCAGTTGTTTGCCTGTTCACCAGTTGTGTTGCCAAAAGGCTTTTAACACAATCGCAATTACAAACGGCGGCTTTACGGCAAGACAGCGCAAGGATGGCCGATAATGATCACATCATTGCAGAGTAACATAACCGACCTCAACGCCAAGATAGCCAGTCTTACTAACCAGATAAGCCAACTGGGCAAGCAAACTACAGAACAGCAAAGCCAATTAAGCCAGAGTAAGGAAACACTGCAACAGCAGCAGGAAAGGTTACAGCATTTGCAGGCTTTACTGGCTCAGCAAAAGGCCCAATCTGATGAACTTAAAAACAAGATGACTGAAGCGCTTAAGGGTTTTAATTCCAATGATCTTTCTGTGTATCAAAAAAACGGTAAAGTTTATGTAAGGCTTTCTGAAAATTTACTGTTCCCTTCCGGTAGCGCGGTGGTAAATCCAAATGGTATCGATGCTTTATCTAAACTTGCTGCAGTGCTTAATTTAAATGCTGATGTAGCGGTAGATATTGAAGGGCATACAGACAGTATTCCTATTCGCGGCCGTTTTAAAGACAACTGGGATTTAAGCACTGCCCGTGCAAATGCGATTGTACGCGTGCTGGTTGATAATTACAAGGTAGACCCTGTAAGAGTTATAGCATCGGGACATAGTTATTATGATCCTATCGAAAGCAATTCAACCCCCGATGGCAGGTCAAAAAACAGGAGAACAGAAATTATACTGTCGCCCAAACTGGATGAGATGTATAAGCTATTAGGAGCCGAATAGCCTATTAGCTTTTAACTGAAACCCGCCAAGGCATAGATTTTCAAAAGACGTAATATTTATTAAAGGCAATAGCGTCGTTTTTTATAACAACGCCTTAGGATGCGCGGCAGAAAAATCGAATGAAACAATTTATTTCCCGGTTTTTCAAAAATGAGGTATCTTTCTTAAAACCTTTTTATATGAGAAAGCTAGTATTATTCCCAGCAATTTTATTGGGCACCATGGTGTTTTTTCAATCCTGCTCTAAACAATCATCCTCTGCGGCGGTTACTCCAACGAGTACGAATATCATTAAGGTGACGATCGCGCCTAATGAAAGTTATCAATTGCCTATAGAAAGTTCGGGAAATACAACTGCGAGTATCAGTAAACAGGCTTCTCATTTCCAGGTTAGCCGCATGGAAGTAGATAGCAAGAGTGAGTTGGCTGTTTATAAATATAAACCCACGGTGGATTACAGGGGCACTGATGAAGTTTTGCTGAGTAAGACAGTAACTTCTGAAGTAACCGGAAGCGGATGCAGCAATAACGCAAACCATAACACCGATGGTAATAATACAACCACTTCCAGCACTTCTTATACGACCATCAAAATAAATATTACTAACTGAATTGGAACGGATATTTCCGGATAATTTTATAACCGCCAGCGCGACTCAATGCTTTTAATTTATAATTACTTGCTGAGTTTAACATTTACAGCATTCGGGCCTTTGGCGCCCATTTCAACTTCAAAAATAACTTTGCTGTTTTCTTTGATTTGGTCTAAAAGCCCATTTGCATGGACGAAAATGCTTTCCTGTGTTACCTGGTCCTTAATAAACCCATATCCCTTCGATTCATTAAAAAAAGTAACAGATCCTTTCCTGATTGAATCGGCAGGGTCGGCCGGCATTTGCTTGGGAACACCAATTTGAATATCTTCCAACCTGATCTTTTTCTTTTTGCCGGGATCCGGAGGCGTTGAAGACAAATTTCCATTTTCATCAATGTAGGCAAGCATGTCATCAAAGCTTTTGCCTTCCTTGGCATGCTCTTTTCGTTCCTGTTTTTTTTCTTGTTTATCCTGCCTGCTTTTTTGTTTTTTCTTTTCTCTTTCTTTTTTGTTCCATGTTTCCTGCGATTTACTCATAATTTTTTTTCTTAATTTTTATTTTTTTTTAGAATACCGATAAGTGTAAAGGTATCCTTGAATATGCTTAATATTTCAGGATTATATTGAAGGTACAAATATTTTCCGGCCAAATTATAGCAAAGCAGTTTCTGCGGTACGCAGTAAGCAAACAGGCTAGCAAATATACACCCAAAGATTATTTAAAATACCTAACATCAATATTACAATATAAGGTTAACAATCACAATATAAGTTGTGTAGTTTTACAAAAAATAATTTATGAAACTATTTGTAGCCGGTTTACCTTATGATTTGGATGATGCTGAACTGGAAGAGATATTTGAAAAATTTGGCATGGTAGCTACTGCCAGAGTTGCTATCGATAGAGAAACCGGGAAAAGCAAAGGATTTGGATTTGTGGAAATGCCTAATGATACCGATGCAAAAAACGCTATTGAAAACCTGAAAGATATTTCACTTGGTAAAAAACCACTTGTAGTTACCCAGGCGGAAGAAAGGCCTGCACCCGATTGGAAAAATAATAAATACCGGAGATAATATACTCTGTTTTCTTTGGTGTAACAAACTCCAAGTTCTCCTGGCATATGCTCCGGTGCTGACACAAAATAAAGCATCCGGAAGATAAAAGAATACAACCACAGATTACCCGGATTTGCACAGGTGAAAATCCAGTATAAAAAGATTCGTGAAGATTCGGTGCAATTCGTGGGAAAATCTAAAGCCGGCGGCTTATTCGTATTCACTGTATTTTGATCATAAGTAAGTTCTATTAAGCAGTAAAAAATACCTCCACCACAAAACATCATCTTATGGAAGAGAAAAGCGAAGTGTGGCAACGCGGGCCGGTAAAAAATATTCCTGCATTGTTACAACCTGTGGCACATGCATTATTACAGGCACGGGAAGAACTGTTTGATATAATGAATGCCTTTTCAGAAAGGCTCATGTGGGAAAGGCCTGCCGGCGTTGCCTCGCCGGCATTTCATTTACAACATTTAACAGGCGTGCTTGACAGGCTTTTTACTTATGCCAGGAAAGAACACTTAAGCCCCGATCAATTGTATTCACTTTCCATCGAGGGAAATCAACAGGAAACTTCATCTTCCATGATGGAATTGATAGAGCTTTTTGACAAGCAGGTTGATCTTTCAATTAATGCGTTAAGCAAAATAAACATTGATAGCCTGACTGAAGTAAGAACTATCGGAAGGAAAGAGATTCCTACTACGTTAATTGGCCTGTATGTACATGCCGCGGAACATACCATGCGTCACATAGGACAATTATTGGTGACGGTGAAACTGCTGAGACTGAAACTGCTGAAAGACAGCTAAAAAAGTTTACTGTGGCGTGTGACTAACTAGGCCGCCTAAACGCAACAACGTTTTTTAAGAAAGTTAACTATTGCGGTATTCAATGCGTCTAAGTTCGGAAACACTTTAATTGCGAAAGGCAATACCTATGTAATTATCCAGCCTGGCAAAAGCAATTTGATATTAATTTAAATGAGCTTTAATTCATGATTTTTAGAGAAGCGCGCATAGAAGATATTATAGAAATGCAGGTTGTCCGCAATTCTGTAAAAGAAAACGTATTGTCCGATCCTTCGCTGGTCACTGATAAAGATTGCCAGGATTACATTTCAATTCGCGGAAAAGGCTGGGTGTGTGAAATCAATGATTCGATTGTTGGTTTTGCAATTGCCGATCTGCAGGAAAATAATATCTGGGCTTTATTTTTACATCCTGGTTACGAAAAAAAAGGCATTGGTAAAAAACTGCATGATATAATGCTTGAATGGTATTTTTCAAAAACAAATAAAAAAGCGTGGTTAGGCACTGCTCCAGATACCAGGGCTGAAATATTTTATAGAAAGCAAGGCTGGAAAGAAGTTGGGAAACATGGGAAAGGTGAAATAAAATTTGAAATGACTTATGATGACTGGAAAGAAATACAGAAAGGATAACACGAATTTTTGTTTACGAGTTACACGGAATAAAAAAACGATAACGCGAATTTTAAAACACCAGTTAAATTGAAAACACGAATTTTTAAAAACGAATTACACGAATTAAAAAAGCATCGAATAGGCTGGGGCAATTCGTGTAATTCGTGAAAAAAATTCGTGTCTAAAATCTGTGTATAAAAATAATCAGCAATGATGAGTAAAGAAGACACAAAAGATTTATTAAAATTCCTGGAACCGTTTTCAGAAGAGATCCGTGGGCTTGCATTATGGCTCAGGGAGTTTGTGTGGGACTTATATCCTGATGCTAATGAACTAATTTATGATAATTACAATGCACTGGCTTTTGGATGGTCACCTTCCGGTAATTTGGGCGACGCATTCTGTTCCGTAGCAGTTTGGAATGATAAATATGTTCATTTTGGTTTTTATTGGGGTTCTAAAATTCCGGATCCAAAAAAAATTCTGCAGGGTAACGGGAATCAATACCGGTATATAAAAGTGGAAACAAAAAAAGATTTTCCGAAGGCATACATAAAAAAGCTTTTGAAGGATGCTTATGCTTATTCCTTGTCAAAAATAGAACTTGCCGCATCTGCTCCTGGCCGTAAAAAGCAAATTCCCATGAAAGGAAGTACAACCACAAAATCAAGTTTAGCAGTAAAAAAAAGGCCAGGGCTCGTACTGCCAAAAAAGAAGAAACAATAAAGCGTTTACTGATGCCGTAATAGTAATACTATTCCCCGGTCGTATCAGTGTTTAACTTACATCATCGTCTTTAAGGCTTAACCTTCAGCTTAGTTACTCAACACATAGCCATTTTCTTATTTCCCTTTTTCGTAAACGCTTTTTCTTAAATCGTAAATATTTGTAATTCCTCAAAAGTAATATTACATGGATGAAATTTTATTATAAAGCAACCGGCTGTATACTTATTTTATTTATGTCGCTATCGGCTATTGCACAATTTAGAACGAATGCGCAAAGTCTTGTGCTTACAAACGAAGATTCGCTGAATGCCGGCAGTAATAAAAATAAGACAGTTGTATCGGGTTATGGCTCCGCTTTCTATCGGAGAGATTTTAACAGGGCTGTTTCAACAGCAACTCTCGAGCGTGCTGTGTTATTTGTTGGCCATCAGTTCAGCCCTAAAATTTCCTTTTTCTCAGAGCTTGAAGTGGAGAACGCAAAAGTTGCAGAAGGTGAAATTGGCAGCGGTGAAATTGCTATGGAACAGGCTTATTTGAAGTTCAATTTTAACTCAAGGTTATACCTGGTTGCAGGATTGTTTGTACCCCGTATTGGCATTTTGAATGAAAATCACCTGCCGGTAAATTTCAATGGCGTTGAACGGCCTTTTGTTGAAACATTTATTATCCCTGCAACATGGAGGGAAATTGGAATTGGCTTATATGGCTCGCTGAAGAATGCACCGCTTAATTACAGCCTGGCGCTGGTGAATGGATTAAACAGTGAGGGCCTTGAACATGGGACCGGCATCCAGGGTGGCCGTGCGGAGGGAAGCAATGCCTTAGCAAACAACATTGCCGTAACAGCATCCCTGCAATATTTTTTGGGGGATTTTCGATTCCAGGTTTCAGGTTATACCGGGGGAACGGTTGGCTTAAACCAGAGAGGTGCAGATAGCCTGGGATTGAGTAGCGGAGGCTTCGGTACACCAATTTACCTGGGCGAAGCAGATGTTCAATATGATAAAAATGGGATTGGAATAAAAGCCCTCGGTACTTATATTTCTTACCCGGACGCGGGAACTGTAAATGCAGCATACAATAATAACACTTCAACTTCGATGTATGGCGCTTATGCAGAGCTCGGTTATAATTGGCTTCATTCAAAAAAAACAGCCGCTCAGTTTATAACTTTCGCACGAGGCGAAGTGCTTGACATGAATGCGACAATTCCTGAAGGAAAATCTATTTATGACGGAACAGAAAAGCAAATGCATTTGATAGCGGGTATTGGTTATTTGCCTTTACCCAATGTTGTAATAAAAGCTGATGTACGCATTTTACATACAGGCGCGCAAAATCCTGCATTGGTAATTAACCCGCCGCCAAATGCATTGCCTTACAGGCAAACAAATGAATTTTTGAATATTGGAATTGGCTACTCGTTTTAAAAAATAAAGAAGGCTGTAACAGATAAATATTTTCTTACAGTCTTTCCGGCTTTACCGGCACCATAATAAACTATGGAACGCAGAACATTTTTAAAATCTTCATGTAACTTATGCATGCTTGCAGCAACAGGGTATTTCTTACCAAAACTTTCATCCTGCTCACCTGCTGCTATGAAAGCTTTACAGACTGATGTTGCTAATAATATTATTTCATTACCCCTTAATGTACTTAGCGCTTCAGGCTTACAAATAATTCATCCGAAAAAATCTTTATATGATATCGCACTGCAAAAAAAACGTGACGGATCTTATGAAGCATTGTTATTGCAATGTACACACCAGGAAAATCAGCTTACAGTTACATCAAACGGTTACAGATGCAGCCTTCATGGCAGCCAGTTTGATAAAGACGGAAACGTAACGCATGGCCCTGCTGCTGAACCGTTACGTCGCTATAAGACCGAAATTGAAAACGAACACTTACTTATTTATTTAAATTCATAGTATGATGTATAAAAAGAATCTTCTATTATTTTTAAGTTCCGATTGTATTTATTGCATCTTGTCATAAAGCACCCGTATCAACCACTTCTACCGATTTTTCTACAACTGAACAAACAGTTATATCAGATTTTACAAATAATACCGCACTTCCTCAATACAGTAATCTTGTAAGCGCAGCAGTATCGTTAAACAGCAGTATTGGAACTTTAAATTCAGCAACGACAGATGCAAACCTTTTAATCGCACAATCTTCCTGGAAGAATATGCGCGGTATATGGGAACAATGCGAAGGATTTTTATTAGGGCCGGTTGAAGACAATGATTATGATCCTAATACCGACACATGGCCAACCGATTATACACAAATGGATTCATTACTTGCGAGCACCAATCCTTTGCAGATAGCAGATGTTGAAGCCCTGCCCCAAACGCTTCGTGGGTATCACCCGATAGAATATTTAATTTTTGGTATAGGCAGTGCAAAAAAGGCTTCAGAAATTACCGCGAGGCAAAAACAATATTTAACAAGCCTTGCCGGTGATATCTTAAATAACAATGTTCAGGAATTATACCAAAGCTGGGCGGGCGCTCCAACAAATTATGCAAATCAAATTATTACTGCCGGAAACGGAAGCACGGTATATTCAACAAGGCAGAATTTATTTCTGGCTGTTATCGGCGCAATGAGTGATATATGCAATGAAGTTGGAGCTGAAAAAATGTTTGATCCTTACGCTGCAAAAGATTCTTTTCTTACCGAATCTCCTTATTCGGGCAATACATTAATTGATTTTAAAAGTAATATTATCGGTGTGCGCAATGTCTACATGGGCTTGAATGGTAATACAGGAATTAAAGACCTGGTTGCATGCAAAAAATAAAAGTCTTGATAACCAAGTACAGGCCCAGCTTACAAGTGCTATCAATTCGTTTGATAATATTACAGAGAGATATGAAGAAGCCATCTTTACCCAGCGCGTACAAATCGAACAAACTATGCAGCAACTTGCCACATTGAAAGCGCTGCTTGATAACGATGTTACTAATTTTATTAAACAAAACGTGAAGGATTAAGCGGAGTATGAAAAAGTTTTATGTCATATTTGGAATTGTAATTTTTGTATGTGTTTTCAGCATGTGCCATAAAGCGGATGTTTTCCCGGAGGCCGGTTACGACGACCGCCTGAGCGGCGGCGCAGCCACAACATTCGATGCTACATCAAAAGCATTTGGCGACGTTGTTGACGGCCTTAAGTGCACGGGATCAAAAGGTGCATGAAATTGGTGATGAAACTTTTGGGCAAACATTCGTTGCACCACCGGCCATAAGGTTTACTGGCCTTGGCCCTGTTTATAATAACGTTTCCTGCATCAATTGCCATCGAAATGATGGCGAGGGATTGCCTACTGCCGGTTTTAGTAATTCAGGTTTATTATTTCGCATAAGCATTCCTGGCAAAGATCCTTACGGCGGCCCAAATCCTGTTCCGGGCTTCGGTGTGCAATTGCAGGATAAAGCCGTTATTGGCGCACAAGCCAGAAGCAAGAATTAATATTACTTATACTGATTTGCCTGTCACTTATCCTGATGGTACAACAATTATGTTACACAAGCCAAATTATACTGTTCAAAATCCTTATACATCCTTGCCCGCAGATTATTTTCTTTCACCCAGGCTGGCGCCGCCAATAGTTGGTTTAGGGTTACTTGAGAAAATTCCTGAAAGCACCATTCTTTCTTTTCAGGATCCTAATGATGCTAATGGAGATGGTATTACCGGGAAAGCAAATTATGTTTTTGATTCGGTTGACAAAAAAGTTGAAATAGGAAGGTTTGGATGGAAAGCAAATTCAGCTACATTACTTATGCAGATTGCTTCTGCTTATCTGCAGGATATGGGCATAACAAGTTATGCGCTTACGAAAGAAAGTGCAGACGGCCAACCGCAAATGAATGCTGTTCATGGTGATGTTTATCCTGAGCTGGTAGATAGTTTATTGAACTATGTATTGTTTTACGTAAAAACTTTAGCCGTGCCTGCACGTAGAAATATTACGGATAATGATGTGCAACGCGGGCAGGCATTATTTGCACAAATAAATTGTTCTGGATGCCATAGACCGACCATTCAAACAGGCATTGATGAAACAGCAGGTTATTTAAGCAACCAGCGTATTCATCCCTATACCGATCTTTTAGTGCATGATATGGGAGATGGTTTGGCAGACGATCGCCAGGATTTTTTAGCAACCGGCCGTGAATGGAGAACAGCGCCGCTCTGGGGAATTGGCTTGTTTTCAATTACAAACGGGATACCTTATTATTTACATGATGGAAGAGCGAACACAATTGAAGAAGCCATTTTATGGCATGGTGGCGAAGCGCAGAAAGCCAAGGAACAATATATGAATCTAAGTAAAACGGATAGAAATAAACTACTGAAATTTTTGAATAGTTTGTAAAAAAATATATTAGTAATATAGAAATTTAGAACGATATCATTTTGTATTTCGTGATTTTGGTCTATACAATCATAACAGAAGAAAAACGGGAATTATATACCCGGGCGATATGAATAAATTAATTCAAAGTGCAGACTTTTTCTTTACCCAATGAATAGCTCCGGGCAGTTTTTTTATATAAAAGCTTTTTCTGTTGGTCGAATTTATAATGTGCTGTCATCTTACTTCAAAAGATGATCTGCATCTTTTAACCCAGGGCTCAGTTGTTGTTCCTGGACTTTTTCCTTTTTAGCCTTTTCAGGTATTTAAGAGTTTTATGCTTGTACTTCGTTTAACCTTGCACGTTACAATTGCTGTCAGCAAACAATTGTTCGATGATATGGACAAGGTATCACATTCACCGGTCTTTAATCATCATAGAGCCTTTTCCGTTGACGAAGAAAATCAATATGTATCGCTTACGGATAAATCCTTTAACGAAAAAAGTAAAATCTTTCTGCTTTTCACTGATTTTACTTTTGAGCACGTACAATGTAGCTTCTATGTATGCGTTTAAATTTGTCGTCCGGGAAGCTTTTCCATGATGGCACGTTGCCACAGTCCGCGGTTGGTTGAATATCCGCGCGTAAAAAATACAAAACAATAAGTGGAAAAGGAATTAGCATTTGTTTTATCTTACATTATATCGGTTTATAATTATGAAAAATGGGATTTTAATTGTTGTCGTTGTTTTGTTGCTGTACCTGAATTCATGTGATTCCGGTACATCGTTCGATAATACCGGAATTTCTACCGATACCGCAATCATCGCCAAAGGCAAGCGTTCTTTTGTGTTGCATTGCAGCGGTTGTCACAACTTCCGGCAGGATGGAATTGGGCCGCAACTGGGAGGATTAACTACTGAAGTTTCTGCAAGCTGGATCCGGCATTTTATCCGGGATCCTAAAAAAATAATTCAGTCAGGGGATGAGCGTAGTCAAAAATTATTTAAAAAGTATAAGGTTATTATGCCGTCATTTGGTGCTTACAGTGACAATGAAATTAATGAAGTCATTGCCTTCCTCAATACTCATAACACGCCGGATCGAAAAATATTGAAGGCAGATGCCGGGATTTTTATCCAATCCTATACCTGCACTATTAAGGTTTCGGGTTTGTTGCAGGCCTGCAGTTAATCACACAAATACCACCCTCAAGTGACAGTGGTAAATTGCCATTCTCAAGAATTACCAAATTAGGTTTTCAACCCGGCAAGGATGCTCTTATTTATTCTTGATCTTCGTGGAAAGCTTTACAAGTTGCAGGATAATGGTAAGGCCGCTGTTTATATGGATATCGCCAAATTAAGGCCTAAATTTATCAATGAACCCGGCCTCGGTACTGGCTTTGGTAGCTTTGCTTTTCATCCTGAGTTTGCCAAAAACGGGCTTTTATATACCACCCATACAGAACAGGCTGGTTCGGATAAAGCTGATTTCAGCTATGCTGATTCTATACATGTTGCCATGCAGTGGGTACTCACTGAATGGAAAACAGAACAGCCCGGCGCCCCTGTATTTTTCGGGCCAAGGGCGCGAATTGCTGAGGATAAATATGGTAAGCGGCATTCATGGTGTTCAGGAAATTACATTCAATCCTACAGCAACCAAAAATTCTGAAGATTATGGTTTGTTATATATAGGCATTGGAGATGGCGGTTGTGTTGAGAACGGTTTCCCTTTCCTGGCGCATAGTAAGGAAAAGCCATGGGGGACGATTCTCCGTATTGACCCGCTTGGCCGAAATAGTACTAACGGAAAATATGGAATTCCGGTCTAAAAATCCATTCGCCAAAAGCAGAATCGTGCAACGCTTTCGTGAAATTATATGCATATGGATTTAGAAATCCATATCGCATTACCTGGAACAAGCAAGGTGAAATGCTGGCTTGTAATATTGGGCACAGCAACATCGAATCAATAAACATCATTAAGCCTGGCAGCGATTATGGCTGGCCTATACGGGAAGGAACTTTTGTCGTAAATCCTTTTGCAGATCTAACTAAAGGTTTATCCGCTTCCGGCAAATGACAGCAGTTATCATGTAACTTATCCTGTCGCACAGTATGATCATGATGAAGGCAAAGCGATTTGCGGTGGCTTTGAATATTAGGGCTCCGCAATACCGCAGTTAAAAGGTAAATTTTTTTTTGGCGATATTCCTACAGGCAGGATGTTTTTTATAGATATAAGTGAGATACAGCATGGCAAGCAGGCAACGATAAAAGAGTGGAAAATTTCTATTGATGGTATACAAAGGAAACTTACTGACCTTTGTGGAAGCGACCGGGTAGACCTTCATTTTGGAAGAGATCGCCAGGGAGAATTATATATATTAACTAAAGCGGATGGGAAAGTTTACAAATTGTCAATGCATCTTTGAAACCTTAATCAAGTCTGCTATTCCTTACTCAAATGATAATAAAATTATTTTTTAGTAATGTTGTCTTCTCAAAAACATCTATTTCAATTGCCACCGGATATTGTTTATTTGAACTGTGCTTATATGTCACCACTTCTAAAATCAGTTGAGGAAGCCGGGATAAAGGGAATGCTAAGAAAGAGAAACCCGGCATCTGTAAAGTCCGAAGATTTTTTTAATGAGTCTGAAGAAATACGTTTAAAAATCGCTACCCTGATTAATGCGGCGCCGAAGCAAGTTGCAATAGTTCCATCTTCTTCTTATGGGCTTAAAGCTGTTGTAAATAATTTACCGCTGAACAATGGCAAACACGCGGTAACTGTTGCAAATGAATTTCCAAGTGGCTATTATACCATTTTAAACTGGTGCAAAAACAATGGCAAGGAGCTAAAAGTAATATCGCCACCGGATAGTTTGAGTGAGAGGGGTAGAAAATGGAATGATAAAATATTAGAAGCAATTAATGTGGACACGTCCGTCGTCATTATGTCAGGTATTCACTGGACCGATGGAACAAAGTTTGACTTGCAAAAAATCGGTGAACGGTGTAAAGAAGTTGAATGCTTTATTTGTTGTTGACGGAACGCAATCTGTTGGAGCGCTTCCCATTGATGTAACGACTTTCCATATTGATGCCTTGGTTTGTGCCGGCTACAAATGGCTATTGGCTCCATACTCTATAGGCTTTGCTTATTTCAGTGAATATTTCAACCAGGGGATTCCTTTGGAAGATACATGGATGAATAAATCCAATGCCAATAATTTTAATCGTTTAACATCTTATGTTGATGAATATAAGTCAGGCGCCGCAAGGTACAATGTGGGGGAATTCAGCAACTTCATTCTTGCACCTATGTTTAATACTGCATTAGAGCAAATTATTGATTGGAAGGTTGACAGGGTCCAGGAGTATTCTGCTATGCTCATTCAGCCCCTTGTCCGGTTGCTAAAGAAAAAGAGTTTTTGGATAGAAGATGAAAATTGGAGAACCGATCATTTATTTGGATTCCTGTTACCTAAGGATATTGATTCACCTCGCTTATTAGCAAAACTGGAGGAAAGGCGGATTTTTGTTTCGATTCGTGGCGATGCCATACGGGTGTCGGCGCATTTATACAATGATGAAAGGGATATTGAGGCACTGATCGAAATATTGGCAGCATTATAAATTCCGGTTGAAGACTGCCTGTCTTCAGATATTGTACTCACTTCAATCCATATTTGTATTTATATCTTTCGTATAATTGCTTTTGTTTGTTAGTAAGGTCAATCTCACGTCCCTGGATAAACGCATTTGTTATGATACTGCTTCTCATATCCAAAATATCGCCTTCACTTATAACGATATTGGCATCTTTGCCCGCTTCCAATGAACCTGTAATATCTTCTATTCCAAGAATTTTGGCGGCATTAAGTGTTATAGAACCAACGCTTCTTCTTTTGTTAATCCATACGCGGCTGCAGTGCCTGCATCAAACATTAGATTTCTTCCCCTGGTTGTTTCATCGCCATCGCAAATAGCAAAAAGCACTCCTGCCTTTTGTAATCGATAAGGAGTTTTAAAAGGCTGGTCTACATCATCATCTGCAGTTAAAGGCAATGCATGAGTGGTCTCAAGAATTACAGCAATGTTGTTTTTCTTAAGCAAATCTGCTATTTGCCAGCTGTCTCTTCCACCTACAATTACTACATTAAAACCAAATTCATTTTCAAAATCAATGGCCAGCAGCATTTCTTTAACCGCGTTGCAGTGTATAAATAATTTTTGTTTTTTAGTGAACAGATTTTTTGTTGCTTCGAATTTTAAATTGGTTTGTTTATGAGTTGCTTCATTTAGATATCCTTTTGCTTCTCTGAAAAAATTTTTTACTTTTTCAATTTGGTTCAATGCTGCTTTTACAGGATCGGGTTGCGGTGGCTGATTGACCGATGGCTGCTCTGGCCGGTTTGAGCGCGGTTCCAATGAGGGCATATTAAAATGAATATTTCCATCCATTTTATAGGCTGCATCCTCCCAGTTCCAGGCATCAAGCTGTACAACAGACGAGGTACCTGTGATTAATGGTTTACTCCCCGGATCGGCATTTTGAGGAATAATGTTTGCTAATAAAATTCCGTTAGACCTTAAAACATTGATGACTTTCGAATCCGTATTATAAGCTACGATTGATCTTATAGAAGGATTAATTTCACCAATTTCGTTATAATCATTTGTACCTCTTACACCTTCGGTAACTTCTTTTAATCCCAGGTCTGTATTACTGCTTATCAGGCCCGGGTATACCTGCTTGCCTTTTGCATCAATTACTTTTGCATCGCCGGGGGAGACAGGAATATCAGCGCCGATTTTTTCAATTTTACCCTGGTTGATTTGCAATCGTTCCATCAGCGATCACCTGGCCGTTGCCAACATGTATAGTGCCGTGTGTAATAAAAAGAAGTCCTTTAAAATCCTTTGCCGGGTACACCGTTTCCTGTGCTTTGCCAGGTTTGCAAAACAAAAAAATGTATAGGATCAATTGATATAGTCTCTTCATAACTTGTGATTATTATTAGTTGGTGTGATGGAATGCTGATTTACTCACTTTTCTATTCATCTTCACAACGCAAAATAGTTTCCGGACTTGCCTGCAGCGGGCACAACGGCACGCCTGCTTTTTTTTCTCCAGCCATTTTCCTGGATGAGCCTGTTGCGTTCTTCTTAATATTTTTTCTCAATAGCATATCCCTATCCATATCGTAATAAATTATACCATCCACAATGGTTTTACTTGCTCTTGCATAAATGCTTAACGGGTTATCTGTCCAAAGAACAAGATCAGCATCCTTACCTGCTTTAATGCTTCCTACTTTGTCTGCAATATGTAACATAATTGCCGGATTAAGTGTTACCATTTTAAAAGCGTCTTCTTCACTCATACCTGCATATTTTACACTTTTGGCAGCTTCCTGGTTTAATCTTCTTGCCATTTCAGCATCATCCGAATTGATGGCCACATTGATGCCCATCCTTTGCATGATAGCGGCATTTTGCGGTATTGCATCAATTACTTCCATTTTATAATTCCACCAGTCACTAAATGTTGAAGCGTTTGCGCCATGTAATTTCATTTTATCGGCTACTTTATATCCTTCAAGAATATGAGTAAAAGTATTGAAGCGAAAGCCGAATTTTTCTGCTATTCTCATAGCTGCTGTAATTTCACTTTGTACATAAGAATGGCAGGTAATAAATCGTTTTTTATTAAGAATTTCTACCAGGGCATCTAATTCCAAATCTCTTCTGAAAGCATTTGCGGTCTTATTTTTTGCGTTATTATTCGATGCATTATTTTTTGTCTTTTCATAATCAATTGCACGTGTAAATGCATCCATCAAAACTTCTTCAACTCCCATCCGGGTATCGGGAAAGCGATTGTTGTTACTAACATATAGTGCGTTTTACATTTTCGCCCAACGCAAATTTTATAAACGGATCGGCTCCCGCAAATTTGAGTGCTGAATCATTTGCGCCCCATCTTAGTTTTATCAATTGTGTTTGCCCGCCGATAGTATTCGCAGAGCCATGCAGAATATGTGAAGTGGTAACACCGCCTGCCAATTGCCGGTAGATATTTATATCTTCCGGGTTAAGATTATCACCAATACGAACTTCAGAAGTTACCGATTGCCCGCCTTCATTTATTGATGATGGCAGCAATATGTGAATGCTCATCAATAATACCAGGAGTTAGATATTTGCCTGTGCCATCAATTATTTTTAGCATTGGCATAAGAAAGATTTTTACCAACCTGTATGATCTTTCCTTTTTTGACCAGTACATCTGTATTATTTAATATTCCTTCTTTTTCATTGGTCCATACAGTAGCATTTTTTATCAGCAGGTCTTCCTGCTTTGGCATTTCTTCCCAGCCATAGCCATTAAACGGATAAGTTACTTTACCGGTTATAGGTGATTTTTTTTTCCTGGCAGTATCGCTTTTTGTAACGCCGCTTTTATAAACGTTGCAGTCCAGGTTACCATATTTCCTGAAGTATCAACACCGCTTCCCTGCCATAGAGTGTCGTTGGCTACACCGCTTAAACGGATGGAAGGCCCAATGTCGACCTGTGGTAAAGGTTTACCTCCCGGAGGCGTGTATCCCTTTACCTGGCCTGGTTCTCTCGGCGGCATGCGATCGTCCCTGGTGGTCTCTGGCTTTCCTGCAGCGAGTCTGCTTTCTTTTGATCAATAATTGCGGGTACTGCCCTGGCTTTCGCGGTATCAATCTATTTTTGTTGTATCCGGAACTTTAATCGAATCAACACCTGTGCGTGTTTTTACTGCGCCATGCACGGGAGAAAAATTAATCTTCACAAGTTTACCATCATAGCTGAACTTAGTGTTTAGGGTATCTTTATCTATTACATTGGCTGCATTGCTGTTTTTTACATCCATTATATAATTTCGTGTGCCTGCGGCGCCGGTTATAACCAGGTTATAAGTACCTGCAATATTTGTCCATGCATCCTCTTTAATAGTATATTTTTCACCCTGTATCCAGTTTTGTATGATCAGCGTTTTTTCATTAAAGACGGGCCCCGAGGTGATAAGAAAATTAGCGAGCTTTCCCTTATCGAGGCTTCCTACGGTATCATATATCCCTAATAGCGTAGCGGGAGTTATAGTTAGTGCTTCCAAAGCTTTTTCTTCAGATAAGCCTGCATCGATGGCTTTTCTTATATTGGCCATGAATAATTTCACATCGCGCAGGTCAGACGCTGTAATGCAAAAAGGGATATGTGCATTCTCAAAGGCGGCGGGGTTTGAGGGCGCCAGTTCCCAATGTTTCAAATCAGCGAGTGAAACAAAGCGGGCATCATTTGGATCATCAAGATCCATTGCCGCGGGAAAATTCAGGGGAAGTATATAACTGGCATGCGTAGCCGCAATTTCATTGATCCGCTGGTATTCGTTGCCACCGGCTTTTATAATATATTGTACCCCAAATTCATCACCGATCCTGTCGGCCCTGATGTCATTCCATTTATCATTGCCTTCAAAAATTTGTGGCAGCCGCTGGTTGTTATTCCATGCCTCCAGGCTTAAGTTAGTACCTTCGGTTGCATGGCCTGGCCTTGTACCATTCAGCATCTAAATAGGTTTGCCTGAGTAACGCGATGGAGCCCATAACCGATGAAGGATAGCTTTGCGTGGAAGTCCCTTTACTGAATGAGTAATGTGCTGATGCCTTGTCTTTTATTACTACAAAATTGTCAGCAAGGTTTGCAAGTGTTACCACCGCCCCGGTTCCCCTTGCAATACCATCTTTAATATGAGTCAGAACTGTTCCAAACCCAATTTCACGGAGGGGCTTAGCTTTCGCGTCATCACCATCAAATAACGTGGCAGCATTTAATTCAGATTTTATGGCCTGGTTCCAACCAAAAGCACCTTTGGTGTTCGAGGTAAATTGCGTCTGGCTATTGAAATTAAAAGAGGAATTTCTTTGCGGAACTGTTATTCCATAGTCGCTGTAAATATCAATAAATGAAGGGTAAATATATTTTCCTTTACAATTAATTACCACCGCATCTTTCGGAATAGGAATTCCATTTCCTAAGTCCACAATTTTTTTATTGCGTATTAGCAGCGTTGCCCCATGTAATACGGTTTGAGCATTTTTGAAAACAGTTGCATTTATAAAAGCGTAAACACCTTCTGAAGGTTCAGCGATGCCATTTACAGGAAAAGTTACCTGGGAAACAACCGGGTTTAAAAAAAACGCAGAGACGCAGATAAGAATATACAGCGTACGGCCCATTGAAATATTTTCATAAGAAATTCGTAATTATAAATGAAGATATAAAATAGTTGATTAGCTCAATTCTATTCTTCATAAAAAGCTTTAGCGGAATTTTGACAGCATCCTTATGCGGTGCCAGATCTAATTTGCATTGCGAGGAACGGACATCATTGTTGTTCAATTCAAATCCGGATATTTGATAATGCCTTTGGTTATCAAATAATTTTATTATTTTTTATGACGCAATTAGAGCGCTCTCTCGGCCAATACCACCGTCGATATACAACAAAGTTTGTATTATGTATAATCTTAGTATATTAAATATCAACAACATTTTCAATATAATATATTCCTGCATATTCAATTATACTTTCCGGAACGGGGTTGCAATAAAATAATTTGTATTATTGTAATGTCATTTGAATTCCATTTCAACATACGATGCAATTATAGTTGGCGGCGGCCCTGCCGGAAGCACGTGTGCTTCTACGCTGGTTAAATCCGGTGTACATACATTGTTATTGGATCGCGGTAATTTTCCACGTGTTAAACTTTGCGCAGGCTGGCTTTCTCCGCCCATCTGGGATGTTCTCGGAGATATCGCCTGGAAGAATATACATATGGGATATGGAAGTGGAACAATGTTCACATTCACTTTAGAGGTAAAAAATATAACATCAAATCAGATGGGTATTTTATACGCCGTTATGAATTTGATAATTTTCTTTTGAAGCGGAGTAAAGTAGAAGTTATTGAAGGATATAATGTAAGGCAGGTAGAAAAAGATAGTGAAGGTTATTGGACAATAGATAATCAATACCGCGCAAAGTACCTTATTGGTGCGGGCGGTACTCATTGCCCGGTAGCCCGGTCATTATTTCCATCATTGGATAATCCTCAATGCGGAACACAGGAAAGAGAATTTGAAGGAAACCTTGATGAGATTGCTGCATGCCGTGCCGGTAAAGATGGTGAACCGGAAATTTTACTGCATGATGATATGAAAGGATATTCATGGAACGTCCCCAAAGGGCAATGGTTAAATATTGGAACCGGTACCAAAGTCGCAAGAGAAGTTGTGGCAGCATGGAATAAGGCACGGGCTTTCTTCGAAGGCAATGGAAATGGAGCAGGAACCATACCACTTTCAAGCCGGCCGCTGCTTGATAAAATGAAGGGGCATGGTTATATTATTTTTGAAACGAGTCATCTTAAGTTTTGCCAGGCGGATAACGTTTTCCTGGTAGGTGATGCGCTTGGCCTTGCGCAACCTATGACCGGTGAAGGTATTCTGCCGTCGGTCCTTTCCGGGAAACTTTGCGCAACGGCTATTGCAGAAGGGCTTCCGGAAACATATGCAGAACGCCTGCGAACTCACCCTGTTATTTATGATTACAGAGTTCTTCATGCGATACAAACAAAAGCAAAAAAAATATTTAAGAATAACGATAAGGTTAAAGAAAATAAAGTATACCGTAAATCCTGGCTTCGCGACAAGATCATCGTGAACGTTTTTGCCATGCTGTTTTCAGGCAAAGGAATTCCGGGAAGCCGTCTTATGGCAAAGATAAAAAAGTAAAGAATTTGATTGTCTGGAGGCCTTGAAAGGACTATTAGTCTCACATCAAGTAGAAGGTCTCAAAATTGTAATACGATTTCAAGGCCGGCCTGGCAACCCATGCAGATGCTTAGTCAAACTTTTCAACCTACTTTTACATATAATTAAATAACACCTCATGGTAGTTCTTCAGATTGAACATAAAGTTCCCAACTTTGATGGTGGAAAAAAGCATTTGAAAGCGATCCGGTTAACCGGAAACAATCCGGTGTGCGGAGCTACAGAATTTTAAGGCCAGTCGATGACCCAAATTATGTTATCATCAATTTGGCATTTGATAGTTTGAAGCGAAGCAGAGAATACCTTGGCTAAGCTGCGTACTTTATGGGGAGAAGTTGAAGGTAAAGTGATGATGAATCCGCAAACCAGGATTTTTGACCTGGTGGAAGCTAAAGATATTTAAACCGGTAAATGCTATACACAAATATACTATCGAAACTTAAGTCATGCCTCAAAACACGCGCCAATGCATATCTCAATTGTCGTTGTTTTTAGATTGAGCTTAACAAGCCATTTAAAATTTTTCAATAATCTATAGGTTTATTAGCAGTGCGTAGAAAAATCTTATTTGCTATTAATGCAAAAGCGATAATGCAAACCTGCCATTAAGCATTGACGAATTGAAATAGCGACCGCTGTATCGGCTCATAGCGTAAAAAATGCAGCTCATAAGGCAATTCATGCAATTTGCAGTCGTACATTTTTAAATTTTGCAAAGTATTATTTTTGATTGCTATAAAGAAAATTGTTTTGGTTAATACTTCTGCAAATATATTGCTTACTGATCCACCCGCTTCGGAGAATCGCTTGCAGGTTTATAGCCTTGTTTAAAAAGAGATGGTTGTATCATTCACTATTCTGGATATTATATTATTTTTTTCTTTGCGTGGTTTTTTATAATGCTTACCAGATACATGATTTTATTTTTTATATTCAGCTTATTTTATTTATGCCGTTTTCGGCAGCGCTGGTTTATGTCAACTTTTATATCCTGATCCCATATTTTTTATACCGGAAAAAATATTTTTACTATGCGTTTGTTATTATTATTAAGCCTTACTGGCAACGGCTTTTATTGATCAGTTATTAAAACAATTGTATGCCCATTTTGGATCAAAATTGTTTGCAATTACTGCGGCGCTTAATTTTCCAAACCTGTTTTTAGAAACAACCGGTTTATTTTACCTCACCGGTTTTACTGCGCAGTTAAACTTTCAAAAGACTGGATACAAAATCAGCAATTGATGAAAGAGAAAGAAAAACAATACCTTGAAACAGAATTAAATTTCCTGAAAGCACAAATACAACCGCACTTCTTCTTTAATACATTGAATAATTTGTATTCGTTAACCTTAAAAAAATCAGACCAGGCGCCGGAAATTGTTTTAAAGTTATCAGCGCTAATGAGCTATATGCTTTATGAATCAAATACACCAAAAGTATCGTTGAGTAAAGAAATTACTTATCTGCAAAATTATCTCGACCTGGAAAAGCTTCGTTTCGGGCAAAGACTGGTCGTTACATTTGAAATGGAGGGATCCATAGAAGAAGTAAGTATTCCGCCAATGATATTGATTCTCTTCCTCGAAAATAGTTTCAAGCATGGTGTAAAAAATAATCTCAATAAAATACGAATTGAAATTTCATTGAAAATAGCAGACGGATTTTTATTTTTCGAGGTAAAAAATCCACTTGAAGAAAATACGTCAACAGGAAATACAGGTATCGGGCTAAAAAATGCAAAGCGAAGGTTAGATTTATTATATGGCGAATAATTATCAGCTTGATTTTTCGGAAAAAAAAAATGAATTTATTGTTTCATTAAAAATGCCGGTATGATAAAGCATTTTAAATGCCTGGTTGTAGATGATGAGCCATTGGCAATCGATGTTATTGAAAATTATTTGCAGAGGTTGGATAATGTTGAAACAAAGCGCTGCGAAAATGCTATTGATGCTTTGCGGCTTTTAAAAGATGAAACGTTTGACTTGATTTTTCTCGATATTGAAATGCCTTTGTTAACCGGATTTGACTTGCTGGGAACTATCAAAAATCCTCCGCCTGTTATTATTACAACAGCCTACAGGGACTATGCTGTGGAAGGTTTCGAATTTGAAGTGCTGGATTATTTAGTAAAGCCAATATCGTTTCCAAGATTCATGAAAGCGTTTGAAAGAGCCACGAAGCATACCGCCGCTGAAAAAACAGGTGAAAATAATGTGCCTGATGAAAATGAATATTTATTTTTAAAAGTAGATCGCAAATTTGTAAAAATAATGATCAGCGATATTCTTTATATAGAAAGCCTGAAAGATTATATAAGGGTAACAACAAAATCAACTTCATTATTATCTTACCAGTCACTTACTGCTATCACAGAAAAACTGCCGGCTGATAAGTTTTTGAGAATTCACCGGTCATTTACCATCGCTATTGATAAAGTAAATGTTATTGAAGGCAATTGTGTGGAAATACAAGGCAAGCTTATTCCCATATCCCGCGAACACAGGCCTGAAGTTTTGAAAAAAATTTATAAATAAGCCGAAAAATAACGGCAAATACGTGTCGGCCGTCGTGCAAATGATGCCGTTCGGCGAATAATATTCCTTTCAGCTAAAATTATTACCGGCAGATTCATTAAGAGTATTACTTTTAATCCTGTTCATACAATTTCGCTTTTATGTATACAATAAAATTATTTTTTTCGACCATGCTCATAGTAGCTGTTCATTTTGCCAGCCGGCATACGTGCATGTAAAAAAATAGTAGCCGTACAATCGTTGACATAAAAGTTTTATAGCAGCTGATGGCGGGCATTTGGATGATACTTTACGTGCCATGGGAAAGAAAATTTTTTATGCATCATGCTATTCCTGTCATAAAGATACAATTGGTAATGTTGCTCCCGGTTATTCGGTAATGACCAGCATGACGGCACGTGCTGTTCTTGCGTCTATGGATAACGGTAAGATGCGGCAACAGGCTGCCAAACTAAGTGAAAAGGAACGAAAGGCAGTGGCCGAATGGTTAACCAATAGTGAATTGAAAACAACCGTCTTCCCAAAAGAAGCTTATACTTCTTTTTCCATTCATGAAAATGCAAAATCTGCATTTGATTATTCAGGCTGGGGTGGAGATATTGCCGGTACGGGTTTTCGTAGCGCCGAACAGGCGGGAATATCCTTGTCTAATGTTACTTCTTTGCAATTAAAATGGGCTTTTGCATTTCCTGATGCTACAATTGTAAGAAGCAAGCCGGCAGTAGCAGGCGATTGGTTAATTGTTGGAAGCCAGTTTGGCGACCTGTATGCCATCAACAGAAAAACAGGAAAATTAGGATGGCATTTTACCGCAAGCGCTGCCATTCGTGGAGCTATTGTAATACAAAAGCAGGGAAATTCTATTACGGCTTTCTTTGCAGATTTCAGTACCAATGTTTATGCAATAGACGTAAAGACGGGCAAACAACTATGGAATAAAAGAGCAGGTATTGATGCGCAATCTGCAACGACCGGCTCAGTGGCTGTTTACGGAGGAAAAGTATTTGTTCCGATCACTTCAATAGAAGTAGGGGCTGCCATGAATGGTGACTATAATTGTTGTTTTTCATCGGGCGGAGTGGTTGCATTGGATGCGACTACAGGTAAAGCAAATCTGGCAGTACCGTGTAATTCAGGAACCGGCAAAAGAAGCGGGAAAAAAGAAAAATGGTAAATCTTTTTATGGCCCTTCCGGGGCGCCGGTATGGTGCAGCCCTACCATAGATGCAAAAAGAGGATTAGTATATATTGGCACCGGTGAAAATTATACATCATCCCACTACCAATACCAGCGATGCTATCCAGGCACTGGATATGAAAACAGGTAAATTGGTTTGGAATTTCCAGGCTACTAACGGTGATGCGTATAATGTGTCGTGTCCGTTTTTTGTGAATTGTCCGGAAAAATCAGGGCCGGACTTTGATTTTGGTATGGCGCCGATATTGGTAAAAAGAAAAGATGGAAAAGATATATTAGTGGCAGGCCAAAAATCGGGTGTTGTATATGCTTTATCACCGGCTGATGGAAAGATAGTTTGGCAAACAAGAATTGGCAAAGGCGGCAAACTGGGTGGTATACATTGGGGCATGGCAGCCGATGGAGAAAATGTATATGCAACAAATGCAGATAATATTATTGCTATTGATAAAACAGATTCTTCCCTTAAGCCTTCACCGGGTATTTATGCGCTTGATCTTATCACGCGGAAAAGTAATTTGGGAAATGCCAACGCCGGGTTGCGCAGATAAAAAAAACTGCCTGCCGTTTAATTCTGCAGCGCCCGCCGTGATTCCGGGAATTGTTTTTGCAGGTTCACTTGATGGCCATATGCGGGCTTATTCAACAAAGGATGGAAAAATTTTATGGGATTATGATACTGCGAGGGATTATGATATTATCAATGGCATTAAGGCGAAAGGCGGCGCCCTCGATGGCCCTGCACCGGTTATTGCAGATGGTATGTTATTTGTAAACTCGGGATATGGAATGTTTGGACAAATGCCGGGCAATGTATTGCTGGCTTTTGGGGTAGGCAATCGTTAGCAATAGTCAATAGTCAATAGTCAATACAGATGGGCAATAGCAATTACAGTATATACTATATATAAATGTACAAGATAAATAAATCAAGCCATTGAAAATTTATAGGATAGTTACGCAAGAAGTATGAAGCTTTTTTAATTCGTGTAATTAGTTTTAATTCGTGTAATAAAAATTTAACTCGTGTAATAAAACTTAAAAAAAACAAAAATGAAAATATTAAAAATTATTTTGCTTACTTCAATTGCTGCTATTGGCTTTATAAAAGCCCAGGCGCAAACCGCAGATGAAATTGTAAATAAATGGGAAACGGCGATGGGAGGTAAGGACAAGCTCAGCAGCATAAAAACGCTTTATACTGAAGGTGAGCTAAATATCATGAACAATATAGCTCCGCATAAAACTTACCTGGTTAACGGTAAAGGGTTTAGAAGTGAGAGTAATTTAACGGGCAGCAAATTATCGATTGCTACACTAAGGATAGTGGCTGGAGCATTAATCCTTTAGCAGGAGTAACTACTGCAACGAATATGCCGCCTGAGCAGGTAAAGCTGGGCCAGTTGCAACTAGATGCAGCAAGCCCGCTGTTTGACTTTGCAGCAAAAGGAAGTAAGATAGAATTGCAGGGCAAAGAACCTGTAGGCGGCACTGCAAGTTATAAGTTGAAGCTTACAACATCCGGCGGAATAGAAATGTTTTTCTTTATTGATACCAGTACTTATTATATTTTAAAAGAAGTAAAAAAAATGAATGCCGGCGGGCAGGATATAGAAATTGCCACAGTCAATTCGGACTATCGGAAAACGGCGGATGGATTTGTAATGCCTTTTTCGCAGGAACTAACGTTGCCGGGATTAACCCTTACCATCAACAATAAAAAGATTGAAGTCAATAAAGAAATCGATCCGGCGATTTTTGAAAAGCCCAAAAGTTAAATAGTTATAGATGACCTATATGCTGCGCAAATTTCAAATGGTATCCGTTTATTTCCCTTATAACATACTGCCTTGTGCCCCATAAACGATCTGATATAGGTTCATAAATTTCTGCACCTTTATCAACATGTTCTTTAAAAAGACGAATAGCATCCGGTATCCATATAAAAATTTCAGGATTGAAATTTTGTTCTTTTATAATTTTAGCAAGCAGCGGTTCATAGGTAAAATATATTTCTGCGCTTCCGGATTTTACACCGGCATATACAACCGGGTCTCCATGTTTAAAATCAAATGAAAAACCAAGCATATCAATATAATACGAAAGCGATTTTTGGATATCGTCCGTGCTCACGACAGGAATAGCTCTGAGAATTTGATTAGATGACGGCATTTTTTTAATTATAATTTATAAGAAATTATTTATTCAATACTGTTCCCGGGTTTCATAACATACGGTTAACTATAATATTATTTCTATTTCGCCGGGTAAATTCTTGCAGCCCATCCACCTCCGTTGGAAAGATGAATGGTGAGCTTGTCTTTCGTCGATACTTTAATAATTTCTTTTTTATAATCCGTTGCATCACGGTCTGCATTAATACCGTCTTTAAAAACTTCCGCTTCAAAATTTCCTGCTCCTAAAAAAGAAAAATCAATCGTGATATCACGTGCATTCCAGTTACTCATCGCTCCAACATACCAGGTATTATCTTTTCTCCGCGCAATGGCCGCATACTCGCCCACTTTTCCGCCCAGTGCAACCGTTTCATCAAAAACCGTGGGCACTTTACTAATAAAATCAGTGCTTTCCTGTTCTTTCATATAAGCCGTTGGGTTATCAGCAAGCATTTGCAAAGGCGCTTCAAACACAACATACATTGCCAGTTGATGGCAGCGGGTACCCTGGCTCATTGGTAAAGAATTGTTTGGCCTGAAATTAGCCTTTATCGAATTGCGCATAGCGCCCGGCGTATAATCCATTGGCCCTGCAACCATACGTATAAAAGGAATGCTAACATCGTACCGCGGTACATCATCATTGGGTGTCCACTTTACATTTTCCATTCCTTTAACGCCTTCAAAATTTAATATATTCGGATAAGCGCGGTTCATACCCGTAGGTTTATACATGCCGTGATAATCCAGTAGCAATTTATGATCCGCAGCTTTTTTAGAAATTGCATATAATGAGTTAACCATCTTTTGATCATCCCTGTCCATAAAATCTATTTTGAAGCCTTTTACTCCCATGGCGGCATATTTTGAAAATGCTTCTTCGGTCTTTTGAGAAGTGGCATACCAGGAAGCCCATAAAATAACACCTACATTTTTTTGTTTGCCATAGTCAATGATCTCCTGCAAATTAAGTTTTGGAGCTTACGTCCATCAGGTCAAGGTCATTACTCCAGCCTTCATCCAATATGATATATTCAAGTTTATTGGCCGAAGCAAAATCAATATAATATTTATAGGTTTCAGTATTGATGCCTGCCCTGAAATCAACATGAGATATGTTCCAGTCGTTCCACCAATCCCAGGCAACTTTACCAGGCTTTATCCAGGAAATATCAGTAAGTCTTGATGGAGCAGATAACTTTTGAACCATATCATTATTAAGCAAAGCAGCGTCATTATCCGCGATGACAACGATACGCCATGGAAAATTTCTGTGCCATTTACTTTTGCAATGTAATCGGCACGTTTGCTTACCATTGTATTCAGCTTATGAAATCCTCCCTGGAATTCTTCCAAAGGGTAGGAGGCAAATACTCCCTTAAAGCCGTTACTGCGATTGCTATTGGGTTTAATAAACATACCCGGATAATCTTCAAGGTCGGCTTCAAGTATCACCGCTTTTTTTGATCCTGTTTCAATTAAGGCGGGTAAAAACCCAAGAGTATCAGTAGTCAATTTTGAAATAGGCGCTTCAGTATACAATGCCTCAAAAGATTGAATGAACTGGTCATTTTCTCCGCGAAAATCTCTTACATGAGGAACGAAACAATTATAATCGTTGTCGAAATTGAAATTAGCTTCTTCAGACAGAATGAGGATGTCTCCTTTTTTATTAGTAAAGAAGCGATATGCAACGCCATCATTATAAGCTCTTACTATAACACCATAGTCTCCTTTACATTGTAAGGTAAGCTGGTTGTAATTATCAATAACTGATTTTTTCTTATAGATGGGCGTGTTGATCACATGATTCACGCTGATAGTTTTTGCCGAAATAATATCCGGATGATCTCCCAATACTTCACCATTAGCCAGTGTTAATGAAATAGTAGATGGCGCTATAATAATATCGCTTTCATGCGTCACAGACCAACTTATTTTCGCCGCAATTTCTACGGATAAATTTATTTTGCCATCAGGAGATTTTACATGAAATACTTTTGTTTTTTGGGCAAAAAGGGATAATGATGTTACCATCATTGATAAGAATAACAAAATTGATGTTCTCATAAACCATATAGTTTTTTTTTTCATATCATTCAATTGCGATGCGCGATCGGAGGATAGCAACTAAAATATAAAATATAAGACACAATTGTAAAATAATTTGTAGAAAACATGTTTTTAAATTCGGTGTGATTGCTTAGGCGCATCATGGTTTGATGAATTGTATGGATAAAGAAGTTCGTATTCATTATAAATTTGGGAAAAGACTTAGCAAAAGGCTAAACTTAGCACAGGAACAGTGGGCAAAGTGAACATACCCCGATATTAATCACAGGCTATATAACATAGTAGGTACCGGCAAAAAACCAGCTTTCGGCAATCAATAAATTTATTATATTATTATCTTTAGCAATAAATATGGATTATCCATGAAACAATTTTTTTTGATTATTGTACTGGCGATTTGCATTGATAATTTAGCCTTATCGCAGACAGCAAAGGATACGCTTTGTATTTTGCAATTAAATGATGTATATGAAATTGGCCCCTTAAACCAGGGAAGGGTGGGAGGTATGGCGAGGGTAGCTACGCTGGTAAAGCAACATGAAGCACGATACCAGACTTTTGTAGTATTAGCAGGCGATTTTGTGAGTCCTTCCGTAATCGGTACTACAAAAATTGATGGCCAAAAAGTGAATGGCCGCCAAATGGTAGATATCATGAACAAGGCAGGTGTTGATCTGGTAACATTTGGCAATCATGAATTTGATATTCCGGATAATGATTTACAACAACGAATCAATGAATCGCAGTTTGCATGGGTAAGCAGTGATGTATTGCACAAAGATCAGAATGGTACTCTGTCTCATTTTTATAGAACAAAGCCGGATTCTGTGGCAATCCCTACTTATTTCCTGCTTTCTTCAAAACATGATCAGTTTAAGATAGGAATTGTTACAGCAACGGTTCAAAGTAATAAGCAACCGTGGGTAGAATATACCAGCAATTATCAATCAATGAAGAAAGCCTGGAGAAAAGTGAGAAGGCAATCGGATGCTGTTTTCGGCCTTACGCATTTAAGCCTCGCTGAAGATGAAAGAATGTTGCGTAAACTGAAGCGCATTCCGCTGATCATGGGCGGCCATGAGCACCAGCATAATTATGTGACCGTTCGTAAAGCAGCAATTGCCAAAGCTGATGCCAATGCCAAAACAATTTACCGGCACCTTATTTTCAAGGATGGTAAGCGTGGAAAGATAAAAATTATTTCGACTCTTATTAATGTAGATACTACCGTAATACAGGATAGTGCTATATCCATTGCTGTAAAAGAATGGGAGGATAAAGCTTATGCATCTTTCAGGGCTGTTGGCCTGGAGCCGGATGCCGTGGTATATCATACAAAAGAGCCGCTTGATGGAACTGAAGCGAGTGTGAGATTTAAGCAAACAAATTTGGGTAACCTTATTGCGCAGGCAATGCTGGCTGCCTCACCGCGATCGGATGCGGCTGTTTTTAACAGCGGCTCTATACGCATAGATGATAGAATTGAAGGTGTAATAACACAGCTCGATGTAATTCGCACGCTTCCTTTCGGCGGAAAGTTGTGTGAAGTGGATTTGAGCGGTTCTTTGCTTAGCCAAATGCTCAATACGGGAAATAGTATAAAAGGGCTGGGAGGTTATCTTCAGCTAAGTACAAACATCAGCTTTGATGGAACTAACTGGCTGTTGAATGGTACAGCTATCGATCCATCAAAAACCTATACTATTGTTTCACTTGAATTTCTATTTAGCGGGGCAGAAAAAGGGCTCGAGTTTTTAAAAGAAGGTAACCCCGGCATCAAATCATTGAGGCGATTTGACAGCCCCGGTGACGTTCGTACAGATTTGCGCTTGGCTGTTGTAAAGTATCTGAGCGGGTTGGAAGGGAAATAAGTTACGGCTTTTAGCACGGTTTTACAAAATTTAAACCGCTATAAAACAATCTTATTAATGCATTGTTTAAGTGAAGCGATTATCTAATAACTTCAATAATATGGAGGTACTTTTACATGCCATGAATTGACCGGAAGACATTTAAAAAACGAGGAGCTAACAAATAGCATGAGTTATGGATAACTTTAAATAATTTTGAAACAAAGAAAATGATATGAAAATAAATGCCATGGCTAAAAGGATACTTTCTGCTTTTATGATTTTAATGATAATTAACGCCTCTTGCTCCCCGGCCCGCCGCAGTCTTGCTATAGAAGAAGGATGGGATTTATTAGGTGAGAAAAAAGTAGATTTTGTGCGCTCCACAGATGTGATAGAAGTGCATAGCAGCTATAAGTTTACAGCCATCCGTTTTAAAATAGAGAAACATGAAGTGAGGCTTAGTGAATTAAAAATTATTTTTCAAAACGGTGATAAGCTCGAACCTTCACTCGATGATGTTTTGCCCGCTGATCAATATAGCCGTGAAATTGAATTGGCACAGGATGGAAAGTTTGTAACTAAGATTGAATTTAAATACCGCACCACGGGAAATATTTTTAAAGGCAGGGCAAATATGCTTGTTTTTGGTAAAAGATATAATGGGTATTAGTAGGTGGGAATTTTTCAGATGACAGTATTTAACAATTTACAACAACTATCTGTGGTGTGTCCTGTTATAAAGGTGCCTTTGGGTGTGCTACTGCTATAAAAAATGAAAATGAAGTTGAGCGTGGCTGATATGCAGAAATAACAAACTGAAAAATGAACCGGTAGTTTACAAATAAAGAAGCAATGTGGAAATTTAAAACAGTTTTATCCGTTAATGACGAATAAACCTACACTAATTATTCTTATAAAAAATAGTTTGAAACATGAAAGAACGTAAAAGTGTGTGCCATAAATACTTTTCTAGTATTTTGTATTTCAAGAAAGAATTCTCAACGGTAAAAATGAATACGGGTCAATCGAAAATTCCTTTTCGAATTCTAAATATTTTTCACCCAATTCAAGTTCTATGAATGAGGAGGTTTCCCTTATTTCCCACAGGTATAATTTTTTATCTACTGCATGTTGTTTGAATATCTCCGGAAGCATTTCAGGCAGAAGGCCATTCCAGCAGGCAACTTCAAGTTTTTCTTTTTCACTAAGATGATTGTAATCAAGCCCGTCACTCGTTTCGCTAAATTCCCGCATGGAAAAGCTTGTGCCCGTTACCAATAAGATTTCCTGTTGTATAGAATTTGTTTCCATAATCTTTATTTTAAAACATTTAATAATTAGACATTAAACTGCCTGTTTGAGTTAATTTGCAAACAAAATATTCTGTTAAATACTTTGATCAACTAAAACAGAAAATAAAGGATTAATGACTAAAAAATTACATGCTTACTAATTATGTCTGGCACACAACGTAAATTAAATAGCTTAGTAATTTCAAAAAGATTATGGGATGTAATCAGAGATTGATGTATGATGTAAATGTAAGTAACATTTTTTAAATTATGTAATTATCCGCAAAAAATGCGTAAAATTACGCGCGCTTATTAATAGCAATCATTAATCCTTAATACAGCGTGCGGAGAGATTTTTAGCTCATTTCAGATGTTATGAAAAGCATCGGGCTGCTGTGCTACTTTGAAAAAGCAGAACATTAACCATTTGTCAATAAACATTGTTGATTAAAAGCTTATAACCCCGCCAGGAATTGCGAATGAATATAATCTACAACTGATGCGAGATTGCCGGTTTGTTCAAAAACCTGTAACTGCCTGTCTGCGCCGGTTCCGTTTTCAAGCATTTTATGGACATGGCTTATGGCATGCCGTATACCGAGCGGGCCACTTACATCATCGATAAAATCGAGCAACTCATAAATAAGTACCCTGGTATTTACTTCCGTTTCTTTTCCAAAATCTATCATGCTTCCTTCGATACCATAACGGCCTGCCCGCCATTTGTTTTCATTAATTAACACCCTGGGATATATAATAAAGTTGAGATTTTCTGTACGCAACTTATATAGCTTGGCACAAATTCCCTGGAATAATGCGGCAATGGTAATCGTTTCCTGCACCGTCATAGGCACATCGCAAATGCGAAATTCAACTGTATTAAAAAAAGGATGCACCCTTAAATCCCACCAGATTTTTTTTCCGTTATCAATGCAATTAGTTTTTACAAGAAGCTTTATATAATTATCATACGCTTCTATACTGTCAAAAAAATCAGGTATGCCGGTACGTGGAAACTTATCAAATACTTTTGTGCGAAAAGATTTATAACCCGTTTGCCTTCCTTCCCAAAAAGGCGAATTGGTACTTAGTGCATAAATATGTGGTAAAAAATAACGGGCAGAATTGGCAATGTGAATGGCCATCTGCCGGTTTTCCATACCTACATGCACATGCAGCCCGAAAATGAGGTTGCTTCTTGCGGCTTCCTGTAGTTCATTTACTATTTGGTTATACCTCGCATGGTCGGTAATTAATTGCCGTTCCCAGTGGCTGAAGGGATGCGTGCCTGAAGCGCCCACCCACAAGCCAAGACTCTCGGCAATAGCGCTTATGGTCTTACGCAAGGTTGCAACGTCTATAAAAGCCTCATCAATATTCTGGCATATATCGGTTCCAACTTCCACCACAGCCTGGTGCATTTCTGCCTTCACTTTGTCCTTAATTACTTTCTCACCTTCCTGTACAATCTTTTGCTCATGGCTTTTGAGCTCACGGGTTTCAGGGTCCAGTACCATGTATTCTTCTTCTATGCCCAATGTAAAATGCTTATAAGAAATGCCGGCCATGTTGGTGAGTTGTAAGTTGTGAATTACTTGGTTAATTGAGTTAATCGGTTAATTGGTTAATTAGTTAATTGGTTAATTAGTTAATTGGTTAATTGGTTAATTGGTTAATTGGTTAATTAGTTAATTAGTTTATTGGTCTGTTAGTTATTGCTTATTTTTTTATTGCCTGTTTCTCCATTGCTAATTGCTTGTTCTTCTATTGCCTGTCTCATATCAATACAACTTCTTTCCATCAGCGCTCCTTCTTACATATTCACCCCAGGTTAAATTGTCTTTTCCAGGTTCATAAGACTGAGCTTTTTCAATCGCAAAGTTTGCAGCCGCTTCCACAACCCAGTCAAAATTTTCTTTTCCTACGCTCGTAACTTCTGCATCAGGTGCCGGGTTACAAAAATCAATCGCATAAGGTACGCCATCACGCAATGCAAGTTCAACGGTATTAAAATCGTATCCGAGATATTTATTTATTCTTAAAACAATATCTGTCATCAGCTCCAACCTTTGTTTATCAGGTTTAAAATCTGCAACATATCTTAAATGATGTGGATTGCGTGGTTCGTAAGGCATTATGCGAACATCCTTACCACCGATACAATAACAACGGTAATATTCATCAAAGAAAATTTCTTCCTGCAGCATCATTACCAGTTCACCAGTTTCTGCATGTTTACTGAAAAGGTCTTCAGGGTCATTTACTTTATACACATTCTTCCAGCCGCCCCCCGCAAACGGTTTCATATAAGCCGGAAAGCCGATGTAGCTAAAAATACTTTGCCAATCCAAAGGATAGGCAAGATTTGAGAAAGATTGATCAGTTGTATCTGCCGGCAAGTCTCTTGAAGGAAGGATTACCGTTTTGGGAACAGGCACATCGATCTTTGTAGCAAGGCAGTTATTAAAAAATTTTTCGTCTGCGCTCCACCAGAAGGGATTATTAATTACGGCTGTACCGCACAGCGCGGCATTTTTCAGGAAAGCGCGGTAAAAAGGGATATCCTGTGAAATGCGGTCTATAATTACAGCATAGCCGCTGCTTTCACCCTGCATCACCTTATCAATGTGAACGGGCTCGGCGGAAATGCCATCTATGTTCTTGCTGTTTATCCTTTCAATAAACGCTTCTGGAAAGCTTCTTTCCTTTCCAAATAAAATTCCTATTTTTTTCATACTGCAATTTTTAAATGACCGGGTGTTTGATGAAATGAACCTGTTATTTCCAAATATATTTTAGGACTTCCAATTTAGCAAAATTAAATTTCAGAACCCTCAACTTATTTCCAAAACAGGCGCAACTGAATGCAAACATTTAATTTCATTTTGAATCCTGAAACTTTTGCTTAGTTTGCTGGCACACTTTGGGATGTGATTTTATAAAAGCATTTTCCTTTATTTTTGATCAAATATGCAATTGGTAAAAGCACAACACATCTTCTCAGAAACCCATATCCTTACATCAGAGCTTTTAGCAAGAGATGTAATGCTGAATACATTTTCACCTATTGAAAAAATACCTGCGGAAGGAATGAAGCCTATTGTTGATCAATGACGGGCAGGATCTCGGGGAAATGAATTTCGAAGCAATACTGAAAGGTTTATATGCTGCCGCTGAAATTGCACCGGTTTTTTTTGTAGGTATAGAATGTGGCAAAGACAGGAAGAATGAATATGGAACAGCCAAGTTTTTAGATTCGAAAGGAAGAGGCACAAAAGCGCTTTCATACCATCGTTTTATTTTCGAAGAATTACTGCCGTTCATCAGGAATAAATATGGCATAATTTCTTTCCGGGAAAAATCATTTTGCGGCTTCTCACTAGGAGGGCTTAAGCGCACTCGATATCGTATGGAACCATCCGACCGAGTTTACAAATGTTGGAGTCTTCAGCGGATCATTGTGGTGGCGCACGGTTAGTCAAAGCGATCCGTCTTTCGACGAAAGCAATCACCGGATCATGCATAATCAAATAAGGAACGGCGAATATTATCCCTGGCTGAAATTTTTCTTTGAGGCTGGCAGGCTCGATGAAACCGCCGATAGAAATAAAAATGGCATAATTGATTCTATTGATGATACACGATCTCTTATTGAAGAACTGGTTAAGAAAGGATATGATCCTGAAACCGACATTCGCTACCTCGAGTTAATAGATGGCAAACATGATGTATCGACCTGGGGTCTGGCTTTCCCGGAATTTCTAAAATGGTGCTTTGCTAATTAATTAATGTACTGATTAGCCAATTAGCAAATGGGGTATTAATTAGCAAATGTGCTAATTAACCAATTAGCAAATGGGGATTTAATTAGCAAATGGGAGTTTTAAATACAACCTGAAGTGCTTTCATTAGCTGTGGAGTTTCAACACACATTACACATTAGCACATTAGCTCATTGGCTCATTGGCTCATTGGCTCATTAGCACATTAGCACATTAGCACATTGGCTAATTAGCACATTATTTCTTCTCAATCACACTTATTTTCCCGGTACGCTCCATAAAAATTTCATCAATATTTTCCAGGCTGTTTTGGTTAAGCTTTAGTCTTACTTCTTCCATAATATCTCCAAAGCTCAGCAAACATTTTCGAAGGTTTTTATCATTGAGCTTTCCTTCTTTGTATAAGGAATAGGGTATGCCCTTTACCAGATGGCTTACCGTTTGATTTTTTACACTGATGAAAGCTATTATTTTATGCACGGTTACTAATGCTATTGAGGCTGCAATTGTAGGTATCATTGGGGAAGCGCCTACAACAGCACGCGTTAAAACGGCTCCCAGCATAATAATAATACAACTGTCAAAAGCAGTTTCAATGCCAAAAACCCTCATGCCTGTAAAACGGATAAGTACGAGTGCAATAAAAAAAATTGAAACTGCCCGAAGGCTCATTTGCAACACATTCAAATGATCACCCCTGTCCGAAAAGGTCATAAATTGTTTGCATGGTTATTATTTTTGGTAGATATGATAAGTAATCAAGCAAAAATAAAGAAACGAAAAAATTAACGCAGAAGTATAAATGATCAAGTAAAGGGCATCAAATAAGCAAGTTACTTACATAAATGTTCCGTTCATGTGCTGGTGCGTTGCTGAAATCGATTTACGTAATAATGGAATACAGTGTAATTATGATAGCGTTTGTTTTTTTATCATACTGATAGCAGTTTTTGGGCCCTGTCTTCCAATAATCCTGAATTCGCGGTTTTCAAGCCGTGTGTAGCTGATTAAAAAATTGATGATTTCGTCGACCAGGTAAGCGTCGAGCGCAAAAATCGTTTTTATTTCCTTATACCTGTTAGATTGTGCCGCAGCCGCAATTACCCGGTCATTTCTTTCCGCGTTTTTCCCTTCCTCCTTTTGTTCTGCCTCAATTACGCCGAGCAATTTGCATTCTATAACACATCCCGGCCATGCGGGTTCGTCCAGCAAAACCAACACATCAACGGGATCTCCATCCTCAGCCTTGGTAAAAGGAATAAATCCAAAATGAAATGGAAAAATAATTCCTTCGGGAAGAATTTTTTTTAATTTAAATAATTCAGTTTCGGGATCAAAAACGTATTTGGCAGCACAACCTTTTGGCGTCTCTATGACGGCATGAATGTGATTGCTTTTGTCTGCAAATGTTTTGGGAAGTTTCATGTGTTACGCTGCCGCAATATTTATACCTGTTATTAATTTTACGAAAATTTTCAGTAAAAAGACCAGCTATTGCATAGTACCTGGCAGCTCCTCACTTGTTTGGTTTTTCAAGTTTGCTTACAACTCCCATTCTTCTTAAAATATTTCTGTTCGACCGTTTGTGCATCAGCTGGTGCACCAACGAAAAGATAACGGGCAGTATTAAAAGTGTAAGGATAGTGGAGGTAACCAACCCGCCAATGACCACAATGGCCAAAGGCTTTTGCGTTTCACTGCCTATGCCATGCGAAACCGCTGCCGGTAGTAATCCTATCGCTGCCATCAACGCGGTCATAATTACGGGTCTTACCCTTGAAATAACGCCTTTATAAATTGCTTCATGCAACAGCATTTTTTCATCAAGATTTTTTCTGAAAACGCTGATGAGTATTACACCATTTTGAATACATACGCCAAACAACGCTATAAAGCCAATGCCGGCGCTGATGCTAAAATTAAAGCCGGTTATATGAAGTGCAAGAATGCCGCCTATTAAGGCAAAGGGCACATTCAGCAAAGTGAGAAACGCATCTTTTACATTATTGAATGTGATAAAAAGGATCAGGAAAATAACCAGCAGACAAACAGGTACTACCTGCGATAATGTTTTAGAAGCACGCACCTGGTTTTCAAATTCGCCGTTCCAGGTCGTATAATAACTCCTGGGTAAATGAACATTAGCGCTTACTTTTTCCTGCGCTTCGGCTATGGTGCTTCCGAGGTCGCGGCCACGTACAGAAAATTTTACGGCAATATATCTTAAATTATTATCCCTGTAAATAAATGCCGGCCCGGTAATGGTTTTTATATCTGATATTTCTTTCAGCGGAATTTTTATATTGTCTTTTCCGGGCATCATCAGGTTTTCAATAGCTTCCTGGTCGGCACGATACGCTGATTCATACCTTACCCTTACATCAAATTTTCTTTCGCCTTCATATAATTGGGTGGCGGCTTTGCCACCAATGGCCATTTCAATCACACTTTGCGCATCGGCCATTGTGATGCCATACATAGCCATTTTTTGCTGATCAAGCTCTATCCTGAATTCGGGCTGGCCAAGGTTTCGCTCTACTCCAAGGTCTTCAATACCTTTAACAGTTTGCAAGTTGAGCCATCACTTCTTTGGCCGCTTTGTCGAGATTATTAAAGTCGGTACCGAATATTTTTACGGCCAGTGAAGCATTTACACCCGCTACAGCTTCCTCCACATTATCCCTTATGGGCTGCGAATAATTGTAAACAATTCCCGGATATTTTTTAAACTGCGTATCCATAGCTGCTATCAGGTCTTCTTCAGTAATATTCCTCTTCCATTTTTTTTGCGGTAGTAGATCAACCTGTATCTGAACATTATAAAATCCTTTAGGGTCGGTACCATCATTGGTCCTGCCTACCTGTGACAAGGTTTGTTTCACTTCCGGAAATTTATGGAGTATCTTCTACCATTTTATTGCTTATTTCATTTGCTTCCGGCAAGCTCACGCTCATCGGCAATTCAGCCTCAACCCACAAAGCGCCTTCATTTAATTGAGGTAAAAATTCTGTTCCCAAGAAACTTTGCAGAAAAAAACGTGACCAGCATAATTAGCAAAGCGCTATTAAAATGCTTGCCTTTTTATTTTTATAAGTTATGCGGAAAAGCCTGGAGATTCCTTTTTCAAAAAACAAGGGAATCGGGTTATGTTTTTCTCTTACATTCTTTCTCAGTAAAATACTGGATAAGAGCCGGGACCAGTGTAAGTGTAAATAATAAAGCGCCAAACAATGCAAAGCCCAACGTATAAGCCAGCGGCGAAAACATTTTGCCTTCAACTTTTTGAAAAGCAAAAATGGGAATGAGACAGGTGATGATGATAAGTTTTGAAAAGAAAATAGCTTTGCCCATTTCGGTGCCTTTTTGCTTAAACAAGCCAAGCTTTGCCAGCTTATTAAATTTTTCCATGCCCACTTCTTTGGCTTTTTGATCAAGCGCCACGAAAAGCCCTTCCACCATCACAACAGCGCCATCTATAATAATACCAAAATCAACAGCGCCCATGCTCAACAGGTTGGCAGACATTCCTTTTATGCGCATACAGATAAAAGCAAACAACAACGACAAGGGGATGATGATACTAACGGTAACGGTTGTACGCCAGTCGGCCATAAAAAGAAATACAATTACAGTAACCAGTATGATGCCTTCTGTAAGGTTATGCATTACCGTTTCGTTGCAAAATCCATCAGGTTGGTACGGTCATAAAAGGTATCTATTTTAACTCCTCTTGGCAGAATATTATCATTCAGTTCTTTTACTTTTTCATGTATCCTGTCCAGCGCCTCTTTAGGATTTTCTCCTTTCCGCATCACAACTATTCCTTCGATCACATCTTTATCGAAATCCCGTGATACCTGCCCCAGCCTTGGCTTCGCAGCTTCTTTTACAGAGCCAATATTCTTTACCAGTATCGGTACGCCGTTGATATTAGTAATGATAATATTTTCAATATCACTTACATCGTTTAATAAGCCGATACCCCGTACAACGAAGGCCTGGCCATTTCTTTCAATAACATCGCCTCCCACATTAAGATTGCTTTTTGATACTGCAGAATAAACATCGAGCGAACTTAAATTATATTGATTAAGTAAGTTGGGATTTACACTTATTTCGAAAGTCTTTTCTTCGCCGCCAAAACTATTTACATCGGCCACACCGGGTACACTTTTAAATTGCCGGTCCAGTACCCAATCCTGCAATGTGGTAAGATCACGGATTGAATAGTTTTTACCTGTTAAGCGTGTACCGGAAAACCTCGCCGGTTGGGCCGTAAGGCGGCTCAACTTCGGGAACAATGCCTTCCGGCAGGTCGGCATTGGCAAGGCGGCTGATTACCTGTTGCCTTGCAAATGCATCATCCACATCATCATCAAAAATAATACGGATATAGCTTAGGCCAAATGCCGAAGTTGTTCGTAAATTAGCTTTTTTCTGTACTGAATTTAAAACCACTTCTAATGGGATGGTAATAAATTTTTCAACTTCTTCTGCGCTTCTGCCTGGCCATTGGGTAATAATAATGATCTGTGTATTGGTAACATCCGGAAATGTTTCAATAGGCGTATTTTTATAGCTCCATATACCAATGACCACCAGTATCGCCGTAAGAAAAAATACAAGGTACCTGTGCCGAAGAGAAAAATGGATAATATTTTTTATGATCTTAACCACAGTATAAATTTTAGTTTGATTGTAATAAGACGCCTTAATCTTCGGTTAGAGAATTATAAATAAGTATTTGATTTTTACTTATTATAAGATCTCCTTCTTTTAAGCCGCCGGTGACATAAGTTTTTGAGCCTTCAACCTTTAAAAGATTTACTTCCTGTGCATCAACATGAAATTTATCCTTATAAATTACCACATAGTTTTTGCCGCCATCCGAAATAATTGCGTCGCTTGGAATTTCCAGCGCTTTCTGAGATTCTTTTTCGGCCAGACGTGATATTGGTAAACATCTGTGGTTTTAAAAGCATGTCGGTATTTGGCAAAACAATTTTTACTTTCATTGCCTTACTTGCAGGATCAAGCACGGAATTTATCTGGTCAACTTTTCCCGTGAAAGATTTTACCGGGATACGCAAGCGTGGTAACTTCTGCAGGCTGCCCGGTTTTTATTTTCGGAATATCAGTTTCGAATACATTTGCCCACACCCATACATCCTGCATATTGGAAATAGTAAATAGATTCTGGCTATTATCATTACGTATAAAGCTTCCTGCAGTTGATGTTTTTTTCTACTATAAATCCATCTGCAGGGCGATGTAATAATATAGCTGCCGCCGGCTTTTGTTTTGCCGCCCCCGTTTATTGAAATCTGCATTTGTACTTTACGAACGGCATTCATTGCTTTATCATATTCCAGCTTTGCCTGCATATAATCTTTTTCACTGCTGATACCGTTTTTATAAAGCTGTTCTGCATTTTTATATTCTTTTTCGGCAATGGCAGCATCACTGTTTACTGTCGTGAGGTCAGCATAATTTCCGGCAACATCTGCGCTGTTGATAGCTGCCAGCGTTTGGCCGCGTTTTACTTTATCGCCCAGGGAAACATTTACGCTTACTACCTGGCCGCTCGCATTCGGAAAAATTTTTATTACTTTGTTGTCATCATAGTTTACTTCACCGCTTAATGAAAGCTGGTCTTCTATATATTCATTTTTGACAGTATCAATCTTAATGATTTTTGCGAGAGAATCTGAAATAACGGGCGGATCTGCCACCCTGGCAACATCAACATTTGTTTTGCACGAAAAAAGAGTAACCGTAAATCCTGTAATTATAAATGGAAGTATATTTTTCATGTTTTATTTATTTAAACTGATAACATCTTTACCTGTCTGGTAATTAAGTTCTACCAGCGCTTTAATAAGGTTTGTATGTTGTTCCAGTATTTTTAATCTTGTGTCTTTATATGCATCAGCAAAATCTATAAACTCAAGAAGGCTTACCTGTCGCTGCTGGTAGCTTTTCAGCATATTTTGAAATACCAGATTCATATTGCCGGGCAAAATCAAGCTGCTGAAGATTATTTACCTGTTGATAAAATTTAATCTTTGCTATGGCGGAAGAAATATCATTGTCAACTTTTGAAAGCTGCCCGTCATACAAAGCCTGTTGTTGTTTTATATTGAATTGTGCTGAAGTAATATTTCCCTGGTTCCTGTTTAAAATATTTAAAGGAAATGAAATAGCCAAGCCCTACATAATTTGGCGCATAGCTGCTTCGCTGATCATACTCGCTTCCTACGCTTATATCCGGCTTTGCAAGCGCTTTTTGATAAGTAAAATTGTGGTTTGCATACTCCAGCTGCGAATGAGCAATCTTTACATCCGGCCGGTTGTCTTCAGCAATTTGTATAAGTTCCTGTTTAGACGGTATCTCTTTTTTTATGAGATCGGGCAGATAATAATTAAAGACGGGAAGTATAAAAGCGCTGTCGCTTCTTCTCAACAATAATTTTACTTCACTTTGCAAAGGCATCAGTTGTGCATCTACATTTACAGCTCATTTTGCAAACTAAACAGGAGCGCTTTTATACGAATGTTATCTTTTACTGAAATATTGCCCGACTGCAATTGTTCATCCATGCCTGTTACCAGTGTTTGCAATTCAGTTGATTTCGGCATCATATACATGCTTTATTTTCAGCTGGTGTTCTATTTCATAGAGATCAGTTACCAGCGCATACCTGAGTGTTCTCAGCAAGTCGTCAAACTGACCGGTTGAAATGGATGTATTATCTTCTGCAAGCTGTGCAAGCTTATTGCGTTTACCCGCGGTTCTTATCAGCTGCATTACCTGCACATACACCTGGCCGTTAGTTTGATCATGTTTAAAAAATCCGCCCTGGCTGTCATAAATATTCTGATCGGTACTAATAACCGGGTTGTCCCAGGCTTTTGCCTGCCTTATCAAAGCCCTGCCTGCATCGATGTTATATCTTGCCGCCAGCAGGGATAAATTGTTTTGAAGAAATATTTTTTCGCTTTCGGCAACGGTGATTTTTAATGTATCGTTTTGTGAAAAAGCACGAATAGCATGGTAACGTGAGCATTAATAATGCAGGGATGCACAGCTTTCGCCATGAACTTAATATCATAATCATTTGTTTGAGTTGAAATATAGCTGAAGCGAATAAAACTACTTCAGCATTAAAAAGAGTAGCGATTATGCGGTATACTTTGGGGGAGGTATAATTATATCGAAAGAAATATGGGGAATTTTATCTTCTTTGTATTCACCGAATGCAGCGGGTTCGGTTATAAAAAATTCAGTTGTTTTTATTTCGTTGAATACCGGTTGAAAGCAATATTCAAAAACCTTTACAAGATGCAAATTCTGGCCGTTATCATCATCTTCATCATCTGCATGATGATCGAGGCCTATTGTAACCATTATATATTCAACCACGCTGTTAATATCATCAATCTGGTTGCCATTGCCATCATACATATCATCTTCCGGCACCTGTGGCAGGAACATTGAAGTGTTCATATGTGACAGCAATAAAATAAAAGCCAGCAACTTTTTCATGGCGGTGCAAAGGTATTGCGGTATTAATCTATCAATTATAAAAGTTTTCTTAAATCTTATATCGGTAACCTTACAAAAGCTTCCATAGCCGCATACCTTGTAAGGCCAAGGTTAGCATACAGGTCTGCAGTGTTGGCATTTCTTTCTTCAGCACGTTGCCAGAACTCGCGGTTATCGCTTCCCTGGAAAGGCACACTGTCTTTTTGTGATTGATGTATAAAAATTCCATAGCGTTTTTTTCTTACCTGGTCGGGGCTCATGGGAACGGCCATTTCAATTTCACTGATATCCCATTCTTCCCAGGCGCCTTTATATAGCCATACCCGGCAATCTGCCAGCCATTCATCGCCGGCTTCTTTCATAAATGCAAGTGCTGCAAGAATAATATCCAGGCAAACTTTATGTGTGCCATGCGGATCTGCAAGATCTCCTGCACAAAATACCTGGTGAGGCTTTATTTCGCGCATAAGCTTTACCGTTAGTTCTACATCTTCCTCACTCATTGGATTTTTTTCTATGGTGCCTGTTTCATAAAAAGGAAGGTTCATAAAATGGATCTGTTCTTCTTTTAATCCAACATATTTACAGGTGGCTCTTGCTTCACATCGCCGGATCAGGCCTTTGATACTTCTTATCTCCATCAGTATCTGTTTCACTCGATTTCTTTTCAGTGATAAATGCTGTCGGCTTTATTAAAAATTGTCTTACTGATTGAATCATCTATGTCAAAAATTTTTTCAAATCCAACAGTAAAATCCAGGAAGCGTGTTACAAATTCATCAGTAACTGCAATGTTGCCGCTTGTTTGATAAGCAACATGTACATTGTGCCCCTGGTCGTGCAACCGCATAAAAGTGCCACCCATACTTATAATATCATCATCAGGGTGAGGGGAGAAGATGAGGACTTTTTTGGGAAAAGGCGTGCTTCTTTCAGGATGCTTGCTGCCTGAAGAATTGGGTTTGCCACCGGGCCAGCCGGTAATACTGTCGCGAAGCATATAATATACTTCCAGGTTTATTTCATAAGCATCGCCTTTTTCAACCAGTAAATCACTAAGGCCAAATTCATTATAATCATGATTGGTAAGGCTTAATACAGGTTTATTAAGTTTTAAAGCAAGGCTGATTACGGCACTTTTAATAATATTGGGCGTCCATTCACACTCGCCCGTAAGCCAGGGAGATTTAAATCTTGTTAAGTTCTGAAGCGGCAAATTCATCCAATACAAAAGTGCAGTTATCATGATTTTGCAATAAAGAGGCCGGTACTTCTTCGGTCGGTTTTCCTTCAACGGCTTTTTGAATAACAGGGGCTTTTGTTTTACCCCATGCCATTAAAATAATGCGGCGGGATTTCATGATGGTGCTGATGCCCATTGTAATTGCCATCCGGGGAACCTGTGAAATATTTCCAAACTCATGCGAATTGGCAATCCGTGTTGAATTCTCCAAAGTAACCAGCCTTGTTTTGGAATAGACCGGCGAGCCTGGTTCATTAAAACCTATATGGCCGTTACTTCCTATTCCCAAGAATCTGGAGATCAATACCACCCGCATCTGCGATTTTTTTTTCATAATCTGCACAATGTTCTTTTATCTTTTCTTTCGGAATCATTCCATTTGGTAAAAAATAATTTTCGGGATCAATGTCTGTTTGCTCAAATAAATATTTCCGCATAAAATAATGATAACTGTTGAGCGCATTTGGCTCCATAGGATAATATTGATCCAGGTTGAAAGTGATCACGTTTTTAAAACTCAATCCTTCTTCAATATGAAGTTTTACCAGTTCGGCATACAATGATTTGGGAGTAGAACCTGTTGCAAGGCCAATCACGGCTTTCTTACCTTCATTATTTTTTTCTTTAATAAGATTGGAAATTACACGGGCAACATATTGTGAACCTTCTTTTGGAGTGTTGAAAATTTGCACAGGAATTTTTTCAAGAGAATCAATCATAAAGCTTTATTTAATATTTATTATTTACTGCAGTGTACTCATTTAATAGTAAATTAAATTGCGGCATAATTTGTAATTGATGAAAAAGTAAGATAAAGATAAGTTGAATAGAAATTATTTTTTAATTGCCCTGAAACAAGATTACGGGTAAACTAGTAATTACTTTAAGTGTTCGCGGTCTCAGGCCACATGGATGATTTTGTTTAATTGATCATGCGCTCTCTAAGTAGGTGCTGGCCACGGGAAGTGGCCTGGCACCGCCTACTTCTTTTTAATTGTCGCGGGTATCAGGCCACTTTTGGTGGCCAGATACCTACAAATAAAGCTTCAGTTTATTTTCTAAAATGATTGATGATGATTTTGTGTTCAATTCAGTGCACATTCTTCAATAGGTGTCTGGCCACGGGAAGTGGCCTGACACCTGGTACTACTTTTTAAGTGTTGCGCGGTATCAGGCCACTTTTGGTGGCCAGATACCTACAAATAGAGCTTCGATTTATTTTTTAAAATGATTGATGATTTTGTGTTCAATTCAGCGCGCATTCTTCTATAGGTGTCTGGCCACGGGAAGTGGCCTGGCACCGCCTACTTCTTTTTAATTGTCGCCGGTATCAGGCCACTTTTGGTGGCCAGATACCTACAAATACAGCTTCAGTTTATTTTCTAAAATAATTGAAGATGATTTTGTGTTCAATTCAGCGCGCATTCTTCAATAGGTGTCTGGCCACGGGAAGTGGCCTGACACCTGGTACTACTTTTTAAGTGTTGCCGTATCAGGCCACTTTTGGTGGCCAGATACCTACAAATACAGCTTCAGTTTATTTTCTAAAATCATTGATGATGATTTTGCGTTCAATTCAGCGCGCATTCTTCAATAGGTGTCTGGCCACGGGAAGTGTCCTGGCACCGCCTACTTCTTTTTAAATGTTCGCGGGTATCAGGCCACTTTTGGTGGCCAGATACCTACAAATTAAAACTGCCTATTCGTTTTTTGGTAATTATTAAATAAAATTGTTTAATTCAACGCCTTTGGCTCATTAAAATAGCTTTTGAATAAGTTGTTCATTTAAAACTATATTTTCCTGTTTTTTAAAATCCAGCTTGGACAGCGATAATAATTGCATCGCCAAGGTTTTATTGCAAAGTGTCCCATTGCGGTATCCATAATAATCCGGAAAAGATGAATATTTCCATTCCCTGAGTTTCATTACAAGATTGGCTTGCAATGGGTTTTGATGAATGTAATAAAAGCAGTTGAGTGCATAATCCCTTACAGAGAATTTAATTTGAATAGATCCTATCTCACTTAAACATTTAGCTTTCGTTTTCTTTTGAAAAAGATTTCCTGTGGTTTTATTCTGAATGTTAGTGGCTTTTGTATAAGAACTTAATGTTTTTCCAATTATTTTAGAAAGATTTTGAAGGTGCGTTAATTTGTCTCCCAAATGCATCGCAATGCAACCTTCTTCTGTAGGTACAATCATAAAATGAAAGTGATTTGGCATCAGGCAATAACAAAGTATATCACAGTATGGTTTCCACTCTTTCCTTATTTTATTTAGAAAAAAGATGTAATTACTATCATTAAAAAAGATGGTTTGTTGGTCATTTCCCCTGTTGTAAACGTGATAGATTTCATTGGGGGTAAAATGCATAATATAACTTTTGTTATGAAGTTCTTTAGTTGATTAAAAGGTAGGATACAATATACATAAAGTAAAGCTTTCCTCTATTTTTAAATAATGGATGATTTGTTCAGTTGGTCATTCAATTCAGCATACACTTTCAATAGGTGTCTGGCCACGGGAAGTGGCCTGACACCTGGTACTTCTCTTTAAGTGTTCGTGGTATCAGGCCACTTTTTGGTGGCCAGATACCTACAAATAAAGGTTCGATTTATTTTTTAAAATAATGGATGATTTCGTTTAATTGATCCAATGCGCTTTCAATAGGTGTCTGGCCACGGGAAGTGGCCTGACACCTGGTACTACTTTTTAAGTGTTCGCGGTATCAGGCCACTTTTGGTGGCCAGATACCTACAAATAAAGGTTCAATTTATTTTTTAAAATAATGGATGATTTTGTTTAATTGATCCAATGCTCTTCAATAGGTGTCTGGCCACGGGAAGTGGCCTGACACCTGGTACTACTTTTTAAGTGTTCGCTGGTATCAGGCCACTTTTGGTGGCCAGATACCTACAAATAAAGGTTCGATTTATTTTTTAAAATAATGGATGATTTCGTTTAATTGATCCAATGCTCTTCAATAGGTGTCTGGCCACGGGAAGTGGCCTGGCACCGCCTACTTCTTTTTAATTGTTCGCGCGTATCAGGCCACTTTTGGTGGCCAGATACCTACAAATAAAGGTTCAGTTTATTTTCTAAAATGATTGACAATGATTTTGTGTTCAATTCAGCGCGCATTCTTCAATAGGTGTCTGGCCAGGGAAAGTGGCCTGGCACCTGGAACTTCCAGAATCATTTTCCACCGTAATTGGCACCCCAAAGTTTATAGCGTTTATAGAGGGTAGTTAGTTCATCAGAAAATTTATTCCAGTCCCGGTTGGTTTTGGGGCTCCACAGCACTTCACTTAAAGCACTCATCCGGGGAAATATCATGTATTCAAGCTTGCTCATATTGCCTATATATTCTGTCCATACATTTCCTTGCGCTCCCAAAACAAATTTTGCTTCTTCTTCATTTAATTCTTTTGGAACAGGCTCATAACTGTAAACTTTTTCAAAAGGAAGATAACCGCCAATGGTAACACTGTCCTCATTTTTATTTTGAGAGTGATCAAAATAACAATAGGTGCCCGGTGTCATTATTACATTATGATGTTGCCTTGCCGCTGCTATGCCGCCTTCTTCCCCGCGCCAGCTCATAACGGTTGCATTTGGTGCAAGGCCGCCTTCAAGAATTTCATCCCAGCCTATAATTTTTCTTCCTTTGCTGTTAAGATATTTTTCGATAGTGCTGATAAAATAACTCTGTAATCCATGTTCATCTTTCAAATTTTTTTCCTTAATTAATTGCTGGCAAAACGGAGAACGTTTCCATGCATCTTTTGGACATTCATCTCCCCCAATATGAATATATTTTGAAGGGAAAAGCTCCATGACTTCATCCAATACATTTTCAAGGAATGTAAAAGTAGAATCCGAAGGGCAATAAACATCTTCAAACACTCCCCATGATTGTTGCACCTGTTTGCCTGTGCGGCTTCCGTTCCATGAAATTTTAGGTGATATTTTTGTTGATTCATCCGGGAAACAACTAAGTTGAGGGTAAGCTGCAATGGCTGCAGAAGCATGCCCGGGCAATTCAATTTCAGGGATAATTGTAATGTACCTGTCCTGTGCATATTTCATAATTTCTTTCACTTCCTCCTGTGTATAAAAGCCACCATAATGAAGGCTGTCATTCCCTGTGCCGGGATTGTGCCCAATAATAGTTCCGTTTCTAAATCCACCGACAGAAGTTAGCAACGGATATTTTTTTATTTCGATCCTCCATCCCTGGTCTTCAGTTAAATGCCAGTGAAAAGTGTTGAACTTATGATAGGCGAGGTAATCAATATATTTTTTTATTTCATTAACGCCAAAGAAATGCCGGCCTACATCGAGGTGCATGCCGCGGTATAAAAAACGCGGATAATCTTTAATAGAAACATAAGGAATCTCTAATGAACCTGTTTTTTGAACAGGCAATAGCTGCAATAGAGTTTGAACGCCATAAAAAGCCCCTGTTTCATTATCGCCTGCGATGTACACACCGTCATGATTTATTTTCATTGTATATGCGCCCGCGACCGGCATATCCATCTTTTCAAAGTTAAGAACAATTGAATTTTTGCCACTGCGCGTGCTGCATTACTTTCAGTTTAAACCCATAAAACTGGAAAAGATAATTATTCAAAAAGTCGGCACTTTTTTCCAGGCCGCTGCCTTCTAAAACTATTGTAGTATTTTTTGTGATTGCAAATTTTGCCGCAATTTTCGGCATTACCATTTCAACAGGTTGCGGAACAATACTTATTTTTTGTGCCATTGCTGAAACGCTTATAAACAAGGAAAACAGGAAAGCAATTTTTTTCATTGAGAGTATTTTTATTAAATGTGAACAAAAATTTTATATTGTTCTGTAAAACAGGAAATATAATTTTTGAAACGTGATCTGCGCTCATGATAAATGTGAATGGTTGCTTTTTGAAAATCTTTTTCATTGGCATCCGGTATTCGCATAAATTTCTGTGGATTTCTGTCAACTAAGGGAAACCAGCTGCTTTGTATTTGTACCATTATTTTATGCCCTTTTTTAAAAGTATGGCATACATCATTGAGGTTAATTTTTACTTCACTTATTTTTCCAGGCACAAATGGTTCAGGGTTTTCATAGCTATTCCTGAATTTTCCCCGCATAATTTCCGCACGTACCAGTCTTTGATAGCCCGCCATGGAGCTATCTCTTGAAGCTACTGCCTGTATTAGCGATCATTATCCGGTAATACATCAATTACTTTTACTACAAAATCAGCATCAGAAGAAGTAGTGCTTACAAAAAGATCGGCAATTATTTTTCCGGTAAGCGTAATATCTTTCTTTAAAGGAACTGGTTTCATAAACTAATACATCCTCTCTCATGGATGCAAAACGCTGGTCTTCGACCATATATTCGTTATTCCTTTCACGATAAATCCCATTTGTGTATGGAACAGGTTTACCGGGATCGCTAACATATTCTTCAAAACCATTTTGATTTAATTTTTTTTCAGGTGACAGATTTTTATTGCTTTCAAAATAATATACTACATCCTTACTATTTTGAGGCGGCCATTTATTAAAATGCTTCCATTCATTAGTACCTGTTTCAAATACGGTGGCTTCTGATGCATCAAAATTTCCTTTATCTTTTAAATAATAATTGAAAAATTTTGTTTCAAGACTGTCGCGGAAATATTCGTTGATATTGGTTGCAAAATCATAAGTCCCGAATTTATTCCAGTTGCTTCCTGCCCATGCGCCATGTGTCCACGGGCCCATAACAAGATAATTATTATTGACAGGGCTTTGTTTTTCAATTGCCTCATAAGTATGTAACGACTCCAAATAGATCTTCTGCATCAAACCAGCCACCAACAACCATTACAGGCACCGAAATGTTCTTAAGATGTTGCCTGATATTCCTGCTCTTCCAATAATCATCATACGTATCATGCTGTAAATATTCATTCCAGATATAAGACCGGTGATTAAAATATTCAGCAGACTGCGTGTTTTTTAGTGGGCCGAGCTGTAAGAAAAATTTGTAAGCATCGGTGCGTTTTACATCAAACATTTGTGAACCATAATCTTTTACAGGGCCGCTTCTTTCTTTGCCAAAATAATTCATAAAATCAAAATTGTCGAGCAGAAAAAAGGCGCCGTTGTGGTTGGCGTCATCACCAATAAATTCATCGGTTACAGGCGCCTGCGGGCTTACCGCTTTTATAGCAGGATGTGCACCCGGTAAGCTTGCGGTTGCATAGAAGCCGGGATAAGAAATACCATACAATCCAACACGCCCATTGTTATTTTTTATATTCTTTAATAACCAGTCTATAGTATCATAAGTATCACTGCTTTCGTCTACCGCTTTATTGTTTTTTTTATTGGGTATATATGGTGTTACTTCAAGATTAATTCCTTCACTCATGTAACGGCCGCGAACATCCTGGTAAACAAAAATGTATTTTTCTTTCATCAAATTTAAATTCGGGCCTATTCTGCCTGCATAATTATTTTCACCATATGGCGCTGACGAATAAGGTGTACGTTCCATTAAAAAAGGATATTTCTCCGATTCATTTTTTGGAATATAAATTACCGTATATAATTTGATTCCATCCCGCATAGAAATAACAGTATCAATTTTTGTATAATTTTCTCTTACAAACGCCGGACCGGGATTTCCCTGGCACAGCGCAGAAATATGTAGCAGGCAGGCTATTGCCAGTAAATTAATTTTCATTGATGTATTTTAATTTTTTAAAACCGGTAATATTATTTTTGAGTGATGCGAAGCATCATGATAAATGCGGATATTTGCTTTTTGAAAATCCTTGTCATCGGCTTTGTAAATGTCCGTAAATTTTTGTGGGTTTCGGTCAGCAAGTGGAAACCAACTGCTTTGTATTTGTATCATAATGCGGTGCCCTTTTTTAAAAGTATGAGCAACAGAGGGCAGCTCAAATTTTACCTCTTCGATTTTACCCGGTATAAATGGTTCCGGCTTTTCATAACTCTTCCTGTAACGCCCGCGAAATATTTCTGCGCGTACCAGCATTTCATAACCGCCCATTGGGTAAACTCTTTCAGGATCTTTTTCGGCATAAATGTCTACATTATTATAACCTGAATAGTCAGGAAATACATCAATAATTTTTACTACAAAATCGGCATCGGTTGTTGAAATAGCGGTCATCAGATCTGCAATCACATTTCCGGTTATTATAAGATCATTTTGCAGGGTATCAGTTTTAAAAGCCAATACATCAGGCCTGCGCGAAGCGAATCGCTGATCTGCCGACATATAGGTTCTTGAACGGTTGAAATGCACCTCTTCTTCATAAGGTACCGGCTTTGAGGGATCACTGGTATATTCACTAAAACTGTTTCCCGACGAGGGATTATCCCAATTAAGTTTTCCATTAGCCTGGAGATAGATCGCTTTATCGGTTTTTTCAGCAGGAGGCCATTTATCGAATGTTTTCCATTCATTGGCGCCGGTAATAAAAACATTTGCTTCTGCTATTTGAGAAATGTCTCCCTTGCCTTTTAAGAAATAGTTGAAGAAAGGAATTTCAAAATGTTGCTGATAGTAATCGCTCGTATTACTGCCGAATTGTATGTGGCCGTGATGCGTTCCATCCTGGTTTGCCCATTGGTCATGATACCACGGGCCTTCTACTATTTTATTGAAGGATTTTCCAGGATTATTTTGTTCTGCGGCTTTATATGCATTCCACGCGCCCCAGCAATCTTCGGCATCAAACAGGCCGCCCACCCAAAGCATAGCCGGTTTTAAATTTTTTGTTGCATTGCGTGCATCGCGTGCTTTCCAAAAGCTGTCATAGTCAGGATGCGTCATTAGATCTTTCCAAAACGCGATCGTGTCTCCCATGTATTTTGTCAGATTTTTTAAGGTTCCGGTTTCAAGATAAAATTTGTAATTATCATGAACAGGATACCCAACAGAACGCGCAGGAACTGTAGTTGGCGAGGGATGTGGCTGGCCAAAACCAGAACCCAATGCAGAATAAAAGTCAAATGCATCCATTTGAAAAAATACGCCGTTATGGTGAAAGTCATCGCCAATGAACCAGTTCGTAACCGGCGCTTGCGGGCTTACCGCCTTCAGGGCCGGATGATTACTTGCTGCTGCCATAGTGGAGTAAAATCCCGGGTACGAAATTCCAAATACTCCGACATTGCCATTATTATGCGCGATATTTTTTATCAGCCAGTCAATCGTATCATAGGTGTCGGAAGCTTCATCAATATCTTTATTCGTTTTTTTAGCAGTAATGAACGGACGCACATTAACAAATTCATCTTCACTCATCCATCTTCCCCGGACGTCCTGCGTTACCAGAATATAACCTTCTTTGCAATAGGCTTTTTTATAACTGTTCCAATAATCTTTCCAGTTATCTTTGCCATAAGGCGCGCAGGAGTATGGAGTTCGTGTCATCAATACGGGATGCTTCTCCGCTGTATCTTTTGGCGCATAGATCGAAGTAAATAATCTCACGCCATCCCGCATGGTAATATATAGCTCTGTTTTTGTATAGTTATTTACAAACCATATACTATCTGAATTTTGGGAAAACGAAATGTATGAAATAAAGAAAAGAGGGATTATAAATAGAATTTTTTTCAATGTGAGTGTTTTAGAATTTAAATTTAGTCAATGCGTGCAAGCCGGCATAAAATTTCTCAAATAACGAGGATTAAACAATATACCTGCGGTAATAAGGGCCTGGAAGGGCAGGTGTTGATTTGTATTCGTGGTAACTTAGTTGTATTTTGAAACATTGCCTATTTTTTAAACAATCTTTATCTCAAAACAACAAACGATGAACACAGAAATTTTCCATCACCTTAACTGGCTTGCAATATTGGCCGGAGGGCTGGCATATTTTTTTCTCGGAGCCATATGGTATACTGCCTTGTTTGGAAAGAAATGGAAGGCTTACAACGCGTCTCTTTTAAGCGATCCGAACGCAAAAAAGGGCGTGGCCGGAACAATGGTCATATCGGCAGTACTCATGCTGATATGCTCACTGGGCCTTGCTGTACTTGCCGTGAGATTCGGAGTTTTCGGCTGGATGGGAGGATTAAAACTTGGATTTATCACAGGCTTATGTTTTGCGGCAACCGCCGTACATATTTCTTACATTTATGAAAATCGTCCATTGGGACTTCATTTGATAAACGGCCTGTATAATGTATGCGGTAATATTATTGCGGCCATAATCATCAGTTGCTGGCGGTGATTCTTAAGTTGAAAGTTAGAGGTAAATGTTCAAAGTTAAGAATGTCTGGATACCTGATACCTGATACCTCATACCTCATACTTTCTTATCTTTTAAATAACCTGTTTCCTATTCTGCTCATTACTTCATCCTTATGGCTTTTGCTGATGGGCAAAATATATTTACCAATTTTAATTTCATTGCCATCGATTGTATCGATTGAATTTACGGCTATTAAAAATGATTTGTGAATACGTACAAAAAGATCGTGAGGTAGTTGCTCCTCGATGCTTTTCGATGTGATATATGAAATGTATTTTCGTTGCGGTGTGTGCAGAATTACATAGTTAGACATTCCCTCGATATAGAGGACATCGGTCATCTTTATCTTTTCAATTTTCTGATTGCATTTGATGAAGAAAAAATCTTCTGAAACCAATGCCTTATCCTTTTTTTTTAACGCCAGGAAATCCTGGGCTTTGAGAGCAGATTTTAAAAACCGGTTAAAGCTTATTGGCTTTAATAAATAATCAAGCACGTCGAGTTCATATCCTTCTATTGCATATTCGGGATAAGCCGTTGTAAAAATAACAGCAGGTAACTCTGCGGAGTTTTTTATAAAATCTATGCCGGTGAGTTTTGGCATTTGTATGTCAAGAAGAATAAGATCTATATTTTTTTTTTGTAACCAGCCCGACGCTTCGATGGCACTTTTGCATTCTGCGACCGGAAACAGGAAATCAATTTGCCGGATATGTTCCAGCAGGCCATTGCGGGCTATCGGCTCATCATCAACTACCAGGCAATTAATCATTGTATTCAATTTTAAGGGTTGTCGTAAATAAATTTTCCTGCTGATTAATAGTAAACAAATGTTTGCCGGGATACAAAAGATTGAGCCTGCGTTTTAGGTTCTGCATCCCAAGACCGCCGGAATTCAGCAAGTGCTTTGTGTTGCTTGTTTTATCAAAGGTGTTGATTACCTGTACAGAAAATTCACGGTCCGATTTATTTTGTAAAGAAATATAAATTTTGTTATCTGCAGGATTTTTAAAACTTGAAATATGCTTAAAAGCATTTTCAATTATAGGCAACAGCAGCAATGGCGCTATAAAAAAACCGGATAGGTTATTGTCAATATCAAGGATTATATCTGTGCCTTTTTCCATGCGAAGTGTTTGCATGGCAACATAATTCCTGATGTATTCCACTTCCTTTCCAATGTCAATTTTATCGGTAGTACATTCATATAGCTGGTAACGCAGCATTTCGGAAAGGGTTTCAACCGAAGCCCTTGCCTGTATATTGCCTTTATCAATCTGAAAGTAGATAGTGTTCATCACATTAAATAAAAAGTGAGGGTTTACCTGCGAACGCAAAAAATTAAGCTCTGTGCTGATCCCTTCTTTTTCTGCCTCGAAAAGGCGTTGTTCCATACTAAACCTGTCTGCAATTATTTTAACTGCGCAACTTATTGAGATTAGCATAACGTCATAGTAGAACATTACAGATCCAAGATAGATAACGTATGTGGGAGACCTGAACATGGGCAGGCCGGTAAGAAGATGGTAAACGGAAAGTGAAATAAGATAGGTAATTGTTGTATTAACTATTACGAGCAGTAAAACGTATAGCAGAAATACTTTTATTTTTTTCTGGTATAAATACCGGGTTGTAAGCGTGTAGGCAGCAAAATAACACGCTGGTAAGGCAAGCGAAAAAGCCACCATGTTCCCCAAATATTGCGGAAGAAAGGGATTGTTCCGATCATAGTCAATTCCCATTAAAAAAAATGGGATTACAATCCACAAAAGAACATGCAATACCTTATATTTTATCAGCCATTTAGTCAAACCGGATAATTAAGGGACGAGAGATATATTAGTAAAATACAAATTAACATCAAATTGCAGCGTATACTCATTTCTCTTGTCAAGTAAAATGAGACGCTTGTCAAGAATTACGGACGGCTAACATAAACACTGCACCGGCGAGTCAATTGAGCAGTACATTTATTTTAGTATCGCTAAACAAATTGATGTATGCGAACATCGCATTCAATTTTAGGAACACGCCAGGCTGACCATTAGAATTATCACATTGACCTGGTTATTTTATGTTTCACAAAATAATATGAAGTAAAAAACAATTTAATCCTGCTTTACACACATTTTTAAACACAACCTACAATTATGAAAACAAAATTTCTACTTCTTATTTTTTGCTCCGTTTTACTTTTTTGCAGAACCTATGCTGCAGAAACCGAACCAAATGACACGAGGGCCCAGGCCAATACACTGGCGTTAAATGGAAGCAATAGCGGCGCTATCGGTACCGCGGGAGATGTCGACTGGTATAAAGTAACTACTACTTCAGATGGCCAGTTAAACATAACTTTTACGTCAGATGGCAATAACGTAACTGCTGTATTGTATGATAATAATGGAACAATTGTGCTTGCTTCAGGAACTACGGCCGGGAGTACAACAATTTCAACAGATGGCCTCGCTGTGGGTACTTATTATATTCAAGTATCTGCCTATTACAATACACAAACTTTAAATTATACGATTACAAATAATTTCGTGAATGCGCCGGTACCAATTGACGCTGAGCCTGACAGCACAAGGGCCCAGGCGAATGTATTAGCACTAAATGGAAGCACAACCGGCCATGTTAACTATTACTATAATAACCACCGGGATAGCGTTGACTGGTATAAAGTAACCACCAATGCCGATGGCCTGTTAAGGCTTACTCTTACATCTTTGAATGGGAGTAATGTATCGGCTTATTTATTTGATAACAATGGCGTTACCAGCCTTAATTCAGTCACTACCGCAGGTACGACTTCAATTTCAACAGATGGACTTTCCAACGGTACTTATTATATTGAAATTGTAAGTTATTATAATAATCAGTTTGAACCTTACTCGTTGGCGGATAGCCTGTTTACGCCAGCTTTGGCTAATAATACGGAGCCTGACAGTACCCGCGGCCTTGCGCAAGTATTAGGATTGAATGACAGTACAACCGGCCATATTAACTATTACTATAATAATCACCGGGACAGTGTTGACTGGTATAAAGTAACAACCAATGCGGATGGTTTAGTGCGTCTTACACTTAAGTCGGGGAATGGCAGTAATGTAACTGCTTATTTGTTCGATAATAATGGAATAACGCTGCTTAATTCGGGCACTACTGCCGGCACAACCACCATTTCAACTGACGGGCTTGCGGCAGGGACTTATTTTGTTGAAATCGTTAGTTATTATAATAACCAGTTTGAACCTTATGTGCTGGCAGACAGTTTGTTTACGCCATTGCAGGCAAATAATACTGAGCCAGACAGTACCAGGGCGCTTGCGCATGTATTGGTATTAAACGACAGCATAAAAGGCCACATTAACTACTACTATAATAACCACCGCGACAGCAGCGACTGGTATAAAGTGACAACTAATGCGGATGGCCTTCTTCGCCTTACGCTTACGTCAGGCAACGGTAGTAATATATCGGCTTATTTATTCGATAATGATGGTGTCTCGATTCTCAATTCAGGTACCACTGCCGGTACAACAACAATTTCAAGAGATGGCCTTGCAGCGGGAACTTATTATGTTGAAATCGTTAGTTATTATAACAACCAGTTTGAACCCTATGTGCTGGCGGACAGCCTTTTTACTTATAATCCCAATGATTCGATCACAAATACATATGCTTTACAGGCTCCAACAATTTCCGCAAACAGGACGCAAACGGGGCATACAAATTTCTATTATAATTTACAAAGTGATAGTACCGACTGGTTCAAGATAAATTATACAGGTAACGGCAATATGAATCTCTACTTTAACCTTTTGCCTAATATAAATAGCGGGGGTATCAGTAATGTAAACTTCCAGGTGTACAGAGATACAGCGGCAGCTCCTGTTTTTACAAACACAACAGCCAATGCTGCGAATACCTATAGTTTGTCATCTCTTACCCAGGGTTACTACTACATAAGAATTTCGCCTTATTATAATAACCAATTTGAAGCTTACTCCATTACCGATTCTTTTACCCAGGTAAATAAAGCGGCAATAAGCCTGCTGAAAGCAACTTCCCCGGGCAATAGCTGTGGCAGCGATAGTCTTACATTTAAGCTAAGCGCAAGCCATTCTCCTTATACGGTAAGACTTTTCCGGGATGGCAGTTTAATCGACAGTATAGTGACCACTTCGGACACGGCAAGGTTTACCGGTTTAAATGATGGTAGTTATTATGCTACCGTATACGGCGACGGCGCAACAGACAGTGCATATAGTAAAACCGCTACGTCACAATTTTTACCACCAGCCCCATCAGGTTTAACCAGTTCGAATATTGATGCGCATGATGCTACCCTGAACTGGTCAATGCTGAGTTGTGTACAATATTACGTTGTTCAGTACAAGGTAACAGGGAGTTCTACCTATACCACTGTAAACACTCCATTAAATACCGATGGAACATTTACTCTTACAGGACTTAGCCCCCTAACCAGGTATACCTGGCGTATCGCATCATTAAATCCTGTAAACGGATTAACAAGTCTGTATTCTGATACGGCTGTATTTATGACCCTTTCTGCTTTACCCGTAACATTTATCAATTTCGACGGCCTGCTACAAAATAACAAAGCCCTGCTTTCTTGGAGCACAGCAACCGAATTCAATAATAAAGGCTTCGAGGTACAAAAAAGTACGGACGGGCACTCATTTACCGGTATTGGTTTTATAAACGGTATGGGTAATTCAGCTCTTGTAAATAATTACAACTTTACTGATAATAAGGTATTAAGCGGATCTAATTATTACCGTTTGAAACAAGAAGATATCGATGGATACTATAACTATTCTTCCATAATACGGTTAGATTTCTATCATTTCGACTGGGCTATTTTTGGCAATCCTGTCACAAGTAATAGCTGGATACAATTGCAGCTCGACCGAAATACAAACGTCGCTATCCAGGTTATTTCCATCGATGGAAAAGTTGTCAAAACTATAAATAAAGGAAATATTTCTAAAGGAACCTATAGCATGCCCTTAAACCTCGGAAATGTTCCTTCCGGGACTTACATCATAAAACTGGTGACAAATAATCAAATCTTTTCAAAGACGGTCATCAAATAAATATCACACTTATCTAAATAAAAAAACCTCCGTTTTGCGGAGGTTTTTTTATGATATTATTGGTTTATTAATTTGTTGGTGAATACCAGGAGTCATTAACGAGATCATTGTCCCTGGCCGCTTCAATTGGCCATTGACTATTGACTATTGACCATTGACTTGCTTTAACTTCCCACCTTTGTAATTTTAAGCACATTGGTAGGCAGATGAAGGTTTACCGGCGTGCTTCCGGTATTTACTACAATATCACCGGTTTTTAAAAATCCTCTTTCTTTTAAAATTCCGATCTGGTCGGAGAATATATGATCAAGGCTTTCTTCTTCATCATAAAATATGGCACGTACGCCCCAGCTAAGGCTTAACTGGTTGATAAGGCTTCTTTCTTTGCTAAAAATATATAAAAGTGATTTTGGCCTGTAGCTGCTTAGCATAAAAGCGGTATAACCGGTTTGCGTCATTCCTATCAATGCTTCTGCTTTGGCATCCTGTGCAAGCTTGCATGCGCTGTAGCACAATGCGTCACTTAAGAAAGAAGGTGAATGGGGCTGTGGTGCGAGTATATCATCACGGTTATAGTCATACGCGGTTTTTTCTATTTCGAGAATTATTTTGCTCATGGTTTCTATCACAAGCGTAGGATGTAGTCCTGTAGCGGTTTCAGCGCTAAGCATCAATGCATCTGCACCTTCAAGAACAGCGTTGGCTACATCGGTGATTTCACTCCTGTTGGGCTTTACGCGGTCGATCATGCTTTCCATCATTTGCGTAGCTACTATTACCGGCTTTGCGCGATGCATGCATTTGCGTATAATTTCTTTTTGAATCAAGGGAACTTTTTCAATAGGCAGCTCAACGCCAAGATCGCCACGGGCTATCATAATGCCATCACTTTCAATAATGATGTCGCGGATGTTATATGATCGCTTCGGGCTTTTCAATTTTCGCAATTACTTTTGCCTTGCTCTGCCTGTGCTTTTAAAATATCTTTCAGCCCGTAATATCTTTTACTTCCCTTACAAATGAAAGCGCTATCCAGTCAACATTCTGGCCAAGTACAAATTCCAGGTCCTCCAAGATCTTTTTCGGTAAGCGCAGGCAAAGAAATTTTTGTGTCCGGCAGGTTAAGGCCTTTTTTTGAAGAAAGTATTCCACCTACTACCACTTCAACTTCAACATCATTATTTGGCAAAATCCTCGTAACCTTTACTTCAAGTTTTCCATCATCAATCATGATGATGTTGCCGGCAACTACATCATTATGAAGGTTCGGATAACTTACATAAATCTGTTTCCTTGTTCCAATGCATTTTGTATTTGTGAAAGTCAGAATATCTCCGGGGTTTATTTCAAGTGCATTATTTTCAATTTCGCCCACTCTTAATTTAGGGCCCTGCAGGTCGGCAAGAATAGCAATATTATAAGGAAGCGATTTATTAATTGTGCGGATGTTTTCAATGATCCTTGCTTTATCTTCATGGGAGCCGTGTGAAAAATTAAGCCTGAAAATATTTACTCCTGCTTTTACAAGCTCTACCATTTTATCATAAGTATCGCACGAAGGCCCCACCGTTGCAACAATTTTGGTACGTTTTATTGAATGTTCCAGCCCCGCTTTTTTATCCATTTCGCTATGCAGGTATTTTTTAATAGTTTTAGACATGTATTACTTTTAATTTGAAGTTTGTAATTATAAATTTGGAGAGCCGGTTTGAAGATTTAACATTGTACAGAAGATATCGTGGTATAATTTAAGATGAAAGAATTCTTACAATTTTCATCCATTCCTCACTTATTTTTTGTTTCTTTTTTACGGCTTCATCAAGAGGAATGTAATGCATCCGGTTGTTTACAATCCCTACAAAAACATTGAACCTTCCTTCCATAAGGCATTCAACCGCAGAATAGCCCATGCGGCTTGCAATAAGCCTGTCAAAACAGGTAGGCGCACCGCCACGTTGAATGTGGCCCAGGATACAAACCCTCACTTCCTGGTCGGGCATTCGTTCCGTAATTATTTTTGCTATTTCGGTTCCGCCAAATTCTTCTCCCTCTGCAACCACAATAATATTTACTAGTTTTTTTCTGCCATGTTTTTCTGCAAGCGCCTTTATGATATCTTCAATATCAGTTCTTCTTTCCGGAATCAAAATATTTTCAGCCCCGGTTGCAATACCACTGTGCAATGCAATATATCCCGAATCCCTGCCCATTACTTCGATTACAAAAAGACGGTCATGGGCATCGGCAGTATCTCTTACTTTATCTATAGCTTCCACTGCGGTATTTACAGCCGTATCAAAACCAATGGTAAAATCCGTGCCCGCAATATCTTTATCAATTGTGCCCGGCAGGCCAATACAGGGAATATCAAATTCATTACTGAATATCTTAGCTCCCCTGAAAGAACCATCGCCGCCAATTATTACCAGCCCGTTAATTCCAAGCTTCTGTAAATTCTGAAAGGCCTTTTCTCTTCCTTCATAAGTAAAAAATTCCTTGCACCGGGCTGTTTTTAAAATAGTTCCACCGCGTTGTATAATATTAGCAACACTTTTGCTTTCCATTTTTATAATATCGCCGTCTATCATGCCGGAATAGCCACGTAAAATTCCATACACTTCCATTTCATTATAGATACCTGTACGAACAACGGCTCTTATTGCAGCATTCATTCCCGGCGCATCTCCGCCTGATGTAAGCACGCCGATTTTGTTTACTTTTCTTTCCGTCATTGCTGTATATATTTCCTGTTATAGCTTTGATCATTACTTAATAAAAGTGTCAAAAATACACATTTACGATTAGTATTGATAAATGAAATAATCATCAATTTAATTATCTTCAATCTAAATTATTTATTCATGAAAAAAAATCTTTTCTTTTTTATTTTACTTATGATAACCTACTCACCAAAGTTTTACACAAATAAAATATCCGGAAACCAAAAAAGCAAGCCAGGAAGACGATTACTTTGGCACAAAAGTGGCCGATCCTTACCGCTGGCTTGAAAATGATAACAGTGAAGAAACAAAAGAGTGGGTTACTGCGGAAAACAAAGTAACCCATGAATATCTTTCCTCTATTCCATTTCGCGGAAAAGTAAAGAAAAGGCTGGAAGAGATGTGGAATTATGCAAAATACAGTTCTCCTTTTAAAGAAGGCGATTATTATTATTTCTATAAAAATGATGGCTTGCAAAATCAAAGTGTTCTGTACAGGCAAAAGGGATTGGATGGAACACCGGAAGTATTTATTGATCCAAATACAATGAGCAAAGATGGCACCGCTGCAATAGGAACGCCTTCTTTTAGTAAAAATAAAAAATATGCAGTTTATCTTGAAGCGCAGGCCGGCAGCGACTGGCAGGAAGCCCACATAATGAATGTGGCAGATAAAAAATTGTTCAGGGACGAAGTTAACTTATATTAAATTCAGCGGCACATCCTGGAAGGGTGATGATGGATTTTATTACAGCCGGTATCCTGCACCTGATGAAAAAAATAAACTCACCAACCAAAATCAAAACCACAAAGTTTATTACCACAAATTAGGAACGCCTCAAAGTGAAGATGCTTTAATTTATGAAGACAAAGAGCATCCATTAAGAACAATAGGAGCCGGCCTTAGTGAAGATGAACATTTTTTAGTGCTGGGTAAAAGTGAAGGTACCAGCGGCGCGGAAATATGGGTAAAGGACATGAAAAATATTTCGGCGGGGAACGATTTTAAATTACTGATAAAAGGATTTGATACGGAAGCCGAATTTATAGACAATGATGGCGATAAATTATTGGTACGTACCAATGCAGATGCTCCAAATTATAAAGTAGTTCTTATTGATCCCAAAAATCCTGCAAAAGAAAACTGGAAAATTATTATTCCCGAAAGAAAAGAATTATTGGAATCAGTGGGTACTGCCGGCCATAAATTATTTCTTACTTACCTGCAGGATGCTTCCAGCAGGGTATATCAAACAAATTATGCGGGTAACCTGGAAAGAGAAATAAAATTGCCGGGAATTGGCTCTGCCGGTGGCTTTGGTGGGTATGCTGACCGATAAAGAGATTTTTTATACTTATACTTCGTTTGATTATCCCGCCTGCAATTTTCAGGTATAATATTGCCACCGGGCAAACTGATCTTTTCAGAAAAAGCGAAGTGAAAATAAATGCAGATAATTATCAAACCGTTCAATCATTTTTTACCAGTAAAGATGGCACCAAAGTTCCCATGTTTATTACTTATAAAAAAGGGCTGCAGCTAAATGGCAATAACCCGGTATTATTATATGGCTATGGAGGATTTAATATTCCCATGACTCCCGGCTTTTTCAATTTCCAATGCATTTTTCCTGGAGCAGGGCGGCGTTTCGGTAATTGTGAACCTGCGCGGCGGCAGTGAATATGGTGAATCATGGCACAAAGCCGGAATGCTGGAAAAAAAGCAAAATGTATTTGATGATTTTATTGCTGCTGCGCAATTTCTGATTGATAAAAAATATACCAATCCTCAAAAGCTGGCCATGCGCGGAGGAAGCAATGGCGGCTTATTAGTAGGAGCAGCAATGACCCAGCGGCCCGATCTTTTTAAAGTAGCGATACCACAGGTAGGTGTTATGGATATGCTGCGGTATCACAAGTTTACCATCGGCTGGGCATGGGCAACAGAATATGGCAGCAGCGATAAGAAAGAAGATTTTGAAAACCTGTATAAATATTCGCCGTTGCATAATTTGAAGCCCGGAGTAAAATACCCGGCAACATTAATAACCACTGCAGATCATGATGACAGGGTAGTGCCTGCGCATAGTTTTAAATTTGCAGCAACTTTACAGGCCGATAATGATGGAACCAACCCGACACTCATTCGTATAGAAACAAAAGCCGGGCATGGCGCAGGGAAGCCAACAAGTAAACAAATTGAAGAAGCTGCGGATATCTGGAGTTTTGTGATGTATAATTTGGGGATGGATTTTAAGGAATAGAGTTTATTACACGAATTGCAAGGCACGAATTACACGAATTAAAAACGGGGCTTAATACAGTTTAGCGTAACAACCGCTAATTGATCAATTTATGAATCGAATTAAAGATGGCTGCCAATACCTCACAGGTTTTAAAAACCTGCGAGGTTTCCACACATTCATATTTTATGTTCTGTGGATTAACTTTAATTCGTGTCATTCACCCTCCAATTCGTGCAATAAAAAAATTAATTCATCGTTACATCAAATTCTTTTTCTTCCGGTAAGCTATAATCTTTTATAACATTATATAAAGTATCTCTTTCTACAGGTATTCGTTTTGCCTGTTTAATAAGCGTTACCAGTTCCTGTGTGCTCATGGCGGGTTTTTGCTCTTCGCTGCCGGCCATGGAATAAATTTTTGTTGAATCATCAATGGTTCCATCAATATCATTTACTCCAAATGATAAAGAAAGCTGCGCATTTTCCTGCCAAGCATAGGCCAGTAGGCTTTAAATGCGGGAAGTTATCCATATAAATTCTTGCCACTGCATACATCTTCATATCTTCCGGAACTGATGATTCCGGAACATGACTCATATCATTATTTTTATTCCTGAATTTTAATGGGATGAAAGTATTGAAGCCATGAGTGATATCCTGTAAATCTCTTAACCTGCTCATGTGATCAATGCGGTGTGCATAATTTTCAATATGGCCGTATAGCATGGTGGCATTAGTATGCATGCCAAGTTTATGGGCCTGTTCATGAATTTTTAACCATCCTTCCGCATTCACTTTATCGGCACTTATTTGTTGCCTTATTTCTTCATCAAATATTTCTGCTCCTCCTCCGGGTAATGATTGCAGGCCGGCATTTTTAAGCTTTGAACATTCCTTCTTCAACGGAAAGTTTTGCTTTTCTAAACATATAATCCAGTTCAACAGCGGTAAATCCTTTTATATGAAGCTCGGGCCTGTGTTCTTTTATTTTAGCTGATGAGGGTGCAGAAAAAATCAAGATCCATTTTGGATGAACTCCCCCAACAATATGAACTTCAGTGATAGGCTTGCCATCATAACTTTTTACAATATCCATCATTTGCTCCATGCTTAATTGCCATCCTTCATCCCGGTGCGCATATAAGCGCGAATACGAACAAAATTTGCATGAAAAAACGCAGACATTTGTAGGTTCTATATGAAAGTTCCTGTTGAAATAAGTAAAGTCTCCGTGCTTTTTTTCCCTAATATAATTGGCAAATGTAGCAGTAAGGCCAAGGCTGGCTTTTTCAAAAAGCAACAGCCCATCTTCATCACTTATTCTTTCATTGGAGATAATTTTTTCGGCAATTTTTTTAAAATAGATTCCTTCTTCAAATGAATCTATAAGGGCTGATAATGCTTCTTCTTTATTTAGTGTAGTCATGTTGCAAAGTTACTATAGCAGCATGTCTAAAACAAAAGAGGATGCCCAACAAGAGAGCAACCTCTCGTATTATCATTCTTTAAAACCTAAACCTATTGTTTTACTATTTTCTGTACAACAGTTTTTTCGAGGTATTGCAAGTTTAACAATATATACACCGGCTGCAAGCTTGCCAAGGTCAAACGTCATTTCAGTATAACCGGTTCCGTTGAGGTCTTTAGCCCATACAACTGGCCTACTGAATTGTAAATTCCGATATTTTGCAATGTTGTGGGAACCGTGTAATTGCGTATAATCAACGAATTCTTAAACGGATTTGGATAGATAAGATAACCCTGGTCTTTAAGCCTTTTCGGAAGAACTTTCGTATAAATATTTATATTATCAATGTACAGATTATTTTGCTTGTTGCTCTTTGCCACAAAATATACCTGGAAATTATTGTTATTTACAACCGGGTCAAGGTAAAGATTTACGTTTTTCCATTGGCTGTCATTCGGTGTAAAGGATGAACTGATTGCCCGGTTAGGGTCATTTATTGTTTGAAGTTCTCCACCCCATTTTTTCCAAAGGGTGGTATACGTTTGGCCACAATCAAGCGTTGCCTGCACTTCAAGGGTATCCAAAGGAAATTGGTACTTCCGGGATATTGTATTCCCTGCTCATAAGCATAATCAAAAGAGAGAAACAATGAATCATAAGTAACAGAAGAAAGAGAAATTATTGGTGAAACAAATTTATCATTCGTATTTTCTTTAGTATAATTAAAATTTTTAATTACCATGGAACCAACGCCGGTTTTGGCTATTGCAGTGGTTCTTTCCCATGTCAACAACCCATCAGGATTATCTATTACCCAGTTGTCGGGCGGGAATACTGGTGATTCAAATCCTTCAGAAATGGGGGCGGACACCGTAGCTATTATAGAAAATACCTGGCGCACTGTATCGTTTGCAGTGAATTTGATCTGGTAGTCCATTCGGACCAGAAGTATAAACAGTGAGTATATGATTTCCGGGCGGTATTCCTGTTATAGGATTAAAGGTAAGCTGTGAGATTTGGCCTCTTACTAAAGAGCCGGTCCAGTTTAAAGTACTTACAGAACCGTTATCAACCTGGTAATTAAATGTCAATGTTTTTAAAGTATCTAAACCATTTGTTGAAAAAAATACCACCGGCGAAATGCTATTGGTGCAATTTATAGACGGTAACCCGGAAATGGCGATTGGGTATGCGTCCCGGCTTAATAAATGAGCCTCCTGAAACAGAAATATCGTCTATATAAAGATTATTGCCAAAAGCATTAGTGTTGCGGAACTTGATCAGCATTTTTTTGCCGGGAATAATGATAAGGGGTAAGGTTTACATTTTCGGTTCTCCATACTTCTGGATGATCCGGAGTGGCTGTAAAGGGATCCTGGTCTTGACTTACCATAGTTTTCAACTTGGTTACCTGTTTTTTTATAGGCAAGATTATAGCTAAATCCGCCATCTCCGGACACATAAACTTCAAGGCCATCCCATGTGGATACATCCACAGAATCATAGACTGCATAGGCCACGGCAAAGGAAAGCGATGCTGAATCTGATGCACCTAAATCAATAGCCGGGCTGATTAAATCATCGAGTTGCCCGTATCCCTGGTAATCAAAATTTTGAACGGTGGCAGCACCCGGCAAAGGGAAATCCTGATTTCATCGTTACTTTCCCAGGTAATATTGCCATTAGGATTCCAAATATTCCACCCTGCCGGTGGGAAAGTGCCCGAACTAAAGTCTTGTGTAAATGGAGCGGTGATCGTGGCGGCATTAATAAAGATGAAAGATATTAATGTATCATTATCTGAAAAGGTATCTGTAGTTCCATTTGGAGCAGAAGTATATACAGTTATGGCATGTGTACCGGGAGAGCCGGTAATAGGAGACAGATTCAATGTGGTATCTTCTCCCGGAGCAAGCGCCAACGGAAATATAACAGGTCCTGCATTTACTCCATCCACTTTTACATTCAATGTTACCGACGTTAAATCAGTGGTACCCGTATTGCGTACATTGGCAGTAAATGCGGTGTTATTTACCAGGTATGCGGGCCGTTCAGGGGTGCCACGGGGCGTAACATTCACCATAAACGCATCGGTAACGGCAACAGGCGGTGTGGCGCCATCAGAAGTTAGTAAATCAGGCCTGTATAATTCAATGCAGCCTTCCACTCTTTTTCTGTGGCCGTCTGAAAACATAAATAAGGCACGGTCATCAAAATAATTCATAAAGCTTCCATACATCATTCCAAAAGGTAAAGCCGGTACAACCGTCGGAATAGTTTTCGCTGGGATTGCCAAAATAGGCATTGCCCGGCCCTGCTTTTTCCTCGGGGGTATCATCACCTTCCGGCCCGGCGCCTGCGGGCAAGGGCCATCCATCCTGTAACCTGAAATCAGCATTATTGCAAGTAGTTTGATCTCCGAACGTATGGATAGAGATAAAAATAGTGTCCTATCTCGTGAGAAAGTGTAGCGCCTTCATCGTACTCAGGATAATATCCAGCGGGATGTAGGGCTTGTTAAGGGTAATGTTGCAGAGGCCTATCACTACACCTTGCGGGCCCCCTCATCGATAGTTGTAAAGGGAAAAGTAGCAATTCCCAATAAGCCATCATCAGCGCCGCTGAAAGCGCCGGCCCATACATTAACATATTTAGTTACATCCCAGGCATCCAATCCACCGGTTGAATAGGCCTTAATGCTGATATGATCGGGAGTTGCTATTGCGCGGCGTTCAATACCCGTAGTAAGCGCGCCATCGGGAGTACGTCTTGCCAACACAAATTTTACAGGGATTCTTCCCAACCTTGCATATATTTCGGGAGGGATGACATTTTTATAAAGATCTGCCTTTCTGCCACCATAATCCCTGTTAAGTATTTCCACCTGTTCATAAATATCCCGGTCAGTTATGCCCGCCAGTCTTTGTGCGGAATCTACAAGATGGAAAACTATGGGAATGATAATTTCAGTGGCTTGCGGCCTTGGCAACTCTGCCGAGTGATTGACGTTGCAGATAAGCATTATATCGCTTTTCTCCTTCTTTTCTCCATTTTTCAGGTAGGGTGGGGTCTTTTTTTATTGCTGCTTCCATATACTCCATAGTACGGCAGCGGCTTTGCTTTTTATGGGCTGAAATCCGGTCTTTTTTTTGTGCTAAGGTGGCGAGGTAAAAAAACGATAGTACCGCAAAAAGCAAGGCAGATTTTTTCAATACAGTTAATTTAGGAATGTTCTTTCAAAAACAAGGTGTTAGCGGTTAAAATTCAGACTCTAAAGTATGACTAATTTTTAAAACCTTTGTAATGAAATTATTTGTCGGATCACTTGTGTTTTCAAAACTATTAAAATTCATTCAGATAAAAAATTTGGGATTAAGCGGTAATAACTAATTGATTTAAAATATTGGCATTTGCGGATATCACTTAAAACGAACATAATGAACATAAAGTTGCGTCTTATTATTATGAACTTTCTGCAATTTTTTATTTGGGGTTCGTGGTTAATTTCCATTGGAAACTATTTGGGAGGCACCTTGCATTTTACAGGTGCACAAATAGGCGCAGTATTTTCAACATTGGGTATTGCATCTTTGTTCATGCCGGCTTTAATGGGAATTGTTGCCGATAAGTGGGTTAATGCAGAAAAAGTATTGGGCTTTTGTCATATGGCAGGCGCTGGAATGCTTATCTGGGCGTCTTTCATTACCTCGCCCAATGCGTTCTTTTGGATAATGCTGGTAAACTCCATGTTTTATATGCCTACGATCGCTTTGAATAATACAGTATCCTATTTTATTCTTGAGCAAAAAGGATTGGATATTGTAAAAGATTTTCCGCCGATAAGAGTTTGGGGGACGATTGGTTTTATTGCGGCCATGTGGATAGTTGATATTTGTAATTGGGACGCTACTAAAACGCAGTTAATTTTCAGTGCCTGCTCAGCGTTGATCCTGGGATTATATGCTTTTACTTTGCCACCATGCCCGCCCGTAAAATCTATCAAAAGCCACTCGTTTATTTCTATGTTAGGCCTGGACGCGTTCATTTTATTCAAACAAAGAAAAATGTTTATTTTCTTTTTGTTTGCAATGTTTTTAGGTGCGGCCTTACAAATAACAAATGCATTTGGAAGTTCCTTCCTGGAAAGTTTCAAAGGGAGATACCCAGATTCATTTGTTGTTAAGCACAAGCTTTTTACACTCTCCATATCTCAAATTTCAGAATCGCTTTTCATCCTGGCTATCCCGTTTTTTTTAAAGAAATTCGGCATAAAGAAAGTAATGCTTATGAGCATGTTTGCCTGGGTTTTAAGGTTTGGTTTATTTGGAATATGGAGATCCGGGCGACAGGCCTGGATTTTACTAATAGCCTCGATGATCATTTATGGAATGGCGTTTGATTTTTTCAATATATCGGGTTCTCTTGTTTGTTGAAAACGAAGTTCCGTCAAACAAGCGTGCAAGTGCACAGGGCTTATTTATGTTTATGACAAATGGAGTAGGTGCCATGTGGGGAGGATATACTGCCGGATTAGTAGTTGATCATTTTACCGAAGAATGGGGTGACTGACTGGCAAAGCACCTGGATTTCTTTTGCCGCCTATGCTTTGCTCCTGGCAGTCACTTTTCCCTTGATCTTTCAAATACAAGCATGATGCGGGATCAACTGAAAATTTACATCCAGGCCGGTTTTAATAGTAGAAAAGTAACCGTATTACCTGCCGGAAGTATGATTTCGAAGTTTAATTTTGACCATAATTTATTTGGTGGGCCTCATTAATTTTTCTTTATCTTTCTGTAAAAAAGTAATATGAGAGGGCGAAAAATTTTCAAAATTGTACTCATTCTTATTATACTCGGCTTAGGGATTTTTTTCTACGTCCATTTTTATTGGCAATTTGGCACTGGTACAAAAGCGGGTACGCTCAATACATTTATGAGAAAAGGCTATATTTTCAAAACCTATGAAGGGAAAATTATCCAGAGTGGGTTTAAGGTAAATATACAAAGCAATGAATTCGATTTTAGCGTAACCAAAGAAAGTGTAGCGCAAACTTTATTAAATAATGCAGGCAGGGAAGTGGAAGTTCATTATATAGAATATTTTGGCGCTTTACCATGGCGCGGTATGCGAAAATATATTGTGGATAGTGTCTACCAGGTAAGAGGGCCTAATGAAACAGAGATAAAATCAAGGTAAATCAAAGCAGTTGCTATAGACTTAAAATAAAAAACGGTTTCAATTGTGCATTGAAACCGTTTCACTCACATTTATATTTTACTGAACACTTCTTTCGTTTGGCAGGCCCGTTACACCTCTCCTTGGCTTATTTTGCATTAACTTATTACGCCAGGTAATTTGTTGTTCCGGCGTTAAAAGGTTTCTTATTTTTTTAATTCTTGCTCCTTTAATTTTTTCAATTTTTGAGACGGCTGTTGCGCCGGAATCGCTGTTGTTTTTCTTCAGCCAGTTTATTTCAATTCCCGCATGGTTATTAATCTGCCTTATTTGCTGTTGTTGGGAGGGCGTAAGTTTTAATTCTTTTATGTTTAAGGGATCTTCATTTGCTGCCCATTGCGAAAACGATGACTGATTCAAAAATAATATCGCGAGCAATAAAAAAACAATCTTCATAGAAATGTTTAATTATTTCAGAATTACTTCAGGGCCTCAATTTTTTTTACAAAATTTGATTTGGGCTGGGCGCCTACTAATTTATCAACTACCTTGCCGCCTTTTACAAAAATGATAGCCGGAATGCTGGTAATTCCATAATTGATACTAAGCTGCGGATTCTGATCTACGTTTACTTTCCCAATATTTACCGAACCATCATATTCTTTAGAAAGTTCTTCAACAACGGGGCCTATTGCCCGGCATGGGCCACACCATTCTGCCCAAAAATCTACCATGGTTAATTTTTCTGAATCAAGAACTTTTTCTTTAAAGTTTGCGTCCGTGTATTCTGTTGCCATAATTATTATTTTATTTTGTTGTTATTGTTATTTGGTTAATTAAATTTCTATTCTTAGTTAACGCTTATCAACTGGTTTGTATTGTTTATTTAGCCATTGTAAGCACTCTCAATTCACAAAATTAACTCCAATCTGCGTAATATGATCTTTTGGCATATCCACATTATGTTAATTCCACCTGGATGTCAAGTTCGGGCTTCAGTTGCAGGTAATTAGCCATTTCGTCATTCATTTCAAATCCTTTCTCTAATGTTTGCATCCCGAATTTTACTCGTGATTTGCTGTCATGAATACAAAATTTTAAGACGGAATTCCCGGGAAACTGTTGCAATTTTTATCTAAGAAATCAATGAATTCTTGTGATATATCGTTAGGATGCTGCTTCTATCTGTAATTTTTTGGTACACGATTTCATCAATGATTCAAGAAGAGTTATATTGGCTACTTTAAATTCAAATTCCGATTTGCTATATCGCTGGCGAAACGTTCCTGTTAAAAATATTGCCATACCCGGCTTCAAGGTAATTGGTGAACCTTACATAATCATCGCTGAAAAGCATCAATTCCATTTTGACAGAATAATCTTCAATATAAAACACTCCATACTTATTACCGGTTTTTGAAATGCGGTGTTGCGCCTCGGCAACAAGCCCGGCAATACGAAACGTTCTGCCGGGATTCGGATGGAGGTTTACTGCTTCTTTAAACTCATTAAATTCAGCGATCGTTGTAAGGCCATAGTGTTTTATAACAAAGGAAAAATTATCCAGCGGGTGGCCGCTCATAAACATACCGGTAACTTCTTTTTCAAAATCCAGCAATTTAACAAGTGGCCATGGCTCACATTCGGCAATGGGCGGTGCCACCACTTCACCCATTTGCAGGTTTCCAAAAAGAGTATTGGTGCTATTTGAAAGCTGTGCCTGGTATTGGTTACCAAAACGGATGATTTTTTCCAGGCCAGTTATATTATCCCCGGGAGCTACGAAAAAATATTGTGCCCGGTGAATATTTTTAAAGCAATCAAATGCACCTGCATAAGCAAGGCTTTCCAGCGATTTTTTATTTACTGTTCTTTGCCCTGCTCTTTTAATAAAATCATAAATAGAAGAAAATGCACCGTGCTTTTCTCTTTCTTCAATAATATTTTCAAGCGCCGCTTCACCTACGCCTTTCATACCGCTAAATCCAAAACGGATTTCACCTTTTTTATTTACGGCAAATCCCTTTTGCGATTCATTAATGTCTGGCCCCAGTACTGTAAGGCCCATTCTTTTGCATTCCTCCATAAAAAAAGTGATCTTTTCAATAGAGCCTGCATGGTTTAACACGGCAGCCATATATTCGCTTGGATAGTGCGCTTTTAAATAAGCGGTTTGATAGGCGACCAAAGCATAACAGGTGGAATGTGATTTATTAAATGCATATTGGGCAAATGATTCCCAGTCAGTCCATATTTTTTCCAGTTTATTCACGGGATGGCCATTCGTTGTAGCGCCTGCAATAAACTGCTCTTTCATTTTATCCAGCACTTCGCGTTGCTTTTTACCCATTGCCTTTCGCAATACATCAGCATCCCCTTTGCTAAAGCCGGCAATCTTTTGAGATAGCAACATCACCTGTTCCTGGTAAACCGTAATGCCATAAGTATCTTTCAAGATTTCTTCCATTTCAGGAAGGTCATAATGTATTTCCTGCCTTGCCATGTTTGCGTTCAATATAATCAGGAATATACGCCATCGGGCCCGGCCTGAAAAGAGCATTCATTGCAATAAGGTCGTTAAACTTATCAGGCTTTAAGTCCCGCAGATATTTTTGCATGCCGCCGCTTTCAAACTGGAAAGTACCATTGGTATCTGCACGCTGGTAAAGTTTATAAGTTTCTTCATCATCAAGAGGTAAGGTATCGAGGTCAATGTCTACTCCGTGATTTTGTTTGATGAGATGAAGTGCGGTTTTTAGAATGCTGAGTGTTTTTAAGCCTAAGAAAATCCATTTTTAAAACACCGGCGCTTTCGATATTATTTCCGTCGATCTGGGTAAGCCATAGATCAGAATCTTTTGAAGTAGCAACCGGAATTAATTCCGTAAGGTCTTGCGGTGCAATAATAATAGCCGATGCATGAATGCCTGTATTTCTTACAGACCCTTCTAAAATTTCTGCTTCATGCAAAACCTTACTGCGCATATCATCTCCGTTATAAATTTCACGGAGCTTTTTAATGTTTTCCAGATCGTCTGCACCCACACCATCTTCCAGTTAGCGATTTTAACCCTGTGAGCGCGTATTTAAGCACTCTGCGCAATGAAGTTCCCGGCCTGTCGGGAACTAGTTTTGCCAATGCATTGCTTTCTGCCAGCGGAAGATCCATCACCCGGGCCACATCTTTAATGCTCATTTTTGCCGCCATGGTTCCATAGGTAATGATCTGGGCAACCTGGTTTTTACCATATTTTTCTACTACGTAATTCAAAACTTTTTGTCTTCCTTCATCATCAAAATCTGTATCAATATCCGGCATGGATTTCCGGTCGGGATTGAGAAATCTTTCAAAAAGTAAATTATATTTTATCGGATCAATATTAGTGATGCCTATACAATAAGCAACAACAGAGCCTGCAGCAGAGCCCTGCCCGGGCCCTACAAATACATCCATTTTTTTTCCTTCGATGATAAAATCACTTACGATCAAAAAGTAACCGGCAAAGCCCATTGTTTTAATGGTGAACAATTCAAAGTTGATCCGTTCTTCAATTTCAGGAGTAATTTCAGCATACCTTTTTTTGGCACCTGTCCAGGTAAAATGTTCCAGATATGCATCCTGCGAATTAAATTCTTTAGGAACTGTAAAATGCGGTAAGAAGAATATCTCTTTTGAGATCAAGCACTTCAATTTTATCAATTATTTCATTGGTATTATCCATTGCATGCGGCAGGTCATCGAAGGCCGTGAGCATTTCTGAAGTGTTCTTAAGATAAAACTGGTTATTGGGAAAAGCAAAGCGTTTATTCTTGACCGTTATATCATCATCAGTAAATTCTCTTATTGCCGGTGTTGCCTGTTTTTCACCTGTATTGATGCATAGCAAAATATCATGTGCATTAAAATCTTTTTCATCCACATAATGTGAATCGTTACTGGCAATAACATTTACATTATATTTTTTTGCAAATTTCAACAACACTTTATTTACTTTTTCCTGTTCAGGAATGCCATGCCTTTGCAATTCAACATAATAATCTTTCTGAAAAATATTGAGCCACCATTTAAATTCATTTTCTGCTTCTTCTTCGCCTTTTTTTAAAATGAGTCTGTGGCACCAAGCCGCCAAGGCAACAGGTTGTTGCAATCAGTCCTTCATGATATTTATGAATAAGTTCTTTATCGATCCGCGGGTATTTTGAATACATTCCTTCAATATATCCGAGCGAAGTAAGCTTTACCAGGTTTTTATACCCGGTATTGTTTTTTGCAAGCAATATCTGGTGATGGCGTGGATCTTTTTGTTCTTTCGTAAATTGTTTTTGAAACCTGTTTTCGGTAATATAAAATTCGCAGCCTACAATCGGCTTTACTTTCAGTGAGCCATCTTCATTTTTTAGCGTATGGGCATGCTTTACAAACTCAAAAACACCAAACATATTTCCATGATCGGATATGGCAAGAGCGGGCATGCCATCTTCAATGGCCTTATTATAAAGAGCTTTTATAGAAGCAGCGCCATCAAGTAATGAAAACTGCGTATGTACGTGGAGGTGAGAAAATTTCATCGGATTAAAATCTGTAGTGCAAATATCGGAAAAAGCATCTGGCAGTGTTTTTTCAATTTACCCACAGTTCCAGTTTCCTGCGGAGTGCCTTAGAAGTCATTATGACAAGGAGTCATTAGTAATAGGGCAATTTTTTTAACGCAATTATTAACAACTTTTATTGAAGTTAATTGTTTTTGCATCTTCAGGAAATCGCCACCCAGATAAAATAACAATTTTAATTTGTATTTTATTTTAGTGAACCCTATCTTCGCCCGCCTGATAATACTAATATAAATATTTTTTCGTTTGTAATATATTTACTTAAAAGCTTTATTGTAAGACCTCATGTTCAACGTGACTATTGCATAAATTTATAAATGAATACAATACTATAGTATGAATAAACTCAAAGTGTTTTGCATTCTCCTGATTTTTACCGGATTTTCCCAATTTTCGATGGCCCAGGCAAGTGTGAATAAAATGCAAAGTGTAACCGGCAGTGAAAATACTTCTCCCAGTTTTATTGATGGAATTTCATTTACACCTGATGGTATTTTACAAAATACAGAAAGCGGCGGCACAAAAAGCATAAAAGAAAATCCTGTGCCTATAATCGTAAAAAGAAAGGAAATTTCAAGTAATGTCGCAGAAGAATCAAATTCAATCATTGAAACCTTTTCAACGGTACAATTTAAGTATGCAATGCTTCTTGATGTGGATGTTGAATCTCTAAAAAATCTTTCATTATTTGCTGTAATTGAAGATTGGTTTGGCACCCGCTATCGCATGGGTGGCACCACTAAAAATGGCATCGATTGCAGTGCATTAACCAGTAGCCTTTTAATGGCGGTATATGGATTTTCAATGCCGCGAACTGCGCGTCAGCAATATAAAGCAACCCGGCATATCAAAAGAAATAGCCTTCAAGAGGGTGACCTCGTTTTCTTCAATACGCACGGAGGTGTTTCTCATGTAGGCCTTTACCTGGATAACGATTATTTTGTTCATGCATCTTCAAGCGAGGGTGTTACGATAAGCAATCTCAATGATCATTATTATAGCAGAAGATTTATTTGCGGCGGAAGGGTAGCGGAATAAATAATTAGTGCAAAAATACTTGTGATAGGAGATTGTAAAATCTCCTTTTTTATTTGAAAAATTCATAAACTTCTCTAATCATTTTGACCACTCACTCATTTTTGTTTAGTTTACACACTGCCTGCATTAAGGTAACGGTTCATATAAATTCAGCCATTATTTCAACGGATTGAATTACTTAATACAGAAATAAAACGTTATTATAAATTACTTTATGGAAAAAAAATATCCTTTTTATTTAAGGTCTACTGTAACACTCTTTGGCATTATTCTTTTTGTATTCATCTTATTCACACTTAAGAGCATTTTAATCCCATTGGCATTTTCCCTGATGATCGCTATCCTTTTAAACCCATTTGTGAATAACCTTCAGCAAAGAAAAATACCCAAGATACTTTCGATAATAATCGCCTTGCTTCTTTCTATTCTTTTTGTAGCCGGATTAATGGTTTTCATTTCTTCGCAAGTAGCAAAGTTTTCTAATAATATGCCTGTGCTCGAACAAAAGTTTTATGAAATTTTCAGAAACCTTCAATTGTGGTTACAGGACAATTATTCGTTAACCATCGAAAAACAGAAACAATTGCTCGCCGATGCAGGCAACAATCTCAAGCCATTAATAGGGCAAACACTCGGCACTGTATTAGGTACGTTGAGTGTAATTGTACTGCTTCCGATTTATATTTTCCTGATCCTGTTTTATAAAACACTTATCCTTAATTTTCTCTATGAGGTTTTTGCTGAAAAGCATTCATCAAAGGTAGGCGTCGTGTTGGAGCAGACTAAGAAAGCCATACAAAGTTATATGATTGGATTGCTGCTGGAGGCGATGATAGTGGCAACTCTAAATTCTGCAGCGCTTCTTATATTGGGCGTTCAGTATGCAGTTTTGCTGGGCGTAATAGGCGCCATATTAAATGTGCTTCCCTACATCGGCGGCATTATCGCTATCGCCCTGCCATTGCTTATCGCCACGGTAACAAAGGATGGCTACAGCACCCAGGTCGGAATTATAATTTCTTACATGCTTATACAGTTTATCGATAACAATTTTTTAGTCCCGCGCATCGTTTCGTCCAAAGTAAAAATCAATGCGTTGGTTTCATTGGTTATTGTCTTGCTTGGCGGAGCCGTATGGGGTTTTGCGGGAATGTTTTTATCCATACCTTTTATTGCAGTCCTCAAAATTATCTTCGACCGGATAGCTGAATTACGGCCATGGGGTAAACTATTGGGCGACGAAGTTCCGGTTTACCATAAGGGCCAGTTATGGCGCCGCCGCGCCGGAAAAAAAGCGTTATCCGAAAAGATTGTGTCAAATGGGTAATAAAACAGCCTTTTCGCCCAAGCCTTACCTTTAATTTCTTTACTCAAAAACCCATATCATCGGCACTGGGGCCATAACTGCCGGGAATGGGTACATCCAGTAACCGGAGGTACACTCCTAATTGCGCCCTGTGGTGAATGATCTGGCTATAAACCATTCGCAATACGTCGCTCTTTGAAGTAGTGCTAAGAATCCGGTCACCGTTCCGCAAAGTCCAGGAATCAGACAATTGCTCTTCGGTTGCCTGTTCAAGATGCGCCCTGCCATCTGCAAGGGTTCGTTCAAAATAATTCATCAGTTCGGAAGTATTGTTGATCGTTTCTGGCTTATAAGGGCTGGTTGCGAAATCCAGTTCGCTGGTCGTTAATGTCATAGTGATCCAGGATGGTAACTCCGCAACGTGAGTCGCCAGGCGGCGTATCGTCATACTTTTCGGATGTGGTTGCCAGTCATACTTATCGTCCGGAACGCGTGCCAGCATCTTGCGTGTTGTCTGAGATTCCATATCAAGCTCTTTGAGAAACATTTTAATCAGTGACATATCTTTTAATTTTGTTTATAGGCAAAGAAAATAAATATGACTGACAACCCTATGGCAGTGTAAATATTATTTTTAAAAGTTTAATAATTTACAGGCAACATTTTCATATACTCATTCAACTCGATGTGATCGCTTTTACTAAAAGGAATTTTAGTATCCCGGATATTTAATATCCTTGAGACCCTGAAATCCCTGTATTCCTTCCTTATTTTACACCAGGCAATTAAATGCCAGTTAAAGGCGTAAAATATCAGCCCGATAGGCTCCGACTGCCTCTTGCTAATTTCATCCCGATTATTTTTATATTCGAATTCAAGGATGGTTTTGGCTGAAATTGTGTTTTGAAGAATGGAGAGGTATTCATAGTTATTTTTCCGGCAATCGGGGAGCTGCGACCTTGTGTTCCTGTTGAGAAATTCCAGTTTTTCCTTTTGCGTGGTTCGCAATATGGCTTTTACTTTGTCTAATGCAGTTGTATAATGAGTTTGAATCGATTTGTCGGTAAATCCATAAACAATAGATTCAATCAGGAGCAGTGCATTGGCCTCTTCTGAAGTAAAGGCAACCGGCGGTAGAAAGTAGCCGGATACAATAAAGTATCCTTTTGGCTGTTCGAAGCTTACGGGGATACCTTGCTCGCTTAGTGCTTTAATATCCCGATAAACCGTCCGCACACTAATTTCAAATTTATCGGCGATCTTTTCCGCGGTTACGTATTTTTTTGATTGCAGCAGCGTGAGTATTCCAAATAACCGGTCAATTCTATTCATTCTTAAAATTAATTACTTTTCGAATGATTCTTTGAAAGTGTCAGACCGCCTTTGCTAAGATATTTTACACTTTAAATAGTGGCTACCCGAATATTGTTTAAACAGATATAGAAGGTGTTTCCTCAATAGTTATACATGATAATATTCTTTTATCGATTGTTCATGTTTGGTTATGAAATTAGCCCGATTGCGAAATATAAGTTGCCTCTATTCATTAAAAAATTACAGATTGTAACTTATCAACTGTCCTTTCTATATTTATTAATTCTTTCAAGTTCTTCTATATCCGCCAGATCTTTTATCCGCCCTGTTGCAGTCTTCGTAAGTATAAGGTCATCATATCTAATCACTGGCACCTTATTGCCATCAAGTGGAAAATAGTTAACCCGTTCTATTGCATCATTAAAATTGATTCCGCTGACGTGAGTAAGAAAATCAATCCGGCGTGGCTTGTCGCCAACAAAAAACATTTGGACATTTGTCAAATCAATTTCCCTTATTTGATTCAAACTGTGTTCCTCAATATCAAAATCTTTTAGCGCAGCGAGTAACTTTGGCAAATTTTGATTGTCAGGCTGAAGCCAGATATCCATGTCACCGGTTATACGTTCATAGCCATGATAAATTACGGCATACCCGCCTATAAGTATAAAGTTGACATTATGTGCCAGTAGAGCGAGCAATAGCTTTTTGTGTTCGTCAATAAAAATATCCATAATCATTTAAACTTTATGGTCCTATCCATTGGTCTCTTAAGGGCCTCTGAATAAATTTTTTTGGTAATCGTCGTAGCATTCTGTAAATGTATTAGAGGAGAAATTTTAGCCATTTCCAGGGCGTCCGCATTATTCTTTTCATCAAAAGAAGAAAAGAATTTTATTTTCTTAGTGTGATTCACAATTTTAAATTTACATCGCAACTTACATTAATCAATTCAATCTATATCTATTCAAATTTAGATGCAATCTCCAAACCTTCTAAAACCTTTCTTTCTTTCCCGCCATTTTTTATCTTTGCAGCCGATACATTAAAAATTTATACCATGCCTTCATTTGACCTTGTAAGTAAAGTAGACCTGCAAACCCTGGACAATGCAATAAATACCGTAGCAAAAGAGATTAAGAACCGGTTTGATTTTAAAGGAAGCCATGTGGTGATCGATCTTAATAAAAAAGATTTCAAATTGAACCTGGAAGGGGAGAGTGAAATGAAGCTAAACCAGATCATTGATGTACTCATCAGCAAAAGTATGAAGCAGGGGCTGGCAGCGGAAATTTATGACCTTAGCCAGGAACCTTTTCAAAGTGGTAAAGTGGTTAAAAAAGAAATTCCCGTAAGAAATGGCATCAAACAGGAAGATGCTAAAAAGATTGTAAAGCTCATAAAAGATTCAGGATTAAAGGTGCAGGCTGCAATAATGGACGATATGATAAGGGTAACGGCTAAAAAAATAGATGATCTGCAGCAGGTTATCCAGGCTTCAAAAAGCTGGGATCTTGGGCTCGCCTTGCAATATATCAATATGAAAAATTAATACATATTCGTTTTGCCGATATTCGAAAATACACTTAAATTTGCAAACTCAAAAAAATATTGAGAGCGCAGACACTTTAAATTATAAGATAATATGAAAAAAGATATTCATCCTTCAGGATTATAAATTTGTAGTTTTTAAGGATATGAGTAACGGCCACATGTTTTTAAGCCGCTCTACCGCTTCTTCGAAAGAAATGGTAAAATGGGAAGATGGTAAAGAATATCCCGTAGTAAAACTGGAAATTTCCAATACATCACATCCTTTTTATACCGGTAAAAATGTATTGGTGGATACGGCTGGCCGTATCGATAAATTCAACAAGCGTTACGAGAAACGAGATAAATAATAATTTGGTTTATTTGATTTTTGCTCCCCGCCCCAGGCGGGGATTTTTTTTATTTTCCGGCTTCTAATTAATAACCTGTATATTAATAAGTAGATTAGCGAATGAATATTTTGCTGGATGATATTCCTTTTAACAATAGCCTGTATCCTTTTGCAGTTGTAAGGTCAATGGTACATATCAGGATAGGCATTTTTACCATTCTTGAAAAATGGAAATTCTTTTTTCCAGGTAAGATATTCCTGGCATCAGAAAAGCCTGTAGATAACATCGGCTCTTTTAAAAAAATACCTGCAAACATGATTCCTTCGGCAAACTTCTTAAGAAGATTCATTAAGGATCCGGCAACACTTCCATCTACAGAAGATTGTAAAATACTGGAACATCCCTGGCAAATTTTTGAATACAATGACTGGGCAATAAGGCAGGATTTTGAAATGCTTACACTGGGTAGAACTTCACGCGAAATTTCTTCAACCAACAAAGTTATTTGTCCCGAAAATGTTTTTGTAGAAGCCGGCGCTGCAATTTCTTACTCGATTTTAAATGCTGCTGACGGGCCTATATACATCGCGAAGAATAGCTGAAATACAGGAAGGCTGCCTCATTCGCGGCCCTTTTGCCCTATGCGAAGGAAGCAGGGTAAAGATGGGCACAAAAATTTATGGCGCAACAACGATTGGCCCCTTATTGTGTAGCTGGTGGTGAAATTAAAAATTCCATCCTGATGAGCTATAGCAATAAATCGCATGATGGTTATTTAGGCGATTCCGTTATCGGCTCTTGGTGTAATCTTGGAGCAGGTACCAGCAATTCCAATTTAAAAAATACGGCGGGCGAGGTAAAAGTATGGGGCAAAGAGAAAAATGATTATATAGTTGCCGGGAATAAATGCGGCCTGCTCATGGGAGATTACACCCGCTGTGCCATTAACACTTCTTTCAATACGGGTACGGTTGCAGGCATAAGCTGTAATATTTTTGGAAATGTTTTTCCTCCTAAATTTATTGAAAATTTTACCTGGGGAAATGAAAGATATATTTTTGAAAAAGCCCTATCTGATATTAATAACTGGAAAAAATTAAAAGGCCTCGAGATAACCGCAGAAGAAATTCAATCACTTAAAAATATTTACACACTAAAACAAAATTAATGAGAACACAAATTGCCGCGGCAAACTGGAAAATGAATAATACTATTGAGGAGGCGAACAGCTTACTTGATCAGTTATTGAAACTAAATATTTCGATTAGCCGTGGCCGTGAGGTAGTGGTTGCTGTGCCGTTTCCCTATCTTATGCTGGCAAAAGAAAAATTGAAAAACCATCCCGGCTACATGGTAGCAGCCCAAAATTGCTATACAAAATCTTCGGGGGCTTTTACCGGCGAAGTAAGTGCAGTGATGCTGGCCTCTATAAATGTGGATTATGTGATTATTGGGCATAGCGAAAGAAGGGAAATTTTTAAAGAAAATAATGCAATGCTTTCAGAAAAAGTAGATGTTTGCCTCGCAAATGGATTGAAGCCGATCTTCTGCTGCGGCGAGCCCTTGCAAATACGGGAAAATGAAAGCCAGGATCAGTATGTAACAACACAAATTATCGGAAAGCCTTTTTCACCTCGAAGGGGAAAGCCTTAAAAATTTCGTGGTGGCATATGAACCTATATGGGCAATAGGGACCGGTAAAACGGCGACGGCGCAGCAGGCACAGGAAATGCAGGCGCACATCCGTAGAGTTTTTACCGACAGGTATGGAAAACAAATTGCCGATAGCATTTCCATATTATATGGGGGAAGCGTGAAAGCAAATAATGCAGCAGAAATTTTTAAGCAACCGGATGTAGATGGCGGCCTTGTTGGTGGCGCGTGCCTGGTAGCTCCTGAGTTTGCCACTATTATCAGAAGCCTCAAATAGTTCATCATAGAATTGTAAAATTTGTGGCTGGTCGATTAATTTGCAAGTTTATGGATTGAATACTATTAAATCAATTTAATTTGTTCATTCATATTTAAAAAAGTTATCATGAAAAAAATTATGATTGTTTTACTTTTTCTTGCAGGTACGTTTGGTTTTACCAACGCTAGAGGCGCAACAAAAAACGCCGGCGAAAAAATCGACCACTGCAAAGACATCGACAACTTCAAAAGATTCAACAGCTGTAAGAAAACCCGGGATGAAGAAAAATGGCACACCCGACATGCGGTATAAAGCTAATAAGACAAACGCCAACAAGACTGTAACAGGGCCATTGAAAAAAGACAGTACTCCGGACATGCGTTACAAAGCAAACAAAGCAAAAGCGAAATAATAAAATCTATTACATCAGCAAAGCATTCCACCTAAATGGAATGCTTTATAATTTAATATCGTCCATAGAGCTTATTTCCGTCTCCACCTGGTTTAATGAAGCTTGTGTGAATGAATTTAATTTATCAAGATAAATGATCGTTTTATCTCCGGAAGAAGCCCTTTCATACATCGGATTAAATTTTGCCCCATGTTTAATTTCACTAAACAGGTAGGAAGTCCGGGCAACTACAATATTTGAAAACATATCATCAAACGCCTTTATAAAAATCAGGATTTCACCCTTAACATTTTCAAAGTCGCTTTTTGTAAAATTATAAAGCGGGCTTTTATCTGTTATAGGATGTACAATCGTCCAGCTTAAACTAAGTGAATTAACTGTGCTGAATTCAAGGTCAAGCTGGTAAAATTTATTTACGTTTATACCGTTTTCTTCAATCGTCATTCCAAGAGTTACATTGGCAGCTACATCTACAAGGTTCGTATTTTTATAAGGCGCCACTCTTACCATCAAGGCATTGATATCTTTATAAGGTGCTATCAATGCATTGTGGCTAAAACGGAGGTAAGCCACGGGTTTTGCAAATCTTCCATATAACAAACCGGTAGCCAATGCAAAACTAAGCAGCCCGATAAGCGCTTCAAAAGCAGCTATGGAGCTCGATAAAAAGCCGATAGGGCTGATGCGGCCATAACCCACTGTTGTAAAAGTCTGTGTGCTGAAAAAAAATGCTTCTCCAAAATTAGTAAGAGTTGAAGGTGAAGGAATTTCGCCCAGCGTATCTACGCCAATAAGAACATAAATTGTAGCAAACAGCAGGTTACTGACAATATAAAACAGCAGGATAATTAAAAAGAATTTCCACCTTGGTAACAGGAGCATGGTATGATACCAGCTTGTTTTTTCCAAAATACCGAGCCCCCTTTTTTCAATATTAGGCCTGCCGTCTTTGTTCACAAATCTTCCGCCGTAATTCGACGGGTTAATGCCAAAGCCTGTATTTATTTCAGCCTTTGCCTTCGAGCTTATTTTACGAAGTATAGCCATAATTATTTTTCAAAAAGGTTTTGAAATACGCCCACGTTCCCGTGCCCACCGCCAGTATTGTAAATATAGTTGCAACAATCAATTTTACAGGTATTGGGAAGGTTTTGAGTAACAAAAATAGGGCGAGATATAAAATAAACATGATACCAAATTTTAGGGTCAGCCTTTGATAAGGAACAAGTTCAGGAATAGGAATTTTTAGTATTGCGGCTGAATTCCACAAATAATAGAATACCTGGCAGTACGTTGAAATTACCATGGCCAGGGCAATCCCTTTGCTGCCCATTAAAGGATATAGTGCAATCATCAAAATAATGGCTATAATAATATCGATAAGCGAGCCTGCCATAACTCTTTTGCCTTGTGAAAAGCACTGTAGAATAACGCTGTAATTATTTATTCTAAGCGGAAGTATAAAAATACTTATTGCAAAAATTGGGATAGATGCATTGTATTTGCCTTTAAACACAAATGAAAAGATTTCTCCACGAAAAAAAAAGAGGAAAAAAAACAAAGGAAATACAATGGCCGACAACATATCAAAACTTTCCCTGAAGATAGCCTGGATTTTACCGGTCATTTTTAAATTTGCTGAAAATTCAATAAGCATTAAGCTTCCTGCAACACTGATTATTAAACCAAATAAAGGAATTTCAAAAGAGCCATTAAAAAAGACTGCAAAGTCTGACGCAGTGAGCAGGTATAATAAGAAAACCTTGTCGATCCATTTCGATATTACCCCCAATATTTCATTAATTCCCAAAAAACCCCAATGCATGGTAAAATGTTTTCCAGCAATCACTTCTTTATAATCTCCAGTATTATACCCGGTCTTTGCCGGTACCAACAAAATGGCAACAAGTTTTACAACTGAAATAACAGTAACGCCGGCGATAAGATTAACCAAAGAATAATTATACAGCAAAATGTAAAGATGCCACGCAAAAAACAGCAGGGAATAAAAAAAATTAATTATAAAAGAAAGCCTTTCTCTACCGCGCTTAATCAACAGCGCTTCCACGACCGTTATTATATTTTGAATAATCATATACCCAACCAATAAAAGCTTTTCGGGTGTATTAAGATTTTTGGCAAAAAAGAAAAAAGAGACAGGCCGGTTATCCATAAAACCGAATAAAATCCGGTGATGAATTCCGGTTTTTTTTTATAAAAGAAAGAAGGAAAGAAAGATTCGTTGAAAATACTAGTGAAGCAAATCCAAAGCTGATCATCACATTCACAATATTGGCATACATCCACAAACTTTGAAATGTTCCGTAATCAGCATAGCTTAATTGCCTTGAATAAATAATTGTTATAAAAAAAAGCGCTATCAAAGGCACCACTCTTCCGGAAAACAGCCATATATATTTCCGGGCAATAAGTGGTTTATAAGCCTGGCCTGTGGTACTATTCATGTTTACAATGGAATTTACCGGCTGATGTTATTTATGAACCTTAATTTAGGGTGTTAAGTTAAGTTTATTTATGACACATGCACTTGGGAAGCCGGCAATCTACAGCCGGTAAATGATATTTCCCATATGGTTTTGTCTTCCTTTAATAGGCCTTTCAAATAACGGCAGTTTGCCTTGAGTCATGGCGAACAAGCGATGACAAAATTTTGTCTCATGCTCCGGTTTGGTATTCGCAAGATGTGTTTCTAATTTGCACCTGTGGCACATTTTCAAATAAATGACGTACATAGATTGATTATTAAAAATCAGGTATTAAAAACTGACATTAAATAAATATTGCATGTTGCTTCACACATGCTTAATGCGACCGCTGGATGCTTTTTCTTATCTTCGCCGCCAATTATGAAGAACATTAGAAATTTTTGCATCATTGCCCATATTGATCATGGAAAAAGTACCCTTGCAGACCGTTTGCTTGAATTTACCCATACAATTACCGACCGTGAAATGCAGGCGCAGGTACTGGACGATATGGATCTTGAAAGAGAAAAGGGAATTACCATCAAAAGCCATGCGATTCAAATAAATTATCAATACCAATGGGGTCGATTATGTGTTAAACCTGATTGATACACCCGGCCATGTGGATTTCAGCTACGAAGTAAGCCGGGCACTGGCTGCATGTGAAGGGGTGTTGCTGTTGGTAGATGCCACCCAGGGCATACAGGCGCAAACAATCTCCAATTTATATCTTGCCATTGACAACAATCTTGAGATCATTCCCGTTATAAATAAAATTGACATGGACGGCGCAATGATCCCGGAAGTCGAAGACCAGATCATTGAATTAACAGGATGCAAACAGGAAGATATTTTACATGCCAGCGCCAAAACAGGAATTGGCATTGAAGAAATACTCGCTGCCATTATCAAGCGAATTCCCGCCCCAAAGGGTGATTATGATGCGCCTTTGCAGGCATTGATTTTTGACAGTGTTTTTAACAGTTTCAGGGGAATAATGGTTTACTACCGGATTTTTAACGGAGTACTTAAGAAAGGGTGAAAAAATAAAATTTTCCAATACAGGTAAAGAATATGGCGGCAGATGAAGTGGGCATTTTAAAAATTGGGTTGTCGCCAAAGCCGGAAGTAAAAGCCGGCGATGTAGGTTATGTAATTACCGGAATTAAAAATGCAAAAGAAGTAAAAGTAGGAGATACCATCACTACAACCAGCAATCCATGTAAAGAATCCATTAAAGGTTTTGAGGAAGTAAAGCCCATGGTTTTTGCAGGGATTTTTCCTATCAATACTGATGAATTTGAAGAACTGCGGGATTGTATGGAAAAGCTGCAGCTAAATGATGCTTCTCTTACTTTTGAGCTGGAAACATCGCAGGCATTGGGCTTTGGCTTTCGTTGCGGATTTCTTGGAATGCTTCACATGGAAATCATCCAGGAAAGGCTTGAAAGAGAATTTAATCAAACTGTAATTACAACGGTTCCCAATGTTAGCTTTATTGCATACACAACCAAGAGGTGAAAAAATAACTGTAAACAATCCTACTCAAATGCCTGACCCGAGCAGGATTGATAAAATTGAAGAGCCTTTTATAAAAGCGCAGATCATTACAAAGCCCGAATATATTGGTAATATTATGACGCTTTGCATCAGCAAGCGCGGATTGCTTATTAACCAGGGCTATTTAACGCCTACCCGCGTTGAGCTTACTTTTGAAATGCCGCTTACTGAAATTGTTTTTGATTTTTATGACAGGCTAAAAAGTGTTACCAGGGGATATGCTTCATTTGATTACCATCCTATCGGTTACCGCGAAAGTGATATTGTAAAAATGGATATATTATTAAATGGAGAAAAAGTCGATGCGCTGAGTTCATTGATCCATCGGATGCGCTCGCAGGAATTCGGGCGGAAGCTTTGTGAAAAATTAAAGGACCTCGTTCCGCGCCAGCAATTCCAGATCGCAATCCAGGCTGCTATCGGAGCCAAGGTTGTTGCCCGTGAAAATATCAGCGCGATGCGCAAAGATGTAACAGCAAAATGCTATGGAGGCGATATCAGCAGGAAAAGAAAATTATTGGAGAAGCAAAAAGAAGGTAAGAAAGCGAATGAAACAAATAGGCAATGTTGAAGTGCCGCAGGAAGCATTCCTGGCGGTTCTTAAGCTGGATGAATAAATTTTTTAATTAATTCTAAAACCTATATAATGCCTGAACTTGTCACTTAACGAAGAAATGAATATTGAAGTAAGAGTTTTATTGATCGCAAAAGGAACAGATGAACCTCTTACAGGTGACGGATATTTGGTACGCCTTTATGATAAAGATATTTTTAATGATGATTTTCTTGGAGAAAGTTCACTCGATGAAGACGGCCTGGCGAAATTTCATATTACCGAAAACATTTTGTGGGCTTTGCGAAACTTGATGAAAAGCCCGATTTTTATTTTGTGGTTTACCGTAATAAGAAAGAAATTTTCAAAAGCAGGGTAATGAAAAATCTTGACTTAAGTAATATCGAAGAATTTAAAATGAAGGAAGGAGAACTTGTTGATTTAGGGACATTTTTAATAGATGCCTAAACTTTTAGGTTAATTAATTTTTAGGGTTTTTATTAATTACTCGTTCGGCGGGATTTGGAAGCTGCATTTTCCGTATCATTTTTCTCGGGCATTTTATTGCTCAATTTAGACTCATCAATATTACCTTGCGCATCTCTTATGGGCTGTGGCACAGGTTCCTTTCCCTCAGGCGTTTTTTGCGTAAATACTTTCTGAATGTGCACCCATTTGCCATCTTTCCATACAAGGCCTTCATAATCTCCATCGGGTATATAAGTATATTTTTTTTGCGGCTCGCCTGATTCGGAAATCAGGTGCTCGTAAATAATCATGTCCTGGTCGGGGTCGTAAGTCAGTCTCGGGCCTGCATTTTTCTTGTATTCCATAATAAACCTTGCCGGGTATTTTTTTATAACGCTGTTATCCTCAAAACTAAAGTAGGATCCTCCAAATATGGGCTCGCCGTTATTGAAAGTAAGTACTTCAATGATCTTTTTATTGCTGCTAATGTTATTTTCGTCATAACCAAGTAAGGTGTAATATTTTTTCCGAAAGCTTGTTTTTCAACCAGTTTGTAATACACGGCACCGATCCAGCCGAAATTATTTCCTATCGTGTCTACTGCATCCCTGGTAACACCCGATTTATCAATGAGGGGAAAAAGTTTGAGTGATCCATCCGCAGTTTTCATTTGAATGGCTCCATGCTGGCGGGTTACATTGTCATTCACTACCATCTGCCATGTAAATATTTTAAAGGTACTGTCTGCTGGTACCAATTTGGAAATGGTGACCAGGGAATCAAAAGGGTAATAAAATGAATTTTTTATTTTAAGAGCCCTTACCAGGAGTTTTGTAAACTGGCTGTCGGCATTGAACCTGTCTTCATCAGTTCTTCCCTGGATTATAGCAAGTGAAAGAGCCTTGAGTGAATCTTCTTTTTTATGCAATTCCTTTCTTTGTGAGAGGTTATTTGGGCAAAGGAAAAATTGCTGACCAATATAAAGAAAACGATTAAAGGCTTCAATTTTGTCATCAAAAAGTTTAAACAAAGAAAACCGAATTTACCTGAATTTATTGTTAACCGGTAAACTTTAACTAAGCTATAATGACCTGGCAACAGCAATAAGATCGGTAAAAACAAGATCTATATCCGGATCCATTAAATCGACATCCTTGCGGGTGGTTGGTAAGAAAATATTTACAGCTACGTGCAGATTTCTTCCAAACTTCATATCGCTCAAAGTGTTTCCGATCATAATGCTTTTTGAAAAGTCAACTTCGGGAAAATCAATTTTTGCCTGTAATCCCATACCAGGATTGGGTTTCCTGTTAGGGCTTTCGTTTTCAAAATCAACAGAATAATATACTTTATCAATCCTGCCGCCGGCTTCTTCAAATTCTTCAATCATATTTTTATGAATAAGTTCCAGGTCTTCCAGCTTAGTAAGGCCTTTGGCAACGCCTCGTTGGTTGGTTACAATAAATATTCTTCCAAATTTCTCAGAGAAAATAGTGAGCGCTTCTTTTACACCGTCATAAAATCGAAACTCCTCCCATTTATGAATGTAATCAAGGTGCTTTTCGTCATTGATTACGCCATCGCGGTCGAGGAATAATGTCCAGGAATTGTTGATATTTTTCAGGTCGAATGATTTCAAATTGGGTTTGTTGGTTAATTGGTTGATAGGTTTAGAGGGTTCGTAGTTAATTGGTTAATTGGTTAATTGGTTAATTGGTTAATTGGTTAACACGTAACCACAGGGCCATTTGATACTATAACTGTTCAGCCATTGAGTAATTCGCGACCGGCTTTTTCATAATCTTCAGGGATGCCAATATCAATAAAATACTTATCCTGGATTACGCCGTACATTTTTCTTTTGCCTACATATTTTTCAAGATAGTCTTTCTCAAAAGAAAATTTTCCGGAAGATCTTCTTCAAGGAATTTTTGTATGTTCAGTGCATATACCCCTCCATTGATTAAACCTGCTTCATAAAATTGTTTTTCTTGAAAAGATTTTATTGAAGCATCATTATCTATTTCCACCACGCCATACCGTTCAAAATTATTCATGGGTTTCAGGCATAATGTACAATCTGCATGATGCTTCAAATGAACATTATTTAGCTTTTGAAGCTCAATTTTAAAAAGTGTATCTCCATTGCAAACAAGAACATTATGATCGGACGCTTTTTTACCCGATAATTTAATAGCACCTCCTGTTCCCATCGGTATCTTCCTCGATGGAAAATTGAAAATCTACCAATCGTTTTTGAATACCCGCGGCATGAAATTCTTTTTTAACAAACCGGATAATGGCTTCACTTTTATAGCCTACAGAAAAAATAAAATTTTGTATTCCTTCTTTTTTAAGATGATTTATCACATAGTATAAAAAAGGCTTTCCGGCCACCGGAGCCATACATTTGGGAAGATCAGTTACTACAGGGCGCAGCCTTGTTCCAAGTCCGCCTGCAAGGATAATAGCTTCCTTAATCATTGGTTTCTGCAAAATAAATTTCTTCAACCAGCTGGCAAATGATGTGCCCAAGAGTTATATGGCTTTCCTGGATCCTCGGCGTATCATCAGAAGGAATATTTATTAAATGATCGGCATACTTTTTTAATTTCCCTCCTCCTGAACCCGTAAAGGCAATGGTAATCATATTCTTTTCTTTTGCCACCTCAAATGCGTTTACAATATTTTTACTGTTTCCCGATGTGCTTAATCCTACCAGGACATCGCCGGGATTTCCAATGCCTTTTATCAGTCTCGAATAAATCACATCATAACTATAATCGTTTGCCACAGCGGTTATATAAGAAGTATTGCAATGTAAAGCTTCAGCCGGAAGCGCGTCCCTGTCCGTATAAAATCGCCCGCTGAATTCTGCAGCAAGGTGCTGGGCATCGGAAGCGCTTCCGCCATTTCCGCAAAACAAAACTTTATTGCCTTTTTCAAAGGCGGCCACAATCACATTTACGCAATCCATAACGGTTTGTAAAAGTTTATCATCAGCCAGAACTTGTGTTTTAACATCAATTGATGATTGAATTATATTTTTTATTTTTTCCATTGTTCAAAGATACAGAATAGGTTGAAGGTCTCGGGAAACAAGTAGCAAGAACCAGGTATCGGGTATCTGGTATCCGGAGTCAGGTACCGGGTATCATCTTCGCGAGGAATGCTTCTTTCTCTATTAACCGCTGCAGTAAAATGATTTGGTTGCCGGCACGTACGAAATTGTTGCCTTCATATTTTGCACCATAATAAATGTCATTATTCAGATGGTCTGTAAGAAAACGCATTGCCTGCATATAAATCATAAACTTGCCCGCATAAATAAAATGTTCTTTTTCTTCACCCGTTAATTCATCCTTCATCATGCTGCTGTACCCCTTCCATACAGCAGCAAAATAATCTTCGCGAATTGTTATCTTGGAAAAATCTTTTTCTTCTTCACTTACGGGCGAAAGATAAGTTCGTATCATGTCGCCAACATCACTTATAAAATACCCCGGCATCACGGTATCAAGGTCTATTATACATAACTGCTTATCTTCCTTATTAAACAGCACATTACTAATTTTAGTATCATGATGGGTTACCCTTAGTTTGAATGCGGGATTTTGTAAAATATTTTCGTAAGTTTCAACAATAATTTTATTTTCTTTAATAAAATTAATCAGATCATGTGACTGTTGCAAACGTAGGCTGTTTCCATTATTCAGGGCTTCAGAAAATTGCTTGTAGCGGAGGGAAAGGTTATGAAAATCAGGTAAAGTTGTCTGTAATTTTTCAACAGTAAAATGAGATAACAGGTGTGTAAACTGCCCGAATGCTTTGGCTGCTTCAAAGGCCTGCGCAGGCCTTTGCACTGCATTGATTGTATGGGAATTTTCCACATAGGGAAAAAGGCGGAAATAACCTTCGCCATCGAGTAAAACCATCTCCTCATTTTTGTTGGTCTTTATTGGAGCGATGAATAAATAGTCCGGGGATTTTTGAGACAGGTAATTATTAAGCATACGTAAGTTAGAAGCTATTGCCGATGGATGCTTGAATATGCTGTGGTTAATTCTTTGCAGGATAAAATCCCCTTTTGAATTTTTTATTCGCCAGGTTGCATTTATAAGGCCATTGTTCACCGGTTCAACTTCTGATTGATTATGGTTTAAATTGTATGCTGCAAGTATTTGTTGGACCATCCCGCTGTTCAATCGTTGATTGTTATTAAACAAACATAGGTGACTTAACTGTTCCTGCAAAGCGCAACCGATTGTTCATTTTTTTTAAGAGCCGTTTACGGAATATGTTAATAAAGATGACAAGCCCTGATTTCATTTTATAGGGTATTATTCATTAATGATGACCTGCCTTGGTAAATCCCCAGCCAGGTAATTTAGTGAACAAATCATTCTTACGACTTGTGATTCCGAATGTTTGTTGGAAGATGTGTAAAACATAGACAGCACAAATACCTAATCCATTTTTTTGTGAATTACAAGGCTCCCTTCAATAAGTATATTATGAAAGTTATTTTCGCTTGCCTGCTTATCTTTATCGGAAGCCAATAATTCAAATAAAATTTCTGTTGCTTTTTTTGCCTGTTCATATGGATATTGCTCAACTGATGCGAGTGGTGGAAACTCAAGGTAATTTGTAAGCGGGAGGTTGGCGTAACTTACAAAGCAAATATCTTTATTGATTTTAAGCTTTGCTTCCCTCGCATACCGGATAGCGTCTAATGCAACATAATCATTGATCGTCAAAATTGCAGTGGGCCGATACTTCAACCCGAGGAGATTTTTCATTGCATTACAGGTCTGTTCTTTTGTAAGGTCTGTGGTCTCAATTAAAGAAAGATCAATTTTTATTCTCTTCTTTTTCAAAACCTCCATGTACGTTGTAGTTCTTTCCATGCATGATTTCATTTCTTTCGGCCCGTTGATGACACCTATTCTTCTGTGTCCTTTTGCAATAAGAAACTCAATAGCCTGCCTTGTGCCGGTGTTGAAATTGGAAGCTACTTTATGAACCGTTGGGAGATCAGGTACGCGGTCAAAGAAAACGACGGGAATATTATACTTTTCTAAACCGGTGAGGTGTTCATAGTTCTTAGTGTGTTTGGAAATAGAAACAACTAAACCATCTACGCGGTGGTTCTTCATCGCTATTGCAATTTGTTTTTCCTGTTCTATGTTATCATGAGATTGGCCAATAAGCACACTATATTTGTGTTTTTTGGCAACGTCCTCTGCTCCGTTAATCGCCTGTGAAAAAAATTCTTCTTTCAGGTTTGGCAGGATCACCCCGATTGAATGTGTTTTTTGCTGTTTGAATAATAAGGCCATCTGGTTCGGTTCATAATTTAATTCCTTTGCCAATTGCTGTACCTGTGTTTTGGTACGCAATCCAATACTTGGATGATCATGCAATGCCCTTGAAACAGTTGAAACCGAAAATTTTAAACGCTTCGCGATTTCTTTAAGAGTGGGAAGTTTATTATCCATATAAGCAGTGATCCCGCAAATTACAACAAATGTTGAAAAATAGGGCAACCGATTGCACAGGGTTGACAACCGATTGCGTAAAAGTTTCTCTTCTGCATGCATTTTTTATTTATTCATTAAAAAGTACATTCGGGTTGAGAACCGTTTATTTATCACCCAATCAAAGAAGCAATGAGAATTCCAAAACTACTCCTGAAAAGAACCGGCTGTTATATATTAATGCTTTTGCCCGTTCTTGTAAATGCCCAGAAATTAATAACAGGTACGGTAAAAGACAGTAAAGGGCACGCCGTAGTTGGAGCAACGGTTACGGAAAAAGGAGCAAGCCGGAATGCCACTACAACCAATGAAAATGGCATGTTTAAAATAACGTTGAAAAAAAAACCGGGATCATTGATAATATCTTCGGTAGGCTTCAAAGAGCAGGAAACAAAGCTTAACGATCTGAACGATATTGCAGTTTCGATGCAGGAAGATGCAGGCGCATTAAATGAAGTTATTGTGGTAGGCTATGGCACGCAAAAGAAAAAAGATCTTACCGGTTCTGTAAGTTCTATTAACAGTGATCATTTAAACCTTGGAGGCACCACTTCAAACCTTGGCCAGGCAATCCAGGGCCGGGCCGCAGGTGTACAGGTGCAGCAATCAGATTTTTCACCCGGCGGATCTATTGCAATAACCATCCGCGGTGGCAATTCTATCAATACTACAAATGCGCCACTCTATGTTGTCGATGGGTTTATTACTGATAATGGCAACCTTATTAATCCAAACGACATTGAAGATATTCAAATTTTGAAAGACGCTTCTGCGGCCGCTATATACGGTTCCCGCGGTGGCAACGGGGTAGTTCTGATCACGACTAAAAAAGGAAGGCCGGGAAGAATATCAATAGATGCGGATGTATCTGCAGGAACGCAATATACCACCTACAAACCCGCTTTATTAAACGGCCAGCAATACACATCAATTCAAAATGCAACGGCTACTGAAGATGGAAACCCACCTCCCTTTCCATCCAGTTTTCCGGTTACCAATACGAACTGGTGGAAAATTGCTACGCAAAATTCAAACGTAGAGAACAGGAGTATAAGTGCTAGTAGTAATGATAAAAATTCTAAAATCTATGTGTCAGGGAATTACCTGAAGCAAATTGGTGTTTTGAAACATACTGACCTGGAAAGATATTCTGTAAGAATCGGGGCTGAAAAAAACCTTAGTGAAAGGATAAAAATCGGGGCTAATTTTTATGGAGCCAGCACCAATTCAGATTTGCAATCTTATACCGGAGACATTACAGCGCCTCTGTTTACCATCCTTACTGCACAACCTAACATCCCGGTGTACAATGCTGATGGATCTTATTATAAATATCTTGGTAAAAATAATGCTCTTGCCAATCTAATAGAACCTACCAATACAGTAGGAAATAAATTGTTTAATGGAAATGCATTCCTCGATTATGAAATAATAAAAAATCTTAACTATCACTTTAGCGCGGGAAGTGAATATTCTCAAACAACTGCCGGCCAATACACACCCGTAACATTGGTAGCCGGCCAGGCAAATAATGGTATAGCCAATGAACAAATGTCTACCGCTTTCAGATGGCTGGTAGAAAATTATTTAACTTATAAGTACACCATCGGTGTTCATACTTTTACAGCGTTGGCCGGTACTTCGAATCAAAAAGATAATACCGAGTCGGTAGGGTCAGGCAGCAAAGGCTTTCCAACTGATTTATTTCTGTATTACAATTTAAGTGCTGGCTCAATCCCAACTGCCTATACCAGTAATAAAGCAGAGTCCAAGCTTACCGATTATTTTGGAAGGCTTAATTATTCATATAATGATAAAATTCTCGCCACGTTTACTTTAAGAGATGACGCATCTTCCAAGTTCGGCAGCAATTACCGGCATGGGCTTTTCCCATCAGGCGCCGTGGCATATAAATTAGCGGATGATAATTTTATAAAAAATTTGCACACATTCTCAAATTTAAAAGTGCGTGCAAGCTATGGAATTACCGGGAATGACCGCATTCCAAATTACCGGTACCTGAGCACCTTTAGTAATTATAGCACAGTGCTTAACCCGGGCGATCCTCTGCAGGTAGGTATCGAACCATCCGTATTATCAAATAATAATTTAAAGTGGGAAAGTACAGCAGAGTTTGACGCGGGGTTAGATATGGGATTTGCGGGCGGGAGAATTAATGCGACAATAGATTACTACAGAAAAAAGACAAGTGACCTGCTGATCAATATCCCTATCGGCCAATGGTGGGGTTTTGCAACTCAATTGGTAAATGCGGGCTCTATAGAAAATAAGGGAATTGAGTTGTCAATTAACACCGATAATATAAAAGCAAAAGATTTTTCGTGGAATACCACTTTCAATATTGCATATAACAAACAAAAATGCTTGTCCCTGGCAAACAATGTTAAAATAATCAGCACCAATACTGCTAATCCAAGTGGCGTGGTTTCCGGCCGCGAATTTACACGGCTTGTGCCTGGAAGAGAGTTGGGTGAGCTGTATGGTTATGTATATGATGGGGTAATTAAAACAGGTGAAAAGTATTCAGCCCAGCCAAATTCAAAACCCGGTGATCCTAAATATAAAGATGTAAATGGTGATGGTACTATCACTCCCGCTGACGAAACTTATTTAGGAAATACAAACCCTCATTATATAGGTGGATTCAGCAATGATTTCCATTATAAGGGCTTTGATGTAAATATTTTTTTCCAGGGCGCCTTTGGTTATTACCTCTATAATATGAACCGGCTTGTTTTAGAATCCACTACCGGCGCAGATGCTTTAAACCGGTGGGTTGCTAGCACAAATGAGAACACATCTGTTCCGCGTGAAGGCTACTTCCTCGGAACTTATGGCAGCTATGTTAATTCAAGGTTTGTTGAAAAAGCATCTTATGTGCGGCTAAAATCAGTTTCCGTGGGTTATAATCTTCCTGAGGCTTTATTAAAGCATGTTAGATTTATCCAGGGAATAAGAGTATATGCCACAGGTCAGAATTTATGGACCATTACTAAGTATACGGGAACTGATCCGGAGGTAAATGTGCATTCAGGTAATAATCTTGGTGGCGGTTTGGATTTTGGGGTGTTTCCTGCTTTCAGAACTTTTGTTTTTGGAGCAAGAATATCTATTCATTAATACAATAACTATTATCTGTTTTAAAGATCCACATAAATTCTAATAATGAAAAAATATTACATTCTTTTTCTCACGCCGGTTTTGTTCCTGCTATACGCTTGTAATAAGACTTTAGAACCTGCTGTATATAGCAGCCTTACCAGCGCGAATGCTTTTCATACACAGTCTGATGCCATTGCGGCTGTAAACGCGGTATATGCCCGGTTAAAAGGGCCGGCCGTTGGAGACAATTTTGACTACTGGACCGTAAGGCATTTTGCTTTGACCGATCTTACCACAGATCTTGGCCATTGCAGCTATGGTGGCGATCCCGGCCAGCTTTCTTTGGCACAATGGAATTCTGATAATGGGTTGCTCGCGGAAGACTGGCGGCAAATATATAAGCTCATTGCCGATGCCAACAATGCCATCTTTAATATATCAGCAATGACAACAATTACAGATGCACAAAAAAGTCAGTTTCTTGCTGAAATAAAATTTTTACGTTCCTTAGCTTACATGGATCTTACAGATGCATGGGGCCCTGTAATATTGGCAACAGAGAACGATATCGCAAACCCTTCCTATACGAGCCAACCCAAACCTACACCGGTTGATCAGATTGATACTTTTCTAATATCTAATTTGCAATCTGCCATTAATACACTTCCGGTGAGTTATGCAAACAATCCGGTTTATCCATCCAACGATGTTGGCAGGGCTACAAAAGGAGCCGCACTAACGTTGCTTGCAAAATTATATCTGCGTAAGCATGAATGGCAGAAAGTGGTTGATTTGACGCAGCAGGTAATGGACCTTGAAAATTTATGATCTCTATCCTTCCTATCTTGGGATTATTTGCAGAAGCTAATAAATGGTGCATTGAAAATATTTTTTCGGTACTTAGCGATGCCAATACCAATGGCACTGAATTATTAAATCACTTTGGGCCGCTTAACCATCCTGTTGTACAAAACAGGTGGCAATATTATGCGGTAACCTGGGATTTTTACAACAGGTTTGATAATGCAGATGATAGAAAATTATGTTTCTATCCTTTATATATCGGTGTGGATGGATTGACCTATGAACAGCCTCCAACACTTGGCGCCTCGCCACCTCCCGGTATAAGTTATATGGCTGATGTAGCAACAAAAAAATATGCAGATTCAACAGGCTCTAGTACTTATTATGATGGGCATAGTGTTGATATATTGCGTTATGCAGATGTATTGTTAAGCAGGGCTGAAGCATTGAATGAATTGAACGGGCCAGACGTCAGAAAGTATTGCTTTAATCAACCAGGTTAAAGGGCGGTCTCATGCAAAACTGCTTAACCTGGCAGATTATACGCAGGCTACATTAAGGGATGCCATTTTACAGGAACGTGGATGGGAATTTTTTTATGAAGGAAAAAGGAGAGCTGATTTGATAAGAATGGGTAAATACGATGTTATAGTAAATGCTTATTTCACAAGAATTGGCCAGCCTGCAACTATTGTAATGCCAAAAAATCAATATTTTCCTTATCCGCAAAGCCAGGTAAATCTTAATCCTAACCTTGACAATTCGGGAAGATAATGCCATAAGCATTTTATTAATAAAGGAAATACTCTAACCATAGTATATTCTTTTTTTATTGATTAAAAAAAACGTGTATAACAGATCCGGAAATAAATTGGTACAAGTATTTGCAGGAATTAGATACAATCGGTGGAAAAACTATTCCATGATGCTGAAGTATTTGTTAAGGGTATATCCCTATTATTTTTGGTAACAATTTTTAATGGTTGTTTTACTACAGATGCAAATATAATTTCAGAAATAAAAGTAGGCTCACATAACAATAATGAATTAAAAATTCAAATTGATGTACTAACAATTTCGCCGGCAGATGTGTATGCAGAATATTGGACGGATAGCAGCGGAAGCGATAAAAAAAAGCGATCCTCTGTTTCAAAAAAAGCCCTGTCGCATTCTGTGATCCTGTGCAATATAATGCCTAAAACAAATTATTTTTATCATATCGTTACCGTAAAAAATGGAGTTAAAAACGTAAGTAAAACGTACACTTTTAAATCACGTGACCTCCCGATGTGGCTGCAAAACCAGTTTAAATCAAGCTGTACTTTTCCTGGCCTCCTGCCTCCAAAGTTTAAAGAGGGGTTTATGCTTCTAAATAAAAGAGATGCGCCGGGTATTGCGTATTTAGTTGACTATAAAGGACAAATAAGATGGTACCACATGGTAGATGGGGTGGGGTTTAAAGTAATTCATTTTACAAGCGACAAAACCATCCTTTCTATTTTGGGCAAAAATGATGAGCCGACCAGTTATGGCAGTGAAATATTAGAAATTAATTTACTCGGAGATACCGTCTTGCATTTAAAAAAAGGACAAGGCGATTTTACGCAAACGATACATCATGAAATTCTAAAAAATAATAAAAAAGAATTGATAACGCTGTATGTGGACAATAAAATAATGGACTTAAGCTCCATCGGCGGAAATAAAAAAGATACGGTAGCCGGAGATGGGATTATTGTAATGGACAAAGCCGGAAAAAAAATATGGCAATGGAGTGTTTTCGATGTGATGGATCCTTTAAAAGATCCTCATCTGTTAAAAACCAAAAAGGACTGGATGCATGCAAACAGTCTGAACTTTGATAAAGACAGCAACTACATAATTTCATTTTATAATAACGGGCAAATCTGGAAAATAGACGCACACACCGGTAAAATACTCTGGAAGCTTGGTAAAGGAGGAACAATTTCCATCTCCCCTGAATGTGACTTTACGCAAGCCCATGCTGTTCACATAAATCCTTATGGAAATCTAATGTTTTTTGATAATGGCGTTGACAAGCATCAGTCTGAAGTATTTGCTTTGAAAATAAATGAAGAAAATAAGACGTCAAAGGTAGACCTGCATATAAAGCTGCCGCCGGATATTTATAATGGAAGAATGGGTAGCGCTTACATGGTGAATGATACCACCATACTTTGTTGTTGCTCTAAACGGCATATAACGGTGTTGGCTAATCGAAGCGGTGTTTTATTATGGACCCTGGAAACTGCAATACCGACATACAGGGCCGAATTCTTAGAAAGTAACCAGCTTGCTCCGTACCTGGAACCGTAGAGCAACATAAGATTCAAAAATCATCAAATGAAAAAAAGTTATCTCTATATTATTGCTTTTATTGTACTGGCAACCGGCTTTAAAATATTCATTTCCTGTAACGAGAACGCAAAAGATCATGGAAGTAAATCCGGTACAACGATAAACAGCAGCGATACCCTGGCTATTATTGATACATCCCGCATACCTCATAATAAGTATGGAGAAGCCGTAAGGTATGGCAGGGAGTTGCTGCTGCATACCTCGTATTATATCGGCCCAGACGGCATTAATGGTAAATACCTCGGTAACAAAATGAACTGTACAAACTGCCACCAGGATGCGGGAACAAAACCGTATTCCTTCAACCTGGTAACCTCTTTCCGGAATTATCCCCAGTACCGCGCGAGAGAAGGTAAAGTATTGTCGCTGGCAGAAAGGATAAACAATTGCATTATGCGCCCGCATCTGGGGAGGCCGTTGCCACTTGACAGTAAAGAGATGATTGCAATCATTTCTTACCTGAAATGGATCAGTGATTCTACAGAATTTAACAAGGATAGCAGGGGTTTAAAAAATCTTGAAATATCTTTTCCTGCTGTTGCTGCTTCGCCAAAAAAAGGCGAATCCCTATATACGATACATTGCGCCAGGTGCCATGGAGCATCAGGTGAAGGGCGTATGCAAAGTGATACCGTAACTTATCTTTATCCGCCATTGTGGGGACCCAAAGCCTACCAGCCCGGCTCCAGTATGCACCGTATCATAAAACAGGCGCAATGGCTTGTGGCCAATATGCCTTATGATAAAGTTGCTCACAACAAGCCCTTCCTTACTCCGGAAGAAGCACTGGACCTCGCCGCTTTTATAAATGATGATGATATACATCAGCGGCCGGTTGTTAACGAATTTCAATATCCTCATCCGGAAGAAAAAGCCATTGATTACGATAAGGGCCCTTTCTATGATTCATTTACTGTAGCGCAACATAAATACGGGCCCTTTTTGCCAATCATCAATTATTGGAAAAGTAAAGGGCTTCAGCCTTCTTATTAATATTTAAGAATTTTATTACACGAATTATGAATGCACATTACACGAATTATATACGGGTTAAGTGTTATGCAAAATTCGCGTAATCATCTTTTGTTTATTACGCTCAACACCGACTATTGTTAAGTTAAGTTTACTATGATAGTCTGTTAAGGTTTAGAGAAGTTAGAGATCGCCGTGTACTTACTAAACAATCTAAATTCGATTTATGATTTATACAAATTATAAAGAAATACTTCCTGTTTCGCTTATCAAATTTGCAAATAGATTTTTTGTTGAAAAATAGCACAAACGGTTGCGTTGTCTTTTCAATCGGTTGCGTAAAAATTCTTCGAACCTTCATGCAATTCGCATGCATCATTTTCAAAAAAATTATGTCAACTTAGAATAACATTTAGTTAACGCATCGTTATGAAATAATTTTTCCAAACCCCTCATGGAAAGAAGGTCATTTTAAATTGGTAGTAAAAAAATACCAAAGCGGGAGTAACGGAATTTTGATTGTTATTAAATTTTTAAATGAACAAAAAGAATGAAAAGATCAATTGTACTTCATTATAATATAGCCTTGATAATTCTGGTAGTGTTATCCGCATCCGCTTTGGCGCAGCAAAGACCAGTAAGCGGCATTGTGCTGGAAAATTTAACCAACACCCCACTTGACGGTGCTACAATTTCAGTTAAAAACAATAAAGGCAGTGCTATCACTAAAGCTGATGGCAGGTTTGAAATTAAAGTGCCACAAGGGAAGGTAGTATTGAATATTACTTTTGTAGGCTACCAGGCAAAAACCGTTACGCTTGCTGACAAACGAGGCGAGTGTAGAGGTAAGATTAAATCGTTCATCCAACAGTCAGTTGAATGATGTGGTAATAGTGGGTGTACAGGCACAATCAAAGCGAACAACAACTTCTGCTATTTCAACTGTGCTATCGAAAGACATCCAAAATTTACCTGCGCCAAGTGTAGACCAGTTATTGCAGGGCAGGGTTGCCGGTCTAAACGTCCAGGTAACATCAGGTGAACCCGGTGTTGCTCCAACCATTGTGGTGCGGGGCAATTCGAAAATCAATACCAGTATTGGTAACGACCCTAACATCGCACAGGCGCGTGCCTTAAGCGGCCCGCTGTATGTAATTGATGGTATTCCTACCAATCCTGATGATATCAGTAATAACATTGATGCAACCGGCACTAACTTTCTGGCGGGAATAAATATTAATGATATCGAAAGCGTCGACGTACAAAAAGATGCTGCTGCCACCGCTGCATGGGGTTCAAGGGGAGCTAACGGGGTGATCTATATAAAAACAAAAAGAGGGCACTCAGGTACTCCTGAATTTCGTGTAAACGTTTATGGCGGAGTAACGCGTGAGCCGCAGTTGTTACAAACGTCAACGGGCGCTTCGGAGAGGCGGCAGAAAATGAATATCATTAATCAATATGCTACACCATCTAACTTATATACTCTGCCGCAGCTACTTACTGACAGCTTGAATCCTTATTTTAACAACGCCACCGATTGGCAAGGGTTATTTTACAGATCGGGCGCAGTGCAAAATGTTGACGCAACAATGTCTAATGCGGGTGAAAATGTAAACTACCGGCTCAGTATGAACTATTATGATGAGAAGGGAATAATTGAAGCATTTGGATTTAAAAGATATAGCATACGTGGAAACTTCGATTTTAAAATAACCCCGAAATTAAACAGCCAGTTTATTGTCGCTATATCAAAGAGTGACAGGCAAAGAGGCAAAAAATATTACAATAACAGCGATGACAATACACCGGTAAGCGGCTCCGGCCAGCCATCTTCATTTTATGGGTTAACCGGTTTTGATTCTTCTAGCTTTACCGGTTTATATAGTAAATTGAGGAATAAAAATATCAATGATAATTACACGGCGTCGCTTACAGTAAACTATGCGATTTTACCTTCATTGAAATATACCTTCCAGGGCGCTGCGGATATTTCTACTTCCAACCGGGATTATTTTCAGCCATCTAATATTGATGAAGTCTCGGCGCTCAATCCTGATAGTGATCCGCAGCCATCCCGCGCAGAGTCAGATAAAGGCACATATGCTACTTATTTTATTTCCAATACATTAAATTTTATTAAAAAAATTACTACTGCTAATAGTCATAGCCACAACTTTACGCTTACAGGTTCGCAACAATTTACCTCCGATGTAGTAAACAGCACGGTTGTAGGAGGTACCAATATTCCTTCGAATAATATTCAAATAGTAAGTGGTGTTCCCCAGGCGGATTTATTTGGTAGCTCCAATTACGCCTCTGATGCTCTGCTCTCTTTCAGCGGGCAGGCGCAGTATGATTTCGATGGTAAATATTTACTGTACGGTTCCTATCGCGGAGATGCTTCCTCCCGTTTTGGTAGTAAAACGAAATGGGGATATTTCCCTGCTGTTGGTGCAGGATGGATCGTGAGCGATGAAAAGTTCATGCATATTATACCTGCGATCAATTTTTTTAAAATACGCGCCAGCTATGGCATTGCAGGAACCCAGTCACAGGATTTTTATGCGCCCTATAATTCCTACACCTTGCCGGGCACTTACAATGGTGATCCTGCTATTCAACCCAGCTTTACCAATGGATTAACCAAGAACAATCTCACATGGACGAAAACCATTCAAAAGAACCTCGGCATTGATGCACATTTATTCGATAGCAGGATAACGCTTACTCTTGATTTCTATGATAAGCTCTCTAAAAATGATTATTACGATTTTCAATTGCCTTTTTATACAGGCTACCAAAGTATAAGTTTCAATGCACATGACCTTTGGGTGAGTAATCATGGAGTTGATATAACTATAGGTACAAGAAATCTTTCCCGTACCAGCCCCCTTCAATGGAATATGCAGCTTACAATTTCAAATAATAAGAACCAGATCGCCAGGTTACCTAATAATAACCGCACATTTGAAATAGATGATTATTATGGCATATCACGAATCTTCGCCGTAGGCCAGCCTATCTACGAAATGTTCCAGTTGAAATATATGGGTGTTTATAACAAACAAAGTGACATTCCTTTTAATCCACTAACAGGAAATTCACTTACCTATTTTAAAGGAAATCACAAAGTAGTTCCTGGCGATCCTATATGGCAGGATGTTAATAATATTGGTGATGTATGGACCGATGAAGATAATGGAGCACAATACGGCGACCGTATTCCGACAGGCGATCCCAACCCGAAGTTCACCGGTGGATGGGTAAATGATTTTACGTACAAAAATTTTTCTTTAAGCATTCTCAGTGTCTTTACCTGGAAAAGAGATATAGTCAATACATTTTTCCAGCAGCAGATAAGTAACGTTGTAGGTGGCTACGCCAGCAGTATATATTCTTTTGCGGAAAACAGGTTACCAGACCTGAGCGGCATCAATTACTGGACTCCTCAAAAGCAAAAGTCGGATCCTAATTACAAAGCGGGCTTCCCTTCAATTAATCCATTTGGCCCAAGCTACTATCAATACATACCGATTTCGAGCATGTTCAATGAAGATGGAAGTTACTTCAAAGTTAAAAACATCGTGTTGGGCTACCAGCTACCATCAACATTTATAAAACGGGCAAAACTAACGGGCGCAAGAGTATATGCAATAGTTGATAACGTTTTCACTTTAAAGAACGGTACATTACCTAATCCCGAGCTTGTCGATCAGCTTGGCGTTTATACGGGAGGGTTATATCCTACACCAACTAAAGTAACTTTTGGAATTGACGTGCAGTTTTAAATTCAAAAATAATTATATGAAGTATTCAATTTTAAAAATTACCATACTGCTATTTATTTTAGGTTTATTTGGGATATCATGTAAAAAATATTTAAATAAAGGCCCGATTAATTCAACCTATGGAACAGAATTCTGGACTTCGCAAACTTCTGTTGAGCAGGCCACACTTGCCATGTATGGACAGTTGCGTGCTGATCTGCGGGGAACTAATAAGGATAATGGTAATGAAAGCGCACCCAGTTATTTTATAAATGGAGACCTGGCTGCAGGGACTTTTTTACCGTCTGTTCCGGAATGGAACTATCAAACGATAAAAGCGGAAAATTCCCCTCCATTCAATTTTTCTTATGTGCCTTACTTAGAACCTGAACTACAAAACTGGTCGAGGTTTTATCAATTGATCGCACAGGCAAACCTCATTCTTTTAAATGTGCCGGCAATGTCTCCTTCACTCTTTTCAAATGACCGTGTAAAGAATGCTTATATAGGAGAGGCATTATTTATGAGAGCGTATACTTATTTTTATATTACCAGGATCTGGGGCGATCCTGTATATGTTACCAAAACATACGATGATATTGACTACGGCAAAATTCCGCCTCTTGCCCGAACTCCTGAAGCCGTTGTGTTGGATAGCTGCATTGCTGATTTAAAAATTGCCGCAGGTTACCTCGGTTACACAGGTGGTGATCCTGCGAAATCAATAAGAGCAAACAAAGGAACGGTATATTCATTACTCGCTCATATTTACGCATGGAAGCACGACTATGCCGATGCGCATTCAGCCTGCCAGGAAGTTATCAATAACGGAGGCTATTCTTTAGAACCAATGGCTACTTATACCAACATCTGGAAAGGGCAATCTTCTTCGGAAAATATATTTGAAATAGCTATGAAGTATAATCCAAATGATCCCGACTTTGCCAATGAAGTCGGTTCTTACCAGGCATGGGCGGAAGCGCAATTTGACTTTTTTGGCACGTTTTTAAAAGGCCCTTTAGTAGACAATCTAAAAAACAACTGCTGGGTTTCGCCATCCGGCGGTTTTGTTGACCAGTTTTATGATACAGCCAGTGCTACTGCAGATGCACGTTATAAAGCTATTTTAAGCCCTGTACCTTCTACAGGAGGTGATATGCCGGGCTACTTAATGCTGAAGTATACCGATTTTCAATACCAGCAACCAGATTCAAAAACACTTCCTTATATAAATAATAACCTCGTACTCTTCCGCTTATCTGATATTATTTTATTGGATGCAGAAGCACTGGCTTATACCGGTGACCTTGCCGGAGCAGCCCATGAACTTTCTTTAACCGAAGATCGGGCAGGAATAACGTCTTATCAAAATCCCACAAATCAATATGATATGATTGATGAAGTGGTAATAGAACGGGGCCGCGAATTAATCGGCGAAGGCCAATGGTACTATGACCTGATACGTACGGAACCTACCCAGGGATGGCTTGAATACGTAGGATATCCCGCCGATGGCCGGGTTAACGCTACCAACAAAGGATATTACTGGCCATTGGATATGAGCACACTGTTTCCGCAGGATAATTTACTGACTCAAAATCCCTGGTGGGCCACTCACAAATAATAACATCGACATTAATGAAAAACCATTTTCAAAAATATTGTATGAAAAATCTCTTTATAAAAATTGCAGCGCTGTTCACGATTTTGCACGTGTTCAGTGCCTGCAAAAAAGATTATATCTCCGGAGGTACACCCCAGGATGTAAATCAATTTAAAAACACCACAACTTATGATCTGTTAAAAACTAATCCGTTGTACGATACATTGGTTCAGTTGATTGATGCAGCTAATTTGAAAGATAAAATCAATGAGCAGGGAACTACCTTTTTTGCTCCTTCTGATTATTCGATCTACTCCTATTTAAATCTTCGAACTTTTTATGTGCAGGCTACTATTAACCAGGACCAAAAATTCGGATTAGATTCCCTGGTGTATTATTTACAAAATAATATTAATGGTACAGCAGACTCTATGCTGTTATATCTTATTCATACGCCACTTCCGTTTTCTGCATTAACAAACACAGGCGCTTTATATCAGACAGAGTTGCCTGGTGATACTGCTGTTATATCTTATGAATATATAAAGAACGGGGCTTTGGGCTACAACCCTATCGTATCAAGCCAGCCGCAAGTGGTATACTTCACGCAACTATGGTATCATTACGACCTCAGCGAGGCGAATCCTGCCGGTGATATAACCCCCGACATCGGCGTGCATACTTTATGTACAACATCGGGCATCATCACGCAAAACGGAACTATGAATGCCCTGGAAAATTCCCACGTCTTATTCTTTTATAATACCAGACAATAAAACTATTCGGATGAAAAAATATAGAATAAAAATCGCTGTTCTTTTACTTATTATTGGTTTGACAGGTTTTTTTACAGGTTGCACTAAAGTCGGAAATGGATTTTTAAGCCCCTTTGTGCAGTATGCCGTCAACCAGTTCTCTATCATAAGAGGAAGGACTTCTTCTTCTTACTCATTGGTTACCGATGGCTCGAGCATTCCTATGCATGTCAAATGGACACATATCTATGATGAAGCAGGCAATATAGTTGATGACATATTTTTAAAAAAATACCAGGTGGCTATCTGGACTTCCGCATACGATCCGGCTACTGATAAAGATTATGCTTCTATTACAGCCAAGCGTTCTTACGACAGCCTTCCGCCGATTGTTGTAAACGAAACCAATGGCACTATTGAAGCCAACAGCGGCACACTTTTTTTGCCACTCGGCACCTATAAGATGGATATACAGGTAACTAACAGTGCCGGCACCCAGGACTTAAAAAATATCATGCAAATTAATATCGTGGATGGAGCACCTCTTGAAACAAGTCCTGAAACCGGAAATTTCAGCAACTCCTTACTGGTTGCCGGCACCGCTTCCGGAGCGGGCACGCTTTTTAATGGGGCAAATAATCCCTTTGATGATTTTTCTGTTACGCGGTTCGCTGATACACCTAATGTGCTTATTCTGAAAGTCATGGACAAAAACGGTGTTCCCTTTAATCCTAAAACGGGAGAATTTACAAAAAGGCCAAACTCAGGATTGAATCCCAATCCACCGTTCCTCCAGAATTTGCAGGATTATGCCCCTGATACGTACGTGACCACAGATACCGCTATTTCTATTAAATATCCGTTAGTCCCTTTCCCTATTGTTACACTAGGCAACGGTTTCAATATGTACTATAGGATACCTTCTCAATTTGTTCACATCGACAGTACCTCAACCTGGTCTGCTAACAACGGGGGTAGTTTATATACAGGAACTTCCGACAGCCATTATCTTGGTGTTTATACAGATGACAAATTTGATTATGCTTTGAGAATTCCCATGCGGATACAAGTGCCCGGTGCGTATGAAATAAGGATTAAAATTTTAAACGCAACACATCGCTAATAGTTGAAATGCAATTAAGAAAAAGGAAGTAAATACATTATTTAAAGTTTATTACAGAACATGAAGCCATCAGATTTAAAAATTTTATTATTACCGTTATCCTTTCTTTTTTGGAAACCTGGTATTGCACAAATTAACTTTGATACTGCAAACAGTTATACAGTTTCTCTTGCTGGAAACGGCTACGTATATCCAGAACAACAGGAAGAAGCAAAATCAAACGAGATTTCAAAAACCGGATTATCGGGCTGGAATGATGCCGCAGTTTTTACCAGGACCTATTTTTACCCGCAACAGGATGGAAAAATATGGGTATCTGTTAAAATAAAGTCCCCTGAAGGAAATTGCAGAATTAAAGCGCAACTAGATTCTGGAAAAAGTTATGACGTTACCATTAATAAAAGCGACCATTTTGTGGCCGTTCCAGTGGGTGCGTTTGACATAAATAAAGCATGTTATCACTATATTGAAATAAAAGGGGTCAGTAAAAAGGGAAGTTACTTTGCGGACATCGAAGCTTTAATTATTTCCGGCCCCGCTGCAAAAGGCCTTAAATATAATTTAAGCGAATACAAGGGCGCTGCGTCTACGCATCTGTGGTATCAATACCCTAAAGATAGCAGCGTTGCATGGTTCTATAATGAGGTATCTGTTCCCACTGGCGTAGATGCAACCAATGCCTATTACATGACCAATGGATTTAGTGGCGGTTACCTGGGGATACAGGTAAATTCGCTTACTGAAAGAAGAATTATTTTTTCTGTATGGAGCAATTATAATACCGATGACCCAAAGCAAATACCTTCTGAGTATGCGGTAAAGCTGGTTAAGAAAGGAGCAGAAGTTAATAGCGGTGATTTTGGTAATGAGGGTTCCGGTGGCCACAGCCACCTGGTATTTATGTGGAAGCCCGGGGTGGTTTATAAATTTCTTTTAGGCGCAAGGCCTTCGGGCGATCATACCATTTATACGGCTTATTACCTTGCTCCAGAAAATGGCGCATGGAAGCTGATCGCGCAATGGGATAAAACTAAAACAGGTGGTAAATTATTTTCCGGCTTATATTCATTCGTGGAAAATTTTGGCCCGAATGGTAATGATTACTTTAAAGCAAGATATGGTAACCAATGGATTTGTACACCTTCGGGAACATGGATCGAAATGACAAAATGTGCCTTAACTACTACCGCAAGCCCTGCAAAGCATCAGCGATATGACTATGGAGCCGGTACAGAAAACAACATGTTCTATATGTTCACAGGCGGTTTTAAAGAAATGAATAATCTTGCACCGCATTCAATTATTGAACGCAAACCGAATGGCAAGGCTCCGGATATTGATTTTTCTTCTTTGCCTGATCAATAAATCTCTTGATGTTTACCAAACTACTTTTTGTTTTCTTAGTTGGAATAATAGCTTTTGAAAATGCGTCATCGCAGTTAAAGCCGGGGCACAATCTTCTATTTGACTCATTACCCAAAAGATGGGACGAAGCCATTCCATTGGGCAATGGAATGTTAGGCGCGTTAATTTGGCAAAAAGGAGATAAGCTGCGCTTCTCATTGGACAGGGCTGACCTTTGGGACGAGCGGCCTGCCTTGGATCTTTCGAAATTCAATTTCAAATGGGTGCAACAGCAGGTAAGAAAAAAGCAATATGATACCGTACATAAACTGGGTGATGATCCTTATGAAGCTTATCCGTATCCAACCAAGCTTCCCGCGGGCGCAATAGAATTTGATATGTCATCTTTTGGAAAGGTAAAGAGGTCGGAACTGGATATTAGAAAAGCAATTTGTACAGTTGAATGGGAGAGCGGAGTTAAGTTGGAAACATTTGTTTGTGCTACTGCAGAATCCGGTGTTTTCAAATTTAGTAATATCTCAGAAGATATAATTGCAAGTATCGTTGCCCCGCCATATAAGAGTGATAAAGCCGGGCAGGCTGGAAATTCAGTAGAAGGACAGGGATTGGAAAGATTAGGATATTCGCAAGGTAAAATAGTTAAAGGGAAAGATTTTAGCCAATATTATCAGCCCGTTAATAAAGATGAAGGTTATACCATACATGTTCATTGGGTACGAAGAAGAAATGAAGTGGAAGGAATGTGGAGTATTGCCAAAGTTTTTATCAAGGATATAAAAGCCAAAGCAATAACTTCTGATACAAGCCTGGCCACGCATTGCAAATGGTGGCAGAATTTCTGGGACCAATCATCCGTTTCAATTCCCGACAGTCAAATTGAAAAACAATATTACCTCGAGCTTTATAAATTAGGTTGCGTAGCGCGTAAAGGCGCACCTGCTATTACTTTACAGGCTATATGGACAGCAGATAACGGGAATCTTCCGCCGTGGAAAGGAGATTTTCATAATGATCTCAACACACAACTTTCTTACTGGCCTTCATATACCTCAAATCATTTGGAAGAAGCAAAAACATTTACTGACTGGCTATGGAAGATAAAAAAAGAAAATGAAAAATATACCCGGGAATATTTTGGTGTCAATGGATTGGATGTACCCGGCGTTACTACCTTATCCGGTTATCCTATGGGTGGCTGGATTCAATACTCTTTATCACCCACAATAAGCGCATGGCTTGCCCAACATTTTTACTGGCAATGGAAATACACACTTAATTCGGAATTTCTGCAAAACCGCGCCTATCCTTACCTGCATGAAGTTGCTGTTTTTTTGGAAAATATTTCTTACGTTGAAAAGGGTAAACGAAAATTGCCATTAAGCTCGAGCCCTGAGTATAATGATAATACGATTAACGCATGGTTTACGAATACCACGAACTACGATTTGTCTTTGATGAAATTCACATTCAACGCCGCAGCAATTGCAGCGGAAGCTATGGCCAAAACGAAGGAGGCGTTACACTGGCGCAAAATAATTGATGAGCTACCGGCATTGGATACAAATGAAACCGGCCTTACAATGGCTCCGGGTGTTACCCGAAAAGAATCGCATCGTCATCATTCAAACCTTATGGCCATTTACCCGTTAGGATTGTTGAATGTTAACAGAAATGGAGACAAAATCATTATCGACAGGTCTTTGCGCTGGATGGAGAAAACAGGAACCGATGCATGGTGCGGGTATTCATTTAGCTGGGCAGCCTGCTTATATGCGAGGGCAAAGGAAGGCGATAATGCTGCAAGGCAATTAAAAATATTTGCTTCTAATTTTTGTTCTTCAAATAGTTTTCATTTGAATGGCGATCAAAAAGGCGGACAATATTCAAAATTTACTTACCGGCCTTTTACACTCGAAGGGAATTTTGCTTTTGCACAGGGAGTTCACGAAATGCTGTTGCAAAGTTATAGCGGGATTATTGAAATATTTCCTGCCGTGCCTGCAATATGGAAAGAAATTAGTTTCAATAATTTGCGCGCCGAGGGAGCGTTTATCGTGAGTGCGAGGCGAAGCAACGGTCAAACGGAGGAAGTAAAAATAATGTCCGAAAAAGGAGGCTTGTTACGTTTAAAGCTTCCATTTAAAAGAGAGTATTTATCTAATTTGGAAAAGAGATATACGATGGAAGGAGATACGATGATCGTTCAGATGAGTAGGGGAGAAGTGCTGTCGGTAAAAAGCAAATTAGAAATTAAGAATTAAGAATTAAGAATTAAGAATAAGGAACAGTCTGCTGAATCCGAAGCCGATTTTACTCGTAAGTCAAAAGATGTACTAATACAAACAGGGCGGCTATAAGTTGCAAACCAATAAAGCTGCCACAACTTAATTTCTTAGTCTATTGCGCCAAAGCCGTAGTTTTAAACATACTGTAAATGCGCAGTAGTAATATAAAGCTTGAAAATGAATAACCTAAATTACTATTAATGAAACCCATGAACCGTACTACTTATGCTGTTGTAATTATTGGCATATTGTTTTTTATCTTCGGCTTTGTGACCTGGCTTAACGGCACCCTCATTCCCTTTCTTAAACTTGCCTGCCAGTTAAAAAGTGATACGCAGGCATTCTTTGTAACCTTTAGTTTTTACATGGCATATTTTTTTCTGGCAATACCTTCCTCATATGTTCTGAAAATAACAGGGTTTAAAAATGGTATGGCGCTTGGATTATTTATTATGGCCATTGGCTCCATCATCTTTATTCCGGCAGCCAATGCGAGAAGTTTTGCGTTGTTTCTTACCGGTTTATTTGTGCAGGGAATGGGGCTGGCTTTATTACAAACCGCTTCCAATCCCTATATCAGCATCCTCGGCCCTATAGAAAGTGCGGCTAAACGTATCAGTATTATGGGCATATGTAATAAAACAGCTGGTATGCTAAGCCCACTCATTGTTGGCGCCCTGGTTTTAAAGAATGCTACCGCAATTGAACAAAAAATTATTGCAACGACCGATATGTCGCAAAAAGAAATATTACTCAGTGAACTCGCTAAACGTGTTATTACTCCCTACCTAATCATCACAATAATTTTAGTGATCATGGCAATCATGATAAAGCAGTCATCATTGCCTGAAATAGCATCAGCCGAAAAAGAACCGGTTAACTATAAGCCTGCTATACAAAAGACCAGTGTATTTCAATACCCTCATCTATTGTTGGGAGTGTTATGCCTCTTTTTATATGTTGGGGTAGAAGTGATGGCTGGTGATGCAATTGGTACTTATGGAAAACACATGGGTATGCCATTGGATCAAACGAAATACTTTACGGCTTTTACATTGTTTGCTATGCTGACCGGCTATGTAATTGGTATTTTCACTATTCCGAAAATTGTGTCTCAGCAAAGAGCTTTAGCTATATCAGCCATATTGGGAATTATTTTCAGCATATTAGTTTTTCTTACCGGTGGATATGTTTCTATTACTTTCATTGCATTACTTGGCCTCGCAAATGCTTTGATGTGGCCGGCAATTTTTCCACTGGCTATAAATGGTTTGGGAAAATTTACAAAGACGGGATCGGCTTTACTTATTATGGGCATTGCCGGAGGGGCGGTGATCCCTTTGGTTTATACAAGTTTAAGAGACACGATACATTTATCCAACCCTTTGTCCTTTTTAATTTGCATGCTCCCCGCTTATGTTTACATTTTCTATTATGCAGTAAGAGGATTTAGAAAGGGAAAGCCGTTTGCACTTGTGGCAAGGTAACTTCTCAAAATAATATGGCTTTTTTTATTCGCGTAATGCTTCGTGAATTATAGAAACATACCTTTTTCACAGGTTAAATGTATTATTCAACGATGGTTAATGCAGTAAAAGAATAGGACTTTTTGCACTTGAAATTTTTAAATAAAACGAAACGAATTATGAAACGATTTGCCTTTGCATTCATAGCGCTGCTATCAATGTCGCTTACTTTTCAAAGCGTTTTTGCACAGCAAACAAAATCCGGTTATGATCATAACAATGTTTTTGACCCTTTATTTTTTACTCATGACGGTACTCAATTCAGGAGCGCTAATGGAGCGCCAGGCGCTAAGTATTGGCAAAACAGCGTTAATTATGCCATTCATGTTACACTGGATGAAAGGGATACTACGCTCAAAGGAAATGTTGCAATAAACTACACGAATAAAAGTCCGGACACCTTAAATTATTTATGGCTGCAGTTAGATCAGAATCTCTTTGATACCGGTTCGCGCGGCGCGGCTACTACTCTTGCAACAGGAGACCGGTTTGATGCGAAAGGATATACAAAAGGCGGTTACCAGATCCAATCTGCATCGGTGACATACAAAGGGAAAAGATATGCAATAGTCCCTGTAATAACTGATACAAGAATGCAATTGCGCTTGCCCTTTTCAATGAAACCCAATGGTGATAGAATTGATATTAAAATAGACTATTCTTTTTCGATCCCACAATACGGGGCTGATCGCATGGGCCGGTTATACACAAAGAACGGCGTAATATACCAGCTGGCGCAATGGTACCCGCGCATGTGCGTGTATGATGATATCGAAGGCTGGAACACGCTGCCTTATATCGGAACGGGCGAATTTTACTGTGAGTACGGTGACTTTGATTATTTTATTACCGTGCCTTCCGATATGATTGTAATGGGCTCGGGCGACTTGCAAAATACCGCGGCTGTATTAACTTCAACACAAGTCAAAAGATTGGATGAGGCACGTAAAAGCGACAGCACTATCCACATTATTAATGAGAATGAAATCGGGACGTCATCAATAAGGCCTGTTCAAAATGGCTCACTGACCTGGCATTTCAAGATGCACAACTCCCGCGATATTTCCTGGAGCGCATCGAGGGCGTTTATGTGGGATGCTGCCCGTATCAACTTTCCTTCCGGAAGAAAAGGAATTTCCATGGCTGTTTATCCTGTTGAAAGTAAAGGAAAGGAAGCTTATAACAGGAGCGTGCAGTATTTGAAACAGAGCATTGAGTTCTATTCTAAAAATTATTATGAATTTCCCTGGAATTCTGCAGTGGTAGTCGCCGGCGTTGCATTGGGCATGGAATATCCCGGCATCGTTTTTTGCAGTTATAGTATTAATAAAGATGATTTATGGCATGATATAACTCATGAGATCGGGCACAACTGGTTTCCGATGATCGTTGGAAGCAACGAAAGGCGATACATGTGGATGGATGAAGGGATGTGCACATTTATTAATGGCTATGCTTCAAATTGGTTTAATAACGGGGAATATGGAGATACTACCAGTCATGGCATATTGAACATGGCAAAAGCAATGATCAAAGAAAAAGATCCGCTCATGACACCTCCTGAGTCAATGCAGGATATAGGAATGTATTATTATAAAACTGCAGCCTGTTTAAATATTCTGCGCAATACAGTATTAGGTGCCGGAAGATTTGATTATGCATTCAAAACTTATATAAGGCGGTGGGCCTACAAGCATCCACAGCCCAATGATTTTTTCAGAACCATGAATGATGCTGCAGGAGAAGATCTCAATTGGTTCTGGAAAGAATGGTTCTTTCAAACATGGGATCTTGATCAATCGGTAAAAAGTATAAAATACATCAATGATAGCCCGCGGAATGGAGCACTTATTACCATAGAAAATTTAGGGCAAATGGTATTGCCGGTTACTATAAAAATTACGGAAGGCAACGGGAAGTCATATGAACTCAAGTTACCCGTAGAAATATGGCAACGTAGTGGCGAATGGACTTTCAGGTGCAATTCCACATCGCCACTAATTTCTGTTGTTATTGATCCGGACGTTCAATTGCCGGATATAAATAGAAATAATAATACCTGGACAGCACAATAATTTGTCTTTTGTTACACAGAGTCTGGCAGTTACGCCTTTAATTTCATGCAAACGGTTGCCTGTTCATTTATTATTGTAAACCTGTAGTTTTATTGTTCCTCCTGTTTAGTAACTTTTGCATTATAAAGCAGCGCCATAATTCAAATATATTATTGATGAAAAAAGAATTATATACACTTATTTTTTTCTTTACGGCGATGAGTGCCTTTTCCCAGGAAATTCAGTACACAAACTGTACAAACTGCTGGAACCCTGACTCATTAGGCAACCAAAGAGTTGTAGTTGCATTTAGCGGTAGCGGCAAATTTGCTAAAGTGGTTATTCCATGGAGAAGGAGGGATAACGATCCGCAAAACAAGCGAATCATTGTAGAAGATGCTAAAACACACCTGAAAATTTTGAATGTTACATCGGGTACGCTTGCCCGTGAGTATGGCGAAGTATTTTTTGAACCTGCAAGCGGCAGTGGGGAATATTATATTTATTATATGCCTTATAAAAACGAAGGCCGTTCCAATTATCCAAAAGGTGTTTATCTCAAACCAGACACCACGGCATCTGTCGAATGGTTGAATGCTTTAAGATCCGATAACAACATCCCCGCGGCCACGGTAAAGGAGTTCCAATCCATTGATGCATTCAACAGCTTTTATCCCAATGGAGATCATTGCTACAAAAGATGAGACGAGCCAACTGGTTCAAAAAAATAAGTCAGCGGCATTTTTAATTTTTCCAGAGGACCGACTGAATTCTATCAGGATGACAAAAGATTTACCCCAGCGCTGGATTGAAAGCGAACAAAAAAATTCCTGGAGTGGCGAAGCGTCAAGGGGTGAAAATTTTTCTTTTCAATTAGGTCTTTTTGCTTTACAAAACCTGGAAGCTGTAAAAGTTAATTTTACTAATCTTACTTCTTCTTCCGGCAAAATAATATCTTCTGAAAATATTTTTTGCATCAATACAGGCGGAATTGGTTATGATGGAATGCCCTTTACCAAAACATTACATGTTGATTCAGGGAAAGTTCAGGCATTGTGGTGCGGAATTAACGTTCCGGAAAACACGGCTCCTGCAAGCTATTCAGGAAAAGTAACTATCAGTGCAAAAGGGCAGCCAGCAAAAGAAATTCAATTAAGCCTTGCTGTTACAGCTAGTTTAATAAAAGATGGTGGTGTAAATGAACCATGGAAAATGACCAGGTTGCGATGGCTTAATTCTACTTTAGCGCAGGAAAATACTGTAATAGCACCCTATTCACCGCTTGTTGTGAAAGGTAATGTTATTAAATTATCGGGACGAAAATTGATCATTAGTCCGGACGGGTTTCCACGGCAAATACAAACTTTTTTTACACCCGAAATGACAGCAGTAGGTAACAAGGCAAATGATATTATAGTAAAGCCATTCCAACTAATTGCCGAAGATGCACATGGGCAAATTCAATGGAAGAGCAACCCGGTTAAATTTATTTCAAAAACACCAGGTACAGTAAAATGGGAAGCTTTATCTTCTTCTTCATCTTTGCATATGCAGGTAAATGCATCCATGGAGTTTGATGGATTTGTTTCTTATACTGTTAAGATATCGGCAGAAAATGATATCGATTTGAAAGACATCCGTTTGGAAATCCCGATGGCGGCTTCCTCATCAAAATACATGATGGGCCTTGGACAAAAGGGTGGTTACCGCCCGGAAAATTTTGAATGGAAATGGGATGTCGCTCACAAAAACCAGGACGGTGCATGGATAGGCAACGTAAATGCAGGACTGCAATTTTCTTTGCGCGATGAAAGATATTTGCGGCCATTAAACACAAATTTCTACCTGCTAAAGCCCTTGCTATTGCCAACATCATGGGGAAATGAGGGTAAAGGAGGAATTAAGATCATCCAAAACAATAAAACAACGACGGTACAAAGTTATAGCGGGGAAAGGAGAATGAAAAAAGGAGATGTATTGTATTATAATTTTACGCTCCTCATAACCCCATTTCATATTATCAATACCGATTTTCAGTGGGCAACGAGGTTTTATCATGCTTATAAACCCATTGACACTATACAGGCAACCGGCGGCTACAGTTATCAACATCCATCATGCAACCGCAATCAATCCTTATATTAATTATCCTTTTATCGCCTGGAAAAAAATGAAATCGTATATCGATTCTGCCCATGCGGCGGGATTAAAAGTAAAAATTTACAACACGATACGCGAGCTGTCAAACCACGCATATGAAACCTTTGCATTGAGAAGCCTTGGCCATGAAATTTATTCTGCCGGTAAAGGCGGGGGCTTTAGCTGGCTGCAGGAGCATTTAGATACTGATTATATTGCGGCGTGGTTTGTTCCTGAATTGAAAGATGCTGCTATCATTAACAGCGGGATGAACCGCTGGCATAATTACTATGTGGAAGGCATGAACTGGTTAACACAAAATGTAGGTATTGATGGAATTTATTTAGATGATGTTGCGTTCGACCGGATCACCATGAAGCGCATCAAACGTGTGCTTACAAAAGATGGCCACCCCGGCATAATTGATTTGCATTCTGCCAATCAGTACAATAAAAATGATGGATTTAATAACAGCGCTAATTTGTACATGGAGCATTTCCCTTACCTTAACCGTTTGTGGTTCGGTGAATATTTTGACTATGAAAAAAATGACCCGGATTTCTTTCTCACAGAAGTAAGCGGGATTCCCTTTGGCCTGATGGGAGAAATGTTGGAAGGCGGCGGTAATCCATGGCGCGGAATGATTTATGGCATGACGAATCGTATGCCATGGAGCGATAATGCCGATCCACGGCCCATCTGGAAAGTATGGGATAATTTTGGAATAAAAGGTTCGCAGATGATCGGGTACTGGAGTGAAAATTGTCCTGTAAAAACAAATAACGATAAGGTGTTGGCAACAGTGTATAAAAAGAAAGGTGCAGTGTTGGTGTCAATTGCAAGTTGGGCAAAAGATGACGTAAATGTGCAATTGGAAATTGATTGGAAAAGTTTGGGAATTGACTCATCAAAAGCGTCAATCGTGGCTCCGGAAATTAAAAATTTTCAACCGAAAAAAACTTTTACTTACTAATGAAAACATTCCTGTTGAAAAAGGGAAGGGATGGTTATTGATTGTAAAATAGCAAGCCCGGATGAATGTCAGGTGCCAGTTCACAATTTTGATAGATTTCATAAAGTGAAAAATCGCTCGTTAACTTTACATGGCCCTTCCTGGAGAGGGGTTGGGGTGAGGTTAATAACATTAATTTCAATAAACACTAACACTAAATAAATATGAATAGGAAAGATTTTATAAAAACAGGTGGCCTTGCTGCGGCAGCCATGGCTATTATGCCCACAGGTAAACTTTTTGCAAACATGGCGGATCCAAAAGTAAGGCTTGCTATTATTGGTGTTGGCGCGCGCGGCCAGGGCCATTTGGATCTTTTACTGAGAAGAGATGATGTGGAGCTTGGTTGCCATTTGCGATATAGACGACCGTGCGTTGAAAGCCTCAAAAGATATCATCACAAAGAGTGGTAAAAAAATGCCGCAGATCTATACCGGAGATGATTATGCCTGGAAAAAAATGCTGGAAAAAGGCGGTTTGGATGGTGTGGTTATAGTGACTCCCTGGGAATGGCACAAGCCAATGGTAATGGGATCATTGGAAGCAGGCCTTAAGTATGTTGCCACAGAAGTAATACTGGGCATTACTTTGCAGGATCATTGGGATGTAGTAAAGGCTGCTGAAAAATACAATGCCAATGTGATGATGCTGGAAAATGTTTGTTACCGCAGGGATGTAATGGCGGTATTAAATATGGTGCGCCAGGGATTATTTGGTGAACTGATTCACTTGCAGGGAGGTTACCAGCACGATTTGCGTGACGTAAAATTTAATGATGGTGGCCATGGAAAAGAACATGGTGTAGAGTTTGGCGAGAAAGGATATTCCGAAGCGCATTGGAGAACGGAACATTCTGTTCATCGCAACGGCGACCTGTATCCTACACATGGCATTGGCCCTATTGCCCAATATATCAATATCAATCGTGGCAACCGTTTTCTTTCATTATGTTCTTTCTCTTCTAAAAGCAAGAGGATTGCATAATTATGTTGTAAAGTATGGAGGCGAAAATCATCCCAATGCGAAAGTAAATTTTAAATTAGGAGATGTCGTAACTACATCTATTAATTGCGCCAATGGAGAAACAATTTTATTGCAACATGATACTGATTTACCAAGGCCTTATTCATTGGGCTTTCGTGTACAGGGAACAGAAGGGCTTGTGGATGGATGTAAATAAAAGTATTTATATCCAGGATAAATCTGCCAAACCTGATGAATGGGATGAAGAGAAAAGCTGGTTAGATAAATATGATCATCCGCTTTGGGTAAGATGGAGTAAAGAGACTAACGGAGCAGGGCACGGAGGGATGGATTTTTTTGTGATTCATGCATTTGTAGAATCTATTAAAAACAAAACACCTACACCAATGGATGTATATGATGCCGCCGCATGGAGTGCCATTTCACCCTTGAGTGAGCAATCAATTGAATTGGGAAATCAAACCGTGGAATTTCCGGATTTTACCGGTGGCCAGTGGATGTACCGTAAGCCTGTATTTGCTTTGACTGATGCATATTGATGGGATGCCTGAAGATTTTTATGGGGTTGGTTTCCCTTAAAGTGTTATAATATCCAGATATGGTATGAGCAAAAGACATTGTCTTCATAAGCCAACCAGTCGTGTTTTCAGATTAACTTTATCCGTCATTATAAGCCTGATTTATTTACTTGAACCACGTAGACACAATAGGAACATAGGTGCACATAGAAAAGCTGGTTATAATAAGCATGCAGATCATATTACAGCGCTTGAATTTTTCTATGTGGTTTTCTATGTGCCTATGGCCCTATGTGGCAAAGCATAAGGTTCATTATTATAAATTGACGAATCGCAATAAATAATTTTTGCCGCAAAAAAATTCGGTCAATATTTAAGACCTAATCAATTCAGTTTACATGAAAAAATTCTTTTCAATTGTATTTATTTGTTTTTGGTTTTCGGGTATAGCACAACAAAATGCCGTTATTCATGAATACAGTAAAACATTTCCAACGTATCCATTTTCTGACCCTGATCCCATTCCGGCATTTACTAAAATTTATCCTTATTACCGTTATGACGGTTTTACCGATAAACCGGTACAAAAGGCCTGGAAAGTCGTAGAACTCGAAAACGATTACATCAGACTGATGATACTGCCTGAAATAGGCGGAAAGATTTGGTCCGCTATTGAAAAATCTTCCGGCAGGTCTTTTATCTATTATAACCATGCAGTAAAATTTCGTGACGTTGCGATGCGTGGCCCCTGGACCAGTGGCGGTATTGAGGCCAATTATGGTATCATCGGGCATACGCCAAACTGTGCAACACCCGTTGATTACATCACTAAGAAAAATGATGATGGAAGTGTAAGTTGTATCATTGGAGTTTTGGATTTGCTTACACGAACCAACTGGAGAATGGAAATAAATTTGCCGAAAGATAAAGCTTACTTTACGACAAGGTCATTTTGGTATAATTCTACGCCTCTTGAAGAGCCTTACTATCACTGGATGAATACCGGCCTTAAGGCGGCAGGAAATTTACAATTCATTTTTCCCGGTACACATTACCTCGGCCATGAAGGCGAGTACAGCGATTGGCCGGTCAACAAGCAAAACGGAAAGGACATTTCTTTTTATAATAACAACAATTTCGGTGGTTACAAATCCTATCATGTGTTTGGTAAATACACGGGTTTCTTTGGTGGTTACTGGCATGATGATGATTTTGGAATGGTTCGTTACGCTTCCCATGACGACAAAGCAGGAAAAAAAATATGGATATGGGGCTTGTCCCGGCAAGGCATGATATGGGAGAAATTATTAACTGATAGTGATGGGCAATACGTGGAAGTACAGTCCGGGAGGTTATTTAACCAAAACATGGAGAAGAGTAGTTTCACACCCTTCAAGCACAGAAGTTTTGCGCCTTACGCCACCGATACGTGGACAGAATATTGGTATCCCGTTTTGCAAACAAAAGGTTTCGTGGAAGCCAATGAATATGGTGCATTGAATTTAACATATGAAGATGGCTGGTTGAAAATATATTTTAGCCCGGTTCAAATGTTAAGCGGCGAATTGGAAATAAGAGAAAATGATAAAGCGCTTTATAAGAAGCGAATTGAATTGCTGCCGCTCAAAACATTTATGGATTCAATAAAAGTAAATGTGGATATGCAGGCCCTCACAGCAACGCTCGGCGGTAACAAACTTATTTATGATTCAAAACCGGCTGCAAATAATTTAAGCAGGCCGATTGAGTCTCCAAAAGATTTTGATTCAAATAGTGTATATGGCCTGTATGTAAGTGGTAAAGAGTTTATGGATCAGAAAATGTATGCGGCAGCAGAAAAAAAATTATCGGCAGCTCTAAAAAAGGACCATAATTTTTTACCGGCTTTGGTAAAGATGGGTGAATTGATGTACCGCAACCTGCGTTATGATGAAGCATTAGAGTTTTCTAAAGAAGCACTGAGTATTGACACACATGATGGTGCCGCCAATTATTATTATGGCCTCATCAATGCAAAGTCGGGCAATGTCATTGATGCAAAAGATGGGTTTGATCTCTCGGCTTTATCGAGTGAATACCGGAGTGCGGCATACACGGAGCTAAGTAAATTGTATCTAAAAGAAAAGAATTTTGAAAAGGCATTTTTATATGCAGCCAAAGCTATCGACTTTAACCGCTATAATATTGATGCATTACAGGTACAGGCTATTGTTTTTCGCAATCAAAATGATTCCGGAAACGCAAACCAGGTATTGAATAAAATTTTATATTATGATCCGTTGAATCATTTTGCGCGATTTGAAAAATATTTATTGCAGCCCTCAGGCGAAAATAAAAATTCGTTTACTTCATTGGTACAGGATGAACAGCCACAGGAAACCTACCTGGAATTGGCAATCAGTTACTACAATAAAGAATGTTGGGATGAATCAGAAAAGATTCTGCAACTATCGCCGGATAACGCATGGAAAGATTATTGGTTAGCATTTATTCAATTCAAGCAGCATAAAGATTTTTCTGCCACATTAGAGAAAGCAAATAAGGCGTCCGCGGCATTTGTATTTCCATTTCGTTCCGAAGATGAAGAGGTCTTGTTATGGGCATCAAAACAAAGTAATAACTGGAAATTGAAGTACTATCTCGCATTAATTTATAAAGACAGGAACCGCATTGATGAGAGCAAAAAATTATTGGCTTCCTGTGGTAATAATGCTGACTTTGCGCCATTCTACGCAGCACGGGCTGAACTTTTCAATGATACTGCAAACGAAGGAATTGTAACCGATCTGAAAAAAGCAATTGAACTGGATAAAGAACAATGGCGTTATCCAAAATTGCTGTGTGAATATTATATAAAGCGGAAACAATATGACCTCGCGTTAAATACAATTGAAAGTTTTTATCAAACTCACTTGCAGAATTACATCATTGGAATGCTTTATGCAAAAACCCTGTTGCTAAATAAGCGCTACAGCGATTGTGACGTGGTATTGTCGAAATTAAATATAATTCCTTTTGAAGGTGCTACAACGGGGCGTGTATTGTTCAGGGAGGCAAGGCTGATGCTTGCCATTAAAGAAATGCAAAATAAAAATTTTTCGCAAGCCTTACAATTTATTACCTCTGCCAAAATGTGGCCTGAAAATTTGGGTGTTGGTAAGCCGTACCAGGAAGATGTGGATGAGCGGCTGGAAGATTGGATGGATTATCTTATTTATACTGAACTGAACAAAACGAAGGAAGCAGGTGTCGCGTTGCGAAAAATTATCCAATTCCTGCCGAAAATTGAAAATACAGTTACGAACTTTTTTCCCGCCAACAGCCTGGTAAGTGCATGGGCTATTGAAAAAAAGAGCAATAAAGCAGAAGCAGTCAAATGGCTGGACCGGCAGATTAAAGAATACCCCGAAAATAAAACTCTCGGATGGTGCAAAAAGATGTTTGAAAATAAACCAGGCGGAAAACCTGATATTGATGATCCGGAAGTACGTTTATTAGTGAAGTTAGTAAAGGTTACGAATCCTTAGCTTATCTATTAGGATCAGAAATAAGTAGTTCCTGTTTTAGACTGTTGCCGTGGTGAGTGTTCCGCCGATGATTTTAATTATAATTATGAACGATCATTAAGCAAATCAAAGCGCTTTCAATAATGAAACGCCTGGAAAAAGGAAAATTTTATGGCATTGCAAAAAAGGAATTTTGTCTGAATGGCCTCACAATCGTTGATTCACAGTTTTATCGATATCAAGCTTGTCCGTGGCACCATCATCAAAATGCCCACTTTGCGTTTACAACAAAAGGAAATCTTGTTGAAACGCATAAAAAGAAGCAAATTCAATTAGCTGCCGGTTGCCTCCTATATAATGACAGTGATGAGCCTCATTGTAATTCCCGGTATTCAAGTTTGGCAGGTGCCCTGCATATTGATATAGATGCAGCCTGGTTTAAAAAGTATCACATTAATCCCTCGTTTATTAAAGGAGTAAAAGAAATACAGAGCCCTATTATAAAGAATAATTTCTTTAACATCTTTAAAGAAATAAAATACTTTGACAATGCGTCCTCTTTATCAATTGAAAGTTTAGTTGTGCAGTCGATAGAAGAAATGATTTATGGAGACATTTCGCAAGTATCCGGGAAGCCTGCCTGGGTGACAAAAACAAAAGATTTATTATACGACCGGTATAAAGAAAATATATCGCTACTGGAAATCGCTTTAGAAATAAATATTCATCCCGTTTATTTATGTCAGCAGTTTCCTCTTCACTTTCATTGCACTTTTGGTGATTATAACCGAAAAATAAAAATTGAAAAAGCAGTCAGCTTAATGCTTTGCAGCCCACATCTTACGTTAACAGAAATTGCTTATACCTGCGGTTTTTCCGATCAAAGCCATTTTATTCGTTTGTTTAAAAAGAACGTAGGTATAACGCCTTTATCATTTCGCAAAATGATTAGTAGTTCATAGAATCATACACCTTAATCCCGTTCTATTTTTAAAGTCAAATTTGATAAATCTTTGCATTAGCTGAAATTATTCGTTCTCATTGAAACAGGTTATTGGGTTGGCCATTTAGATATCTTGAACAAAGAAACTTATGAATGCGAAATCTATTTTGCTCAAAGCATTTGCTGCGGCATATACCACCGGTATCATTTTTTTTGGCTGCGCAAATGCTACAAAAGAAAGTAAATCGGGCTTTAATATTGTGACTTTTACAACCGGGAAAGGCCCCGGCAGTGTGGAGGTAGCCGATTTCAATAAGGATGGATTTCCGGATATTGCTGTCGCCAATGCAGGCGATAGCTCCGTGTCCATTTTGGCGGGAAATGAAAGCGGAAATTTTAAACAAACGCAAAGGGCATCTTTTTTTGCAAACCGGTATCCAAACGATATGGTGATTGCAGATTTCAATAAAGATGGAAATGCCGACCTCGCAATTGCGAATACTGAGGTGAGTTTTCTTACAGTGTTATTAGGAAACGGGAAGGGCCAATTTCAACAGGCCCCAAAGTCGCCTTTTTTAGTACATGCGAGGCCGCATACTCATGGAATTGCCACCGGGGATTTTAATGGTGATGGAAACCTGGATTTAGCAACCGATAGCTGGGGAGTAAATAGTGTGCTGGCAATATTTGGAGATGGTAAAGGAAACTTCGATGGGGAAACATTTTACAAGGTGGGCAAACGCCCCTACCAAAGATTACGGGTTGGAGATGTAAATAAAGACGGAAGGCCGGATATTGTTACAAGTAATCTGGAAGGCAATAATGCTACGGTGCTGTTGGGTATGGGCAAAGCACAATTCCGGGAGGCGCCGGGGTCGCCTTTCCCGGCAGGAGATGCTCCCTTTGGTTTGGCTATTGGTGATGTAAATGGAGATCACAACGATGATATTGCAATCGTAAACTCACCTACAATTACTGCGGAAAGCAAGGGAAAAGACGGGCTAACTATTTTAACAGGAGATGGATCGGGAAAGTTTCTGCCATTAAACGGCTCACCATTTAAAACAGGAAAAAGCCCTGGCCGGATAGCGATTGGCGATGTCAACGGAGATGGCATCAATGATATTGCCGTTACTAATTATAATGATAAAAGTATTACTATATTTTATATGAATAAAGCTGGTGTTGCTGAGAGTAAAAACGTTAGTGTTGGTAACCGTCCCGATGGGATTACTATCCATGATATGAACAAAGATGGAAAGAACGATATCGTTGTGACTAACTACGATGACAACAACCTGATGATTCTCTTCAATGAATAGCCGGGTATCGAGAAAGTAAAAATATTAATATACTGCTATCGTAGAAGCTCTTTTTTGAAACGACTTTTCCGTTTTTGGAAACCATATAGATAAAACACCTGCATTGTATTCTGCTTTATTAAAATTTGAATCAATATTTTCTGGCAGTAAAAGTTCGTGAGTAAAACACTCATAATTAAATGTGTGTTTCCGGTATTGTTCATTTACTGCTCCGTTTGGTTCTTTATGCAGTGCAGAAATTGATAAAAGCCCCTGCTCGTTTATATGGACCAAAAAATCTTCTCTTTTTAGTCCCGGAGCCGCTAATTCAATTTTATAATACTCAGGAGTTTCACAAATATTATGGGCCGGGCTACTTGCACCCTCATGAGGCTTGGACAGTTCATTGGCAAACATTTCAAACTTGCTTTGAACAGGTTTATATTCTCCGGGATAGGCCGATATCTCAAAATTTTTAGTTGCAGTAAACATGGTAAGTGAATTTAGAGTGAAAATAATAATGTGGCCAACTCAGCAGCATAACCTTCTCTTTGCAAAGTTGGAGAATCTTGAGGAATTTTGATGTTATTTTTTAATTAAGGAATGTGACTTGTTACATTGAACATCAACTGCAAGCGATATAAATTTCGTAATATGAACAGGTCATAAACACTCAAACCGGCTTGAACGCTTCAACCGCCAGGGCCTCCCTTTTTATTTAATCGAAGAGATATTGACTCAATGCGAAAGTGCAATTTAAATTGCCCCTTATTTTTTCCAGACCGGTTATATTTTATGGGAGAAAATTGTTACTTTTCAATTCAAAAGTGGCAGTATGAGTGAAGGTTATTATTATTATTAATAGAACGTTATAAATAAAAATAAAATTTCAAAAAAATGTCATTGTCACAAACCCGCCTGAACCGGCCATTTTATGCTAATGTGAAGGCGCACTATCCGGGTGAAGGAAACACTGCCGGAGATGTATACAAACTCATAGGAGGTAAAGTCGCTTTAAATTACCACATTGACCCTGATACCGGAGAAGAATCTAATTCCTGCACTTTGCGTTTATGCAGGGGATTAAACTACGGCGGGTCTAAAATAAAAGTTCTTGATAAAACTATCTTATATGGAACAGGAGGAGATGGGCTAAAATATATTTACCGCGTAAGTGATATGATAAAACAGTTGATGGCAATGTTTGGAAAACCAGGCCTCGTTAGAACTCCTGCGGATGACGATTATCGCACTGCATTTGAAGACCAAAAAGGAATTATCGCATTCCAGGTGTCGGGCTGGGGCGACGCTACCGGCCATGTTACTATATGGGATGGAGGTTCATGCGGATATCATTGTTATTTCGATGACGCTGATTACGATGCCGCGGGATCAAGCAGAGCTACAACCGTCCAGGTAATGCTGTGGACATTACAATAATAACCCATGAAAGTTTTTCCGCTATTATTACTTTTGCCTATTTATATTTTTTGTTCCTGTAATACAGTACATCGGTCAAATGATCATTCAAATTCTTTGTCCGCCTTGTCTTTGAATGATTCCTTATTGATTAAAGAAAGACTCAAGCTAAAAAAATATGCTTTGTGTAAGTGTTTACAGGACAAGTTTCCACGCGATTCATTTTTATTGAAAGATGGCAGCATGGAAGGTCTCGTGGAAACAGGGACTTACGGAAACCATGCTTATGAAATGATTGATAGCTTCATTCAGAAAAAGTCATCCATTGCCTATGGAAGTAAAAGTAAGAAAAAGCTTTACCTGATGAGATGTATTGACATCTATGAAGATCCGGAATTAGAAATTTTAGTCCGAAAATTAGATGATGAAACAAGTGTAGCAAAATGATAATGTATGGTTTGAAAAGTAAGATACAAGCAACCCCCATGCGTTTGACAATGTAACGATTGCATTTAAGCTGTAATAATAAATTCAACGATATGAAAAAAGAAAATATTTCTGAAAATTCCACAGCGGATATTCAGACTGAAAAGCCCACAGATAACCCTGTATTAAATTCGCAGATTAGCAGGCGAAAATTTGTTGAAGTGGCTTCAACTGCGGCGGTGGCTTTCACCATTCTTCCACGACATGTGCTGGGAGGGAAAAATTACGTGGCACCCAGTGATAAAATTACATTAGCTTATATAGGTGTAGGCACGCAGGGAATAAGAGAATTATTGCCCATGCTCGCAGTGCCGCAGATACATGTAGTGGCCGTTTGCGATCCAAATACGAAAGCGGTTGGGTATAGAGATTGGGGAAAGGATTACCTGAAGGATGAGATACGGAAAACCATTAAAAATCCCGATTGGAATCCCGGCGGTGATAATATAATTCCCGGTGGAAGAGAAAATGGGAAATCAATCGTAGATACTTTTTATGCGAACGTTCATCCCGAACAAAAATATAAAGGTTGCAATGCCTATGCGGATGTCCGTGAACTTTTAGACAAGGAGAAAAACCTGGATGCTGTTAAGATAATGACCCCCGATCACCTTCACGGCATCCTTTGTATGGCCGCGATAAGAAGAGGAAAGCATGTCTTGGTACATAAACCGATTTCAAACCGCTTGACAGAAGGAAAGAAAGTAATTGAAATGGCACGGAAGAGCAATGTGATCACACATTTGATTCCGTGGGATTCAAATGGCTCTATGGAGACCGTTATGACGTGGATAAACGGCGGCGCCATTGGTACACTTACAGAAGTACATAACTGGACAAACCGACCCGTGTGGCCACAGTATCCTGAACTACCTGTTGATACGCCACCTGTTCCTGATGGATTCGATTGGGATTTGTGGTTGGGCCCTGAAGCAAAGCGCCCTTATCATCCAAATTACACTAACATGGTATTCAGAGGCTGGTATGATTTCGGTGGGGGCTCTATGGCTGATATGGGACATTACAGCCTGTGGACCGTTTTCAATGCGTTGCAATTAACAGCCCCGACAAGTGTGGAACCGCATCGCAGCCATGTGTGCGATTTCCATGATGCTGTTCCCTACCGTGTCAATAACGATTTTTCATTTCCAATGGCCAGCACAGTGCGCTTTAAATATCCGGCAAACGGCAACAGGCCGCCGGTTGATCTCTGCTGGTATGATGGTGGTATGCGCCCGCCGATACCAGTTGAACTATCTAATGACAATAAAGAATTGCCGCAGGAAGGAATGATGTTTGTTGGCACAGAAGGCAAAATACTCGCCGGTTTCAACGTGCAAAATCCTCAGATTATTTCCGGTAAAAAGATGGACGCGCCTGCTAGTGTAAATACAGATAAACGAAGCCAGGTGCAACAAACTTCCGAAGCGTTGCCACTGTTTGTTGATGCCTGCAAAACAGGAAAGCAATACCCCGGCAATTTCTCTGAGGCGGAACATATCACTGAAGCGGTAAATCTATATGCAGTTGCGTTACGGTCAAATAAACTTTTAAAATATGATGTAGCAAACCTGGCGATTACTAATGCTCCGGAAGCAAATAAATATTTAAGCCGTGAATATAGAAGCGGTTGGGATCCGGCATCTATTTAATGTCTGAACCCGTCAATTGTCTGAACCATGATTTAAGAGATTAATTGATTAAAAAGATTTAAAATAAAAAGATCATCGGCATAGTAAACGGCTTGTAATCTTCGTGAACACAAGATGTTTTATCGGGCAATGTGCAGAACGCAATATGTAGCCTTTATTCTTTGATTTAAACATAAATAATAAAAACAAATAATCTGTTATGAAAAGAATGAACCGAAGAGATTTTATAGCGAAAACTACCATGAGCTTAGGCGCTGTCCTTGCATTATCGCAACTACCAGGGCAACTGCTTGCTAATGCCAGCGCAGCCAATATCCCGATCGGGTTTCAGACATTCCCCATAAGAGACGTGCTGGCGAAAGATTTTGCGGGCACTTTGAAAATGATGGCTGCCCAGGGATATCAACTTGTTGAAATGTGTTCTCCGGCCGGCTATGCCGAAATTGGTTTCGGGCCGCTGGTAAACATGAAGCCGACAGAAATGCGTAGTATAATCAACGATGCAGGCTTGAATTGTCCAAGTTGCCACTTTGGTTTTGGAGAACTTACAACCGACAAGCTGGATGAGCGCATAGAATTCGCCAAACAGTTAGGCCTTACCCAAATGATATGTTCAACATTCTGGTTGCCAAAAACGGCTGTATTAAAAGATTACCTCGATGCAGCGGATAAACTAAATAAAGCTGCTGAAAAAATAAAACAAGCGGGCATGCAGACCGGGTTTCACAACCATGAATTTGAGTTTGCGATGCTGGATGGCCAGCTTATTTACGACGCATTGATGAACCGTTTTGATGCAAACCTGGTTAAAATGCAATTCCAGACTGAAGTCATTAACCTTGGTTACAAAGCCTCGACCTATTTTACGAAATACCCCGGAAGGTTTATATCGTCGCATTTATCAGATTGGACAGCGGACAAAAAAGAGGTGCCTATTGGCCAGGGCATTATTGACTGGAAAGAATTTTTTACTGCTGCCAAAACAGGTGGCGTAAAGAATTTTTTCGTAGAAATGGATATGGATAAGTTTAAGGATAGCGCAGCGTATATACATGCGATGTAAAAATAGATGTAAGCCGATGCCGTGATAGCTTTCTTTGAAACCTGTCTGAAATTTTTTACAGTAGATGAAATGATTCGGCATAACAACAAAAGAATTAATGCTGCATTTCATATAAATCAAACCAGCATGTACATACTTTATAGATTCTTATATTCATCGTGTCATACTTTTTACAACTCATTATTATGCAAATTATTTTTTGACTGCTGCGCAGGATGTAAGAAGTGTACGACCAGTAAAGTTTCAGAAACATATCATCTTAAATAAATTTATTTCCGAGGGAGTAACTGTCGGCGACGTAAACAATGACGGTAAGATTGATATACTCGCCGGTAATTATTGGTTTGAAGCCCCCACATGGAAGCAGCACATCCTGCATGCAGATACTGCAGACCATATCCCGGGTTATAGCACTACCTTCCTTAATTTCTGTATGGATGTAAACAATGATGGCTGGAATGACCTCATAAGATTCGATCAGCCGGGTGGCAATTGTGTTTGGTATCAAAATCCAAAAAATAAAAAAGGGTTGTGGCAAAGACACATTATTTTAAATACCGCCGGTATTGAAACACCTGCATTTGTTGATGTCGATGGCGATGGAAGAATGGACTTAATTTGCAATGACATTACTGCCAAACAGGTCATTTGGTTAAAATCTCCCGTGGCAAAAAACGATACTGTATGGCAACGATACGTCATTAGCCGTGATACTTTAAGAGCTACGGACAAATATACACACGGACTTGGATGGGGTGATATAAATAAAGATGGCAGGAATGATGTAATTATTAAAAATGGCTGGTGGGAAAGCCCTCCCGATGTGAAAAGTTCAGATTGGAAATTTCATCCGGCTGACTTCGGAGACGATTGTGCAAACATGTTTGCATTTGATGTTGATGGAGATGGGGACCAGGATGTCATTAGTTCTTCGGCACATAATTATGGAATATGGTGGCATGAACAAAAGCCGGGTGGTAATGGCAATATTTCCTGGGTTACTCATGAGATCAGCAAATTATTTTCCCAATCACATTGCCTCGCCTTCAAAGACATTAATGGCGATGGCCATCCCGATCTTGTTACCGGGAAGCGCTACCTGGCACATAATGAAGGGCAGGACCCGGTTCTTATGAACCCGCGGTTTTATACTGGTTTGAATATGTACCGGGGAAAAACCCGCAGTGGATCCCTCATAAAATTGACAGTAACTCCGGCATTGGAAACAGCATTGCAGTTCAGGATGTTAATGGCGATAAACTAACTGATATTATCATCTCCAACAAAAAGGGCGTATTCTATTTTGAGCAGGTGAAATAATGATAGCTGTTATTAACGTTCGCCAACAGCGGTATTAATTCAATGTAGGCGTACAACCTTTTATCTTCTCGCTTTGAGTATTATAGCTGTTTCAATCAAAATTAAAATATATTTGAAATATTCGTCTCACGGTGGTCTATTGCAGGATGTACGCATCGCCCGCGGGATGATAGTTTTAATGCATTAAATAAATAAAAAACTATCTTCCGTGAACTTTAATTTTAACGGGCTTTCGGCGAATGGTATTGGTATCGGCAGAAGCAGGTTGGCATAGACGCTGAACGAATTGGGATACTAATAATATTAACCGTTTAATGATATCCTTAAGTTTTATAATTTATTAATTTAGTTATGTAAAAAATGAAATATTGTAAAATCATCTTTACTGTTATTTGCATTTTGATTTTTTATCAGTCGGATGCGCAGGTAACTCCGCCTGCATACAACGCAGATTCGGTGAAAAAACTGCTAAAAAACTTAAAGGTAAAAATTCCAAAGGGATATGAAGATCTGAAAAATCTGCCCGGTGTACCCCAATTTTTGCCATTTATGGATACAAACTCCGAAGCGCAGAAAATCTATGCGAAAGTTATGCAAGATCTTAATGCTTCCCTGAAAATCCATGAGGAGCGTGGAGATAAAAAAGGTATTGCACAATCTTATTTAAGTCTCGGCGACCTTAATATTAAAATGGATAAACCTTCCGAAGCAAGGCAGTTTTTGGAAAAAAGTGTAGAAGTGTCAAAAGAAGTCGATGATAAAAATTCTCTTGCCAGTGCATATGATAAGCTTTCATATTTGGATGACAAGGAAGGAAACTCCAAGCATGCATTGGAATATTACAAGCTGTATACTATTTACAAGGACAGTGTAGAAAATATAGAAACTTCAAAGAAATTTTTGCAGGCTCAGTTGAAACATGACTATGAAATAAAGGAAGCTAATGCCAAAGCAGCTCAGGCAAAGAAAGATGCTGAAGTAAAACGCGCAAGAAATATCCAATACATGGTAATTGGCTCATTGGTTATTATTATTGCTGCTGTCTCAGTTATCGTGTTCATACAGCATCGTAATAATAAGCAGAAACAAAAGGCAAATCTTTTACTGCAGCTGCAAAATGAAAAGGTGGAAAGCACTTTATCCGAACTAAAATCAACACAATCACAACTTATACAAAGTGAAAAGATGGCTTCTCTCGGCGAACTTACGGCAGGTATTGCGCATGAAATACAAAACCCTTTAAATTTCGTCAATAATTTTTCTGAAGTAAATAAAGAATTGCTACTTGAGCTAAAAGAAGAAATTAGTAATGGCAATATAGAGGAAGTAAAACTAATTGCGGATGATGTGATAGACAATGAAGAGAAAATAAATCATCACGGTAAAAGAGCTGACGCTATCGTAAAAGGAATGCTCCAGCATTCAAGAACGGGTAAAGGGCAAAAGGAGCTCACCGATGTCAACGCGCTTACCGATGAATATCTAAGATTAAGTTATCATGGGCTCCGGGCCAAAGACAAATCATTTAATGCCGCCATACAGACACATTTTGATGAGACTATTGGAAAATTAAATCTTGTTCCGCAGGATATCGGCAGGGTGTTGCTAAACCTGTTTAACAATGCATTCTATGCTGTGCATGAGAAAAAGAAAAATTTGGGTTTTATAAATGGAAATGAAGAATACGCTCCAACGGTTACAGTCAGCACAAAGTCCCTTAACCCGGCTTCAGGCAATTTTGAGGTTCTGATTTCTGTTACCGATAATGGAAATGGAATTTCTCAAAAAGTTTTGGATAAGATATTCCAACCTTTTTTTACAACAAAGCGAACGGGCGAAGGAACAGGGTTGGGACTAAGCATAACTTATGATATAATTAAAGCACACGGCGGTGATATAAAGGTGGACACAAAAGAAGGACAAGGTTCAAAGTTCACCATACAATTGCCCGTGAGCTAAAATTAATTTCGACAAAGCATTCAATCGAATGATTACGCAAAAAATAAAGCCCCGAAGTATCGAAGAGTATATTAAAGCAACTCCTGTAGAAGCACAGGAGAAATTACGTCAAATGCACGCATGTATTCGTGCGTCAGCGCCAGGGGCTAAAGAAAGCCTGAAATGGAGTATGCCGGCTTATTCATATGAAAAAATATTGGTAGCGTTTGCCGTGTTCAAAAATCATATCGGGTTTTATCCGATGCCGTCGGCAATAGGAGCATTCGCTCAAAGCCTTAGGAAATACAAAACTGCCAAAGGATCGATTCAGTTTCCATTAGATAAGCGGCTACCTTTATCGTTGATCAGTAAGATCGTGAAGTTTCGCGTTCGTGAAAGCCTTGCGGGAAACATTAAATGGAGGTCATGAATAAACAAACTTGAGCTTGCTCCGGAGAGGAGTTGCGATACCTGTTCTTTGTCCACCTGTGATTGTCATATAAATCACTCACATCAATTTTATAAATGAAAAAGTTATTGATTGCTTTGCTCTTTCTTTCTCCGGGCGTATTTGCACAAAATTATACAGCTAACTGGCAATCGCTGGATGCAAGGCCCGTTCCGCAATGGTATCGTGATGTGAAGTTTGGCATCTTTATCCATTGGGGCGTGTATTCGGTGCCCGCATTTTGCAGCAAAGGAAACTATGCAGAATGGTACCAGCATGCCTTGAAAAATGGCGACAGCGCAACAGTTGCATTTAATAAAAATAAATTTGGTAACCTTACTTATTACCAATTGGCAAGCCAGTTTAAAGCGGAATTATATAACCCGGATGAATGGGCAAAAGTAATTGAAGCATCAGGCGCAAAATATGTTGTGCTTACTTCAAAACATCATGATGGCTTTGCAAACTGGCCAAGTAAAGAAGCAAGTAAAACATGGGGGTTTGCGTGGAATGCCGCAGAAGCAGGCCCTCACAGAGATTTGCTCGGTGACCTTTTTGCAGCTATAAGAAAAACTTCCGTGCACGCGGGCATGTATTATTCACTATACGAGTGGTACAATCCATTGTGGCTAAAAGATAAACCGCGCTATGTTGCTGAACATATGTGGCCGCAAATGAAAGAGTTAATAAATACTTACCAGCCCGAAGTTTTTTGGACGGATGGAGACTGGGAAGCTACAGACGATACCTGGAAGAGTAAAGAGTTCCTGGCATGGCTATATAATGAAAGTCCGGTAAAAGATAAAGTGGTTACATTCGACAGGTGGGGAAGTGGCGTACGTTTTCATCACGGAGGCGTTTATACGCCCGAATATCAGCCGGACCTGGATTTTGAAGACCATTATTGGGAAGAAAGCCGGGGCATGGGGTTTTCGTATGGGTATAACCGTGAAGAAGATGCCTGGGATTATAATTCGGCACAAACACTGGTATTGAGCCTCATTGATAAAGTAAGCAGGGGAGGAAATTTCCTGCTTGATATCGGCCCTGATGAGCACGGAAAAATACCACCGATTATGCAGGAGCGGCTGCTGCAAATAGGTGATTGGATGAAGATCAATAATGAGTCAATCTATAATACTGCCAGGTGGCAAAGGCCTTCGCAATGGAGTGGCGGTAAAAGAGACTATAAAGCCAAAAATGGCGGTGGTGATATTATGCTAAAGCTTACTGTAGATCCGGAGCCGGGTTATGCGGTGAAGGAATGTTTTTTTACTTACAATCCTTCAAACAATATTTTGTACGCTTTGCTTCCAAAATGGCCGGGCAAAGAATTCACAATAAAAGACCTTACAATTAATCCGGGCACAAAGATAGAATTGCTTGAAACGCATGAATATTTAATATGGCACCAGCATGGCGATAATATTACAATTGATATGCCTGAATTTTCACCCGGAAAAATAAAAAGTCAATACGCATTTGTAATTAAAATCAATAATACAGGCGCTTTTACTGCAAATCCAAAAGTTGAGGTTGCCTATCCGGATAACGTGCTCGATCCGTTTATCACAATAAGCGCAGAAGCAGGCGTTGATACACGTTATACATTAGACGGCTCGGTTCCCACGGAAAACTCGACGTTATATACAAAGCCATTTTCCGTTAACCACCCGGCAACATTATCGGTCCGCTGTTTTAAGAAAGGAAGTCTTCAAAGTAATATCGTTTCCGTTTCCTTGAAAGTTTTTACGTGGCACAATAGCTTAAAAATAGTTCAGCCGCAACCTGGGCTAAAATTATTTTCTTACAAGATAGATGCTCCTTCGTCCGTCGAAGATTTAAACAAAATAGGCCCTGCAAAAACATCTGTGGTTGCAGGGATCTCTATTAAAGATACTTTAAGGAGAGAAAATACAGGACTGGTATATGAAGGTTATATCAGCATTGCCGCTGACGCTGTTTATCATTATTATTTATCTTCCGACGATGGGAGTAAATTACTGATAGATGATGAAGAGGTTATTAATAATGATGGCCTTCATGGCGATGATGAAAAATCGGGAGCTATTGCTTTGAAAAAGGGCTTTCACAGTATAAAGCTTTCTTACATTCAAGGTACAGGCGATGCTGCGCTTCAACTCCGCTATGGCATAAAAGAAAATGAAAAGAAAACCCTGAAGGAATTTTTTCATAGCAGATAATTTAGTTAGTTGCTTGCCTACTTATTTTTTACTATCAAAGTAGGGCACATCATCCTCAGGTACGTTTTCCTTTTGCTGCCAATAAGCAAGCGTAACTGTATGCCTGCCCGGCGCTTTTAACAGCCTTCCAAATATTGCATTGATGGGATTGAAGGTTACATCTGTTACACCGACCGTAAAAGTTTCAGGAACAGGAGCTACGGGCGTTACCACAGGCGCTGCAACTACAGCTTCAGGAATTATTCCGGCAGCGGGAGCATTAACAGGTATGGGTTTTACGGGTACTGTTTTGGGTGGCGGGCTTGCAACAATTATTACCGTGTAACGATTATATTCCAAAATTTCTTTCAAGAAATCAGCTCTTTCTTTCGTTGCGTTCTTCTCAACAATTGCACACTTTACGCCCTCCAGTTCTTCGAATAAATGATTTTGATTGATCGCCATTTTTATTTCGGTTTGGAGGTTTTTTAGAAACCAAAGCTTAACGAGTAAATGTAATGATAAATCGATGGTATAAATCCTACAACAATAATACCTGTAACACAAATGAGCATGGCAAGTTTTGGCAACGTATTGATGGATAATTTTTCAATCGTTTGTCCGCCTGCATCCATAAACATTGCCTTTACCACTTTTAGATAATAATATAATGAGATAACCATGTTCAATGCGGCTATGCTAATCAATAAATAATTTCCCTTGCCTGCGCCTGCCATTATCAAAAAGAACTTTCCAAAAAAGCCGGCAGTAGGAGGGATGCCTGCCAATGAAAATAATGATATGGTGAAGACCCACGCCAGGAAGGGGTTTGTTTTATAAAAGCCTCTGTAATCCTCCATATTTTCTTTGCCCGTTAAAGTACTTACAAAGGCAATTACACCAAATGCCCCGAGGTTAGAAAAGATATAAATGAGCAAAAAATAGATTACAGAAGCCGTACCCATTTGGCTGCTGCCCGAAATGCCAACCAAAATAAAACCCATTTGTGTGATGGAAGAAAAGGCAAGGAAGCGTTTTAAATTATTTTGCCGTATGGCGAACAAATTCCCAATGAACATCGTAAGCACGCTTAACAGGAAAACCATGTTGTACCATGCATTTGCGATAGGCTTGAAAACTGTATATAAGATCGAAACAAATACAAAGAGAAATGCGGCTTTTGAAATTACAGACAAATAAGAAGTAACGGCTACAGGCGAGCCTTCGTATACATCGGCAGTCCACAAATGAAAAGGCACTACGGAAATTTTGAATGCAAACCCTGCCAGTAACAAAATAAACGCAAATAGCTGCAAGGCGCTTCCGTTAAGATGTTGAGGCAATTCTGAAAAATTTAATGTGCCGGTGCTTCCGTAAACAAGCGAAATACCAAACAATAATAACCCGGAGGAGAATGCAGATGAGATGATCAATTTCATCGCAGCTTCAGATGATTGGCGTTTCTCTAAATCGAAATTACAGATGGCTGCCAGTGGTATAGTTGATAATTCCAGTCCCAGGTAAAACATCAGTAAATTGCCACCTGATATCATAAAGAACATGCCCAGCAAAGTAGCCAGCAACAAAATGTAAAATTCCAAAACATGCCTGTGGTTCTTTAACCACGCATATGACTGTGCAGAAATAATGAGGGTACCAAGGTTAAGAATATTTTTTTGTAGTTCAATTAATTTTGTGGTTCTAAACATATCGCCAAAAAGTATTCCATCGGCATTCATAAAAAGTCCGGCAATAAAATTTACCAGTAATAAAACATTCACAACATTCAATATCCTTTTATTGCTCCATTCACCATTTCCAACTTTAATAAAAAGCAAAATGAAAATGATAAGTGTAATTATCAATTCAAATTTCATCAATATAAAAAAGTCAATGGACATAGTTAAATTAAATCATTTCACTGTTACAGTTGTGATGGCATGTTGAATGATAGTTTGCGTTGCGGGTGAAATTAAACGGTTTAACCAAAAGGGGGCAACACCCATTGCTATAATTCCAATGATTAAGATTCCGGCGGCAAATCTTTCATTCCATGTTGCATCAACCTTATTTGAGATGCCCGTCAGTGAGGAGTTTAATGGCCCCATCACTGCCTGCGCAACTGCTCTCAGGATATACACTGCGGTTACTACTATAGAAGCACAGGACAAAATTGTCGCAATACGATACAGCGTATCTGCATGTTGCCAGGAGCCCATGAATACAGTTACCTCGGCGACGAAGCCGCTTAGGCCCGGCAGCCCTAATGAACACAAACCAGCAAGTACAAATATGGTTGAAATGAAAGGCATTATTTTCAGCAGGCCGCCCAGTTGCGCTGTCATTCTTGTATGAGTGCGATCGTAGATCATGCCAATGGCGGCGAAGAAAAGAGCCGTCATTAATCCATGGGAGACCATTTGCATCACAGCGCCGTTAATTGATGTTTGAGTCAGCATACCGATACCAAGCAATACAAACCCGCAATGGCTCACGGATGAATAGGCGTTGATATATTTCAGGTCTTTCTGCATCATGGTGGCGAAGGCGCCGTAAATAATTGCGATCGTTGCCAGCACTATAATAACCGGTGCGTAAGCATGTGCAGCATCAGGCATCAAATAAGTTGCTACACGTAAGCAGCCATAGCCGCCGAGCTTCATTGAAATACCCGCAAGAAACATCGATGCGGCAGTAGGAGCCGAAGAATGGCCATCAGGCACCCAGGTGTGAAATGGAAACAAGGCGCCGAATATTCCAAAGCCAACAAAAGCAAAAGGAAAAAATAATTTTTGAACCTGCAGGGGAATTTTCATTTGTGCAATTTCTAACAAATCAAATGAATGCGTCGCGCTGCCGGCAGCGTTGAAATACAATCCAAGCAAGCCCACGAAAACCAGTGCAGATCCGCCCATCAGCATCAAAGCAAGTTTCATTGCACTGTATTCTTTTTTGCCACTACCCCAGATACCAATCAGCAAAAATTTTGGAATTACCGCAATTTCCAGGAAGAAAAAAAGTGTAAAAAGATCCAATGAAATAAAGTATCCATATGCGCCAAAGCTTAACAAAATAAGAAGGAAAAAAAATTCTTTGTTCATTTTCTCCATATTCCATGAAACCAGGATCGCAGCAAGTACCACAAGCGAAGTAAGCAGGATCATTGCGATAGAAATTCCATCGACACCTATATGATAATTAATACGGAGCGGTGAGAACCAGCTATGGCTATATTGAAATAACATTTGCATATTATTACCTGCTGCCCGTTCCTGCCAATAGCTCAATAATAAATACAATGACGGTTAATAATTGCACGCAGCTGCCCAATAACGCAAAGCTGCGGACTTGCTTCAAACCATTACAAAATAAAATAGCAACGGCAGTTAATACAGGAATTAATACAATTAAAGACAAGTTCATTTATTATCGCTCATTTTTCTCATCGTTATAAAAATTTTGGTTTGCTCTTTAATCAGGGACCGTTCCATAAATAAATGAACAATACTGCCAGGCCAACTACACCTCCAAAAAAGTATAAGGCATAATTCTGCACCTTACCTGACTGTAATCCTTTTATCCATACAGAAATTTTTGCCGTAACAGTTGCCAATGAATTTATAAAGCCATCTACAATATTTTTATCGACCCAAGCTGCAGGCCTCCCCACCAAATTGAAAAAGATTTTTTTCGTAATGAAGAGATATAGCTCATCCACATAAAATTTTTCGCGCGCTGACCGGTAAAGTACGCCGAGTGAATTTGCTATTATAACGGGAAGATTATTTTGTTTGCGATACAGCCGTGCGGCGAAGAAAATAGCCGCAACAGAAAGCACGACTGGTAAAATGGAAAAAACAATATTAAGGTGAGTTTTTAATGCGGCACCATCCGAAGTGACAAATGAAGAGAACGGAATAAAGCCTGCAAATACGGTACACAGGCTTAAAATAATCAAAGGTAATTTCATTGAGAACGCCCCTTCGTTATCGTGTGAAACTTCACCCAAGCTATTCCCTTGTAAAGTAGGGTTTCCTTTTGACCAGAAAATCGAAAAATATAAACGGAACATATAAAACGCAGTAAGCATAGATGTAAATACACCAACCCCATAGATGACTTTATTTGATTGATAAGCCGCGAGAAGAATTTCTTCTTTACTAAAAAAACCGGAAAAAGGGGGGATGCCCGCAATAGCAAAACAGGCCACTAAAAAAGCAATATGGGTAAGCGGCATTAATTTTCTTAAACCACCCATCTGTCTTATATCGTTACTATGAACTAAATGAATTATAGTACCTGCACATAAGAATAATAACGATTTAAAAAAAGCGTGGGTAAATAAATGAAACATAGATGCCATATAACCTAACCCGTTCTCACCTCCATATCCCGATACACCCAATGCAAACATCATGTAACCGATCTGGGACATAGTGGAATATGCAAGCACCCGTTTAATGTCAGTTTGAGTACACGCAATAATTGCCGCCAGTAAAGCTGAAAATACGCCGGTATAAGCGACAATATTCAATGCCAAAGCATCAGATGAATACAATGGAAATAATCTTGCTACAAGATATACGCCCGCTACTACCATCGTTGCCGCATGTATCAACGCAGATACCGGTGTGGGCCCTTCCATGGCATCAGGTAACCATACATGTAACGGGAACATTGCCGATTTTCCGGCGCCCCCGATAAAGACTAAAGCAAGTCCCCAGGTGAGCACGGAAACTCCGAGAAACGAACTGGTGGTTATACTAAGTAGCTGAGCTGAATGTGGTGTTGTAAGTCTCGAAATGAGTAGTATGGAAGTCTAATGTTTGTGCATAGAACGACAAGGATTAATATGCCAATCAAAAAACCAAGATCAGCGAAGCGTGTTACGATGAAAGCTTTTTTAGAAGCTGCAACTGCAGAGGGCTTATCAAAATAAAAACCAATCAGGAGATAAGAAGAAATACCTACCAGTTCCCAAAAAATGTATAGTTGGAAAATGTTAGTAGATATTACCAGTCCAAGCATTGAAAAGGTAAACAAAGAAAGAAAAGCGTAATAAGTTGAAAATCTTTCTTCACCTTTCATATAACCCAGGCTGAACAGGTGCACCATCAACGAGATAAAGCTCACTATAATCAGCATCATTACCGAAACAGGATCGAGAACAATTCCCATATCAATGGACACATGGGGCGAAAACTGCAGCCAGGTATATTGCAAAGGAATAATTTGTCGATAAACGCCATTTAATTTTCCATCAACAAAGAAATAATGATACGCGGTTATTAACGAAAGCACTGTAATTGCAAGCAAAATAAAAGTCCCGATAATACCGGAATAACTTCTGAAATATTTTCTGCCCCACAAACCAAGTAATACAAACCCCGCAAGCGGCAGTAAAGGTATCCATGCTATATATGATGCATAACTCATGTCTGTTCAAATCAATTCATCTTTTCTTTATTTCCTAATTAATTCTCAATTCTTAATTTTTATTTCACCCTACCACTTCATTTCACCGGCATCTTCCACATCGATTGAATGATGGCTCCTGTATAAATTGATGATTATCGCAATAGCAACTGCAGCTTCAGCAGCAGCAATGGTAATGATAAAAATGGTAAAAAATATTCCTTTCAACTGGCCGGGATATAGATACTTATTAAATGCCACAAAGTTGATGTTTACGCTATTCAATATCAGCTCTATCGACATCAGCATAGTAATCATATTTCTTCTTGTGAACAAGCCATACATACCAATAAAAAAGAGAGCGGTGCTCACAAACAGTATATGATTTAAAGGAACAGTACCCATCTTTTCAAATGATTTTCTTTTAAACATTTACTACTTCGCCGGTTTCTTCCTTTATATTCATTGGCTTTTTTTGCATTAAGTCTTTGCCGGCTGCCTGTGGGTTTTTCATCGCAATCACGATACAGCCGATCATGGCAGCAAGCAATAAAATACTTACCACTTCAAATGGTAATGCATAGCCGTGCTCACCCGTACTTAATAATTGAAGCCCTATATTATTCACATTCACATTTAATGGTTGCTGAGCAGCCGGTTGAAAATTATAGTGATATATTAATTGATAGGTAAGAATAAAACCCGCCAGCGTGAGAACAGAAGCAAAAAGCTTACGGCTTAATGCAGGCTTTGCCATTTCACTGCCTGCCCGTTGTGTGAGAAAAATGGAAAAAATAATGAGGACCACAATGCCGCCGACATATACTATGATCTGCACTGCTGCAATAAACTCCAGTTGCATCCAGAAAAATAACGCCGCAATGCCAATCAGTGAAAACAATAACCAGATAGCTGAGCGAAAAATTTTTCTTGTCGTAACGGCAAGGAAGCCGGTTCCCAAAATAAAAGCAGAAATGATATAAAATATTACCTGTGAAGCAGTCAACTGATTTATTTTAAATATATATTATGTGACATAGAAACACAAAATGATTACACGAATTTTTACTAATTACACGAATTGAAGAAATCCATTTTTTGAAGCGTAACTATAAACTACAAACTATAAAAACTATTCAACCCCTTCTCTTATTTTCGACCCGGGTTTATTTAATTTTTTCAACAACTGGCTGCGATCGTATACACTATGCTCAAAATTTTGCGCCATGTTGATTGCATCGGTTGGACATGCTACCACGCACAAATTACACATAGTACACAGTTCCAGGTGATAGATAAATGTGTCCAACGCTTTTTTCTTTTTGCCCTCTGGAGTTATATCAAACTTAGTAATAATTTTTATCGTTCCATTGGGACAGGCAAGCTCACAAGCCGTGCAGCCGGTACAGGCATGTTCATTATTTTCATCATGAGGCATTACCACTTCACCACGAAAACGCTCCGGTAGTTTCCATTCCTCTTTGTTGTCCGGATATTGCTGCGTAATGATTTCCTTACGATGTGTAAAATAATATCCTGTTCGCCTCATGCCTTTCAGCAAAGATTTCACCGCGTTAAAAACATCTGTTATATAATTTTTTAAAAACATTCTTGGTTTTTAGTTTAATGTTTTGAGTTTTGTGTTATGGAACTCTGTTTTTGAACTTTCGGCCTTTTATCTCAGAAGTATTAAGATAATTCATTAATCCGCCTATCATGCTTCCGATTTCATCACAGAGCTTATACGCTTCATTAAACTTTATTTCGTCAACATATTTTCTATCAGATAATCTATACAATTGAGACTTTACTTCTGCGCACGAACCTTTTGCAATTGCAAGAAAATGAATAAATTCAGCCTTTCCTCCTCTTTCAAACCCTTCAGCAATATTATCCATAATTGAGCCGCTTGCAGCATTAACCTGATCTTTTAACCGAAAATCTTTTACTAGTCCTGTGTCATTCGAAATCCGAAAAATTTCAGTCGAAAGGATTCTGGCCTTTTGCCACGCTCCAATATCTTCAAATTTTTTTATAGTAGCCATATGCTCTTCTTTCTACATTAACTTAACTGACGATTTGCCCACAACTCAACACACAAAACTCTCAACTGAGAACATTTCAAAAATGCCATCCCATAATCGCAATCAATGTCATCAATAATAAATTAAACATGCTAATTGGAAATAAATATTTCCATTCAAGCCGAAGCAACTGGTCAATGCGGAGGCGTGGGAAAGTCCAGCGAAACCACATCATAACAAATATCAGGAAAAATACTTTGCCCATGAACCAAAGTGATGAAGGGATATAATCCATCACATGATTAAATCCGCTCCAGTTACCAATATGCAATGGCATCCACCCACCAAAAAACAAAATTGCTCCGATAGAACATACGATAAAGATATTTACATATTCAGCTAAGAAAAATAATGCGAATTTCATCCCTGAATATTCTGTATGAAAGCCTGCGGTGAGTTCGCTTCTGCTTCTGCCAAATCAAAAGGCGCACGGTTGGTTTCTGCCGTTACTGCAATAATAAAAATGACAAATGCGATTACCGCAGGAATGTGGCCTTTAAAAATCCACCAGCCATTTTGTTGCGATTCAATGATATCTGAAATCTGTAAGCTACCGGTGAGTACAACGATGGAAATAATGGAAAGACCTGCAGATAATTCATAGCTTACAATCTGTGCGCCGCTGCGCATAGCTCCTAGTAAAGAATATTTATTATTGCTTGCCCATCCCGCCATAAGAATGCCAATAACTGAAACGGAAGAAACTGCGCTACATATAAAACGCCAATGTTCATATCCCACATCTGAAATCCTTTCGCAAAGGGAATAGGGGCAAGGATCAGCATAGAAATGATAATAACAATAAACGGCGCAAGATTGAATAAAAATTTATCTGCACCATCCGGGGTAAGGCCTTCTTTCATCGCAAGCTTTATGGTGTCTGCAACTGTTTGTAATGAACCTGCATAGCCAACACGATTCGGTCCGAGGCGAATTTGCATGTATGCCGAAACTTTTCTTTCCATGAGCACCAATACCAGACCCAGTACCGTAAACAGCCCTATTGCACATGATACCCACAATCACAAATTCAAACAGCAATGCCAGTGTCGGATTGAATGTATAGTTCAACCAATGATGAATAGAGTTTGTTATGCCTTCGAGACTGAACATAGTGTGAGAGTGTGGTTAATTGAGTTAATTGGTTAATTGGTTAATTGAGTTAATTAGTTAATTGGTTAATTGGTTAATTGCTTAATTAATTAATTTTCAACTTAGTTAATTGCGTTAATTGGTTACTTCACCTATCAATATCCGGTATCACCAGATCCAGGGTTCCCATGATCGCTACAAGGTCTCCTATCTTATGCCCCTTTGCCATATGGTTGAGTGCTGAAAGATTGGAAAAACCGGGTGAACGAAATTTTATCCTGTAAGGAGTTGTTCCGCCTTCGCTTACAATATACACACCAAATTCGCCCCGTGCGGTTTCCACTCTTGAATAAAATTCACCTTTCGGTAATTTCAAAACTGCTTTTGTCTTGGCCTGGAAATCTCCTTCGGGAATATTATCGATCAGTTGCTCAATGATAGAAAGCGATTGCCGCATTTCCTGCATCCGTACAAGATAACGTGCAAAACAATCGCCGCCTGTTTCAATGATCTCATCAAATTGCACCTGGCTATAAACTTCATAAGGATACAATTTTCTCATATCGCAACTCACGCCGCTTGCCGCTTGCCGTGGGGCCGGTGCATCCATAAGAAATGGCATCTTCTTTTGAAATATAGCCCACATCTTTCATGCGGTTTTGAAAAATAATATTGCCGGTTACCAATTCATCATACTCATCAATCTTGGATTTGAAAAGAGTGATAAATTCTTTCACATGTTTTTCGAAAATTTGGATGCAGGTCAGCCATGACACCGCCGGGCACCATATAATTCATCGTCAATCTTGCGCCACAGGTTTCTTCCATGATATCATTGATTGCCTCACGTTCCCTGAAGGCATGAAAGAAAGGTGTGAGTGCACCCACATCCATCGCCATAGCCCCCCACCAGAGCTGATGTGATGCAAGACGGGTTAATTCATCCATTAATACACGGATCACTTTTGCTCTTGGCGGAACTTCAATTTGCAATCCCTTTTCCACACATAAAGCGCAGCCATGGTTATTAATGTGTGAAGAAAGATAATCCATCCGGCTTGTTACATAAATGAACTGCCGGTAGGAAAGGCTCTCGCACATTTTTTCTATGGAACGATGGATATATCCAAGATGCGGCTCAACATTTTTGATAGTTTCACCATTAAGCGTAATAAGGAGATGCAAAACGCCATGTGTTGATGGATGCTGCGGCCCTACATTGATAACCAGATCGCCGGCAGTTCCGTTCTAAATCTTCACCGGTGACTTAACGAGAATCGTTTGCAGGATCAGTTTATTATTTCCGTTTGCCTATACATTTTTATGACACGAATTAAACGAATTATGCGAATTACACGAACTCGACGTTAGGAATTTTGTTTACAGCTTGATCATATTTACAGGGTCTTCATAATCTTTCCGTAATGGCCATCCATTCCATTCATCGGTCATAAACAATCTCCGCAGGTCGGGATGATGCAAAAATTTTACACCAAACAGGTCATACACTTCGCGTTCATGAAATTCTGCAGTCCGCCAGATATCTGAAACTGTTTCTATTTCCGGATTAATGCGATCAAGTTTTGATTTAACTACAAGCATATGGCGGTGTATGGTTGACGTCAAATGATACACCATGGTGAGATGCGTTTTCCAATCCACACAAGTGAGACAAAATAAATAATCAAATTCAAATCCTGCTGTTGTGCGAAGTTGATGTGCAAATGGTTTTCCAACTTAGCTGAATCAACGTAAAATGTTATCCACTCTCCTCCTTCTTCGAAAATTGCAGAAGGAATAAGTTCAGTTACTTTAATTTTCAATTCTTCATTGTACCATGCATCGTTAATTATCACTATTTTTATTGTCTGATGACTATGGCCTTCGGCCTATGCCCTTTACATTACGCCCTTTCAGGGCTTAAATGAAAGAGATAAAGGAATATTAGCTGTTCTTTTGTCCATGCCTATTTGCCTACTGCCCTATTGCGATTGTCAATTGTCAATTGCCCGTTTTGTCTCAATGACTGTCTCTTATCTTCTTCCCTCGTTGCACCGCTTTTTATTTTTTCCTGTAATGTGATTAATGCATGCAACAATGCTTCAGGCCTTGGCGGGCAGCCTGCAATATAAACATCGACCGGTATCACATGATCTGCGCCCTTCACAACAGAATAAGTGTTATAAAAAAAAGGGCCGCCACTTGTTGCGCAGGCGCCCATGGCAATAACATATTTGGGATCTGCCATTTGATCGTATAATCTTTTCAATACCGGCGCCATTTTATTCACAATGGTTCCGGCAATGATAATTACATCTGCCTGGCGCGGTGTGGCTCTTGCTACTTCAAATCCAAATCTCGACCAGTCGTATTTTGCGGAAGCAGTAGACATCATTTCAATTGCACAGCAACTGGTGCCAAATACCAATGGCCACAACGAATTAGCCCGTGCCCAATTGATCACTTCGTCAAGCTTACTTACCAGAATTCCTCCTCCTGCAGTTTGATGTACTTCCCCGGGAAAAGAACTATTGCCACCCTGGTGTTCGCCTGCAGGTGAGGTATTTACAGCGATCTTATTCATTTGATCTGTATTCATAATTTGATACGGCTTGCTACTCTTGCGAACGCCTAAAGGTTACATCCATTTCAGCGCTCCTTTTTTATGCGCATATAAAAGTCCCATAAAAAGAATAAACAGAAATATGATTATTTCAAAAAATGCGCTCATTCCAATTTGCTTTACAACCACTGCCCACGGATATAAAAAAATTAATTCAACATCGAAGATGAGAAAGATAAGTGCAAACAAATAATACCCGATATTAAACTGGTTCCAGGGAGAACCTTCCGTTGGGATACCACATTCATATGCCTGTCCCTTTTGTGAATTTTTGGTTCCCTTTACAAAAATTTTAGCCACGGCAATTCCTCCTGCAGAAAACGCAACCGCAGCAAGTATCAGAACAATTAATGAAGATGCACCCATGAGTTAATTTTAACACACACAATTTACCAAGTAAAATTTAAAGCCCGTTGCAATTTTTCTTTAAATGTTTGTCATGATCATTTGTAGCAGTATTCAAGAGATCAACGCCTTTTAAGTATTTAAATCAGCTTCAAAAGAAAGGTTGTTATTTCATGGACTTTATTTTCTGAACTAACCGAATCATAATAAATAGGTTTATGATGTATTGGCTATGCCGAAGCCCCTGTTTTATTCGTAGTTCGTTTTTTTACTTCATCTTGTAATCATCATATTATTTTCAGGGCTTTAGCGGATACGGGCGAGTTACTTAAGAGTGGGGTGAGGCTGAAAAGTGTAGAAAAGCGACGCCAGCTTTTACTGTGTTTACTGACTTTTATTGATTGATGTTGTGCCGATATACGGCAGCGTACTGTATACGCAGAAATTACTTTAGGTGCAATAGTCTGATAATCATTCGCATAGATAGTTAGTCTACAATTAAATAATCGATAATTTTCCTAAACGAATATGACAATCTTTAGTTTAAAACAGCATCCGGTATTTTCTAAACGGAGATTTTATCAGGCGGGTTTGGAGGGGTATCCGCGTCGACATCTACTTCAATAACACAGGGTTTAGAAGAAGCGAAAGCTTTCGTCAATACTCCATTTAATTCAGTAGGATTGCTACACTTATAACCCTCCGCGCCACAAGCTTCGGCGATCTTCGCAAAGTCAATCGGTTGTAGTGCAATGCCGTACTCTTTACTACCGATCTCTTCCTGTTCAAACCTGTCCATCGCAAGCGCGTTATTTTTAAATACCACAACTTTTACCGGCAGGTTATATAATACAGCCGTAGCCATTTCTCCCATAAGCATAGTGAAGCTTCCATCGCCGACCATCGCTATAGATTGTCGCCCCGGAAATGCAAGCTGCGCAGCAATTGCATACGGTAACCCGGGGCCCATGCTTGCAAGGTTGCCGCAAACGGTGATCTGCTGGCTGGGTTTTATTTGCAGATGTCTTGCGGTAAAAACGGTATGGGCGCCCGTATCAATTGAAATATGCGCATCATCTTTTATCAAACGGCTCACCTGGGATACAAGAAACGGTGGCTTTATAGGGGTAGACTGATCAGATTCCAGCCTTAATAAAGTTTTTTTCCAGTCGCTCATTCTTTTTTGCGCCAGCTCAAGAAAACTTCTATCTGTATGTTTTTTTAATTTAGGTAACAAGGCCCTTAAGGTCGCCTGTACATCGCCGGTAAGGCCAATTTCAATTGGGTACCTTAGCCCAATGCGTTTTGGGTCACGGTCGACCTGTATCCCCTTCGCATCTTTTGGATAATAATCCAGGTGTGGCATATTACTGCCTAATATTAATAGCGTTTCACATTCTGTCATCATTTGTTTGGAAGGTAAAGTTCCCAAACGGCCTGTGCCACCTGTAGTGAACGGTGAATCATCGGGTAGCAGGGCTTTGCCTAAAAGTGCTTTCGCAACTGGCGCACCCAATTTGTCAGCGATTTGTAACACTTCGTCCCTTGCTTTCAGGGCGCCTCTTCCGGCGAGGATCATGATTTTCGAACTGTTGTTTAAAATTGCCGCAGCCTGGTCCAGCTCATTTTCAGCGGGTACATCGGCACGGGGCATAAAGGTTGAAGAACCTATGAGATGCCCTCCTTTTTCCGAATGTTTGTCTTCACTTAAAGGTTTTTGCTGTACGTCTGTGGCGATTGTTACATGCGCCAGCCCTGGTGTAGTAAGTGCAGCCCTGCACGCAAGGTCAACAACCGTTTGTGCGTGTACCGGGCCCGATATCTGCTGGTTGTATACGGCAATATCCTCCAGCATCGCCACTGTATTTACCTCCTGCGTAAATTTTGTTCCAAGAAGGTCGTGAGGAATAATACCGGTGATTGCAAGTACAGGTGCACCTTCCATGGCAGCATCGTATAAGCCGTTCATTAAATGAACCGCACCTGGCCCGGTTGTACCGAGGCAAACTCCCAGTTTGCCGGTGCATTTAGCATAACCGCTTGCCATGAAAGCGGCGGCCTCTTCATGGCGTACTGTGATCAGGCGTATCTGGTCTTTTCTTTTTCTTAGCGCTTCAAAAATGGGATTAACACCATCTCCAACCAGAGAAAAAATCATGTCAACATTCCATGCAATTAATTTATCTATTAAAATATCGGACGTATTATCAGAAAGAGTATATTCTTTTTTAGCGGGTTTACCAGGTACGGCTTTTTTAAACGACTGGCCTTTAAAGATGGAAGGCATTAATTGAGCGCCAATAAGAGTTAAGCCGGAATTTCTAACAAATTTTCTTCTCGAAGTTTTTTTTGACATAGCATATGAGATATTAAATATTCTTTACAAAAAAACTGCCACATAATATGCCGGGTTTATGGATTGATGCCGGTAAATATGGGTAATTAATTCTTCATCACGTGTTGAATATTATAACTTATCATGAATAAAAAATCACGATAAGTTTTCAAACACCTCGTCTTTTATATGTTGATTTGTGTTTAATCCTCATAGAAATTATCGACGGGCGTAAAATTTGATGGCATTAATAATTGAATAGATTTCAAACAAACATGATGCGCGTAATATTTTTTATTTTAGCAGCAGTTACGACCTTCTCCTGTAAAGAAAAAAAATCAAAACAGGAAATTCCTGCGTTTAATGATGAACTGGTTCAAAGAATAAGAGCCGCGGCCAACAGCATTCCCGGGCCGTTGCCACTGCATATTAATTACCTTAAATATGCGGCGACTATTCGCAAATGGAAAGACCTGGTAGAGGATGGAGGTAATGATGCGGCTACCATGGCACGTACAGTCTTCCAGGTAGAATACTCGGGAGGAACTGTAATGATAGATGCAGGAATGGACAGGCAGGTTCATCACTTTTTTGAAAAAGACGGCCCGCAGCCGTTCGATACTTCGGCTGCTTCGCTGGTAGTTCAGGCCATTCAGCAGGCAAAGCTTATTTTAATTACGCATGAGCACGGCGATCACGTTGCAAATGTTGTACGGCTAAGCGATAATTCTATTCCCTTAAAAACGGTTCTGACCAGGGCACAGGCTGATGCTTTACTAAATGATCCGCAAATGCCTGAAATTAAATTAGACGAGAATAAAAGTACCCGGTTTATTATAACAGATTTTACTTCAATCCTGCCAGTGGCTCCCGGCATTGTTTTGATTAAGGCCCCCGGCCACACTCCGGGTGAAATAATGATATATACTAAACTTGAGAATGGCCGCGAGTTCATTTTCGCCGGCGATGTTAGCTGGACTTACAAAGGTGTCGAAGAAAAAAAGATGAAGCCTGAAAGTGAAAGTAAAAGGCTTGGTGAAAACCGGGATGATATAAAGAAAGAATTGTCATGGCTAAATGAACGGCTAACAAAAGATAAGATGCAGATACTGGTTAGTCATGACGATATAATGCTTCCACAACTTGCAGCGCAAGGGGTTATAGGAAATAAACTGGTAGTTACAAAATGAGTTCATCATCATTCGGCGCTAACAGTGCAATAGAAGATAGTCAACTAATCCCTTATCGTCGCTTAGAATAAAACAATAAATGCCGCAACATAAATAAACTATGAATACAATTAAAACTTTGGATAAGCTCGTGGAAAAAAACTTTAGAGGAACGAAGTCTTCAGTTCCTTCTGAAGTGGACTTGTTTTTTAAATGGCTGCCTGCATTATATGTATTAATAGCGGAAGCAACGGGTGTAAAAACAAAAAGCCGGTTTATGCAACGAGTTAAAATAATTGTACTTTCAGAATTGATCTTAAACAGTTTTGTGCAACCCTCTAAAAAAATGATACGGAGGAGAAGGCCGGGTTCGTTATTTAAATTTAATTCTTTTCCTTCCGGGCATACAGCAACGGCGTTTTGCGGTGCTGAGATATTGCGTGAAGAAACTAAAAATTATGGTTTTGCTGTAAGCGTTGGAGGATATGCTATTGCAGTAACCACAGCTGCCTTAAGGCTATATAAAAGAAAACATTGGTTTTCCGATATCGTTGCCGCTGCAATACTAGGGGTTGTGTCAGCCAGGCTTACTTACTTATTAAACGAGAGTTTCTAATGATCGAAAAGGGTAACGCTTATGCGGTTCCAAAGCCTGGGTTATAAGCGCGCCTTTGATTTCACACTATGCATTATGAATGGATATTGTGTAAGACCTCCTTCCCGGCGTCTCCGCCAGGGTATTTGATAACATAAAACTTAACGCTTCCGGAGTTGGGTACTCAACCCCGGTAAAGTTGGAGCACTTAAAATAATTTCAACTGAACATTTTTTTTTGCGTTGCTTACAGGCTTTGCATTTCCAAAAACAGTTCTGCCACCATACTTCCATGAATTCTCTTTTTCTTTTTGAACAACAGCTTCGAAATTTCCATTGGGTATAAAATTCTTTTCGGCGCGAACGGCTATCTCATGTAGTTTCTGAATCGCCATAGCTTTATCTGCATGGCCCAACTTTGCTTTTTGTACAGCTGTTTCTAGTGTGCTGATGGTTTCATCGTATATTATAGTGGGTACGGGAAACGGGTGCCCGTCTTTACCGCCATGTGCAAAAGAAAAACGGGCCGGGTCTTTGAAACGGGAGGGGCTTCCATGGATTACCTCGCTTACAAGGGCAAGGGACTGAATGGTTCTTGGGCCCACACCCCTGAGCAGCAACAAATCTTCAAAGTTTTGAGGTTGCTGTTCATGTGCTAACCACAAGACAGCGCCCAGGCGTTTCAGGTTAACATCTTTTTCGGCCACATGATGATGTGATGGCATGACCAGGTGGTTAATATCCTCCAACTGCAATTTCTTGTCCTTAGCGACCTCTAAGATTCCACGCCGCGTAGCTGCCGCTTCAACAGCCGTAAGGTTTAATATTTCGCCCTGGTTTATACCGCATATTCCTGTATGCGGCGTTTCTACGAACGATTCAATATTTTCAGAATGCCAATGGTAGCGCCGCGCTGTTTTATTAATTGCATGCATACCTTGTTGCACTATTGTCCACTGGCCGCTATTATTTACAATAAAATTATGGGTGTATAACTGGAACCCATCCACAACTGCAGTGTTATCTACTTTTGCACTAAGCCTGCTACAATATACCAACTCATTCCCGTTAAGGCCCGTCTTATCTGCAATTTTTATAAGCTCATCCGGTGTCTGTCTCGAAAACTTTCCTTTGCCTCCGCAAATATATAAACCCAGTTCCTTTGAACGGGGATTCACAGCTCCCTTCAATGCACCCATCACGGAAGTAGTGATACCTGATGAGTGCCAATCCATCCCCATGACTGCCCCAAAACTTTGAAACCAGAAAGGATCCGAAAGGCGCCGCAATATTTCTGTTGTGCCGTATTCCGTCAGGATAGATTCTGTGATCGCAAGGCCAAGCCTGGCCATTCGTTCCGACAGCCATTTGGGTACATGTCCGTAGTGTAAAGGGAGATCAGCGGAGCCGGAACGTTTCATTACTATAAAATTACTAAACAATTCAATTCATCCTTTCTGGGTGAATTTTTTGCGCTGTGAAGAGCCTCAAAAAAAGTATATCGTTAAATTGATCCTTGTAGACTATGCCAAGGAAAGTACTAAGGAACCGACAAGCAGGTGTTTAACAATCCACTATTGGCCTCCTACAATCAGACCATCGTATCTTACCATCAACTTAAAAAGTATATTTTAAAAATAAGCACGTCTTTTGTTAGGAGTTCGAAAGGTATAACGTGTAACTAAAGTTTTCAGTTGGTTTTTGTTTTAAATTAAAATTGCAGGATTCGTCCTGCAATTTTTATATGTTCTATAAATGTGAAACTGTTATTTATTTAAAGTTGAAATAAGTATTTTGAGGACCTGTTCAGTATAAAATAATTGTGCTTCCCGTGGCTCCGAAGGTTGGGCATTTATTTTTTTTGATGCTACTATTTTGTTATCTTTTGCTATCGAAACAAATCCGTGAATTTTGCTAATATTTTGCTCAGGAACAGGACTGGCATAACCGGTTATTCCAATGCCATAATCGGCGGTGAATAAATGGCACACCTCTTTAGCCATCTGGTCTGACACCTTTTTAGAAACACAATTTGATTGAATCGCATGTGTGGGCTCAACCAGCAAGTGACGGCATTTTTGCCCGATATTATAAACCGTAATACCTCCCTGGAAAAATACAGTAGCGTTTTCAGCAAGGGAAAACATTGCCTGTATATTGCCGGAAGTGACACTTTCCGCAACCGCAATGGTATTATTTTTCTTTAATAATAACTTACCCGCTTTGTCAACTAGCTTTTTAAAACTATCTGTCATTTCATCTTCTGCCATGGCAATGATTTAATTCGTTTAAATTTTATATCCTGCTAAAAAATTATGCAGCATTGAACTTTCTAATGCAGTGTCATTATGGAACATCTTATATACAATTTTGAAACCTTCATCGCCCAAAATATGCGAAATAATAAACATTTATCATTTTATATAGATACAAGTATTTATAAACTATTGGTTTACGAATAACCCTTTGTACGAATTATTCCACAACGATTTTGAAATGGTGATTTTATGCTACATCACAACATTTCCTTCATTGGAATTGCAATGGCTTCATTTTTGAAAAAGATTATCAACGCTTAAAACTATTTTTTATGAATACACAACAACAATATGCCCTTGTTACAGGAGCAACAAGTGGTATAGGCTATGAATTAGCAAAGCTTCTCGCCCGGGACGGCTATAATCTAGTAATTGTTGCCCGCACACAGGCAGATCTTGACAATACGGCTAACGAATTAATGTCATCTCATGGTGTAACCGTCCGGTCAATAGCAAAAGACCTTTTTGACAGGAACGCTTCCTTTGAATTATATGATGAGATACAAGGTATGGGCATTCAGATAGATGTGTTGGTGAATGATGCCGGGCAAGGCCAGTATGGAGAATTCATAGATACCGACATCAACCGCGAAATCGATATTATCCAGCTAAATATTACGAGCCTGGTAGTGCTTACCAAGCTTTTTTTAAGAGATATGGTTGAGCAAGGCAGTGGTAAAATTTTAAATGTTGCCTCCATTGCCGGTAAAATTCCCGGACCGCTTCAGTCAGTATACCATGGAACGAAAGCATTTGTACATTCTTTTACTGAGGCTATTCGCAGCGAAGTTAAAGACAAAGGTATCACGGTAACTTCTTTGTTGCCGGGGGCAACAGAAACCGATTTCTTCAACAAGGCTGATATGCAGGATGCTAAAAATGTTCAGGATGGAAAACTGGCTGATCCGGCAGACGTGGCAAAGGATGGCTATAATGCCTTAATGAAAGATGATGACATGGTGGTTTCGGGTTTGAAAAATAAAATGCAGGTTGCCATGAGCAATGTTATGCCGGATGAAATGGTTGCAGATAACACGCACAAACAACAGTCTCCTAAGGAAGAAAGCGAATAATAACTGAAATAACTTAAAGAAAAATTATGAAAGCAGCAGTAATACATGGTCCTGGTAAAGTAACCTGTGATACAGTAGATGATCCGCAGATAAAAGATCAGCGGGACATCATTTTAAAAGTAACGGCAACGGCCATATGCGGGTCTGACTTGCATATATATTCAGGTGGCATACCTCAGCCAAGGCCTATGGTTCTGGGCCACGAGTTCATGGGTATTGTAGAAGAAACCGGTAAGGATGTAAAAAATCTGCAACGTGGGGACCGTGTAGTGGTGCCTTTCCCTATTGCATGCGGGACCTGTTTTTTTTGCAACCACGATCTTCCCGGCCATTGCGAAAACAGCAATCCCGAGCATTATGGCCCTGAAGGCGGCGTACTTACAGAAAAAGGCGGGGCCTTATTTGGTTATACGGATTTATACGGCGGGTATGATGGTGGCCAGGCACAATATGTACGTGTGCCTTATGGTGATTATGGCCCACGGGTTGTTCCTGATAATTTAACCGATGAGCAGGTGTTGTTCCTGACTGATATTTTCCCGACTGGTTATACCGGTATCGATTGGGGTGAAATAAAAGGAGGCGAAAGCGTAGCTATTTTCGGATCCGGCCCCGTAGGTATCATGGCGGCAAAAAGTGCCTGGCTGCGTGGTGCGGCAAAAGTTATAATCGTTGATACTTTACAATACCGCCTTGATAAGGCAAAACAGGCGGCCGGCGGTGATACTATTTTGTGGGAAGATGGCGCCAAAGAAGTTGTGGAACAAATACGTGCCCTGACGCAGGGACGTGGTGCCGACCTGTGCGTAGATGCGGTGGGATTTGAACCTGACCGTAATATAATCGACAGGGCTAAAGCTGTGATCAACCTTGAAAAAGGTTCTGTAAAAGTTTTGGAAGCCTGCATGAGTGCAGTTCGCCGCGGCGGTATCGTTTCTGTCTTAGGCGTCTATCCTGTTATATATGATAATTTTCCTATAGGGCAGTTTTTTGATAAAGGCATCGTGTTAAAGGGTGGACAGGCGCCGGCCCAAAAGCATATTGATAAACTGCTTGAATATGTGGTAAATGGAAAAGTGAAGCTCGATGATATTATAACGCATCGCCTGCCATTATCAGAGATATCACACGCATACGATATTTTTAAAAAGAGGGAAGATGGCTGTGTGAAAGTTGTATTGAACCCCTGGGAATAAAAAGCAATCGACAAGTAATATTTTTTGAAATAACCGGCTTATGCCGGTTATTCTCATTTAGAGCATAACTATTTATGGGTAAAGGTTTGTGAATGCATATCTTGTTTACTATTGAACAAAATTTTTACTCATAAAATATATGCAAATGAAAACCAAAACTAAACAGCGTAAAAAAATTTCTTTTGAATCTTTTGCTATTTCTGTTACAAGGGCCACCGGTAGTACACCTGCATTTATTATTGCGCTTGCAATGGTGCTGATCTGGGGTGGTACCGGACCCATGTTTCATTATTCGGAAGACTGGCAAATGGTTATAAACACGGGTACCACTATTATTACATTCCTGATGGTATTTTTAATTCAAAAGGGACAAAATAAAGATTCGCTTGCGATACAGTTAAAACTCAATGAACTTGTAGCTGCACATGAGTTTGCAAGTAACAGGCTCGTTGACGTAGAAAATATGACAGAGGAAGAGCTTAAAGTAATTCAAAAGTATTATTCAAAACTTAAAACTGACACTCAAAAAGAGGAATCATTACAGCAATCACATTCAATTGACGAAGCGGAACATATGCATGAGCTGAAAAAAGAAATTGAAGGAAGCGTGCTCGAAGATGTAAAAAAATAAAGCACAATGAAAAGATTACACGGAGTTACTATAATTTTCTGCATCGTGAATTTGCTTGCCGGTTGTAAAATTTTACATAATTCTGCCAAATATAATTTTACCAACGGTTTTTATTATAGCAGGTTGAATACGGGAAAGGTGAAGAAATATTACCTCGTCACGGGCGGCGATTCAATAAAGGTTTATCCGTCTCATGTTGCAAGGCAGATCGCGGATACTGTAAAATCTCTAACCGTCTTATTTCCTCCAAATAAAAGGCCTTCGGCATTCGTTGATTATACTTTTAAAGCCAGATCATTTGATCTCGATGTATTTACTATACTTTTCAAATACCGGCCTTCGGTAGAGCATTTTCCCAACCAGTTCAATACAAATTTCAATGGGGCCATTTATGCTGGTTACCGTTCGGACATTTTCAAGTTGTCTTATAAAGAAAACCCTTTGCATATCGCGAACAGGGATATAACACATTATGGTTATAGCATGGGCGGTTTCATCGGCATGGGCGCTGCCCGCATTGATGAATATGTTACACTTGGGCGTATTAATTACGAATATGATGGTGCAATAATAACCGGCGGTTTGGGGGGAGAATTTGGTATTAATAAACTCAATTTTGGCTTAACAGTCGGATTTGATTATTTAACAGATAAAAACCGGCATGTATGGGTAAATGAGGCAAAGCCCTGGATAGGCTTAAGTATTGGGCTTAATTTGAACTAAGCCAAAAAATATTTTTTATTTTTTAAAATAACGGTTTGAAAGTTTTTGTGGTGCAAAGCATTAATTCGATTTCCTGATTTTACGCTCCGCTGTAGCGTAAAAACAAAATCATGTTGGCCGTACATTTTATCCACATAACCTCAATGTTCCCCGCGACCTTTTGCCTGTGAAATATGCAAAACACAATTTATATGTGGATTTTTTTTTGGAATTTAGCAACCATCCTGACTGAATTTCAATTGGCGAATATGCATCCCGAACTTGATTTTTTACCCTCTTTTAGAATATTCTTCAAAAGTGCACTCATTTTCTTGTTCATACTTTTTTTTTCAATGCAACTGTTTTCTCAAAAACATTCGGGTATTATTAAAGGAAAAATAACAGGTGCAGACGGACGGCCGGCACCTAATGTAACTGTTGAACTGAAAAGAGTAAAGAAGATATCTTTTACAGATGTCAATGGTAGTTTTCTTCTGCAGCATCTGCCTGCGTTGAATGATACTTTAATTATTTCTTCTATTGGTTCTAAGTCACTATATCGTCAGGTGCGTTTAAATACAAATGAAATTCTAAACATGGGCGTCATTGATCTTGAATATAGCATTAAACAATTGCAGGCAGTTGAGATTAACGGGCGAATTGGTAATTCTTATAAAAGTGATTATTCTTTCTTTGGCAACAAAACAGAGACACCGTCTATCAATATACCCCAGTCCATCTCGACGGTCACTAAGGAACTCATCCATGATAAAATGGAATTCACTTTAAAAAATGCGGTAGATGAAGTAGCCGGAGTAAATCAATATTCAGGATATGATGAATATACGATAAGAGGGTTCCGTGCTGAAAATGCAAGGGATATAAACGGCCTCCGCGGATATAATTCAACCTATACAAGCTCTATGCTGGTGAATATGGAAAGGATTGAAGTAATCAAAGGGCCTGCGGCAACACTCTATGGCAACTGCGATCCCGGCGGAACGATCAATCTTGTTACCAAGAAGCCTTTGGATAAAAATGAAGCGGGAATAGACCTTTATGCCGGAAGCTGGAATCATTACCGTGCAGAAAGCGATATTACAGGCCCTTTGAATAAAAGTAAAACATTATTATACCGCTTTAATGCCGGGTATGATGACACGAAATCTTTCCGTAACCAGGTATCTGCGAAGTCCTATGAAGTAGCTCCTTCATTAAGTTTTATTCCGAATGACAAATTTAAAGTGAATGTGGATTTCTCATTATCACACATTAACACAGTGCTCGACAGGGGGCAGCCGGGCTATCAGCACGATGCAACATTGACCTCAACACCTATCAATCTTTCCTTAATACAAAAGGGAGATTATCTGCGTGAAACCGATATCGCTTCTAATGTTACGCTATCGTATAAAATAAATGACAGGCTTAACTTCAATAGCGGTTATTTAAATTATACCACGAAGCAAAAAGTTGCCGATCACGGGCTGAATGATTATATATCTCCCGACTCCGTTTACCTTTATTATACAAAGTGGAACTATCCAACCAATACAAATACACTTACCAGTTATTTTACTTATAAATTAAATACTGGCAAAGTAAGCCATGAGTTTTTGTTAGGCTACGATTATGTAAGAAGCAAGGTTAAACTCGATCAGCAGTATTATGAGCTGCCTGGTGAATTTGGAACCGGCAGTGGCGTTGTGGGTACATTCAGTTTGAAAAATTCTCGATATTCAAACAGGCCGGTTGGTGCTTACCAGCTATCGGATTATGACAAAGACGAAACTGACGTAGACGACGATGTGTATCACACTCAGGGAGTATACCTGCAAGACCAGGTAAGTGTAAATAAGTGGAACCTTCTATTCAGCTTAAGAGAAGAATTTTATAAGGGTGATGACGATGATGACAGTGCAGGTAATCTTAAAGAGAAAGTATTTTTACCACGGATTGGCATTGTATATTCCTTGTTGCCAAACTTAAGTCTATACGCTACTTATAATAAGGGTTTTGATCCTTTTGAAGTATCAACGGCAACACAGGTTTTTGATGAACCTTTCAAACCAATAACCAGCCAATTACTTGAAGCGGGTATTAAAGGCGTTTTTTTCAGGAATAAATTATCGGCTTCGATAGCGCTTTACCAGCTTACACTTCAAAATGTAGCGGTCAATGCAAATGACATCAGTAATCCCGATTTATTTGTACAACAGGGAGAAAACAGGTCACGTGGAGTAGAAGCAGAAGCAAGTGGAAATGTGCTGCCCAATTTAAGTGTGTTTCTCACCTATGCCTATTCTGCTAATAAAATAATTAAGAGTAAAATAGCTTCGCAGGTAGGCATGCTGGCAGAAAACGCACCCCGCAATACAAGTGGCAGTTATATAAAATATACGTTTGCAAAAGGGTTTACAAAAGGGTTTGGCATCTCCGCGGGACATTCATCAGTAAGTGTTCGCAATACACTTGATCCTGCTGTCACCTTACCCGGTTACCTTACACTAAATGCGGGTATGCACTACAGTTATAAACGTTTTAGAATAGCTGCAAATTTTAATAATATCACCGACAAGAAATATTGGACCGGCGCTTACAACAGCATTTATAAATGGCCCGGCGAACCCGCAAATTTTATGATAAATATGGGGTATTCATTTTAGCCTTGTTGTTATTACCTTAGCAAAGTTACCGTGCCTTTCAAATGAATTATTCCTGTATTGCCGACGCGGGTATAATTGCATATCCAGGCATATGTTCCAATGTCTGCCGGCAGGCCATTTAAGGTTCCATCCCAACCTTCATGCGCGTCGCCCGATTCAAATACCTTTTTTCCCCAACGGTCAAAAATGATGCAGTGATAATAAATAAGGCTGTAGGCATTTATAATTTTAAAAACATCATTTGTTCCGTCATGATTTGGCGTAAAGCCAGATGGAAACATAATGTTGCAGACTCTTTCATCAATAAACATTTTTCTCGTTGCTATGCCGCAACGGTTGGTGATTTTTACAGAGTACATTCCACCGGAGCGTGCAGTGAAGCTGCTTTGCGTAGAGCCATCCTGCCATAAATAAGTGTCGAAGATGCCGGGCGAAAGAATGATAAAATCACCCGTGCAAAGGATGGTATCAGCAGAGGGCAGGCGGTTAATGTCCGGCAGTATATGCAGGTTAATTGTATGTACCGAATCGCAGCCGTTCATGCTGGTATAAGTATGAGTATACGTGCCTGCCTCGCTAAAGCCTTCATAACTTGTTCCGAAGCAAATAGTAGTATCTGATACAGAGGATAATTTGGGATAGACTGTAAGGTTAATTGTGCGTATACTATCGCAACCGCCGCCACTTGTAAATACATCGGTATAAGTTCCTGGCGTTGTATACCCGGCGTAATTTTCGCCTGCACAAACAGATGCCGTAATCGTTGAAGCTGCTCTACGTTTAACCGCTACCGTTATACTGTTAGAAATTGCAGGTGTATTGCAGGGAATACTACTGGTGAATATACAATCGACCACATCACCGGTTACCAGGTTACTACTGGTGTACGAAGCACTGTCGCCGCCAACCGGCCTGCCGTTTAATTGCCACCGGTAAGTCGGTGACTGCCCGCCAAAAGTGGTAGTGGCTGTAAAGGTTACCGCTTCTCCTTCACAGATACTCCCGGCAGGTTTTGCAATAGTTATTGTACGCGCATCATTTGTATAAACATTCACGGTAAATGGCTTTGATGCCACGCGGCAGGTATTGATGCTGATATTATTTTGCTGTGCCACCGCTAACCTGTACAGATAAGCGCCTAAGCCCGTCGGTTCCCGTCTGTAGTTATTGGCATTTGCTCCCGGTATATCGGCCCAGTTTGCGCCGTTATTTGTACTTACCTGCCATTGGTATGCAGTGAAACATAACAATTTTCTACCAATGACCGGAATATAATACCACTTGTATCACCAGTACACACTGAAACCGGATCTCCTGTAAAATTTATAGCACTTATAGATACGGCCGGGCCGATGGGACGGAAGGTAATATCATCCAATCCGATGTCATTTCCTACTCCGCCGGGTGCATTATTGCGCATTCGCAAAACGACTGCAGATACATTAGGCGGAGTCGTAAAATTGAAGCCATATTGCCTCCAGGTAGCAGGGTTAATTATAGGGATATCACCCGTATTGTAACTTCCTAAAATACTTCCATCCATTTTTTCTATGGTAAGGGTGATATTAGGAAGCGTACCGGAAACGCTGCACATATTGAGCATCCATGCAGCAAACTGGTAAGTTGTTCCTTCACATAACCCGTTAATCGTTTGAATATAAAAATTACTCGGCTCATAAGAAGCATTTACCAGCATAAAATATCCATTAGTATCTCCTGTGTGATCGGTAGTTGTATGCCATGTTACGTCATTTGCAAAACAACCGGAGGTATAATTCAGGATGGAATAATACCCATCATTTGGACAAGTTGCAGCTACATAATTTAAGGCACTGGTTGTATTAGCCGGCAGCGGAGGCCCAAAAGACTGGCCTGAACCAAATGTAACATTAACAATAGGGTCACCTAAAGACCCGGTACACGTTTGAGCGCCCGCCATATTTTTTGTAAAAGCGAATAATATAAGAACGGGTAAAAATTTCAAGATGTGCTTTTAAAAAAACAGGATTTTGTGGTGAGGTTATGATTGGTAATTCCGGTAAGTAATAGTGCTTGTCTTAAATAGGACTTGCCGCTGAAATAGTTAAGTATAATTTTTAAAGAATTACTGCTTATATAACCGAAGCATTACTGCTTCATGTTTTTGTAAAGTACCGGTAAATTTATTTGTGGGGCCGGATTCTTTTTTGCTCCATACGTCTTTTGTTTTATACGATGCATTGAGGCCGATTGATGTAAACATCACGTTAGCATTTATAGGAACTCCTCCGCGGTTAAATAAAATAACCGCATAGTCTCCACCCTTCAAAGGTTTTGTCCACACCTCGAAATTACCTTCATCGAGTTTTTTGCTGCCTTGTATCCCGAGTGCATCCTGGTCGATAGCTATGGCATCGCGGTTGGTAAGGATTGTTGCCGTAGTATCAGACATATTTGCCAGGTCATTACCCGCCATAAGAGGAGCCGCAAGTAAACACCAGAAACTAAAATGGGCCTTTGATTCTTCAGGGGTTAATTTCCCATTGCCCACTTCAAGCATATCCGGATCATTCCAGTGCCCGGGGCCTGCATATTTTTCAAGGCCATCTTCCTGGTCAAGAATTAATACCCAGCCATTACCTCCCCAATCCATCTTACAATCAAAGCAATTGACAATATCACCCGTAGTGCGCCAAAGATTACCAATGGCCGGAGCCCAATACCATGGATTGTGGCTGCCCCATTCGCAAATGCTGAAGATAATATCGCGGCCCGACCTTCGAAGGGCTTTACTCATTTTAGTGTATTGCATTTTCGCATCCAGGCCATCTGCATTGCACCAATCAAATTTTAAATAGTCGATACCCCATGCTGCATATTGTTTGGCATCCTGCTCTTCGTGATTGTAACTGCCCGGGCGGTTTTGACAGGTACCCGTACCGGCATCAGAATACAGCCCAAATTTTAATCCTTTCGAATGTACATAATCTGCAAGGGCTCTTATTCCTGATGGGAATTTCTGTGGATCCGCAATAATATTACCCATCGAATCACGGCTTACCTGCCAGCAATCATCAATTACTATATAGTTGTAGCCTGCATCCTTCATGCCGCTCTTTATCATTACATCTGCCATTTGCTTTATGAGCTGCTCACTAACATTGCAGCCGAATTTGTTCCAGCTATTCCAGCCCATCGGGGGAGTTGATGCCAGCATTTTCTTTTGGGCGAATGCACAGGTAACACCTGTAAAAAAAAGCAAAGAGAGAAATAATTTCATACAATTAATTGAGGATGTAAAAACCGGAAGTTCAAAATATAAAAATAAATTATAGTGAAAGATAAAAGAAATAAGGAATTAAAAAGTTGAAACAACTCCGATATTTTTTCTTTTTTGAACCACATTGGCACGGAGAAACATGGGTTCACATAGAAAATGCTTATCCTATCTATGTGTATTTCTCTTGTGCCTGTTGTGACTATGCGGTTCAACAATCGGATGTCCGCACTACTTTCTTTTCAAGTGAAGTGATTGCATATATTCTGTTGGCGTCATATTGAACTGCTTGAGAAAATTTCTTGTAAAATTACTTTGTGAGCTAAATCCGACAATAGCGGAAATCTCATAAATTTTATAGGTTCCCTCTGCTAATAATTCTGCAGCTTTTTTAAGCCTGATAATATTAATAAGCTCTAAGGGCGTCAGGTCGGAAATCGCTTTTATTTTACGATACAGCGTAATCCTGCTCATGTTTAGCATCCTTGCAAGTTTTTCAACATCCATCTCCGTGTCTTCAATTCTTTTTGAAATGATTTCATTCAGGTTTTCTAAAAAACGCTCATCCGCTTTTGTATGCGCCATGCTTTTAATATGTATCAGCGGTGAACTGGCAAAATATTCTCTTATAATATTTCTATTTGTAAGCAGGCTTGCTATTTGTGCAAACAAGTGTTCTTTTGAAAAGGGTTTTTCTATGTAGGAATCTGCCCCGAGTTCAAGGCCTTCTACTTTTGATTGTATGGTGTTTTTTGCTGTAAGTAAAATAACGGGAATATGGCTATAGTTAAAATCAGATTTTATTATTTTGCACAATTCGAAGCCATCCATTTGAGGCATCATCACATCTAAAATAATTAATTGAACTGCCTCTTTATTCAAGATATCCAATGCATCGTTTGCATTTTCAGCTCTCATTATACTATATTTATCGCACAGTATTCTTTCGAGGAAATCAAGTATTTCTTCTTCGTCGTCAACAAGTAAAATCAATGGCAGCATTCGTAATTATTTTTTAAATCAGGGGGGCCGGAACGATGTTTTCCGGTTTATTTATTTGTTCTGGCTTAAAAGGTAATGTTAGTTCAAAAATGTTTATTTCTTTCCGGTTGAATTTCATCTGTAAAACTCCTTTATGCAGTTCGGCGAGGGAGCGGGCAAGCGTGAGCCCGATGCCTGTTCCTTTTTGAGCGCTGGTTTCCTTTAACCTGTAAAAAGGCTCAAAAATTTTTTCTTCGAGCTCTCTTGGTATTATATATCCGTCGTTTTCGAATTCGATGGTAAAAATATCATTCGATTTCACTAATGGGAATAGTCTGATCTTAACGTTTTTGTCTGCATATTTTATCCCATTACTGATGAGGTTGCTGAAAATTTTTCGCAACGCTTCGGCATCTGCAAACGTGTATACTTCGTATGATGGCAACAGCAGCTGGTAATCAAGGTTTCTTTTTTTGGCCAGTATTTTAAAGCTCAGCCACGTTTCACGAAGTATTTCATTTACGTTTACTTTTGTAAAATAAAGGCTGAAACCTTTTATTTCTATCTGGCGGAAATCGAGTATTTGTGAAACAAGATTCATAAGCCTGTTCGTATTCCTGTCCAGGCACGCGATATCCTCTTTTATGCCCGGCATTTCATATTGCTTCTCTAAGATATTTTCTACGGGCCCTTTAATGAGCGTGAGCGGCGTTTTTATTTCATGTACCACGTTAGTGAAGAACTCAATTTTACTTTCATAGATTTCTTTTTCTTTTTTATTTTGTTGCCTCTTATGATAATTGCTTAAGAGATAATATAAAAGGAGAAAAACAACAATTCCATAAAAAAGGTAAGCCCCCCTTGTTTTCCAAAACGGTGGCATAATTTCAATGACCAAATGGGTTTCATTTTTGCCCTGGTTGCCATTCACCGCAGCCTTAAGTTTAAAAACATAGGTGCCGGGGGAGAGGTTTGTAAAATATACTTTGCGATTTGTTTTTATATTCGTCCAATTGTTATCAAGGCCTTCCAACTGGTAGTTATATGCTGTCATTTCCGGTGAAATATAGCTTAACGCCGCAAAATCGATGCTCACAGAAGACTGGTAATAAGGCAATGTTATTTTCGATGTATAAATGATAGATTTTTTTAAGGCCGAGCTGTCATTTACTTTCAATTCATTGTTATAAACCTGGAAGCCGGTAATGTAAACAGGAGGAGCAACAGTGCGTTTTAAAAAATCATCCGGCATAAAAGATATCATTCCCTTAACGCTTCCGAAATACAATCTCCCATCTGCGTCTTTGTAACCTGAATGATAATTAAACTGGTCATTTAATAACCCGTTTGCCTGCGTATAAACAATCAGGCTTGAGGAACCTGGTTCAAAACCGGCTAAACCTTTTGAAGTACTTACCCAGAGATTTTTTTTGTTATCCTCCAATACTTTAAAGATGAAATTTCCGGGCAGGCCGTCTTTAGTGGTATACCAGCTAAGCGTCTTTCTATTGCTGCTAAATTTACCAAGGCCACCACCTTCGGTTGCAAACCAAAGGTTATTGTTACTGTCTTCGATAATGTCGTTTATGGTGAGGTTTGCGTGGCTGTTACCGTGCTGAAAATTTTCTAAATGGCCGCACTTGCTGGTTAAAAGATCGAACCAGAAAACACCGCGATCATGCGTCCCTACCCAAACTATTTTATTATGATCTTCTATCACCACCGAAATAAACAAATTGTCAGGAAACTGGAACGGCCTTTGAAAATTGTCTTTTTGCTGGTTGTAATAAAATAATCCATTACTGGTGCCAATAAGAAATTTACCGGTTGACGTGCGTAGAAAGCAAAGCCCGAAATTACTTTTTAATTCATTTTCCCCCGGCCCTGCTGTGAAGTGTTTTTTGACGTTTCCGGTTCTTACGTCCATAATATCAATTCCGTGCTCAAAAGTGCCGATCCACAAATCATCCCCATCCACCCATAGCCCATGGATATTTGAATAGGCAATGCTCGATTTATCTCCCGATGGCCTGAACTGTTTGACGGCGCCGGTCTTTTTATTCAACTTGTTTAATCCTCCATCTTCAGTTCCAATCCATAAATTATCGTAATGGTCTTCACATATTTCGCGCACAACATTACCACCAACAGAGGTTTCAGCATTATCAGGGAAATATTTTATGAAGGCTGCATTTTGTTTTGCATAATAATTGAGGCCTCCAAAATAGGTTCCTGCCCAGATACTTCCTTCATGATCCTTGCAAAGAGCATATATGGCATTATCACTCAAAGAATAGGGATCAAGAAATTTCTTTTTGAGATTTATAAACCGCTTTGTGTCTGTATTAAAAATAAAAATGCCTGACTCGGTAGCAAACCAAAATTCATTTTCGGTATTTTGCAACATGTCACGCACAAATATGGTAGTCCGGTCAGGATTGTAAGTAAGAATGTCCTGGTATTGACAGGAATTTATATTAAATATTTTAAGCCCCTGGCTCGAAGTGCCTATAAAAATGGAATTATTATCCCCGGTATGAATTTTTTGAATCCATCTTGATGTAGGTACTGTTGAATGCACGAATACATCAAAGCCGGTAAATTTGCCTGTAGTATCATTAAATCTTTCCACGAAGCCGTTTGTTGTTGAAGCCCATACTTTTCCATCTTTTGATATGCAAATTGATGAAGCATAAAAAAATTCCGACGGTGGAAATTGTTTTAATAATTTGGTTTTGAAATTATACCTGCAAACTGTATTATTCGACAAAAACCACATTGCTCCGTTTCTATCTATTTGAATGTCGTACACATTATGTAAAGTATCTATGAAAGGTTCCAGCCGTTCTTTTTCATTATTAAAAATATACAAGCCTGTTTCAGCACCTACCCACAGGGTTCCATCTTTGTTGGGATATAAAGAATAGATATAGTCAGCAGCAAGTTCTTGTTGAACTTCATCATTATTTATATGGAAGATTTTAAAATGAAAACCATCAAAACGATTGAGGCCATCTTTTGTTCCAAACCACATAAACCCTTTACTATCCTGGGTGGTACAATACACAGTATTGTTGGAAAGGCCGTTCTCCACCTGGTAATGCCTGAAGTAATAGGGTTGAGCATTTGCCGTATTTACCAATATTATCATACCGGTAATAACAAAGAATAATCTAATATCCCGAAGCCTCATATACTTTTATTAAAAAAAATCCAGGATGGTGTTGCAGTTATTACCACTATATAATATTAAAGTTTTTTTTTCAGAATACATCAATAAGCAAGCAGTTGTGTCCATCACAAATTTCAGTAGTGATGTTGCCGGAATTTTACGGTTTACTTGCTAACGATCGACGTTCAGGTGCTGGTTATAACTAATATAATTGCACCAACTGTTCGATCGCACTAAACAATCGTTATTCGCTGTTTTCCATTATGTAACGAATTAAGAATACATACCATGAGAGTTCACAAACTATCCTTAGTAGTAATATATTTATAAAATTAATGTAACATACCGTATAAATTTTGATACTATTTGAATAACGATAGTGCTGCATTATGATTTTCTTCACATATCCGACTGATTGTTTGACTATACTGCTATAAAGTTTATAAAACGATTGCGTAAAATACCCTCCGAAAATTAATAATGAACTGGTGTGTAATTGAGTTACCAGCAGAAACATAGATGAATTATTTTATCAACTAAAACTTTGATTATGAAAAATTGCCAGCAAAAATTTGCCGGGGAATTTCAAAAGCTATGCCTTACAAAAAGGTGGTCTTATCTGCCTCAAAAAGTCTTTTTCTTTTCATCATTCATACTCCTTGCTTGTATTGGCCAGGCGCAAAACAGAACGGTTACAGGTACAGTGCAGGATTCCACGCATCGTCCTTTGGCAAGTGTCACTGTTATTACCGACCACTCTAAAAAGTCAGTGCTGACAGATGAGACCGGAGGTTTTTCCATACAGGTAAATTCCAATGATAAAAAGCTGATATTTTCATTTGTGGGTATGAAATCTTTTACACAAACGCTCAACGGGCAGAGCGATTTTAATATCGTGATGGCACAGGATAATGGTGGCCTTGAAGAAGTTGTGGTCGTGGGATATGGTTCCAGGAAAAGACAGGATATCACCGGTTCAATTTCTTCGGTTACGGATAAAGATATCGGGCGCGTGCACGGAGGTTCAACCGCCAGTACTGCTTTAGCCGGAAAATTGCCAGGGGTAACGTTTCGGCAGGGAGAGGGCCGGCCGGGCGCTTCAGCGGCTATCCAGATACGTAATATGGGTACACCTTTATATGTTATAGACGGTATTCAACAGGATGAGGGCCAGTTTAACAACCTGGCGCCAAATGATATTGAAAGTATTTCCGTATTGAAAGACGCTTCTGCTGCTATTTATGGGGTGCGTGCGGCAAACGGTGTTGTGGTAGTGACTACAAAAAAAGGAACAACAGGTCATAACAACATTAACGTCGATGCTTATGCCGGCTGGCAAAATTTCTTTCGTTTTCCCAAAGTTGTAAAAAATACGGCTGACTACTTATATTACAGGGCTGATGCAGAGATCAATAGTTTTGGTACTACCAGTATAAACCAGGCAGAGCTGGACGCAGCTAAAGCCGGCACTGATCCCCAATACAGAAGCTTTGACTGGAGAAAATATGTCCTGAGCAACAGGAATGCTCCCTTAAATTCAGTAAATGTTAACATAAGCGGCGGGTCAGATAAAGTAAATTACTATGTATCCGGTACCAACCTTTATCAGAACTCGGAACTCGGTAAGGAGTATAACTTCAATCGCACCAATATACAATCTAATGTTACCGCTAAATTAACCAATGGCCTAAAAGTAGGCTTTGATATAAATGGCCGGGTAGAAACGAGAAAAAACCCGGGTGTGCCAGGTGGCGACGATTACTTTTTAGCCCGGCTTGCTGTGTTAAGAAATACACCGCAGGAAAGGCCTTACGCTAATGATAATCCCGCTTATTTAAACGATCTTGGCCCTCACCTTGAATCTAACTATGCGTTCTTAAACGAAAAGCTTTCGGGCCATTTTCGTTCAGATTGGCGCGTATTGCAAACTAATTTCCATATAGATTGGGATGTACCCTGGATAAAAGGGCTTTCTTTAAGAGGATTGGGTTCTTATTATATGGCGGATGAATTAGAAAACAACCAGGAATTTACTTATGTGGCATATACCTATATACCTGGTACCGATTCAACTCAGGAACAATACAAACCCACCGGTGGCAGCACGAACCCATGGCGCGATAGAGAGCAGATTAAACAAATAAATACCGATATTCAGCTGCAGGCCTCATATAATAATACTTTTGGGAAGAACTCTATAAGTGCGACGGTTGTATCTGAAAGGATACAGAATCATTATCTGAGGAACTGGCTGCATGCTTCTCCGCAATCCAATGGACTGCCATTAGTTTATATTAATATTACTGATCAATACCAGGATGCGGATCAAACGCAGTCGCGCGTTGGTTATATAGGCCGGTTGACGTATAGCTACGCCAATCGTTATTTCCTCGAGGCTTCTGCAAGACGGGATGCATCCTATCTTTTTGCTCCCGGTTTTCGTGTGGGTTACTTCCCCGGTGTTTCTGCCGGCTGGAGAGTTACCGAAGAACCGTTTTTCAGAAAATTATTAAATAATAAAAATAATGTGCTAAGTGACCTGAAATTCAGGGGCTCGTATGGCCAGTTGGGAGACGACAGGCTGCCTACGGACGTTACTCAGCCTATTATTGCTAATTATGCTTATCTGCAAGGGTATAATTATGGTACCGATCCCGCAGGTAATGCAATACCGCCGGCTATTTTGGATGGAAATACTGTTGTAGCATCGAGAGATAAAGGTGTTCCTATCACAACGGTTTCATGGACAAGAAGTAAGATAACCGATGTAGGCGTGGATTACAGCCTGTTCCGCGGGAAAATCACCGGAACCTTTGATTATTTTTATCGCAAGACGAACCGGTTTACCGGTGGTTAGTACAGCGGTCGTTCTCCCATTAGAAATAGGGTATGGTTTGTCCCAGGAAAATTTGAATTCTGATGCGCAGTATGGCGAAGAAGGTTCAATTGCATATAATGGGAAAATAGGGCAACTCAATTTTACATTTGGCGGAAACTTATCATACACCCGTTCAAAATCTTTATTTGTAGATAACAGAACTTTTCTTAATTCGATAGATCGATACCGGAACTCACAGACTCAAAGATTTACGGATGTTGGATGGGGATACATCTGCATAGGCCAGTTTACTTCACAGGATCAGATTAACAATTATAAAGTTGATGTTGATGGCCAGGGTAATAAAACATTGCTTCCCGGAGATTTAATTTATAAGGATATAAATGGCGATGGAAAAATAAATGACCTTGACCAGCGTCCTATCGGCAATGCTTACGGAGCGCAGCCAACAATCAACTTTGGGTTCACTATCGGCGCCAACTATAAAGGGTTTGATTTCCATGCTGATTTTTCCGGTGCGGCAGGATATACCTGGTATCAAAACTGGGAACAGCGTTGGGCATTCCAGAACAACGGAAACCTGAATGCTATATTTACAGACAGGTGGCACAGGGCTAATATCTATGATGTAAATAGTGCCTGGATACCTGGCAAATATCCGCCAAACAGGTACAATCCGGGAAACAATGGCCCACAGCGATTATACTATTCAATCAACCTTCTGGCTGCATAATGTTCATTATGTAAGAGCAAGAACCATCGAGTTGGGTTATTCAATTCCAAAAAGAATTTTGGAAAGAGCCAAAATACAAAGTGCAAGAATTTATATCAACGGCTATGACCTGTTTTCAATAGATAACCTGGCCCAGTATAATGTTGATCCGGAGACTGTAGATGACAACGGGCTACAGTTTCCGCAAAACAGGGTTGTCAATGTCGGTATAAATCTTTCCCTATAATCCATTACTGTAAAAATTATTTTAATGAAAAAGATATTTTATATAACAGCTCTCATTTTCATGGCTTCCGTGATGTGGAGCTGTAAAAAAAATGATAGTGATTTTTTAAATACTCCACCCACTGCTTTTTTAACCAACTGACCAGGTATTTTCCGATCCCTCACTTGTTAAATCTGTATTAGCAGATTTATATAACCGCCAGATAGATTTTTCCAGCTTTGATATGAACTGGTCAAGTTTCACAGATTTCAGCGAAAGCTTTCCATCTGAAAATGGCAGTTCTTATTTTGTTCAACGCACCGGCTGGCCTTATAACAGCTGGGGCGTAAACTGGACCAGCAATTACCAGTATATCCGCGATGTTAATTTGTTTTTGGAAAGAGATAGTGCCTCCACCGCATTATTGGCCACGGACAGAGCAGAGTTTTATGCTGAAGGCCGATTTCTGCGAGCTAATTTTTATTTTGAAATGGCAAAGAGAATGGGCGGTGTGCCACTTGTCACAAGTACCTTAACATATGATTATAAAGGGGACCCGACTTATTTACAACTGCCACGGGCAAAAGAATCGGCCATTTATGATTTTGTAATTAGTGAAGCAGAAGCTATTAAAAATGATTTGCCTGCAGATGTAAATGAAAAATCAAGGGCAACAAAAGGCGCCGCCCTGGCTATGGAATCAAGGGCTGCCTTGTATGCAGGGTCAATAGCCAAATACGGAGCAACTACACCGTCGGTTTCTTTGCCAGGTGGTGAAGTTGGTATACAGCGCATCCCAGGCAAGTGGTTATTATACGATCGCATTAAGAGCAGCCCAGGAAATCATCAATGGAAGTGCAGGCGCTTATAAATTATACACTGCGGCAGCAGGCGCTTCTCCCTCCGCTTTATCAGATAATTTTGCGCGATCTGTTTTTAGACAAAGGCAGCCCTGAAACTATCTTCTTTGAAGACTATAAAGTCGGTGGTAAAACGCATGGCTTCACAACGAATGATCAGCCATATTCATTGTCGGATGAAGGAGGTGATGCCGGCCGTCTTGATCCATCATTAAACCTTGCTGAAGCCTATGAAAAATTAGATAATACTTATGCGCCCTTTGCAACAACGGATGGATCTGGCGACCCAGGTTTATTATACAAACCAGCAGGATATTTTTGCAGGCAGGGATGCACGCCTTGCAGGTACGATCCTATTGCCAGGCGGTACTTACAAAGGCGGCACCGTAGATATCTGGGCCGGTTATCAGCTGGCAGATGGCAGTATCTTTACAAGTGATGAATCTGATCATCCTAAAGCTTTACCCGGCACCTCGACAGCTGTGCAGGTTGTGGGTGAAGACGGGCCGGTAAACGGGCTTGAATTAAGAACACAAACAGGTTTTTATATCCGTAAATATATTGACCCTACAGTAGGTTCCGGCAGAAGAGGCCAGGGAAGTACTGTAGCATTAATCAGGTACCGGTATGCGGAGGTATTATTAAATGCTGCCGAAGCAGCCTTTGAATTGGGACAAAGTGATGTAGCCGCAGGTTATATGAACCAGGTACGTGCAAGAGCAGGCTTGATTATTCCATTAACTGCCGGTGATATTACATTTGACCGCATTGTACATGAGCGCCGTGTAGAATTGGCATTTGAAGGACATATTTTATATGATATGAAACGCTGGAGATTGGCGCATATCGTATGGGATGGTATTCCAACTACATTGAGTGATTTAAAGAGCAATATTGGGGCAGCCAAAAAAAGGAGTACACAACCCTGGGGTTTGTGGCCTTATAAAGTTTACAATCCCGGAAATCCTAATAATGGCAAATGGGTTTACAAGGAAACATTGCCGGCTTTGGTTACAGGAGCTAACCGCTTTTTATTTGGTAACTATTATTCTTCTATAGACCCTGGCGTAATAGGAGCTAATCCTAAGATTATTCAACAACCAAATCAATAATTTAATTTTTAATAAATCTGAATTATGAGAAATTCATCCCGATATTTATGCATGCTCGCTTTTGCAGCTACGATATTTTCCTGCAAAAAGGATAACTATGCTGAGCCGGTTCTTTGTTAAGTGGTCGTCTTGTTTACCAGGGAGATTCCATTGAGGTAGAAAAGAATGCGTGCATTTCCAGATTTATCAATATGGCTTTGGTAAAGTAGGGCCTGTTTCAACGGACGAGACATTTGCCGAAAATGGAAGTTATTCTGCCGTATTATTTGACGGCGATTATAAAATAATTATTCCCAATGGCGAGGGCCCTTTTATGTGGAAGCAAACGGCTTCAGGCGCTCCGGATTCAGTATCAGTTACCGTTAAGGGAAACCAGACTCTTGACCTGGAAGTCACTCCCTATTATATGATAAAAACACCACAAATCACTGCAGTAGGTAACGATAGCATCAGCGCAAGTTTTATGGCAACTAAAATAATTACGGATTCTATTAATGCAAAAGATATTGAGTACGTTGCGCTTTATGTAAACAAAACTCAATTTGTTGCCGGATCCACCAGCATTGCTTCTTTTACATTTACCAGCCTCGGCAATTACTAATGTGAATAACATACAACTTGGTGTTCATATACCTGCATTAGTGCCTGCCCAGAGTTATGTATTTGCCCGTATTGGTGCTAAAAATTGCCAATGTGGAAGACCTGATTTTTTCACCGCTACAAACAATACAGTTTTAATAGAAATGATCATCCGGTTATTTTATTTTTTTAGATCCGAACCTAAGAGGATTGAATTAAAATAGGTGGTTTTTTTTTATTATTGTCCGATAAAAATAACTCCATGCTGTAAAACCATTTATGGGTAAGACTGTATGAGGGGTGGAGTGAAATTAAAGAACCACGCTTAGTTTGACAGACATGCGCCTTGTTCAATTCAAAGAATTAGACTTCTGAACAACCGACAAGCTAAAAAATCCTGCTTTAATCAATATCTTATCTATTACTTTTATGAAAAAATACAGGTTCTGTTTTGCTTTTATTTTAATGGCATTTTTGCATGCGCTCAACAGGACAATTGGAAAATTGTTGCCGGCAGAATTACCTTCGCAATGGGCCGATAGTGTTAATCCAAAAAATCCATTACCTGATTACCCACGCCCGCAAATGCAAAGAAGTGACTGGCAAAATCTTAACGGCCTTTGGCAATATTCGATACTGCCAAAATCCAATGACGAAAGTATTCCGGCGTCTTTCCAGGGAAATATACTTGTTCCTTTTGCTGTAGAATCCGCTTTATCGGGCGTTGGAAAAACGGTTGGAAAAGATAGCATTCTTTGGTATTAGCAGAACCATTACAATTCCGGGTAAAAGAAAAGGTAAAAAAATACTGCTGCATTTTGGCGCGGTAGACTGGCGAAGCGATATATATGTGAATGGAAATAAAGTAGGCTCACATGAAGGCGGCTATGATCCTTTTACAATCGATATTACCGATGCAATAAACAATAGCTCAAAACAACAATTAGCCGTGCGTGTTTGGGATCCTACCAATGATGGCCCTCAGCCACATGGCAAACAGGTAGTAAAGCCGGAAGGAATCTGGTATACGCCTGTTACAGGTATATGGCAAACGGTATGGCTGGAAACGGTTAATCAAACATATATTGCTTCGACGCGACAGTTACCCGATCTGGATAAACAAAACGTTACCATAAGTGCGTCTGTAAAAAATATACAACCCGGAGATGAAATTAACATTTCTGCATGGAAAGGGAGTGAAAAAATTGCAGAAAAAATAAGTACAGATACCATGGATATGCTATCGATCAGCAATCCCGAAACGTGGTCTCCCTCTCATCCTTTTTTATATGATCTTAAAGTTTCTGTTGTACGCAAAGGCAAAGTGATTGATGAAATAAAAAGTTACTTTGCCATGAGAAAAATTTCTATTGCCCCCGATAAAAACGGTATTCAGAAAATGATGCTGAACAACGAATTTTTATTTGAGTTCGGGCCTTTGGACCAGGGCTGGTGGCCTGATGGTTTATATACCGCCCCAACTGATGCAGCGCTTAAATTTGATATTGAAAAAACAAAAGAGATGGGTTTCAACATGATCCGTAAACACATTAAAGTAGAGCCCGCGCGATGGTATTACTATTGCGATAAACTGGGCATGCTGGTTTGGCAGGATATGCCTAGCGGTGATTTGGGCAATCGTTGGGAACCTCGGCCCGGTGTTTTAGGAAGAGCAACTGACCGTGAGCGCACTGCCTGAAAGCGAAGGTTACTACCGCAAAGAATGGAACAACATTATTGATGCATTATACAACTTTCCCGTGCATTGTTGTATGGACTCCTTTCAATGAAGCATGGGGGCAATTTAAAACGGTTGATATCGCTAACTGGACCATGCAAAAAGATCCTTCGAGATTGGTAAACAGTGCCAGTGGTGGCAATTATTATGATGTAGGGCACATTATAGATTTACATAATTATCCTGATCCTGCAATGCCAAGGCCAGATATTTTTGGTGCAAAAAGAGCGCTGGTCCTGGGCGAATTTGGTGGCCTGGGTTTACCCGTTGAAGGCCATACATGGCAACAAAAAAGCTGGGGATACCAGAGTTTCAAAAGCAATGACAGTTTATTTAAAAGATACAATTCACTTATTGATCGGCTTGAAGAATTGGTGCAAAAAGGATTGTCTGCCGCCGTTTACACACAAACAACAGATGTAGAAGGCGAAGTAAATGGATTTATGACCTACGATAGAAAAGTAATGAAAATGCCGTTGGATAAACTCAAACTGGCAAATGAAAAATTATACAATATTTCTGCTCCAATGAATGCAAAAAACTAATGAGGAATTTTTTTGAGTTGAATAAACTTTTTTCAGGCCTTATGTTGGCTTTATTCTTTTGTTTCAATCCATCAAAAGCCCAACAAAATAAAATAAAGGCAACTGTTGTACAGCGTATTTCAACAGCCACAACAAATAAATTTTATACGGGGAATAAAGCGCCATTGCTGCCATTAAGTTTTTTAAAACTGCCCGTAGGTAGCATTAAGCCGAAAGGATGGATATTGAAATATCTTGAACTGCAGCGCGATGGCTTAACAGGGCAACTTGGAAACATAAGCGCCTGGCTGGATAAAAATAACAATGCGTGGTTCAGTGGCAACGGCCAGGGAGATCACGGATGGGAAGAAGTGCCTTATTGGTTAAAAGGTTATGGAGATCTTGGCTATATTTTAAAGGATGAAAAAATTATTGCGGAAACAAAGTCATGGCTGGATAAAGTTTTTCAAAGCCAAACACCTGATGGTTATTTCGGCCCGCGTATAATTGAAAAGGAACACCAGGATAATAAAGGAGTTACACCCGATCTTTGGCCAAATATGCTGATGCTGTGGTGCATGCAGTCTTACTATGAATACAGTAGCGATCCACGCGTTATTCCATTTATGACAAAATATTTTAAATGGCAAACAACGGTTCCGGACAGCCAGTTATTGAAAATATATTGGGAGAACAGCCGCGGAGGCGATAACCTGTACAGCATTTATTGGTTATACAATCATACAGGTGAAAAATGGCTGCTCGATCTTGCCAATAAAATTCACAGGAACACCGCCAACTGGGCGCAGGCAAATAATTTACCCAACTGGCACAATGTAAATATTGCGCAGTGTTTCAGGGAGCCTGCCACTTATTACATGCAAACGAAAGACAGCGATTTTTTAAAAGCCACCTACAATGATTTTTATCTCATCAGGAATTTGTACGGGCAGGTGCCGGGCGGTATGTTTGGTGCAGATGAGAATGCACGTAAAGGTTTTGATGATCCGCGACAGGCAGTGGAAACCTGTGGCATGGTTGAGCAAATGGCCTCTGATGAAATATTAACAGGTATTACCGGAGATCCTATGTGGGCCGATAATTGCGAAGATGTTGCCTTCAATACTTATCCTGCGGCCGTAATGCCCGATTTTAAAGGGTTGCGATATTTAACAGCGCCCAATATGGTGGTAAGTGATAGTAAAAATCATGCGCCTGGCATCCAGAATGAAGGCCCTTTTTTAATGATGAATCCTTTTAGCAGCCGCTGTTGCCAGCACAACCATTCGCAGGGCTGGCCCTATTATGCAGAACATCTATGGATGGCTACGCCCGACAATGGTATCGCTGCAATATTATACAACAGCAGTGAAGTAACCGCAAAAATGGGTAATGGAAAAGGTGCTCTTGTCACCCTAAAACAAACAACCAATTATCCTTTTGATGAACATATAAAAATAGAGGTTAGTACATCATCCAGCAGTAAACTTTCCTTTATACCTGCGTATACCAGGGTGGTGCAATGCTGCCGCTCTTACTATAAATGATAAAGCTGTAGATGTGCAAGCCACTGCAGGTTCATACATCCGGTTAGAAAATAAATGGAAACAGGGAGATGTGATTGAATTAACACTTCCAATGCGCCTGGCAATAACTGAATGGACAAAAAATAAAAACAGTGTAAGCGTTAATTATGGCCCGCTTACATTTTCATTAAAAATTGAAGAATCTTACAAACAAATGGATAGTAAACAATCAGCAATTGGCGATTCAAAATGGCAGGCAAACGCAGATCAAACAAAATGGCCGGCTTATGAAATTTATCCCGCAAGCATGTGGAATTATGGGTTGCTGTTAAACGATAAACCTTTGACAGATCAATTTGAAATAATAAAAAGGCCATGGCCTGCAAGCAACTATCCTTTTACACCCGGTGACGTACCCGTTGTAATAAAAGTAAAGGGAAAAATTATTCCCCAGTGGACACTTGATAAATATGGTTTGTGTGATGTATTGCCACAAAGCCCGGTAAGTGTCACCACAGAAGAAAAAACCATTGAACTAATACCTATGGGAGCAGCAAGATTGCGCATATCGGCATTTCCCCAGGTAAATTAATTGAGGAAATATTGTGAGGTAAAGAATGCGGGTAAAGGTTTGACCATTTAGCCCGAAAACAATAATAGAATAACTTTTTCTTATAATCAACAGTTAGTGAGAGGGAAGATAACAGGTAATCCGGTTCTTAGTCGTGAGAGCTGGAATCTTTCCTCATTTTTAATGAGTAAATTAAATCTCCCATAATGTCCGCAACCAACAAAATCAATGTAAGTATGAAGAAGTTTTTATTTGTGCTTTTTACAATACACATCTTTTTCACAGGCAATGCGAATGCGCAAAATGAAAGAGCCGTTTGGAGTAAAGAAAAGGCGCATGAATGGAGCGAAAGGCACGGTTGGATAAGAGGTAGTAATTTTATTCCAAGTACTGCTATCAACCAATTGGAAATGTGGCAAAAGGAAACTTTTGATCCCATTACTATTGACCGTGAATTGGGCTTTGCAGAATCGATTGGGTTTAATGCAATGCGTGTGTTTCTTCATCACGTGGCATGGCAGGAAGATGCTGAAGGCTTCAAAAAACGAATAGACACTTATCTCCGGATTTCTGATAAACATCATATCGGTACGATCTTCGTAATATTCGATGATTGCTGGAGTGACATCTACAAGGCCGGCAAACAACCTGCACCAAAACCGGGAATACATAATTCAGGATGGATCAGAGATCCTGGTACCGCGTATCATACGCAGCCTGCATTGGGCGATACCCTGGAACATTATGTGAAGGATATTTTATCCACTTTTAAAAATGACAAAAGAATATTGTTGTGGGATGTATATAATGAACCAGGCAATTCTGATTACGGCTAATAAAAGCATGGACCTTTTGGAAAAAGTATTTACGTGGGGCCGGCAGGTCAATCCGGATCAGCCACTTTCTGCCGGCTTGTGGAACCCCGCTCTCAATGACCTCAACCAATTTCAACTCGCAAATGACGATGTTATTACCTATCACAATTACGGCAATGAAACAGAACATGCAAAAGCAATTGACACCCTGAAAGCTTATGGCCGCCCATTAATTTGTACAGAATATATGGCAAGAACAAGGGGCAGCAGATTTGCGAACATTATGCCTTTGCTCAAGCGAAACAGGGTAGGGGCCATTAACTGGGGCCTTGTATCAGGTAAAACAAACACAATATATGCCTGGGATACGCCCATGCCGGACGGCTCTGAACCGAAGGTTTGGTTTCATGATATTTTCCGAAGAGATGGAACGCCTTACAATAAAGATGAAACTAACTTGATCCGGTCATTAACAGGGAAGAACCGGGATTTGTTGATTACCAAATAAATTCATGTAATTAGAATAATCCCTGGAATAAATATATTTAAGAAGCATCTAGATATTATGAAACACATACAAAAATTCAAATTTTTATTATTACTTGTTCTCTCGCAACAGTTATACGCACAGGTAAACAAAGCGCCGGCCTATCCATTAATAACCCACGATCCTTATTTTAGTATCTGGTCAATGACAGATACTTTAAATGCCTCACCTACCAAACACTGGACAGGCGCAGATCAGCCTTTAACAGGTTTCATAAAAGCTGATGGTAAAACTTACCGTGTTATCGGCAGTACGGGCCAGGCACTATGAAAACGTTATTCCCGCTGCCGATGACCAGCCATATGAAGTGAAATATACTGAAACAAAACCTGCCGATGGATGGGAAAACGAAGCATTTAACAGTGCCGCATGGAAGACGGGAAAAGCGCCTTTCAGCGATAATAAATCTACACCGGGAACAGAGTGGTTCAGCAAAGATCTTTGGGTACGCCGAAGCTTTACTTTAAACAGAACCGATTATAACAAATTATTTCTAAAACTAAAACACGATGATAATATTGAAGTGTATCTGAATGGAGAAAAAATTTACAGTATGGTGGGATGGACGGGAAAATTTGAAAATATTCCTATTGAAGATGCCGTAAAGCAAAAATTAAAAAAGGGCAAAAACATATTGGCAATCCATATTGCCAATACTGCAGGGGGCGCTTATCTGGATGCAGGTATTGTTACAGAACCGGTACTAAAAAGAAATGCAGCCGAAATAAGTGCAGAACAAAAAAGTGTAACAATAAATGCTACCCAAACTATTTATGATTTTACCTGTGGCCCCATAGACGCAACAATCACTTTTACTTCGCCGTTATTGATAAAAGACCTGGATATTTTATCAAGGCCCGTTTCTTATATAACGTATTCAGTAAAATCAAATGATGGTAATACGCATGACGTGCAGATTTATTTAGGCGCTTCAACCAACATTGCTGTCAACACACCTGAACAGGAAGTCGTTGCTACAGCTTATTCCGGTTCTCAATTGAATATACTGAAAGCCGGAACTATCGCACAGCCTGTTTTGCAAAAGAAAGGAGATGACCTTCGTATCGACTGGGGCTACATGTATGTAGCTGTGCCTGTATCTGCCAAGGCTATACAATACATCACAAAGGCAGATGAAACATTGAATGCTTTCCTCAAAATTATCAGCTTCACAAAAGAAAATATCTGCCGGCAAATCGTCCGGAAAAAATTTAGTGCTTAATACATCTATAGATTTAGGTAAAGTAAATTCAGAAGCAAAAGAACAATATTTCTTATTGGGTTATGATGACATTTATTCCATTCAATATTTCAAACAAAATTTAAAACCCTGGTGGAACAGGAATGGTGATCAAACGATAGAAAAACAACTTATCAAAAGCGGCCACAGACTATAAAGATGTAATGCAAAAATGTGCGGACTGGAATGAAAGTTTAAAAAATGACCTGGAAAAAGCCGGCGGGAAAACATATGCCGATCTTTGTATCATTGCTTATCGCCAAAGCATTGCAGCACATAAGCTGTTACAAAGCCCGCAGGGAGAAATATTATTTCTTTCAAAAGAGAATTTCAGCAACGGCTCTGTGAATACAGTTGATGTAACCTATCCTTCATCGCCTTTGTTCCTTGCATACAACCCGGAGTTAATGAAAGGAATGTTGAATGGCATCTTTTATTTCAGTGAAAGCGGTAAATGGAAGAAGCCTTTTGCAGCACATGATTTGGGCACATATCCTATAGCCAATGGCCAAACATATGGAGAAGGGATGCCTGTTGAAGAGTCCGGTAACATGACTATATTAACCGCAGCCATCGCTAAGACAGAAGGCAATGCAAACTATGCGAAGAAGCACTGGAAAACTTTAACAACCTGGACTGATTATTTGGTAAAGGAAGGCTTCGATCCGGCCAACCAGTTATGTACCGATGACTTTGCAGGCCATCTTGCACGCAATGCTAACCTGTCTGTAAAAGCAATTGTAGGCATAGGTTGCTATGGGATGCTTGCCGATATGCTAGGCCATGAAAGACGTTGCTAAAAAATATACCGACACCGCAAAGAATATGGCCCTGCGTTGGATGCCAATGGCTGATGAGGGAGATCATTATTGCACTAACGTTTGATAAAAATGATACCTGGAGCCAAAAATATAATATGGTATGGGATAAAGTTTTGGGGCTTGACCTTTTCCCCAAAGAAGTGTATGAGAAAGAAATAAAATATTATCTCACGAAACAAAATGAATTTGGTTTGCCTTTGGATAGCCGTAAAACGTATACTAAAAGCGACTGGATTATATGGACCGCAACGCTTGCAGATAACCAGCAAAATTTTAACGCCTTGATTGACCCGGTTTATAAGTATGCCACCGAAACACCGACACGTGTGCCTTTAAGTGACTGGCACGAAACAACAAATGGTAAACAGGTGGGCTTCCAGGCAAGGAGTGTAGTTGGAGGTTATTTTATGAAGCTGCTCGAATGAAAATGAATAAATAAGACTTGCATATTATTTAGTTGATGGTATGAAAAATTAAACTTTCAGCTATGATGAAACGTACCTTGGTTAGTTATAGTGCTGTTTTACGGTAATTATTGCTATCCGCCGCAACGCATATAGATCAAACTGTGAAGTTGGTTCAATACGTGTTTAACGAGTTTAGCCCCGGAACTGTAAAAGTGAAATCCGGCGAAACATATAACCAGGTTTTAAATTATAACATCCTTACCAATGAAATGATATTTGACAACGATGGGAAATACCTGGCAATTGCAAACCCTGAAAATGTAGATACTGTTTATATCAGCGAAAGAAAATTTATTCCTTTGAATAATAAATTTTATGAAGTACTGGTGAATCAAACATGCCATTATTGCTGGAGTTTACGTCCACAATTAATGAACCCGGCAAATCATTAGGTTATGGACAGAACTCTGTTACATCGGCTTCCACATCGCTTACTTCATTAGTAAATTCCGGAGGCGCTTATTCCCTTAAGCTGCCTGATGGCTTTGTAGTAATACCCGGTTACGCTTATTGGATCATAAAAGATGGATAAATTAGAAAAAGCCGGTAGCGCTAAACAACTAATAAAAATTTTCCCGGATAGAAGCGCAGTAATAAATGACCTTGTTAAAAAGAAAAATATCAATTTTCCAAAAGAGATGATATGATAATGCTGATACAACAGATTGAATAAAATTTCAAAGACAGGTTAATTGTATGTATGTTCCCTTATTTATTACACGATTATAAAACACGAGTTACACAAATTTTTTTCTTTCAAAATATAACAAAACCCAGTGTGGCTCTATTGATTTCACGTTCCCCTCTCCCGCGGAGAGGGGTTAGGGTGAGGTCCGCACGAACGTTTTACGAACTTCCCGTAAGTGGATTAAGAGGCTAAAAATCTTTTTTATTTTATTGGTTTCAATTGCAGGGTTGAATGTGATTAACGCGCAACAATCCGCAAGTATTTTTAAAAGCCGCATAGATACACTCAATAATAATATCTACCGATATTTTTATGATTCAGCAAACAGTCTTTTTTACGAAACGAACAAAGTTACAACCGGTGAAAAACGGCATTCGTATTTATGGCCCTTATGTGCCTTAATACAGGCTTCCAATGAGGCTGAAACAATAAACCCCGGAAAAACTTACATGGCTCCCGTGATGAAAGCTATTGATCAATATTATAGCTCCGTTGCACCCCTTCCAGCCTACCAGGCTTATGTAACCAAAGAAAAAAAAGATTCTCGTTTTTTCGACGATAATCAATGGATAGCCATTAGCATGTATTGATGCATACAACAGAACTAAAAAGCAACAATATTTTAATATTGCCCAAAGCATTTATCGCTTTATGATGACCGGATATGATACTATCGCGGGCGGCGGTTTATATTGGAAAGAAGGCGATAAAACTACTAAGAACACTTGTTCAAACGGCCCTGGTATTTTGCTGGCACTTCAATTGTATATAATAACGAATCAGCACGTCTACTTGGATACAGCTTTGATTTTATATAATTGGGTTAATGCGCATTTGCAATCTCCCGCAGGTGTTTATTATGACAATATAAAAATACCTTCTTTAAAAATAGATTCAGCCGTTTATACGTATAACACCGGCACCATGCTGCAGGCAAATGTTTTATTATATAATATTACTAAAGAAACACAATATTTGAGGAGGCACGGCGCATTGCCAAAGCTGGAAAATTAGTTTTTTATAAGAACAAAAAATTGCCCGGCAATTATTGGTTCAATGCAGTTTTGTTGCGTGGTTATGAAGAATTATATAAAGTGGATAAAAATAAAGAGAGGATTCAGCTTTTTTATAGATGATGCCAACAGGATCTGGCAGAATGAAAGAACTGAAAAAGGAATGGTTGGAAAAAACAAAAAAGGCAAAGCCTCATTGACCAGGCCGCAATGATGGAAATATATGCAAGGCTTGCACAACTTAATTACAATTAGCCGCTATCAGGCATTATTAATCATAAACCGAAAATAAAAACAAATGAAAATGAAATAGTATTCTCTATAATTGCAACAATTTCTTTGGTCACGGCAATTGCGGCCTGCAACAATTCTACTTCAGTCAATGAAAAAACCAACGACTCAACAGCCACTACTACAGATACTATTAAAACAAACACGAGTAATTCAGGCGCTATGTCTAGACAAAAAAAATTTTGAAACAACCATTGACGGCAAACAAACTGAACTCTATATTTTAAAAAATCACAATGGAGTCGAAGCAGCGATTACCAACTACGGCGGAAGGCTCGTAAGCCTGACAGTTCCTGATAAAAATGGTAAACCGACTGATGTTGTAGTTGGTTTTAAAAGTGTACAGGATTATGAAAATTCTACGGAACCTTACTTTGGTGCGACCATTGGCCGCTTTGGAAACCGTATCGCCAAAGGAAAATTTTCACTGGATGGCAAGCAGTATACTTTGTTTACCAATAATGGCGCTAATACATTGCATGGTGGCAAAAAAGGTTACCAGGCGGTTGTTTGGGATGCGAAACAACTTAACGATTCTTCCCTTCAGCTGACTTACTTATCAAAAGATATGGAAGAAGGTTTTCCCGGAAATCTTTCGATAAAAGTTACCTATTCAATTACAGGAGATAATGGCTTCAAATGCGAGTATGAAGCTACAACCGATAAAAAAACTGTCGTGAATTTAACCAACCATGCTTTCTTTAATCTAAATGGTGAAGGCAGCGGATCTATATTAAATCATACCGTTAAAATCTATGCTGATAAATATACTCCCGTTGATTCTGGCCTTATACCTACCGGCAAATTGTTGCCTGTAAAAGGAACGCCATTCGATTTTACAAACTGCAAAAACTATTGGTGAAAGAATTGAAGCCAACAATGGGCAGCTAAAAAACGGAAAAGGGTACGACCACAATTTTGTATTAAATGGAACAAAAGCTAAGGGCTTAAATCATGCGGCAACTGTAACGGGAGATAAGTCTGGTATCGTGATGGACGTATACACGCAGGAGCCGGGATTGCAGTTTTACAGCGGCAATTTTATGCTGAGTAAAAACACTTTTAAAGGTGGAAGCAAAGATGACTTCAGAACAGCATTTGCTATGGAGACGCAGCATTTCCCTGATTCTCCTAACCAGCCATCTTTTCCATCAACGGTATTAAAACCCGGCGATGTTTATAAAACCAGCAGCATCTATGTATTTTTCAACAGTTAAATAGAAATTGATTTTATTAATACTGCCAACTAAATTGATTGAATAAATAAACCCAAAGGATGGGCCCTACTCATTGGCCCCTCTCCACCGGAGTAGGGGGTTGAGGGGTGAGGTTAAAAAGAATCATGAGCAAATTATATACATATTTTTTGTTGACGCTAGTAATCTTAAGCGTTACTGTTACTTATGCACAACAAACTTTCACGAATCCGTTATTGCCATCGGGCGCAGATCCCTGGTGCATTTACAAAGACGGTTTTTATTATTATACAAACACTACCGGCCGAAATATTACCATATGGAGAACTAAAAATATGACTGATCTTAAAACAGCAGAAAAGAAAATAGTGTGGATTCCTCCAGCTACGGGCGAATATTCAAAAGAAATTTGGGCGCCCGAAATTCATTATTTACAAGGCAAGTGGTACGTTTATTTTGCAGCAGACAGTGGTAATAATTTCAATCACAGGATATATGTTTTGGAAAATGAATCCGATAACCCATTACAGGGAACCTGGATCATGAAAGGAAAGCTAACAACGCCGGAAGATAAATGGGCTATTGATGCAAGTGTATTTGAAAATAAAGGAAAAATGTATTTAATATGGAGCGGATGGAAAGGCAATGTAAATGGTGAGCAGGATATTTACATAGCAATGATGAAAAATCCATGGATGACAGAAGGCAAGCGTACACTGATTTCTGCGCCAACATATAAATGGGAAACGAATAGGAGATCTTAACAACCCCAATGATGTGCCTCATGTGAATGTAAACGAAGGCCCTGAAATATTGAAACATAACAATAAACTGTTTTTAATTTATTCTGCCAGTGGTTGCTGGACGGATACCTATGCATTAGGAATGTTAAGCGCAGGCGCAGACGCCGATTTAATGAAAGCATCATTCATGGACAAAAACTGATCATCCTGTTTTTGAGCAATCTGTTGAAAATAAAGTGTATGCAACGGGCCATAATTCTTTTTTTATATCACCTGATGGTACAGAAAATTATATTTTATATCATGCCAATAGTAAGCCGGGTCAGGGCTGCGGATCTCATCGTTCGCCACGTGCGCAAAAGTTTGCCTGGAATGCGGATGGTACACCAGACTTTGGAGAACCGGTAGCAGAAGGAGTAGCGTTACCCCTTCCTTCAGGCACTACAACAAATAATGAAGCGAAGCATAACCCGGTTCTCAATGCAGATTTTCCTGATCCCACAGTAATCAATGTAAATGGTACCTACTATGCTTATGCAACGCAAGCCATGCATGATGGGAAAATGGTCAATATACAGGTTGCTACATCAAAAGACTTATTTAACTGGAAATATAAAGGAGATGCGTTGCCGCAAAAACCAACATGGGCAAGTCATACACAGGACTTTTGGGCGCCCGATGTATTGTATGATTCGACCATAAGTGAGTATGTAATGTTCTATTGTGCAAAGAATAATGATACTGCATTTGATAAATGTATTGGAGTGGCTTTTTCAAAAGATCCAACGGGGCCTTTTATTGATAAAGGCACACCACTTATTGCAGGAAAAAGATTCGCGGATATTGATCCAATGGCAATGGTTGATCCGCAAACCGGCAAAAAAATATTGTATTGGGGTTCAGGCTTTGAGCCAATAAGAGTTCGTGAATTAAACGATGACTGGAAAAGTTTTAAAGAAGGAGTCCGTTGCAATGCCGGTAGTTTTTCCGGGTAAGGAAAAAAATTATTCCAAATTATAGAAGGTGCATGGGTAGATTATCAATAATGGAAAATATTATCTCTATTATTCCGGTGATAATTGTTGCGGAGACAAAGCAAATTATGCAGTAATGGTTGCCAGGTCAGCAAATGCGTTTGGCCCTTTTGAACGATTAGGTGAAGTAAATAATACAGGCAGCAGCGTTATATTGGAGAAGGATAGCATATGGAATGCGCCGGGCCATAACTCTATTGTTAAAGACAATGAAGGTAATACATGGATTGCTTATCATGCCATATGGAGGGATGCAAAAAAGGCAGGCGAACCAAAAGGCGCAAATCATTATTTAAAAAGGGTGATGTGCATAGAACCGGTAGTATACAAAGATGGATGGCCGGTTATTATAAAAAAATATTAGATGGTACATATTATTTTATGGATCACCAATTCGAAGTATTATAAATATCCATGCAAAAAATAAGGCCTTTTTTATTTCTTTTATTCTTCATTGTGCTGATTTTAAAGGTACACGGCCAGTCACAAAAAAAATATTCTGTTGCAGAAAAAACATCTTTCCAGGTCTCTGCACCATGGAAGCCTGAATATGATGTCCGCTCTGATATTGCTATGGTATATGGCATGGACAGTACATTTAATGAACGGGTAAAAGGATACCGGAAGCATGGCTACAATGTGCAGTTTATGACAGGTATTGCATGGGGTAATTACCAGGATTATTTTACAGGAAAATATGATGGTAAAACACATGATGAAGGAAGGACAGGTAGAACGAAATGGAAATGATATCGGGCATGGCAAGGGTGTTCCTTACATTGTTCCCACAGATAATTACATTGCATATTTTAAAACAATAATCAAAAAAGTTATTGATGCCGGCATAACAGTCATTTACCTTGAAGAACCTGAATTTTGGGCAAGAGCAGGATACAGTGAGGCTTTTAAAAAAGAATGGCAAAAGTATTACGGCTTCGCATGGATGCCACAGCATGAATCACCCGAAGCTACTTATTTATCTTCCAAACTTAAGTACCATCTTTATTTTCATGCCCTAAAAGAAGTATTTCAATATGCAAAAACTTATGGTGAAAGCAAAGGTATAAAAGTGCAATGTTTTGTGCCCACACATTCATTGCTTAATTATTCTTCCTGGCAGATTGTAAGCCCCGAAGCAAGCCTGGCAGCGCTTCCGGGGATGGATGGTTATATAGCGCAGGTATGGACCGGCACTTCACGGGAACCTGTTTATTTTAACGGGCTAAAAAAAGAACGGGTTTTTGAAAATGCTTTTTTGGAATATGGTTCCATGTTGTCAATGACTGCGCCTACAGGACGGAAAATTTATTTCTTAACCGATCCTATCGAGGACTGGCCACGAACATGGGATGATTATAAACAAAATTACCAGGCAACTTATACAGCAGAATTAATGTATCCCACTGTTTATAATTATGAAGTGATGCCATGGCCGAACAGGATTTATCTTGGAAAATTTAAAGTAGAAGGGTAGCTGATGAAAAGCAGCCGATATCTCCTGCCTATGCCACTCAAATGCAGGTGATGGTGAATGCACTTAATAACATGCCTGCATCTGCAAACAAAATTAATGGCTCCAAAGGTATCGGTGTACTGGTGGGCAATTCTATGATGTTTCAGCGGTTTCCAACACATAAAAGTTATGAAGATCCCGCAGTTATCCAATTTTTATGGAATGGTAATGCCTTTATTAAAACGAGGTATTCCGGTTGAGACGGTGCACATGGAAAATCTTGGATTTGCAGGTACTTTAAAAAATATAAAAGTGTTGGTGATGAGTTATTCCAATATGAAGCCCCAATCGAAAAAGTAAATGAACAATTGGCGCAATGGGTAAAGCAGGGAGGTATATTAATTTATTATGGAAGAGATAATGATCCGTTTCAGACAAGTAAAAGAATGGTGGAATACAAATGGAAAAAATTATGCAGCGCCATCCGCAACATTTATTTCAATTGATGCATATTCATTCTTCAGAAAATAAAGCAATGTATAGTTATGGTAAAGGAAAATATTTATAGAAAGACAAGATCCGAAAGAACTCGTGCTATCGCCAGGATGCGATAGCGGCTTTTTAAACCTGGTAAACAGGCTTATGAAAAAGGAAGCACAGGCGAAAGTTAAAACAAAAAATTATTTTTATCTCGAACGTGGGCCCTTACGATATTGCTTCTGTAATGGATGAAAGCGTAAGTGCAGAGCCGCTTCATATTAAAGGCCCGGTAATAGATATGTTTGATCCATTGTTGCCTGTGTTACAGGAAAAAATTATTAATCCCGGGCAACAATCTTTGTTATATGATTTAAAAAGAATAAAAGAAAAAAATATGCCACAGGTATTATGTGCGCTGCATCAAGAGTGTATGATGAAAAGAGAAGCACGCATAGTTATTCATTTATCACAAAAAGCCCATCAAACACCCACAACGTTATGCGTATTTTTTGCCTGCAAAACCATTATCGGTTGAAGTGCAAGCAATGCAGATGGAAATCTTTGGAAATTACAAATGTTTGGGATGAATCATCGCACACATGTTTATTGCAATTCACGAATTCATCGGATGGAATAAGTGTTGAAATAAAATGGTAACGGCCTGGTACTCCAGTTCCCTCTCCACCGGAGAGGGGTTGGGGTGAGGTAACAAGCAGATAAAGCTAGCATATGCAAAGAAGGAATTTTTTAAAATTAACAAGCCTGGGCAGCGCCTCATTGGTTTTACCTAAAGCACAGGAAATTTCATTAAACAAGCCTTCCATAGCCACAATTGAAATCGATCCCAAACCATTGTTTGAGTTGAGCAAATATTTATATATGCAGTTTATGGAACCGTTAGGCACTACGGATAGTTCTGTAGAAGCCGCATGGGATCATAAAACAGATAACTGGAAGGATACTGTAATCAATGTTACAAAATCACTGGCGCCAGCAATGATGCGATGGGGTGGTAATTTCAGCGCATATTATAAATGGAAAGAAGCCATAGGGCCAAGAGAAAAAAGAATTCCGTTATTGAATACAGATTGGGGCGGCATGGAAACCAATCAAATCGGAACTGCGGAATTTGTGGATTTTTGTAAAAGAGTGGGCGCCGATCCGCTGGTATGCGTAAACTTTGAAGCCGACGGTGTACAGCGATATGCTATAAATGCAAAAGGGCAGCATCGTGCAGGTGATAGCAATGAAGCGGCCGAATGGGTTGACTATTGCAACAACCCTTCCAACAAATTAAGAATTGCCCATGGTTACAAAGATCCGCTCACAATTAATTACTGGCAATTAGGTAATGAAACTTCTTATCGTCCCGGCAAAGGTTTTGACAATATCACTGCTGCAAAAAAAACAGTTGAATTTGCAAAAGCCATGCGTAAAGTTGATCCGGCTTTGAAGTTGATTGGTTGGGGTGATAGCGGGTGGTCAAAGATATTATTTGAAGAAGCAGGCGAATACATTAATTACATTGCTTTTCACCATATGTTTGATCCGGGTGAAGGCTTAAAAGATTCTCCCATTCGTAATAATGACTATCGTAAGGATGCGGCCGCGACCTGGGAAGTACTAATGAATGGATATAAAATTCATGAGAAAAAAATTAATAAACTGCGCGAAGAAACGGCTGCTTATAAAATACCACTTGCCTTAACAGAATGTCATTATAGTATTGAAGGAAGAAACCGTTGCGAAGTATTGTCATCATGGGCAGCAGGAGTATCATATGCAAGGATCATGAACCTGCATGAAAGAAATGGTGATGTATTAAAAATTGGCACCATGGCAGATTTTTGTGGCACCCGTTGGCAGGTAAACGCCCTTATGATACCTGCGCCGGAAGGCGAAGCTTTCCTGATGCCAACTGCAAAAATAATGCAGTTGTATAGAAGCCATACAGGCACTGATTTTATTGCGATAAAAGATGCGCCGCCGCAACTAGACGTCACAGCCAGCAAAACAGCCAATACTATTTTTCTGCATGTTGTTAATACAGACAGAACAGCTTCTGTAAATGCCAATTTCCAGGTAACTGGCCTTGCGTTTAAAACTGGTAAAGCGTTTGAGATTGCCGCTGACCCGACATTCGAAATCATGTCTGCATCAAATGATCCTTTGCAGCCAAAACAAAGAGAGTTGACGCCAGGTATGCCGTTTAGATTTGCCCCGGCATCTGTAACAGCGATAGAACTTACTGTATAATGTTAAGTTGATGTATAAAAGATATTAAAGTGGGTAAATATTTTCATGTCATAAAGTAACCATGCATAGATGAATAAATTACCAACAAGTAATCAATTTCTTTTCTTTATTTTTTTGCTAATGCAACTAATATGCGCAGCTCAGAAGCTTCCCTTACGAACGAAGCCGTTCAATCCGCGTCTTGTAAATATTGTATGGGACAACAGAAGCCTTCGGTGTATTGGAGATGGAGGTTATGCCCGAATGATTGAATTGAAAAATGGCAGACTGGTTGCTGTTTACGCAGCTGCAAACGGTAATGTGGAGGTTGTATATAGTACTGATAAAGGTGAGCATTGGTCGGCGCCGTTAATTGTTGCTGCCAAAGAAGGTAACATTCGTATGGATGCTCCGGGAATCACTTTGTTAAAGGACGGTTCTTTGTTGGTATGTTACAATCCAAGGCCTCCTTTCAGAAATACAGATACGTCCAAACATTTTGCAATACGTGTTGTGAAAAGCTATGATAATGGCGTATCCTGGAGGGGCGATCAGTTATTATATGAAGCAAGCTATATGTTTAAAGACGGTTGCTGGGAACCTGCAGCGCTACAATTACCTTCCGGTGAAATACAATTGTTTTTTTCCAATGAAAGCATTTATACCAATTCTAATGAACAAAATATATCTATGCTTCGTTCTTTCGATAATGGAAAAATGTGGACTACAACACCTGAAATTGTTTCTTTCAGAAAAGGAAGCAGGGACGGTATGCCCGTACCTGTTTACCTGCCTGAAACCAGGGAAATTTTATTTTCAATTGAAGATAACGGATTCACCAACTTCAAGCCGTATATAATCCATTCAACACTTGCAAATAACTGGTCTGAAACAGTTACAGCCAATAGTCCGGATCGCAGGTATGCGTTGCTGGATAGTTTGAAAGCAGCAGTATATGCCGGCGCGCCTTACCTGCAGGTACTGTCAAATGCGAATACCTTACTATCATACCAGTCAACGCAATTCAGAGAAGGAAGCCAGGATGTAAATAATGCTGAAATGATTGTAACTGTGGGGGATGCTGAAGGAAATAATTTTGTTAACCCAACGGCGCCCTTTAAAATACCGGTAAATGCAACTGCCCTATGGAACAGCCTTTTAGTTTTGAAAGATAAGACCATAGTTGCATTAACTTCTACCAATGCATATAGTGGTAAGACAGAAGTTTATATGATAAAAGGAAAATTGACTCACTAACTTTTTATTGTTTAATCTTCTTGTATTGTTTAGGAAAAAGAAAGAGTTCGCGTGCATGCTCATAGTTTATTTTATGAAAAGATTACTTATCTGCTGTTGTATTGTATGGTGCAGTCGTAAGCTATCCGGTGTCTGCATATAAGGCCTTTTTGAACTGATATGCCTGTCGGAGACTACAGGTTGTGTGCTTATTCATCTCGTGAAATTAGGCAGCACATTATTTTAACTAAAATGCCTGTAATAAATACAAAACAATAAATATATTACATTGCACTTTTAAAAATTACATGCGATATGATTGTACGTGGTTGGATGGTAAAGTTTTCTTTTGCAGCTTTACTTTCATTGATTGTGATTGCCGGACGAAGCCAAAAAAATGCAACTCTTTTCAGATTACTTCCATCTTCGCAAACAGGCATCGATTTTAAAAATCAACTTACCGAAAGCGATACGCAAAATATTTTAAACCAGGCTAATATTTACAATGGCGGCGGCGTTGGTATCGGCGATTTTAATAATGACGGCCTGCAGGATATTTATTTTGCCGGTAATATGGTTTCAAATAAATTATACCTCAACAAAGGTTCTTTAAAATTTGAAGATATTACTGATGCTGCAGGTGTCGGCGGGGAAGGACAGGTGGTGTACCGGCGTTTCAGTTGTTGATATAAATGCAGATGGATGGATGGATATATATGTATGCGCATCGTTCAAAAAAAATGATGTCATTAAACGTACAAACTTATTATACATCAACCAGGGATTGAATAAAGAGGGCATTCCAACTTTTAAAGAATCGGCAGCTGCATATGGTTTAGCCGATACCGGATTTAGTACACAGGCATATTTTTTTGATTATGATAATGACGGTGACCTGGATATGTATCTTGTTACAAATGAATTGTATGATCCGAAAACACCTATTAAATTCAGGCCAAAAGTTACCGATGGCAGTGCTTTAAATACTGACAGGCTTTACCGCAACAATGGTAATGGCACTTTTACCAATGTATCAAAACAAGCCGGGATTACAATAGAAGGGTGGGGGCATGCAGCCTGTATTACAGATATCAACCAGGATGGCTGGCCGGATATATATGTAGCAAATGATTTTGTTTCCAATGACCTTTGTTATATTAATAATAAAGACGGAACATTTACTGACCGGCTGGGTGAATATTTTAAACATACGGGCTGGAACGCAATGGGTACGGATGCGGTTGACATAAATAATGATGGATATGCTGATTTTATATCGCTGGAAATGTTGCCTGAAACAAACATGCGTAAAAAAAGAATGCTGAGTGGTAATGAATATTATAATTATACCAACAGCGCCAAATATGGTTACACCCACCAGTATGTACGAAATGTTTTACAGCTAAACAGCGGTATGACGCCTGAAGGCCATCCCGATGTTTGATGATATTGGTTTTATGGCCGGCGTATATCAAACAGACTGGAGCTGGTGCCCGCTGGTTGCTGATTTTGATAATGATGGGCTTCGCGATCTGATAGTTTCAAATGGATTACCACGCGACGTTACAGACCTTGATTATGTTGATTATAACAGCGGGCAAAACAGGAATGTAGGAGATTATTCACTTGCAATGACAGATTCATTGCCTGTTGTAAAGCTGGCTAAATATGCTTTTAAAAACATAAACGGGATGGAGTTCCGCAACATGTCAAAAGATTGGGGAATTACGCAACCTTCTTTTTCAAATGGTGCTGCCTATGTTGATCTTGACAATGATGGTGACCTTGACGTAGTAATTAATAATATAAATGACCCGGCTTTTATTTATGAGAATACGTTAAATACTCCAAATGAAAAAAGTGATCAGCATACGCTGTCAGTAAGCTTTGCAGGGCAAGGTAAAAATATAGGAGGCATCGGTGCAACACGTGCATATTTATTATGCAAATGGAAAGCAACAATATTATGAACACCACCCATGCCGTGGTTATCTTTCGACCGATGATGCAAGGGCGCATTTTGGCCTCGGTGCAATTACACAAATCGATTCACTGCGTGTAAAATGGCCTGATGGCAAACAGCAATTGCTTACAAATATTAAAGCTGATCAATCAATAACATTGTCATATAAAGATGCCGGCAGCTAGCTAGCAGACATTGCGAAACCGGATTCTGCTGTTTTTACAGATGCATCAGGCCGTTATGGAATAAAGTTTAAGCCAAAAGAAAGAGACTTTGTTGATTATAATATACAGCCTACGCTTCCGCATAAGTTGAGCCAGTATGGGCCTGGTATTGCCGTTGGGGATATTGATAACAATGGCTTTGAAGATTTTTATATTGGTGGCACATCGGGAAACTCCGGTGTATTTTTTATGCAAAATGCAGATGGTAAATTTACTTTGGATTCTTCAAGGTTTTCGCAAAAGGATGATCCTTTATATGAAGATATGGGCGTGCTTTTTTTTGATGCTGATAATGATAAAGACCTTGACTTATATCTTGTAAGCGGCAGCTATGAAATTCCACCCGGCCATCCAATCAGCGGTGATCGCTTATTTTTAAATAACGGCAAAGGGAAATTTACCAAAACTACCAATGCGCTTCCAGTAGATTCTGCAAATGGCTCCTGCGTGCGTGCGGCAGATTTTGATAGAGATGGTTATCTTGATTTATTTGTTGGTGGCCGTGTTGTATCAGGCGCATATCCAAAAGCTCCGGAAAGTTATATTTTAAAAAATGAAAAAGGAAAATTTACAGATGTTACAGACAAGTATTGTCCGCAACTAAAAAATATTGGAATGGTCACTGATGCTTTATGGACTGATTTTGATAACGATGGAAAAGTAGATCTTATTGTAGTTGGTGAGTGGATGCCGGTAACTTTTTTTAAGAACATGGGAGATAAATTTGTCGAAGTAAAAACAGGTATTGAAAATCATAGCGGCTGGTGGAACAGTATGGTTGCAGGTGATTTTGATAATGATGGCGATATAGATTATATCGTCGGAAACCTTGGCCTTAATACTAATTATAAAGCCACGCCGGAGGAGCCAATGACCATTATGGCCAAAGACCTTGATAACAATGGTTCGTTGGATGCAATGGTATTTTGTTATATGAAAGCGGAGGATGGTACAATGAAGCCATTTCCAATGTCTACAAAAGATGATATGGCTGCGCAGATGATTTCCATGCGAAAAAAATATCCGACTTATAAATCTTATGGCTTCGCAACAATGGATGATTTATGGAGTAAAAAAGACCGGGAAGGCGCTGTAATATTGCAGGCAAATGATATGTCATCATCTTACATTGAAAATAAAGGCAACGGCACAATTTACCATTAAGCCATTGCCATTGGAAGCACAGGTTGCGCCTGTTTATGGAATGATAAGTGAAGATGTTGATGGTGATGGCAATCTTGATCTATTAATGGTTGGAAATGATTATGGAATGGATCCCTACAGCGGCAGGCATGATGCATTTATGGGCTTATATATGAAAGGAGATGGTAAAGGAAATTTCAGCAGCTACGACTATAGCGCAAAGTGGTTTTTTTGTAAAAGGCGATGCCAAAGGGCTGGCTACGATTCATACGGCAAAGAATGAAGATATTATAATAGCTACGCAAAACCAGGATAGCCTTTTGGTGTTTAGCAAAAAAACTTAAAGCCTTCACAAACGCTAGATGGATAACAATAAAGCCTGATGACTTTTGTGCAGATATAACTTATAAAGATGGAAGAAAAAGAAGAATGGAATTTTATTATGGCTCTACTTATCTTTCACAATCATCAAGAAAGCTGCCTGTAGATAAAAATTTTGCAACAGTTACCATTACAAATTTTAAAGGAAGTAAAAGAGAAGTGTTATGAGATTTTCATTGTTATGTATGGCGGTTTTTATATTTTCTTTTTGTAAAGCGCAAACAAAAAACTGGAAGGCTAAAACAGAGAATGCAGACTACATTCATCGTGCGATAAAAAAGATAACAGATGTAATGGTGTATGATATTTATTCACCGCCTGTTACCAGCCGCACGTATGCTTATATAACTGTTGCAGCCTATGAAACAGCTTATCCATGCAAGATTCAAATTATATAAGCCTTGCCGGGCAGTTGCACGGGTTAAAACCTGTACCTAAAGCCGGAAGCCGGCAAAGAATACAGTTATACATTGGCTGCTGTTCATGCAATTCTTACGTACGGTAAAGCTTTGGTTATTTCGGAAGATAAAATTGAAAATTTCCGGGCAAGCTATCTTGAAGGAATTTAAGAATGATGGAATACCGGAAGATGTATTTAATAACTCAATTGAATATGGGCAAAAGGTGGCAGCGCATATTCTTGCATGGGCTGCAAATGATAATTATAAACAAACCCGTGGCTTGCCAAAGTATGCTGTTAGTGATGATCCGGCTTCATGGAAACCAACACCGCCTGCTTATATAAAAGCTATAGAACCCAACTGGAATAAGATCCGAACTTTCATAATCGATTCTGCACAACAGTTCAAACCATTACCTGCTATCAATTTTTCAACTGATAAAAAAAGCCGGTTTTATAAAGAAGCGATGGCAGTGCATGATATCGGTTTACAACTTACACCAGAGCAAAATGAAATCGCCAATTTTTGGGATTGCAATCCGTTTAAAGTAAATATAAGAGGCCATGTAATGTATGCTACAAAAAAAATTTCTCCCGACGGCCATTGGATTAATATAACAAGGCTGGCATGTAAAAAAGCAAATGCAGATGTGCTGCAGTCTGCAGAAGCTTATGCCTGTTTATCTGTTGCACTGGCAGATGGTTTTATTAGTTGCTGGGATGAAAAATACAGGAGCAATAGTAATACGCCCGGAAACTTACATCAATCAATACATCGATACCAACTGGTTACCAGCACTTCAAACTCCGCCTTTTCCTGAATATACCAGCGGCCATAGCGTTATTTCAAGCGCTGCTGCTGTAATACTCACTAAATTATTCGGAGATAATTTTAGTTATACTGATTCTACTGAAAATGAATTTGGCTTACCTGTGCGGAAGCTTTAAATCATTTAAGGAGGCTGCGAATGAAGCCGCTATCAGCAGGTTTTATGGAGGCATTCATTATATGCCAGCAATTAAAAATGGCCTTACAGAAGGAAATTTGATTGGCGAATTTGTTAACCAAAAATTAAAAACAAGAAAGATATAAATTGTACGAGGTCATTTGCTGCGATAGGTTCATTGAAAAGTAATTGTCCGGCATAGCAGGAGCAGGAATGGGCAAAAAAAAATTGCAGACATGGAACACCACGAAAGCAATTTAAGTTAAAATCAAAAATCTTTTTTATTAAAGCTTCATGTGCGTTATCGCTAATTCACTTTTATACTTTACTAATAAGTTAATTCGATCTTATAAAATTAAATAATTTTTTTATTTAAAAAAAATATTTGGATGCGAGGAAGGCGCTCATATTAAGCCCTTAAACGAATTCAAATGATCCCTACAAAAAGATATTATAATTTGACAACAATGAATAAAAAAATCGAGAAAATAAAAAACTGTCGGCTTTTTTTACTTAAACAGATTAGCGGTTTAACAAGCGAGCAACTAAATTTAGTTCCTGAAGGCTACAATAATAATATCATTTGGAACTTAGCACATTTACTTTCAGCTACCCAGGCTATATGTTACAGAAGAGCAGGATTACCAGTTACAATTGATGATAAATATTTTACACCTTTTCTGACAAACACTAAACCTGGAGATTTTATTAATAACCAGGAAATTGAAGTTATTAAAAAATTATTCATTAGCTCAATTGACACATTACAAACTGACTTTGAGAATAAAATCTTTGGCAATTACACTAAGTCAGAAAATATTGAACGGGTTTATGGCATTGATGTATCTAATATAGATGACGCAATCGAGTTCCTGCTTTATCACGAGGGGTTTCATAGTGGTTATATTGCAGGGTTAATACATTTAGTCTAAAATTTAATATGATTTACATAACGCAACTCATTTACATAAAGGAAGGACAACAGGATATTTTTCATCAATTTGAAGATGTTGCCATTCCTATAATTTTAAAATATAACGGGCAACTTCTATTACGGATACGGCCTGATGAAACTTCATTTATTGAAGCAAACATTGATAAGCCATACGAAGTGCATTTAGTTGAATTTGCAACGGAAACTGATTTTGAAAATTTTATGCAGGATGAAGAACGGAAACAATTTTTGCATTTAAAAGAACAATCCATTAAAGCTGTGACATTGATAAAAGGAATAAAAATATGACATGGAAAAAATGCTACCGGACGATCAGGGAACGAGCATACGGCATTGAAGAAAACGCAGCCGGACGATCACGCTCCTGGTGTGAAAACAAAGTTTGAACAAAAAAACGCTGTTGATATAAGTATCAAATTTCATAGCTGACTGCCGGAGCTGATATTCTAAACTTTCTCATAAAGAATTTTACCCGTTCTTATAATATTGCCTATAAATGTTGTGCTTTCTTTCCTGGCAACATCGCGATAGCGCTGGTCAATAACAATAACGTCTGCAGAAAATGCTGCTTCGCGGATGAAACTTTTAATTTGATTGGCGAGGTAGCTGCTATTAAGTATTTTGCTTTTAGTAACCACCAGGAGATCTATGTCACTGTGTATATTATTAGTTTCACTGGCCATTGAGCCAAAAAGAATAATTTGTACCGGATCGGCTATATGAATAATATAGCTCTTTATTTTTTCAATTACTTTTACCATACAGCGATGCCTAATTTATTCCGAGTTGAATTAATACATTAATATCATTGATCTCATCTATCGTCAGCGACTTGTAGTCTGTAGTGCTGGTCAACTTAATTTTTAGTCTCAAATCACCCAATGCTTTCGCAGGCCCGTTTGGAATGGTAGTTACATCTTTTGTAAGATGAGGTACGTTTCCCAGCGCGGCGTCCGCCGGAACATTGATATCATTCACATAATCCGTATTAGTTACTTTAAAACTGGTGATAAAATTATTTGCCGGGTCTGAATCAATAAACAGGTCTATTTTTTTTATGTTTAAAATATTGATCCTGCTTCTCAGGAAGAATGGAAAATGTTCAGGCTTCAAAGTAGCTACGAATTCTTCATCCGTGTTTGATACAGGATTGAAAAGCTGGTACCATTCCGTAGGAAAATCGTGCCGCAGGCTGAACAGCCTTGCACCTGCATTTGGTAAAATAGACTGAAGGTTTGTTTTCGCACCGGTTGCCTGTACTGAACCGCCATCTTCAGCAGTATAATTTATGTGTAAAATAATATCGGAGAGAGATGCAAAATCAAAATAATTATTATCCTTTGGCAAATTAATCTGCCAGTCGCTGATTACACCTGCTCCTTCAAAAGGATAAAACCGGTCGTCATTAAAATCTAACACAAACATGCCGGTATCCTGCTGGGCGTGACTCGTAGCAATAGATGAAATCGCACCATATTGTATATTGAATGAAGAGCCGTTTGATGTATCATCATAATTACCATCGGCCTTTATTCTTATTTTATTTTTCAATAAAGAAACCGTGCAATTTATTCCACTATACGGGCCAATGATACAAGGAATGGAAATTGAAATATTTCTTACCCTGCGTTTATAATGCCCCGGGTAATCCATATCAAATAACCATTCGGGCAGGGAAACCGTGCAGAGGCCGGATTCTTTTATGGACATGAAGCTTTGCGGAAACATTTGCGATAAAGAAATATTCCTGGTGATTTCAAGCGATCTTTTATTTTGATCCTGGTAAGCTGCGTCTAATCGTTTTAAATCATACATTAGTTTATCACCCGAAAGCAAACCTTTTTTAAGGCTATCCCAATAACCGAATTGTATATAGGAAGAATCATCAATACCCAATTCATATTGAAAACATTTTTCAGCTTTTTTTGCCATTTGATAGGCAAGCTGGTAAGTCTGAAAGTACACAGTAGAGATCTGTGAAATCAAATAGCTATACAACTCTGCGCTAGTATATTTATTACGCAGGTAATCATTTACAGCCTTTGCATTATCTATTTGCAACTGCTGGTTATTGACGTCATTTTCGGCAATCGCCTGCGTAATTTGCGCTGCATTTATTAGCGATTGAATTTGATCGATTTCGGTTGTTGCCTGGCTTGCCATAAATTCCCAATCATCGGAACGCCGCTGAAAAGTAGCTTGCGCCGAGGCAAGTGAAGCGCCCTTTTCAAATGCAACTGCAACAGAAGACAGCGTTTTCACCGCCGCATCAGCAACATCACCGAAGCTTCTGCCGCCAACACCTACCGTAGTAGTTGGTGAGCCTCCGAACCCTGCCGCACCCGCCACGAATGTGGGTATGGCATATAATCCACCGGCTAGTAAATAACCGGTAGCAATTGCTGCATCAAGCCCGGTAGCCGCAATAGATAATGCGAATGAAGTTTTCTCGGCAATATTCATGTATCCGCGGCTTTCATAATATTCTTTCTTTTGTTGCGCGAGCTGCTGTGATTTATTGAGGCTTTCTAATGTTTGTACCGCATTGGAAATTTGCAAATTTTTAATACCCATAACTGCCTCCATTATTTGAATGTCTTGTTGTGAATGCAGTAACGATAGAGATTCCGCGTCCTTTTTTTCCAGGGCACTTAATAGTTTTTCTCCGAGCGACTTCACTTCATTACAAAAATCAACCGCTTTTTGTAAGACTGGTTTGAACCGGTAAAGCGGAACCGGCGCCGACAAGTCATTTAATATACTATTCAGGTCCATGCCTGCTGCAGCAGCCTTTACGAGCAATGCCGGATCTATAGGCGGATCAAATAATGGAAGCTGTTGCACCACGCCTTCTATATTCATACAATGCCTGATCTTAAATAAGCGATCCTCAACTGTATCCCAGTATTTGAATAACAGATCGTTATTAGGTATGCAGAAATAAAGAGTTTCCAGGCCAGGCAATGGCGCAGTGTTACCGGTTGAAGGAACTACTGTGACCGGAAGCAAAGTATTTTCAATGATCACATCTACGCGCGAATTACCAAAATCATCAAGGCCGGCTGTTTCCAGTTCATTAAATGAAAAATCATTATGCTCAGTGTTTGGAATCTTTTGCGGCCTCGGCCCGAGCAGGTCATAGGCAAGTATATATAACAGGGAAGCCTGGTTGATGGATTCAATCGTATTTGTCATAAACAACTGGTCACCCCAGGCCACCAGGTTATCTAAATATTTCATGACTACATTTTTCTGGAACGCAACCTGTCTAAGCCTTGCTATAACAAAAGGCTCGAAAGGATTATTTCTCCACCGGGTAATTTGTCCCTGGTTCGCAGAAAGATCCATGTTGGATAAGATATTTTGAATGCTTTGAGCCCTGTAATCATCACTGTTAAATTCAGCAAAGGGTTTTGTGATCCAATATCGTTGCGGAACAGGCAGCGGCTCTATATCAGAAGGATTAAAAATATAATGGAACCAGCGGAAGGCATCTTCAAATTTTTGATTTTGGGTTAACAGGCAGGCGATCCGCAACGGTGCATGAAAAAATAATTCCCAATTATAGATCGAGTAGGCGCCTCCATAGGAAAAGTCCACAATATCTGTTTGGGCCGAAACATCTACAAATACAGAAGGTGCCGGTTGATAGCTGTTAAAATTGAAAGTATTTGCCGGCGCATAACCTTGCGGGTTTACCTGGATATTCCTTTTGAAAATACCATCTACGCCACTCCGGTTCAATTCGCGTAAAAATAAGTGTCGTATAAGGATGGTAGAAGGGATAAAAATTATATTCACGCACGTTGGATTGTACGCCGTAACTGTCGATACGTGATTGCCATTCAGGCGTGATAAAAAATGCACGCACCTGGTCCTGGTAAAAAAGTGGATGGTCAGTTGCAATGGTATCCAATTGCAGATCCTGTTGCGTAATTACGAGGTCAAATGGGTTGGATGTGCCGCGCAGCAGGGTAGTGGTATTGTTACCTTCCAATACACGCAATTCGTTACTGTTAACGGAATCATGCTGGTTGTTGGTAAGTTTGGTATCATAGAAATGCATGCCGGCAGGCAATTTTAAACGCGGGCCAAACTCCACAGGCTGCATTTGCTGAATGTATTTGCTATCATCACTAAAATTTTGGTGCACATATTGGAATGAATCGGTAGTTTGCAAAGCCTCCCAGGGCTCGATGCGATAATTACCTCTCAGCGCTTTTAATTCAGTTGTTCTTACATCACCATTGAATACAAAGGATGAAGAATGCCACGGTAAAAAAGTTTCATTATACCGGTTTTTAGTAAGTGCGATACGGTTACTGCCATTCACCGGCGCCTGGTAAGGGTCGTAGAATGATCCGTTATTAAATTCTTCTGACGTTGATAAATAAATATCGAGGAATAATTCATTGGTGGAAACATGATAATAAGGCTTGAGGTTATAAGAAAAAAGCGGGCGTTCCCACGGATGAACCAGCTTTTCTTTTGAGATTTTTTTTGGCGCCCATCCGCTGGTCTTTTTTACGGTCCAGCTCAGTTGGATTTCTATTTGCTTCATGGGCTCTGCGCTATCCTGCGGTTGCGTAGACGCTTGCGCCGGAGGAATCTTTTTTACTTTCATCGGTTTTTCAACAAAAACCAACCAGAATAAATATAGTTTTCGATTGTAAATCACTGGTACCAGCTGATCTCCGGTAATGTCGATATCAATTTTTTCCCATGCAGTCCATATCAATGAACCCATATCATATTTCCGGTAATAATAAATATGCGGAATCGCTTTTGTGCGGCCAATCACGTGAACAATATTTACTTCATAGCCAGGCACGCCCGAATCAAGATCTTCCATTTCATGGTACAAGCCTGTTACTTCCAGGTTGGCTATCTCGTCCACCTTATGTAAATAATTTAAAAAGGCTGCTTCTGCATTGTCACCATTGATTTCTCCCTGTAAGATTTCATTTTCAAATTCAACAAAGAACGGCGATTTATCATCACGTAACTCAGGCTCCAGCCAGTTTTCCGGGTACAGAAATATTTTACGATTGGCTTCCCAGAGTACATAACTTTTCATCCATGACCATTGCGACCAGGCATTAGGAGAAGTAGTATCTTCTGTAGCTGCCTGGCTAACTTCTACATCAGGCACTTCAAGGTTCATAAAACAACGCTGTACAAAAAACTGCACGGAACTGATGGCCTGTTTTATTCTCGAAGTCAATTGGCAGGAACACATTTCCACATCAATTAAAAAATAAGTAAACATCGCATTCGCATCCTTCCAATAAAGCGGGTTAGGTATTTGAGACAGGTTGTAGATAACTGTTTCAGGGTTGTTGCGTTGTGAATTTTCTAAAAGATACGCAACAAGTGCATCGCGTTTTTTTTCTCTTATAGTATCATAAACCGGAGCGATTATCTGCAACCAACCTGCTGACTCATATTTTGATTTTATGGCCTGCCTCGTTTCGTTTGCGTGTTGCCACTGGAGATCGAGATTAGCCTGCGAAGGATCATTAATAATTGACGACCATGAAAACATCGTAGCTACACCGGCGCCGGTCAGTTTCATCTGATCAAAACATCTTTGCAGCCGGCAATAAGTTTCAGCATTTCTATAATCCTCAAAGGTTAATTCAAGATTAGTGTCTATTAAATTTAAGTCATCGGCACTCCAGCCTGTTAATGCAGCGATAGCATTGATAATTTTCGTCTTATCATTCAAAGTTGTTATAGCAAGTGTATCCCGTAATGTTGAGCCTTCAGGTTCAGGGTGTTTTGATTTAAAGCGGAGGAACTTATAAAGGTTGAGCCAGCCATTAAAAATGCTCGGTGAAGTGGTTAAAGGCAGTGAGGCGAAGTCAAGTGTGCCTGCTAAGTTAAAATTTGAGATATACCATTCTAAATCATTTGTTTCCAGTGGTATACGTGTCAGAAGCACAGATAGTTTATGCAGCAGGATATAGGCATTGAACTGATCAGGATAGTTCGTGGAATTAATATTGGGGAATGTGCCGTCTGGATTGGCAACTATTAAATCATCACCGGAAAGCGTTGTAATTAGTGACACGGTTTTCCCCGGCAACTTAAGCGTGGAAAGTATAAACCCGGCCTGTTCATCAATTAATCCAAATGATGTGGCTACCTGCGATTTAACCTGGTTGCTATCCTGGTTTAATACTGCATTGAGATTTTGTTGAAGGTGCTTTATATTATTGACCAGGTCACTTTTATCTCCTGCAGATGCAGTAGTTGTATTAAACCGGATAATAAACTGTGCTTCATTCAATGAGAATGAGGCACTTTTAAAATTACTTAAAACATTGTTCAAAATGTCAGTCAGTGGTTGTAAAGCATTTTGCAGCGCAGGGCCCACCAGTAGTTGTAATGACCCTGCATCGAAAGACAAAATGTTATTACGATCCGCTATGCTCAATCCAAGTTTGTCAAGGTTATTTTTATTAGTCAAAAGAATCTTTCGCAAAGAATCGATCAACTGGACCAATGAATCATTTCTGAGGCCTATTGGAGAATTAACGGTATAATTCAGTACGTAGTCCAGCTCGTTCAGGGAGAAGCCAGATGCTTTAATCAATTCATAATTCTTAACGAAATCAAGAGTGGCCTGAACTGAGCTGAAAGGATTTACCGTGCCAATGATATTTAACAGAAGCATAAAATCGCTGGTCGATAATTTCAGGCTTCTTGCGAGGTAGGTATACCGCGATAAAATTGAAAGTGATTGGAGCGATAAATGATTATCTGTATTGACGGCTAACAAATCAAAGTCAGTTTGGCGCAGCACCAGGGCCGATAAAATAGTTTGAACGGGGTTATATAACACACCCGGTGATATAACATTTGCGCCAAGCACAATTGTATTATCCAGGGGCAATGCAAAATGTGGATCAACAGGATTGGTAATAGATGTGTTCTGAAAAAGCTTTGCATATATTGATGGAATTACTACACCGGGTTTAGCGGGGCTCACGCGATCTTCTGTATTGATCAAATCATAAAATAAAAGTCCTGTTTCAAGAGAAAGGGATAATTTATTCTGAACTTGTTTGAACCGTTTCAGGTTTGCTACGGCATTTCCATCTAATGAATTATTTCCAATGGCCGGATTGCGCAAGAGCAGGTCGAGTTCCCACATTTTCCACCCGGTCTTTCTCCAGAGGCGTAAAAAACGATGCATCAAATCAAATCTTTGAACCGTGAGTTTGGTAACGTTTTGCGTGCTTATATCGCAGGTGTCTGCAGGCCTTTCGATCATACTTTGATTGTCACCGGGCGGATTGACAAATTTTACCAGTAACAATTCCAGCACCTCGTTATATTCAAGATTGCTTCTTTGCATGAAATCCTTCACCGGCACTGCTGCCTGGGAAGTATCGATTCCCCAATACTTATTTTGATGAGTTGTGTCGGCTCTTTCGGTAATAATCAAATCATTTTCATAAAACGAAATATTAAAAAATTCTGCAGCAATGGTTGCATCCGTTGGCTTTTTATTATTGAGATCTTTCGTATCCTGGAAGGCTTCCATTAACTCAAACCTTGGTACTCGCAGGTAATTCAGATACGTTCTTGCTTCTTCCTGCCAAAGATTAAAAGAAGAGGCCATTGGATAATCTGCCGTGGCCAGGAAATCATAGGCGCTGCGCTGCATCCATTGCGGCATCGCACGCACCTCTTCAGCCGTTGCTGTAGTTTGATATAATTGTAATGGATCTACAACGGGGGCAACGGCCCTCTCCAATATTTCGCATGCCAGGTCGATATAAGGTAAAGGCGTATTGGTATTATCGCAATTCAATTTTACGTTTCCAAGATCGGCTCTTCTTTCAAATAGAATATCCAATACTGATAATAATTGGCCATCGTGTTCTTTTGTTGAATCATGTTGTTTCAGGAAACGCAGGAGGTCGGTAAAGTACGCCGGAGGGCCATACAAAGATTTACAATCCTCGCAATCACAATAATCGAGGGAGCCAAAAAGTGATTCAAGATCGGGTGCGGCGGCAAGGACCTGCTGTATATCGGCATCTGTTGGCGCATAGGTCTGTTTAGATATCGCCTTTGGTGTTCCATTATTTACAGTGTTATTAAATTGCAGGTACCGGTACCATACCTGCAGGTATTGCGCTTTGGATTTTTCATAGGCTATTCCTGCTTGTTTGCTGCTGATATTATAGGGCTGTAAAATGGTTGCAAGCCTGTCTTTACCCGTAAAATAAACACGCGCAGAGCTATGTAATTTTTCACTCAGTAGAGCTGATCCCGTAAGCGAATCCGGCGCCACCCTGTTGATCCTTTGCACTACTTTCAACTGTGTTATCGTATCAGCGGCGGGTGAAAGATTGTTCTCTTTTATATACTGATCAAGATTGCTTTTTTTAATGTTATAATTTTGATTCTGATCAATAAAAGTTTCTACCGCTGTTATCGCAGAAAATTGAGAGGCGTTGTTCTTCTTAACGGCAGCAACCATGGCCACAGCAGGATAAAGTTTTTCGGCTCTTGACTGAAGAATACCCGCATAAGTGGCAATTTTATCAGCTGGTGTATTGCCAGGTATATTGTCGGGAATACTGCCGCTGTTGTTATTTATCAGGGCAATAAATCCGTCACGATCAAGTTTCGCTACATCACTGATTATATTGAATTGCTTTCCCGCTCCAAGATTATTTTTTATGAATTGCAGTGTAGGGATATGATTTTTAGTGATCACGCCGAGGTCAACCGTCGCTGAAAAATCTTTAATCGAATCTGCATTAATAACAGAAGATTGCGCATTCAACGCTTCCCAGAAATTGTCATTGAATCCCCGGCTTGAAATAAAGGTATCCGCCACCAGGTTATTTTGTTGAGGAGGTATAGAAGACAAGCTTAGCAACGATTGCAAGGTTCCATTAGCCGTCAGTAAAGGTTTAGAAAGGGTAAATGCGGAACGTAAGTCTTTTAGCGATTGCAATATTGCAGTTTCATTTAACCTGATTGACTGTGACACGAGATTTTGTGCAACCGCATTTTCGAGAGTTTGTTGCTGCAATGCATCACTGCAAAAAACAATCCCGGTGGCAGCGGTTTCAATAAGGCTTGCTATTGAAGCGGCGTCCCACCCGTTTGTTGCACGCATCAAATCACCGGGCAGTCCCGGGGGAAGATTCTGCCGGATAAAAGAATAAAATACATCCGGTGTCAAAAGTTGAGGCTGGTTTATATTTTTAGCAACAGATGCCGATAAAAATAATTGCATGATGTTGTCGACGTTCAGCCTGGTTTCAAGGCTAAGTTGTGTTACCTGTTTGTTATCCGTAGTCTCCTGTATATCTGTAAGATTGGTTGTTCCCAATGATTTGGCAAGGGCTGTCATTTTTGTTGCAAAATCAGAATCGCCGGCGTATGCTTGTGTGCTCAAAGAAAAATTCACCCAGTGAATACGGTTAACATTATAATGAACCTGCGAACTAATAAATACATCATTCACCGGGTTATTATCTTGTGGCTGGTACAATTTTACAACGAGGTGAAAGATATCTTTCTTTTGTTTCGAAACCGGATTTACAGGCGGCTCATAAATAATATCAAAAAAGCCATTGGTGTGATTCATTTTTGTAGCCAATGGCACGCTTCCTTCGCCATTCAGCAATTTTTCATAAACGCGTATAACCATGTTTGATTTACGTTGCCACATAGAGTCGAGCACCGATCCGCGGATCCTGTATTTAAAAAGCGATAACGTAGCGTCCGGGTTTACCGTGGTAACACCTGCATTCAATATCTTCAGCGTGCGCGTATCCATCTGGCCGGTTTGCGGCAGGCCCCTGCTTTGTTGAAAAGCAAGCACTGCTTTTGCCGTTGTCTTTCCATAAGTCTGTGTATTAAATTCTTTTTCATCAACCTGGTATCCTAAAAATGCCAGAGCTTTCTGCAGTTTGTTAACCTCCGGTGATACTTTGTTCAGGCGCACAACCTTGTTAACAACTGATAGTTCTACGGCGACTGGTTTTCTTACCGGTGTGATCCTAATGCCTTTGCTCACCGAAACACTTTGTATTTTTTCAAGCGTCGCCTGGTCCAACTCACCTGTTACCGGTAACTTGTATCTTTCCTGGATACTTTTGATCACCTCAATCGTTGTGGGCCCCATTGTTTTTGTGGAAAGTTCTTCAGGCGATATGACCACATTAAGCTTACCGACCTTAGCCACCCATTGAAGCGTATTCTGCAATTTGCCGATCTGTGTTTTTGTGGAAAGTATTTCTTTTATAGCTTCATTTTGTAAGGCCGTGAGTGATTGCGGATTGATTTTTCCATCAGCGGGCACGCCAATTTTTTTCTGAAATTTCTGAATTGCTTTTCGGGTACTATCACCGACTATTCTCTTAGACAACTCGTCTGCAGCAACAGGTATTTTTATTCTGACGAGCAACTTCTGAATCCTTTGCGTACGGATTTTACTGGTTGAAACGAAATGATCAAATAGCTCATTATTGATTTGATCTATGGTGTCGCTGGTCACTTTGCCGCTTGCTTTCAGCTTTTTATTTTTTTGAAATGCTTTTAAGGCAGTAATAGTAGAATCGTCCATTTTCCCGGACTGTAAAGCTGCCGCAGGAATATTAAAATTTAATTTAGACAAGGCTTCATGCAAGGCTGTGATGTCTTTTTTATTTTCCGCGCTGAACCGGGTGGTCAATTGAGTAAGAGGCATAAACGCTGTTTAATTTATTTACCGGATATTTGAAATTTTCTTTGCTGAAGATTTGATCGCCTCAACTTCTTTGGGGCAAACTGGTTTTTTAAATAGAAGTTAAGTGAGTAAAGAGGACTAATTTCCGCTGCTTCCCGCGATTCCATCAACAGGTGGCGGTGAATTATCCATAAAATGTGATCCTACACCCACCGCTGTTGACATGCCGGCAGAAATGAAATAGCCATTGTTGATGCCGATATGCAATAGCCATGGTGTACGCGACCAGAAGGGAGAGGAAGCGATACCTGCCTGCGTTAAAACATCATTGGCAGTGGTGGAACAATTATTTCCCATCAATGTCCAGGTTGAAGGGCTTAATTCGCTGGTCATTTTGTTTGCTGTTGCCAATGCCCGCTCTGCACTGGCGCTGTCGACTCCCACGGTAGATACCCAATAGCCGGCATTTGGCGCTTCCCTTTCTGCAAATGAAACACCACCGGTTACGCTTATGTCTCCCGCGAGATCAAACCATGAAGTAGTACCGGAGGTGGTGATGCCAACGGCTGTATGCCCTATTTGTGTTGCTCCTCTATGCAGATAGGCCAGCGATACGCTTGAACCTTCCTCTTCTACGGTTGCCTCGATAGTTGTCATTGCCATGCGCCTTGAAACGCCGCCCACGAAGGATGGGCCGGCTCCTGCTGCTATGTCAAAGCCCATCCCAGCTAAACTTGCTGTCCTATCGGATGCACCGAGATCTTTTGCCACCGCATAGGAAGCCTGGAAACTTATGGTTTGATGAAAATCACCCGTCCAAATTGTTTTTAAACCGGTGTAAATATCATCTGCACCGTGTGCGCCCACTATTACTGCGCCGGCCTTCGTAAGCATGGTGGGTTCTGGTGTTACAGCAAGAGCACCTGCTGTAAGTTCTTCAAACCCACCTGCGATAACCTGCACTACTCCAAAAAGCCTGGTTAAAACGCCGCCTCCGGTGCTCGTATATATTGGTACAGCTGCAGGATCTGCACCTTGAACACCCTCAGCAGTTTGCCCCCCAAATGCTCCCGAAGCCAATTGTTTCTCAAATTCTAAGTCGTAGAGGCCTTTACCTGGCGCGGCATTCGGATTGGTACCACTATCTATTGTATTGCCGGAAGCATCTTTCTCATGCCAGGCCGTCCATGTATAAAACCAATGGTCACCCTGTACATCAATATGCCCTTCGAACTGGTACTGATGATCATCTATATTGAAGGTGGTTATTTCAATTTGTCTCTCGAGTCTTTTGCCGGCCTCAGGCGATAAATCTTTTAGATCTGGCTTACGTTCTTCGGGAACAGGAAAAACAAGCTTATCCGGCGGCGCCAAACCGATTGGATCAAAATTCGTTACAGGGTTGTTCCGGCAATATTTATACAAATTAAACCCGTCGACAAAGCCGCCGGGATCTGCGCTTACCCATCTCCCCAGCCAACTTGCATAATATCGCGCACCGAAATAATAAAAGCCGGTTTCATCATCACGCTCTTTACCACTGAAGCGATAACGTTTCAGGCTAACATTAGTACCAGGCTTGAATATGCGATAAGCTGAAGTGCCATACGGATGGTATTCTTCATATGAAATAATATTTCCACCCTCATCGGTTTCAAGCAGCGCAGACCCAAGACGATTGGTAAACTGGTATCGTATCACAGGCTCATTGAGGTTATTTGATAGGTCGGAATTATTTTCATCGATTGTTTTTACATCTACCTGCGCAATAAGGCCGGTATTATCGGAAACATGAAGGGTATAACGTTCTAACAAAGGAGCGGCATTGTTCTGGCTTTCCCGGTAAATTTCTACGGCTTCAAGATAAATGCGTTCGGTTTTTTTTCCACCATTTCTTTCTATGATTTTTCTAACCCGGTTGCCGCCTGATCCGTAGACATAATAAGCCATACCACCACCGCCAAGGTTCACTTGCTTCAGCTGATCTTTAAAATCCCATTGCAAACTTGCGGAATCCGGCAAGTATGGCATTGAGGTCATGTTACCGTGCAGGTCATGCTGATAAACTGCCGAGAAAACACCATCAGCATCACCGGCAATGCTGGTTGCATTTAAGCGATTGGTTATATTGTTCGCATCGTTCTCATACAGGTATTGATATCTTTGTGTCCAGTTTGCATTGACCGCAATATGCTGAAGTCGTTTTATATTTCCGCAATCGTCATATTCATATTGCTCGGTATAATTTCGAACTGCATTTGCATCATTTTCCAGTGGCAATTGTTGCATGAAAGGCGCATCCGACGCGCCACGTTGTACATCTCCGCCAAGGCCGGCCAGTTCCCTGCCTGTAGCTTTTTTTAATTGATACACTTCATCATATTCAAATTTACTTTCCGGGTAAACGACCGTATTCTTAAAAAAAAGAGTTTGCTGGGCATCATCTCTTACCTGTGTAATGTTGCCTACAGGATCAAATGTAAAATGCAGGTCTTGTATGTTTTGATCATTTTCATTTCCCGCACTCATTTGGGTAACGAGATTTGACAGGCGAAAAGTTTTTGGATCATAAAAATATTTTATGATATTGTTATTACCATATGTTCGCAAATTGTCTTTGTCCTTTTTCATCATACTCCTGGCTTTCAAGGAAGGTAATAAAATCGCCCTCACCTCTTATTTTTACTTTTATAGAATCAGGATAGTTCGCTTCATTATAAGTGGGTTGCACAATTGATTGATCCGGAAGCGTAACATCTACGGGCCTGTTGAGGGCATCAAGTTCCACGGAAGAAGTGAAAATTTCATTCTCCAAAAGCGGCGCTATGGTAGTTTGAATTGCATTGATATCTGTCATCCCTTCAAGCAAATTCCAATTGATGGCCGTTTTATATTCTTTAGTTAACCTCCTTTCAATTTGCGTAGCATTCCCCTTAAAGTCAATATTATTCATCGTCAACACACCCGCCTGGTCAAACAATTGATAAACCCTTCCTTTTATATTCCGGGCAATGGCTTCTGTGTCGGGAAAAAGATCTCCATATACCGCATGTTCAAATAATACTTCGCCGTTCTCATCCTTTACGAAAGTACTTACCAAACGGTGCAATTGATCAAAACTGCAATAAAATTCACGGACATTGTTGTCCCAGATTTTTACCAATCTTCCAAGTACATCAGTAAATATCCAGCGCTCTCCATGTTCCGCTGTTTTGCCATAAATAGAAGCGCCCGATAAGTTCGCATAAGCTTCCGCTATATTCCTGTTCAATTGATCATAGGTCTTCGAATATCTGCCAAAGGGATCTGTTTCAGAATAGATATCCGTTGTTTTGCCATTTCCATGATCGGTGATCATGTAAAATCCTTTCTTGCTAAAATCTGTATGGGTAATGCCGGGGGTATTATAACATCTGGCTGCAAGCCATGCTGCCCTTTGTTCGGGATCCTGGGGTTCAATACCATTCGGGTCGGGGCTGTTCCTGTCAACGTACCATTGACTATCTTTTACTGTATCATTTACATCAAATGATTTCGAATACCAGCCGCTGATTTCTGATTTTATAAAGGTGCCATTTGGATATACTGTTTTAATGGTTCTTCCCAGCGGGTCATAATAAATTACAGGTGTTATACCCGTTTCTACCAGCGCTTCTTCACTTTCATATTCAGGCGTTATACTAAAATAAGGTTCGTATCTTTTTACAGGGTTGCCTTTATTATTTAAGATGGCTCTTCCATTACCTACCCATCTTGGATTCGCATCTACTTCTTCCACTTGCCGCGTTTGTTCATTCCATCTTTTTGCTTTGCCCGGTGCAGCCTGTATTTTGGACATTATGATTCCGCCATTGCCATCAGAATATACAAAACTTTCCTGGAAGCGGGGGTTTGCAGCACCGTGCTTTTCTCTTATAAACGTATGTACATAATTAGGTTTCTGATTGTTCTGCCAGTTAAATAGATCATATTCCATTCTCGCAGTGGGATCCGCAAGCGTATCACCTTCACCCGCGCCGTCTTTACTTAATAAAGCAGATTTAATAACCAAACCCAGTTCATCCGTTTCAACAGCAGTCCGGTTCCTGTTTGCATCCGTAATCATAAAAGGAGCGAGCACTCTATAATCATTTTCTGCATAAACAGTATTACCAATCGCGTTGATGGTGCTGTTCACAAGCAAATTATATTTATCATACAACACACGTGTTTCATTGCCGAAAACATCGCGCACTCCAACAGGCAGGTAAAAATCAGCTGCGGGATCGTCATTGTATATGCAGGTACCCGTTGGTATCCACCATTGCAGGTCATCTTCGAGATGCACATATTTTGCATCCGCGAGCATTTGATCAGAAACTTTTGTTCCGTAATATTTGGTAACCAGGTTTTGTGTAAAAGCCAGGTTATAAGATTTGTAAATTAATCCGGGAGACGAGAGTTCCCCCAACGGCAGCGGCTCGCTGGCAGTATCCTTTTGGAAGTATGCCCGGTTATGTTTCGATAACCTCTTTTGCAGAGAGCCGTCAAATTCATCTTCAAACAGAATTTCTGCAGCCCCGCGAATATCTTTGATGCCTTCTTTATTGAAAAAAAAATCTGCCGGTTGTGCTAAGCCATTTATTTCATATAATTCAGATTCATAGCACTGCCGTAACCGGTATGCACTTTCGGAAATGATATCGTTCGTATAAAATAATTCCTCGTAGGTAACATGGATTTTTCTCTGCTCGTCCCACACTTTATCCGGAACATCAAATGGTACCGTGGGCCTTGTAACCCGTGGATAAATAACGGAAGCGGATTTTGTAATGTAGCCTAATTCATTGTTTTCGATTACGAAAGAATGAGCTATATGCGGGTCAGCAGGATTTCTTTCATAGCCGTAAACAATAGATTCGGAAGGTACTACAAGAAAGGATGCATATTTATTATCTGCCCGTGGCTGTAAGAGGCGAATTTCAATAGTAGATTGTTTTGCCGAATAAGGAAATGCACTTTCGCCTGTATTGTCATCTGCATAGATTTCTGTTCGCAGTGGAAGCCCTTTACAGGCCCGTAAAGCTTCCCGGAGCTCATCTGCCGTGAGCTGGTCAGAAATAAAGGGCTCGGGAAAATGATACTCGCTGAAGAAATTATTTTTGAAATATTCGTTTTGACATTGATGAAGCAATTTTTTATTGCTGATTAAAGCACCTGTATGATACCATGCTATTGTTCTGACAGGTGACTGGTACAAATCTTCTTCAACGACATTTTTTGCATCATTAATTTTGAATTGCTCAAAAATTTCAGTATCGGAATACGCTACCCTGGCAAATCCACGAAATTCTTTTTCAGTGTAATCATAGTACCCATGGCGATAAGCATACCCGTTGGTAAATACAGTTTGGCTGATCTTATCTTCAGTTTTTACCTTTGAAATGCAATGCACCGGAAAAGGCAGTTTAGTAATCCAGTCGATACCTTTCATTTTATCTTCGAGGTAATAAAATGTAGACGACTTATATTCTAATGTTACTTCTTTTCCGCAATTATTCCGGTAACCAATCAACAGCGCAGTTTTTTTGCTGGCCATCAGGTCGATGTATTGCAAGGGCTCCTGAGCTTGTTGCGGTGCAGAAGACGAGTACACAATACAAGCCGTTCCCGAACCCAAGAAATCAAGCACTGCTATGTCGGATAAATTATTTATTGCCGGAAAGGCAGGGATGATTCGTGGCTCTTTTGTCCACTCGTTGCCGTTGATATTCATCCATACACGAAAATCATTTTTTCCCAGGTATATGATATCGATCGTACCTGAGCCATCTATATCAGCAAGCCGCAAATTGACCGGGTTAAATAAATCAGGATGATCAAAAAGTGGCGCATTGTCCATGTTCACTTTGGTACCGAAGCGGCCATAGCCGAGGTTTGGCCAATAACAAATTTCCCCGTTTCTTATTCTTACGATATCTGTTAATCCATCTCCATTTAGGTCTGCCAGGAAGATACTTTGTGTTCCGTCATCAAAAACAATAGCGGGCCCTCTTTCTTCGTCGATATCATTTGCAACATTTTTTGAAACTGAAAAACCTTTTTCGCCTAAACCTTTATACCAGCGAAATTGATTTTGTTCTGTGTGTAATAAATCGGCGATTCCATCACCGGTGAGGTCGATTGAACGCATGTTGCGTTGAGATAAATTGATGCCTGGAATTTCGGGAAAACTTTTAAAAGGCTCCCACGACTCTTCTTCGGTCAATTTAAAAAACCCTTTTGGTTGCTTATTAAGCTGAACTAAATATTTTATGCCATTTCCTTCGAGCTCGGTAATCGATACATTTTTTGTAAGGCCATTGAAGGAAGGCTTATTCGCAACCGGTTGCGCGATAGAGAAATTACCAGAGCCCTTATTAGATTTATAAAACCAACCGCCGGCCTGTTCTGAAAGAATACCGGCAATCCCCTCATTGAAAAGATCGATCCACAAATATTGTTTATCATCAATGCCAATAGGCGGATGAATGGTTTTTGCAGGATCCGGTTTTTGAATAGCTGTGTTCCATTCATGCTGCTGGTAGCTGATTTCAATTGAAGGAAGGCTTTTGGTGGTATAAAGATTCGCACTTGTATTTAGTATATGCCCATTTTGTTGCGCCTTTACGAGGAAAGAAAATCCTTCTATGATATTATAGTTATTAAAAGCCGGTTGGTCATCATAAAAAAGTTGTAATGACGCCACCAGGTATGGGTTATATGGAAGATCAGGCTCGTCAAAACAATGAAACATCAATACGCGGTTACACCTTCGGTAAGTTCTGATTTCAAATCCGGCGCGATAGGATGAGAATGGATCTTTGCGGCACGGCCATATATTTTTTGTGTCATCGTATATATCAAGAGGGATATTCGCAGAAGTATCATGTTCACCATAATCAAAAATGAGTTTAAACAAAAAGTTATCCTCATTAGGATCGCCATCGCCCACATAATAAGGCGTCCTGTTTCCATAGAGTACCCGTTTAAGGTAAAGCTGTGTTGAGGAACTCATCCTGTTCCTTTCATTTAACTTTTTAGGGATGCCGGTGAAGTCCTCTTTTTTATAGCTAAATAACGTAATGCTCCCCTTATCATCATGCGTCTTACAAAGCAGCCAGCTAAAAATTTTCAAGGGATTAGCGGGATCACTCAGCCTGCTGGCGGGTGTTAATCCATAAAAAGAATGGATGTTGTTACTACTGATCGTCTTCCAAAAGGTTTCATGGTTGTTTTCATTTTCCCATTTCTCTATAACTGAAAAAGAACTTTCTATTCGTGGACGATAGCGCTTTACAGAATAGACTATCCCGTTTTCGTTTACGGATTGTACATATTTTGACCAGGTGGTTCCGTTTTTTTCAAGGAGTGGAACAAGGTCTTCTGAGCCGGACAAAATGAATGTATCCGAATCCTCTGAATCGTTATATAATGGTAAAGTTTTTTCTGTTTTACGGCTGATAGAAGGAATCGATACATTCCATCCTAAACCAAAAGGGCTGTTGCCACTACCTGAGTCATACGTAAGCGCAAGCGATGGTGCAGAGCCGTTCCTCGAAGCACTCACAGGAAGGGGTATACTAAAGGAGGAAGTGCCTGTAATGGCATTTACCTGAAATTTTTCTCCGATACTTTTTATAGCGCCGCCTCCCTTCGGCAAGGAAATGGAAGGAATTTCCACCTGATTGAATTTTGACGGGTGCCCCTCCTGACCGGAGTGCTGTGAAGAAATATTTCTATTTTCTATTGCGTTTTTCTCCGGCATTTTTGAAATTACAGATCAAAAAAATCGTGAGGGCTTATTTATTATTGGAAGGGCCAATATTTTACAATTTAAAAAGGTATTTTGAAAAATTAAAAATTATTTTCCCCCATACCTTATAGCCCTGGCAAGATTAAGACTGTGATATGAATAGCAAATTTCCCGTTATGCGTGTCATTCTCAAACGGTTTATTAATTCGGCTATAAGGTTGAGTAGTAGTAACCGTTTGATTAAACCAATGTATGGCCTGATATGTTTCGGCGTACATTTTAAAAAGCTATAACATCCAATACCAATATTACTTTGCATATTTTATACAAAAAGTGAAAGCTACAAGATATTTTTTTGTTTTATTTTTTGATAATAACGGTTCATCTTCTCAACGCTGCCACAAGTGGAGGGATTACACCACCTGCGGGAATTATTTTTCGTTTCATCAAGAAAAATCCAACCACAGCGTGCGCACTCTTTGATACGTTCAAATTCCATTTCCAGTAGAAGTTGATGAGAAGCGTTTATAATTATCCAAAGAGGTAGCAGCAGGTCGGCATCATCTTTTTTAAGAAGAAAATGAAGGCCCTTTTTTACGGTCTGCCATTCAAAGTGTTGAAGGGCCGGGCCAAGAAGTGTATTATATTGTTTTAACAAAGAAGGTTGAACGCCGCACGAAGCAACACCGGAAAAGAAATGATATAAGAGCCGGCGGGCATCTTTTACCTGGGCAAACGCCTGCTCCTTTTTTAAATGGTGCTTTGAAGCGGACCTTTCCAATTGTGTCAATAATGCGGTTGGCAATATTTTTACCTTAGCGCACCATTTCAAAAATTCCTCGTAGCTGTTCAGGTATTCATGTAAATTTTCTCCTTTCCATGCATATACCGTATTTATAAAATTAAAAGGCAACGTTCCGCCGTCAAGCGGCAATGTCTTCAATGACCTTTCTTTCTTCATAGTAATTTTTAATATTAAATTATTACCTTCAAAAACAATTTTACCGGTAAAAAATAAATTAATATCTTTATACCAACAATATCGTTTTAGCCGGTAAAAATTAAAGTTAATGAAAAAAGTGACTCAAAGTTCGCTCCTGATCCTGTTTGCTTTTCTTGCCATTTATATTATATGGGGCACTACTTACCTGGCCATTCTTTTTGGGCTGGAAGGATTTCCGCCTTTTCTTTTATCCGGCATTCGATTTACAGTAGCCGGCCTGATCCTCATAAGCTGGTGCATTTTCAAAAAGGAAAAACTACCGGTGGCCGGGGATTTAAAAATAGCTATTATCAGCGGCATCGTAATGCTGGTAGGTGGTTCGGGATTGGTTACAGTGGCAGAGCAATATGTTACATCAGGACAGGCAGCGATCATAACTGCTACGGAGCCTTTTATATTTTTACTTGTCGATAAGAAAAGATGGCATTTTTATTTCTCACAAAAGAATATTATTACCGGATTGTTACTGGGCTTTTCCGGAGTAATACTGTTTGTTCTTTACGCCCAAAGTTCCGGTAGGTTGCAGGAGTCCTTTACCTTAAAATGTACTGGTTACGGAATATTATTTGTCAGTTGTGTTTTATGGGTATGCGGCTCACTCTATTCAAAAACCAAAACTGACCAAACGGTTTCCAACACTGCAACAACAGCAGTTCAACTTCTTGCTGCAGGAGTTTTCAGCTGTTTGGTAAGTATGGTAACAGGTGAATGGGCGACATTTTCTTTTATGAAAGTAAGTAGCAAAGCATGGGCCGGGCTTGCTTACCTGGTTACAATGGGATCCGTTGTGGCCTATCTTGCCTTCACCTGGTTATTAACAGTACGGCCACCTGCGCAGGTAAGTACGCACACTTATGTAAACCCTGTAATAGCAATCCTTATGGGATGGTGGATTGCGCATGAACCAATGGCTCCAATGCAATTAGGTGCTGTATTGATTATCCTTCTTGGAGTGTTTCTTACTAATAAAAAGACAAGTCTTGCGTGAGCTGCTTCATCAGGTTCACTAAAAGATAATTTCGATTTAAGATATGCTTAAGTGGCCACACACCATTGCGGAAAAATAGCATAGTTAAAAATACATGTATCGTCAAGGGATGCAGGGCTGCGATTGCAATAACGGGTGTTTTAGTGGCCTGACACCGCGCACATACTTAGGTGTCAGGCCACTTAAAATAGTCTGTATATAAAATAAGCTTACGTGGCCAGACACCTTTGATAGAAAGATAAACGTTTAAAATATTTGTATTATCAAAGCATGCGGGCTGCAATTTCATTTAAAGGGCAATTTCCTCTGTAGGTGTCTGGCCACAGATAGAGAGTTTAAAATGAAGGATTGTGGCCTGACACCACGCGCATGTTAGTTCACAAACATCGCTTAACCATTACATCTCTTAGCTAACTCTTTTATGTTTTAAAAGCAGGTCTACAGCATCATTGAATGAACCGGCGCGGGCAACTTCGCCTGCGTTTACAAAATATATTTCATCAGCATTTTCGATGGTATTTAAGCGATGCGCTATAATAATGCGGGTGGTGCTTTCAGGCAGCTTATTTAATATTTCTTCCAATAGTTGCTCTGTCATAGTATCAATATTTGCTGTCGCTTCATCAAGTATCAGCAATTCGGGATTGCGTAAAACAGCGCGCATAAATGCTATTAATTGCTTTTGGCCCAGACTGATATTATCTCCACCTGATGACACCTTTGTTTCTAACCCATTTTCAAAAATTGAAAATAACTTTTCCAGGCTGGCATCTTTCAGAACCTGCTCTATTTGTTGATTGGTATAATTCTCATAGAGCTCATTACCGTATAAAATATTTTCCTTTATTGTGCCGGTAAATAAGAAAGGCTCCTGTAATATAAAGCCGATCTTTTGGGTGCGTTCTTTAGCCTCATAGGTACGAATATCTTTTCCATCGAGCAACACCGTTCCTTTGGAAGGATCATATAACCGTGAAATAAGAGATGCAGTGGTTGTTTTACCACCACCCGTTGGCCCAACAAAAGCATAGGTTTTTCCGCGCTCCAGTTTAAGAGAAACATTATGCAATATCTCTTTACTATCCTCATAGCTAAAATGTACATTTTTGAATTCCATTAATGCGTTTGACGGAGTTGACCGGGATATTTGGAATTGTCTTTATATCAGGATCCATTGCAAGGATCTTTGTTATCCTGTCCCAGCCCGCCATCGCTACCTGGAAGGTTGTCCATAATGAAGCAAGCTGCCGTAACGGGTTATAAAAATAAGTGGCATAGGCCAGGTAACTTACCAGTAAACCAATCGAAAAACTTCCTGTAGAAATCAGGTAGATACCATATGCCAGTACCATCAGTTGAGCAAAGCCGGCAAACAAACTATACACCGGTAAAAAGATATTGTTTACCAATCCTGCGCCTATCGCTGTTGTATAGTTTTGTTGATTCGCTTCATCAAACCGCTTCCTGAAATAATCACGCCTGTCAAAAGCAACAATCACTTTAAAATTATTCAGGCTTTCCTGGATCTCTGCACTCATGCCCCCAACGCTGGCGAGGTTGAGTGCATTTTTTTTCTTTACCCAGGGTGAAACCAATCTGGTAAAAATTAAAATAAACAGGCCTGGCAACAATGCTGCCGCACCCAGTTTAAAATTGATCAGCAACAGGAAAATGCCTGCACCCGTCATGGTGGCAATACTTCCAATAAACTGCATCAGGGATTGAGAAAAGAAAGTATTCAGCTTATCTGTATCATTGTTAACCCTTGAAATAAGATCGCCGGCTTTGTTTGCATTAAAGAATGCCACCGGCAATAATTGTAATTTTTTAAATATGGTATTGCGCAATGTAAATAACATCCGCTGGCCTACACTTCCCATGAGTTTTGTTTGAAAATAGCTTGCAAATAATCCGGTTACATACATGGCCAGTAAAATTCCCGAAAATACAAGCACACCATGATATTGTTTATGCTGCACATACCTGTCAATAGCATGTCCTATTAATAGAGGCCCAAGCAGGTTAAGTGTGGCATTAGTTAAAATGGCCAGTAAAGCCAGCAACAAATTTCTTTTCTCGTGTGAGATAAGCTGTAACAAACTTTTAAGCGAGGCATAAGTCGATCTTTTCTTTCTCGTCCTTAAGCTTATTAAGATTGTAATTCATAGTTGCTCGTGCTTTTTTGTGAATTGAGTAACTGTACATATTCCGTACTTGTTTGCATCAATTCTTTATGCGTGCCGATGGCGATAAGTTCACCTTCCATCAGCAAAATTATCTGGTCATAGTGCTCAACAGAAGCGATCTTCTGCGTAACAGAAATCAATGTTAAACCGGGATAATTTTGTTGAATATTTTCCAGTATCTTTTTTTCTGTATTGTTATCAACACGTGCGGTAAAATCATCGAGCAATAATATTTTTGGATTGAGCGCCAGCGCCCGTGCCAGCATGATGCGTTGTTTTTGTCCACCCGAAAGGCTGGACCCGCGCTCAGAAACAATGGTATTCAATTTAGCGGGAAGGGCTTCAATAAAATCTTTTAGTTCTGCAGTTTCAATTGCCTTTTCTAACGATTCATCCGTTACTGTATCACTGAATGCGATATTTTCACGGATACTCATGTTGAAAATAATACTGTCCTGGAAAACGAACCCTACCTGCCTGTGAAATGATTCACTGTTATACTTTTCAATAGGTTGCCCATCAAATTTTATTGTTCCGGAAGTGGGCTTCATAAGGGCGGTAAGCAAATACAATAATTGCGTTTTGCCGGCAGCGGTAGGCCCTATAACGGCAATCTTTGAGCCAGCCTCAACAGTAAAGGAAATATTTTTTAAAACGGGCGACTGTCCATACAAAACATTTACATCCTGCAGTTCAATTTTACCTTGCATACTTTCTTTGATAGTTCCTGCTTCCGGCGGTTCAGGTGTTTCAATTATTGTAGTTATGCGTGCATAAGAGGCAGTAGCCTGTGCTATCACATTGCTCATAAAGCCAATAATCAGGATAGGAAATATCAGCATAGATAACATAACTATTAAAAGCTGCAAAATTTCCAAGGCTCATACTTCCTGCAATTACAAAATGTCCCCCCAATGCAAGTATCGATAACCCCGCCATGTTCGCTGTAAATGTAATTACCGGGATAAGGCCGGCGAAAAGCCCGAGGATCTTAAGGCCGAAATCTTTCGCTTTCGTGTTAGCTTCAAGAAATTTATTATATTCCGGTTGCTGGGAATTGACAACGCGTATGATGGCAGCTCCTAAAATACTTTCATTGATTACTTTATTTAACCAGTCAATTACAGCGCGGCTTTGTATAAACAGGGCCCGCACTTTCCGTAACACTACAAAAAATGTGATACCAATAATGGGTATTATGGCTATCACACATAATGCGAGTTTCCAATTGATGGTAAGTAAAAGTATACTGGCCCCAATAATGATAAACAGGGAAGAGATAATCGACGCTATAGCCTGTGAAATAAAAAGCTTGATAGAATCAACATCGGCGGTAAGATTGGTTAGTAATTTGGCCGGATTTGCCTGCTCAATAAAGGCATAATTTTGCTTTGATATTTTATTCGCGAGCCGGGTTCTTAAATCTCTTGCTACCCGTTCAGATGCATAGGTTTGGATGATACTCTGGAAATAGCTAAAGACAAATATCGATACAACGGCCAGGGAGAATTGAATAATCAGCGGCCTGTAATGAAAATTTCCCCGTACTGAAGGCGTCAATACTTTTTGAGATAATTTTTGGAATCAATAAATTTATTCCGTTGCTAAAAAGCGTAAATACAATTAACAGCATCACGATACCGTAGTAGGGCTTAAGCAAATGAAGTATGCCGGTTTTTTTATTCATTGTAGCACTTAAAAAGTTTATGCAAAGTAGCCATGCAGGTTCAAAATTCGCAATTCAAAGGTAATTGTCAGCGGCCGATGCATATAAACAACTGCTGCCAGTACTTTTAACCGCCGGTGATGAATGCAGGTAGTGGCTGCCCGCCGGTTTTATTTTATTTAACTTTGCATCGCAAATTATCTTTAATTCCAATATTCTGGTTTGCTTAACAATTAAATCAGCGTCATGCCATACGTTCATCAGTATAAAAATAATTTTTTCCCCGATGACTCTGCTTTGCCTTTTCACCTGCAAATAAATTTTAAAAAACTTATCAATTGGTGGAAAGAACAGGCCGCATTACCCGATGCTTTTGAGTCAAACCGGGCAAAGGAAGTATTAAAACGAATTGAAAAAACACCGGAACTTTCCGGGCCATTTGATGATTTCAGCCTGCTTGAAAAATACCAGGACGAAGTTCATTTACTCTTATCGCCTTTTTTTCCTTCACTTACCACAACCAATGAAATTAAGGCGGCGGGTATCCCATTCAGGCCAATGCTATTTAATCTTACGAAACGTTTTAGTGATATACTGGAGGGGGCACAGGATGATATTCTCATACCGGAAAGTAATGCTGATTTGATTTACATGTTTAGTTGTATCAGCATTCTTAATAGTTATTATAAAGCCAATTTAAGCCTTTCTCCAAATTTGTTTTTTAATATCCGTGACAAACAAACAGCAATCCTTCGCCGCTACAGGGCTTTTATAAATGTTGATTTTACTGAGATACTTCCCGGCAAAAATGTACAGCGGCTTACTGAAAAAGAAATTTATGAACTGACGAATAATTTTGGAAATATCGAACTATGGAAGAAAAAAATTCCTCCCAACAGTTTCAAATTTGAAGGGTTTACAATACTCACCCTCTTTGACGTAACGCGAGACGAATCAGTTTCTGCATTAAAATTTGATTTGATAAAAAAAGATTCTTTAACGCGGCCTGACATTGTTGAGCAGATCCAGGTGAACTTGAGCGCTATGCTGAATATACCCGGGTTAAAAACGGGGTTCATTTCTTATAATAAGGAGAGAAAGCTGTTGCAACCGGTAGGCTTTGGTATTTGGCATAGTATTGTACTTTCAGATAAAAAGAACATAAAACTTGATGAAGCATTTTGTAACAAGGCGAACCAGTTACTGTTTGACAAACAACCACCCCTTGGTTTTTCAGAACATAGACGAAAATGACCAGGGCGAAAATATCTTAGTGAAAAAACTCTCAAGGCATGGGATTTAGAAGTTACCTCGCCATGCCTTTATTTTATAATAACGAATTGATTGGCATACTTGAGGCGGGCTCCGAACAGGCAAATGTATTGAACACAATAACGGTTTATAAATTACAGGAAATCACATCATTGTTTACTATTGCAATGAAGCGTTCGCAGGATGAAATGCAAAACCAGATCGATGCCATTATCCGTCAAAAATGTACTGCCATCCATGCTTCTGTGGCATGGCGATTTATTGAAGCCGCAGAAAAGCTCCTGGAGTCGCAAATAACAAATGGAGACGATACCATGGAAGATATCGTTTTTTCAAGCGTGTATCCGCTGTATGGCCAGTCCGACATCCAGGGTTCTTCCCTCGAACGTAATCGTTCCATTCAGGCTGATATAATTGAACAATTATCGCTTGTAAAAAATATATTAAATATTTCTGTCAAGAAATTCTGCCCTGCCCGTTTATAAGGATTTAAGGTTTCGGGTTGAAAGTTACATACAGCAATTGAAGCAGGAATTGTCAGCAGGTGATGAAAATATTGTATTGGAGTTTTTAAAAAAAGAAATACATCCCGTGTTCGATCACCTTCGAAGCCTGAACACCGAAATAAATGAAGCCTTGCAGCATTATGACAACCAGCTTGATCCCGTATTAGGCCTTGTCTACAAAAAAAGAAAAGATTATGAACAAAGCGTAAAGCTTATCAATGAAAATATTTCAGCTTACTTAGACAGGACGCAGGAAGCTGCGCAAGTTATGTTTCCTCATTATTTCGAAAAATATAAATCTGACGGGGTAGAACATAATTTATATATCGGGCAGTCGCTGGTTAATAACCAGGAATTTCACCTTCTTTATCTGCAAAATCTTCGCCTCTGGCAATTGATGATCACTTGCGAAATTGAAAATGAAATTTATCGTTTAAGGCCAAATCTGAAAACCAAATTAGAGATCTGCTCGCTTATTTTAGTTCACAGCCAGCCCCTTGGTATCCGATTTAGAATGGAAGAAAAAAAGTTTGATGTTGACGGCGCATATAATGCGCGTTATGAGATCATAAAGAAAAGAATTGATAAAGCTGTCGTAAAAGAAACGGGCGAAAGGCTTACACAAGCGGGAAAAATTGCCATAATTTATTCACATGAGCAGGAGGTGAGGGAGTATATGAATTATATCCGTTATCTGCAATTTATTAAATATATTGGTTCAGATTTAGAATACCTGACGCTTAAAGATCTCCAGGGAATGACGGGCCTCAAAGCCTTACGGGTTTCAGTATTGTATAATAAAACTACTGATGGGATAAAGGAAAGTAAAGCTGTTGAATTATTAAAAGAAATAAATCACAATTGAAAATTTAGTCCCGCTACGGTTCCATAAAAATAACACTGTTATAAAGGTAATAAGATATGAAAACCGCGAAGGCCATCATAAATAACGTTGATGAATATATCCCGGTCTTCCGGAGGACACAGAAAGGATTTTAATACAGCTTCGGGACACCATTTTAAATGCTGCACCAGGCGCAGAGGACGTTACAAGTTATCAAATGCCGCCTATATGTATTACGGCCGGTTAGCTTACTTTTCAGCGCATAAAAAATCATATTGGATTTTATTTGAGGCACAGCGATCGACGCATTCAAACATGAACTGTCTGTTTATAAGGGTGCTAAGACACTGTGCATTTTCCTCTGACAAGCCTTTACCACTTAGGCTAATCACTATTGTAAAATTTCCGGTAGCCGAAAACCTGCTGAAGAAAAAATAAGCAAGGTTAACTGATCAACTAAAAACAGCCACCGCGCGACAATAAAAAGGCGCTTAATAATAAGCGCCCAAAGCTGAATGAACCAATCAAAAAATATTTGCACTTACCTTCCGCTCTTCGTCTCCTCAGTCCGGTTCTATTATTTCCAATCACGACGTCATTCAGATCCTCCTCTTCAGCTTATCTCTTTCATTAAAAATTCTCTAAGAATTATTAGTAAATCATGTCATAAAAAATATGCCAACAAATACTATTTATAGGTTACGATGTGAATTTTTTTGGGTATGAATAATTCAATTAATAAAATGAAGCTTATTATGTTTTAATTACAACGGAAGACAGCCTATACGCCGTTATATGGTTGGCGTGCCTCCTGTAACCTGCACGGTAGACCCAGTCATATAACTCGAATCCTGTGAAGCAAGTAGCACATACACAGGCGCAAGTTCCGCCGGCTGGCCAGGCCTTTTTAATGGAACATCCTGTCCAAATGTTTTTACTTTTTCGGGCTCCATGGTAGACGGAATAAGGGGCGTCCATACCGGGCCCGGAGCTACGCAATTAACCCGGATACCTTTTTCTGCCCACAATTGTCCTAACCCTGAAGTAAAATTCTGTATTGCCCCCTTTGTAGCGGCATATGCTAATAAACCGGGAGAAGGTTTATAGGCATTAACAGACGTAGTGTTGACCACTGTACTGCCGGGTTTAAGATGCTCCTCGGCTGCCTTACATAAATAAAATATCGAATAAATATTTGTTTTGAAAGTATGGTCTAATTCTTCCGCTGATATTTCCTGAAGCGATTCGTGAGACATCTGGAAAGCCGCATTATTAACCAAAATATCTAATTTGCCGAATTCCCTGATAGCCTGGTCTACCAACTGCCGGCAATGTTCCTCGTCACTTACATCGCCGGGAACTAAAACAGCTTTTCGTCCGGCTTCTTCAACAAACTTCGCGGTTTCTTTTGCATCCTTGTCTTCGTTGAGGTATGATATAAGCACATCAGCACCCTCGCGTGCAAATGCAATTGCAACTGCCCGCCCTATGCCCGAGTCGCCTCCTGTTATTATTGCCGCGCGATTTGCAAGTTTACCAGAACCTTTGTAAGATGTTTCACCATGATCCGGTTTAGGATTCATCTCACTTTCAAAGCCCGGTGGCACCTGTAATTCCTGGCCTGAAAATGGGGGTTTTGAATATTGCTCAAGCGGATCCTGTATGTTTTTATCATTGGAATTTCTTGTACTCATAATTAACGTTTAAAAAATTTATAGTAATCTAATAAAAACGAGTTCACATATTGTGCCAATGCGATTCTAAATACATTAATATTTCAATTTATTTCTTTGTGTAAAACCATAGTCAAACTCCTTGTAGTAATTTGCGCGCATGGCTTTATCAGTTATACAATAAAACATCGGTTCAAAAGTTTATAATGGAGCTAAGGGAAATTATTATTGAAAAAATTAAGCACGAAGGGCCTTTGTCTTTTCATGATTTTATGGAAATGGCGCTTTATTATCCAAAGCTGGGTTACTACACATCTGATCATGAGAAATTTGGTAAAAACGGAGATTATTATACGAGTTCTCTTTTGAGCAATATGTATGGGCAAATGATCGGGTTACAACTGGAAGAGATGTGGCAAATTATGGATAAAAATCCAATCACTGTTGTGGAATATGGTGCCGGATCAGGCTTTTTATGTTTGGATATTCTTAACTACCTGCAAAATAACGTTCCTCTTTATGAGCATTTAAATTATTACATAATAGAGAAGAGTGGCTATTTGCGTAAAAAGCAACAGGAACTGCTCGGTGAAAAAGTAAGATGGGTAAATACTATCAGTGAATTAAAAGAAATAAACGGCTGCGTTTTATCGAATGAAGTAGTTGATAATTTTTCAGTGCATCTTGTGGTAATGGAAGATGAGCTTATGGAAGTATTTGTAGATTATACCCACGAATTCAGGGAAGTACTTAAGCCTGCGGCAGATGATCTTAAAAATTACTTTGCGCAACAGAATATCCGCCTGCCGGCAGGTTACCGAACAGAAATAAACCTGCAGGCACACGAATGGATAAAAGAAATTGCTGATAGCTTGCACAGGGGTTTCATGCTGACTATTGATTATGGTTTTTTAAGCGATGAACTATATTCCGCCGAAAGAAAAACCGGAACACTCGCCTGTTATTATAAACACGCCGTTAATTTCGATCCTTATGTTAATATCGGGCAGCAGGATATTACGGCGCATGTTAATTTTTCAGCATTGAATCTATGGGGCAAAAGTTATGGCCTGGAATCTAGTGGGTTTTTGTAACCAGTATTATTTTTTGCACTCATTAGGCCTGGCCAGTCACTTAAGGAAATTAGAACAGGAACAGTTTCCTGCAAACAAGGAAGCCTTTAACCAGTTATATCAATTGCTGATGGAAATGGGTAAAAAATTTAAAGTGCTCATTCAGCAAAAGGGAATAAAAATGACTACGCTCAGGGGAATGCAGTTTGGTATTAAGGCAATCAGATAGTATAAGATGATTTCACTTATTTACATAGCCGCTTCAACTAATTCGGGGCACTTAACAAGCGCGCCAAGTAATTCCTGTGCCTGTAGCAGGGCCTGTGCGCTGGGCTGGTGTAACACCCGGACAGGGATATTTTCCTCTGAAATTTCCACATCCCATAACCCTGAATTATGCCAGGGATGCAAATGATCCCAGTCGGGCCGGTCAACTACAGGATACCAGCAAACACCCCATAAAGGAATTTGTTGTGTGATCAATGAGGCGCACTCGCCGGCTATAAATTCAATCCAATCAGGCCGATGTTCTTTCGGGTGGCTGGTTTCACTTAATACCAAAGGGCGCTTATAGCGATTAAATACTTCCGTTAATAAATCGCTTAAAGATCTCCACCTGGAATCATTAAATTCATTTTTCCATGGCAGGAAATCATGTGTATGAATTATCCATTGGTTGTTATGATAAAAATTAAAGCCTAATATATCAAGGTAATGCGGCCGGCCGTTTAATTCAGGACATATATTGCCGCAAAGTATTTCCAACACCTGGAACTGGTTTTCATGTATTCGCCTTGCCTGTTCCAATTGCTCTTCTGTTGCGTTAAGGGGTGGAACCATATTCACCAACGGTTCGGTAGTTAATATGCGTACAGTATTATCAGCTTCCTTTGCAGCTTCGATCCCGGCGATGTACGCTTTCATTAAAGAATATTTTACTTCCCATCCGTAATTTCTGCAATAGGGAGATGTACCACATACATCACCGCCCAGCCATGAAATAAAACTTACCTCATTTATTGGTGTAATAATAATTGTACCGGTAGGATCCACCGTACGATAAAACCGTACGAATGCCTTGCACAAAGCGGCAAACCGCCTTGCGAATAAAGGATGCAACGGTGTAAGGTCATCAGGAAAACCAAAATGACACATATCCCAAACCTGTTGAATTCCTTTTTGCATTCCACATTGAATCATTATGGACACCGTGCTCCAATCATACTCGTAAGGCTTTTTTTCAATATGCGCCCATCTTATTCCTTCTCTTACTGTCTTTATTTTAAAAAGGTCAAGGTTGTCATAATCTTCTTCAAGCAGGTCAAGGTGGCCGGTAGTATTTAAAAAATCGACCCGGTTGCCAAAAGCATTGAGCATATCTGCACATTCAAAACCAGCCATCCAAAAAGAATCAAAGGGATTTTTCAAACTGGTATTTCGAGGTGAGCGGATTTCATGCATTTGAAACATATTTGAAAACGACAATTTAATCTTACTTTTTTACTAAACATGCACCAGGTTCAACATTTTTTTTATTTCTTCTACAACAGCCTGTGGAGAAGGGATCTTGACCGATTGACCCATTAATTTTTGACTTACATGGTTCACTACTTCATTTTTACTTCGCATATCTTCTTTTACTGAAAAATATAAAACGGTTGATGCCACCTTCCACGGCGTATGTTGTGGATTAGTAAGTGCATACAGCACAATTACCGGTGTTTGGGTTGCGGCGGCTATATGTACGGTACCAGTATTCACAGAAATTACCAATAGCGACTCGCTTATTAATGCAATAAACTCTTCTATTGATAATAATCCCGCCAATGAAAAAGAGCCGGCACCCACGCCAGCTTTTATTTTTTCACACATTATTCTTTCCGATTCCGAGCCGGTTATTACGACCTGCAGTGATAAATGATCTTTTACCATTTGCCCGATTTTTATCCAATCTTCTTCAGGATATGCTCTCTTTGTTTCGCTTACGCCAGGATGAAGAACCAGCCACTTTTTACCCGGATCAATACCGCAAGCCGATAACTTTTCCAACGCTTTTGTTTTTGCGGCTTCTGAATAACGGATTTTAATTTGATCATTCGCCGGCTCTGCGTTAATAAATTTCACAAGATTTAAATCTCTTTGTACCTGGTGTTGGATGAAGATATAAGGTTCTTTCTCAACCATCCAGTCTGTAAGAAGATGATATGGATTTTCACGGCTATAAGCCAACCTGTTCGGAATACCGGCCATGTAAGCTAACATAGCTGCCGGTAAAGGGTTTTGACTATACACAGTAAAAATTACGGCGCCATCAAAGTTATAACTCCTGATCTTTTGTATAAGTGAATTAATTTCGATTTCATTTGCGGGCTGAGTTGTTTTTATCCATGGCAGGTCGGCAACAAGGGTTTCATCTATTACATCAATAAAAGGAGCAATCAGGTTCCCCATCTTTGAGGTAAGTAAAGTAATTCGGCTGTTAAATGTTTCTTTAAGCGCCCGTATTGCTGGCGATGACATCAAGAGATCACCCATGTTATCAGCTCTTATGCAAAGAATATTTTTACAGTTTTTCCAGTCTGCCATTATCAATTATTTATGCCGCATAACGTTATAATTTCAGCGGCTTCCTTTAGGTGATTTACCATAAAATCAGGTGATCGTTGCTCATTAAGAAACCATTCCGTTTCATTACCATTATTTATCAAAACAGTTTTACAACCACATCTCTTTCCAGCCTCTACGTCGTTCAGTATATCGCCGATCATCCATGATCGTGTAAGGTCAATATCCATATCTTTTGCAGCTTTCATAAGCAACCCGGGCGCAGGCTTACGACAGGCACATGCCGACTGTTGCGCATGCGGACAATAATAGAATCCATCAAGGATTATGTCATTTGCCCGTAATGACTCACGAATAGATCGCTCCACATTTTTTAAATCATCTTCTTTAAAATACCCCAATTCAATACCTGGTTGATTAGAAATAATAACCAGGCAAAATCCTTTCTGTTGCAATATATGCAAGCTTTCAAATGCATATTCTTCAAAGCAGATTAAGCCCGGATCTACGTTATAGGGTACGTCGATGATAAGCGTCCCGTCTTTATCAATAAAAATCGCTCTATTCATTTACGGCGGGTAAATTATGGATGCGATAGGGCGGCTTTTTATAGTCTGCATGTTTAAGCTTGAAAGCCTGTATGCTAATAACTTTCCCGCTTTTTATTTCGCTGCGTTTTGCGCGGATAATTTTGTTATATAATTGATCACAGGAAGCTGCCACGCCGCGCCATGTAAAAAATTGATTCACTCTTTTTAAGGCATTAAGTCTCATAAAAGCCAACAGCTTTTCATCATTAATTAAAGTTTCTATTTTTTTTGCCAGCGCCGCAGGATCATGCGGTGGCACAAGGAAACCGGTTTTACCATCCTCGACGCTAAACTTAATACCACCAACATTTGAACCGATCACGGCAGTGCCGCAAGCCATTGCTTCCAGCGGTGTAATTCCAAATGGCTCATACCAGGGCGTTGTGATAAAAATGTCAGCAGCAGCATAATAAAATTTCAAAACATCTCTTTGTTTCCTTCCTGTAAAAACTACGGAAGACTCTATTCCTTTTTCAATGGCCAATTTCTGCAATCTTCCTATTTCAGGACACAACAAAGGATCAGGTGCATCATTTTCACCGCCAACTACTACCAGGCGCAGCGACTGCTTATTTTTAATCTCACCTAAAGCTTTAATCACATTGTCCACACCTTTCCTCGGTACCATTCTTCCTAATTGCAAAATTATTTTTTCGTTTAACTTAAATTTTAATTTCTTCCGGGCTAACTGCTTGTCAATTGGATAAAATTCTTTTGAATTAAAGCCGCAAGGCACAATGGTGATTTTTTCGGGGCATGCGTGATAGTGATTGATCATGTCTTCCTTATCCTGAGGGCACTCAGCAATTAAATGGTCGGCATCTTTCATAATTTCGCGCTCAATTTTAATGCGTTGCGATGGAAATTTATCCATTTCTTTCTGATGTAATTTTCTCACCAGGCCCAAGGCGTGAAATGTTACCACATACGGTATATTGAACTCACGCTTCACCTTAGACGCTACCAGGGCTGACATAAAGAAGTTTGCATGAATCAGCTCGTAGCAAATTCGTTTTTTCCTGATAATGGCGATCATGTTCCGGGCAAAATCATCCATAAAATCCAGCAGGGTCTCTTTCATGATTATTTTTTCCGGGCCTGCCTTTACATGAATAACGCGGATGCCAGGGAGCCAATTTATAACTTCATCAATTGTTTCATCCTCCTTGCGAGTGTATATGTCCACGTTATATCCCAGTTTTACCAATTGTTTTGGTAGTTCGGCAACATATACATTTTGGCCGCCACTATCTACTCCTCCCAACGTTGCAAGAGGAGAAGCATGCTCACTGATAAATGCTATTTGCTTTTTCATAATTTTCATTTTTTACGATCGCTAATTCAAATGTCCTTTCCCATTCTTCCGTAAAACGCCCAATATTAAATCTGTCTTCAGCATACTTTTTTCCATTAGCTCCAATTTCTGCAGCACGTGATCTATTTAAAAGAAGCAGCTCCATTTTTTGTATTAATGAATCAATGTTTGTATCGATAAAACCCGTTTCATAATTTTTTATCATGGTAACATATTCGGTAGTAGCAAGGGCAACTACAGGCAAACCCACCATCATTGCTTCTATAACAGAAAGTCCCAGGCTGGTATATCTTATCGGGTTAAAAAAAAAGCGGTATTTACTTATAAACGCAGGAAGCCGGGGATGTAAAATTTCGCCCAGGCCGCCATATTCGCTCGTACCCATTCCAATGAGGTCCAGTGGTATGCGTTTACTTACTTCTGTGTAAATATCTGCGCCTAGTTTTCTTCCGCGCTGGTGCAAGTGATTCACTACCACAATCCCTTTTTCTAATTCTCCCCCGTAGACCGCTTGCGGCCTTATAACGCCGTGTTCAATTACTTTCACCACTTTGTTTATATTATTCCACATCAATTTATTGAAATGGGATACATGCACCATAATCACATCGGGGTCGTCCATTATATGCTTTGTATCCGTTGGATGTTGGGAGGGTGGATCATGCTCAAGATAGATCCTGGGAAGCCTTCGTTGCTCCTCGCTTAAAATTTCATATTGATCAGTTAGCCAGTTTTTATTGGTTTGAAAAAGAATACAATCGAACTGAGTGTCTTTAACTTCTTCAGCGGGAATTTCTATTACATTATTTCCAAACGGGAAAGTTAGCCCCCGGCCATAATAGCCTTCCTGTTTTTGTTTTGTTACCGGAATATATATTTGATAATTGCCCTGCGAGAGGTAGTATAAATACGTTCCATGAATATGCCATGTAAAGATTTTGAGTAATTTTTTTTTCATTCAACATACATTAAATTAATAGAGGCCGTGCCCCACATTGAGACAAAAAACAATGCCACTTGGTAAACACTTTAAGTTTTAATAAGATGTGTAATAATAGGCACGGTTATAAAGCGCTTGTAGAAGCGTTTCTACATACCAAGATGACAAACTTGATGTTGAACATCCATAAATTTTTTAATGTTGCTTAACAAATGCTTTTATACAAAAACGTTGATACTTCTCTGTACTAAGAACAAACACATTCTCTTGATTTAGTTACTGCCTGCCGTAAACCTCCTTTCAGTATTGCACTTCGTGAATTGGTGCAGTCTTTGAATTCAGTTATAGTATAATTTTTATAATTAAATACAGGAAACTTCCTCATGTACATTTTAGGAATAAATGCAGTGTTTCATGATTCAGCAGCATGCATTTTAAAGGATGGTGAGTTATTAGCAGCAGCGGAGGAAGAGCGTTTTACACATATTAAGCACGGAAAGCGGCCCATCCCATTTTCTACTTATGAATTGCCCTTTCATGCTATCGACTATTGTTTGAGTATAGCGGGCATTCATTTAAACGATATCGATAAAATAGCCTATTCTTTCAACCCGGCGATCCTTTCAAAAAATTTGGACAGCCCCGAGATTTCCATTCCCTTAAAACCGGGTACACAGCCTAAAAAAGAAGAGGGACAATCGGAGTGGGATCCCTTATTCCTATCTTTTATTGTAAACGCGCCGGGGCAACTGGCCGATGGCTATCCTCATCATCTGCAAAAAAGATTTGCGGGCGCAAAAGCCTCGCCGGGGAAATGGCATTATGTGGAGCATCATATTGCACATGCGGCAAGTGCTTATCTGCCGTCACCCTTTACAAGCGCTGCAGTGCTCACCATTGACGGGCGCGGAGAGAAAGCCACTACATCTTATTATATAGGAAAGAAAAACACCCTTACGAAAATTTCTGAGGTTTTGATGCCGCATTCTCTCGGCTTACTCTATGAGCAAGTGACCACATACCTTGGCTTTTTACATTCATCGGATGAATATAAAGTAATGGCACTTGCTTCCTATGGCTTCCCTGTCTTTTTAGATGAATTCAGATCAATGATTCATGTTTTTGATAAAGGAAATTATACGATAGATGACTTGAAGCTGGAGGAACGATTCGGACCAGCAAGAAAAAAGGATGAACCATTTCTTCAATATCATTTCGACATCGCTCGCTCGCTGCAAAATATTTTGGAAGAAACTGTGCTACAATTGGTCAACTGGCTTCAAAAAGAAACCGGGGAAATGAATTTATGTCTTGCCGGTGGCGTTGCACTTAACTGCGTATTGAATGCAGTAATTCGTGACAAGGGTAACTTCAAAAACATATGGGTGCAACCCGCATCCGGAGATGCTGGCACAGCCCTTGGCGCAGCTTTATGGGTCGATTCGCAGGAACAGAAAAGCGATACAAAGAAGTTTGTTATGGATCATTGCTACTGGGGCCCGGAATACAACGATGACGACGTGGAAAAGTTTCTGAAATGGACCAAAGTACCTTACAGAAAATTAAATGATGTTGCAAGGGAAACTGCTGAAATACTTGCACAGGATAAAATTATCGGCTGGTTCCAGGGAAGAATGGAATTTGGCCCCCGGGCATTAGGAAGCAGGTCTATCCTGGCGTCGCCAATTAATGCTGCCATGCAATCAAAATTAAATGATATTAAGGACCGTGAGGACTTTCGGCCGGTTGCTCCTGCTGTTATCGAAAATGAAGCGCCGGAATGGTTTGAAGGTGCAGGCTATTCCCCTTTTATGCTATTTGTTTACGATGTAAAATGCGGTAAAGAAAATTGTATACCGGCAGTTCGCCATGTAGATGGAACTGCAAGGATCCAGACGGTTAATGAGCATCAAAATCCTGCCTATTATAATCTTTTAAAGGAATTTAAAAAGATAACCGGTGTTCCTGTGCTGGTGAATACTTCTTTTAATACGCGGGGTGAGCCTATTGTATGTACGCCGCGGGATGCAATTGAATGTTTCTGGACGTCACCTTTTGATGCATTGGTTATAAATTCATTTTTATTAGAAAAATAAATAATATGCCGGTAAAAGTTTCAATAGTTATTCCTACTTATAATCGCCCCTACTTGTTGAAGCGATGTATAAACGCGTTGAAATTGCAGGATTTCCCAAAAGCAGAATATGAAATAATAGTTATTACAGACGGGCCGGATAAAGAAACGCTGACAATGATTAGTCATATTTTTCGAAAATGAATACTTCTAACATATTTTGTTATTCACTGCCGTTTAAAAAAGGCCCTGCAGCAGCGAGAAATGCCGGCTGGAAAATAGCTAAGGGAAAATTAATTTTATTTACGGATGATGATTGCATCCCTGCTACTGACTGGATAAAAAATTATTACAACGCATTTGAATTTTATAATGAAACGATCATCGCTTTCACGGGAAAGATCAACGTACCGATATCTGTAACCCCCACAGATTTTGAGTTAAATACCCTGCATCTTGAAACCGCTGATTTTGTAACAGCGAATTGCGCATGTTCTAAAACTGCGCTTGAGAAAGTAAATGGCTTTGATGAAGAATTTACTATGGCCTGGCGTGAAGACAGTGACCTTGAATTTAAACTGATCGAACAGGGAATTCACATTATAAAGATAGATGAGGCCGAAGTAACACACCCCGTAAGGAAAGCGCCCTGGGGTATAAGTTTACAGGAACAAAAAAAATCAATGTTCAATGCTTTGTTATTTAAAAAGCATCCTAAATTATACAAAGCAAAAATTAAACAGGGTGTTTTATGGAACTACTATTTTATGATTATTTTTTTACTTGTTTGTGTTATGGCGCTGTTTTATCAAATGAAACCGGTAGCCCTGGGTTGCTTTACATGTTGGATAATTTTGTTAGGCATGTTTACATCAAAGAGGCTGGCAAACGCCTCGCGTTCTTTTAAACATGTTACAGAAATGATCGCAACTTCTGTTTTAATTCCTTTCTTTTCGGTTTTCTGGAATCTGTACGGCGCCTGCAAATTCAAAGCATTGCCGCTATGAAAGAAGAGCTGCAGCATATAAAAAAAATTGCCATATTCCGCGCTTTGCAACTGGGAGACCTGCTTTGTGTTATTCCGGCTATAAAAGCTTTAAGGTTTGCTTATCCCGATGCGGAAATAATATTATTAGGCTTACCATGGGCTAAATCATTTGTAGATAGATTTTCAACTTATTTCGACAGGTTTATTCATTTTCCGGGTTATGACGGTCTTCCGGAACAACCCTTTGATGAAGAAAAGCTTGAACCGTTTTTGAATGAAATGCGCGCTGAGCAATTTGACCTGGTAATCCAGATGCAGGGAAATGGAACAATTGTAAATCCATTAATGTTTGAATTTGGCGCAGCTAATGTTGCGGGTTTTTATAATGAAGAAAGTTTTGTTGATTCGACTTTGTTTATGCCTTATCCTGATTACGGTGCCGAAATTCATCGTCACCTTTTACTCATGGAGCACCTGGGTATGGAATCTTTGGGCGACCATTTGGAGTTTCCAATAACGAAACATGACCTCGAAGATTTTCATCGCCTTTCGTTACCAATACATCCCCTAAATTATATTTGTATTCATCCCGGATCAAGAGGTTCATGGCGCCAATGGCCACCTCAATATTTTGCCGTGATTGCAGACTATTGTATTGATAAAGGTTTTATCGTTATCATTACGGGAACTGAGGAAGAACGAGACATAACGAAGGAAGTTATAAAACGGATGCATCATTCCTGCTTCGATCTTACGGGCATTACAAGCCTGGGCGCTATGGGTGTTTTAATAAAAAATGCTTTTGCTCTTATTTCCAATTGTACAGGCGTTTCCCACATAGCTGATGCCCTGGATACTCCTTCTATAGTAATTAGCATGGATGGAGAACCGCATCGATGGGCGCCTTTAAATAAAAATTTGCATCGTGTAGTTGACTGGACACAAAACCATTTCTTTGAAACCGTATTACTGCAGACAGATTCTTTGATACAGGACCTTCTCATGCAGGAATTAAAAGTCAGATAACAATGCACTAAAAAAATGTGGCAATTTGGATTTTTTAACTGAAAGGGATGGCTTATAGGTCATCCTTTTTTTTATGATTGCCCACAGTTGATGTTGCCAGTCAATTAAATATCCAATCAGGAAATATTCTTTTAAGTTTCCCTGTATATTTTTGCGGATAATACGCCGTACTTTATCTTTTTCCACTTCCCCCGTTTCTTTAACCTGTACCAGCAATTGAAGCGCCATAAAAGCGAGAAAGGCCGCAATTAGAAACAGGAAATTCCACTCATGCAGTTGCACAAGCCGGATCAGCCTGGATACGTTAGGGCCGCTGTATTGCATGTTTATATTTATATGGCGATTGGTAAAATAGTCTGCGAGGTAACCACCGATCAGTGGCGCTACTGAAGAAAAAAAAGCAGTAAAAATATTCTGTACAGATAAGTACACGATCGCTTCTTCCTTTGGAGCAAGTTTTAGGCTGATATTGGTAATTGAAAGGTTAATGCCAGCGAGTGCGATTCCGGAAGAAATATAGATTAATACAAGCAGGATAATATTATGATACATATTAGTATAAATGCCGACAAAACACCAGGCAACGAAACAAAAAATATAAACGGGCGCGTTTATCGCAATAATGGTTTTGTTACTATAGCGGTCGGCAAATGTTCCCCAAAAGCGAATGGTCAATATGCTGCTTACCTGGCTGATAATGCCCAGCAAAATAACAAGGGACAAAGAAATACGAAGGCTCCTGAGCATAAAAACAGTAAAAAATGGCGTAGCAATATTGAGAGCAAAAACCCAGGCAGAATTAAATATCAGCAATCTTCTTAAGTTACCATCCTTAAGCGGGCGCTTCATAATAGTAAGCAAAGGATCATTTAAAGGTTGACCTCTGGGCTCAGGAGCTTTTGAAAGAATAAGTGCTCCCAGGATTCCAATTATTCCTCCTGCAATAAACATGCTACCATAAGCATATAACTGGTATTCGGGATAGTATTTCCTGATATAATCCAATGCCAGCGCAAGCAGTATGCTGAAGGCTACATTGGTAATTTGAGTAAGCCTTGTTCTGCGCGAAAAATAAGCGCCTAATTGATTTTCAGGAACAAGGTCTTTCATCCAGGAGTTCCAGCTCGGGCCGGCCACAGAACCTAGTAAGTAATAAAAGAAAAGAAAAAAGAATAATGCATTTACTGAATTAGCAGAAGAAAATAGCAAGGGAAGGCTACCAATTATAATTAATGGAAACCGTGCAAGCAAATTACAAATCACAGCTATTGCACGCCTGTTGTTATAGCGACGCACCAGCCAAATCGACAATAACTGAAAAATATTAGTGAAGGTTGGCAATGCAGCCAATAAACCAATCTGAAAGTTAGTGGCTCCCAACAACAAAGCCATCGCCACTAGAAATGCTCCCCCCGTTAGCGATGTCATTGCCTCCGCCGCAAGCCCATCGCCAATTACATACTTCAATCCCAGTCGTACTTCGTTTTCGGTAAGTTCTTTCTTTGGTTGTAGATTCATAGCACCTGCTACTAAAAGTACTAATTTAAGAAATCACTTTTCGGTTAAGACAAGCTAATTTTTAAGGCGTTGAATGTAAGGAATTCCTATCTGATATTTGAACGGGGCTTATATAGAGGCATCATGGGAAGACGCCTACAGGTTCGTTATTCCCACCTGTTGATAATTGTTTCCTGTTACTTACTAAGATTTTTTGTAGATCAAAATGGGTATATTATCCTGCATCGAAATTTCCTTTATTTCGTACAGGCATATAATCTCAAAGAAGTTTTATCAATCATTCAATAGACACAAATTCACTCTCCGGAAGGCACTTTAATAAGTGTGTTAATTGGTACAGGTGTGCCAAAGTCCGGTGTACCATCGGCGTTCCAGGTAAACTTTTGAATACGGGGGCTACGGTCATTGCCGCAACCCTCGCCGGCAGTGGGATTCGCATGGTATATAATCCAGTCTTCCTTTCCATCACGCGATTTAAAAAATCCATTGTGGCCAGGGCCAAACGCACCGCCATTTACATTTTTTGTGAATACAGGCGTTGCCGATTTTGTCCAGTTTGCGGCATTTAAAGGATCACTTCCATCTTTTAAGGAAAGCATCCCTAAAGCATAATCATCGGTCCAGCAACCACTGGCAGAATAGGTAAGGAAAATTTTTCCGGAAGGGCTTTGCAGAATTTCGGGGCCTTCGTTTATGGTAGGTGGGGCGCCGTTTGTTTCCCAACTATATGATGGCGTTGAAATCATAACACGATTGCCGTCAATAGTAAAGGGATCTTTCATTTTTGCAATGTAAATATTTTGTTGTCCGTCAACATCTCCCGGCCAGCCGCTCCATATCAGGTACTCTTGTCCGTTATAGTCAAATTCTGAGGCATCAATTGCCCATTTATCTGTTGCTGTGTCAGCGATTTTCCCTTTAAATTCCCATGTGCCGGTTAATGGATCTGCCGACGAATTTTCAAGCACATAAATTCTATGGTTTTTATTGTCCCCATCGTCAGCGGCAAAATAGATATACCATTTATTTTGCAGATAATGTATTTCTGGCGCCCAGACGTCTTTTGAATACGGCCCGCTTGCCGGTGCGCTCCAAACGGTGGTAACAAGCGCATCTTTTAATTTGGACATTTTACTGGTTTTAAAATAGCGATGCGGTTGCCCAAAGTATTGGTGTAATAGTAATTAGTATCTTGTTGAATTACCCAGGGATCTGGCCCACTTGACAACAAAGGATTTGAAAATGTTGTATCATTTGTGATTGGCGGGGGAGTGGGGGTTATGCCGCCGGCAGTGCCTGTATTTTTTTTACACCCCAGGCCAATGATGAATACCAAAGAAATAACCAGGTAACTGGCCGGGGTAACAATTTTCGTTCGAATGTATTTCATAAAAGGAAGTGACTAAGCCTGATCCATGAAATTAACATACTTCAGGCTCCTTAAAATTATTTTTCAGAGGAAAATTTTTTTATCAGGTCGGTTTCATCTTTGCGGTATGGAGTTCCGTCAGCATAGAAAATATCATGAAACCATTCTACCGGTTCACCGCCATCTGGCATTGGGGTATCCCATGCGTATTTAGTATTTGTTTTTCCTGTTACAAGTCCCCAGTTTATGGCTCCCACATTTTCTTTTTTCAAAAGCGGTAATATCGTTGAAAACCTGCTGTTCCTGATACGCGCCATGTATTCGGTGCAGATTAAAGGGCGTCCATTTGCTTTCAGCAATTCTATAACTCTTTGATGCAAGGGAGCTTCTTCATAATCATGATAGGTGATCACATCGGAGTTTGCTACCTGGAATGCGTTTAATTTCTCAAAGTCCCATGCCCACAGGCCCGCGCTCACAGGCTGGTCGGGGTTTACACTCCTTGCCCATTGAAATATTTTTCTGAGTAGCGGCAGCGAGGTTTCTTTTTTATCGGAATTGCCGGGTTCGTTATAAAGGTCCCACAGCAGGATCCTTTTATCATGAGCGAAAGTTGTCAGTATATCTTTCACATACAATTCAAGCTGGGGATAAATACTCGAGTCAGTGGACATGGGTTGGCCAGGGTCCTGCATCCACCCGGAATTATGAATGCCTGGTTTTGGCGCAGGCTGCGTTCCGGCTTTAGGAACCTTATTCCAGACATCATCAAAAAACACAAACATGATTTGTATGTGATGCCTGTCAGCAATATTTAAAAAAGTATTGATCCTTTTTTTAAACCCGTCTTTATCTTCCTTCCACGCAACGCTATGTAAAAAAACACGCATGGTATTAAACCCGATATTTTCAGCCCAGCCAAGTTCCCTGTCATTGGTAGCGCTGTCAAATGTAGAAGCCTGCCACATCTCCAATTGGTTGATTGCATTACTGGGAATATAGTCTGCGCCAATGATCCATGCGTGAGTTGCGTACCATGCATTGGCCTTTTCTACCGGCCATTGCTTACTGGCCTCACCGGCATTTGAAGAGCTTTTATTTTTTTGTGCAGCAACATTTCCTATCGTACCTAAGACTATAAAAGCTACAGCAAGTAATTTCTTCACTAACATTATATTTAATTTAAAGAGGCGGCCGGTTACTTATTAAGTAAAGTAAGGCGGGCCGCCTGTTATAACCCCTGAAATTTACGACATCTTTTCAATCTTACTTGCAACCACTTCTATTCTATAAAGCATTATAAGCTCAAAGTTCAATAACCCGGGTTTTGATGCAGGTTTGGATCAGCATCTATATCCTGCTGTGGGAAAGGCAACAATTCATCTCGGCCTACTTTAAAATTGGCAAAGCCTGCATCACGGCTTGCAAGTTGCGGGCCCAGATCGCCCCACCGGGCAAGGTCTTCCCAGCGATGGCCTTCGCCGGATAATTCAGTGATCCTTTCGTGCTTTAATTGTTCCAAAAATTGCTGTTGATTAAGGCCGGGCATAGCCACTGACAAAGGCGGCCAGGCCTGCTCTTTGTCTAACCCTGTCAACATAGGGATAAGCCTGTGCAGTTTGACCCAGGCCATTTAATGCTTCAGCATACAGCAGCAATACATCAGCATAGCGTATAAAACGGTAGTTATTACCTGAATGAAATACTTCGCCATTCATAACGGCATCATCCAAAAATTTTCGAAAGCAAACTTCCTGAATGCTATTGTGAACATCTTCGGGAGCATCTTGCAAACCTAGCGAGTCCCACTGTTTACCATATGCTAAAGTAACATTTGGGCCACCCACATCAGTAGAGTCATAGAGAAAGGAAGCGGCTAATCGCGGATCACGCTGGGCAGTAGTTGTTTGTTCTTTTAAAAATTCCCATACTACCCATCTGCGCGCCTGCCCATCTGTAAAACCTGCAGGCTGCGGGGCAAAAAATGGCGGGATAGAAGTACCATAGTTTAAGTTATCGCTCGGAGGATCTACATCATCATCATGGTTATCTGTAGGGTTTAGTGCGTTTTGAAATTCAAACACAGATTCCTTATTATTTTCTGACGCTTCTAAAAAGTTATCCCTGTAGTTTGGTACAAGGTCATACAAATTTCTGCCATCACCGGTTACCAGCCATGCAAAGGCATTGGCAGCCAGTTGATACTGTTGTGCATCCTGCATGTATGCCTTACCAAGCAATGCATAAGCGGCGCCTCGTGTGGCTCTTCCCACATTGTTAGCGTCATAAGATACAGGCAATACCGGTGCGGCCTCAGACAAATCTTTTTCTACCTGTGCCCATACTTCTTTTTGCGTTGAGTTAGAAACACTTTGATCGGCAAAAGCACTGGTATGCAACAGTATAGGTACATTACCCCAATAATCGGCTAAATAATAATAAAACAAACCGCGCATAAATTTAGCTTCTGCCAGCAACTGGCTTTTTGTTGCGGTATCCATCGTAATGTTTGGCACATTGTCTAATACCTGGTTCGCGCGGTTGATTCCGACATAACAATCCTGGTAAAAAGCCCTTCTTTCAAACATATTATAATCGGTTACATTGAATATATCAAAGTTGTTAATCAATGCGCTGTTGGGACTGGTGCTAAAGCCTTCGTCCGACCGGATAATATCGATAAAGAACTGGTTGCGTGCAAGTCCCACACGATGATAAGTGCTATAGATGGCATTAACGCCTTTTTGAGCATAGTCAGCCGTTGTCCATACATCTGCAGAAGTAGGGCCATTCGGATTGGCAATGTCCAGTTTTTTCTTGCAGGCAACGGTTAATAAAATCAGTGAGGCTACTGTGAATAATAATTTATTTTTCATAACAATCATAATAAAATTTGAATAATTAAAATCCTCCTGTGATACCAAAAGAAATGATGCGGCTGGAAGGCCAGTTGCCTGCATCCAGGCCACGTGTAGTTAAACCACTACTGCCAAGATCAGGATCCTGCCCTTTATATTTAGTAATGGTAAACAGGTTTTGGCCACTTACAAAAATGTGTGTATTATTAAAGCCTATGCGTTTTTAAAGCATTATTTGGCAAGGTATAATCCAGCTCTACATTTCTTAACCTTAAATAAGAACCATTTTCCAGCCAGCGTTCGCTTTCAGGGCGATTATTATCGTTAATTCCCGGATCTGTTGCTAAACCCAGCCTGTGGATCAGAAGTATTAGTGTTTGTAGATGTCCACGGATTTAAGTCTTTTCTAAAATTGTTAAGTGTTGTATAGCTATCCAATACCCTGCGCACATCATCGTAAATTTTATAGCCAAATACTCCAACGAATTGAATGTTTACTGAAAAGTTTTTGTAGCTGCCGTTAAATTGCAAACCACCCTGGAAGGTAGGCCATGGCGAACCTACGAAAGTTCTGTCATCGTTATTAATTTGCCCATCGCCATTAAGATCTATATATTTTATATCACCCGGCTGTGCATTCGGCTGAATTTTATTTCCACTCTTGTCTACATAAGCATCAACCTGTTGCTGGCTTTGAAAAATACCAGCAGTTTTCAGCATAAACCATGCATCCATTGCATGCCCTACCTGTGATCTTACAAAGTCGGTGGGTTCTATGTAGTTGATGCCGCCACCCTGGTTTCCGACGCTTATTACTTTATTGTTGATGGTGGTACCGTTTACTGATACATCCCATTTAAAAGGATGGCTGTTGTCTTTATAAGTTAAGTAAGTTCTATGCCCCTGTTACGTATTGAAGCGGCATTTTCCGTTGCGAAAGTATTGTAACCGCCATTATCACTTCCTAAAAAGAAAGGTAAGGGAACATTCACCAGTACACCTTTTGATATATTATTATATACATCTGCCGTAATTGTGACGCGGTTGTTGAGTATAGATGCATCCGCGCCTATATTAGTCTCATTACGCTCTTCCCATCTTAGATTAGGATTGGTAAGAATTGCCTGGGATTCGCCAAGCACCGGTGTTTGAGTTATACCATAAACGGCACGCTGATTAATGTTGATATAACCGAGAGTTGGCCATGAGCCCGCAAGATCCTGTAATGCACTGCTGATGCCCAACTTTCCATAAGAAGCGCGCAGCTTTAAATCATTGATCGCCGGAACATTGAAAAAGCTTTTCTTTACTTATTCTCCAGGACCCTGCAACTGAATAAAAATCTCCGGTGCGGTAGTTGGCTCCGAACCTTGAATCCTGGTCAATTCTTCCGGAAGCTGTAAAAAGATATTTGTCTTTAAACGTATAATTGATTCTGCCGAGGTAACCCTGAAGGCGGTAAAATAATGGCACGTCGCCACCTGCAGAAGCGGTGCCTTGTGCAGAGGAAATGGTAGTAAAGGTATTGCCCCCTACCGTAGTAAGCCCAATTCTGCTGCCTGAGGTAACTTCTCTTTTCTGATCCTGGTATGAGTAACCCACAACACCATTTATAACATGGTTACCAAATGTTTTGTTGAAGTTAAGAGTATGCTCTAACAAGAAATTCGTAAACGTCTCCCGGTCGTTATAAATGCTCGTGGCAGGCAATTGGTTTGCATATCGGAATATTCCGGAGTCCCTTTCTTCTGTATTATAATCAAAGCTCGCCTCAATGCCTGCATTAAAACGGTAAGATAACCAGTCAGTAAATTTAAGATCTATGTAGCCATTGCCCACTATCTTCGAGTAATTATAATGCTGCCTGTCCAACGCGGCTACAGCCACATAATTATTGGAGTAGTTGGGTATTTCATTGGTACCAAATCCAAAGCCTTTAGGATTTGTTGCCGGGTCAATATAACTGTTGTTTTGAACAGGAATAACGGGAACTGATGTTGCTCCTTCATAAAAAGCATTAATACCGCCACCGGGATTTTCTCCGTCTGTATTGCTGATCAAAAGGTTTTCTCCAACGGTTAATCTTCCTTTTTTTGCTTCAGTGTTTACACGCAGGCTGCCTCTTTCAAAATCATTACCGATTAATACTCCCTGGTTTTTGTAATAGCTGCCGGATATTAAGTAATTACCATCCTGTGAACCACCGGATATACTTGCATTATAATCCTGGGTATTGCCGGTACGGTAAAATGCATCCTGCCAATCAGTATTAAAAGCAGGGTTAGCTACCTGGCTGCAATACCCGAAGGAAGCGTGGCATTTGAATTTGCATATTGTGTTTTTACGGTTTGTAAGTATTGTGCCGCATCCATCACATCCCATTTTTTAGGAATTTGCTGTATGCCATATTTAGCAGAAAAAGTTATTTTGGCGGGGCCTGATTTTCCTTTTTTCGTGGTAATGATAATTACGCCATTGGCAGCCCTTGAACCATAAATTGCAGCGGCAGAAGCATCTTTTAATATTTGGATAGAAGCAATATCATCTGTGTTAACGGTGGAGTTTGCATCAGCAATCATACCATCAATAACGTACAGTGGATTTGCATCGGTAAAACTTGCTACACCGCGAATTTCAATAGCTGCATTTTGCCCGGGAGCGCCGCTTGTTCTTACGGTAACGCCGGGTGTTTGGCCTTGTAATTGGTCCGCCACAGAATTACCAATTATCCTGTTAGAGTTTTCTGTATTTACAACTGAGGTCGCACCGGTAAGATCCCTTCTGCGAACAGTTTGATATCCAATTACCACGACTTCATTTAATGTTGAACTGGTAACCTGGAGTGTTTCATTTAAGTCAGTTCCCGTAACTGTAACTTCTCTTGCCTGGAAGCCTACAGAACTAATATCCAATGTGTTTCCAATTGATGCGTTAATCGTAAATTTCCCGGTATTATCAGATACTACCGATTTATTGGTTCCTTTAACAGTAATGGTTGCTCCTGAAATAGGGTCACCTGAGGGAGACCGAAGTGTGCCGTTGATGAGTTGTTGTGCATGCGCAGCCATAACTGAGAAATAAGGCAATGATCGTTACTGTCATCTGATGCAATCGTTTTTTGTTTTTCATGTTGTAGATTCCTTTGGTTAGAAAATGCTTTCTATTAATTGATGTGGAAGTAGTGTTAATACTAAGCCCATTTTCATAATTTCATATTAAAACTTTTCCTTCTTTGACAAATAGAATTATAGGTATGCTGCATGGATTTGAATATTTTTACTCTTTGATGATTCACGGTTTCAATTAGAAGATGGTACTGCAGTTTAGCCACTATTATGTATAACATGCTTACGAGGAATACTGTTACTTAAAAAAAGAAGGCGCAGACATCGCGTTAAATTTGCGTATCTGCGCCATCCTATAAATATCCTGGTCAAGTATAATTAATGCAAATCAAGTGCAAGTGAGTCTGCCATTTGTAAATGCATTTGCAGAACAGGTAACTTCCCGCCCGCAAAATTTTTTACATCCTGGTTGTTGCCACTGTTCGCTTCATTTTGAAAAAGAGTTATTGCGTTCATGTGATCTTTGACCTGGCCGTTAACATAGGAAGAGTCGAAGCTAAAACCTGAAAGCGCCGCGAGGCTTGTTTTCAGGGCTGCATGCGTGGAATCAATGGTCGTTGGTAGCGTAACATTATATTTACCAGCTACTGAATCTAAACCCATCGCTGCTTTTGTGTGATCATCAATCATCATTTGCGCAAACATTTTTACTGAATCATTAGACGATTTTGTAAGTGCCAGATTAGCAAAATCAATTTCATCGTTATTTGAAAAAGCCGCCATCGTCATAAAATTCTGGTCAGTGCTGTTTAGCGAATTGGAATTATTGTCGTTGTTCTTGTCGCATGATGTAACAGACACAAACATCACACAAATTAAAAAAGAAAGATTGATGCGTTTCATAAAGTATCGTTTACAATTTGTACGGTTATAAGTTATTACTTGTTTTGAGTTGAATCGGCAGATCCTGAAGTCCCGCCAGAAGTCCCGGTTGAATTTTTACCAGAAGAACTGCTTTTAGAATGTTTGTGTGATTTGGTGCTTTTGCCGGAAGAACTTGTTCCTGATGTTGAACTATTATCTGATGAGCTGCCGCTTCCTGATATTGAACTGTTCCCTGGTGTGCTGCTGGTTCCTGAGCCCGATCCATTTGCATCATTACTGCTCCCTGAACTGTTAACGCTACCCGATCCGTTGTTTGTAGAACTGTTGCTTGAGGAAGAATTGCATTGCTGCTCCTGCCGCTCTTGTGAGAACGCTGTTTTTTTGTGAATGTTGCTGCCCGCTACTAAGTTGGCTACTGTCGCCGGAAGTGGTGCTTCCATTTGTTTGACAAAATCCTGCGAACGTAAAAAGAGTTGCAAAGGACAATAAAAAAAGTTTTGTTTTCATAAAAAAAATTTAGGTGTTTAATAATAGTTGTTTAGAATTAACAAGTCTCCTAATAAACTAAACGTATGCCATTTCAATTTCCACTAGATAAGATCATTTGTGAGGAGAAACTTGCTACCTTACGACGGGTTGTAGAATTAAATCTTCAAGTAAACTAACTATATAAATACACTTCCTCAATCTCCGGTAGAAGGAGGCGGATATCATCTCTATATTGCATTTCTATAAGGGTGTTAGTCTTAATCGGGCCAAGCCCTTTGCTTCATGCGGTATTATTTTTGTCTTCTTGAAAAGAAAAAATATGATTACCGGAATAACAAAAAACAAGCATGGCGTTCTGGATTATAGTTATGTGCCTGTTGTACTGGCTGCGCCAAAGTTTGCAAATTTTGAAGAAGATAAATGGGCTGCAACTATTTGCCGTGCCGCTGCAACAATTGTATTAGGTTACAGTTTACTTACGGATGCAAAATGGGGGGCCATAAAAATAATTCCCTATAAGACTCACGCAACGCTTGACCTGGCAGTAGGTATAGCAACGCTTGCCACTGCCGGCCTGCTCAAAAGATCTCACGGCAGGCGCGCACCACGCTTCTTTTAATGGGCTTAACAGGAATTGTTGTTGGAACTCTTTCGATGGTTGGCGCCAAAAACAGTTAATTTATTGGGGTGACATATTCATATAAAAAGAGCCGGAGAAATCCGGCCTTTTACGTTAGAAGCAGATACCTGGTGTTTGCAACTCTCTCCCCGTTGTTCATACCTGAACGGCAAGGATAGAACCTAAAATAGCTTCTTAATGCAAGGCACTTTTGGTAGTGTATTATCATCATCTTTTATTCAGCAGAGTTAATAATATTCTGCAGCGTTTTGCACCATATTTAATTGTGATATAAATTTTATTGTAAAGAAATGTTTAGTGCTTACCACAATTTGTATTTGTATACAGTATAAGGCGATGTTCTTTTATTAATGCCATTGTTATACTCAGGTTGTTTGTGTATTTGGGAACAACTGATATAGAGATAACCGTCAGCAATAGAATAACTGTCGGGCCATATTAACCGCTGATCCTGTAATAATGTTGTCATCTTAAGATTCTTATCAATTTTGATAAGGCTATAGGTTCGCGGATCACCCATATAAAGGTTGCCGTTTTTATCGAAGATCATTCCATCAGTAGAGGCGAAATGCCCGAGGTCTTCCACCTTCGACCCAAGTGCTGCGTCATCAAGGCTCCAATCACGCAGGTATTCAGTTTTGATACGATATAATTTGTCATCAGTTGTAGGTTTATAATAAATCCATACTCCATCAGGTGTCAGCGCAATCCCATCTGAATTAATTTTAACAGGCTTTCCATCTTTCATCAATTCGTGGCCGTCAATAATATATTTAAATGATGGATCGGACTTTACAGAGTAGTGAGTTGTGAGCACACGGCGCATTTGGCCCGAATTTAAATCCAGTACAATGAGGCCCCCACCTTTCGATTCGGTAAGATAAGCATATTGCTTTTGTACATCAATGCGTACATCATTTACGTAAGCCGTATCCGGTACAATGCCCATAAAGGAATAAGTACGTTCAGGTGTGTTGGTTGCCTTGTTCATTTTTACAAGTTTCGCACCTCCGCCTTGTATTGTTTTCATCATAGGAGCTGCCGGATCCAAGATCCATAAAACGCCATTATCGTCAAAATATACTGATTGTACGCATACCCACTTGTCGATCCCGGATTCTTCCTGTTGCCATTGGTTCATTGCCGCATTCGGATAAGGGATTTTGCCGGTTAATCCCTGTGCCTGTATTACTCCATATAAATATATATCAGACCACCGGGGATAATTAACAATCAAACGGCCGTTATTTTCTTCTTTGGCAATGCCGGTTAACTGGTAAGTACTATCTGCAAATACAAGTTCAAGATTTTTGTATTCATTGCCGCCATGCTTGTTGCAGGATGTTGCTATAAATAATATAGCCATGATCCACAAATACTTTTTCATAGTTTCGTTGTGTTTAATGTTATTAGTAAGACGGTTTCTAAGCACTCGCTTATCCGGCATGCAATGAATGCTGTGCCACTTTCCTATACCTGTTATTTATACTAAGTGGCATCAGTGAATATTTTTTTGAATTCGCCTGATTCACTAGTTGAAGCAAACCGCTAAAGAATTTTCGAATTGAAATTTTATCAATCCATGCGGTACCTGCAACAGAGGAAAATTTTTTACAGTATGCAGGCGACAGGAAAAAACGTACACAAAAAGTTACTGATCGACGCAATTACGTGTTACTTAATTATAGTTGCTTCCCGGCGAGCCGGTTCAGGTATCATAAATGAAATAATGTTATAACTGCTGTTATTCCTTGTCACTGCGAGATTATTTGCAAGGCATTTTTATGGTGATAGTGAAAACCTGGTATCGGACATAATAGCCGATTAATGACTTAGTTTTTGGCGGCATGGTCCATTAATATCACAAAGAAAAGCCCGTGAAGCTTTAACCACACAGGCTTTTCTAATGAATCTTTCAGACCGATATAAGACGAATCACTTACGGGCACTTTGCGGCTCATCCCATTCTATATCTTCAGCTTCCTCTTCGTCAATATCATTTTCTTCCAAATCAGTTTCATCAAGAACAGGTGAGCCGTCATCCTCTACAGCATCTGTCTCGTTGTTATCGGTCATGCTTTCATCCACTAAACTTTCATCGTTTTCTTCTTCAAATATTTCAGAAGAATTATTTTTTGGTTGCGTTTGCATATCATTTTTTTAAAATGTTGAAACAATTTCTGTACCATTTGCATAACAATCACCATCCATTCGTTCCATAGCGCCGCCTTAAATTTTTTGCGTCTAACCGTAGCCGTTATGTCCGGTATTTATTCTATTGATTTCCAAAATATTAATCCGGTTTGAACCCATTAAGCCGGTTATCTTACATCATTAGACACTTTTGTTTTCAGGTTATGTGAAGGCAGGTAAATCTGAAATCCAACATTTAAATTTAAATCGCTTTGCGTTGTAGCGTTCCCGAATCCAACTACTCCGTTATACTTGAGCAACGTTTCAAGGCCAATATTGGGTGTTATAAAATACGCGTAGCCCGGGCCAATGCCGAGGCCTAGCCCATTGGTGCCACTTCCACCAGAAACGTTCTCGCCCGTGAGCCCCACATTGCCTTCAAGAAAAAACCGGGAATGCCGCAACGGATTTTGGTTGTTTTTATCGGCAAAATAATAACGGCCTAAAGCGCCAACTCCATAAGTGATGCTGGTACTGCCGCTAAAGCTTGATAAATCAAAGGTTAAATATGCGCCTAATGCTACATTATTTTGTATAAAAAAGGCAAGCTTGGGATCTATCCTCATATTAAATGCCGAGCCTTTCTTGAGGCCTAAATCGAAATTAGCGATATCACCGCCTGCTAATATATTACCCTTTTGTATTTGTGCGAAACAAGCCCCGGATAATAAGAAAAAGGCGGCAAGAAATAGAAAAATTGTTTTTTTCATAATTGTAATTTTAAAATTTTGACTAATAATGATATTCACTATAATAATGTTACACTATGCCGAACGGTTGTTAAGTTTGCCTTGGTATAGCAGGGTATAGTTTAATATGTAGCGCTTGAAATCAAATTTGGTGCCACAGGACAATGAAAAGTTTGCTTCAGTAAATTTCAGTATTTAGCAAGCAGTTAATTTATTGAACAGATTGAAGGCGGGACAGGTATGCATTCGGCTGTTGTTGCGCTTGTTTACCGGTATCATTCTGGAGCTGGGTTTTGTCAGGAAGTATTATTGTCATTATTATTCTATTACAACAACGACTCTCACCACTGCCGGAAAAAATTACCTTTCCATGATTAACTCGTTCTCCATGTTGATATATCCGCAGCGGGTTACAGTTCATTTGTGGAAAGTTGCTACCAAATAGTTTTTTATACACTGTTCAGGAAGCGATTTGTTCCCTTAAATAAACCTTGAGATCCTGAACGCAAAATGTCTAATGAAAGGGATTTGGCTGTTACCATATCGCAAGGGAATTTTTCCGGCAAGCCCGCAAATTTGAAACATGCACCGAATAAGGCTTGCCATAAAAATGTTTTTGTTTTGCGGATGAAAAGCAATAATGAAGTTTTCGTCCGGAGTATTAGTGTACCTGTAAGTAGCCGACTAATTAAACTCCGGTTCCAGGTTCAGATACGCTTCAGTTATTTTACCGGGTGTGATGCTGATTAGACGTTCATTATATTGTAGTGAAGCGCCACTTTTTTCGGCTTCTTTAAGATAAGCTGTCTACATAATTCGGGTAAAAGAAAGCCAGCATCCTGATACTTGATACTTGATACTTTTCTTGCTTAACAAAAATTTAAAGAGAATATAATTCACGGCGGCATGTGTTTGTTAAACCATTCAATCGTTCTTACACTCACATCAATCATGTTTTCAAATTTAGAAAAACTGTGGCCTTCATCAGCATAAACCATTAATGCTGTTGGAACATTCAACTCCTTTAAGGCATGCCAAAACTGGAATGACTGCGGTGCGGGCGCTTCGCCATCTCTTTCTCCTACAAGTATTAAAGTAGGAGTGTGGGCCTTTTTAATGTAGGTCATAGGGGAGCATTTTGCATATGCCGCCGGGTCATCATAAGGCGATGCTCCAAAGTAAGGCCGCATCCATTTGTCAATCGAATTTTGGCCATAGTAACTCAACCAATCTCCGGTGCCTGCACCTGCCACTGAAGCCCTGAACCTGTTTGTTTGTGTTATGGCAAACATAGCCATGAAACCACCATAACTCCATCCAAATATACCGATCCTCTTCTTATCTACCGGGAACTTTTTAGTGATAATATCAATACCACTGATAATATCACGTAAATCTCCAAAGCCCCAGTCACGGCGGTTTGCACGGGTAAATACCTCACCCTGCCCATAACTGCCGCGCGGGTTTGGGAAAAAAACAAAATAGCCGGACTGAGTATAAACAGTTGTGTTGAAATCCGGCGCACTCCAGGTAGGCGTCGTGATCCATGCAGGGCCGCCATGAACACATACCAGCATGGGATAATATTTTTTTTGGTCATAATTATCAGGATATAACAGCCACCCCTGGACCTTTAATCCTTCGTTTTTCCATTCGATGTTTCCTGCTTTTGGCATGGATTGTTCCAGGGCAGTATTCAAATGCGTAACCTGCCTGAGGTTGTTTAAACTGCCACTGTAAACTTCGGGAAGCTTGTTCCATGATGTTCTGATAAGGGCATATGCCGGTGATTTTTTATCTCCACCAAGAGATAAACTCATTTCTTCAGAGGCAGACCTGATAGACTCATCCCCTTTCCACAGCCGGGAGGTTACTCCACTTAAAGCATTGAGCGTATTGATCGCAACAGAGCCACCGACAAATTCAGTGAATAAAATATTTCCATCGGGCTGCCACATAAACCATGATGGCGTGGAATTCCGTTTAGGCGTTAAATTTTGTGGCTTGGTCTCAGGCATGACAGACATCACAAATATTTCTCCGCCTGTTCCACCCTGGTCACTCATTAGCCCTTCAATAAAGGCAATGCGCTTACCGTCAGGCGCCCACCGTGGAAGTGCAATCTGCCAGGATGGTTTATAAAGGAATAGAGTATCTGTTGCATCAACGCTTTGCTGGTACAGCCGTGCTATGTACCAATTATCATCTCCCGGTGGTGCTGCAGTTGTATAAACAAACTTTTTACTGTCGGGAGACCAGTCATACTCAAAGATGTAAAAGTTGGGAGGTGTTACTTCCTGCACCTCGCCGGTGAACCGGTTTAGAATTGCTATACGCTGAACATCTTTGTTAAATGTAGAATCGATTAGCCCGACGGCTTTATTTTCAGCAGCCATTGGAGATGGCTCGCGCCTTGCTTTTTCAACATAAAGTACACTGATGTATTTACCGTCCGGAGACCATTTAAGGTGCGATACATACCCATCAAAATGTGTAAGTGGTTGTGCATTAACCAGCGCTCCCGTAGCTGCACTTGAAATAAATATTTGTGCCTGTCCACGAGACCGGGCGTCAGAAAAAAAGGCGACCTCACGGCCATCCGGAGACCATTGGGCCTCAGTTTCGCTACAAAATTGATCGAGCCCTGTAGTTGCGGTGATGCGAATATTGCTGTCGGCATTTGACAAAGGTGAACGATAAATTGCCTGGGAACCCTCTGGGCCATCAGCACTCCATACAACGCTCGTTGCTGCCGGATTTATCATTACCTGGTAGATATATCGAACTTGCGCCTGGTGATTAAAAAAACGGGTAATGCGGTTGCGGGTGGTGCCTGTTTCATCACGAATAGAAGTATCTCTTTTCTGAACCTGTGCAAATACAACACCGCCAAAATGAAGAATAAAAAATATCACGACCACGCACCTGCTGAAATTTGCGCGGTAACTATAAAAAGAAGATAAAAAACAGGAATACCGTTTTACGTAAAAATATTCGTTGATCATCATCAGTGGGTAACTTTAATCGCCGTGCTTTTATGTAAGTGATGTTTCTTTCTGAACTGTCACGCAATTTAAAGTTTAATGAAATGTACTACACCTTATAATGTTACCAAACTTTAATAGGGCCGCCCTTAAATTCTTCTACGGGACTTTTGCAATTTCAGGAGACTGGGTATGCCTTACAAATTTCTTTACTTTTTATCTGCGTCTTTGTTGTCCTGACGGGCTACACTAAGATTTACATACGAAGATCCTTAATGAACGGCCACATTAGTTGGATCAATAGGATTACAATGGTTTCATTTGGCAATTCGCTTGACTTGTTATTTTTTTAAATACCCGGCAATTGGGTACCCAAATGTATTTCCGACAATGGAAAATGATAGCCGCGTGCTTTCAACTGAACATCAAGATAGGGTTTAGGCTGAAAAGCATTCACATCAATGTCTCCCGAAATAAAAATAGGAAGTAATATTTGAGCATAAAGTTTTATCAATAAAAAGTAGTGGCCTTATTCTGCATTTTGCAAATAAAGCTCCGGTTGGATCTTTTTATTTTTACCCCTCATATAAAAAAGTAAAATAGTAAAAGCAACTATTAAGATAAGCGGGATAATTAAAGTGGCATTCAATACTTCGGGGCCCGCCAGGCTTTTAGCAGTCGCAAATGTATTGGCCATTTCACTGCCGGCCGGTGCCGCAAGATAGGCGTTTACATCAGCATTTGCCGGAAGTTTAGAGGCAACCAGCCGGTCATAAAAACCTCCCATAAAAATAGTATAAACAGAAACAGCAAACATGCCTGCGCCCCCCATCAGGTTCAAACCAACTGCACCGGTATCAGGAAGGGTTTCGGAAACAAAGCCCAGCATAGTTGGCCAGAAATAACAAACACCTATTCCGAATATGATCGCGGCCAAAAAAAGCATATTACCGGAAGTATGGCCCAATAAATACAACCCCAAAGCGGAAAGGATAGTAGATGTGAGAAGCAGCCCTACCGGTGAAAATAATTTTACAACAGGTTTGGCAAAGCCCCGGCCTATTACCATAATTCCCGTCTCGATAGTAAGGAGAAGGATCGCGTTGTCGGAAACATTTTTTAATAATACATCAATCCACTGGCCTGTAAATAACTCTGTAATGGCTGTACCGAACATACAAATGATCATAAAGAGGAACAATGGATTTAGTAACGCCTTATACATGCCGGCCGTTGATACGCCTTTTGCAACACGCTCCGTAACAGGGAAAGTTAACTTGCTAAATAAATAACCATATATAAGTGTAGGCAGAAGCATTATACCTACCTGTATCTGCCAGCCGATGTGAATTTTATCAAATAAAAACACGATTAAGGTACCCAGTACAATGCCACCCGGAAACCACAAATGAAAATAATTAAGCCTTGTAGTTTTATTATCCGGAAAAAGCGTAGCTACGAGGGGATTGCATGCTGCCTCTACGGTACCATTGGCAATTCCTATACAAAGGGTGGAAATAAATAAGCTCCAAAAGCCCTGGGCGAAAATAGTTAAGAGTATTCCCAGCAGGTGAAAGGCAAATGCAAACACCAGCAACCGCTTCATGCCGATGAGGTCAACGACTACTCCACCAATTATTACAGCAAGCGGAAAGCCCCAAAAGGCGGTAGCGGCAATAGCCCCGAGCTGCTTACCATCAAGAGTGAATTGCACCCCAAGCCTGCCCAATATACCTGCACGTATACCAAATGAAAGTGAGGTGACAAGTAATGATAAACAACTGGCGGTGAAAAGCTGAGAGCGGTTAATTGTAGACATACAAGCAATTTTAAACGGTTAAAAAGAGATTTAAAACGTGAACATAAATATAATATCTTATCTTATTGTAAGTTTAAAATGCGGACTTTTTTTTGAAGCCTTTTTATTGGTTGGTTATTCTCTATAAATTAAACTTTGTATGCCATAGTAACTCATGAGATGCATTGTAATTATATTGTGTTGCTGAATCTATCTTTCCCCGCTTGCAAAAAGTTTTGCGGCTGATATTATTTTAAATAAAAAAGATGCAATTATTTGGCTGCAAGAACAAACCATTACCGGACAGTTCGAAGGCTTTTATGCCAACCAGCTCATTGTATACTGCAATCGTAAATTTTTTAGATACAAGTAAAAAAGGCAATTGGTTATTGCGAATAACTTTATTGACAATATACAGAAGTTAGATGTTAGCAAAATGAATATACCTGTTGGCAAGGACCAGATAATTGCCGAATATTTCTGCATCGGAGCATGTAGGTGAAGCAATCCAACGAATTCTACGGCTGCCGAAGCATTTACTTTTCATCGAAATTAAAAAGAGTTTAACTAATTTGGGCGGGAAAGGGCGATGCAAACTGACGATCCTGAAGCAAAATATTCCGCAGCCACATTAAGTATGGACGAACTATTAAATGAGCGCGGCCGGGAATTTTGCCTATGGAATGCTCCGTTTCGAAGATTTAATTAGATGGGGCAAATTTGAAGACGCCCGGGGGAAAGAACCGGATGCTGATAAGCACTATAACCTATTTCCTATACTGCAAACTGTGCTGACAACGAACCCAACACTAAAACGGAACCCCGGTATTAACTAACGGCATAGCTTAAACGACATGAAAAGATTCACAATATATGTGCTCGCATCCGTTCCAATATTATTTGCGGCATGCAGGTCCGGCGCTGACCGTCCGTCATACGGCTCCAGAGAATGGAAAGAATACCTGGGAGGCCCGGAAAGAAATCATTACTCTCCTCTTACACAAATTAATGCAGGAAACGTTGGCCAGCTTAAAGTTGCATGGGAATACCACACACACGATTCCGGCCAGATACAGTGTAACCCTCTTATCATCGACGGCATATTATACGGTATGACCGCTACTACGAGGCCTTTTGCCATAGACGCTGTTACCGGTAAAGAAATATGGAAAGGCAAGAGTGACGGGCCGGACTCTTATAGCAGTAGCAGGGGTTTAAGCTATTGGGAAGACGGCAACGACAAGCGGATTCTCTACACGAGCGGGCCGTGGCTCTACGCGCTTGAAGCGCGAACAGGTAAACCGGTTCTATCTTTTGGCGATAGCGGGCGCACAAGCCTTAAGGCTGGCTTAGGTGAAACGAGTACAGACAAAATGGTTATTTCAAATACACCCGGGGCTGTTTATGAAGATCTGATTATTATGCCACTTCGGGTATCTGAAGGAACCGATGCTGCCCTCGGCCATATCCAGGCCTTTAATATTAGAACTGGTAAGCTTGCCTGGGTGTTTCATACCATTCCTCATCCCGGAGAGTTTGGGTATGAGACTTTTCCAAAGGATGTTTACAAAAATACTTCGGAAGTAGGCGCCGCAAATTGCTGGGCAGGAATGGCAGTTGATCAAAAGCGCGGTATTGTATATACGCCTACCGGTTCCGCTGCATATGATTTCTATGGCAAAAGCCGTATAGGGACAAATTTATTTGCAAACTGCCTGCTGGCGCTTGATGCAAAAACAGGTAAAAGGATCTGGCACTTTCAGTTTGTTCACCACGACATTTTGGATCGTGATCCCCCTGCGCCGCCAAACCTGATAACTGTAACCCGTAACGGTAAGCGGATAGACGCAGTTTCTCAAACAACGAAGCAGGGATATGTGTTTATTTTTGACAGGGAAACAGGCGAGCCTTTATTCGACATTAAAGAAAGGGCGGTACCCAAATCGGATATCCCCGGCGAACAGTCCTGGCCTACACAACCATTGCCTGTAAAGCCTGCACCTTATGCAAGGCAGTTAGTTGATGACGCTAATATTAATCCATATGCTGAAAATAAACAGGAGTTGATTGATTCATTACATAAGAGCCGTTCGGAGGGCCCGTTTACACCGCTTAGCCAGCATGGAACCATAATTTACCCCGGCTTAGACGGGGGAGCAGAATGGGGGGGTGCCGCCGCCGACCAGGATGGTATCCTTTATATAAACAGCAGCGAGATGGCCTGGCGGATTTCCCTTGGCCCTTCCAATACAAGCCGGCAAAATGTAAGTATGAGTTCCGGCCAAAGCCTTTATGCTTCCAATTGTGCATCATGTCATGGAACGGAACGCCTGGGCAATCCAGCAAGTGGTTTCCCTTCTCTCCTTAATATTGGGGGCCGCCGCTCAAGGGATATTGTAGCCAATACAATTTCACATGGCAAGAATATGATGCCTGCTTTTACTAAATTTTCTGACAAAGAATTGAAGGCCATCACAGGATTTTTATTTGGCGACGAGGAACATGAGCCGGGAGTGGAAAAAGAGCCGGGATTTAAAATTCCAGGCAAAAAAGATAGCACGGTATCTTCTTACTCAATTTCAGGTTATAGCAAATTTTTAGATAAAAAGGGATTACCGGCAGTTGGCCTTCCCTGGGGTACATTGAATGCAATTGACATGAATACCGGCGAGTATCTTTGGAAAGTTCCTTTTGGCGAAACTCCCGAACTGAAGGCAAAGGGATTACCGCAAACGGGTTCTGATAGTTATGGCGGCGCGGTTGTCACTGCAAGTGGATTGTTATTTATTGGCGGAACCAAAGATGGTTATTTCAGGATTTATGATAAGAAGAACGGCAAACTATTAAGGGAAATTCAATTACCTGCAGCCGCATTCGCAACACCAAGTACTTATGAAGTCAATGGTAAACAATATGTGGTGATAGCCTGCGGCGGTACGAAACTTGGCGCCAAAGGCGGAGACAGTTATGTAGCTTTTGCATTGCCGTAAAACATTTTTGAAGTGTTAGCTCTTAAGAGCATCGTGTTTATAAAAGACATATTGTAGATTAGAGTTTTGCGCTCCGGTAGGAGCATCCTGTTTATAGAACATATTTTGTGATTAGATTTTTGCTCCGTAGGAGCATCCTGTTTATAGAAAAACCATATTTGAATATAGCATTTTTGCTCCATAGGAGCATCCTGTTTATAGAAAAATGATATTGTGAATTAGATTTTGTGCTCCATAGGAGCATCCTGTTTATAGAAACATATTTGTGGATTAGGATTTGTGCTCCGTAGGAGCATCCTGTTTATAGAAAAATGCATATTTGAATATAGGGATCTGCTCCGCATAGGAGCATCCTGTTTATAGAAAAAGATATTTGTGGATTAGGATTTTTTCGCTCCATGGGAGCATCCTGTTTATAGAAAAAGATATTTGTGGATTAGGATTTTTTGCGCTCCATAGGAGCATCCTGTTTCTAGAAAAAGATATTTGTGGATTAGGATTTTTTGCGCTCCATAGGAGCATCCTGTTTCTAGAAAAAGATATTTGTGGATTAGGATTTTTTGCGCTCCATAGGAGCATCCTGTTTCTAGAAAAGATATTTGTGGATTAGGATTTTTTGCGCTCCATGGGAGCATCCTGTTTATAGACATGTAGAATAAATAAAACAAGAAATAAGGAAAAGGCAAGTAATGCCACAGGGTCAATCCATGCAGGGTATTTGCAATGAATTTTATTGAAAAAAAAGTCTTTGTATAATAATTGAAGCCAGTGATGGGTAAAGCCAATGGCTTTTAGGAACAAGTAAATAATAACTTAAAGACAAATAAATTGATGACTATTTTCTAAAAAGTAGAAAGCATAACGCAATTTTATGACTTTCTTATTACTTACTTTTTTACTTTAATACAACAATACTTTTTAACAAACTGAATCAATTAGGGAATGTCTAAAATTTTGCTGTTTGAAACGAAAGCATCAATCGCCGATACCAGAACTTATTACACCATCTATAAAACATGCGAATGGGATTAACTGACAGCATACCCAACATCAACACAAGAGGTGCACTTCAAAATACTTTTGATGCGATCGTCATAGGCTCTGGCATGACCGGGGGTTGGGCAGCCAAAGAACTTTGTGAGAAAGGCCTTAAAACACTCGTGCTGGAACGTGGCCGCAATATCGAACATATAAAGGACTATCCGACAGCAACCGGTGGCCCATGGCAATTGCCACACCATGATAACCTGACTAATAAAACAATCGAAGATAATCCTATCATTAGTAAATGTTATGCCTTCTCAGAAGCGACACAGCATTTTTTTGTAAAAGATAACGAGCATCCCTATGTGCAAAAGAAACCTTTCAATTGGATAAGAGGTTACCAGGTAGGAGGGAAGTCCTTGATGTGGGCGAGGTGGACACAACGCTGGAGTGATCTTGACTTTGAAGCAAATGCGAAACAAGGCATCGGCGTTGACTGGCCTATCCGCTATAAAGACATCGCACCCTGGTATTCTTATGTGGAAAAGTTTGTTGGTATCAGTGGCAACAAAGATGGTATTCCTCATTTACCGGATGGGGAGTTTCAACCTCCAATGCAGATGAATTGCCTTGAGAAACATTTTAAAAATTCTGTGGAGTCTTCTTATTCAAGCAGGCACGTGATCATTTCAAGAACAGCAAACCTTACCAAAGGTTTAGACGGGAGAGGCCCTTGCCAATACAGGGATCGTTGTGCCAGGGGATGCCCCTTCAGTGGATATTTTAGCAGCGTATCGGCTTCACTTCCTGCTGCACGGGCAACAGGTAATCTTACCCTTCGGCCCTTTTCTGTTGTTCATTCAATTATATATGATGCGGTAAAAAATAAAGCAAGCGGCGTTCGTGTAATCGATGCACAATCTAAAAAGATAACAGACTATTATGCAAACATTATCTTCCTAAATGCCGGCACAATTAACACTGCTTTGATATTGCTTAACTCGACATCATCGCAATTTCCTGATGGCCTTGGAAACACGAATGATGTAGTGGGGCGGTACCTTATGGATCACAATTACCGGGCGAGCCTTGCGGCTTCTCATGATGGTTTCCAGGATCAGTATTATTATGGCAAAAGGCCTACAGGCATATATATTCCACGCTTTCGGAATTTGGGAAATGATCTTCAAAAAGATTTTATCAGGGGCTTTGCTTTCGCAGCGGGTGGTTCAAGGAGAAGCGGCAATGCATTGGAAGATTCCCTTGGGGGCGCTTATAAAGATCAATTAGCAGAAGCGGGGCCGTGGGATATGTGGATGACGGGCATGGGCGAATGTTTACCTTATGCTGAAAACAGGGTAACGCTTAGCAAAGAAAAAGAGGATGCCTGGGGCATACCATTAGTTGAGGTTGACTGCGAATACAAAACCAATGAGCTAAATATGTTGAAGGATATTTTAGCTACCGGTTCTGAGATGCTGGAGAAAGCAGGTTTTAAAGATATAGAAGCCTACGACACAAAACAGCCTCCGGGTTTGGGTATTCATGAAATGGGAACGGTAAGGATGGGCAGAGATCGCAAGGACTTCTGTTTTAAATGAACACAATCAAATATGGAATGTAAAAAATGTTTTTGTAACTGACGGTGCTTGCATGACATCCGGTGCCTGTCAGAACCCTTCAATAACTTATATGGCGCTTACTGCACGAGCCGCTAATTACGCAGTTGATGAGTTAAAAAAAGGAAATATTTGATTACAAATAATTTTACTGAAGATTCTTATACTATGCGTGTTGATTGCATGATTGTTTAATAAATCTTGAGTTCTTAGGTAAAGCATCTCTTAGCCGTGCCTACTATATTCTTACAATAAATTCTTTAGTGGCTATGATTGCGGATAACTTTATTTTACCGGCGAATTTTTTATACCATAATTTTATCTTCCGGTAAAAGAAAAAGATATCAATTATATTATATGAAGCCCATTGTTCAAATTTCACTTGATCTTACCAGTATTGATGAGGCCCTTGAAACGGCAGCAATGGCTTTGCGGGCCGGCGTTGATTGGCTGGAAGCCGGAACTCCGCTGATTCTTGCTGAGGGCCTGCATGGCGTAAGAAAATTGCATGAAGCCTTTCCCGGCATTCCAATTGTAGCCGATCTCAAAACAATGGATGGAGGTTATCTTGAAGCGGAGATGATGGCCGGGGCAGGCGCAACTCATGTTGTGGTTATGGCACGGGCGCATGAAGAAACCATTAAATGCGTTGTAAAAGCAGGCCGTGATTATGGAATACAAGTAATGGGTGATAACCTTGGCTGTAATGATATGGTTGAAGCTGCAAAATGGCTCGAAGGTTTCGGGTGTGATTACGTGATCCACCATATTGGATACGATGAACGAAGAGGCATTGCCGCGCAAGGCAGGCGCATGCCCAGCCCGATGGATCAGCTTCACGATGTCGTGAAAGCTGTAAATATTCCTGTTCAGGCTGTCGGTGGCCTTACGCTTCAACAAGCTATTCAATGCCCCGCGTATGGCGCACCATTGGTAGTGTTAGGTGCACCTTTAACAATTGATGCAGATGCTTTTAAAACAGCAGGTGGTAACCTGGAAGATTCGCTTCGCTTAATCTGTGCTGCAATACATGCATATGGCGATGTCGGTCTGAACCCGTAATCATTAAAAAAAATATTAATTGACAGGGCTAACTAAGTGACACTTTTACATTTGAGAAAAGGTACATTGACGATAGAACAGAGTAGAAAAAACGTAAGACCTGGTATGACAAGTTGTTTTGTGGTTTTAATTCCGCTTCATAAAACGCTGCTTAGAATTTTCAATAATACAACCCAATGAGTTCAATTCAGCAAATAGCAAAACACTTTAAAGAGGTTTATTTCGGAGGTAACTGGACAGCGGTTAACCTTAGAGATATATTATCGGACATAAAATGGTACCAGGCTACAACAAGGGTTAAGAATTTAAATACTATTGCAACTTTAGTTTTTCATATTAATTATTATGTGAATCCTGTTTTGAAAGTATTACAAGGACAACCGTTAAATGCAAGCGACAAATTTAGCTTTGATGTTCCAATTATAAACTCGGATGACGATTGGCAGAAATTATTGCATAAAGTTTTTACTGAAGCTGAATTGTTTGCGCGGCAAATTGAGGCTTTAAATGAAGCGCAATTATTTGAAGATTTTGCAGACCACAAATACGGAAATTATTATAGGAACTTACTTGGAATTATAGAACACACACATTACCATCTTGGGCAAATCTCTTTGATAAAGAAAATATTACACGAACAGGCAGTTAGTTAAATTAAGCGGCGACAAAGGCAACACATAATTCATTAATTTAGCTTCGGTTATTTCACACATGCTTCTATAAATAATTAAAATGACAACCAATAGTAAATCCGCAGCAGTAATTAATTACGCCGCAGAAAAGGGCTCTGTAGAAATCCGCGAAATCCAAAAGCCTGAAATCGGCGAGGAAGATGTATTGCTTGAAGTTGCGAATGTGGGTGTTTGCGGAAGTGATTTGCATCAATGGACCTCAGATCATAGTTGGCTTGTTAATTACCCCGTGGTTTTAGGGCATGAGTTTGGAGGGCATATTGTGGAGCTGGGCAGCAGGGTATTAAACTGGAAGGCGGGAGATCGCGTAGTAAGTGAAACAGCAGCGGTTATTAATCCTGATAGCCCGTTATCCCGCGCCGGCCTCTATAATTTAGATCCCGCGCAGAAAAGGTTTCGGATACGGAGTTAATGGCGCTATGACCCGTTATGTAAAAGTTCCGGCAAGATGCCTGCATCGTATCCCCGAACAGCTCCCATTTGAAGAAGCCTGTCTTACAGAGCCCTGCTGTGTTGCTTATAATGCTGTAGCAGTGAATTCCCATATCAAACCGGGAGACAGGGTGATTGTTTTAGGCCCTGGAACTATAGGTATTCTTTGTGCTGCAGTTGCGAAATTATGTGGTGCCGAAGTCGCAGTAATAGGGCTTCAATCTGATAGCAACCGGCTTGAAATAGCAAAGCAATATAAATGCGAGGCAATTATCGGGGATGCAACAGAATGGTCAAAACGCAGAGATGGTTTTGGGGCAGATCTTGTTATTGACGCGGCGGGCTCGAGCGGCACACTTAAAATTGCTTTAGATCTTGTACGCCCAAACGGACAGATCACAAAAGTAGGATGGGGGCCTCAGCCACTTGGCTTTTCTCTTGATCCACTCGTGCAGAAAAATATTACGTTACAGGGAAGTTTCAGCCATAACTGGCCCGTTTGGGAAAAGGTAATTTCACTTTTAGGCAATGGCGCACTTGACGTAAAACCTATTATTGGAGGCATCTGGCCTATTACTCAATGGGAAGAGGCATTTGAAAAAATGCACCAGGGAATTATTGTAAAAAGTGTTCTTAAACCAGTTTGATCTATGCGTTTACAAAATAAAGTCATCATTGTTACCGGCAGTACCACCGGTATTGGTAAGGCCATCGCGTTACGTTGCGTCGCGGAAGGAGCGCGGGTAATCATCCACGGACTTGAAGAAGAGTGGGGTAAATCACTGGTAAATGAAATAGGTGAAGAGAAGGCCGTGTTGCACATTGAAGACCTTAGTATAGAAGGTTGTCCGGAACGCCTCGTAGCGTTTGCAGTAAAGTCGTTTGGAAAGCTTGATGCAGTGGTGAACAATGCAGCCATGGTTGTATCCTCAAATATTTCTACGACTGATCTTACATTTTTTAGAAAGGTACTTGAAGTAAATACGCTTGCGCCCTTTGCATTAATAAAAGCAGCATTACCTTATTTGACTGAACAGCACGGTTGCATATTGAACATTGGGTCAGTGAATGCATATAGTGGTGAGCCAAATCTTTTTGCTTATAGTGTATCAAAAGGTGCTTTAATGACTATGACAAGAAATCTTGGTGATACATTACACAGGGAAAATGGTGTGCGCGTTAACCAGGTAAATCCAGGCTGGGTATTGACGGAAACAGAAATACAACGCAAAAAAGATCAGGGGTTAAATGAAGATTGGTATAAAGATATTCCGCCGGTATATGCGCCTGCAGGCAGGATATTAAAGCCGGCGGAAATTGCTGCTGCGGCGGTTTATTGGCTTGCCGATGAAAGCGGGCCGATCAGTGGCCAGGTCAGTTGACCTGGAACAACATCCTTTTATCGGGCGTAATCCACCAAAGGATGTTGTTACGCTTAAAAAATAGCAGTTGAAATAAAGAAGCCCGGCACAATGGTGATATTTTATTATGTGATTTACTAAGTTTGAAGTGATACTAATGTTGTAAGCTTTGATTAGCAGGAAGGGAAGAATTTATTCGTTGGGATCAACAAATCCCAAAAATGGCCAATGCACTTTTTAAATAATTTTTAAGAGTTGCAACAGCTTTCGAAACAGGAAAGATATTTTCATATAAGATTTTAAAATCACGAAACGCCGATGCCGCTTTGCTTCAACTTTCTAATTTCTTCTTCCTTTCTATTTCATTATTTTATTTTATCTAAATTCTATGCCCAGATTAGCCGTATTTCCCAAGGCCTATATGCACGCACTCTGTAAAGATGGAAGTATGCGGCTGGCTGATTGGATTAACCTTGCTGCAACTCTTGATATTGATGGATTAGAATGGTATGCCGGTTTTTTGGAGATGAGTGATAAAAAAAACTGGGCACATTTTCGTACACTCGTTGAAGATCATGGGAAAAGTAATTCCAATGATGTGTTGCTCCCCGGATTTTACACATCCTGACAACGCATTTCGCGAAAAAGAAATTGAAAAGCAAAAAGGCTGGATTGATATGACTTTTGCATTGGGAGGTTCCTATTGCCGCGTGCTTTCGGGGCAGCGCCGCCCGGAAATTTCTATAGATGAAGGGGTGAAGCTGGCTGCAGACTGTATCAACACCTGCCTGCCCTATGCAGCCGAAAGAAACATCACACTTATTCTTGAAAACCATTATAAAGATGATTTTTGGGAGTATCCTGAATTTGCTCAAAAGATGGATGTATTTTGTAAGCTGGTTGATAGTATACATCATCCCTTTTTTGGTGTTAACTATGACCCGAGTAACACATATCTCGCAGGGGAAAATCCGCTGGATCTTCTTAAGCGCGTATCGCACCGTGTTGTTACCATGCATGCAAGTGACCGTTATCTTAAAGAAGGAACGCTTGAAGATTTACAAAGAGAAGAAGGTGGCGCTGCAGGATATGCAAAGCGGCTGAGCCATGGCGAAATCGGAAAAGGGTTAAATGATTACGATGCGATTTTTTCAGAGTTAAAAAGAGTGGGTTTTGATAACTGGATAAGTATTGAAGATGGTGTGGATGGAATGGACCAATTAGAAAGAAGTGTTTCTTTTTTGAAAAATAAAATTGCGCTATATTGGCCAATCGGTAATAAATTCGCATTATTAGACGCAACTTCTCTTCATATCATGGAAGCATTTTTATTATATCCATCCCGGTGTATTCTTGGGGAAGGGCCGCTATGGCATCCCGAAAAGAAAAGTTGTTTTTGGGTTGACATTGAAAGTAAATTTCTATACCAGTATCATTGGCATACCCATGAAGTAAAACATTGGGAGTTTGATAACAAAATATCAATGGCCATCCAGGGAAAGATGGACGATTTAATATTAGGATTTAAAGGAGGTATTGCAAGATTTAATTTAGAAACGGGCATGCTGCAATGGATACTTGATATCGAAAGTGAGTTCGAAAATAACCGCTGCAACGATGGGGCTTGCGATAGCAAAGGAAGGTTATGGATCGGTACGCTGCAAATGCAATTTGAAAAAAATGCCGGGCTCTTTATATTGCATAGATGAAAATATTACCATCCAAAAAAAAATTGATTCGGTCACTACTTCCAACGGCCTTGCCTGGTCATTGGACAATAAGAGACTGTATTACATCGACAGCCCAACACAGTGTGTACAATCTTTTATTTTTGATGAAGAATCCGGAGCGATAAAGTTTGAAAAAATTATCATTCGTATACCGGCTAACATGGGAACGCCTGATGGCATGGCAATAGATGAAGAGGGAATGTTATGGATTGCTCATTATGGCGGGTTTGGCGTATACAGGTGGAACCCGCTAAACGGGAGCTTAATCGACAAAATTGACCTACCGGTGCCCAATATTACATCCTGTGCATTCGCCGGTGAAAAGCTTGACCACCTGATAATCACTACCGCAAAAGAAAATTTATCTGAAAAAGATTTAAAAAAATATCCCGGCAGCGGAGATATTTTTTGTGCCAAAACCGGCGTCAGTGGAATTGCACCTTCTATATGTAAGCTATGAATATAACGCCACAGGAACTGTTGAACCCAAGGCCTTCAAAGTTATACCATTAGATACACTACACTATAGCAGTGGAGCGATCTGTAACCCATTTAATTTCTAAGCCGCCATTTTACGGCACTCTTCTGCACATTGCTTACAAGCCCTCGAACATTCCCGGCAGTGCTCCGTTTCATGTTGGCCACATTCAGCCGCGCAACTTTCACAGAGGTCTGCACAAACCGCGCAAATCTCCTTTGCTTTTTCACTTCCTAAGCTCATTAATTGTGCAGATGCATAACATGCAGCAGAACACTCCATGTCCAACTGGATACACCGCGCCATCATTTTCACATCTTTTTCCTGTGCACATGAACTGGCGCAATGATTACAAATTGCTGCACATTGCAAGCATGCTTCTATACAACTTTTGTAAGTGTGATAACCCTTCATAAAATTTAATTTTTATCTTTAAAATTAATGTTGAACCGGTAGGATGTTACAAACCAAACGACATAAAATAATTACAAGTAATTTTGCACTGATTTAAATTAACAAATTTTGCATTCATTGTGTTTTAATTCTCATTAAATTCCATCTTACCGTACAATATGCGCTGCTTAGTTTTTCATTTTCATCTTTATCATGGATGGATATAATCTTAAATAAACTTCTACTGCCATCGGATTTTTACCATATAAACTATTCAGCCTTTCACTTGCATGATAAAAGGTAAACTGGCTTCCTATTGCTAACCTTGCCTGGCCCGGTTTTATTAAATCATAGTTAAAGCCTGCGGTAAAAGCATTTACGGGAAAAACAGCATCATGGCTATATACCGCTTGCTCTAAGGAAAGCTCTTCAAGAGATTTTTGCACCCATTCGTAACGTCCATAGACTGCGAACTTATTTTTTCGCCATTCACCTTCCGTCAATATTGCCTGCTCTCCTTCATGCCCTGCAGTTTTATTGATACCCCATATTGCTGTTGCATTTATCGTACTGTTATCTTTACCTGGCCTGCTAAAAATTGCGGAAGCAGTGGTTCGGTTTACATTCTCATCAGGATGCAACAATTCAGGGCTTTTAATAAAACCATGTGAAACCTGTAACGCCCAATGATCTGATGGATTAAAAGACAATCTTCCACTCCAACTGTCAAAACGTGGTTTATCAAAGTCATAGCGGTTATCATCCGGCTCCCTGCCGGTAAATGAAGAACCTTCCAACTTCACATTGCCATATCTTATACCTAACGTGGCGACACCGAAGGTTATATGTGTTGCATCAACCCAGTGATGGGTAAGGGGTGCATCAGGATTATCTAAAGCCGAAGGACGGTGCATGAATGCCACCGGACCTAAGGCCGGCTCACCCGGGTAGCCGGCATATAAAAACACATCTGTTTTTTTGGATAATGACTGCGCATAACTAACAGATAATTCCGAAAACAAATCATGGGGATGTTGCCGGTCAACTATGGCCTTTCCCTTGTAGGCTTCACCGCTTTGAAATAATAACGGATAACCATCGCTTCCGCCAATTGGAGCATCCAATGAAAACATCGTACTGAAATGAAACAGGCCCTTTTTGCCAGTCTTTCTCTGACCCATAAACATGAGCCAGTCAGGTGCATCAATTTCGCTGTTGCCTCTTGACCCTTTGTGGGTAAAGTCCTGGTTATTGTAACGTATAAATAAATTGTAATGTAGCATATACATCCATTTGCTGGTATGAAACATATATCCATACATGGGTGAAGCATCCGGCAACCATCCCGTGCCTGAACCATTCCGGCTCATTGGCAGGTTTAAGGAGTATACATGACTCATATTTACGCCCTCATTCATAGAATTACTACTGTTCATTTCATTCATATCCATACCATCCATTTTCATGCTATCAGGCATTTGTTTTTTAGCGCTACCCGTATCCTGCATAATATGATGTTCATGTTGGGCACAAACAGTATGACTAAAAAAGCAACCTATCAGCAACAAAGAAACTATTTTGTTCATTTTGCTCGAATTTACTTTCAAATTCGTTTGAGTATTTACATGTCGCGGTTGCTGCAAAGCAATGAGGAGCACAAAAATCATCTCTAAAATCATCGTGATAGGTTGCAGATGCGTAATGATGCCCTGAAGTAACTATTCCTACCGGAGTAAAAGCAATAACAAAATCCGAAAGCTTACAATTACTGCGTTATCTTAAATGACACCGCATAATTTCCCGCAACTTTATTCTGCAATCCCGCTGGTACCTGTATAACAATTCCATCATTTGATGATTGCCACTTTATTTTTTCCTGTTGCGCATCAAGCAATATGATTTTACTTTTTTTGTTTAGGATCATCTTCTTCAACGTTATGCTTTCCGGCAATATCACTCCATTTGTTTTATCGCTCAGCACATACACATAAATATTTTTTTTATCTTTTGACTGCAGATAAATTGTATTGCCGTCTTCATAAGGAGCTAACGGAATAGTATTATATATCCCATCTGAATGAACCTTCATCCATATACCTATTTCTTTTAAACGGCTATAAGCTGTATCGCTATAATCGCCGTCAGGCGAAGGCCCGATATTTAGTAAAAAATTTCCGCCGCGCGAAATTATACGAAGCAACATATGTACCAGTTCATTGGTTGGTTTGTAGGTATCATTAGGTACATAGCTCCATGAATTGCCCATGGTAATACAGCTTTCCCAGGGATGCTCCATGGGAGTTTTTGGAATGGTTTGTTCGGGCGTCACATAATTTTCAAACTCACCGCTAACGGTTCTGTCAACCACCAGCAGGCCAGGCTGCTTGCTTCTTGCCATTTTAGCAATACGTGCCATATCAATATCCTGGTCATAAGTGATGCCACGCTGCCAATCAACTGTTGTGTCGACCGTTGATCGCGGGCGAACCCAGCCACCATCCAGCCAGAGGATATCCATCTTACCATAACCTGTCATTAATTCCTGTATCTGGTTATACGTGTAATCTTTAAACTGGTTCCACCGCTCCGGATATTTCTTTGGATCATAATTTACATTCCTGTCTTTCGGTGGAAAATAGGGCCACCAATAATAAGGACAATGCCAGTCAGGTTTTGAGAAATACGCGCCAATTAAAAAGCCATCTTTTCGAAATGCATCAAAAACTTCCTTTGCTACATTTGATTTTGGATTTGTTGAGAAGGGTGTTTTGGCTGAAGTGATCTTATACTCTGTTTGCTTTGTATCAAACATGCAAAAGCCATCGTGATGTTTCGTTGTGAACACGACATATTTCATTCCCGCATCTTTCGCTGCTGCCGCCCACTTATCAGGGTTAAACTTTGTGGGATTAAAAGTGGTTTGTAAATTTTCATAAGCTTTCACATAGTCGTAATAACTGGCAGCATAAGGGCCGCGACGTTGCGTCCACCCTTCATCTTCCGGGCAAATGCTCCAGCTTTCCACAATGCCCCATTCGCTATAAGTTCCCCAATGCATCAGCAAACCAAATTTTATATCCTGCCAGTGCGCCAGCTTTTGTTGCACCACAGTATCTGAAGGCACTACATATTTATCGGAAAAATTGTGTTGCTGGGCATTTACTTTTACAAAAAGCAGTATGATAATCGCAGTTATAATTTTTCTCATCATGGTATTAGATATTTATGTGATTAAGTTATTTATCACTAAAGTTAGATAACTGACTTTACAACTATTTATAAACTGTCATTAATAATTTTGGTAAATGATGCATAGGAATTTTTTATAAATTCATTATTAATAAATTTTACTCAATAAACTTTTTTAAGTTTATAAAAAGTTTAGAATGAAAAAAGTACGAATATTATCGATAGATGGCGGAGGAATAAGAGGCATTATACCCGGCACCATCCTTTTTGAACTGGAAAAAATTCTGCAGGCAAAAGATCCGGATAATTCCAATAAGCTGGGTGACTATTTTGATATGATTGCAGGTACCAGTACAGGAGGTATTTTATCCTGTTTTTATTTAATGCCAGGTGAAAATGGCAAAGCGCGATATTCCGCAGAAGATGCGCTCAACCTTTATTTGAAAAATGGCCATACGATATTCGACAGAACACTATTCCAAAAGATCACCAGCGGCGGCGGCGTCATTCATGAAAAATATTCGGAGGCTTCTTTGATGGGGCTACTGGAACATTACTTCGAAGAAGAAACACTGGATAAATTTATTAAACCGAGTTTGATCACTGCTTACGAAATAACAGATCGCAAAGCTGTCTTTTTCTCCAGTACAGACGCAAAGACAGGCAACTTATATAATTTTAAAATAAAAGATATAGCAAGGGCAACCGCTGCAGCTCCGACGTATTTTTCACCCGCTCACATCCGGTCGTTAGATGATCAAATATTTACCCTCGTTGATGGTGGCATGTTTGCAAATAACCCTGCACTCTGCGCTTATGCTGAAGCAAGAAAGATTGAATTTTCTAAAGTTCTGAATGACCCCGACAAAAGAAATAAACCGACGGCAAAGGATATGATTATTGTTTCTTTAGGAACCGGATCTGTAAAGAAAAAATACAGTTACAAAGACTTCGAACATTCCGGTGAAATAAAGTGGCTTGAGCCGGTAATTGATATCCTGATGTCGGGCAATTCAGAAACAGTTGCCTACCAGTTAACACAAATGTATCTCACTCTTGATCAAAAGTACCAGGGTAATTATTACCGTATTGAGCCTGGATTAAAAGAAGCTTGTTCCGAGATGGATATTGCAACACCAGATAACTTAACTAATCTGCATCAGGCCGGTTTGACATATGTCCACGATAATTTAAAACAACTTGAAAAAATCGCAGATGCACTCTTGCAAAATCATTAATTGAAGTTCCTGTCACTTTTGATTTTTGAAACCGGCTGACACGTAGTATGCTTGATATTTATAAGCCTAGTATGAAATGGCCTCTTTAACATTTTCAATTGTTTAATTCCGCTTTCAATACCGTTTTATTTTTGCCGAAGTCAAGGCTTTTTGCTACATCTATGGTAAGTTGCTTGTCTTCAAAATGGCAGGTAAAAGTTTCCGTATGAGGGCTTTCGATGTATCGCAAAACAAGTTGCAGTGTATGTGCATCTGTCCACGCATAACTACTGGCAATTTTTGCGGGCAAAATCATGGAGGTGTTTTCAATAGCTTTGGCAACCAATGAAGGGCCGGGCATATTTGTTTCATCAGTTTGCCATTTGCCTGCAGTAAAACTAAAGTGATAAGCCGCAGTATCCGTTTGAAATTTTACCTCGCATATACCATTCAAAAAATTAAATGATATATTTTTAAGGTGCATGTCATTTGGCGCTACCGTAAAAGTTTTACCACTGATCGTTGCAGCTAATGGCTCTTTACTTTTTGCAGGTGTAGGCAATGCCAATGTCTTTATTTTTTCATGCAGTTTTGAAACAGCAAGATTATTAACAGGCAACTTATCTTTCCTGAATGCGGGTAATAAGTATTTCCATACAAGGTTGATCTCTTCCTGCATATCCGGCGTTTCGGCGGTGATGGCGAGTGCTGCATCCTGGTCAGGCATTACGATCATAAATTGCCCAAAAGCGCCATCACCGCGATATGCATTGTGCCTGCACCGCCACATTTGGTAACAGTAGCCCTGAAGCCAGTCGCTGGAATCCTTTTTAGATTGTGGCGCATTGGGGTCCTGCATGATCTTCATCGTACTGGCTTCTTCTACCCATGAGGCAGGTAATATCTGCCTGCCGTTCCAGTTCCCTTTTTGTAAAAATAATTCAGCAAATTTGGCCATATCTTCTGTTTTCAGCCGCAGCCCCCAGCCACCTGTATTGATTCCTTTCGTGTCTGTTTCCCAATCTATTCCTGTTATGCCGAGTGGCTCAAATAGCCTGGGCTTCAGGTAATCAATTGTTTTTTGATTCGTTACTTTTTGTACAATGGCAGACAGCATATAAGTGCCTAAAGAATTATATAGAAATTTAGTCCCCGGCTCATTTACGATTGGCGTTGATAGAAAACCTTTTATCCAGTTAGAATCTCTCGCCGCAACCATAAAACTCGGATCCGGATCCTGTCCATCCGACATCATCAATACATCTTTTATAGTAAGTTCGCCAAGCCAGTCGCTTATTGTATCAGGCACGTCTTTTGGGAAAAAGGCGATCACCTTATCATCCAGCGAAATTAACTTCTCCTGCAATGCGAAACCGATGGCTGTAGCGGTAAAGCTTTTGCTGCAGGAATATAAAGTATGTTTCAGATCAGGGCGGTAGGGATTCCACCAGCCTTCTGCAATTACTTTACCATGACGCAGCAACATAAAACTGTGAAATTCTGTTTTGCTTTTTGCAGTTGCATTGAGAAAGCTGGTAATGGCACTGGAAGAAACGCCTTCAGCTTCAGGTGAACTGCGTGGCAGCATGGTTGTATGCTGTGCAATTACATTTACATTGATGACAACTAAAAGTAATATTGAAAGAGATCGTTTTTGCTTTATCATGTTTTTGAATCGTGGGTTAATTATTAAAAAATTCTTATTTCAAATGTTAGTCAATCCAGCTGGGTTCTTTTATACAACTTGAAATTGTGCATTGCGTTTCATCCATTCTATAGCTTGTTAATTCATATAATTGTGCCGGGGAAAGTATCGCTGGTATCCGGTGCGGTTAGGTAAGGTGATGAAGAAAAATAATTACATGAATTTTGATACGCGACGTGTTTAATTTTTGTAGTGTGCGTTTGTAATTCGTTTAATAAATGAAAAGTAAACATTTTATAGCTAATACAATACCAAGTTACCTGTCATCGCCTTGCAAAAATTTTCCGCTAACTGCGTGATATGCATTTGAAGTATTTATCCCGGCTTTTCCATCCAGGCGCAAGTGTTGCCCGATAATGTTAAGAAGCATTTGTAGTTGTGAGGCCTTTTCGTTAAAATGATCCGGATCAAACAATACCTCTGCTCCCAGGTTTTTAATCATGGTAATTGTATCTACTTCACCTGTAACTGCCACCTGCTTTTCGCTCATGCGCCTTAATAAAACTGCTGCCCCGCATTGCCGTGAAACTGCATGTGGGTCAAATACTCCATCGTCTGTAAATTTCCCTTCAGAATACTGGTTGGAATAGCTCCATAAATAAGGTGAATTAATGCCTTTTTTTCTATATCCCATTCCATTAAATCTCTCAAAAGAAAACAACATACCGGGAATGCTCCAATCAGTATTGGAAGTAAATCCTTCTACCGTTAAAGCATCAGTAGCACTTTCCTCCCAGCTAAAGGGAGGCTTGCCCGACACCGGCCTGCCTTTAGGAACATGAACTGTTCGCGCAGTTAAGGGATCGCCATTGTGCAGATGGGTTTTAAAACTTAAGGAGCCTTCCATACAATGTATAATGGCGATAAAGTTCCATGGAACATTGGTAGAACCTGCCACATTATCATAGGTCATTTTATTTTGAAGCATTTGCAATACTGTTTTGTCAATTTCTGCAAACCTATCCTCATTTATAATGCAGGTATCAAACAAAAGACGGTATTCATTTGCTAATGAATTATTTAAACTGGCTGGCATAGTGTAAATTATAATGTGAACTTTTGTGATCATCGAATGCTAGTCCTACACGCTAAATATAGGGATGGCAAAACGGGTTTTATAAGACTTGGAAACTTCAAAGAAATAAAAAAATTTCCAATTATAATAATATCCTTTTATAGCATGTTTGGCAGAACCCATAGAGTATAATTTCCGCTACTTATTGTAATTTTAGCATGATCTCTATGGTTCCGGCGTTTGCACAAGAAAGTTAAATTTGATGAATTCTAAAAACCAAACACTTCACGATAAATAAGTTTCGCATCATATTAGTGAATAAATAATATTTTATGCCTGTCAGGGAATTTTATAAATCTCCTCTTACCATATATGTAGTCTGGCATCCGGACAATGAGGATGGGCTGGCTTATGCAGAAGCAGTTTACAATACATTCTGCAGGGATACTTTAAGCCCTTTAACAAGGGGGCTTGGCATTCCTGTTCGTTTTAGATTTAAGCCACCTGCAGGCCAGGAACTTCCTATTGATATAGACTTCTCCGTTTCTGATCGTAATGCTGTTGTATTGCTTGCTGACAAAAAAATTTTTTTAAATGATAAATGGAAAATATACATAGAAAGCCTGCTTGACAAGGAAAACGATAAGAACAGGGTTTTCCCGGTTGCTTTATCTGATGAAGCATTTTTGATTGATGAAAACAGGCTAAACAGGAAGCAATGGATAAAGCTTACTGATATCAACGATTCAAGTAAAGAAAAGTTGCTCCTCAAGAGAATAGCCGAATTAAAGAATCGCCTGTTGCATGATTTGTGCAGGATGTTCTTTAACCTTACTAAAGTTGCAGAAGCTGAAGACCAGCTTACTCCACCCCCGATAAAATTATTTATCAGCCATGCAAAGGTTGACGGAGAAAAATTAGCCAGTGACTTTACTAAATATATTGTGGCAAATACAAAACTGAAAACTTTTTTTGATGCGAATGATATCGAAGATGCAGAAGATTTTGAGAAAGCAATTCTAGAAAATCTAAAGAATTCTGCTATCGTTGTTTTTTTATCTGATAAATATTCTACCAGGGAATGGTGCAGGATCGAAGTAATTGTAGCCAAAAGAAATAAATCTCCCCTGGTGGTGGTTAATGATCTGCAGGGGATAGAACGCAGAAGTTTTCCTTATATCGGGAACGTACCGACTATAAGATATAAAGCCGATTGTTTTGAAGACGTGATTGAGCTTTCTTTGTTCCAGGTTCTGAACAATTTGTACCTGGATGAAAAATTGAAAAAGGAAATCGATATGTACCAGTTAAGCGATAACTTCAGGATCCTGCCTATTCAAAATGCGCCTGAACTATTTAATTATATCGATATAAAACATTTGCAAAACCAGCAGGACAATCGGAAGATACTGGTCATTTATCCCGATCCGCCGCTGGGTACGGAAGAATTAAAAGTGCTCAACGACCTGGATCAAAACATAGTATTTATTACACCGACTTTGGTCCATAATTTATTGTATAATGAAGGAAAATAACGAAAACGGTACGCCTGATATTTCGGGAGTATCACAGGAAATACATGATGCAATCAAAAGTGATCTGCAACCTGCGCCTGGTTCTATGGAAAATTGTAATTCGATCTTGTGCGATAAAAGAATCGGGATATCCGTATCAAATAATGAAGAGCTGGAAGAATTGGGATATTCTACCATACATCTTACAGACCTCCTGATTGAAGTAATCAGGAACCTGCTGATCAATGGCGGCACCATCGTTTACGCCGGCGGTATTTGTAAACGCGAGGTAAATATGACCAGTAGCGAAGGAGACGCGGGTAAAAAGGATTACACTTATTTATTCTCCGACCTTGCCTTCCAATATCGCGACAAAAAGGATTCAAAAAAGAAATATTTCGAATATTATATCGGCTTTCCCTTCTATTGCCTGTGGACCGAGGACCATGAAGCGTATTTCAAAAAATGCAGAACCGAAATTATTAAGGTGCCGCCTCCCGCCGAATTAAGTATAGACACTCAAAAGTATCTGCCCTATAATACAATGGAAGAGAAATTGATCTGGGCCAGGTCAATTACTGAAATGCGTAAAACAATGATCTCAAATACCGATGTGAGAATTCTGGTTGGAGGCAGGCTTAGTGATTATAAAGGGAAGATGCCGGGAATCATAGAAGAGGCTAAAATTACTTTGCAGCAAAATAAGCCTCTATATCTAATTGGTGCCCTTGGCGGCGCCTGTAAAGAAATTATCAATACATTAAAAGGAAATAATTTTACCTACACTAATAATTCTTTTCATCAATCCACGGAATACCTGGAGTTTAAAAAGCAATATAACAAGTTGGAAAAAGACCTCATAGATTCCGCAACAGATGCCTCGTTTTTCAAAGAATTTGGTATCGAAAAAATATCAGCATTGAATGGCCTCACCGTTGAGGAGAATGAGCGCTTATTTGTAAGCTCGAATTTGCCTGAAATGCTTTATTATATTTTTAAGGGATTAAGAAACATTCTCAATGCCGGTTAATAATGAATGCCAGCTAATATTACCTGCTAAAAAGGTTACACGAATCATGCTACCGCCATATATCTTTCAAATTTATCATCAGGCATTAGTATAGCTATCAAATTGTGTTCAATAAAATACACCACTTATTTTTCATGCAATATTTTGCATTAAATAATTTCCATTATGATGACCATTGAAGAAAACAGGAAAAGAATCTACAAGACCAGGTTGCTGCTCATTGTATTTTTTTGCGTAATGATCGTTGGGCTGAGTGGTGCTGTATATTATTACCTGCAACTAAGAAAAACTTCAAAGCAATTAGCCAATTCAGAAGAAGTTTTGCAGGTAAAAAATGATTCCCTGAAAAAGGTAACGAATGATTTACACCAGGCAAATCAATACCTGGTGAGTTCCAGGCAGGTACTGGCAAATCAGAAATTAATAATCGATAGCTTGATTACCCGTTTTGCCAAAGATAAAAACCCATCTCTTTTAATTGGTCTTGCTGATAGCATAACTGCCGGAAAAGATGCTGCTGCGGCTTATGAAAAACTGGGTTATGCAAAGCTGAAGGAAAAAGACCTTGTCGCTGCAAAGGATGCATTTAATAAAAGTGAGAAGTCCTATAACGGATACCACCAGGTTTATGAAATATGGTTCCTGCTTTATAAGAACAAAGACAAGTTAAATGATCCTGGAGTAAAACAGCAATTGCTGCAACAAATATTTGTAAATTATAACAGGCTGGGCTTTTTAAAACCCGGGGATATTCAATAAGGCTATGGCAAACCCTATCTCTATATTTATTTCGTATGCACATAAAGATGAGCCTTTTTTAGAGGAGTTGCAGACGTTTCTAAAGCCTTATGAAAGAAATAAGACCATCCATGTGTGGACCGACAAGAATATTGTCGCAGGGCAACAATGGGATGAAATGATTAAAACGCAACTGGCCAACTCAAAAATTATCCTGTTCCTTATCAGCCCCGATTTTTTAGCGTCCGATTACATAAATGATAACGAAATAAAAAGCGCACTTGAGAAATATCAGTCACACTCACTCGTTATTATACCCGTCATAATTCGCCCCATTGATATGGATCTTTTACAAATGAAATACCTTCAGGTAGTGCCTACAGGCGCAAAGCCGGTTTCTGACTGGGAGAGCCGGGATAAAGCATGGAATGATGTAATCATTGCCTTAAAGAATGTATTTCTGCAAGTAGGCAATACTAACAGTAACATGCAGGCAACCGCCGGAAACAATAACAACCCGGGCTACGTACAAGATTTTAAAAAAAGTTTTATCTCTTCAAAAATAGTAACCTGGCTTTTTATCTTGCTGATTGCCGCATGTATTGGTTTGTTTATTTGGGGTATGATAAACCGGGACGGGTTTATTTGTTCTACTTCTTTGGGTGGCATCGGTGCAGGTATTTTAGGATATTTTATATCGAAAAAATTTGATTGAAGTTATTATTTATGTCATAGGAATTTTATGAAATATACCACGCAAATATGTCTGTTATTTTTTGTAAGGTTTTTAACGCTGAAGTGAAGTAATTCCCCTGAGTGACAGAAATGACAATGACTCTTAAATTATAAATTGCAACGGTCGGCTTAAAATGTAATATTTCAGCGCCTGCTTAAAATACGTGCGGTAAGATAATGCTAAAGGCCGCTAAGCTCAATCCATACAGGGGCATGATCGCTTGTTTTTTCCCATCCACGCACATTACGGTCAACGCCGGCAGCAACCAGGCGTTTATCGAGATGGGGGCTAAGTAGAAAATGATCGATACGTAAGCCTGCATTGCGGCCATAAGCATTACGGAAATAATCCCAGAATGTATAGATTTTTTCATCCGGATAAAGTTTTCGTATTGCATCGGTCCATCCCTGCTGCTACAAGTTTTTTAAAAGCTGCACGAACTTCCGGCCGGAACAATGCATCATCCACCCAGCGCTCCGGCTTATAAACATCCAGTTCAGTAGGCATAACATTATAGTCTCCGGTTAATACCACAGGCATATCAGATGCAAAGAGCTCTGCTGCATGAATCGTTAGCCGTTCAAACCAGCGCAGTTTATAGTCGAATTTTGGCCCCGGAGCCGGGTTGCCATTTGGCAGATAAAGACAGCCAATACGTATGCCATTTACCACTGCTTCAATATAACGGCTGTGACTATCTTCCGGATCACCCGGAAGCGCCCGCCTTACTTCCGTGATTTCGGCGTTACGTGCAAGGATGGCGACACCATTCCAGCTTTTTTGTCCATGCCAGATCGCATTATAACCTGCGTCTTGTATCGCTTTCTCCGGAAATTTTTCCTGTGGCGCTTTTAGTTCCTGCAGGCAAACAACATCAGGTGCTGTTTCATTGAGCCAGCGGAGCAGCACCGGCAGGCGCCCATTGACGCCATTTACATTATAAGTGGCTATTTTCATTATAAATTATTTGTGTATTTAAAAGGGTGCAGTACGCCATGCAAGGCGTCTACAAAACTAATGGCTCCCGGCACATCAAAATAATAAATATATTAAAACGACAATTGCATATCACCGAAGAATAAAATATATATCTTTAAATGCGGAAACCAAAAACACCTTCTAAGAAAAAAGTTCACTTTTCTTTGCTAATACGATTTTTTACTGTTTAACCCCCATTACATGGAAACAAACCTCCTTGTAACCAGGTTAGCTACCCTCACCGCTGATTTGCAGCCTGCGGGAGCAAGCCAGGCCAGTGATCTTGCCAATTTAAGAAAAGAATTAGCGGCCGCATTAATTAGTCAACCGCTTGAGGTAATAAGGCCCCGGGTATTACCTACTGCTGTTAGCAGCGCAACTCTTTTGACTGCCAAACATCTCGGGGCCCTCACGAAGGTTGCTACTTCGGCCATTCATGATACGGCAAGAGAAGCCGGCCAGGCTCAGTTTAGTAGTTTTGAAAGGACAGTTCCGGTTATCACAAATCATCTTGAAGGTTCCGTTCCCGACTGGGCAAAGGGAGCGGCAGTAGATCATACACTTGGCCCCTTTGTGGGAGCGGATGGTATTAAAAAATGGTTTGATTTTTATGCCCTGACAAAAAAACAACAGGTAAAAATTTTTACTACAGATGTCAGTCACCCGGTGCTCGTGTTAACTGTTATTGAATCTGTTTTTTTCCCCGCGGGCCAGCTCTCTTATAACTTGCCGGCAAGTTCAGTTTGGATCGCTGCTACAAGCCTTGCTTCTGATTTTTCGAATATGGATGCTTATGCAGGTTTGAAGATAAAATCCGGACAAATTGTTTTTAGCAAAGCGCCGACATTGATAGGGAATGATTTTCAAATTGACAATGCAACGCAAATTACACTCTCAGTTATTCCTGACCCGGTTTCAGTTGCAAGCGCAGATCCGTTCGTTGGCCAGGATGCTACACAAGCGCAGGTAAATTATTTTTCATCGACGGTTTTTGAATTTACGGCAGGGAAGGGAAAATTAATTGAGGCAACTCCGGCGCAATTGACTGCTTATGGTTCTACTGTTGCACTCGATACCGTGGACCCCGGCGCGGGCGCAAACTACATAACGGAGCTCGGCGGTATTTTTATTCCTTTTCAATCTTCAACAGCAAACTTTGATTTCCTTTCTGTACTTTCCCCTCTTTGGAATATTTCCGGATCATCAAAGGTTGTGGAAGCAGGCTGGTTTCTGCCGGTGAGCCTTACTGCAGCAAGTGCATTGGGCGAAGCAGGCGGTACAGGTGAACTGGGTTTCATTGGTACCCATACGGGTAAAATAAGCTGGAAAGGATTAACAGGTGGCGGATTGAATCTAAATAAGATATTGTTACTGGCCTCGCCCGGCCAAATTAATATTATTGTACTTAGCTCAAAGAATCCATTAGGCCGCCAGAAAATTGAGCTATGGGAAGAAGATGTTGCTAAAAAGAGATTTTCAACAGCTTTAGTTTTGTTTACAAAGCCGGTAGAGATAAAATATATCGCATCATCGACAGGCATTGAGTTAATTAATGCAATAACTGATGCGAATGTTGACATTGACCGGCCACTTGCAGCAACAGGCAGCAGGCTTCGCATCCTTCCACGGAAAGCAAATTTTTCATTGATACAAATGCCGGCAGCGAGGGAGGTGGCACTCTTCGATGCACAATTGCTAGGTGAATTTACCGATGTGGAACAGTTCACTATTCCGCCGAGAGTTCCCATGGCCTTGCGCAATGCATTTTTTATAGCCTCCCAACCCGAGGCATTTATTCTTGGGGGGACTTTAATTAATGATACTTCCATCACAAAAGGGAGCCTGGGCGTGCTATTTGGCGTTTTTGATATGTTTCTCACCCTTCCTGATCCTTATGTAACTAACCAGCCTTTGTTTACCAATAGAAGCCAATACAATTCAGATAGCAATAACTCCGGAGTAGCTCTTGGGCAAGGCAATAAATTACTTGAGCTAATGGCTTTTGTTCAGTGGCCCGAACCGGCTTTGGCATCACTTGATTTTAAACTTGCCCCGGTAAGCCAGGACACTTTCAACGATTTCCTTAAGACCTTCATAGCTGAAGAACTGGCTAACAATGCATCCTGCTGATAGCAAAACCGAAACCGTTGCCACTCCGATAAGCGCAGAGTCGTTTCATGCTATGCCCCTGAGCCAACAATTTCAAAGGTTATTCGATGCATCCGGAATTATAAACGATGTGCTGGCGCCGGGAGATGTTATTATCGTAAATGAAACTCCTGAACCCATACGCGCAAATGAAGCGATAAAGAAAGCTTATGGAGACATCTATACAGAGTTGATGTCGTCGCTAGTTTCGCCCGGCCAATTGCTTTTACTTGATGTATCCGGAAACGCAGATCAATTAGGCGTTAGCTTTAATTATAATGCAGGTATCAGGGACCGGCAGCAAAATATTGATGACCCTGCTTCTGCCGGTGGTTTTCCATTCCAGGCGCAGGGAGTAGAGATCATCAGTTCGGGTAAGTATGTAAGAGCATTTACATTACCGCATATTCAATGGGAGCCCGTTAAAAATATCAGTAACCCAAATGCTGATCCGCCTACATTTCCGAACCCGGTAATCTTTGCGAATGATGGAGGGCCAACCACACTTGCAACCGCGAGTTCAAACACAGTTGCACTTGAGCCAAAAAAAGTGATCCGGTTCATCGAGAATTCTTTTAATAATACAAGCGATCCTCAGCCCGCTGCAGCTTACTTTACATTGCCCTTTGGGATGGTCGCGCTTTCTTTTTTCAATAATAAACAAATTGGAAATTTCCCTTTTGCAGCGATGGATTTCAATAGCCCGCAATTTCCTCAAGGCACGGAAGTACAAGCCGATGTAGACGGTGGAATTCAACTGAAGGCAACTTCATTAAGGCCAACTCCGAATCCAAAAATACAGGATCCTTATTTCTATGGATATACACTTGATACTCCAAACCTTGGTGTGCAGGATATAGTTGTAGTCGATCCGCCTAATCCGCCGGTGCATAAAATGGTTCCCTATGGCATGTTGGGGGGAATAGTGGGGTACGCTTTTAATAGAGAATTTTATTCAGGATCGACCAGCCGTGTTCCGCTTCGAAGAATGGATTTTTCCGGCTACGGTGCAAGTATTTTTAGTGAATGGTTAAATCCCAACGCTAACTTTGGATTGACCAGCCAGGCAAATTTCAATGTGTTGATCGGCCGTACTGCAAAGGAAGTGGTGCAGATAAAGAGTATTATTTACCCCTGGGGTGTTCCGGTTGTTAGAACAATCACCATAGAAAGAACAAACAACGCCCGCGTAACGCGATATGATTCCGGCTGGGTGGCGCAGGGACCCGGTATTTATGACTTTTCTTATTCTGATCAAAGTGGTATCTTTTTTAATAGCCCTTATACATTCCATCCCGGTATCGTTCTCGGTGTTTATAATGTACGTGAAATAAAAGATACCGGCCAAATCATTCCTATTGAGAGCATAAGTGCCACAATGGAAGCTGTTTGGTTTGATTGTGATGCACATATTAATTTTGTAACGCAAGGCGCAGTTGAAAAGTCAACAGGAACAGGAACTACATTACCTTTAGTTCCATCACGTCAGCAACTTGGTTTTGTATTGCTCGGTGATCCGTCCAACCCAAAACCTTTGTTACCAGCCGACTTTCGTGACTTCATCAAAAATAAAACAGGCCCTATTGGTGGCCCCGTAGATTGCGTAGTCAATATCGGCGGGTCAGGATTGTTCATGCGTGTTTCCCGCATTGAAGTAAATTATTCTAATCAGCCCTCTGCTGCAGATCCGTGCTTTGTGTCTATGGCAGACGGTCCGTTTTTTTTACCAAAAGACGGAGCCTGGAGTGTCACCATTCATAATACAGCAACAGACAAGGTTGCACCGGTCGATGTTCAGCAACCCATTCCACTAATTCGTTTTGGTGTATTAGATGTGGCAAACCAAACAATTGCTGATGATCCTAACCAATTGTATAGAATTGCAAATGCGGAAGATATTGCGTCACTCACCAATCCGGTAAACGAATACGGATTTTTGCAAACGACCGGAACTCAAAAATTACTTTTCCGCCAGCCGGGTGTAAAAAAAGGCGTCGCCGAACTTCATACACTCACTCCCAATCTCGCCGATGCATACCGCCTGGTTAATTCAAAAAGTGTATTTCCTAATGTCAAAGATACCATTAGCCTGCCGCCGCATCCCGATGTAGCTAAATTAGACATCATTGCCCAGGGCCTCAAATTCAAGGACAGCATCGTCAACACGATTACTGATTTTACCCCCACAATACCAAATTCCGGCCGGTTCGATATTATCAATACACCGGCTTTCAAAATTTATATTTTATATGGCGATCCGTCAGATTCGAGCTCCTCTACTATGAGTGTCGACCTGAACAGTGATCCTTCGGGAGGACGGAAAAATTGGGCAAGTGTAACAAAGAGCGTTAGTATGGTCGTTGACCTTGGAATTTTTTCTCCCTTGCTTACAGTAACCGGGGATTTCAACGCAGCGTTTGGCGAAACACCCGGTTTTAGCAAACCTAAAATTGTACTTAATGATGCGCTGCAAAAGATAAAGGATATTCTCGAATTGATAGCGACACTTTCTATAGACCCAGATTACATTGAAATCTTAAAAGAAGGCATGCAGATCGCTATGAGCAATTCTGCCGATAGCTGGGACTATAAGTTACATGCCGTGCAGGAAATACCCGTTTTGAAATTTCCGTCCCTCCTGATCGAAGACACCGGGCCGCCTCCACTTAAACTTGAAGCCAGTCTCGGCCTGGGATTTTATTTTAATGAAACATTGAAGCCAACAGATGGTAGCAGCAGCCTGCTCCCATCGTCCGGAGCCTTTGTTCAATTCTTTGGCCAGATGTCTGTAATGGTATTATCGCTGGAAGTTGCCACGATTTATGCGATCGGTAATACCACGCTAAGAGTTTCGTCAGATACAGCAGACCCTGTACCCGCCCTTGATTTTGAATTTGGTTTTGGTGCAGAGATTGTTATTCAGCTTCCTGTTGTTGCACGCGTGTCAGTAAGTTTTCTTGTTACAATCGGGATCCAAATACAAAGCGGCCCTCCAACCATTACCGCGGGATTTATTTACAAAGGCGTAGCTGATATACTCGATGGGCTTGTAGTGATAACAATTTTTATCGAGGCGCATGGTTCTATTACGCCAAGAGCAATTGGTGAAGGAACTTCTATTGAAGCTGATGTAACCTTCGGAATTGACATCAGCATCTTTTTAGTGATCGACATCAATTTCACTAAAACCTGGTCGGAGACGAGGCGCATTGCTTAAAACTTTTATTCATTTCAAATTAGCATAGAATGGCAATTTCCCCTGTTAGATTATCAATTCTTACTTTCCCGCAGGAATTCATACTTGACCCGGCTCCCGCAATCATAACCAACGTGCTGCTGATTCCACGTTACGATCCGCTTCAACCCTTGCTTTTGGGGATACCCGCCGCTCCTGTTGTATCGTCCTTCGCCACTTCAAACCTGTTGCTACAGGCCATGCTGGTGCAGGGGAATGACCAGTTACCAAAACTCGGTGACGGGTCTCCTGTAAATCCGGGATTGGCGGGCGCAATTGATCGAACCTCGCTGTTTACTACCATCAAATCGAAATTTGATGTTGACGATAGTCTCCCGAGGCTCAGCGATGGCCCGGGATATAAGTCCAATACTGTAATAAAAAAATACCTGACAAAAAGCTACCGCGACAGTTTTAATTTTACGCAACCGCGTACTCCGTTTGCTGTAACTGATGATAGCTACATATGCGCCTTGCGAAATGCTGTTCCGCCTGCCACCTATGTTCCTGAAACAAAGATTAACTGGGGAAAAGTATTTGCGTTTATTTTAAGACAGCCGGCACTGGCCGAAAAGCTTGGGATGGTTTTCAGAAAGATAATCGTGCCTTTTCCGGGAGCAGATAAAGATTTCTTAAAGGAAGGCGGCTGGCTTTATTTCGATTTTGATGCAGCCGGCGATTATGGAGCATTTACCGGTAATGAGGCAAATATTAGCAGGTACACCGCCCGCATTCCGGCGCTTTTAGATTCACGGCCGCTTTTTGCTGCTGTACAGTTTCCTGTTGCAACCGCAGGTCCGTCGGGTGCGCGTAATTATGATGATGCGTTTGTAGAGGCCGCTTCGTATGATGATGGCTTCACCAAGATCGTTCACGCCAGCCAGGCTCAATCAGCAAACCTCATGAGTGAAGAGGCGGATGAATCGGGGCCAACAAAAGATTTCGGAGTTCGCCTCGGCTGGGACGATGAGCAGGTAACGATTTGGTATAACCGGCAATTGCAGGCATCCGATCAAACCAATACAACGGTTGCAGATACCGCGCTTGGAGTAATGTCTTACCGGGTAGATGTAGGTCTCTTTTCGGAGTTAAGTGACGCAGCAAAATTGAGTCCGACAACTGATAACATTCCATGGCATAGCCTCGTGAGGGTTAAGTCGGATGATCTTAGCACAAACGAAATCGATTTAGGCAGGTTTAATGATGAGTTAGGAGTGGAAGTGCATCCTATGCAATTTGCAAGACAGGAGCAAGGCGAGTTTTGGCTACCGGCATTTTTTTCTACCTGGCATGGCAATTCATTAGTGGTAACGGATAAAAATGCTTTTGAACTGAGTTCGCATGATAAAGCAGAGGCAAAATTTGGTAACCCCGGAAGTGCTAATTTAAATCCATTCTATCAGCCGGTATTAGATGAAGCGCTTGACCTTAAATACGGGGAAACTTATTTTTTCCGGGTGCGGCTGGCGGATATTACCGGCGGAGGCCCGTTAGTTGCGGATCACCCTGCATATGACAGTGAAAATCCCTTTGCAACCGCGCCGTTTAGAAGGTACATTGCGCCAAGGAAACCGGAATTCCTGGATCTTCCGGATCCATTTACGCAATCCAATTCTCTATTTAAACCGTACACACAGGAAAGTTTTTCAATTGCACGCCCGCGCCTCCACTATCCCGCTTTCTTATTTACTAAACTTGATACCAGCACTGCGCTTACACTATTAAAAAATGATAAGGCTGAAATAGAAGCGGCGCAACAGTCCGTGGACACGGCAACAAAGGCCGCGGCAAGAAGGCCTATCGGGTATTATGATCCTGACGTGGTATCTCTTGGTATCCGGGTTGAGGTAAAGGCCCTGGAAATGGATAACCTGCGCTCGAAAACAGGAAGGGATTCTTACCTGTTACTATACGAAACGACAAGGCTTTTTGAAAATGAGCTGGATTCACCACTTAATTTGAAATTAAGTTACCTCGATATGCCGGTATTGGATGTGGATACTCCGGCGTGGATCGATAGTAATTTTGATCCCGGAGCAGATTCCGGCGCCCTTATTCTGCCAACTGCGAGAACGATTCGATTAACATTCTATGCAATTGGAAGACAAGATGACGAGTTGATTTATTTTGGCAGCGACGCCGCAAGAATGGGAGAAGAATTTTCTTTCTTTGTAAGAAAAGAAGCCACAGCCGAAGGCTTTGTATTTATAGCAAATCAGCCTGCAAACCAACTCAAGAGCATCTGGCTTCAACCGGATAATTTTCCATCCGTGAGCCAGCGCGAACAACTCAGGCTTGCAGGCACGCCCGATCAGCCGCAAACCGGCATGATGGGTCTCCTGGCCTCGGCGTTGCATTTACAACTTACCGGTGATATGACACTTGCCGGACAGCCAGGAGAAAGAATACAATTTGGTTGCTCGCAGTTCATTCGCAACCATGTTGCGCCGGATAATTCTTCTATTAATTTCTCAACTAAAGCAGACCTCAATAATCACTGGGTTACAGCCATTATTTTGGAAATAGACCGGGACTGGAGCTGGGATGAACTGGATGTGAATAGTTTTACATTCAGCCGAAGTCAGAAATTCCGAAGCGATGCTGCATTTGGCGCTCCTATTGACCTCGGTGTGCTGCCGGTAAGTAAAACGGCGAGCCGCCTTTGCCTGCAAAACCCTTTGCGGAAATATACAAGAATCGTATTCTTTGACGGGGTAGAACCGAAGCCACTAAAGCCTGGTGATTTTCCGGACATGCTGGACCTGAGTTATACCGTAACTGTTCACTTTAAAGACCCCGCACTGGCTACCCCTACGAATAGTACTTATACACTTACTACAGAACTACCTGTTACAACGATCCCGGCACAGGTGCCTAAAATTGCTGCCGCAGGAATAGCACTTTCAAAATATGTTGAAAAAGAGGATTATTCCGCTACAGAACGCAGGTATAAATATTTGTGGCTAGAATTAGAAGAGCCTATTGCAGACCCAAATGATCAATATTTTATCCGTGTGCTAACTTATGCGCCGGACCCCTTACTGGCTACGTTTATACTGCCACTGGGTACTACGCTGCAGGAAGCACCTTTTAACATTGACGCGGAACCCTTCAGGATGATTTCGATCGGGCAGGTACACGACGATTCGGGTCTCGATGCAATGCAACCTCTCATTCCCGCGACTGCGGCGGCGGGAGAAAAGCCAAGACATTTTATTGTTCCGCTGCCACCCGCCCTTTTTCCTGATTCAAGAGAACTCTTCGGTTTTTTTACTTATGAACTTCGTGTAGGCCACGCTTTCATCTGGTGTACAGCGCAGGGGAGATACGGACATCCGCAAAAGATCACCGGGGTTCAGCATCCGGCGCCCCAGCTTATTTGCAATGCTATTCGCGACGTAGACAAGGTGTTCGCAACGGCCCGCTTTGCAGAAAGTGTTTTTGAAGGACAAAATCTTACACCCACTCCTCCACGAACTGATATCTACGGACTTCTTTATACACAGGTACTGCAGGCCGATGGAAAAAGTTTTCGCAACATTCTTCTCGGTGAAAAAAAATTTGATAAACCGGTAGTAAATCAGCAAACACCGGAAGGGCCCGGCAAAATTTTTAAACGTAAGGTTGTTGCAGGAAAAAGCAAATTAAAAACAGAGATAGCACTTCTTGACCCACTTCCAACCGGTAGCCTCAATTTGCAAAGCCCAGACATGCCACCGTATGGGCAAACATGGTGGGACCTTAAGGAGATACAATTTATCCTTCGTTCCTGGGGACTGCCGGCTAATGCACCGCTGAGTGTGCTTGCCGTTGAACTGATGCCACCCTATGACAACCCGGATTTCAGTCAGTATAGCGATGAGCCTCCGGTTAACCTCGGTTTGCTCGGAAGTTTGCTGGGCCAAACACAAGAAGCAGTTGTTCCCGGTGCTAAAAGCCCACTTGCAGGAATGGCTTTTTACCAGCCTTCGATACCGCCGCCGCCAGATCACTTTGAAAATCCATTGTCAGGCGATTTGGGCAAGGTACGGATACTAAGGACTTCCCCGCTCACGCCGGTTCCGGATGTTTGTGCGGTGTGAAGATGAAAACAACAGGAATATTGGAAATCGCTTTTATCCATTTTATTGAAGGTTTGAACCTGTAAAAAAACAAAGTAGGGAACTTTCAAAGAGAAAAATCACCGAAAAGACCTTCCTGGTTTAGGGGCCAATTTTAAATGCCTCCGTTAACTTTGGAGTAAATATCTATCTTTAATATATTCGCTTCTTTATTTAAAAAACATGAAAAAGACAATCAGTTTACTACTCACGTTTTTCACTATACAATTTAGTTTCTGCCAAACGGGCATTCCTAAAAATATAACCGACTCCATTTCTCTTGAAGTGATACATTATTTACAAACGAAACAGGCAGATAGTATTTATAATTTGGCTGGAGAAAAATTCAGGAACCAGATACCAAAAGCAGAGTTTGAAAACATTTCCGAAAACCAGGTTTTCCCTTTAAATAATTTTCAAAATGTATCTTTTGTAAAAACCGTCAATGGTATTAATAAATATAAGGTAGAAGGATCTCCGGAATTGCAAATGCTGATAGGCCTTGATAAAGAAAATATGTTAGAAACGTTTTTAATACAACCGTTTAAAGCTGATTAAACGCCTACTGAAACTATTATTACCTGTGACGGAATTTAGCTCACAGTTGTTTCATAATTAGTTTTCCCAAAATCATTAATCCATAATCGACATCATCGTCCCAGGGCTTGCTATAACTGATGCGTACATAGTTAGAAAAATTGCTGCCTGAAGAAAATATTCTCCCGGGCACTATCGAAATATTATGCTTCATGGCTTCTGTACGAAGCTTAAAGGCATTAACTTTTTTGTTCAGTTCAAGCCATAGAATAAATCCTCCATGCGGCCGTGAGACTTTTGTATCAGCAGGAAAATATTTAATAATAGCCTGCACATATCTCAGGCTTTGCGTATGCAGTGCTTTACGGAGATTTTTTAAATGATATTCATAGCGGCCATTTTTAAGAAAGTGTGCCATAGCAGCCTGGGTTATTGTAGGGCAGCTGATGTTGTGCATGCGTTTCAATTGTTTGACTTCTTCGAAAAATTTTCCCGGAATGGCCCAGCCAATTCGATATCCCGGTGAAAGTGATTTCGACAGGGAGGAACAATACATTACATAGCCCTTCTTATCGTAATACTTGCAGGTTTTTGGGCGGTTTTTACCAAAATAAAGTTCTCCGTATATATCGTCTTCAATTAAAGGAATGTTTGCGGCGGTTATTATTTCCACTAACTTTTTTTTGTTCTCATCCGGCATGCAACTACCTAAAGGGTTATGAAAGTTAGAAATTACAACACATGCTTTTATTGCAGATCTTTTAATTGCTTTTTGCAAAGCGTTCAAGTCGATACCGGTTACAGGGTCAGAAAATATCTCCACAACTTTTAAACCCAGGCTTTCAATCGTCTGGTTAATTCCAAAGTAGGTGGGGCTTTCAACGGCGACTGTATCTCCATATTTTGTCACGGCTTTCAAACAAAAAGTTACAGCCTCCAGGCAGCCTGCTGTAATAATAATCTCATCAGCGTTTATCTTTCCCCCCCAGTTAAATGCAAGCTTCGCAATTTCTTTGCGAAGTTCGATATTACCCTGTGTATCTTCATAATTTATGCAATGGTCCTTGTTATTTCGCAATGCATACGTTACGGATTTATTAATTTTTGCGTGAGGTAATAATGAGATATGAGGAACGGCGAGTGCAAAATTTATCCCATCCTTTGCAGCAATATCTTTATATATTGACGCGATCATTTCATTTACACTTACTTCGTGGGAGGTATCTTCGGGCTTAACCTGTTCAGGTAACTTTGGAAAACGATGATGATTGAAGCGGACATAATATCCAGATTTAGGCCTGGACTCAATTAATCCTTTCCCTTCCAGGTTATAATAGGCCTGGAATGCAGTTCCCATGCTGATACCATACTCGTCACTTAACACACGTACTGAAGGCAGCTTATCACCGATTTTTAAAATCTCTTCTTCAATCATTTTTTCTATTCCGTCCGACACCTGCATATAAAGATGATCCTCTGAATTAAACCTGTTTTTGGGCATATTTTTAAATTGATACAGTCAAAATTAACAAAACTGCATCTGTTTATTTAAAAAAACTGATTGGAAATTTGATAAACTTTTAATTTAAGTAAATATTTTAACGGGAAGATTACATTATAGCTACTTCAATAATACTTGTATGCAGTTATACTGAGTTAAATTAGATTGATGAATGTTATTGAACAATATTTATAAAATGAAAACACTTGGAATTATTGGTGGCATCGGGCCTGAATCCACGATTCTATATTATCGCCTGGTAATAAAAAAATTTAAGGAAATTTGTACAACCGGCGGTAACCCACATATTATTATCAACAGCATTGATAACACCCGGTTACTCGCTTACTCGCGTAACAAACAATATGATGAATTGACCGAATACCTTGTGAAAGAAATTGATAAATTAAAACAGGCAGGTGTTGATTTTGCAATCGTTGCGGCAAATACACCTCATATAGTTTTTGACAAATTAATCTTACGGGTTGCTCTTCCTTTATTAAGTATTGTCGAGGAAACCTGTAAGGTGATTAACGCTGCAAACCTTACCACTATAGGCCTTTTCGGCACAAAATATACAATGGAAGAAAGTTTCTACAAAGAAGCAGCAAAAAAATATGGAATAGAAATTATAGTTCCCGGAAGCTTTCAACAGGAGTACATTCATGATAGATATATCAATGAACTTATACCAGGCATCATTAACCAGGAAACTAAAGACAGATTAATAGAAATTGCTTTAGACTTACGGAACAAAAATAATATAACGGGGCTGATACTCGGTGGAACAGAATTGTCTTTAATATTACAACAGGGCGACTTTCCCGATCTTATAGTTTTTGATACAACGGTTATACATGCAGACAGCGCAGTTAAATATATGTTGAGTTAGCGGCTTAAGATCTGTTTTGTTTGACGGCATAGAAATTTCCAGGTCAATAATTTTCGAAGATTAAATCAGCAGGGACAACAATGGTAAATACAGAAAAAATTATTGAAAGCATCCAATTCAACGAAATAAACGGGGAAGATCCCTTTTTACTTTCTGAAACTAAAAAGCTGCTTGCCGAATATGGAAACTACATGTTTACCGAATTAGGATTAGTTGCCGGCAAAGAAAATTTCTTTAAAGAACTTGAGTATTTTCCAGGCAGTAGCTATCTGCCACCTTTGGGCTTATTCGTGATTGTGAAAGCCGGGGATGCATGGATAGGTTGTGTTGGAATTAGAAATTTTAATGGAGATAGCTGCGAGATGAAACGCATGTATATTCGTCCCGCATTCAGAGGCAGAAGAATAGGCTTGGCCATGTGTCAATTTGTAATTAAATGGAGCTGTAAATCCGGTTACAGGCGTATTCTGCTGGATTCGAATGTGGAAATGAAAGAGGCCGTAGCGCTTTATCGCCACTGCGGATTTAAAGAGATTGAACCCTATTGTATTAATGAAAATAATAACCCTGTTTTTATGGAATATGTACTATAAATTGTTCTTTAATTAAAAATAAATACATGATCTTAAGAATATGGAAGGGAACGACAACCCATGCGAATGCAAATAAATATGAACAACTACTTAAGGAAGTTGTATTTCCAGGGATAGAACAAAAGAATGTCGCGGGATATCATGGGATACAACTATTAAAAAGCTCCAAAGAAAATCTGGTAAATTTCATGACCATAATGGCATTTGAAAACGTGGAAGCGGTAAAAAAATTTGCGGGAGAAAATTATGAAAAGTCTTATGTAATTGACCAGGCGAAAGCTTTACTGGAAGACTATGATGCAATAGCAACGCATTACGAACTGTTGCATGATTCAATATCTCAATAGCAAGTTGCTCCCTCTAGCTGTGTTAATTTTTATATGACTTTTGCCTCAGCTCAACAACAGGCACATCTGCACAAATATTTGCCTGAGTTGGCGAAATAACACCTTAGTGAGTGTTTGCAAGCTAAGCATCATTCATCCATCTCCTGAAAGCGGGTGCAGTTTCCTGGCTTATAATAATAGGATGGTTTATTTCTGGAATATTAATATCAACCAGCAGCTTCACTTTGTCAATCGCTTTGAAACTTCTTACATAATTTATATTAATAAAGTATTGCCGGTTTGCCCTGAAAAAAGTGTGCTCGTCTAATTCTTTTTCCAGCTCCGCCAAAGTTTTGTCGACAAGATATTTTTTTGACAAGCGATCAATGACATACACCAACTTATCCTGTGTATATATGAGTACAACGTCTTCCAGTAATAAAGCGATATTTTCCAATCCTCTTTTGGCAACCAGCCGCGTTTTCTTTCTCGGATTGAGAAATCTTGTAAGGCTTTCTATTGGTGAATGTGCTTTTGTATTTAAAAAATGTGATTGCAATGTATCATATTTTGAAACCGCTTTTTGCAGGTCATTTATATCAACAGGCTTCAGCAGGTAATCAATGCCATTATTTTCAAATGCGTTCATCATATAATAATCATAACCGGTAATAAAAATTACGGGAATTTTAATAGCCGCAGCGCTAAAGATATTAAAGGCTAAGCCGTCCGGTAAAAGAACATCGCTGAAAATAAGGTTTACATCAGGCTCTTTTGAAAGAAATTCTATACTGTCTTTTACAGAATGCAGCCTCGCTTTAATATTCACCTTCATAGACACTTTTGAAAGAAGGTTTGCCAGCTTTTCTATAGCAGGTTTTTCATCTTCAATAATAATAGCGTTTATCATAGCGTCCCGCCTGGTTTAGGTTTCAACAGAATCAGTTAAAAATCCTGTGAGCGTTTTCTAAGGTATCTTCTGCCTCTGAAATTAACTTCATGGTGATTTCTGCGGTTGAATCTCCGGAAGCATATTTCGCCGATTGGCCTGCATAAAGCGCTTGGGTTTCTGAGAGGTTTTGTTTCTTGCCATATTGCCGGAGAGAAGCAGACATATAATTTTGATATGGATAGGGAAGTATGTCCTCAGGCGGTGATTGTTTTATAAAATCATTGGAGATCATTCTTGCAAACCTTCCTGTCCACGCATTTGTGATCGTAGTATCGGTGTCTTTCAGAGAACCAATCAGCTTTTTGTGAATGTCAGATGCCGCGCTTTCCCTGCTGCGTAAAAAGGCACTTCCGATTTGTACCCCTTCGGCGCCCAGGATAAATGCTGCGGCTATACTTTTGCCCTGCGAAAGCCCACCGGCAGCTATCACGGGAATATTAACCGCATCAATCACCTGCGGCAACAAAGAAATAAGCCCGACCTGCGGCAAATCGCCTTCGATAAAAGTTCCTCTATGTCCACCTGCCTCCAGGCCTTGCGCTATAATTATATCAAGCCCATGATCCTGTATTTTTTTGGCTTCCTCAACACACGTAGCAACACCGATTAACGTAACGGCCCTTTCCTTTAATTTATCAATAATATATTTTGCGGGTATTCCAAAAGCGAAGCTCACGGCAGGTATTCTTTCTGCGATGATGACGTCCATCAGTTCCTCATAGGATGTGTAGGGATCGTTCCCGGGCAGTCCGGGAAAAGGAAGATCGCTTTTTTCATAATACATTTTCAGAAGTGTTAAAGAAGCATCCGGAGGAACGTTCGTTTTTGGGTAAACGAATACGTTAACGGAGAAAGGAGCTCCTGTAATTTTTTTTACAGCGGTAATGGCTTCAGTTGCTTTTTCAACCGACATTAATCCCAATGGAAGCGATCCCATTATCTTGCTATCTGCGGCTGCAGCAACCATTTGTGGCGTTGTAAAATTCAACATAGGAGCTTGTATAAAAGGATACTTAATTTTGAGTATTTGGGTTATTCTATTATTCCATTTCATACTTATTATTTTTACGCTACTAAAATATTTTTAATTCTCACTTCTGTTGACCAAGGCCTAATTGCATTTTTATTGCGGATGCTTTGTCTGCAAAATTCAACTATTTACACATAAAGATACAGATGCAGAATTAGTATTTCTGAGTGTATCAGATTTTTTTATCGAAGGTTTTTGTTGAATCATTAAACCTGGTCTTTGCTTATTGGCATAGTTTTTAATGTTTAAATAAAAATAATAAATAACAACTTAGAAGTTATGAGCACTTAAAGTTGCGGAAGTATAAAGGGTCAGGTCAGCTACGCATAGGAATTCATGTAAACGTTGTTCCGAATTTTTAATACTGTTACCGATTGTTTATAACTTGATTAATAAACAAAATATTAGCTATGAATCGAACTTTGATTATAAGCGCAAGTATTTTACTTCTCTTATCCTGTACTGATAATGGTGACAAGCAATCGCGGCCTGATCCTGCGATTGATAGCACATCAGCGGGTACAGCTGACACCTCACATAAAGATCCCAATAGTAGCCAAAATAGCGGGCGAACAGGTGATTCCACAGGGACAAGGTCCCCTAATCAAAAACGGGATTCTTCTCAGCACAAATAAGTGTAACAAATGAACACAGGAATTTGACAACGAATAAATTTTATTATTTCATCCTTAATCAAAATTCCTTATCGCGCGGTTATATTATTTTTTTGACGAACAATAATGATTACAAAACTTAAGCGTGAAAGAAAAGTGAATCCTTACAGGGTTATCAAACGGCATGGTTTTGTATAAACAAACTCTTATGATTTAATTATCAATTTAAGCACAATGACGAATCAAACAGATACAGAAACGAAAACAGGTACCGGAATATTTAATGTGGCCAACGGCGTTTGGGGCATGAAGGATATTTTTGTCAATTTCTATATGATAGAGAATCCTGCTGATAACAGTTGGGTTCTTATTGATGCCGGCCTAAAAACATCAGCGCCAAAAATAAAAAGGATGGCTAAAGAGCTTTTTGGTGAAAATAGCAGGCCTTCGTCAATTATCCTTACACACGGCCATTTTGACCACGTTGGCTCATTGAAATTACTTGCCGAAGAGTGGAATGTGCCGGTTTATGCGCACTATCTCGAAATCCCTTATCTAACCGGGAAATCATCCTATCCTCCGGCCGATCCTACTGTTGGCGGAGGTGTTATGCCGATAATGTCTGTTGTTTTTCCACGCGGGCCTATTAATTTATGGAACCGCATTAATGTATTAGATGAGAATGGCAGCTTACCTGGTTTACCAGAATGGCGATATCTGCATACACCAGGCCATGCGCCCGGCCATATAAGCCTGTTTCGCGAAGCGGATGGTGTGTTGGTTGCTGGTGATGCTTTTGTGACGACCAATCAACAATCCGCTTTGTCGATAATGTTCCAGACGAAAATATTATGTGGGCCTCCCCGGTACTTTACATACGATTGGGACTTATCAAAACGCTCGGTAAAAGAGTTAATGAAGCTTGAACCCGAAACGGTTGCTACCGGCCATGGCAAGCCGATGCGTGGATCTGAAATGAGAAAGGCACTCCATCATTTAAATAATAACTTTTATGAAGAGGCGATGCCGAAAGGCGGGCGATATACCACCGAGCCCGCAGTTGCCGATGCGACAGGATTTCTCTATATACCGCCGACTACTTATAGTAAAAGAAAAGCGATCCTTACACTGTTAGGTATAACGGCTATCGCTTGTTCAGCAGTGCTGGCGTTTCGCCTTGCCAAAAAGCATGAAATTTAAACCTCTATAATTCTGGTGAGCGGCACAAATCGTTTGCCTTTCATTATTTCTTATACGTCCCGCAAATTATCGCATTGTCAAAGAAGTGGAAACCATGTTGAAAATACGTTCAGTTATTTTAAGGTTTTTAAACCGGGGAAACAGCGATGGAATATAGCAGGAGACAAGGCCGCCTGCTATTAAAATTTACCAATAGCAATTATAACTTATCACCGTCTTTTTGCAATGATTCAATGTGTGCAATGCATTTAATACCGTTTTGCGTTAAATAGGCACCCATCAATTCTTTTCCCTCCACGCAATATTTTTTTAAATTAATTAACCCCCGCATATAAAGACCGGGCAGTGATGTACTAAAATGTTCGAGGGGGCATAGTTGACCCGGCTTTGATTCCAATTCCATTTGCCTGCATTCCCGTAATTTGGTAATCATTCTTTTAGTAAGTGGTCGCATTATATATTTCATTTCTCAATTTTTTTGGGTAATAAAATAAATAATCAATCTTCTGCTAAAGAATCCTGCATTAGCTATGAAGGAGCTAACAATTAGAGTATTCGTAAAAAGCATGCCAAGCCAATTTACTAAAAAGTTTTACAGTTAAACGTGAACTGAGCAATGTATTAATGGCATGAATAAGATTAAATTGTCATTTTTTCAAAGAGAAAACCGAAAATTTATCAGTAAGGCGCAGTATTGTAGGCGTGAGATCACCGGGTCAAACGAGCAGTTTCAGAACGACGCAGATGCGTCTTTGGCTATTAGACATTAAGGGGACATTTCCTGATCAATCTCCTGCATTTCCCTTTTTGTGACTGTACCCCAAAATTTTTTGTATTCTTCTGCGCGTTATCCTGGAATTGGTTTTTTCCAGGTGAGGGGCTATGCGGTTAATTGATTCAAGTATTACCGGGTAAGGACGATAGCCTGTTATAATAATGCCGTCATGTTGTGGCCCTTTTACTATGAATGTCGGAAAACGGTTGATATTCCGGTAGCGGGTTTCCTGTAAATCCTCACGGAATGCGTTAAGTCCACTATCGTTTTTCAGGTCGATTTTAAATCTTGTGATATCAATATCATATCCCGGTTCTTCTGAAAGTTTAATCGCGACTTCGAGCAGAATGGCTTCTCTCGCGATATTTTTTTCCTCGATCATGAGGGCCTCGCGAAGCAATCTTAAATACCTTTTTGCGGCATTACCTGATTGCAATGCGACACATCTGAAGGCAATACACGAAGGATAAGATGATGTGGGAGGATCTTTCATCCAGATTGTAGAACTCATTGGCATACCAGATACCTGCTGTGCATGCATCCAAACGGGGCCCATCTGTATGGGGCGACTGACGGAATTAATTTCATCATGATAGTTTTCCCATCCGGGTAAAAGGCCTCCCATACAATATCTCCAAGCTATCTGTCCGTTAAATTCAAACTGTAGCCTGCGCACTTGCGGTTCCATGGCCCAGCTCCAACAACAAAGTGGATCAGTATAGTAAATTATTTCTAACTGACCCACTTTGTTGTCCGGATTTTGCCCGATTTTTTCTTTAGCTTTTTCGCTTACCATTTTTGGTTTTTTCGTTAAGGCCCGGGTTACTGTCTCCCAACCCGGTAACCTCATCGGCAGTACTCAAAGGTTCGTTCCATTGCTGAGGCCCAATAGGTGCAACTTTGCTGATGTATTCTTTCTTTACTTTGCCAAGCTCTTCATTCATACTCTGCACTTCCTTATCAGTTCTTTGTGTGCCCGAAGCCTTTTGATCGAGTAAACTGTTTGTTTGCATTACGTGCTTTATAGGATCTTCAACATATTGCCAGGTTTCTCCCAATTGTGTGCTTTGTCCCTGGTTCCACGGGCCGCGTATTTCATTTCCGTTAGAGAAATTAAAGTATAAATTACTGAAACGCGGCTCGCTTTGTAAAGTTCCCATCGGGAAATTAGGAGTAATCGTGCCCAGGGCCGCCTCAAACATTTGGTAATGGGCAACTTCCCTGGTCATTAAAAACCGAAGTGTTTCCTTAACATACGGATCGGTAGTAAACTGCAACAAGTACTCGTAAACCATCTTCGCACGTGTTTCCGCTCCCATATCAGAACGTAAATCGGAGGTAAGCTCACCTTGTACATCGCCATTAATATATGCGGCAGTCCATGGCACACCCTGGCTGTTAGTATAGCAAGGACCGCCTGCACTGCCAACGAAGAATTGCGGAGCAACCATTCCCTGGTGAATCATATTTTCTTTGGCTGCTTTCCCATTTAAAAGTTGCATAATCTCAGACTTTTCTGCAGCATCTTTCAAATCTCCGTTTATTCCGGTAAGAAGCATTTGGATGGTTGCACCCACAATTTCCAAATGGCTGAATTCTTCGGTGGCAATATCCATAAGTAAATCATATTTATCCGGGTATGGATTCTTCGCCCCGAATGCCTGGCCGAAATATCTGAGTGCAGCAGCTAATTCACCGTTAGCCCCGCCAAACTGTTCTAATAATAAAGTAGCAAAAGCAGGATCTGGCTTAGAAACCCTCGCGTTAAACTGGAGTTCTTTTACATGATAAAACATAGATGTATTTTTAAGTTAATGATGAAAAGTAGGTATAAAATCATGCCAATACTTTGAAACCAAGTGCAGTTCAAAAAAGAAAAATTACATTTCCTTTAACGCTTGCAATTTTTAATCTACAAGCGTAAATAAATTTCTAAATTCTTTTTACGAGGACATAAAACTGTAACCGGAGGCAATGGTTAGTATACAGGCCCGTAAATTAGTGCTGTAGATCCTAACCGGTTGCGACCGGTTCCAGTTTATACACCAACGTGAATTCTTGCCGTGGTTGCGAACACGAACTGCCAGAACATTTTCGCCGCTGTGCGCCATGAGGTAAAACGACCGCAAATGGTGGGGAATCAAGTCAGCAAGCAAGCATAATAAATAACTTTAAAAAGTATAGCGGTTTCAAATTAATGCTTAGCAAAAGAACTGTTTTATGTAAATCTTTTTTTCACGAAGACGTAAGCATATGGTTTCTGTATGCTGGCACGCTTTGGGATACAACAAATAAACACTTATAATTCATTTACTATGGAACAAAAAAATAAACATTCAGCAAAGGATCCTAAGGAGACAAATAAAACAAAAAAGGACAAGGCAACAAGTGGCGGAGGCAAAGACACGAATGAGGGAGGTACTCCCGCTCAGCAAGGCACCGCGGGGGGGAAAGGTAACACCAGCGGAAGCAGGGGAGTAAAAGGAAGCTAAATATCTATGCGTATAAGACGCGATCACACAAGCGACATTCGCTGCGTTCATTAGCGACGCGAGATTCATAACACTTCGCGTATGCGAATTTTATTAAGAATGTATAATTGCAGAATTGAATGTTCCATGTTCGGCTCGGCCTTTTTCAACCGGTTATTGCCACTTGACATCCAAACGTATGTCGGCCGGAGAATTTGACGTTATAGCAAGCCTGATAATATTTTAGTTTTCTTAATCCATTCAAAGCCTTTAAAAGATTTCCATTTAATAATAAAATCATCAAAGGCATGATCAGGTGAATCTCCTATTCCGGTTATGCCTGTTTGCACGCTTTCACCGTAAAGAATACTCCAGGTAGAAGGCCGTTGCATGTTTATCGTTATCTCTTCAACATTATTAGCATCATAACCGGGTTGTTTTTGAATAAAACCGAGCACTCTTTCTTTAAGCTCTTCTTTTACTTCTATATTCATAAATGATTTTTAATATTGTCCATTCGTATTTTTCTTTTATCGTTTTACCCTCTCATTTCTCTTAACGGTTTTGATGTTCGATATCTGTTAGCAAATTATAGCATCCTAAATGAGATAAACGCCCATTAATTCCTTTCCATTTACATAATGTTTTTTTAGATTATAAGCCCTCGTGAATACAGGCCGGACAAAGATGCATTGAATCATGTATTTCACTGTTCAGGTGTTCGTTAATTCGTTAGCAATCACGAACAGGCAATCAGGCCTCTGAAGAAAATATAAAAATAATGCCAATGGGGAACATCGTACCATAGCTCTTTTGTTATAAGTACAAATGATTTATCCATATTTTTATAAGTGATTGAAAACGGTTATAAAATATTACAAATTAACCCGTTCAGCGTGAAACATTTTCCTCATCTGTTATTTACGTGTGCAAAAAAATGTACACGTATAAACAGCGCATCGTGAATTTAGAGAATCGTTTATTGGCATAATAATTAACCATACTTAACAAAATGAAAACCCTTTTTGAAAGAGTAGAAGACTATAACACCGGCTTACTACCTGCTAAAGTTGCCAGAAAGTATAAATTATTAATTGATAATCCGTTTTGCTTTTTTAGGGGAACAAATCATTTGTTTTATGAGGATCTAAGCGAGGCTGGCATTTCAGCCTCTCCTGCATGTTGGATTTGTGGCGATTTACACATCGAAAATTTTGGCAGTTATAAAGGCGATAACCGTCTCGTTTATTTTGATCTGAACGACTTCGATGAAAGCATCCTTGCGCCGGCAGGATGGGAATTGGTTCGCGTGATTAGCAGTATCCTTGTGGCTTTCGATGCCATGAAAATAACGAATAAAGAAGCCTTGAAGGCATGCGAATTATTTTTAAAAAAATACGCTGATATACTTGCGGAGGGAAAGCCGCGGCATATAGAAACGAGGACTGCTACCGGCATTACCAGGAGATTTCTTAATAGCGTTGAAAAAAGATCAGACAAGAAATTATTAGTCAACAGAAGCATAAAAAAAAATGGCGCTTTGCAATTGAGCGACGGTAAGAATAAGCAGCTCATGATTGATGAAAAATTGAAGAAAGATCTTATTAAGGCGTTTCGCATATGGATGGAATCAAACAATCAACCCCCTAACGATTATAAGGTTTTAGACGCAAGGTTCCGGTTAGCGGGTACAGGAAGTTTGGGCATCCGCCGGTATATCTTTCTTATTGAAAAAATAGGTGACCGGCACAAACACATGCTTATTGATATGAAGCAATCAACACCATCATCATTAGCGCCGTTTATTAAGGTACCGCAGCCACCCTGGGAATCAGAAGCTCAGCGTATGGTGACAGTTCAAAAAATCATGCAAAATGTTCCGCCGGCTCAATTGAGCACGTTATATTTTGCAGGCGAGCATTACCTTATGCAGGAAATGCAACCTACCAAAGACCGGATAAACTTTAAAATGATACAGGACGATTTTAAAGTTGTATGCTCTGTTATAGAAGACATGGCCATGATAACGGCTTCTGCACATTTGAGAGGCGTGGGCCGAAAAGGATCCTGTACAGCCGATGATCTCATTTCTTTTGGGCAAGAGCGTGGCTGGCATAAAGAATTAATAAGTTATGCAGGAGATTACAAAAAAAAGGTGCTTAGTGATTACACGGAATTTAAACGCAGTTTGAAGCTGAGAAAGAAACAATTATCAATCAGTAAGCCGATAGAGAAAAAAGTCGCAATTTGATTTCGCAACAAGACAAATACTACACTAGTGTTATGTTAATCGTGAATTGTAGGTGGTTGATAGCTGGAGTCACAGTGCACCTGTGACAATTCACGTTCAAAGCGCAGCTTTATATTTACATAACACTAGCTGCGATAGTGCTTAAATTTATTCCCGTAATTATATACCCTTAATAAATACCTGTTGTCAACAAAAAAATAAAGACATGGAATTAATAGAAAACATACTTGGCATCGATGTCGAGAAGCTACAAAACTATCAGATGGTTGACAGGGCAATTGTAATTTTTTTTGTAGCGATACTCCTCGTTCGTGTTTCGGGAATAAGGACCTTAGGGAAGCAAAATGCTTTTGATAATCTTACCTCGTTAATGCTCGGTGCAATAATGGGAAGGGCAGTCGTTGCCGCTGAACAGCCGTTTTTCGGATCTATTTTGGCCACCCTGGTAATTATGCTGTTACATCGTTTGATTTCCTGGATAACCTTTCGCAGCAAAAAATCAGGGTTGATTTTTAAAGGAACAGATATATTGTTAGTAAAGGATGGTCAAAAATTTCAAAAGAACCTCCAAAAGACAAATATTACGGATGAGGACATCTTAGAGGCTTTAAGAAAGGATTTAAATGTGTCTTCTCTTGATAAGGTTAAGCAGGTAACTCTCGAACGGTCGGGCGAAATAAGCTTTGTAAAATAAACAGACAACGAAGCTGACGCCCACATGTCTGGATCTATTGCCTGCGCAAAATTCGCAGGCATAATCGTAGAAATTATTTATGCAAAATTATCTCCGCCAGTTTTTTACCATGCATCGTAAGCAAATAATAGCTTACAGACATATCATTATTCATTAAAGCGGTAGGTTGTACGGTAGCGGAGCAGGGCTTCAAAAGAGGATAGAAATATTCTGTATACATTTCCTTTACCTTATCTTCCGGGCCTGTTATGAGAATTTTGTTCACCGCCAGGTGTTTCCTGTTACCTTTTACCCCTTTAGTTTTTTGTTTGGAAACTGAATAAAGAAATTCGCACAGGCAACTGGCCTTTGTGAAATCAATATTGGATTTATCTTTTTTCTCATTTGCCCTCGATAAGGTGACCTGTAAAAACCTTTCTGCTACCTTTTCTAACATTAGAGCGCTGTCGGCACTGCTACCAATCCATCTGGGGCATTGGCCAAAAGATGAACATGGCAATAGTAAAAGTATGTAAATGATTTTCTTCATGACGCGGAGTGCCTGGTTATAGGTACATAAAATTACTAATAGATTTGTTTATACGATCTGTAGTTTGCCAAAAATGAATAGATCTTCTCAGGCCTTCAGGCGTTGTGGCAAATCTCATGTTTACCAGAGGTTTGCGCAGAAATGGCAAATAAGTAAAATTCGATCATACGGCCTTGCAGAGGCTCTTTTTATAATCTGGTAAATACACTTTTCCTCCGCCACTTTAGTTCTATGCCCGTAAAAGTCTACTCAATTATCTGATGAGAGTAGTAAACATACAACGTAATATTACGTCTTTAATAGTTCTTTCTAATGTATTTTTACCATTCTATCCATCGTATTATTACTAAAAGTATCGCGTATAAATACGCTATTTTAAAAATCCCTTTTCACCAATTAATTCCTTCAATGGCGCTCCAGCAAAGGCGTTACGATAAAAGCGAGATCATTGTTGGATAGGTTGGCGATAGTTTACTATTATTATTTATATGAATTTAGCCTTTAAAATTCTTCGAATTTTCAAACAACAACCCATTGAACTATAAATAAATTGAACGTACTATAAAGTTTGCTCTTTCCGCGAAAAGAAACGTTTAACTGAAATCATTACTAACGTTATGTTAATCGCTGACTGCCCGGGTGACCAGTTTGAACTCATAGTGCACCGGCGACAATTCGAGTTCAAAGCGTTGCTTTATAATTAACATAACACTCAAGCAAATAGTAACCGTCCAACTTCTTCGGTAACCTGTTCCGATTCTTACTTATGCTTTCTCCGTATCCTTTGATCCTATGATAGGATGAAAGTACATAAGCACTAATAAATTTAAACCCCTCTAATTAAATTAAAATAATCAAAATGAAAAACATCTTACCTGGCCTTATCGCCTTTTTTGCGGGTATATTTTCTTCGCAGGCGCAAGACTTATATACCACCACATTTTATGGCGGAGATGCCGATGCAGGCACTATTATTAAATTTACGCCTGCTACAAATAACCTGGCGGTTCTTAAAAATTTTGATAATACCAATGGCGCCAATCCTTACGGCACCATGATCCAGGCAAACGATGGCAAACTTTACGGGATGGCCTCTATTGGCGGAACAGGAAACTATGGTATTATCTTTTCATTCAATCCTTCTTCCTTAACTTATACAAAGCTTAAGGATTTTGACAGCATTAACGGCGCTAACCCTCATGGCAGCCTTATGCAGGCAAGTAATGGAAAACTTTATGGCATGACGTATAACGGAGGCAGCAAGGGTTATGGTGTTATTTTTTCCTTTGATCCTGTTACTGCAACTTATACAAAGCTTAAGGATTTTAACTATGCAGATGGCGCTAATCCTTCCGGAAGCCTGTTGCAGGCAACTGATGGAAAGCTATATGGCATGACAGATTTTGGAGGAAGATTTGCCTTGGCTGATAAGTCTAACTGGGGTGTTATTTTTTCCTTTGATCCTTCTACCTCTGTTTATACCGATCTAAAAGATTTTAATGACGATATTGGTGAGGGTGCTGTTCCATCAGGCAATCTTATTCAGGCAAGTAATGGAAAGCTTTATGGTATGACCCAATCGGGAGGCGGTTATGGTTATACAGGTGTTATTTTTTCCTTTAACTTTTCTTCTTCCACTTATACAAGGCTGTGGGGATTTGACAATACCACCGCCACGGGCAATACTCCTTCCGGCAGCCTTATGCAGGCCGGTAACGGGAAGCTTTATGGCCTTACAACTTCAGGATTAGCCGAAGCACGTTATGGCGTTATTTTTTCCTACGATCTGCTCGCATCGGCATACAGGGAGCTTCATGACTTTGATAACGCCAATGGCATGTATCCTTATGGCAGCAGCCTGTTGCAGGCCGGCGATGGTAAACTTTATGGTGGTACACTGTCAGGCGGGGCCAATGGCGATGGTGTGATTTTTTCCTATGATCCCGCTTCTTCCCTCTTTACAAACTTATTAGATTTTAATGGCACGAATGGCGCTCATCCTTATTCAACCTTTATCGAGGTTAAAGAATCCGGCCCATTACCGGTAACAATTATCAGCTTTACCGGTAAAAACATGGGCAACCATAACGTGTTAGTATGGAAAGTAGAAAATGAACAAGATCTTAAGTATTATGAGTTGCAGCGCAGCATTGATGGGCAGAATTTTAAAGAGATTGCTCAAATTAAAGCGGTAGGAAATAAGATTTATACTTATAATGATAATGTAGCTGCCACACCATCTTTAAATTACTATCGCTTAAAAAGTGTTGACAGAGATAGAAATTTTTCATACAGTTCGACAATTACATTGAGGTCACCTCTTAAAAGATTTTTAATAGCAAGTCCAAATCCTTTCAAGGATAAGCTGGTAGTAAGCATTCAATCATCCGTTCCCGATAAAGCAATATTCTTAATAACTGACGGTAAGGGAAGGCAATTGTATAAAGAGAATAGAACTTTATCTGCGGGAGTGAATATTGTGGAAATAAAGGAAGCTGGCAGGTTACCACAAGGCATGTATTTGCTTACAATAATACAATCGCAGCAAACACAAAGCATTAAGGTCGTAAAAGGAAATTAAAGCGGGCAACACGTCATCAGTAAGCCGGTCCGAAAACAAAAATGCATATCACTAAAACATTTGGAAATATGCATTCCGAACAAATAATAGTGGATGTTCACGTATTGCCGCCAGGATTATATAATTGCAGAATTACTGAATTGAAATTATATTACAGTAACATTTACTGTCAATATGGTATCATTTTCACAAGGGTATATTATAACATTAGGCGCCCTGCTTTGTATGACGGTTTTTATCTTTATTATACGGCAAAACCAGGTCCTTACAAAAGAAGATAAAAACATGCATTATTCGTCATACAATAATAGTAATGACAGCAATGCAGCTGAAAAAATAATTTCATTTTGGCAAACGAAACCTAAATATGTACATGCAGTAAAAAGAATTATTTATCTTGATTACCTGTTAATGTTTCTATACGGCCTAACTATTGGGTACGCTTTAATAACGGGATATCACCATAGTTTTGGAAGCCGGAGGGCAATATGCATTATGGGGATCGCTTTAATATTCACCGCCATTTTATTTGACGCTTTGCAGGATTATTCAATACACCAACATTTGAAAGGAAGCACGTTTCCCGATTTAAGGGGCCTTACAAAAATTAAATTCCTTTTTATAATTTGTTCTATAATAATTTCTGTTGTGGGTTTGATTAAAAACCGGAACTCTTTTGTTCGTAATTAATAGTCAGCATTTATAAACGCTTCAGGCGAAAGCATTTAAAAACGTTCTCCTTCACCGCTTCGCTCATTTTATTGTACTTGATGATTTCTGCAAGCGGAATATAAAAGTACCCAACATTAATTATTCTTCGGGACACGAAAAAATTGTTGTCAATAACTTCAGCCCGCATTTTTTGGATACAAATGGTATGGATATTTTGTATCCTGGTATTTGTGTTATATCAATTATAACGCTACACTTTGACGTGAAATTGTTACCGCTACACTTTGAACTAAGCTATTCACGACTACATAACACCTTTAAAGGATGTCGATAATTTCTTACCTTCCGGCATGTTAAGTGAAGGATGCTGTTATGTATACTTACAACGGTTTAAATTTATCGATATGCGCTTCAAATATTTCATGGCTAAAATTAAATGTGTTGGCTTATCATGCATCTTTTTGACCAGCTTACTGTGCCAGTATTCATTTAATGCATTGCAGAAGAAATCCTTCAACAGGCCAGCACACATTGATCGCCCCCGAATAGTCAACATTATTAATTTTGTACGGCTACTGGAGCCCCGTGATTCGGCGATCACTGAGGATGTACTTTATCAAACAGTTGTTAAACAAGTGGAGATGATGAGAAAGTACCACCTGGTAGGAACGTTTTTATTACAATACGATGCATTAATTGACAACCGTTATCAAGCCCTATTAAAGAGCCTTCCGCGTGATTCTTTTGAGATAGGCGCCTGGTGGGAGATTCCACAGCCCCTTGTTGAGAAAGCAGGTTTTAAATGGCGCGGAAGGTATGCCTGGGACTGGCGTGCAAACATTGGTTTTTCAACAGGGTATACGCCCGGGGAACGGGAGCAACTTGCGGATGTGTACATGGCCGACTTTAAAAAAATTTTCGGATACTATCCCGAATCCGCAGGCTGTTGGTTTATCGATGCGCATACCTTAAATTATTTGCATGAAAAATACGGCATCATTGCTTCCTGTAATTGCAAAGATCAATATGGAACAGATGGCTATACTCTATGGGGTGGCTATTGGAACCAGGCCTATTATCCAAGTAAAACTAACTCGTATATGCCGGCCCAACACGAAGCGCAACAAATACAGGTACCCATATTCAGAATGCTCGGAAGCGACCCGATCAGGCAGTACGAGAATGAGCCTGGACAGGCAAGACAGGGAGTGATAACCCTGGAACCTGTTTATCCGCATGCCGGCGGTGATTCCACCTGGGTTAACTGGTTTTTTAGCCAGCTTGTCACCGGTGCCTCAATGGAGTTCGCATACGCACAGGCAGGGCAGGAAAATTCTTTTACATGGAACGCTATGGAAAAAGGACTAAGCATGCAATTTCCTTTAATTGAAAAGCTACGCGATGAGAAAAAGATTAGGGTTGAGACGTTGGCACAATCAGGAAAGTGGTTTCGGAAAATGTATCGCGTTACACCCGCGACTGCTGTAACTGTAAGTAATGATTTGCCAGGCAGCAACCGCAAGACTGTGTGGTTTAACAGCCGGTTCTACAGGGCCAATCTTTTATGGGAAGATGGTACCTTGAGGTTTAGGGATATCCATTTGTTCAACGAAAAATTTCCGTCTGTTTATGAAACACAAAAAGCCACTTCAAATGAATGCACTTTTTTTACGCTCCCTATTGTTGACGGATATTTATGGGGCAATACCAATAAGCCAGCCGGCCTTCAGTTTAAAGCTACCGTTAAAGGAAAAGTAATATCACTTCAGGGCATTGACCCGGTCATCGATGATTCAAAACCGGGAACACTTCACATTTCCTGGCCTCTAACATCGCTTGCAGGAATACTTATATTGGATCTGGATGAAAAGGAAATCAAAATAACAATAGCGGGTAACAAAAATATTAACTGGTACCTGGATCTTGTTGTACCCAAGCCGTTGAACTTACCATTTCAGAAGATTGAGCCAACCAATGTGGCTGCAAAATTTGAAGGAATGGACTATTTTATTACTACAAGAAAAGGTTATTTTTCAAAACCACCCGATAGTTCGGTTTTTAGAATTACTCCTGAGATGAATCAAGTGATCCTGCAATTATAAAAACGGCACCCCGCGAAATTTATAAGAATATATTGAATAAGGCGTAGTGACCTTATCGTTTATTTTCAATGTTCCGGAAACATTATTGCGTTGATCGAAAGTTTTAAATATTCGATGTTACATTGTGATGGCGTGGTAATTGTAGCAAGATGAAAAAACGTTTGTATGAAATTATTACATGCATGTGCCGCGGGGCTCGCCGGAGCGGTTGCGCTAACCGTTACCCACCAACTGCTGCACAAATTATTTAATGATGCACCCCGGATGGACCTGATGGGAGAAGAAGCTCTAGTGAAAATAAGTAATAAAGCGAATGTAGATATACCTGCAGATAGTCTGTACGGGGTAACTATGGCAGGAGACCTCGCCGGCAATAGCCTTTACTATGCACTTGCCGCTTTAGGTACCAGTGAAAATGCTCCTTTACGCGGGGGCATATTAGGTCTTGCTGCTGGCATTGGTGGCGTTTTACTTCCCGGGAAACTTGGCCTTACCAATGCCTACAGCGACCGAACCCTTAAAACAAGCCTGATGACAATTGCCGTTTACACTTTGGGTGGGCTTGTTAGTGGAAAAGTTGCTGACAAGTTGGGAAGGCATAAGTTGCCTAATTATTAAATTGCCGGAGATGGTGGTCGCTATGTTTGTAAGCAAAATACCCAATTTGTTCTTTAGTCATTTTTCCAAAAAACCAGTGCACAAAGCCATCGTTATGAAAGTTTTCGTATTCCCCGATCAACGTAATCCATTTCTTACGCCCGGCTAATGTATCACCGTTTTCACTTATTTTGAATTGAGGAGATGTGGGCAAATTCTTTTTTAAAGGATTTTCGTTTTTTATAAGGCCTTTTAAAGCAATCTTTCCAAATATACGCCCCATCAATGCGCGCTTATAATTTATCTTACCCAATAACATTTCATCAAATAGCGTACAATGTTTCAGCATTTGATACGTATTCATTTTACCCCATTGCGGTGTGCCATTTTCATCAAGCCTGTTGATTCTGTTAATCAATTCGTCTCTTGTCGCTTTGTCGAATATTGTTTTCATATTTTGCGATAGTTTTAAAAGTAAACCAAAGTAATTGCTAATTGGTCATAGTGCAGCCGGCCTTTTACAAGCTTATCAGCTCTTCTCCGCGTATCTCTTAAAATTGTCTAATATAGTCTGGCAAAAATTCCGTTGCACTTCAAGTGGTGTCGCTGTTTCCGGTTCAAAGATTTCGGTGATCACCGTATTACTTCCATGGGCGGTAAATTTAGTAATTACTTTTCTTCCATCGGTTCCGGTATACTCTATAAGTTCCTGGGTTATTAGTTGGTCATATTTGCCTGCAAAGTCAAAACCTGCACTACCATCCTTTGCTTCCATCCGGTAAAAAAAATTGCCACCTTCTTTTAAATCGATTTCAACGTGTGCCGTGTGCCAATCGTCAGAAGGATTATTAAACCTGATAATATCAGCGGGTGTTGTCCAGAGTTTCCAACACGTCTCAATTGTTTCTTCAACTGTAGTTTGAACAGTTATAGGCAGAAATTGGCTAAGTATGCCTTGCAAATTCTTAAAGTTTCCGTCCGGTGAAGTCCAGTTCGAGTAAACTACGCCCTTTTCATAATCCTGTACCTGCGTGACCGTCGTGCCATTCTTCTCTTTCCAGTTAACCATAAATAATTGCTGCCTTATTTCAGTCATCCTAACGCTGACGGTTTCAGCTATGTTAGTTTGCTTGCCATCTTTTTCGGTAATTATAAAGGTCATATCTGCTTCACTTTGAAAGTGCAGAACGGCTTTTGCCGTTCCAAAGTCTACTAAAAATTTATTGCCGTTAATACGCATACTTTCGTTTTTGTAAACATAGTGCCAATCATCCAAAATCCCGGTGTTTAAAACGACAATTATAGGGTGCATATGCGACAGCTTTTCAGGCCGTTTCAGCACTGAAGATAGAGACATCTGAAAAGGTAATCGCAGGAATGGCAGCAAATTATTTCCCTGTAATAATGAGCTTATGCCCGTTAGTAATAGTCAGGTTGATTGCCGGATTCAAAATTATACTTCTACATATAATATTTGTATTAATCACAGGCTCAAAAGGCACAGCTGTATTTACCCTAACATTCGTAATGCTATCAGGTAGCACGCCACAACTCCAGTTTGCGGGATTTTCCCAGGCATTATTAACCGTTCCCGTCCAATAATTTGTGACATTAAGTTTATAAATGTCACTAAAGAGGCTATTGACTGAACAACGGAAATAGTATCCATGCCAGGAAGAAGGTATGTTAATTAATTGCAGATGACTGGTATGAGTGCCGAACAGATTTGCGTTGTCGTTTGTATTGTTAAACGCCTGGCCATCCATGCTTAGCTGCCACTGATAGATGGACCCGCTGATGTTTGAAATTAAATCAGTATTCCCATTAGAACAGATCTCCAGGGCTATTGAAGCTTTGGGTACCTCGATAATGGTTGCATAAGGATGGGCGCCATTCGTGCCATTAAAATCTAATAAGTTTGTAAAGAGGGAAGAAGCGGGATCATAGGAAAAAATCACACCATCGCCATTGGCCCCGCCTGACAATGTACCACCATAAAGTTTGCCATCGCCGGCCTGCAACAGGCTGTTGCCATAAGGATACATGCCATTGGCGTTATCAAAGTCATGAAGCTCCCTGTATTCCGATGCAAGCAGATCGTAGGAAAAAATAACGCCATAACGTGCTTCGGCTAATCCCGAAGTTGTAAGGCCATAAAGCTTCCCGTTACCGGCCTGCATAAGGCTGCCGGAAGGAGTATTGCCGGTGGCGGTGGTATTGTCAAATCCCCACAGCTTTGTATAAATGGAAGAAGAAAAGTCAAAGGAAAAAATAACACCTGTATAACCATAACCGCCTCCCGATTGGGTCATGCCATAAAGCTTTCCATCACTTGCCTGAATAAGATTGCCTGATGGAACAGCACCCTCATCAATATTGTCATTAAAATCTTTGAGATCGGTATAAACAGAGGTCGAAGGATCAAAGGAAAAAATAACACCCCAGTTAAACTTATCAGCCAATGCAAATCTTCCTCCAAAATCTGTCATGCCATATAGCTTTCCATCAGTTGCCTGCATCAGGCTTCCGGAAGGATTAGCGCCATCTGCATAGCTAAAATCCTTAAGCTTTGTATAAGTTGCAGTAACAGGATCAAAGGAAAAAATAACACCATAACCCTTGCTGCCTCCGTTATACGTCATGCCATAAAGTTTTCCATTACTTGCCTGCATAAGGCTGCCATGAGGGTTAGCGCCATTAATACTGTCAAAATCCTTAAGCTTTGTATAAGTTAAGGAAGAAGGATTGAAGGAAAAGATAATACCATAGTTTCCTGTTCCGCCAATAGAGGCCATCCCGTAAAGTTTGCCATCGTTTGCCTGGATCATGGCGCCATAAGGGTTGGCGCCATTGGTATTATCAAAATTTTTAAGAACCGCCAGGTTATTTGTAGCAGGCGTAAATTTAATAATAGTGCCTGCATCGGCATCTCCGCCATAAAATGTGGTGGTATATAAGTTTTGCGCCTGCGACGAAAATATACCCGCAAAAAAGGCGATAAGGCCAGGTAAGATGTTTTTCATGTTGATTATTTTGGATTGAGGGGAGGTTTCAATTCCTGGCTTTTTCGCTATAGTGGCTAAAAATATTACAGCACTGGTCTTTTATTAACTTTTGATGTATCGTTTAAATTCATAATTACTTTATGTTAATATTTCATTGCGAAGAAAGCTGGAATTTAAAAGAGAATACATTTTTTTAATGGCACTTGTTTTTCTTAACCTCATAAAATCGGTGGGGTAAAGCCTCGATTATTTACCGATATTTTTTTCCAACAAGGCAACGTATAATTGTAATAGAAAATCAGAACTGTTCAATACATCTTTTCCCCTTAAAATGTTCTATAGACCCAATTTGATCGTAAGAATAAATCTTTCAGAGGAAGTAGTTGGATGTAGAGATTTTATAAAACGGTTTGTTTAACAAACATAAAACCACTTTTCAACCTACGACAATTTATGCATTAGCAGAAAATTATTTGCGGTATAATTGATAACTGTTATATGATCAGTTTGTTTCCGGATTCCAACGGTAAGGCATAGTATTATGCTCCGGTCTATAATTGCGGCAGTGAGAATAAAGATATTTCAGGCAGGCAGTGAAACTCACGTGCGAAATCAACAGAAACCCGGGCATGTACCGCGCCCTGCCTGTCAAGAAACCGCTGCCTGCCACTTATTGCAAAAACGCCTTCATGCCAGATGTTTGGATGAATATATAAACCCTGGGTACCACCGCAGATAAAGCATACGAAATTTTTTACTTCTATATCATCTCCCGGTAATGCTACAGGCACTAAATAAGGTTTATTATCCAACGGAAAAAAAAGCTGGCCTCCATCAGGATGATAATTGGCATGCCACATTAATATTCTTTCAGGTAAATGCTCATGTATATCACATGCGTCCGCGGGCTCCGTGTTATAACCAAGAATGTATTTGCCGCCCACGGCTTCATTACTTCCATACAATATATCTCCCTTCCATTCACTATAAAATAAGCCTTCCTTGGTGCCGCCTTCGTTACCACTATCAGCATCAACCGGCCGCCATCCCTGGGCGGGCCAGCGCGAGATTTCTATTTCACATTCGGCTGGATCACTCACTAAAAATCCATAACCTTTGACGGTTTCAGGTGTCGCTTTTATTACCGGAATTTGAATTCGGTGTAAGCCTGCAGGCAAGGCAGGATTCATGTAATCAGGGGCAGTATTAGTATGCATTACATTTATGTTATGATGTTATAACCAGGAAAATATTTTTTGTTTAAAAATATGATTATTGGCCGAAAAGATAAATAAATGTGAGGTGAAGGGGATCATGAAAAACGCGGCAAAATAAAATAGTACTAAGTCATGTTGACAGTTTTCGGCCATGCTTTATAAACCTTCATAGCAATAAAAGATCAGGAATGTTTGGTAAGACGCTAAAAATATAGTGATAATTAATTCTATAGAGGTGTCTCATAATTGGCTCAAATTGTAAGCAAAAATTAAGTAAATTAAGCTTAACTAACGGGCGCGCTACGCTACAACGGAAGGAGTGTTTTTAACATGCAATCCTATAAATTATTATTTATTGTCATTATTATTTACTTTAATAGTATGGAACCAATAAAAATATTTATTTCATACGCACATAAAGATGAAGAGTTCAAAGACGAATTATTGATTTTCCTGGATCCATTAAAACGATCGGGCCAAATAGCGATTTGGAATGACAGGGCTATCCTGGTTGGCGATAAGTGGGCCAAAGAAATCACAACAGCGCTCGAAACGTGTGAAATCATTCTTTTCCTGTTAAGCCCTTACTTTTTGGCTTCAGATTACATTAATGATGTAGAAATTATCAAGGCAATGCAAAGGCATAAGCAAAACACCCTAAGGCTAATCCCTGTTATGCTTAGCGAGTGTGATTTATCGAGCCATATAATTCCTGGTGAAGAAGATAAAATTTCTGATTTCCAGGGCCTTCCGGAGAATATGAAACCTATAGACACATGGAATCCACGGGCGAGAGGATGGATGAGTGTAGTTAACGGCTTGAAACCTGCTATTATCCTGAGCCAACAAAACAGGGATAAAAAATAAGGCCAAATTCCGTATAACCCCTAATATAGAACTTTATGGATGATCTTGAAAAGATACTGGATGAAATCGGGCTTGGGAAAATGGCGGATGACATTCACAACAACAAATGTAACCTGTTTTTAGGGCCTCTAATGAGAGCTGAATACAAAGGTAAAGTCAGCCCCTTATCGAAGATTTTTTGCGAGCAGTTGCTCGAAGAACTGGAATCTGCAAATATATCTTTCCACCAGGAAGCAAAGTTGAACCCTTATTACATTGTTACAAAATACAACACTTATGTGGGTGGCCGGACCAATCTTGAAAAAAGGCTAAAAAGTCATTTGGATGTTTTTATCAAAGCCACCTCTTCAGCTTATGATTCTTTATCGAGACTGCCGTTTAACACAATCATAAATTTTGGTTATGACCGGATGATGCAAAACGTGTTGAATAAGAATGGTTATGAATTCTCTGATAAGTACTATGACTATAACGGTACTTATAATCAATATCTCGAGGGAGTTGATGATAACCTTCAGCTTGTATATAACCTTTTAGGGTCGGTCAATGATTTTCATTCACAGGTATTGACGGAAGAAGACCAGCTGCGTTTTATGAGGAAAATTGTGAGTGGCCCCAAAATCCCGGATAATGTGCTAAGCAGGTTGAAAGAAGATCCGAATGACAGCAAATCATATATCTTCCTTGGATTTAATTTTGAAGAATGGCCATTCCGTTTTTTACTTGATGTTCTCCAGTTGCCAAAAACAAAGCGCTCTGCTTCACCCAGTTTGCCGGATTATAATATTGCCTTCATAACGAAAGAGTTTTACCAGGAAAAATTTGGTTTAAATTTCGTGGATCTTGACCCGGAAACATTTGCAGGTAAGCTTGTAAACGCGTATACAGAAAAGTATGGCATTGATAAATACAAAAAAGCTTTTATTTCCTTTCATACTTCTGATGCCGGCACGTTCGAAAAATTTAGTACACACTTAAATAACTCAAAACTCGGCAAGAGAATAAAATTCTGGAGCAAGGACCAAACAATTGCCGGCGATAACAGGAAAGATATCCTTGAGCAACATATCAGGGAATCAACTGTTTACATCCCCCTAATTAGCAGTAGGTTTTTATATGACTCTTTGCTTTCAGCTGAATTAAAAACGATGCTTGATAAAGAGAATGTACTGATTTTCCCTATTATAGTTTCAAATTGCGATTATCAGGAATTTGAAGATCTCATATTTAAATCCAGCTTGATATTACCTGGTGATAATAAAGTTTTAATCAATACTACAGAAACTGAATTATCCGATGATGTTTTTCTTAAAATGATAAAAAAGATCAATAGTAAGATAAGATGAATACCCTCGCTGCACCCGCTCAAAGTCTGCTACATAGATATCCCGGTATCAGGCCTTTTAAACAAGAAGAAGATTATCTTTTCTTTGGGCGAACTACGGAAATAAATGAGCTGCTCCACTCATTGAAGGTGCACGATGTTTTTGTTCTTTTCAGCAAATCAGGATTGGGCAAGTCTTCCCTGATTAACGCAGGGCTTTCGCAAAAGCTATTAAAGGAAAAAATGTATCCCATCAATATACGTTTTCTTGATTCGAATGATTATCCTATCGAAAAAGTAGCAGAGCAGGTTAAAAAAATAATTCCGCGAGAAAGGCTGAAAAACATTCCTGAAGCTTTTCAGAATAACCTGTGGTTACTCTTAAGCATGTGGGACAATCCGGATATTCCGATTCTATTATTCGATCAGTTTGAAGAGTTTTTTTATTATCCGCCGAATGTGCGGGCCGAAGCTATTTCGGAAATAGCAGATTCTATCGAAACAAAGATTCCCCTTTCCCTTAAAGAAAAAATCGATAAGAATGATGATCTCGTAGAATCAAAAAAAATTGAGCTGTTAGATCAGTTAGAAAAGTTAAGCATTGAAAAAGCCGCCAAGCCAATGGTTAAACTGGTATTTGCTATCCGTTCCGACAGGTTAAGCCAACTTGATGAAGTATCAAAGAAAATACCTGGCATTTTCAGTAACAGGTACCAGCTAAAACCGCTAAAAAAAGCACGAGCTGAGCAGGCAATTGCCTTACCGGCGCAGCTCAGGCAAAAAGGTGGCAAGATGTTCAGGTCAACCGCCTATGAGTATAGCATTGAATCACTCCGGATTATTTTAGAAGCAATCAGCAATAAACAGGATGAGGTTGAGAGCACGCAATTACAGATAGTGTGCGGGGAACTGGAAAGCATCGCCATCGCCAAGAACAAAGGCGGAGCCGATTATATGATCATTGAGCCAGAAGATTTTGGAGGGAAAGAAGGGATACAAAAAATTCTTAACAAATTTTATGAGGATCAATTGGAAAAATTAAGAACTGATGAAGAGCTTTTATTACAGGATGAGGACATGAAAGCAATCAGGCACTTGATCGAAGATGAATTATTAAGTAATTCGAATAAAAGGATCAGTCAACATGCCGACCGGGTGAAAGGCTTACTGACTGGTGTCAAACAGGATGTAACCTTTATATCTGGTGTACAAAAGGAGGAAGCCATTATCAATAAGTTATTGGAATTGAGGTTACTCCGGGAGGATGACTCACACCTTGGTAAAGTGTATGAAATCAGCCACGATACACTTGTTGAATCCATTATTATTGCAAGAGACAAAAGAAAAAAAGAAGGACGGAATACATTAAATGAACAACTCATAGCAGAAAAAGAAGTTACCGTAGATATGTTGTCTAATGTGAAAGAAAATAAATATTGTTATGTAGTAATGGGTTTCGGAAAAAAAACTGACTTTGAAACAGGCCGGGTATTAGATCTGGATAAATCTTACAAAAACATGATTAAGCCGGCAGTGGAGGCAGCGGGATTGAGATGTGTTCGTGCCGATGAAATCATACATCATGGTATAATTGATATGCCCTTGTACGAACAACTTCTTAGCGCCGATGTAGTGGTTGCTGACCTCTCAACCTCCAACAGAAATGCTGTTTATGAATTGGGCATCCGGCATGCCTTACGTCCTTTCACTACCATAGTTGTTGCAGAAGATGGGATTAAATACTTTCCTTTTGATATAAATCATGTGGCAGTGCGTCAATACCATCACCTGGGAGAAGATGTATCATTTGATGAAGTCTTACGTTTTCGTAAAGTACTGACTCAGGCTATCAGGAATATGTTAAGTAAATATCCCCGGGACATTGATAGTCCGGTATATACAGTTTTAAATTATCTGAGACCTCCATCATTAAGCGCTCATGCTGTAAATAATGTAGTATTTAATATTGAAAATAAATTAGAGTCAGCTAAAACAGAGAGAAAAGATTGGAACACAGGAACGGAAACGCATAGCATGCTTATGCAACAGGTTGACGAGGCGCAGAAGAGAGGAGATTGGATTACAGCAAAAACACTGCTTTCGCTTATACGGCAGATGAAAAAAGACGATCTGAAAAATCTGCAAAAAGAATTAGTAGATTCGTCCGAAGACCCTTATATACTACAGCGGCTGGCTTTTTTAACTTATAAAAGTAAATTACCAAATGAAAAGGATGCCCTATTAGAAGCTCGCGAGTTGCTCATCAGGTTGAATCCAAATACCACTAATGATACGGAAACGCTCGGCCTTTGGGGTACAGTGCAAAAAAGGTTGTGGGAGCTCACTAAAAACATAGAATTTTTGAATGAGACAATCAAGGCCTATCAGAAAGGGTTTTTATTTCGAAACGACTATTATAACGGCATCACTTACGCATTTATGCTCAATGTAAGAGCGGCACAATCTATCGATTTGGCTGAAGCCATCGCTGATTTTGTTGATGCACGCCGGGTAAGAGAAGAAGTGTTGTTGGTTTGCCAACAGTGGTTGCAGGAAAACCCGATGCCTGAAAAAAACCAGGCATCTGAAAACGCTATAATCGAATACTATAAAAATTGGTATTGGTTAATGGCTGCTATGGCAGAAGCATATGTAGGTGTAGGTGACGAAGCCAAAGCGGAAGAGGTAGTGGGCGAAGCTAATGCAAAAGCGCCGGACGTTTGGATGCAAGCCTCGACGGCGGAGCAAATAAATAAACTTCACCAGCTATTAAAGGACTCACCGCTCCAATTTATTATGAAACGCCAATAAAACATCAAGGCCGTAATTCATGCATTTTATTTGCCAGTACATTAAAAATTTAATGTATTCTCCTCAATCTCTTCACCTGAAATTCCTGGCTTCCGGGAATATATTTTCCTGTGCAGTATCCCGTACCTGTGATCTTTTGTTTACCGGTGGAGGAATAGATTTTTCATCAGGGCGCGCCAGGGTTAATACAGGTAAATTTTCATTTCCGGATGGTGTAAGATGCCGCAATAACTTTGAAAAATCGTAACAACGTTTTACAATAACATGAATCACTTCACCCTCAATTTGTAACTTACCTTCTACCATAATTAATCTTGATTGTAAGATTTCTTTCCTGAATTTTTCAAACAGGCTTTCAAAAATTACCAGGTTGGCGAAGCCGGTTTCATCTTCAATGGTCATAAAGCAAATACCCCCGGCAGTTCCGGGCCGTTGCCTTACCAAAACAAGCCCGGCAATTTTTATAAAAGTACCATCAGTAAGTGCAGATAATTGTTTAGTTGATACGATGTGAAGCTGATCAAGCTTTTCCCTTAGAAAACTTACCGGGTGGGCTTTTAAAGAAAGTGAGGTTGCAGCATAATCATGCACTACATGTTCAGATGTTGACATGAGCGGCAGCTTTATATTTTCATCTTTTGCATCAGCCGCATCCTGGCCGGAAAAAAGCGCAACAGGCCGGTCTTTTGTAGATACTTCCCATAATGCTTCGCGGCGATCAAGGCCAATCGATCTGAAGGCATCTGCATCGGCCAATTTCTCTAAGGCAGCTTCTGAAAAATTTATATCACGAAGCTCATTAATGCTCCTGTACATTTTTTTCCTGGCAGATACAAGTATATTTATATCGTCCTCACGTAAACCTTTCACCTGCCTGAAACCAAGGCGCAATGGAACTTTACCCACTGCTTCCTCTCTCGCAGGAGAAGGATTTGTTTCAAGATGATTATCCCACAATGAATAATTAATATCAACGGGCCTTACTTCAACGCCATGTTTTCTTGCATCAATAACAATCTGCGCCGGTTGATAGAAACCCATAGGCATACTGTTCAGCAAGGCACATGCAAATACATCGGGATAATAGCATTTGATCCATGAAGAAACATATACCAGCAAGGCGAAACTTGCGGCATGGCTTTCAGGAAAGCCATAACTGCCAAAACCCTCCAGTTGCTTAAAAATGCGTTGGGCGTATTCCGGCTTATATCCTCTTGCTATCATCCCATTAATCAACTTCTCTTCGAATTTGGTAACCAGCCCTTTTAGTTTAAATGTTGCCATGCTGCGGCGCAATTCGTCAGCTTCGGTTGGCGTGAAGCCTGCGGCAACAATCGCGATCTTCATTGCCTGTTCCTGGAACAGCGGAACACCCAGCGTACGTTTCAAAATTTCTTCCAGTTCTTTTGATGGATATTCCTCATTCTCTTCACCATTACGGCGTCGTAAATAGGGATGTACCATATCACCCTGTATAGGCCCGGGCCGCACGATAGCCACTTCAATGACAAGATCATAAAAACATTGTGGCTTCAATCGCGGTAACATGGCTTGCTGGGCACGGCTTTCAATCTGGAAAACACCGATGGTATCGGCACGGCAGATCATTTCATACACATTAACATCATCCTGCGGAATATTGGCGAGTGTAAGGTTAAGGCTATAATTTTCTTGGGCAATATCAAAGGCTTTCCTGATACAGGTAAGCATACCCAATGCAAGTACATCTATTTTTAAAAAGCCCAGCGCATCAATATCATCCTTATTCCATTCAATACAGGTTCTGTCTGCCATACGTGCATTCATGATAGGGCACAGATCAGACAACTTACCCCTGGTAATAACAAAGCCGCCTGTATGCTGGCCAAGTTGCCGAGGAAATCCCATAAACTCTCTCGTAAGCTGTAATACTTTTCGAAGATGCTGGTCATCCGGATTTAGCCCTTGCTCTGTTAATCGTTTCCCCTCAAACCATTCATCCGTGAATTCCCAAATGGAGCCTGACAGCCTGTTGACTGTATCGATTGATAAACCCATCGCCTTTCCCACATCACGGATCGCTCCTTTTTGATGTTGCTGTGTAACGGTGGCTACAATAGCTGCCCTGTCACGGCCGTATTTCTCATAAATATATTGTATGACTTCTTCACGGCGCTCATGTTCAAAATCAACATCTATATCCGGTGGCTCATTACGGGCGGAAGAAATAAAGCGTTCAAATAATAAGTCAAATTTTGTCGGATCAACTGATGTAATGCCCAGGCAATAACAAACAGTGGAATTTGCCGCAGAGCCACGTCCCTGGCAAAGAATTTTCTGCTGTCTTGCAAAACGAACAATATCATAAACTGTCAGAAAATATGGAGCGTAATTCATGTGTTCAATAAAGCCTAATTCATGATGAATGGCTTTAATGGTTTGTTCAGGAATGTTCTCGCCAAAATGTTCTTTAGCTCCCTGCCAGGCAAGGAAAGTAAGTTCCTCCTGCGGGGTACGGCCATCATTGGTAATCTCTTCCGGGTATTCATATTTTAATTCGTCAAGGGAAAATCTGCAAGCCTCAGCAATTTCGTGTGTCCGGAATATTGCATCAGGATACAGCCTGAACAACCGGGCCATCTCTTCCGCTGGCTTAAGATATCTTTCGGCATTCGGATGCAAAAGGTAACCCGCCGTATGGATGGTACATTTTTCACGGATGCAGGTTAGGATATCCTGCAATTGCCGCCGCCCCGGTTCATGATAGTGCACATCATTTGTTGCAAGCATAGGTATTTGTAATTGAGAAGACAATTGTGCAAGCCGGTATAAATATTTGCTATCGACTCCATAATAACGCCGCGTAGCGCCGATATAAAGATTGGATCCAAAAGCTTCATGAAATTCTTTTAAGGCATTCGCAAATGTCGCGTCAAATTCAAATAAATCATTTAACTGTCCGGGTGGAAGCACAACAAATTTTACATTATCTGCATACTGGTATACATCGGCTTTATATAAATTACATGCTCCTTTTTCAGCCCGGCGGTTCCCCGTTGTGAGCAGGTTGCATAATTGCGAGTAAGCGTTCACGTTAGTAGGATATGCGAGCAGGCTTAAACCGTCGATTAAATCCAACCGGCAACCTGTGATCATCCGAATGCCATATTTTTTAGCCGCAACATGAGCACGCACGATGCCTGCGAAACTATTCCGGTCAGTAATGGCTACTTCCCTGTATCCCAGAACTGAGGCCTGTTCCATCAATTCTTCAGGGTGGGAGGCCCCGCGAAGAAAACTGAAATTAGTCGTTACCTGTAATTCTGTATAATTCATGATTAAATTTGTTACATGAACAAGATTTTGAAACCTAATGGTTCGTCAAGACACAACCATGGAGGAGGAATGCTACCTACATCTCAGAGATGGCTACCAACACCTCATAGGTTTTAAAAACCTGTGAGGTTTTCCACACACTCTTTTCGTGGTTCTTGCCTCACGAACCAACAATGTCCAGCTATTTAAATACCTCTCATAGAATCTTCTTTAATAGTTCGTGAAACACGAATGAATAAGTAGATTAGTGTTCAATAATCGAATTGAAGATGGCTACGATACCTCACAGGTTTTTAAAACCTGTGAGGTTTCCTACACTCTTTTCGTGGTCTTGCCTCACGAACCAACAATGTCCAGCTATTTAAATACCTCAAATAAATTTTTAAAAAATAGAATCTTCTTTAATAGTTCGTGAAGACACAATGATTAAGTGGATTAGTGTTCCATAATCGAATTGAAGATGGCTACTGACACCTCACAGGTTTTTAAAACCTGTGAGGTTTCCTACACTCTTTTCGTGGTTCTTGCCTCACGAACCAACAATGTCCAGCAATTTAAATACACTCAAATAAATTTTTAAAAAATAGAATCTTCTTTAATAGTTCGTGAAGACACTAATGATTAAGTAGATTAGTGTTCTATAATCGAATTGAAGATGCTACCGATACCTCACAGGTTTTAAAAACCTGTGAGGTTTCCTACACTCTTTTCGTGCTTCTTGCCTCACGAACCAACAATGTCCAGCTATTTAAATACACTCAAATAAATTTTTAAAAAATAGAATCTTCTTGAATAGTTCGTGAAGACACTAATGAATAAGTAGATTAGTGTTCCATAATCGAATTGAAGATGGCTACTGACCCCTCACACGAACCATAAATTATTTGCTACCTGTAATTCTGTATAATTCATGATTTAAATTTAGTTACGGAAAAAATCCATGAATAAACCATTGATACGATTTAGCAGCATCATAATGCCCTGAGCGGAATAACCAGTAACGGTGACCTTCTTCATCTTCCACGTAGTAATAATCCCGGTGCTGGCCTTCCTGCAGCCACCATTCCGGCTCAATACGTTCCGGCCCATCAGACCTGGTTATCTTATGCAATTTTCCTTTATAACGAAATAACATCGGGGGATAGTCGGGAACAGGTGCGGTGACTTCGATTGGTTCAGGCTTTGAAAATAATTGCAAAGGCCTCGGCCTGTCGGCTTTCCATATGGTTTGTAATGGTTCATGCAATGTAAGCGCCTTCCGGAATGAATGTTCAGGCCAATAATGTTCAGCCGGTACATAACGGTGTATCTGGTTTGAACCGATCTTGCCGGCCAGCCGGTCCAGCAATTCAGTTAATCCGATATCATCTAGTCCCGCTGCCTTCTTCCAAAGTTTTTCCTGTACGGGAGCCAGGTCTTCTACTATAGGAGCTTCAAGTATAAACAGTTCTATTCCCAATGCAGGCTCAATAGCAGACAATTTGATTTCAAATAATTTAAAAAGATGCTTCTTATTACAGGAAGCCCTGTTCGTACCTATCTTAATCTTTTCAATTTTGCCATCTACACGATAGCCTTTAAATAAAGCCGCGCGAAGCCCCTTTTGTTCGCTCTGCAAACGATGGCATATAATATCTAATAATCGTTCGAGTGCAATTTCAATACCTGTTGCTGTTACAATGGGCTCGAGGCAATGCAATCTTTCCTGGTAAAGGCGAACCGGCTCAAACAGATTCATTGCTTCTTCTTCACGTCCCAGGGCTTCATTTAATCGCCTGAGAAGTTGCTGCCCAAAACGCCTGCGCAAAGAAGCAGGGGGCATGTTAATAAAATTAATGATTTGCCGAAGCCCAAGTTTTTCCAGCCGTTCTATAATTTCTCCATCAAGACGAAGCGCTGCCGGGGGCAATAAAAGCAGCGCTTCAGCCTGCCTGCCACATTCAATAACTGATGAATCATTTCCAAAACGTGCAACGGCCCAGGCAGTGCCGATCGTATCTGCCATTGCAGCACCGGTATGATAACCCAAAAACTGTAATCGTTTACTCATCTCCGTTAGGTATTGTTTTTCACCTCCCCAAAGATGGGCACAGCCGGTAACATCGAGTAAAAGGCCATCCGGTAAATCGATGGCTACAGCGGGAGTATAGCGAATGAACCATTCGGCTAGGCCTTTAAGAAGTTTGGCAGCCCGTTCCTGCTCATCATCAAAAACCTGTAAAGAGGGAATGATCGCTCTTGCATCTGCTAACACCATGCCTGTACCTACTCCGAGTTTTTGCGCCAAAGCATTTACTGCTGTCACTATCATTCGTCCATGTTCTGCTATAACTAAAGCAAAGGGTAGTTGCTTAAGGCCAGGCTGGTGCCGGATGAGCCAATCCGTTTTTAAATTACGAAAGCATATGGATACAAAACGTTTCGCCATGTTATCCCGTTTTCTTTTGTACTTCCTGTAAAATGGAAGTAATTTTATAAATATAACTGAAGCGGCCTTCCCTGAATTCTATCTGCCAGGAACCCGGCTTACCGTTTCTCACTTTCAGCAATTCTACATTCCAACGAGGGAAACCTACGCCAGGCATATTAGCCGCTAACTCGCTGGGCATCGAAGTGATTTTCCACCGGGCCGTGCAAGCGGTTGCATTTGATTTTGCGGGATTACGATGAACGATAAACCCGGTTACGCCGCTTTGTTCAACTGCTAATTGAAGCCGCCTTGAAGCAACAAAACTTAATTCCTGCACTTCTCCAATAACCGCAGCGAGCCCATTACATTTGAGCGCTTCTTCCATCGCCCACAGCATTTCTTTTTCTTTTTTCAAATCAAGAAAAATGATTTTATCAGGTGCAATACCAAATGATCTGAGTGCGGGTGGAAAAATTGTACCCGAAGAACCAATCCATATGGCTGCTCTGCCATTTTGCATCAATGAAGCAAGAACACCGGCTATGAAACCGCCTGTTACTGCAGCATCTTCTGTTGTGGTATAAATAAATTCATGTACCGATCCCAAAGGAAATGTATTACCCGGGAAAGCATTTTTTACCGGTTCCACTCCCACATCTATACAAGTATTGTTTGTGGCGGTTTTAAATCCCTGTAAAAGAAGGATATCCTTTTGTAATGCTGCGATGATATCTGCTTTCGTTCCTGGCATTCGTGAATATTAATAAACCAATACGCGTAAATAATTGGCAAATTACTAAAATATTTAGCAAACCGTTCCAATATATTTAGCGATTTTCTTCACAAGATTATTATTCCAGGTACCAGCTGTACACTTTTAGCTTGTATTGTTACCCAAAATTTTGTTATTATCCTGCCTTATTACTGTTCCGGATAATAACTTCAAGCTATGTGCATTAGCTTTGGCGCTTTAGTATAAAATCATGAAATATGAAGTAAGTAATATAAATTTGACACCAAATTTTTTACCCTATAGCAAATAACTTATGCGGAAACTTCTTTCAATAATTTTGATTCTCTCTTTTATTTTTTTAAATAGCTGCAGTAGCCCCAATCAATTAACGACGAATGGTAATCTCTTTGTTCCCTTTACAAAAGATTTACTGGATCGTATAACCAGCAGTAACCTGGATATAAAAAAAGTCCAATTTTTTATAGATCAAAGATTAGTATTGCGGAGGACCTTGGGAAATCAAAAATCCAATATAAAAGGCGGCCAGATACTATTTGAAAACGGTTTGTATATACACGAAATAATTATTCCAAGGTATACGCCGGGTATATGTGAAGGTATGGACGGTGACAGGATAGCCATTAGTTTTGAACTAAAAAATAACGATATAAAGTTTGGCCCTCATGGTGATAACCAGCAATCTTTTACTTTGTCTGCGAGAAACTGGAATAATGGTGCGGGCGAAATGACTTATGATAATGCAACTTATACCGTTAAATGCGCAACCTGCCCCAATGTTGCGCTTACAACCCTCCTGGTAAAGAAAAGTGAAGCCCATAGAATTCAAAAAACCCAGCGAATCGTTCGGGGAAGACGGGTTGACAGTTAGACTACAATTTTGTATAAAATGAAGTAATTACTGGCAGCAGTACTTCACATTCTATTGCCCTTACATTCACCGTCCGGCTTCAGCTTCATCACGTGATAAGAACGATTACCTGCAGATATTAACATTCGTCTTACTCACAAAAATGTAGATCCCTGGATACATATCAACTCAACATGCTTTTATTTAAGAGAGCCTCTTGCCTCGAAATACAATTACAATTATAGTAAAGCCACTCGCCCCACCTATACTGAAGTATTCTTCCTGATTGTGTAATTTTTTTCACAACTAAAAACTCTTTTAAAATTGTGTGTAATTGGTTATACTATTTGTTTGCATAAGTTGACACGTCGCAGACTTTTGTCTGGAGTCCACGACAAAACGATGTGTTTTATTTAGACCTTTAAACACAGATTCAGGCAGTTACTATATTATAGATTACAATAAATAGCACAGCGGTATAAACAGCCATTTAATTTATTGGTTCGCATACCGATAAACTCTCGATATAATTATCCCAGTACTTATTGGCATTTTTTTTAGTGGAAAATGATATTGCTTTTGTTCAATCGGGTTGTTGACAAAAATAAATCAAGTGTTTTCTTTCATTCAATTATAAATCTTAAATAAATTTTATGTTAGCAATGAACTATCGGGGGCCTTACAGGATCAGGGCCGATTATGACCGGCCTGAACCGGAAATCAAGCATCCTTATGATGCTATTGTGCGGGTAACACGTTCGTTAATTTGTGGATCTGATTTGCACTTGTATCATGGGCTGGTGCCAGACACCAGGGTAGGCATGACTTTCGGCCATGAGTTTACAGGTATCGTAGAAGAAGTAGGCTCAGGTGTACAAAAACTTAAGGTAGGTGACCATGTATTGGTGCCATTTAATATTGCCTGTGGAACCTGCCCTTTTTGCAAGCAGGAATTATATGGTAATTGCCATGAGTCGAACCCGGAAGCTACTGCGGCAGGCGGTTTTTTTGGTTACGCACACATTGCCGGAGGATATGATGGCGGCCAGGCTGAATACGTTCGCGTTCCCTATGCAGATGTAAGCCCTACCGTAATTCCGCAGGGAATGGACATTGAGGATGCAGTTTTATTAACAGATGTTGTGCCCACAGGTTACCAGGCGGCTGAAATGGGCGGCATACAAAAGGGAGATACCGTGGTGGTTTTTGGCGCGGGCCCGGTAGGTATTATGGCCGCACGCTGTGCCTGGTTGTTTGGCGCAGGGCGCGTGATCATTATTGACCATTTAGAATACAGGCTCGAGTTTGCAAGAAAATATTCTTATTGCGAAGCTTATAATTTTAAAGAAATGGATGACGTGGTATTGTTCTTAAAAAAGGCCACTGACTGGTATGGGGCAGATGTATGTATTGATGCCGTGGGATGTGATGCAGTGGGTGATTCATTGCAGGAACTTTTCGGCAGAAAATTATTGTTACAGGCAGGAAATGCTACAGCCTTGCATTGGGCTGCTAACTCTGTTAAGAAAGGCGGTATCTTATCTGTGATAGGAGTGTATGGGCCGCCATGGAACCTGGTGCCAATGGGAAGTATCATGAATAAGGGTATTACGCGTTCGCTCTAACCAGGCTTCTGTTAAGCGCCTGCTTCCAAAATTAATTGATCATGTAATGTCAGGCCGCCTTAATCCAAAAGGTCTTATCTCACACAGAATACCACTTGAAGAAATAGGTGATGCCTATCATATGTTTTCTGCAAAAAGAGATAATATAATCAAACCTCTTTTAATCCCTCCACGCGCTAGTGTGGCTTAAATAAAATTTTATGGAAACATCAATAAAATCTAAAATAGACAAAATAACACCGCCTTCCCAGGCAGAAGCTCCAAAAACAGATTCTCAATATTACAGCGAGGTAGCAGATCATTATACAGATATACCAGGCTGGGGTATGGATGCAGATCCTGAAAATGATCCGACCTATCCGATGAAACACTATAATGGTGCAGACCATCAACGCCTGAACTATGAAAGAGCTCCACAGCAGGAAGTTGATATGGAGATCCTGCATTCAATTGAACGCCCGGCTATAACGCGGGTATTTGGTACCTCCATCCCTCCGAGCGGTGTAAGTGGCGCCATCCGCCGGTTTGCTTACAAATACAGTGAAGCTACATTGGCCCACTGGATGGGGTTGATCCTTGCAGACAGGGTTAATGTAGTCGAAGGGCGTATCAGCGATTTAAAAAAAGGCATTATTCCCAATCCCTGGCTGGAAAGAGGGTGGAGATCAGAGTGGAAAACGAATCGCAAGGGCGTAGTTCAAAAATTAGCTGTTGGAGCAGTTGCAGCAACAGTGGTGTTTGTAATTATGTCAAAGAAAAGAAAAAGAAGTTTGTCCTGATGGGAGGTCTTTTTTATAACATTGCGGTTAAACTTACCTCTTGCCTAGCCTTTATTTAAGTATCATGAAATAAAATAAGTATAAATACACACGCGCAAATTTTTGTTACCCTCAACACATTGAGGGTAACTTGTTTTATATCAACATATTTTCTCAAAAGTAAGGTTTCAATTAAGGAGACTAAATTTAAAGGGTGTAAATGAGCATCAGGGTATTTTGCCAATGAGGATCTTTGCAACATCATGCATGGTGACCACACCAGCTAAACTACCGCTTTCGTTTACCACGATGCCAAAATTATGTTTATAGTATTTAAATTTTTGTAACAATTCAGGAGCATTTTGGCTTACTGTTACGGTACACGAAGAGTAGGTCATTTCCTTCAAAGCTTTGCCTCTTTCAATAAAAAAGTCCCGGGCACTCAGATATCCAACTATTTTATCTTTTTGTTGGATCACCGGAAAAAAATGATAGGCATTATTCCTAAGAATCTCATCAACGGTTTCTAAAGGCATGTCCTCATCTATCGTAACAACTTTTTCAACGGGTGTCATAATTTTCTCTATCGTCCTTTCATAAAAGTTAAAAATATTTTCATGGAGCGCCCATTCGTCTTTCTCGATGGTTCCCTGCCGGTATGCAAGGCTTAGCAGGCTCTTCAGATCCGCATCTGTGAGTTTTTGATTTTCTGAACCACGTACGCCAAACATACGGATTATTAAATGGGTACTACCAGTGAGCAATTTTACAAATGGATAAGCCAACCAGGTAAAGAGGCTGAACGAAGGCCCGATGCGAAGTGCTATTTTTTGAGGAGATTGCAGCGCTATGGATTTAGGTAAAAGTTCGCCAATGACAACAGTTATGTAAGTGATAAAGCCGATTCCGGTTACCATACTTAAGATGTGTGCAAACCATGAAGACATGCCCCATGAAACTAATCTGGGTTCAAGGTAGGCTTCCAAAGCCTCACCTCCATACAGGCCCTCAATAATTCCTACCAATGTAATTCCAACCTGGATGGAGCTTAAATACTCATCCGGATTCTTTAAAAGATTTAAGACCTGCCATGCGCCCTTGTTCCCTTTATCCGCCTCCTCCTGTATTCTAAATTTTTTAACCGAGACAAGGGCTATTTCAGCAGCCGAAAAATATGCGTTGATAAGAATCAATATTGATAGAACAAAAAAGATCATATAGAAAGTTTTTTAGTAAATTAATCAATCTTCATTATGTTGTAATCATTTGCTTTTGACATGGTTTAAAATTTTGTTGAAACGCTAAAGGGTTCAAAAGAGGCTTTAAAATTTTTACTTACTTCACTTTTCAATAACGACAGAAAAGCCGCTCTGCTTTGTTATAGCAAACCTTCTAAATCGTTTCTTCCATAATTTCAACAGGAGGGACGTCTCCTGGTAAAAATAACATGCCACGTTACGGAACGTAAATTGCTTGGTAAGATCAGCCGAATTTTGAAATTATCCTATCTTGTAAATTTTAAACCCTGCAATGATCCCGATAAGCGATGATAATTCCGACAGGAAAATAACCCCTTACGTGAATTACCTTTTTATTGCCATCAACATTATTGTTTTTATAGTGTACCAGAAGTTTGGAAGCGATATTAATTTCACCTATAGCTATGCTGCAGTACCTGCTGAAATATTAAGCGGACATGATATTGTGACACCTGCTACCTGGGTTCATGACCCTATTAGTGGGCAGGACGTAGTAATACCGGGCCTCGGAATTACCGCAATACCTGTATGGTTAACTCTTATTACGGCGATGTTTATGCACGGTGGCATCGCACACATTGCGGGCAACATGCTTTTCCTTTGGATTTTCGGCGATAATTTGGAAGACAAGATGGGCCATGTGCGCTATTTTTTCTTTTACCTCTTGTGCGGCGTCATAGCATCTCTTACACACATATTTTCAGACTATCTTTTTGGCGAAAATCATTTAATTCCAAGCCTGGGAGCCTCGGGTGCCATATCGGGCGTAATGGGTGGCTACCTACTGCTTTTTCCCCTTAAAAGAGTAACGATTCTTTTCATAATTTTTTTTGTTCAGGTACCCGCATTTATTGTTTTGGGTTCATGGATCTTGCTTCAGGTTGCCAATGGAACCGGATATTTAGGAGGCAGCGAAGCAAGTGGTATAGCCTATGCAGCGCATATCGGAGGGTTTATTGCAGGCTTGCTTTTAACGAAAAGATTTATACCCGCCAACAGGCTCGTTTTTATTAAAAGGCGATAATATATCCGGTAGTTTGTCTTTTATAATTACCCATGCCGGTAATTGCCTGATGCTATTTCCACATATTATGAAAGGTGATACAATTTAAAAGTATTGTGGCGCTAATGTAAATAAGCGGCTTCTGTGCGCGCACGATAATATACTATAAGGTATGTTTAAATAGAGCATTAAGGTCACGTGTCAAAAAAATATAAAGAAATGGCAAACCGGAACAACGTGATTTATACATGCGGCCCTTTTAGGGAAACGGATACCGACTTATTATGCGTCTTACATTAACAAGGGATGAAGAAACAAAATTATTCCTGAAGCAACTGCAGATGTAAATGCCGGTTGTGGTGCCTGTAATAGCATCGATGGTATAGCAAAATGATGAAACTTTTTGTCGGACAACCATGGTCTAATTTATAAAATTAACAAGTGCCGACCAATGGCCCGGCATGCGATTTTCCTCAACATCGGGAGACTATTTTTTTATATAATTTTCCAGGAGCACATCTCCGCGTGATAATGCCGGCTGGTATACAAAGTGCCCTCTTGCATCTTTTATGATCATTCCTATTTTGTACGTCCCTTGTTTAACCTGATCGGTGAAAGCAATAAAATTAAATCCTGCATCACCCAGATAAACCTTGTTGAAAGTGGAGGTGATATCCGGCCTCTCTACTAACTGAGCTTTGGCGATGTAAGATTTATCTGGACTTATTAACGCAACGAAAATTGAATCTCCTTTATTATTCTGGGTCGTATCGATAAAGGCCCAGCCATCCATCGAAATAACTTTCTTATTGATGTTTACAGATTCCAGCGAATAGTGAATTGACTTATCTTCTGTTCCTTGTGGCGTATTAATTTCAAAAAATTCTATTTTCGTTTGCATTACTTTCAGAATACTGTCAATAGTATTTTTAGCCGGCGCATTTTGAGTAGCAGCCAGGTCATCCAGCGTTTTGTTATTTGACGCCTTGGAGTAAATATAATAACAACTGTCGAGCGAGTTAAGTACGGCTGAACCAGACTGGAACGAAAGGGTGAAGTGGGTTAAGTTCGCCGCATTTGTTATATAAAGTGCTTTGGGTGAAAGATTATCATTTTCAACCATCTTGTTCAGGCTGTCGCTAAAAATGCGCGCCGCGTGATAATCGCCGCGCGCCACATAGGCAAGGTTAACCGGCTTACCGGCCTTTAAGGCCAGGTACGAAAAATCCTGGTAATCCATTGGCCGGATATTAGGCGACTCAAAAGCCGGGAAAAACAATATTTGATCGAACTGGCTCATGATCCGGATCCAGTTACTGTTATCCATGGGCGGTGTATATGTCCCTGCAGGCAGCTGCCTGGACGTCAGTAGAAGTTTGATATCATAAAGTTGAATTCCAAGTGCAATGATAATTAAAGGCGTGGTGATGAAAGGATAGATCCTGCTTCTTGCAAGGCCAATAATGGTAAACAAGATAATCAGGTAGTATGGCATCCAAAAAAATCTTCCGCAAGCCCGGAACACTTCCTCCAGGTGAATAAAAATTGCCGGTGCGGGGATTCGCAAAATAACCTTACTATTAAAACTGATTACAAGGGTTATAGAAAAAATAGTATAAAGAACGACAAGCACCATCAGGGGAATAAGGCGTTTTATCTTCACGCTTTCCTGTACTGGTAATTTGTTATTAGTCATCCGGCGCTTGATAAAAAGAAAACCATAGTATAAAAACAACATGGAAAGAAGTAATAAAATACCGGCTCCCAAATACATGAAGCCTTCATATTGGTGCCAGCTGACCCAATTAAATGTACGGGTAAGACTAGCGTATCCCCCGGCATTATAAAGTGAGTTTAGATTCATCGTGTATAAACCATAAGCGCCACTGATACCGAGGTCCTCCTTTTTTTCAAAGCCGATCATCCCGGTTATATACCAGGTCAAAGCCACACTCACAAGGGAGACTGCTATGTAAATAAAGAATTTTTTTCTCTTGAGTACCTTGTCGATGAAGGCAAGCTTACAAGGAGTCGCAAACGTGAAGCCCATTACCATTACGCAGAGATAAGGGTTTATCAAAGCGCTAAGCAATAGTACAGTGAACTGATAAATCAATACCTGTTTTGGCTTAGTGGTGCGAGGATTGAGAAAGTAAAAGTATATGCAGGCAATCAGCAGCCAGTGAGCGCATAATGCCGGGTGTATTCCTCTGTGAATAAGTACCGGGTTGGCCGCAATAAAAATGGCAGCAGCAAGAGTTATCAGCATGTTAACTTTAAAGAGCCGCAACAATAAAATAGTAAAGTAAGCTGCCAGCAAATGACAACTGAATAACCACCATCCGAAATATTGAAAATCGCCGGGAAGGAGTGGAGCAAATAATTTAAAAATAATTGCCATTAGAGGAATCGAATCCGTAAAACCTACGTTGGTTCCCACCGGGTAATTATAACCCGTAACTTTCCCAAGTGGAAAATGCCATGGTTCATTTTTGTAAAAGGCCCATCCCAAATAATGCGTACCCCAATCATGACGAACATTCATCAACCATTTAATATTCGACGGCCGCAAAACGGCTAATCCATAACAGATCTGAAAAATAATAATCACGCCTACTGTTGCTAATATAAAAAGTGACCACTTTTTCATGCGGGCTTTAGTTGAATTTTATGCCTTTTGCCAGACAGCGACCAATGTTTTTCCGGCATTATAATTTAAAATAAAGTCTACCGGTTTTGATACCGGCACTAAAAATTTATTCCAGAAACTGATTTGTCCTGCTGTTGGATAATCTTGTTTTAAAAAGTATTTATTCATAATTGAAGCGAAGAGCCCAAAGGAGTCGAGATACCTCATTTTAAGAAGGCGAAGCCCCGGCGGCGCTGCAGCAGTAAGCATTTTTTTATTGTAACGCCGGTAATGGCCAATCGCCTTGTCGAATTCGCTGTATAAGAACTGGTGGGCCGGAACGAGAACAATCAAATAACCTTTCTCTGTTAATAAGGACTCCGCCCTCGTAAGTTCTTCGCGATCCTTGTCAATATGTTCTATTACATCAATGTAAATGATAGCATTGAATTTGTTAGCTGTTGGCAAATCCGCCGTAGTGCCTTTAAACGAGATACAACAGGCAGGTAACCGCTGTTCGTTTATTTTATTTTCAAGCCTGCCATATAATTGGGGATCAGGTTCCAGGCAAAGCCACTTATCCTGTGTGCCGTTGCATAGTACGCTCGTCGTACTGCCAATACCGGCGCCTACTTCAAGCACGCTATCCCTCAGATAAGGGATTAAAAACCGGCCATAATATTTTTTCCAGGCAGTAGCCTGTTCAAATAAATCCAACTCATTGCCCTTGTAGGCTATCTCACCCATTCTGTTTGGTTGCGGTTACTCAATAAATTTACTCACAATAAAAATAGGGCGGTTTTGTGTTTCCTTATATATGCGGTATACATATTCACCCAAAATTCCGATAGAAACCAGCTGCACCGATCCAATGAAATAAACGCTTAAAATAATCGAAGACCAGCCAACCGGCGCATAGCCGCCCAACTTGCCAATGAGGATATAAATCAGTGCAAAAAAGATTAAAATAATACCGACAAGCCCCGAATAAAGACATATTTTAACTGGCAGGCTGGAAAATGAAAAAATTGCATCGAGCGCCAGAGTAACTAATTTATAGATCGTCATTTTAGCTTCTCCATGAACCCGGTCAGGCCTGGTATATTCAACAAATCCCTGTTTGAATCCTACAAAGGATCTCATTCCCGGTAAATACCGGTTTTTTTCATGTAATGATAAAAATGCATGTAAGGCACGTTTCGACATAAGTGAAAAATTGCCGGCTTGCCTTATATTTTCCAGATTGGAAAGTCTTCGGAAAATAGAATGGAAAATCCAGATGCCAAATTTTTTCGAAAATTTTTCCTTACGTTCCTTTCTTCTTCCATAAACAACATCAAATCCTTCAGTGGAAGCTTTGTGATACATTTCCTTAATCAGTTCCGGGGGATCCTGTAAATCTCCATCCATCATACTGATAAAATCACCTTTTGCATAATTTAACCCTGCTGTATAGGCTGCCTGGTGCCCAAAATTCCGCGATAAGGATAATATTTTGAATCGGTTATCCTTTTTGTTGCATATCTCAAGGTATTTTAATGTACAATCTGTACTTCCATCATCAACTATTAATACCTCGAAATCTGTTCCAATAGATTCCATCGCATTTTTAACTCTTTCGAAAAGTTCATGGATTAAAAGTTCTTCGTTATAAACCGGTATCACAAGACTTATCATATTTCATCACATTAAATTTATTTGCATAACCCGGACAATCACACTGCCATATAAGTTCCATTCAATTTCCTTTATAGTCTGTTATTTAAGTTGCACTTTTTTATGGGAGCACGAAGCCTGCCGTATCAGGTCATCGGCAAGCATGTTTAAGATAGTTGCCCGGCATCTTTTCGGCTATGAACTGACTTATTCATTGCATCAAAATTCTTATGTTTCTATACAACTCCAGATTAATCTCTCTTCAGTAACGCTACTTTTATAGATGCAGTTTTATTTGGTACAGGGCAGGTGTACAGTATTGCAATAGGGTACGTGAAACTCAATGGTAAAATAAGTTATTTTTCTGAATTCAAATAGCAAGAAAGCATTTGCAGTATTATCAAAGATGAATATAAAGACTTACCTACGCGAATAGCAGCAAAATTTTTGAAGCGGGTCCGATTCCGGCAATGCCACTAACAAACAAGTATTATTACTAAATGGAACTGCCTCTTTTAAAGCGGTCCTTGCATCGCCAGTTCCAGGTTTGAACACATCTTCCTGAAAAATCGGAGCTGCGACTTTCAATGATAAAGTTTTTTCACCATGTTCTTTTAAAATTGATTTGAACTACCTGCCATTTTACAATTTGAAGTAATAGTATATTCAAATCGCATACGCTCTATTCGGAGTGATACTACCATGGCGGGCCGGAGCATTTATTACCCATCTGAAAACCACCTCATTTTTTGATAGGCATTCGCTAATAGTTTTGAAGATTTTAAATTCGTTAACATTTAATTTAAAAGAAGGTTAAAATAGCTTCAAATGCTGCTCACAGCAGCAATTTTAGCGTCTTATACATTCACTTTTTTTCGAATTTTGAGCTAAATATGAAAATCTAAAACTTTATAATGTTATGAAAAGAGTATTGTTATGGTCATTGATAGTTGGAACTTCATTCATTTATTTTGGATGCCAGAAGGAACCGTTAAATAATTTAACTACAGATGAATCCCGCATTTATATTACCGATCACGATTCTTCTGTAAATTTTTCAAATTACAAAACATACAGCATTGCTGATTCGGTTGCAGTAATTAAAAATGGAAACGCAACGATGCAATTAGACAATTCAGGTATGGCTTACATCCAGGCAGTAAATAAATACATGACTGCTGCAGGTTTTACGCAGGTAGGCAAAAACCAAAATCCGGATCTCGGGGTGAATGTAAACCACATCATAAACACCTCAACCGGGGTAATAACCTACGCGGATTATTGGGATGATTATGGGGGCTATTGGGATCCTTACTATTGGGGCTATCCGGACTATGGTTATTCTGTGCCCTATGCATACAGCGTCTATCAAATCAATGAAGGTGCTGTTTCTATAGACCTACTGGATTTGAAAAATGCTTCCACAAATAATAAAATTGATGTAACCTGGACGGGATTGATCAGGGGGCCTCAAATATTTGATGCAACCGTTGCAGATAGCCAGGTCAAAGCTTTATTTGATCAGTCACCTTATTTGAAGACCAATTAATTAGAAGACCAATTAATTATTTATATGAAAAACATAAAAACAGTATTGTTTGCAATAAGTGCACTCATGCTTTTGTCACTTGCCGCCAGCGCACAAAAGGGAACTTTGCAACTCAACTTAAACTACAACTACGGTATGCCGTTAGGCGCATTTAAAAGCGATCTCGTTAATGATAATTCTCCACGTGGAGGGCGGGGATCTATTATGTATTCTTTTAACAACCGGCTTTCGGCGGGTTTAGAATCCGGTTACCAGGATTATTATCAAAAGTATCCACGTAATTTATATCCACTTTCTAATTCGCAGGACGTGTCAGCGGTATTAAGTAATTCAATTCAAATGACACCCGTATTGTTAAAAGCAAAATATTTTCTTTTACCTACCGGCCCGGTTAAACCTTACGTTTCTCTTGGTGCAGGGGCCAACATGATCGATTTTAAACAATACCTTGGTGAATTTGGAAGCGGCTCTACAAGTGTTGGGTTTCTCGCCCAGGGTGGAGTTGGAGTAATGATACCATTTAACAAATATGGCAAATCCGGAATTACCCTTGGCGCCTCATATGAATATGCGCCCTACAAAAAGAATGGGTATGATAACCTGAATACCATGAACCTGTACGCCGGCGTGATTTTTCCAATGCATTAATTTGAAGTCCTGAAAGGTTAGTAAAAGGCCCCTTAGTAATTACAGGGGCTTTTTAATTTGATCTGCAAATTATCTGAAAACTGTAATTGACCATACAATGATGCCGACAATAAAAGGAATATTTCCCAATAGTAGTGCCAGGGCTAATCTTTCACTCGTTAGTTGCAGGTCTTTTTTTGTTTTAAAGTCGCTAAACCTTTTATAATTGTAAATATTGAAAAGAATGCATAAACAAATGTCGATACTTATATGAATGATAAAATTCACTTTGAATATTGACATCAAATATTGATAACATAGAAAAATAAATGCCAGGCCGATTGTGACAATGGTTTGATTATTAATTTCGATCTTCACTTTGTAGTTAGTTTATAAAAGTGCCTGATTATTCAAAGTTTGAAAGCCATTGAGATGGTTACAAACTAGTGTTATGTTAATCGTGAATTGTCGGTGGTTGATAGCTGGAACTTCACAGTGTACACGGTGACAATTCACGTTCAAAGCGCAGCTTTATAATTAACATAACACTAGTGTTATGTTAATCGTGAATTGTCGGTGGTTGATAGCTGAGTTCACAGTGCACCTGTGACAATTCACGTTCAAAGCGCAGCTTTATAATTAACATAACACTAGCTCCATAGGAAAGCTTTCATTGAAACGGGATAGGTAGTAGTACTAAGTGTAATTAACATTACACGAAGAAGATTGAAAAAATCGATGTGATCTTTTGACTTAAATGTCTATTGGAAGAAATGGATTTTAATGATAAGACACTATAATGGACAATATTCATGCCACGTAGTATATTCCGAATGTTTTATAGGAACTATACTATTATTACCGATATTTTTAATATTCGACAAGCGTTCATATAGCTTTATCAGGATTGACAGAATTCTTATTTGAAAAATTTATAATGAATTACTTCTTTTAACGAACGAGCCAATGAACTTTCCCGCACCGGCTCTCTTATTCGCTTTTATAATTGACTATTGATTTTTATACTATGGTTTGTATATTTGCCCTAACGCCAATATTGGCAGTGAAATATTATATTCTACTATCGGCTTTATTTCCGACGGACGCACAAAAGATGGGGGAAAACAACTATGGCAACTGTTCAACTTTATGGACCATATTACGTGCTTACATCAGCTGAAGATAAATTTAAACCGGGTGAAGTACGGAGATTTGGATTTGGCCCGTGGCCGTTTCGGCGTGGCACCGTTACTGTTTCTGTAGCGGTACAGGACTTCAGCCGCATTGCGGCGGGATCCCGCAGAATAACGGTCGAAAATATCGAGTATGAGTTCAACGAAAACCAGGAGGATAGTATTTATTTTACATATAGAAATACCGGCGACGATGAAATTCAGGGTTGGTTTTTCAACCTGAGTTTTGTTGAACCGTAGATTTATATTCCTAAATTATTATAATGAAATTAATCGCTATACACGATACAGTGGGAAAGATTTCTGCCCTCCTGACATTGCCGCCAGATTCTCCTTTAGGCCACGTTGAGATGGCTGCCGGACAGTTAAAAACAGTATTGGAACTACCAGATGTGACATTGCATCTTAATGATCACAAGATGCAAAATCACCTGGCTGAGATCATGCAAAGTCATGTTGTCGAATTTGACCATCGGTATGGTACGTCAGGAAAGCTCGTGCGACGAATAGCAAGTGATGATAAAAAACTATAGAGTTTTAAAGCCCAATACTACATCTGCCTGCGGGTAGCGGCAACCGGCTCATTATTATCATAGCGGTAAAACGATCGCGCATATTACCCATCACAAATAGTTGAATTTATTATACCTGTAACGATTTCTGCGGCATCAGCACTCTTTTCAATTCCTTTGATGCGGAGTAGTTAAAGATTTTCTGTCGCAATCTTATACATTTGGCAGCGCCTGCAAACCATTTAGGCCGGTATTTCAATAGTTCATTTTTCAAGGTAACTGAGAGAACGGCAGGAATACTTGCAGTATTAAGTAAACGGGGACGATTTCCCTGTTAACAACTTTGTTTTTTTAATTTAGTTAGTTGATATTATTAACGAACCTTCAACAAGCTTAGCAGTATTTCAAAAGCGCATCATTGTACTTTCTGTATTTAAATTCAGGCAGCCCGCAGCCTTCAAATTTCATATTCTTTTTTGTTGCAATCATCATATATATAAATTTGCTTATGATCATAAAAAAATACCTGTCGTTTCTGCTGTTATTTATCAGTGCTTCTTCTTTTGGGCAAACCCTTCTTCCTTACAAAAATCCTAACCTTCCAATTGGTGAAAGGGTAAAAGATTTACTTGGCAGAATGACACCTGAAGAAAAATTCTGGCAATTGTTTATGTGTCCCGGCGATATTTCGGTTATAAATGATACTATAACCAGGAGCGGCATCTTTGGCCTGCAGGTAAGCGCGGGATCAAAGGGCGATGCAGGCGGGCAAATGCTCAATTATAATGTATCGGAAGATGCAAAAATACTTGCCGGTAAAATCAATAGTATTCAAAAATACTATATTGAAAATACAAGGCTTGGCATTCCGGCTATTATGTTTGATGAAGCCTTGCACGGGCTGGTTCGCGGCGGATGTATTTCTTTTCCCCAATCCATTGGGCTGGCGGCTACATTTGATACTTCGCTTATGCACAGCGTGGCATCTTCCATTGCAGATGAAACAAAAGCAAGAGGTATAAGGCAGGTATTATCGCCTGTTATAAATATTGCAAGCGATGTGCGATGGGGGAGAGTGGAAGAAACATATGGCGAAGACCCCTTTCTTCAATCGGCCATGGCCGTATCTTTTGTGAGTGCTTTTGAAAATAAAAATATCATCACAACGCCAAAGCATATGATCGCCAATGTTGGTGATGGCGGCCGCGATAGCTATCCGATATATTTTGATGAAAGGCTTTTGAATGAAATATTTTTTCCACCATTCCAGGCGTGTTTTACTAAAGGTGGAACACGTTCGGTAATGACGTCTTATAATACATTAAATGGAATTTCTTGTTCATCAAACAGTTGGCTGCTGCAGCAAAAATTAAAAGGTGAATGGAATTTTAAAGGCTTTGTAGTTTCTGATGCCAATGCAGTAGGCGGCGATATTGTATTGCATCACACCGCAAAAAATTATGCAGAAGCCGGGGCAAACGCTATTAACAACGGCCTTGATGTAATTTTTCAGTCTGACCTGAACCACTATAAATTTTTTAAGCCCGCTTTTCTTGACGGGAGAATTGATACGGCAAGAATTAACGATGCTGTATCAAGAGTTTTAAAAGCAAAGTTCGAGCTAGGCCTTTTTGAAAAACCTTATGCTGATACAAGCCAGGTAAATAGTTTATTAGATGATTCTTTGCACCGCGTAATTGCAAAAAAAGCCGCACTTGAATCAATTGTTTTATTGAAGAATAATAATCATACACTTCCTTTAAAAACCCGCATTCACAGTATTGCTGTAATTGGCGAAGATGCAGGGATAGTAAGGCTTGGCGGCTACAGCGGGCCGGGAAACAACCCGGTAAGCATTCTGCAAGGCATCAAACAAAAAGCGGGCAGCGCCCTAAAAATTTTATATGCCAAAGGTGCACTGGTAATGGATAAGGATTATGATATCGTGCCTTCAGAATATTTAACCAGTCAAGATAATAGCAGGGGATTAAGTGCCGCCTACTTTAATAATATTACATTATCCGGCGAACCTGCCGCACAAAAAACGGACAATCAAATAAATTTTTTGTGGACCTTGTCATTACCGGATAGAGCTATAAGTTCTAACTTTTACTCGGCAAGATGGCAGGGAAAAATCCGGTCACCCAAAACCGGAATATTTAAAATTGGCCTGGAAGGCAATGATGGCTTCAGGCTTTCTATCAATAATAAACTGGTAATTGATAATTGGAAAAAGCAAACTTACAGCACGCTGTTAACTGACTGGTATTTTGAAAAAGACAGGCAATATGATATTAAAATAGAATTTTTTGAACCTGTCGGTAATGCACATCTTAAATTGGTTTGGAATGTAAACACACCAACTGACTGGAAGCAAAAAATTCAACAGGCTGTAGCTATTGCAAAACAATCGGAGGTGGTTATTATAACCGCAGGCATCCATGAAGGCGAATTCCAGGACAGGGCAATACTCTCATTACCTGGCCACCAGGAAGAACTTATTAATGCGGTTGCAAAAACCGGCAAACCCGTGATTGTATTGCTCGTGGGCGGCAGCGCAATAACGATGAGTAATTGGCTGAATAATGTGAATGCTGTTTTAGATGTCTGGTATCCCGGCGAGGAAGGCGGAGCGGCAGTAGCAGACGTCCTGTTCGGCGATTATGATCCGGGCGGAAGACTGCCCGTTACATTTCCTGTAAGTGAAGGCCAGCTGCCACTCGTTTATAACCATGCATCAACCGGCAGGGGAGACGATTATTATGATTTAAGCGGTTTACCACTATTTCCTTTTGGATTTGGCCTAAGCTATACCGGCTTTGACTATAAAGATCTTGCTTTCGATAAAAATAATATCGGCATAAACGATTCAACGACCGTAAAATGTACCATAAAAAATACGGGCGGCTATTCGGGTGATGAAGTGGTGCAATTGTACATTCATCAAAATCTGGCATCAATTGCGCAACCGGTAATGCAATTAAAGGGCTTTCAACGCATACACTTTAATGCGGGAGAAACGAAAGAAGTTTCATTTCTTATCACATCAAAGATGATAAGCATGTTCAATAAAAACCTGGAGAGTGTCGTTGAGCCAGGTAAATTCAATATAATGATCGGGGCTTCTTCAAGAGATATTCGCTTGAAAGGCGTATTAACAGTACAGTAACTAAATAAAGTGACGGGCAAACACTTTTTTATGTGCTTGTATGCTTTAGCAAAAGCAGTAAGCGCTAAAGTTTTAAACAAAGGAAAAAGTCCTTGTAGAAATATTGTCGTGAAGGCAGCGGTTTTGCCTTGTTAAGTAGCAATCCGTCCGTGCCAGGGAATTACAAATTCAGAAGTTATTAACAAATTATAAAAATTTCTAAAAACTTCTTTAATATTTTAACAAGATATTTTATCTTTATTTTTTATTTAATAAGATAGGCCGCCTTCCCACAGGAACATGACTAAAAAGAAACTATTATATAGAAATAAAATATTGAGGGAATTGTATTTTGAGGCGAATCTTTCTTGCGTAGAATTAAGTGTGCGGATTAACAAAAGTTTTCCTATAACAGCAAAGCTTATTGAAGAACTAATGGCGGAGAATTTAGTAATAGGAACAGGTTATGCTGCGTCTACTGGCGGCAGAAGGCCATTAACGTACTCCATTCAGCAAAATGTGATGTACCTGGTATCAGTTGCCATGGACCAGTTTGTTACCAAAATTGCTGTCATGGACATGCAAAACAATTTTGTTTCACCGATTGAAAAAATGGTTCTGCCATTGCCGGAAAATCCGAAGGCGCTTGGAGTACTGGTAGAAAAGATCGCTGAAGTAATTGACCTGTCAGGTATCCCAAAAGAAAAATTTGTTGGAGTAGGAATAGGTATGCCTGGTTTTGTAAATGTAAAACTGGGGATCAATTATTCATTTTTACAATTGCCCAATCATAAAAGCATCACAAAACACATTTCTGCTGTAATAGAATTGCCCGTATTCATTGATAATGATTCGAGTCTTATTGCCCTGGCTGAATTTTATTTTGGTGCAGCCCGGGGCGAAAAGAATGCCATGGTGGTTAATATAGGGTGGGGGATTGGCCTCGGAATGATTCTCAACGGGGAACTCTTCAGGGGACATGAGGGCTTTGCAGGTGAATTTAGCCATATCCCACTTTTTTTAAATGGAAAATTATGTTGGTGCGGAAAGGTAGGCTGTCTTGAAACGGAGACTTCATTATTGCTAATAATTGAAAAGGCGCGGGAAGGAATAAATTCGGGAAGGCTTTCCAAATTAAGTTCATTGCCTTCTGAGGATCCTGAGCTGGCATATGATAGCATCATAAAAGCAGTTCAGGATGGGAACCAGTTTGTAATAGAACTTTTTTCAAAAGCAGGGTATAATATTGGTAAGGGCGTAGCTATTTTGATTCACCTGCTCAATCCAAAAAAAATAATTCTTAGCGGCAGGGGATCTTCCGCAGGGCAAATATGGCGGGCACCTATTCAACAGGCGTTAGATGAACATTGTATTCCCAGGCTTTACTATAGCACAAGTATTGAAATATCAACATTGGGCATACATGCTGAATTAATTGGGGCGGCTGCACTTGTAATGGAGAATTATGAACCGGAACCATCGGCTAAAAAACTCGTCAATGTATTAGCGGATTTATGATTTTAGATAATCTTGAGGCTGTTTTTTGCTGAATGTAATACAGGATCAAACGGCTTTTGTATAAAAAAATTAAATTTTTATTACCATCAAAACAACAATATGAAAAGAAAAATTAAGTGTTAAAGTAACGGATACGAAAACAACGGCAGCATCAGAAAAAATACAAAATAAACAAACTACTATGAAGAAAATTATCTCTTATTTATTGATTCTTGGATTAATTTCCATTTCGATCAATGTACAGGCTCAAACGAGAAGAACAATTACCGGCACAGTCCAGGATAGTACCGGCAGGGGATTGCCAGGTATTTCAATAACGGTTAATGGCAGTAGAAACGGAAGTATCAGCGATGCACAGGGAAATTACCGCATTTCGGCCCCTTCATCAGCCAGAGTATTAGAGTTTTCAGCGATTGGCTTTACAAAAAAAGAAGTGCCCATAGGTGATAACGCGAATATTGTCGTTACACTGTTAAGTAATAACAACGCATTAAGCGAAGTGGTTGTTACAGGATTTGGTGTCAGGAAGGATACCAGGAAACTATCTTATTCAGTTACAGAAGTCAAAGGATCGGAATTAGTAAAAGCAAACAATGCAAATTTTGTTGATGCTTTACAAGGAAAGGTCGCCGGTGTTTATATCGGCCAGGGGGCAGGCGGGCCTTCATCCAGTGCAAAAATAAGAATTCGTGGAAATTCCAGGTTAGACCCAAACACACAGCCTTTGATAGTTATTGATGGTATCTTAATTGAGCCGGGAACAACCGGCGCTGATTCGTGGGGTGGCAACCAGGATTTTGGTAACATTGTTAAAGACCTCAATCCTGATGATTATGAAAGTGTGACCGTATTAAAGGGTTCTGCCGCTTCCGCATTGTATGGTTCAAAAGCTTTGAACGGTGTTTTATTAATAACCACTAAGAAAGGTGTAGCGAGAAAAGGCCTCGGTGTATCTGCATCACATACCGAATCTTTTGATAAAGTTTATAAACTACCGGATTTCCAAAATGAATACGGAGGGGGTATCTCCACCGCGTTTCAGACAGATGCAGCTGGTAACAGGTTAGTGGATCCTTCGGCATCCGCATTGAATGACCCTGACGCCGCCTTTTCATTTGGGCCAAAATTTGACGGAAAACCGGTAAAGGATTTGGACGGAAGAATCGTTCCATGGGTTGCCAACAATCCAAAGGATTTCTTCAGGACAGGAAAATATATCAATACCAATGTGGCCGCAGAAGGTGGAAATGATGCAAGTACTTTTAGAGTTTCTTATTCAAATCTTTACAATACCAGTACGGTTCCCAACAATGATTTAACAAGAAATAGTTTTGACTTAAGGGCAACTCAAAAAATCTCAAAAAATATACATTTAGACGCCAGCGTAAATTATACAAATAATAAAATATTAAATCCAATTATCCAGGGAGGAAATAACAGTCCCTTATTCGCTTTTAGTTATTATATGCCAAGAAATGCTGATATAAATTATTACCTGCATAATTACATCGATCCGGTAAATGGCGGCAGGAGGCCCCTTGGCATTGGAGAAGGAAAAGATCCTTATTTGCTTCCTTATACATTTTGGAATTATTTTGAAATCAACACAAGGCGCAATGAAAATAATTTGCTTGCTAATTTAGATGTCACTGCGAACATTACGCCATGGTTGAATTTATTGGTACGGTCGAATATCAATAACTATAATGATTATACTGAAACGAAAAACCTTGGAACCGGCCCTTCATACACGGGAGGCTCTTATCAACTGATCCAAAGCAGTTATAAAAATGTAAGGTTCCAGAGCTTACTTACGGCCGCAAAAAATTTAGGTACCAACTTTAACCTGAATGCGTCAGTAGGTGGCGAAACGTATAGAAATCTTGGAGGGTTTTCAACCAACTCGTCAACAAGTGGCGGATTGAACGTGCCGGGAGTATTTACTATATCTAATTCTAAAGATCCGGCCAGTGTCAACGTAAATATGATACCGTCAAAAATCTTAGATGCCTTATATACTTTCGGAGATTTAACCTGGAAAGATATGCTCACACTGAATTACAGCTTGAGGAACGATTGGTCTTCTGCTTTAACCTATGCCAGATGGTAAGGGAGATTATTCTTACTTATATCCAAGTGTGGGATTGGCATGGTCCTTTACAGAATTGCCTTATTTTAAAAATTCTAGTTCAATTATTTCTTATGGAAAATTAAGAGGAAGTTTGGGTTATACCGGTTATGATGCCGCGCCCTTTATTACCAATCAGACAGGTAATTATGGACTGATAGGGACATTCAATAATGGATCTAACAGTAATCAGCAGGTTTACAGTTTTAATGGCAATACTTTACCAAATTTTAATTTAAAGAATGAATTAACACGTGAAATAGAATTTGGTGCAGACATCCGATTTTTTAATAACAGGCTTGGTATTGACGCTGCCTTTTATAAAAAGAATACTTTCAATCAAATTATTCCACTCAATACATCTATTGAAAGTGGAGTAACATCGCGGTTGATAAATGCAGGTAATATTCAAAACGAGGGCATAGAATTGTTGATAACAGCTACGCCAATAAAGACAAGGAACTTTACCTGGAATGCAACAATTAATTATACAAGAAACAGGAATAAAATTATTTCACTGGCTCCTGGTGTTTCTAAATACCAGCTCGAACTTGCATTTGGTGCTGATGTTGTTGCCTATGCCATTCCAGGTGCTGAATATGGAACTGTACGTAACGGGTTCTGATTTTGCAACTTACCAGGCTAAAGGCACTGATGGGCAACCCATATCTAGCCCGAGTAACGGTAAACGGGTAATAGGCACCCCTGCCCTTTCTGCTTATATTGCAGGAGGAGGGGCTTATTATACCTTTTTAAGATCATCAGAGTATGATGGCTCAACAAAGACTTTGGGTAATATCATGGAGAAATATCTTGCCGGAACCGTTCAGGAATTCAGCTATAAAGATTTTAATTTAAGCTTTCAGTTAGATGCAAAAATCGGTGGATTAATGGCATCTGCTACCGATCAATATGGCGGGCAGTCCGGCGCATTTAAAAGTTCCTTGTTTGGAAGGGACGCTGCACATGGAGGTATAACTTATACTGATGCAAATGGCGTCAGCCACGATGACGGTATAATCCCGGATGGTGTTCTTAACGATGATATCTCTGTGAATGTTGGTAGCAATACTGTTAACCTTGGAGGAATGAGTTATGCGGATGCCGTTTCCAAAGGATATCTGACGCCAATTCCAGCCTATGCATATTATTATAATCTTAACTACATGGGGCAGCGGCATCAGGGCCTATTCAATTTTCGAGAATTCCTGGGTGGCCGTAAGGCAGGTGTCAATTGGGTATAACCTTCCAAAGGTTATATCGCAAAGAATGAAGCTAAACACGCTCCGGGTTTCGCTTACCGGAAGAAACCTTGGCTACTTATACCGCACAACCAAAGATGGTATCAATCCGGAAGGTTCCTATAATAACAATGCTTCCGGTTTTGCTGAGTATGGTGGAGTTCCCTATATCAGGAGTTTAGGCTTTTCAGTTAATGCAGGCTTTTAAAATTTAAAGTAAACTAATATGAAAATTTGTAAAAATATTATTCCCTTTATTATAGTTTGTATAATAGCAACGTCTTGTAAAAAGGATGCTTTTGTAAAAGCTAATATCGATCCTAATGTATTATATTCCGTAGACCCCGGAGATCAATTTTTAGCAGCAGCTTCCGGGAGCCAGGATGATTTTGAATACTTTTATGACGTATACCGGGATTTGGATGCGTGGATGCAGTATACAACCAGTGAACAGGGAAACGCCCTTAATTTCACAGGGGTAGGCAGCCATTTTAATTATAGGTATGGCGCATTTTATGGACGCGTTGGCCCGCGTTTATCTGACATTCCGGTTCTCGTTTCTAAGATGACCCCTGATGAACAGGCTCAGCGGGTTTATGAAGTCAGCATTGCTTCTATTTTCAAAGCATATTATGCTTTTTACGTAAGCGACATTAATGGCAGCATTCCTTACTCCCAGGCTTTCCAGGCAAGATACGGAGGCACCCTCACTCCTGTTTACGATACGCAGCAGAGTTTGTTTGATACGCTTGATGCGCAAATAAAAGCAGCAGTTACAACATTGGAAACCCCGCAGGCCGCTACTCAACTGCTTTATGGCGCCAAAGATCCATTCTATGGGGCTACAACAAATGAAGCAGGGGAATGGGCAAAAGTCGGAAATGCATTAAGGCTCAAAATTGCCATGCGACTTATGAAACGCGACCCCGCAAAACTGAAAGCGATTGCAACCGATGTATTATCGGATGCGAATCAAATGTCCGGCGTTGCGGATACCTGGGTTTTACTTGTTGGGTCAAGCTTTGCCGATGCAAATGGCAATTTCAACCCAACTGGTTTTGTCGCTTCAAAACCAATGGTTGACTTTTTTACTCACACAGTGATCCTCGCTTGCGCATATTTTACCGGGTAAATAAAGACAGCCAGTATGTTGGCAGCTATACAAATCCCGATACCTCTCACCTTCCAAAGTATGCCGCGCTATATTCTGTAGCTGATACTTTATCCCCGGTACAACACAGATTGTTCACGCCGAATTATGATGAAAATGACGGAAATGGCGTCGGCGATGGAGTTGGCTTCTTTCCGTTTCTTACCTATGCTGAATATTGTTTTATCAGAGCAGATTTAGCTGCGAGAACGATAACTTCTGACGATGCGGCAACCTGGTACACGAACGGAGTAACTGCTTCTATTACTTTTTATGATCAGCGGGCAAAAGCGGCAAAAATTTCGAATTATACTTCGGTAACTCCAACCGAAATAAGCGATTATTTAGCCTCTCCCGGAGTTGTTTTCGACCCTTCAAAATCTTTAGATCAGATCGCCTGCCAGGCATATATTGATTTCTTTCGTCAGCCCAGTGAAGCATGGGCATGGTGGAAACGAACAGGATATCCCAACACAACATCTACCGTACGATGGGAACCTTTAACGTCAAACGGCGCCGCAATAACATTACCGAGACGAGCACCGTTGACAGCATTACCCGTTACGGATGCAAACTATACAAATCAAACCAACGCTTTTACGCAAATGCAGACAGACGCCGGTTTTGGTACTCCACAAGATCCGTTTGGCCGCGTTTGGTGGGACCAGCCATAAATAAAAGATACCATTCAGAAATCCGGAAATTCATTCCGGATTTTTTTTCTTAATTTGCGTAACACGGTGCGAGCAATGTGGAAGTTAAACCTTATCCTTTTTTCTTTTATAATATTTTCTCAAAGTATAATAGCTCAGTCAAAAAATACAAAGCTTAATCTCTCCGTCATTTCTTCTTTTGAGTTAAAAAAAATAACCGACAGTAACAGTACATCTTTTACCTTGCCACGCCCGGCGAAGCCGCTAGTGTTATTTATTTTTTTATCACCTGAATGCCCGCTAAGTAAAAACTATACCCTTACCTTAAACCAGTTATTTAACCAGTACGAGCACCAGGTACAGTTTTACGGATGTGTTTCAGGGTCAGGATTCAGCTACGGTGAGATAAAATCTTTTATTAATACTTATAAAGTTTTATTCCCGATGCTTCTTGATAAAAATAAAAGGCTTACAAAATATGTTGCTGCTACGGTGACCCCTGAAGTAATATTGTTGAATGGAAACGGGCAAACGATTTATAGTGGCGCAATAGATGACTGGATACAGGAACTTGGAAAACAAAAAGCAAAAGCTTCAAAACATTACCTGCAGGATGCTATTGTTGCAGGGCTGAACAATAAAAATGTTGCTGTTAAAAAAACAATAGCTTATGGCTGCCTGATTAACGATTATTAGCGTTTTGCCAGTCGTGAATTGCCAGTGGTGAATCGCTGCTATCAAAGTTCCTGGCGACAATTTACGGTTCAAAGCGCAGGTTTAAATTGACAGAACAACAAGATGCAAAAAAGTATTTTATTTTTATTTGGCCTTATATGTATAATACGCTGCAATGCGCAAACCATCACCTATTATAAAAATATAGCGCCTGTAATACAGGCTAAATGCAGCGGCTGCCATAAACCGGGAGAGTCTGCACCATTTTCTTTATTAAGCTACGACGATGTTGCAAAAAGAGCAAGCTTTATAAAAAGCGTAGTTGAAAAAAAATATATGCCGCCATGGAAAGCTGACAACAAGTATGTTCACTTTGCGAATGATCGTTCCTTGTCGGAAAAAGAAATTAGTGATATCGTTAAATGGGTAGACTCTAAAACACCGGAAGGCAACAGGGCTGACCTCGTTGATAAACCAGTTCTTGGCGGAACCATGTATAACCGTAAGCCAGACATGGTTTTACTGGCAAAAGACACTTTTCATGTGAAAGGTAATAACACGGAAATATTTGTAGTATTCAAGATTCCCTTTGAATTAAAGGATTCCGAAAATGTAGAAGCCATCGAATTTTTTTGTAACGACAAAAAATTAATCCATCATGCAAATTATGCGATACATCCCGTTTTAGATACCAGCATTGATATCTTCGGCACTGCATCTTCCCTGAATTTATCTGAAGACGACAGGAAGAAATTTGCGCAGTACGTGCCCTATCAAAAAACAATTGCTTATTACGGCGGGTGGATACCGGGTTCCAACTATGAAGCTTTTCCAAAAGGCTTTGGATGGGTAATGCCAAAGCGAGGCGTAATTTTATTGACCGTGCATTATGCGCCTTCAGCTATTGATACAAATAGCATTTCAGGCGTAAATCTTTTTTTTACAAAAACACCTGTTGAGCGAAAGGTGAAAATAATCAGCTTTGGCTCCGGTGGCATTGGTGAAAAAGAAATTGACCCCGCTTTCTATATCAAAGCAAACCAGGTAAAGACTTTTACGCTGGATGTAAGCAACCCGCGAGAAGATTTTTCAATTATGTCTGTATGGCCGCACATGCATTACCTGGGTAAAGAATTTACAGCTTACATTACAAGGCCTGACGGTGATACGATCAAGCTGGTTCATATCCCGGCCTGGGATTTTCGCTGGCAGGAAATTTACAAGTTGAAGCATCTTTTGGAGGTGCCGAAGGGATCTGTTGTACATATCATTGGTACCTACGATAATACTGCCTCCAATCCCTTTAATCCAAATAATCCGCCTGAAACAGTATGGTCTTATGGCGACATGTCTTCAAGAGATGAAATGATGACATTGATATTGGTGTTTCTGCCTTATCAAAAAGGCGATGAAAATATAAGCCTGCAATAATTATGTCATGATGAAAAATCGGCTTTTGCATATTTCATTAACCATCACTTTGATTTTTTATTTTTTAATAGCCGGTAATGCACAGCCTGCCAAAAACCCTTCATTATTCTCCTTGTTAGATCAAAAACAAACAGGGGTTTCTTTCCTTAATACTATAAAAGAAAATGATTCACTTAATGTGCTGCGGTATGAATATTTATATAATGGCGCCGGGGTGGGTATAGGTGATTTCAACAATGACGGATTACCAGATATTTTTTTTTCAGGTAACACTTCTTCAAATAAATTATTTATCAATAAGGGTAATTTTAAGTTTGAAGACATCACCAATGCAGCCCACGTTGCGGGTAATGGCACGTGGAGCACAGGTGTAAGCATTGCCGATGTTAACGGGGATGGCCTGATGGATATTTACGTTTGTCATTCAGGCAAATATGACGATCCGGGCAAATTATGCAATGAGTTATACATCAACCAGGGAATAAAAAATGGCATTCCTTTTTTTAAAGAAATGGCAAAAGAATATGGATTGGATGCGCCGGGCACGCAATCTACGCAAGCTGCTTTTTTTGATTATGATAAAGATGGTGACCTTGATATGTTTTTGCTTAATCATTCAAACAATAAATACGATCCCTTCATAAACACAAGTAAAACAAGGTCCCAGCCCGATTTAAATCATGGCAACAGGTTGTTCCGAAATGACAGGGATTCATCAGGCCATATTTATTTTACCGATGTCACAAAGCAAGCCGGTATTATTAATAATGCGCTGAATTTTGGTTTAAGCGTTACCATAAGTGATATCAATAAAGACGGCTGGCCGGATATTTATACAACCAGTGACTATACTGAAAAAGACTGTTATTACATTAACAATCATGATGGAACCTTTAGCGAGTCTTTGGAAAAATCATTTGCACACATTTCTAAATATTCCATGGGCGCAGATGTTGCGGATTATAATAACGACAGCCGCCCTGATGTATTTACACTAGATATGTTACCCGAAGACAATCACCGGCAAAAATTATTAAAGGGCCCTGACGATTATGATCAATACCATTTGCTTGCCGACAGTGGTTTTTATTATCAGCAAATGCGCAACATGCTGCAGCTAAATGAAGGCACTGATCAAAACGGCAACGTCCGTTTTAGTGAAATTGGGCAGCTTGCCGGTGTATCTAATACTGACTGGAGCTGGAGTGGCTTGTTCGCTGACTTCGACAACGATGAATGGAAGGATCTTTTTATCAGCAACGGTTATTTGCGTGATTTTACCAATATGGATTTTTTGAAATTTGCTGTTGCCGATGCGAAAATTGAAGCAGCAAAACGCGGCAACCAAAATTTTCAGACCTACGATTTAGTGCGGCAAATGCCGTCTAATAAACTCAGCAATTATATTTTTCAGAATAATCACAATCTTACGTTCAGCAACAAAACCAGAGATTGGGGTTTGTATAAGCCAACCGTTTCGAATGCCGCGGCGTATGCTGATTTTGATAATGATGGTGCGCTTGATTTGATCATTTGTAACAATAACGAGCCGGCGCTTTTGTATCGCAATAATGCAAACGAAATTTTACATCATCATTACATAAAGCTTCGCTTGATTGGCGAAGGCATGAATACAAAAGCATATGGGGCAAAAGCGGAAATCACAACGCCGGACGGTATTACACAATACCAGGAATTGTATCCTGTGCGTGGCTATCAGTCAACGGTTACACAGGAATTAGTTTTTGGTTTATCTCAAAACACAACGATTGATAAAATAAAAATTACATGGCCAAACGATAAAGAAACCGTTCTGGAAAAAGTAAAGGCAGACCAGGTATTGGAATTGAAGCAAAGTGATGCACGACCTGCTACACTTAAAATAAAAGATTCAGCAAAGATTTTTAAAGAGGTAGTAGATGCTGGCCTCAATTTTACTCATAAACAAAATGATTTTATAGATTTTAAATCTGAACCGTTAATGCCCTACCAGTTGTCGAAACAGGGCCCCGCACTGGCAAAAGCGGACGTGAATGGCGATGGATTAGAAGATGTTTTTTTAGGAGGCGACATCAATCAAACTTCCATATTGTACCTGCAGGGCAAAGATGGAAAATTTCAGCCATCACCTTCACAGCCATGGAATGTCGATTCGGCATGTGAAAATATAAATGCAATTTTCTTTGATGCGAATAATGATGGGTTTGCGGATTTATATGTGGTGAGCGGAGGCAATGTGTATGACAATAATTCGCCCGAATACCAGGACAGGTTATACATTAATGATGGTAAAGGAAATTTTACTAAAGCATTAAATGCGTTGCCTGTCATGCTCAGCGGCAAATGCGCCATTGCAGTTGGGGATTTTGATAACGATGGCTACCAGGATTTATTTATTGGCGGGAGAGGGGTTCCCGGGCTCCTTTCCGCTTGCATCAAAAAGTTATTTGTTACATAATGACTCTAAAAATGGCCGCATTCTTTTTACTGATGTAACAGAGTCCGTTGGCCCTGCCCTGCGTTTACCGGGCATGGTTACTGCCGCATGTTTCGCTGATATTAATAACAATCATTTTCCTGCGTTGCTTATCGCCGGTGACTGGATGCCGGTTATGCTTTTTGAGAATAACAAAGGAAAATTTGAGAATATTTCAGGCAAGTCGGGGCTAAAAAATTTAAACGGAATGTGGGCATCCATTACGCCTGCTGATGTAGATGGCGATGGCAGAACTGACTTTATTCTTGGTAACTGCGGAGTAAATAACCAGTTTAAAGCGAGTGAAAGCGAACCTGTTACAATGTATTATGCCGATTTTGATAACGACGGTCTTATTGACCCGATAGTTTGTTATTATATTGACGGAACCAGTTATCCAATGGCGTCAAAGGATGAATTGCTGGATGAAATTCCCTCGCTCAGGAAGAAGTTTGTAAAATACAAGGACTATGCGGATGCAAAATTGAGCGATATATTTTCAAAAGAGCAGATTAAACAGGCACAGGTTGATACCTGTAATCAATTCGCCTCAGGAATATTATACAATGATGGAAATCATTTTGAATTCAAGCCTTTTCCACTTGAAGCACAGGTTTCAAAAGTATATGGTGTTTTATTTGATGATTTTGACAATGATGGAATAAAAGATATTTTAATTGCGGGTAATTTCTTTTCCTATAAAACACAGTTAGGGAAAGGTGACGCAAGTCTTGGCTTATTCCTTAAAGGATACGGCGACAGGACATTTAAACCGGTTGATCCCAATGTAAGCGGTTGTTATATTGATGGCGATGTTCGCGCAATGACAGAAATAAAAAATTTGGACACCCACATGATCATCATTGGCAAGAATGGAGATAAAGTGCAGGTTTTAAAATGGAATTCAAAGTGAAAAAAATAAATGCGTTATTAATATTATTGCTGCTGTTTGATTTTTGCTGGGCGCAATCATTTAACGGGAGCGACGATGCTGCACCCTTTGCATCGTTCAGAAAAAGCATTAACGGAAGTAATTGTACATGATGTTTTTTCTCCGCCCGTTGCAAGCCGTATTTATGTATATGCCAATATTGCTGCCTATGAAACATTCGTTCATGAACACCGGGATTATATTTCTTTACAAACACAATTAAAATCCTTTCCGCAAATTCCAGCTCCGACAAATAAAATTTCATTTTCACTTGCTGCTGTATATTCTTTTTTATCTGTAGGAAAAAAATTAATTTTTTCAGAATCAATATTCCAGGATTCTATAAATAATATTTTGCGATGGTATAAAAGTAAAAGAATTGAGGCAATAGTTTATCAGGAATTCAATTAAATATGGGAAGCAGGTTGCAGATAGTATCATAAGCTGGTTATCAAAAGATCATTATAAAGAAACAAGAAGTTTACGCAGGTATACTTATTTAAAAGAAGATGGGAAATGGAGCCCGACACCGCCCGGTTATTTTGCGGCGGTGGAACCTTACTGGAATAAGATAAGATGTCTCACCCTGGATTCCGCCAACCAGTTTACGCCAAAAAAGGTAGTGGATTTTAGTAAAGATTCCGGGAAGTGAATTTTACAAGCAGGCTTACGAAGTTTATAAGACCGGTAATAATTTATCGAGAGAACAAAAAGCTATTGCCAGTTTTTGGGATTGTAATCCCTTTGATTTAAATACCAGTGGCCATTTAAATTTTGCTTCTAAAAAAATTTCGCCGGGCGGGCATTGGATAAATATTACCGGACTTGCTTGCCAGCAAACAAACAGTAATATGATAAAATCATCAGCGGCTTATACGATCATTTCTATTGCATTGTTTGACGCTTTTATCAGTTGCTGGGATGAAAAATACCGCAGCAACAGCATTCGTCCGGAAACATACATAAATAAATATATCGACGCAGGGATGGAGGCCTTTGCTACAAACGCCACCTTTTCCTGAATATACAAGCGGGCATAGTGTAATATCCACCGCGTCTGCTGTTGTGCTCACAAAAATTTTTGGCAACAATCTTCCTTTTACAGATAATACGGAAACAGAGTTTAATTTACCAACCCGCCGGTTCCTTTCATTTTTGGACGCCTCAAATGAAGCGGCAATCTCAAGATTTTATGGAGGCATTCATTACCGTTCTGCTATTGTAAGCGGCCAGGATGAAGGTTATAAAATTGGTGAAAGGGTTTTGGAAAAGCTTCATTTCAGGAAAGATGGCAATTTACTTTAAGTCGGCAATTTGATTTCTTACAATATAATGGTGTGTTTGATGTGACATCAAAAAAATGAATTGCAAGACGGGATTGCAAACTTTTTAGAGGTTATGTGTCCGGAATACAAAAGCCCACTTAAAACATTAAGGGGCTTTTATATGTAGTCACCTTTTAAGGTGGGTCCAGCTCACCATTTGAACTGTAAAAGTATCAACAAGTTTTGAAATAGCAAAGGTTTATTTAACCGGATGTTGGTAGTAAATTGCTATAGCGATAAAAATGATGATGATTGCCCAGCACGATTTCAACTATTCAAAGACCAATTCATTCATAGCATTGTGGAAACGAACGTGCATGGGAGAACAGAGCAAGATGAACTTTCATCAACAAATAAACACTTCACAAATTAATCCCAGGCCATTCTATTCTTATGATTTTTAAATTACTTAGGTTCAATCTTAATCTCGTTAGTGTTTTTATTTGTGGTATAGCTAAACAGAAGGCTGCCGGTATTATTGCTCCTGATTCTTTTTGCGATTTTATTATCAATAGAGATTGTGTAGAAACAATTCGGTTTGAGACGATTCACCCGATAAAATAATTTATCCGGGGAATCATCTTTTGAAGACTGAGTCCAGGATAGTTGTTTCTCGTTCCATATTTTTATATCAAGTGAAAGATTGCAATTTGCTTTTGTTGTTATTTTCAAGGAAATATTTTCACTGTTTCCCTTGAAGTATAGCAGTTGGTTCCTGGTGGCATAGAAGCCGAAATCATTTCGGGAAGTTATCCTGAACTGATGGTTGGATACAGCATATTTGTTTATAGCAAGGTCGATGGTCAATTGTTGATTTCTATAGTTGTATTTTATTTGTGTGCCTGCCAGCTCATCTGTAATGTGCGGATCGAGATAGAAGCGGTTATAAAGTGGGTTGATGCCATAAATGGCCTGGTATAAACCAACAACTGAAAGGCTGTTTCCCGAAAGAATATCGTCTCCCAGGCCATCTTGTTTAGCACGGCCATAGCGTTGAAACGCCAGGCCATCTTTAGCATATTGTGCCAATACATTTTTTACATATTTAAGAGCAAGTTCCGGTTTATAAGATGCGTATGCCTTTACACCGAGGGCTCCCCAGGATAAAAATATATCACCATTTTCATAGTTAGGAAAGGGGAATTGCCAATCGTTACCTTCACCCTGGCCGTAGCTGGACATACAAAGCGGCCAAAAAAAGAGCCGCTCTTTTTCCATGCCTGTTTCTATATCGTCAAGAATAATTTTTTTCCTTTGGTCATCATCACAAATGCCATAACCGATAGCCATGAAATTTACAGGAGTAACCATGTTACGGCCATGTATAGAGCCATCTTTATCCCGCCAATGGATATAACATTTTTTCTCTTCATCCCAAAAGCCGCCTGCCGCCGTAGGTTTATTAAAACTGGCTTTCAGTTTTTCTGCAAACTCATTATAATAAATTCCCTTTTCAAAATTGCCTAATTGTTTTTCGATAGCTGCCCATAAAACAAGGGCATGGTATAGTTTGGCGTTTACAAAAGCGTTTTCATAAGACGCCCAGATAATATCTATCCAATCGCTTCCTCTTTTTTGCTGATGGCTGTCAGCAATCATTTCTACAAGGCCATTATTATTACTGTCTCTTTTGAGTATCCAATCCAGCGCCTTTTCACAAGATTGTTGATGACTTTTTACCCACGCTTTATCTCCGGTTTGATCGTACAATTCTGCCACATTCGTGACGAGGTCGGGATTTGAATCTAATAAATAGCCCCATTGAGCTTCGTAGAAACCTTTATCAGTAAATGCTCCGGGCATCGCATCTTCATTGGTATAAGCCCACCTGGGCCATACTCTTCCATCGGGTTTAATGGCATTGTCCCTGTAAAAATCAAGGCATTGCTGGTATCCCTTTAAATAATCTTTATCATTGATGGCAAGGCCCATTTGTGCAATGTATTGTTCATGCAGGCAAATAGGGCCATAAGGCGTATGCCAGCTATTGCCACCAAAATGTTCTTTATCAATAACACCGATCCGGGCAATAGTATTTAATACTGCACTCACCTGTTCTTCGTTTATTCCCACGAAATTTCCCCTCCCATACTGCTCATTGAAATCAAAATAAGAAAGTGTAATGGACTGGCTTGTCTTGCCTTCATTGAGTTTAACAGGCGCCCAAATGTCTGTTACAGTATCACGAAGGAAGCGCCTGCGATTTGTACCTGAATCAAAACGTGGCTTTATTTCAGCCGGAGATACAACGACATTATAGGCTAATTCATCATTTGCAGTGCGGCTATAACTCATCGCTACTTTTTTGCCTGGTGCATCATCTACAGCAATACTTAAGCCATTGCCCGTTTTACTATTCCAAAATTTGGCGGAGTTACTGTGCACACCATAGGTATCTGATTTTTTATTAAAAAGATAAAACCATGCAAGTCCGCCATAGTCCTGAAATGCACCGTCCCATGTATTTATATTGTTGAATATAAAAGCTGGCGAAGCGATTTGTTCTCCTTCAATAGCTTTCGACAAAGTGCGCTCTAAAGCGAATTTGATAGATTTACTGCTAATAGTAAATATCCAATTCTCATTTATAGTAATATTTTTATCACCATAGTTAATGCCATTAATTGTGATTTTGTTATTAATAATTTTTATGGATGCATCTTTTACAAGATGCAAAGAAGAATAAGTAGTGGTTTTCGTCTTGATTGCTGAATAAATCCCGGCCGGGCCATTTATCACTTGCTGGCCATTGACAGATAAAAATGAGATATTTGCCTGTTGATTATATGCCAATACAGCCTTTATTTTTTCATTGCCAAACGTTAGCTTTTTTGCTGTTACATCGTTGGAGATCTCAATCGTTTGCGCAGCAGCCAAAACAGGTATTCCCATTAAAGGCAGCAATAGAAAAAGATATAAAGGCAAATAGTTTTTAATCATTCTTTTTATACCCTTGTTGTTTCCCGATATCATTGCTTTTTTTTGCATATTACAAAGCTACTGCTTTATGCAAGCGTTCCGTTTCCGGATTCTACAGATTTCACTGTCATGTCTATAAGTTTAATAAATTAGACCCCTGGTAGTTTGAATCAGCAAACGTCTTAAAGTAGGTAATTCCGGGAGCTATAAAAACAAAGTATTGTATTTTTTGTATGAATAACTACGAAGCCAAAAGATCAGCCATACTTCGAAGCGTTCAACGGACTTTTTTTTTCTCCTGGTCATCATGTAAGAGATCATGAATGTTTCGAACTTTCAGATGATCGTACAGGGAATGTTTATCAACTATCATGGAAACAATACCTGCCAGTAAACCGGCCATCATTAAATGAAAGATAACATTGTGGCGGTCCGTCATTTCAAGAACAAGAATTGCGGAAGTAAATGGAGTACGCGTTACCCCCGTTAAAAACCCAACCATTCCGCATAGTATAAGTAAGTTGGCATTGGTTGCTGAAACTTCTAACCATCCTGCGATGAGCGACCCTATGCCGGCGCCGGCGCCGAGAGAAGGTGCAAATATACCACCGGCGGCACCCGTAGTAAAACTTAATATTGTGCCGATAATTCTAAAGAGAGCGGTGTACCAGTGCAAACTTTTTTCTGTGGAAAATAAAGTCGTTGTCATTATTTCTTTTCCTGAGCCCAATATGCGTGGATCTATAAAAAAGGCAATGGATGCAATGATAAGGCCACATGACAAAACATATAATAAATGCTGGTACCGGAATTTAAAGTTCCTTTTCCAACGAAAAATCAATAAAATAATTTTCGACATAATGCTTCCCAATAAACCGGAAATAACTGCCACAAGTATTATTGGTAAAAATATAAATTTTGAAAGGCCGGTAACGTCGGGATACCCTAAATATAAATAGGGGCCAAGTAGTCCCTGCGCCGTTAAGCCGGCGATGATTACGGCAGTAAAAAGGGCTGTTTTAAAATAGCTTATATGCGTTTTGGTAAGTTCTTCAACAGCGAATACAATGCCGCCCAGCGGTGTATTGAAAGCTGCCGCAAGCCCGGCTGCAGCTCCTGTCATAATCATATTGCGTTTCGAAATCCTGGGCCACCAGGCTGGCAGCCACTCATTAATTTTCCTAAAAACACTACCCGCAAGCTGGATCGTAGGCCCTTCTTTTCCTATAAGGCCGCCTCCAAGTATCATCAAAAAACTTGAGAAGATTTTAACTATGAATACTCTGACGCTTAATAGTTTCGTAACCTTTTTATCCTCCCTCGGGTTGGCAAGCTCAATCGCCGCCATTACCTGTGGGATACCGCTCCCTCCTGCAAAAGGAGAGAACCTGGTTACCACCCACCAGGCAATCACAAAGCAAACAGGCGTTAAAACAAATATCTGCCATGCATGATAATGAATAATTGAAAAAGTCTGGCTTTCTAAAAAAGCGAAAATGTGGGAATAAAAAACAGCAATCAGCCCGGAAATCAGGGAAGCAACCCAGAAAGGTATTGCCTGTAAAAGGGTCTGTTTAATTTTTTCATTTCTTATCCTGTCAAAAGCATTTTTTAAAATTTTCCTAACGGCTTTCCCTATCATTTAATTTTTACTTTCTAATCAAAAAAAAGCAAATTTACAGGACATCGATGAAACTTAGTCACACTAAATGTTTACATAAAATTACTTTCACGTGACAAGCTGTATTAAAAAATGTTTGAAAGTTATGATAGATGCTCTTTTTGATTTTACCTGGATGATCTTTCTGTTCAATTAGTTCCCTAAGCGTTCACTGCCTGTAGCAGGCATTTAAAAAACCAGTGACAGCATTCAATCCAGATAAAGTGCGGCAGGAATAAGGGTTCTTCCGGATATTAAAAATAAGAGCAAAAAAAATTGCAACTTATTGCAACCCTTTTCAAAAATATCCGTATTATAATGTATGGTTAAATAATTAACAGGTTAAAATTGAACTTTTTTCATCCAGGATATGAGAAATATAATTTTAAATGGCTTGTTTTGAAATAAAATTTTCAATCTCTGAATTGAGTTTTTGGATAAAATACTTACGATAATAAGGGGGTGTAGAGAAAACAATCAAAAGTATCAAAAGATACTTTATGACAAATACCGCGGATACGCTTTAAAAATTGTATTCCGTTATATCTATAATTATGAAGAAGCATTGGAAGTAACAAATGATGGGTTTGTAAAATTCTTTTTATCTATTGAAAAATTCAGATGTGAAAATGAAAGTGATATCGAAAATTTATTGAAAGGCTGGATCAAAAGGATCATGATTAACACATCAATTGATCTTTTGAGAAAAAAAATGTGGCTACCCGAAATCGGGGGTATGCCGGATTATATATGGGAAATTAAAGATAAAAGCGCATCGGGGGACCAGCTATTAATTTATAAAGACCTGATAAAGCTGGTAAAAAAGCTGCCACCTCGCTTATAGAATTGTTTTCAATATGTATGTAATAGATGGCTATACTCATATTGAAATTGCTGATTCATTGAAAATTCCGGTTGGCACTTCGAAGTCAAATTTGTTAAGGGCGAAAGCACTCATGCAAAAATACCTAAATCAAAAAGAAGAACTTACAGAATGCAGCATTTAGGAAACGATATGGATGATCTTTTTCAAAGGGCAGCGGAAAACTATCCTCTTGAGCAAGGAGCTGGCGACTGGGAAGGCATTGCCAAAAGAATCGCGGATGAAGCAAAAGATACAAGAGCCTCGTTCGCTACCATCGGCAAATAATAGAAATAAGATTAAAAAGTTGATTGCTCTTTCGGTAGTGTTATTCTTTTTAACAGGTGGCTGGTTTATTTTTCAGAATTTAAAAACTGAGAAATCTTTCCGGCCCGCTGGAAACTGAATTGACAAAAAAGACGGATAACAGATTACATAAACCAGGGATTAAAAACATTAATTCTAACATTTCCAATGACAAAGGAACTTTAAAGAATTTATCCCAAAAAAAAAAGTAGTAATTATAAAAAAGGGATAATTACATATCCGGGCAATAACTCAAAAAAAGTCACAACAGGAATTAGCAATGCATTTTATTTTGAAAATAATATTGAAACTTCGAATGACCAGGAGTTTCAACAATGACCTGGTAATTAAAAAGCATGATAATTACCATAATAATTTTATTGACAATCATGATAATGTTACTCAGGGAATATCACAGCAAAGTGAAGTGGGTAATAGAGATCCTGCACGTACCGGATTGGCAAACCAGGTGGACGAAGATCATAATTCGACGATCACTAAAAATAAGAAAAAAGAACCGCACTTTATTTTACAGAAAAAAAATGGCGTATATGCTGGCTTGCTGGGGGGACGGATTTTAGTAAGGTGGAGTCAGGATCATTTAATAATACCGGTTTTAATGCGGGATTAATTATAGGTTTCAGAGTAAGCCGGAATTTATCAGTAGAAACCGGAATTATTTGGAATAAAAAAAATTATGTCAGCGATGGCAGGAATTTCAATATGACTAAAGTTAGTATCAACGATGCCTGCCGGAATGGTAATTGATAACCTGGAAAGCCAAAGCTCCGTAAGTGAAATTCCAATAAAAGTCAGATATGATTTTATTAATTATAGAAACGCATTCTTTTTTGCGTCGGCTGGTATATCCTCATATATAATGACAAAAGAAAAGAATATGTATAATGTTACTATGAATGGCAGCCAGGAAAAAATGACAGGGGTCTACAACAAAAATGATTATGAATTAGCCTGCGGTTGCCAATATCAGTATAGGATATGAACATAGTCTTTCCAAACACATGGAAATAAGAATAGAGCCTTTTTTAAAAATTCCGTTACGTGGAATAGGAGTGGGTAGTTTACCGGTTACCAGTGCAGGTCTGCAGGTTGCCATTATCGGCCAATTGAAATAAAATTTTTGTTTTCCCTGAAATTTAAAATTCTTTAAAAGAGTAACGGCGGAGCTATGTATTCAGTGAATGCCGAAGTCTGTAAAAAATAAGTTGAAACTATTTATAACAATTCCTAACACTTAAAAAAATAAAAAATGAAAAAGATCAATTTTTTAAAAACATCTATGGCTATTGCAATAATTCTCGCTATAATTTCGTGTAGCAAAAACAAAGATAACAGCGTTACCCGGGCAGTTCAGCCGAATACGGTAACTGAGGAAATGATATCGGAAAAGGGAACCAATCCCGATGAGGCTTCAATAACTGAAAACACTGGCAATATCAGCGCAGACTTAAACGGCTCGCTTGCAAAGGCCAGCAAATAGTAACCACTACCTTTATACAGAAAGCAATGCGTCGGAACAAAATGGTATAGTAGTGTATGAGGTAAAGCCAAATGGCTCATTGCACCTGGATGGCACAACGGCGTCCGGCGGCGCCGGAACCGGAAAAGGCTTGGGCTCGCAGGGTGCAGTAGCATTGGACAAAAATCACGAATGGCTTTATGCTGTAAATGCCGGAAGCAATTCAGTGTCTTCATTTAAAGTTCACAACGACGGAAGCCTAACCCTTGCGCATACCGAAAGTACTGGTGGAATAACTCCTGTAAGTGTAAGTGTTCATGGCAATTTGTTATACGTGTTGAACAGGGGAAGTGATGATATTCATGGATTCCGGATTGGCGAAGGAGGTACTCTCACTTCATATGGCGGGCTCAACGAAACCTCTAAGTGGAACTGCAGTTGATGCACCGCAAATTTCTTTCACGCCTAATGGTGATTGGATAGTGGTCACAGAAAAAGCAACCAATATCATCAGCACATTCAAGGTTAAAAATGATGGTGCTGTAAACCAGGGAATTTTTACACCTTCCACCGGGCAAACTCCTTTTGGTTTTGCATTTTCAAGAGATCTTTTTATGATTGTTTCGAATGCAGCAGGAGGTGCTGCCGGTGCAGGTTCAACTACATCTTATTTCACAGGAAACAATGGCAACCTAAAGATATAAATGGGGCAATTCCAAGTTTACAGGCAGCACCTTGTTGGGTAGCAACTACAAAATATGGCAGGTTTGCTTATATATCAAATACCGGAAGCAATACTCTTTCTTCTTACTATGTGGCTCCATGGGGCGGATTGTATTTGGTACAAAAAGAAGCCGCAAAAACAGATATGTCGCCGGCCGATATAGTTGTTGCAGCAAATAACTATTATGTGTATGAGCTTAATGCAAAGTCTGGTACTATCGGTGGCTTTCGGAGAAAACTTTTTGGCGGACTTGAATCTATTGGTGGCGCGTCAGGCATTTCCATGTCAGCAGCAGGACTTGCTATTTATTAAGTACTTCCGTTGAATAAAATACAGGTAGCCTGGTCATAAAATGGTTATGCTACTTAATTTTTAAAAGTATTGTGGGGGATAAATTATATCCCCCATTTTTTTTGAATTCTAATTCAAGACATCACATATTTAAATCTGCGTCCAGCTCCAAAAAATGATCCTGGAATTGTAAACATGTAGCCAGCCATCATTGTCCGCAGCCGTCCTGTTTTTATATCGCAAAAAGCAAGGAAGCATTACGCGTTTTTCTCCACGGTTTATAAGTATTTACCAAACTTCAGGCAGCGCTACATAATTCGCCCGGCTTCTTAAAACCGTAATCATACTGAAATTGATTTCTTCACGCTGCTTCACGATCAGCACAAGCTAAGTTTAAAAGATGTTCTGTCAAAGATACTTGCGCCGGATCACTTAGGGCCGTTTTGCTTCCGGCCAACTGATCTTGTCTTCCTTCCTTACTTTTGCAGCAGGCAGTGCATTAACTTTTAAAAAAAATACCAAACGCACGGCATATGTTTGAGAAAATTTTTAGGCCTGGCAATTATAAATTTAGTACAGGCCGGTAATGAAGGCTTTCTATCATCACCCGGAATTTTATAGGTTACGTAAATAGAGCAGCCTTAGCTTAAAAGAACATCGCGGCTAGCGAAAGAATAAAATTCAAATAACAACAATGTTAAAAAACAATTAAGCAATTTATCAATGAAAGAGCTATGAAATTTTTTTTTACGCTTTTATCTTTTTTTTGCACTTCGTTAGTTTACTCGCAGCAAAATATTGTGGATGCGATTAAGCAAAGTAAGTCGTCAGTAATGTTGCAGGACGGTTCTGTATCGAAACGCGTATATGCCGAACGAAAATGGATGGGAAGTTTTTGTACTACAACAATACGCAACAATTCAAAAAAAGATGTACGAATAAAAGAAGCAGTTATAATGCAGGCAGACCATGTATTTAACGCCGGCACTAATTTTTATGCTGAGGGCTTTCAAATGCTCAGCCAGTACGGGGGCACACTTTCCATGCCGGTAGATATTGGCGGCTATGACGATAATGAACACTATAAAATGCCTCAGCCGGCAGGATATAAGACAGTTTACAATATGCTGATATTAGATTGCGGCAATAAAAATAAATTGCTGATGGGCTTTAATTCTTCTTTTAGATATATTGGTAAATTTTATCTATCTGCAGATACTGTAAAGGTAGTGCTGGATATGGATAATACCTTGTTGAAAGCAGGAGCAACTCTACAGCTTGAAGAATTTTCTTTGCTCTATGGCAGCAATGAAGACGTGTTAAAAGTGACATTTGCAAACCGCATTAATCAGTTCCATCCACGCCTTCAAAATAAAGCTGTGCCCGCCGGTTGGTGCTCATGGTACTGCTTTGGGCCTGGCGTAACAGCAAAAAATGTTACTGATAACCTGGCTTATATCAAACAAAATATACCGCAATTAAAATACATCCAGTTAGATGATGGCTACCAGGCGCATATGGGCGACTGGCTTGAAGCCGGAAATGCTTTTGGTGGAAATTTGCAAGCGGTCTTAAAGCAGATTAAGACATCAGGCTTTGAGCCTGCAATATGGGTTGCGCCTTTTATTTGCGACAGCAATTCTACAGTTTTTAAACAGCATCCTGACTGGTTGGTTAAGGATTCATCGGGCCAGCCATTGCGCAGCGATAAGGTAACTTTTGCAGGCTGGCGGCTGGCTCCATGGTATGCACTGGATGGCACCAATCCTGCGGTGCAGCACCATCTTACCAATGTTTTTAAAGTCATGTCGCAAAAATGGGGATGCACTTATTTTAAATTAGATGCTAATTTTTGGGGCGCGCTGCCCGGAGGTGTGTATTATGACAAAAATGCTACGCGGGTATCTGCATACCGTAGCGGAATGAAAGCGATTTTAAAAGGCGCCGGCAATTCATTTATTCTTGGATGCAACCACCCGCTGTGGCCTTCCCTTGGATTGATTAATGGATCAAGAAGCTCAAATGATATCGACCGTAATTGGGAAAATTTCCTGAATACGGGAAAAGAAAACCTGATGCGTGCATGGCAAAATGGAAAGCTCTGGTGGAACGATCCTGATTGCGTTTTACTCACAGGGACACTTTCCGAAAATGAATTTATGTATCATGCTTCACTTCTTTTTTCCACAGGTGGAATTATTTTGAACGGTGATGATCTTACTAAAATTACACCTGCACGTTTAGCAATCTTAAAAAAAATGCTGCCGCCCCGCGGTGTGAGCGCTTTATTCAATACTTCCCAAAGTATAGGCTGGATGAGGGCTGGTGCCAAATCTTATCTCATACTTTTAAACAAAGAAGATACAATAAAAAGAATTATTGTGCCGTTGACGCGATCTTATAAAATAACTGATTACTGGACGGATAATAAAAAAGGCACCTATAAAAAAACTTTTATAGAAGAACTGCCGCCGCGTTCAGGAAAGGTTTATGAGCTTGAGAATTAGCATATTTCCCGCGCGCCAAACAAAACATCTCCGGTCTTCGTGACACAAAAATGTATCGAAAAAGAGGCTAAGTATGGGACTTAAAAATTGAATCATTCCAAAATGAAAATGGAGTTTTCGATAGACAGCGGAATTTATGAAAGTCGGAGATTTAAATTCGTTATTCTAACGAAATGCAAAACCCCGTTTTTAACCTCATTGATTTAACCTTCGTTAACTTATCTGTTTGCTCTAAAGCCAACTCAACATACCAAAAGCGTGACTGCTATTACTGAAGTATTTGGTGACAGATGCAAATAATCCATTAAAAAAACTAACTTCAAACTCATAAATTCTCTATAATGAAAAAAATAAAGTATTACAACTTTGGCCTGATTGCAATAAACCTTTTTGGAATACTATTGTGTTACCCGGCAACATTCTGTAAGGCTCAAACCGCCCGTCATCCATCATTGCTTGCCCTGTCAAAAAAGGACCATGTGCTGGCAATTGTAGATCCTTCCACATTTAAAGTAATTGCAAAAGTTCCTGTTGGTGAAGACCCGCATGAAGTCATTTCTTCTTCAGATGGAAAAACAGCCTACGTTTCTATCTATGGAGGAGGTAGCCTTCACACCATAAACGTAATTGATCTTGTTGCTCAAAAACCTTTGCCTGATATTGATACAAAACCCTTACTTGGTCCGCATGGCCTTACATTTGTTAATGCTAAGCTTTGGTTTACCGTTGAAGGTTCAAAAGCCATTGGCAGTTTTGATCCACCAACCAGTAAAGTTGACTGGGCTATGGGAACCGGGCAAGACAGAACGCACATGATCTACGTAACAAACAATACTAAGAAGATCTATACAACAAATGTTGCTTCGGGAACGGTAACCATTCTTCAGGACACACCAATGCCGCCAGGGAATTTTGGCCCACCTAAAAATTCATCGCCGAATAGCAATATGCGGCAGCCACCTCCCGGCCGCACGCCTCCGGGTATGCAACAACATGAGAATTGGATGATCACTACCATTCCTGTATCAAGGGGTTGTGAAGGATTTGATGTGTCGCCCGACAGCACGGAATTATGGACTGCATCCGCTGAAGATGGAAAGATCTTTATCATTGATCTTACGTCAAAGAAACTTTCAGCAACAATTGATGCAAATGTAAATGGTGCGAACAGGTTAAAATTTACACCCGATGGAAAACTTGTTTTTATAACGAGCCTTGGATCAGGCGGCCTTGTTGTATATGATGCAAATTCACACAAGTTGCTGAAACAAATAAATATTGGCCACGGTGCCGCAGGTATTCTTATGCAGCCTGATGGTACGCGTGCTTATATTGCATGTGGCCCCGATAATTATGTTGCTGTTATCGACCTAAAAACATTAGATGTTACAAACAAAATAGATGTTGGTGGCGAACCTGATGGCCTTGCGTGGGCCATACAACCATAAGGTAAATAGCTTCAGAATTTGATTCGCATTTTAAAATAGTCCGCCAAGGCAATGGTAAATTATGAGCCTCCAGGTGCATTGGTTATTTTAGTGTTTAGCATTCACAGTATGCAGCCCAGGAATTAAGACATGTGCAGGTGCGGACTGCTGATGGAACTTACCTTGTTTTTAATAAGGCTTGGCCTTTATCTTGTGCATGACGCAAATGAAATAGTAAAAGATCATGCCACCCGGGCGTTGGCAATATTAGCGGTAACATGGCTGATAAAGTTATTGTTAAATAAATGCCTTATACACCGTATTTGTTTTCGCTTCACAATAAATTTTTCTCTTCCTGGCTCATTTTCACAAATGAGAACAAGGTATTAAAGCTCTTTTTATAAGTGATTTCGACTAAATGAAAAAGCCATCGATTTACAATAGCCTTTGATTCATTTTTTGCGGACCGGAGGGGACTTAATATTTGTTTAAAACGATTTATTTTTTGATCGACAAAACTGTTTGATAACTGCAATCTTTAAAAGCATTACTAAGTCGGTATACAAATTATTAACGCTCCAGAAGTTTTTCTTTTCTAATATATGCAAGTGATGAATCGACTGCGGCAAAGACATCCCCGTCAAACTTATCCATCTCAAGGATATACCATTTCACCCCTATCTCGCGGCCCTTCTGAAAAACAGATTTGTAATCAATCTTCCTGCTTTTTCCAAGCGGCACCCAATTATTAGCTGGCATGTCGGGTGGCATGAAATCAGCGCCGGTAAAGACACCAGTAGATACATGATCTGCCATGTTCTTGACGTGCAGTAATTCCACGCCGTCACGATACTTGTCCATGAACCTCACGGGATCCTGACCGGCATAGGTAACCCAAAACACATCCATCTCCAGCCGAACACAATTATAGTCGATGCGGCTTACAAAGCTGTCGAAGAAAGTCTTGTTATCCTCCATTGGCTGTAGCTCGTATCCATGAATGTGATAATACAGTTGAAGTCCGGACGCCTGTGCCTGCGGACAAGCTTTCATGAGGATATCGGCTGCTTCATTAACAACGTCAAGCGTGACTGTGTCGGCCTTCGACTCTTTCAACCAGGCTATGCCGGTGTAGTGCGCGCCCAGCTTTTTGGCCGTCTCCATGATAACCGTTGGGTCTTTGCGCCAGTCACTGAGGGTATTCCAGTGAAGGGCAAACATCTTTAGACCGGCAGCGTCAAGCTGTGACCTGAAAATAATCGGGATTGCCTATAATATAAGGTGCATCAAAGCCTTCGACGTACGTAAAGCCAAGGCGTTTGATCTTCTTCAATGTTCCGGGCACATCTTTCTCAAGTGTCTGCACGGAATGTCCATAGCTGTACGGCCAGCGAGCCATTCAAAGACGTATTTTCATTGACCTGGTTTGCATGTTTTGTAAAGGCCCCGGGCAGTGCCAGCAAAATAATTGCAAAAACAATTGGTCTCACGATTTGAGTTTGTTTAGTTAGATGAATTTAAGACGAATCGATGAATTTCAAACGATATTTATTGGGAATTCTACTTTTTAAACTTTTTGAAACCTGCTACATAAATCGCAGAATTGTTCATTCACTTTAAGTCATTTACCAACCGACGCAGCATATTTGCCTTCTCAATTATTTCATCGCTTTCAATATTGTTAACAGAAAGAATTGGAGGAAGTTTTGGATATAAACCCGGCATCTTGAGCCAATTAACAATTTGTTCCTTAATCCATTTATTATAAGCAATAGGATAAATTTTATTTGCAATAAAAAGAGTTTGAAGATATTTCTGGAAAGCCTTACACAGTATGTCGAATGCCTGAAAATTAAGTCTCCTTTTTACAAGCAATGGAATATGATCTAAGTCATATTCGCAGGCATTTCGTGACATCATTAAACGCTGCAACCTAAGTTCTTCGTCATAGTAGGGGAGCCATTTGTCTTGTAATTGCTTAAAATATGGTCCTGCGCTATGCATAGGTGCAGCATAACAGATTTGATTTCCAATTTCAATTTCAAAAAAATCAATTGGCTCGCCGTTCTCCAAATTTCCCGGTTTATAATTACCATCAATCAGGTCAAGATGCAAATGAGCAAACTGGTTTGACTGTTTGTATTTTAAAAACGCTGGCTGTGTTTCCAAATAGATTTGCCACATCCTTTCAATGTTTGTTATTTCAATAGTTGTTGTGCCTGGTTTCATCAATATTGCAAAGTCAAGATCACTTTCAGGTACCGCGTGTCCCCTGGCACAAGAATTTACAACTAAAACGGTGTCCACTTCAGCAGTTGCATAAAAATAATTTCTGACTAACTCGGCCGTATCATGATGTAGCCTGCTGGGAAAATCCGGTTTAAACGTCATTTATAATCAGGTATTTATTCAGCTTTCATTATTGTGAAAATATTTTATAGACTTACCGCCAAACGTCGAATCCCATGCAAGATGAGATAAAAAAATTATTAACCAGCACGGGCATAAAATAGAATAAGCAAATTGGAAATTATTGAAAACCATTCGCTGTCGTTAGATCCATAAACCGTTTTTATTTCTTCGGCCGCGGTCAACACTAAAGCTTCCGCAATTTTAATGTTCGCGAACATCATTTTCGCCTCCGGCTTACAATCAATTAAATAAAAAGAATTGATTGTAACTTTGTTTACAGGACTTATTGCTATCAGGGAAACCGGTAAAAAATCTGCGGAAAATGTCGTTTTAAAAATAGTAATATTTTTACTTAGCCCACGCTTTGGCGAATCGGAGAATTACCAAACAAAATGCTGATCACAAATAGGCCTCACACATGAATACAACTAAAATAATTATTCCGCTCATTTGCATACTGAATATCTCCAATTTAAATGCACAACAAAATATTGAAAAGTTTAGCCTTGCGGATACGCTTCGCGGGAGCATCACACCAGAACGAGGGTGGTGGGATGTGCTTCGTTATGATATTTCATTTACGCCTGATTACCTGGACAAATCAATTACGGGAAGCAACAGTATAACTTACAAAGTTGTGAAGCTGAACCATGCTGTCAAAATGCAAATAGATCTAAAGGATCCTCTCGTAATTGATAGCGTTAAGCAACTCGGCAAAAAACTAAAGTATTACAATTGGCAAAGTGTATGGTATGTAGATATTCAGCCGGATAGAGTTTCACGAATCCACGTGGTTACCATTTACTACCATGGAAAGGTGCATGAAGCGGTAAGGCCTCCATGGGATGGCGGTTTTATTTTCACTAAAGATTCATTGGGCCGGCCATGGATGACTGTTACCTGCCAGGGAGCAGCCGGTGCATCTATCTGGTATCCCTGTAAAGACCACCAAAGCGACGAACCTGATAGCGGGGCATCTCTTACTATGACAGTTCCGGATACTTTGGTAGCGGTTGCTAACGGACGTCTCGTGTTCAAAAAAAATAATGAGAATGGAACAGCTACTTACAAATGGGCCGTTGTAAATCCGATTAATAATTATTGCATTATTCCTTATATCGGTAAGTATGTAAGTTTTTCGGAACAATACCAGGGGAATGGACCACTTGATATTTATTATTGGGTGCTCGATTATAATTTAAACAGGGCACAGCAATATCTCCCTGGCCAGGTGCAAAAAATGCTAAAGGCGTTTGAATGGTGGTTTGGGCCTTACCCTTTTTACCAGGATAGTTATAAATTGATAGATGCACCTCATACAGGTATGGAACACCAAAGTGCAATTGCTTATGGTAATTATTACCGGTTTGGATACCGGGACAGGGATGTATCCAATTCGGGATGGGGATTAAAATTTGATTTTATCATTGTTCATGAAAGTGCCCATGAATGGTTCGGGAATAATATTACGTCAAAAGATCTGGCAGATATGTGGATACATGAAAGCTTTGCCAATTATGCTGAAACTTTATTTGTTGATTACAATTTTGGAGAGGAGGCAGGAAATGAATATAATTATGGTTCGAGGAAGGGAATTAAAAATGAAAAAGTCATCATACCATCTTACGGAGTAAACGCTGAAGGAAGCGGTGATATGTATCCAAAAGGCGGTAACATGCTGCAGAGTATAAGACACAGCCTGGGCAATGATTCTCTGTTTAGAAATATACTTCGTGGCCTGAATAAAAACTTTTACCATCAGACCGTTACGGCAACACAAATAGAAAATTTTATTTCAATAAAAGCTGGCTTTAATTACAAAAAGATATTTGACCAATATTTAAGAACCATACAGATCCCGGCATTTGAATATTATTTCACCAGGGACAGTTCAAAGTTATTTTATCATTACACGAATTGTGTTAAAGGTTTTAATCTCCCGCTTTATTTTCATAATGAAGTCGCCAGTGTTAAATTATACCCGTCTGATAAATGGAAAATATTAATCTGCAAAAAACGCCAGGCTGATTTGCTTTCAACTTCTGAAATAGAAAAAATGTATTACATCACGCCGTTATTAATAAAAAAACAGTAAGAACAGGTCTGATCATGAGTTTATTAAATTTTATTAGTGCAGCTTAAGGTAATACCAAATGGTTGTTTGACGCCATCGCGGAGGGGCGCTAACAAATAATTATCTTCTAAAGTAGTTGTAACACCTCGTTTACATAAAAGAGAAATTGCATCAATCTTTTTATCATCATTGCAAATAAAATTATTGGTTATTGTATAATATGAAAAAATCAGCATTCATTACGACTGTGTTTTTCACTCTTAATTTTTTGTCTGTGCCGGCACAGGATAAAAAAAATAGGATCACTGTAGAATCAGACGGATTGCATGGTTACATAAGTTTTAATTCAACAAAGCCGCCTGAAGGATTTGGAGCAGGGAATAAGTTTTTACTCTGCAGTATGGCCACTCGTGCATAAGCCTTATGCCGACTTTCAGATTGGATTGCCGGGAACGTGGGTAATTCCTGAAAACTCAGGTGTTAATTTTCCTCTTTGTCCTGTAGGTACGGTTGCAAGAGATAGCTGGCCAACAAGAGGCCCTACCTGGGGAAGTGTTTTTCAAACGATCGAAGGTGGATTGGGCTATTGGGCCGGCAACAGGTTCCGGTACGGGCCTCCTAAATTTAGCATGAACGGTACCCCAAGTTGCTATGATCTTGAGATAGCGTCGCCAGGCTGGTCATTCTTTTACAGCGCCTCGGCTCTTGCTGATAACAAAATGGGAATTGCCCAGCTGAGCAACCGCATTCTTGTTCCACCGGATGGCTTTACCTTTATTAATAATCCCGATGGCAAATTTTTAGGTTATGCATGGATGGCGTTAAACTTCATGGATGCGAAGCCCGGGCCTCCTCCAACCGGCGACCAAAGCTGGACCCTGTTTCTTAATTCCGAAAATTTCAAAGGGCCTGTTGCTTATTACATACCTGAAACATGGAGTAAGATTTCACAACATTACACTTCAGATTACGGACATGGATTGGATGCCAGGCCTGGAGTTATGGGTGGAGGTGCAATGGAAATAAATACCGTCCCGCGAATGGATGAGAAACATGCCGGCGACACCGTTTTTTATAAAATACCGCAACTTTTTTTTCCTGTCGATGAGCAGGGTAGGAGTATTCTCGTAAGAGATGTGAAGTATTATTCAAAAAAGGCTTTGTATGATTCTTTTAATAGTTGGAAAGATGGTAAAAATGAATGCAATGGTTCTTTTGATAAACAGGGTACCTGGGAGCCGGTTCTTACTACCAAAATGCCGGTATTGGATCAGAACGGAATAAAATTATCCGGCATTGATAATATTTTTACAACGAAAATTTTTTCTGACAATGTTTTTGGAATTCAATGGAAGAATAACACACTTACTAAAGAAGGAGAATTCCCTCAATATTTTATGCAGGTTGGAAAAGGGGAAAGAGCGCCCGTTTCTGAATCTATTATCCCCCCTGATCTTAAGAAAAGCGAATTTAAATTAGCTGAATGGGGCAGCCCTTATACTTCACGGGATTCAGGATCGTGGGTAGCTCCGGGGCCTGCATCCAGACCAATCGACGTGACACTGGCTGATAAATCTACTGTTACCTATTGTTGGTATAGATTTATTGATCAACCATCTCTGCAACAGTTTCAATGGAGCAAAGAAGATAAAGAGAAACTCCAGGCCTTTGTTGAAAAATTGCAAAGGCAGTGGCTGATCCAGAAGGACTATATGGCGCCACCGAAAGAAGGTAAGTTAGTTTCTTTAGATCCTGCGCTCATCGTTCAACCACCGGCAGGTTTTGAGGTGGGCTATGTACCTATTGTAATTCGTCAGAAATAGTGATGGCTGTTGAATCAAAAGAATCCGCTACCAATCAGGCATTAAGAATTACTTGTGTTATTTCATCAAACAAGGATTTAGATAACGCACCTGCTTTCCAACAGGAAATGGTATCTCTGATCTCACTGAATTTTCTCGCACCCATAACAACACGGGTAGCCTCTTCAACTGAAAAAAGATATCGTTGTGCTATTTCTGCTAACGGTATCCCATTTCTTAGTGCCAGTTCATTTACACAAACCGCCTTCTCGATGTCTTTCAATGATATGTTGTCTTCATATCCCTTATTTCCTTCCGCAACAAATTGCTCAAAGCGATTTCCCAAAAGGCCAAAATGCAATGACGAAGCCGCATAGAAACTAATATGTTGCGGAATTGTTTTGGGTAATATTTCATCGAAAGCAGAAAGATTGCAGGCATCTAATTTGGTGAAACTGGAGATAACCTCGAAATATTTATTATCTATGTATGGCTCAAATGACCTTGATGGATTCCCTCCAATACCAAGCGTTTTTGTATATCCTTCTTCTTTGAATGAAAGAAGTGTTTCAAGAATTTCATTGATCCTGTCGATAGGTACCCATTGTGGTTCGTGTAAAAATAAAAGATCCACGTAACCAAGCCCCAATAAGTCAAGACTGCGCATGAGACTTTCACGCATTCCTTTTGGCGAATAATCTAATTTGGCATCGAAGGCGGTGTCGGCCTTCAGGCGGCCCACTTTTGTACTCACAAATGGCTTTTTACCTTTCCATTTTGCCAATGCCTTCCCCAAAAAAAATTCGGCATTGCTGTATGATGGAGCAGTGTCAAAACTGGATATATCATTTTCCAATGCATAAAGGATGCAGTCAATACTTTCCTGTTCATCAACATTACCCCACACGCCACCCAGCCCGGAGGTGCCATAAACCAACCTGCTTCCATAAGCCGGGAAAGCACTTTTATATATATCGGCTTTATAGGTTGGCGTTAATTTCATTTGAGTGAACACTCTTTTATAAATGATAAAATCTTTTTGCGTTGAGGCCGAAAAAATCATCCTGCTCTTCATTTGAAAAACTGTCAAAATAACTTTTTACGATACCGTAGGTTTCTGTATAAGATGCAGAAAGCGTACACACCGGCCAATCAGATCCATATAAAATTCTTTTTGTTCCGAACGATTCAACAATAGTATCGATGTAGGGGATAAAGTCTTCGTGCTTCCATTTTTTCCAGTTAGCTTCTGTTACCATTCCTGAAATTTTACAATAAACATTTTGAAGTGAAGCAAGCCCTGTCAACTGTTTTTTCCATTCAGAAATTTCCTGCTCCAGGATTTTAGGCTTGGCAATATGATCAATAACAAATGGCTGGTCGGGAAATTGCCGGACCAATTGTAAAGCGTTGGGTAAATGAATAGGGTAGACCAGCAGATCATAGGTATACCCAAAAGATCGCAGCGCTTTTATACCTTTTAAAAATGCGGGCCGCAGCATGAAGTCAATATCAGGCTCGTCATGAATAACATGGCGAAAGCCTTTTATTTTATTTTTGGTGTTATAAGAGGAGAGTCTTTCTAACAATGATTCTGATTGCAGATCAACCCAGCCAACAATACCTTTTATGAAAGAATTATTTTCTGCCAGGTTTAAGAGAAAATCATTTTCATCTTCTGTCTGGCTGGCCTGTACCGCTACGGAACCTTGCAACTGGCATTGCTCCAGTAATACAAAAAGATCCTGTGGCCTGTAGTCCTTTTTTAAAATATCCATTTCGTCGGTCATCCAGTCTTGACGTACGGGGTCATACTTCCAGAAATGCTGATGGCTATCGATTCGTTCCATACCTGGTGGATTCAAAATTTAAACAATCCGACATAAACAATAGTTCCTCCCGGAGCCACATAGTTAAAACATTCTAGCATGTGTACCGGTGACAATTCACGTTCAAAGCGCAGCTTCATAATTAACATAACACTAGTATCATTGGCAGTATGAAATGGCACAAAATGGTAACACGAATTTTTATGCACGAATTACACGAATTATAGAAAGAGATAGATTCGTGTAATTCGTGTTTTATAATTGGTGTAATAAAATAAGCGACATAATACAATGTACATATCACTGTATTAAAAGCATTTTTTCATCGCCCCTTAAGTTAAATATTCTTTCAAAGATTAGCCGCTATTTAAATACGGCAATCTCTGCAAGGCCAGCATTTGTTGTTGTTGCAGATACACTGTTAACAATAAATGCCAGCCAGGTAACAGATTTTGACGGAAATTTAATTTCCCTCGCAGCATGTGCATCATTTGGTAGTGCAGATACTTTCAAAGTAGAACCATCACTGAAAACTAACAATCCTGAGGTTACCTGGTCTTTAAGATCCGGCAGATCGAAAAGCCATACCTTAGATATCCGCTGAGTAGTTTGCCAGTTTAACCTGATAAAAGCCGTATTCTTTTCGCCATCACTTACCCATTCATTTAGTTTATTTTTTTGATTCCGGATCTACAACTCCATCTATTGCTCCTTCTCCAAAATATTGATGTAACTCTGTCATAGGCCGGGCGCTTCGTAAAGCGGATGAGACTACAACATTTGCATGAAGGGCTAAATTATTATCATTCTTAATTGGATCAGGTTCGCCTATCTTCTTTGCCTGTAAAAAAGACGCTTCCTGTGTTTTGTTTACCAATTCAACGAGCTGCAGGTTCCAGGCATAACGGCTGCCAACCGGATTAGCTTTGGTAATATCACCAAAATAATCCTGGCTGAAATTGGCAGAGTAACTAAGCCAGAATGTTTTACCGTCTGCGCCAATAAATTTGGATGGAATGGTCATAAAATATCCCTGTGCGCCAAAATCCTTCATGTAAGTGATTAGACGGTAAGGCCCGGTGAGATTATCGGATTCGAGAATATAAGAGTTCATATTTTCTATACCAGGCCAACCATCAGTTACGCACATTAAATATTTGTGTAGCGGTTTGTCGTACGTAATGTTGGTACATCCCATATGATGCATCCATTTCAAAACCGGTTTTATCTCTGCAAAATTATGCGACCAGGCAGCCTTGCCGTTTTCATCGTTGCCTGCGAAGAATTCATAGCTTGCAAGATCGTTTATGTTTTCAGGTGAGGGTTTAACGCGGGCCATGTAAACCGCATCGCCGGCTATCCAACTATTGTTAGCCACCCGGGGATGCGGATCATCATCCGCGCCTCCGTGACCAACCATATAGGCATAGCCATCAGGAGAATTTTCAATATTCTGACCAAAATCAACAAAATGAGGAGTGCCCATTTTGACGAACTTACCGTTCTTTCCTGATTCAGGGAATAAGGGATTGTCAAGAGTTAAGGGAGAAGGTATCCACGTTTTACCGTAATCTTTGGAAATTCGAAAACCCGGTAAAGGGCCACAGATAGCCCAGCTGTATTTGTTATTATCCGGATTTGGATCGAAATCAATTCCGTAGGTTCCGTAATACCATATTCCATTATATACAAGGTTGGCACACGGGTACCTCCCCTGGTAGGGCAAGGCAGAAGCAGGCTGTGTTCCAAGCGAAGTAATTTTGAGGTTCATGGGATCATCTCCCTCAATCTTTGCATTGCCCGTATTGGCTGCGGCTCCACCGCTGGAATGAGAGCTTTCCAGTCCAATTTCGCCGTCAGCCCAGCCACTGTACATATTGCCATCGGAAGCCCAGGATGGGTACCACGTATCCGCATCAGTATAGCTTACATGCTTCTTGGTAAACGCAAGGGCGGAAAAAGCAGCAGATCTTTTAAATGGGCAACTATCACCGGCTTCGGACACCCACACCTTTGGAAACCATGGTGTGGGAGTATAAGGAACGTCTCTCTCCTGGGCCTGCAAACTTTCCGTAGATAACCCAAATATTAAAATAACTAACAGTAAAATTATTTTGTGCTGAATACAATGCATTTTTCTCATTAGCAGTTCTTACAGTTAATAAGTAGATTTTTGGGTCAAGTTATCATTTTTCAACTTCGTTACCGTTCTCGGCAATTGTTTTCCTAATACAAGACTTCCCCGGGAGGTAATTAACAGATCTTCTTCAATTCTGATACCGCTAAAATCTTTATAAGTTTCCAGCTTGTCATAATTAATAAATTCCGAAAATTTATTTTCTGATTTCCATAAATCAATTAGTTCCGGTATAAAATAGATACCGGGTTCTACAGTCAATACAAAACCTGCTTCCAGTTTACGCCCAAGCCGTAACGACTTTAAACCAAATTGTGTACTCTTTTTTAATTCATCAGTGTACCCAACATATTCTTCGCCTAGATCTTCCATATCATGCGTATCTAACCCGAGCATGTGACCGAGGCCACATTGAAAAAACATAGCATGAGCGCCCTGCCGTACTGCATCTTTAGTATCGCCTTTCATAAGGCCGATTAGTTTTAAACCTTCCGCCAGTTTTTCACAAGCCAACAAATGAACATCTTTGAAAAATATGCCGGGACGTAAAGACCCAATCGCTGTTTCGTGTGCCTGCAATACGATCTCATAAATTTCTTTTTGCCTTGTTGAAAACTGTTTATCAACAGGAGTGGTTCTTGTAAGGTCACCACCATAATGCATAGACGTTTCTGCACCGCAATCGCATAGCAACATTTGGCCGTTCTTTAAAATATTGCCCTGGGAGTGATTGTGAAGGATTTGTCCGTTAACTGTTAGAATGGTTGGAAAGGCAAGATTGCCTCCGGCGCTTAATGCAATGCCATGAATAATACCCGCAATTTCCGTTTCCGAAATTCCCTCAGTGGCAAGCCGTGCCGCTTCCAACTGCATATCTACCGTTATGTTTACTCCTTTCTCTATCTCTTTTATTTCTTCTGTGGTTTTTATGGAACGTTGCGTAACAACAGCTTTGATGAATTCAGTACTTGAGGTTTTTTTTAATAAATCAAACGGAATTTTCAGCCAGCTATTTAGCTTCTGCATATTATCCGCCCTGTAAGGAGGCAGGAAATGAATTTGTCTTTTTTCAGATAATGCTTTATTTAATTTATCAGCAATGGACGACGCATTTGTAACTGCTAACACGCCAGCCATTTCGGCCTGTTCATTTAAGGATTGCATTGGGCCTGTCCAAATGATATCTTCGACTCCTATATCGTTACCAAAAAGAATTTCGTTGTTGTTATCAATATCTATAATAGCAGCAAGTCCCGGCCGGTCTATGCCGAAGAAATACAGGAAATTGCTATCCTGTCGAAAGGGATAACAATTATCAAAATAGTTCATGCTGCTTTCTTCGTTCCCTAATAATAAAATCAGCCCGTTGCCAACCTGTTCCTTTAATCTCTTTCTTCGTTCTATATAAACTTCCTTATTAAACATAATGCGTTTTCATTTTTATTTTAAGCAAGCCTGATTCATGATATTTTTTACGGTTATATTGAAACTAAAATTATCCTACGGAAGAATTCATTGTTATGGAATTTAACTTCGCTTCCAAAATTCTGGCGGTTTTTGTAGCACACAATCCACCTATATTAGTGCATTTGAATTCATGCGGTATTCCTTTACCCATTATGTACATCGTTTCGATCACTTCATCTAACGGTATTAATTCTTCATAGCCGGAGAGTGCCATATTCGCAAAAGATAATGCGTTCGTTGCTGCCATCACATTATTTCCCAAACAAGGGGCTTCCACTCTATTGGCAATAGGTGTGCACGTCATACCAAGTGTACTTTGTAATACCAGTGAAGCAGCAGCAATAGACTGGGCAAGCGAACCCTTCGCCAGGTACACAATCGCTGCCGAAGCCATGCTGCCTCCGGACCCATATTCAACTCCACAACCCGCAATTTCTCCCGCAAAAGTGGACTGTGTCGCAATGAAAATTCCAATAAGGCCCGCTATCAAAAGGGCTTTTATAATTTCATCTTCCGAAGTTCCGAGAAAATCAGCAGTTCCTATTACGGCGCCCGGGAGCGTACCGCATGAACCGGCAGTAGGAGCCGCTACAATAACTCCCATTGAACTCTTTACTTCCATTAATGCAGAAACATACATCACAACAATATTGAGCGCACCTGTTTCTATTAACCGGTTGTTTTGTAATTGATTTTTGAAATTTACAGACTGACTGCCTAACAACCGGTCAGCATATTGCGTACCGCGTAGCCCATTTGCAATCGAATCTTTTAGAATACGTACTATCTTTCTCATCTTCTCAAAAATTTCTTCTTCAGAAATGTTTCCTCTTTCGCTTTCATAAAGAATAGCCAGTTCCAGGAGAGAAAGATTTTTATTTTTATTATAATCCAGCATTTCGTTGCAGGTTGCGAAGGGTATTTTAATATCTTTTCTTGACAGGACAGGAAGCACGGGGCCTAGTTTTTTTATGGATATTACATCCTCTATAGCGTCTAATTGTACCTGAAGTAATTCGCCAGGAAAACTTTGCGCCTTTATTTCAATAAAAAGCGGATTTCCACCGTGCACAATTAAATAGTCATAAGACATCTCACTATTAAATAATTCCAAAATCCTACCCGGTTCCTTACAATAAACCAGGGTCTCATAAAAGTCACCCATTATCGAAACTTCAATTCCGTCAATGGCTATAACTTCAATCATGCCACCACCTGTTGAAATAGCCGTTACTGTCCTGGTTTCTCCAGGGTTACTCAATGTAATATGATACGTATTTAAATGTTTCGCGTTAATATCTCTTATGCCAAATTGCACTTTGATACCCGCTTCACCAATGTGATAATCCGATTCCGGCAACCGTTCATCATCTGCTTCCCATCCCAGGAAGCCTCCAAATAGTCCCATATCTGATCCCTGGCCTGTATGCGTGTTGGCTAAAGAGCCGTTCGGATCGAATTCAATTAAAATATTCATTATGTTATTTCCCATCAGGTCTCTGCACAGCCTGCCAATGCGCAAGGAGGCGGCGCAATGAGAGCTTGAAGGGCCACGCATAACCGGGCCTATCACATCATTAAATATACTTGGAAGGTTCTCCATAACTTCTTATTAAATGGTGATAACATCAAAGGTGTTCCTTCCAATATTTTGCCATTGTTTCACGTAAATGAAGCGAAGTATTTTCCCTCTCATAAATACCGTGAGAACGCATCGGGTAGGACATCATGTAAAAAAGCTTATTGTCTTTTATCAATTCATTGGCCAGCATTTCAAAGTTCTGGTAATGCACATTATCATCACCGGTACCCGCGATGATCATCAACGTTCCTTGCAGGTTTTTTGCAAAGTTTAATGGAGAGCCATCATGATAGCCTTCGGCATTATCGCTAAGCAAGCCCATGTATCTTTCCTGGTAGGTAGCATCATAAAGCCTTTGATCGGATACAAAAGAAACAGCAAGCCCGGTTTTGTAAACATCCGGGTGCCGGAACATACAATTGAGTGTCATTTGACCACCGCCACTCCAGCCCCATATTCCAACCCTGGAAGTGTCAATAAAGGGGTACATGGTGAAAATCTTTTTTGCCGCTTCAGCCTGGTCCGGCCAAAAGGCGAACGTCCGTGACACCCTTAAATCTTCCTTCGGTAATAACGGGAAGCCGACTATCCCAGGTGCATTCAGCAATAGCCAAAGGATCGGGTTTAGGTGTGAAATAACTTACCGTATAATAAATGATACAATTAATGCAAAATAACCACCATGCCTGCATCATAAATGGAATTCCAAGTCCATCCGTGATATACATTTTCCCGCGAATCGGAGGATAGTCCAGGAAAAGGATATTACTCCCATGAGAAATCCCAGGATCAGGGTTATTATCGAAGCTTCTTCGTACCCCGTTTACTAAAAACGCCCAATAAAAATACCGTGGTAATTGGCGGGGCCATTGCAGCAGCTATTTTATTGATCGCTTCAAAAATACTTGTAAAATTACCTCCTTGAGTCCACCAAAGCATGGCTAAAACCATCATGACTATCGCCGCCATACGGCCTACTCTCACTTGTTCCGCATCGGTGGTTTTTGGTCTGAAGCGTTTAACAATATCCACTGAAAATAAAGTTGCGGAGCCGTTAAGAGCTGCGGCAATAACACTCATTAATGCGGCTAGCAAAGCGGCAGCAACAACACCTTTTATACCAACCGGTAATAAATGGGTAATTAGAACTAAAAGGTTTGATTCGCATTCGTTCCAATAATATCCTTATATAACACATATCCGATAACACCAGGAAGAATTAAAATAAATACAGGAAGAATTTTCAAAATACCGGCAAACAAGGACCCTTCTGTGCATCTTCCAGCGTCCGTGCACCTAAAATCCTTTGCACATGGGTTTGATCCGTACACCAGTACCAGATACCTAAAACAGGGTATCCCAAAAGAACCGCATACCAGGTTAATCCGGAACTGACACCGTTGGGACTAAGGCTTTTTATTGAGGCTGCAGAGTGCAGCATGCTTAACTGCCCGGGCTTCAATGCTGCTTTAAAGGAAGCAAAGGATGTGATGCCATGGCCTGGCAATGCAAGTATTCCGAAAATGGTTACAATAAGTTCACCTGTGATCAGGATTATAGTCTGTATTGACTCAGTTATCTGGACTGCTCTTAAACCGCCGATAACGGTGTAAATCGCAGTTACGATAGAAATTAAAATAATGGAGATATACACATTAATGCCAAAAAAAGATTGGAATACAATCGCCCCTGCATAGAGAGTCATACCTAAATGAATAAATAATGCAGCAACGATTCCCATAAAAGCAACAAGCGTCCTGGAATCAGGCCCATAACGTTTCTCAAGAAATTCTGGTAAGGTTGAAATTTTTGTCTTAAAATAAAAAGGTGCAAAAATCAATGCTAACAATACAAGAGTCAAAACGGCCAGCCACTCAAAATTGCCCCAAACAAAGCCTTCATTATATCCCGATGCCGCAAGGCCGACCATGTGTATAGTCGAAATATTGGATGCAAAAAGTGCCGCCCCTACCACAATCCATTTAAAACTTCGTCCTGCTAAAAAATAATTATTGCTGGTCATTTTACTTTTGCGAACGGAATATAATCCGATTGCGAGAATACCAACGATGTAGATGAGTATGATAATAAGATCAGTGGTGCCGACTTTTATATCTTTCATGGAAAAAAATTTTACTATACGGTAAATTATAGTTTCAAGGGTATTCGTTTCGATACGAAATAAATTTTCCAATTTTAAATTTACCTCTTTATCGGTAAGCAGATTTGCTCCTTGGTGATCCCGGTCTATAGAAATGATTGCCTAATCATCTCTCGTATAGGTTTCAATAAAATCTTTAGGTGTTTGGTCACAATGCTTCTGAAAACCCGGTTAAAAGAAACCACACTATTAAATCTGTATTGAAAAGCGTAATGCCATTGCAGTTCCAAAACAGACACTGGATATGATTGCAAAAAATAAGGATTTAGGTGATGGAATTAAAACCTGATTTCAACCAATCGGAAGTATCCCCGCTTATACCCACCTACCGCTGCATCTTCCAAAGCCTTCCACAAGTGTAAAGCGAAAGAGCTTCGGACCATGACACGGTAACGAAACGGAGCAATGTGCCAGACGATCACCGGGGCCTTCGCCATAAGTCCCTGGGAGACACTTGCAACAGGGAAATTTTTTTCGCGAAGATCCTGGTCCCAAAGGTGGGCAAGTACTTCGCGAACCTTAGGCCCTGCCAATTCAATGGTAGTTCGCTGGCCGCTGATATCAACTAGCGCTGAAATGATATTCGTTGTCAACAGAAGCGGTGCGAGCTTCTGCTCAGCTTCCGGGAATTCTACAATAAGCCACCAGTCGGGCGCAAGGCATAGGGCATGGGCTTCGTCTCCACCGGATTCCGCCCGGCCGATAGTGTGGCCCGGCTTTTCAGGCAGATCCATGCCCAGCGCCTCAGTAACGGCGACATGCGATGAGGAGCCGGGCTCCACACGAAGATCGATGGCGTGTAATCCTGGCAATTCACGCATCGCCACCGTATCAACGGTTCCCATATTCATTCCTTTCAGCGGACTTTCTTTTGCATCATATTTGGTTTTGATTAGTCTCTCCGGATATTCTCCTTATCAATGAACACAGCGTCACAGATAGTGGCACGCAGTACCTTTCTTCCCCCAATAGTATCGGGGCAGGCAACGAACCGCTACCATTTCACCCATCCGGCTCAGGCCATCGGCCACTAGTGCCAGTGCGAACGCACGACCAAGCGTTGGTGAATAGTAGGAACTCGTCACAAAGCCGGTATGGCGGGTTTTGCCATGCTCGTCCGGCCGGGCGTCCAGAGGGTAAGGTATGCACCCTCCGCAATAACTTCCTCACCGTTCTCTGGCAGCAGGCCAACCAGTTGTGGCCTTCCAGTTGCCTTCAGATAGGGCAATTGGAAAGAGCGCTTTCCGATAAACTCCTTCTTTTTAAAACAATCCAGGACATGTTGAGGTCAATCGGGGTTTGAGTTCCGTCGGTATCCTGCCCAATAATAACGTATCCCTTTTCCGCGCGCAGTACATGCATGGTTTCCGTACCATAAGCAGTTAGGTCATAGCGCCGTCCAAGCGTCCACAGTCGTTCCCAAATATGGCGGGCATAGCCCCAGGCAACGTTGATTTCGAATGCCAGCTCTCCTGAAAAAGAGATTCGTGCAATGCGCACAGGTATACCGTCAATCGTTGCCACCCGGCTATGCATAAACGGAAATGCATCTTTTGTGAGGTCAATGTCTTTAACCAGTTCCTCCAGCAGCGGCCTGCTGTTCGGGCCTACCAGCGCGATTGTAAATATGTTCGGTAACTGAAGTGCAATAGACTTTGAGCTCTGGCCACTCCGTCTGCAGCCACTCTTCCAACCAGGCAAGCACCCTGGCAGCACCGCCAGTGGTGGTGGTCATCAAAAAATGGTTTTTACCCAGCCTTGTAGTCACACCGTCATCAAACACGATACCGTCCGCCTTACACATTAATCCATAGCGGCACTGGCCTTCCGGTAACGTCGAGAACATATTTGTATAGATGAGGTCGAGGAAAACTGAGGCGTCAGGGCCCTGTATATCAATTTTTCCAGGGTGGAGGCGTCCATCACAGCCACACCTTCCCTGGCTGCCACGCACTCACGCCTAACGGCATCCTGCATGCGCTCTCCCTTCTTCGCAAAATACCAGGCCGCTTCCATTGGCCCACATCCTCGAATATCGCCCCCGCTTCCACATGCCATTGATGGAGTGCTGTAATACGAATAGGATCGGAAAGCGGTCCCGTTCGCGCCCGGCAAATGCAGCAAAGGGTACCGGGACATACGGTGGCCTGAAAGAAAGGGTACCGATGTCAGCTGGTGAAACCTGGAGTATGGGCGCAACATATTAAGTTGACAAAGTGCACCGATGGTAAGCATGCCGCTGGTCTTGCCCTGGTCGTGAGCAGTGCCAATAGTGGTGTAACGTTTGATGTGCTCAATACTGCTCAATCCTGCCCCTACAGCACGGCGCAGGTCATAAAGCTGTTGAATCACGCTGAGAGTTCATGTAGGCATGCCGGGCCTGTTCAGAATCAAGCGTCGGGCCAAAGAATGCCGATGGACTATCGTCGCCGCCAAAGTCCCCGGCGAGCATGCGGCCGTACGAAGGTTGTCAGTAGAATGGCTTACCAGGAAGGCCGCGTGTTCCAAACTCCACTGCGGTTTGATGCCGATGTGGGTCGCCAGATCTACGATAGGCGTCCATCCCCCGGAAACTGCAAGCAGGTCGGCAGCCGTTTGGGATGTTTTGTTCGTCTCGAGGTCCTGTATGGTAACACCATTCAAAGCCCCGTCTCTATTCAATAGCAATATCGATAACAGCGGCACGAAAGCGGACCGGGATCCCCGCCGCCCTTGCTGCATCGACACTGTATCTTTCTGCCCCGGGCCGCACGTCATAGATACCTTGCACGGGTACCCCGCATGGTGAAGCCTGAGCGTATCACCAGGTCCCCGGTTGTTAACCGTAGCAACCACGGCACGCTTGAAAATAAATGCACACCGTGCACTGCAACAAAGGTTGCTGCCGCATGGGAAAGCATAATGCCGGGCCTGTCATTATTTGCGAAGATCAACGGGCGTTGGAACGCACCTGGTGCCAGCACGATCCGATCGGCGCGGATATGCCAAACCCGGATGCGCGCGCGGTTTGCTGGCGCTGAATTTCCGAGGTGGTCGCTTCGCCGCTCAATGGCCACGACATAGTTCTGATTGTACAACCCAATTGCAGTGCACCTGCAGACATAAGTTAGGTTTTCATGGGGGAACACATCCCGCAGGGCAGCTGGTAAATCGAGTGCAAGATGCCGGAGATTACCGCCAGGTACTGGCTGGTTGTTGATCAGCAGCACTTCACGGCCTGCACGCAAATGCTCATCCGCCGCCATTAGTCCCGCAAGGCCTGCGCCTATGACCAGCGTGTCGACATAGCGATTTGTTCTGTCATAGCGTGCTTCATCGGGAGCGGGAGGCAATGCGCCGTATTTGTTGGTAAGGCTGCGTGCAGCAAGACCGTTCACCACTTCAATGACAGTGGCTGGAAGCATTGATTCCTGTGTACCTGATACCAGCTGAACAAGTGCATTTGGTTCCTCAACGCCCAATCCGACGATACCGCGCGGACGGCCGTGGTAGGTGCTGTTGGTTATTGACAGTAAGCCACTACGCAGCAAGGCAGCCGACATCAGCAGACTATGATGCCCTTTGTAGAGCTTATTATCAAAACTGAATGAAACTTCGTTAGCATCCATCCAGCCATCCTTCCCTATAACATCGGGAGATTTTGGTTGTGCGGCAAAAGAAGCCATGCCGGCCCGATCTCATGGGTAAGGGTATTGCGCCATAGGTTGAACCACCGTCCACATGCGGCGAAGTGCACCCATCGCTCGGCAAGCCACCCTTTTGGGTTGGCACGAATGTGAAGGTATTTCGCCCATTCGCTGTCAGTTAGCGAATTCGGTTCCGGATAGGTTCTCGGCTTCAGCTCCGTAATGGAACTCGGTTTCGTTGCGCATGCCACAGAATGGACAAGGAATTAAAAGCATAAGAATAAGTTTTAGTGGGCAACCCCGGCCGCTCCATGTTCGTCGATAAGATGCCCCGTTTCAAAACGGTCGAGTGCGAAGGGACGGTTCAATTCATGCGGGGTGCCGTATGCCATCGTGTGGGCCATCACCCAGCCCGCACCGGGCGTGGCCTTGAAACCACCTGTTCCCCAACCGGCATTGATAAACAGGTTCTCCACCGGAGTAAGACCGATGATGGGCGAGGCGTCCGGAGTAATATCAACAATACCTCCCCAGGTCCTTAGCACTTGTGCACGGGAGAAGATGGGAAATAATTCCAGCGCGGCTGCCGATGGTGTTCAATCACATGAAAGCCACCGCGCTGTGTGTAGGAGTTGAAGGCGTCGGTGCCCGCACCCATCACCAGCTCACCTTTATGCGCCTGGCTGACATAAACATGGACAGCGCCGCTCATAACCACGGTGTTCAGCACCTGTTCAAGCAGGGGGCTGACCAGCGCCTGCAATGGCCGGCTCTGGATTGGAACTCAGAATCCGGCGAGATTCGCGAGCAGCGAGGAATGACCGGCTGCAACGAGGCCCACCATGCCGGCGGCGATATTACCGTGCGATGTGAGTACGCCCTGCACCTTATTGTTCCGGATGTCAAAGCCGGCAACCTCGGTGCCCTGGATGATATCCACCCCAAGGTCGCTCGCTGCCTTCGCATAGCCCCAGGCCACCCAGGCTACGCTGGCGATTCCGCCCCGCGGCTGGTAGGTGGCACCATGAACCGGGTACCGCACGTCCTGACTGATATTAATGATGGGCACGAGCTTCTTCACTTCAGCCGGAGTAAGCCACTCACTGTCCATACCGTTGAGGGCATTCGCATACAAGTTCCGGCGTTTAGTTCGCACATCACTAATGGAATGCGCAAGCGTTAGAACTCCACGTTGGCTAAAGAACATTTCATAGCCGAGGTCTTCCTCCAGGGTCTCCCATAATTTTAGTGAGTGCTCGTAAATGGCGGCCGATTCGTCCCATAAATAATTCGAACGAATGATGGTGGTGTTGCGGGCCGTATTGCTCCGGCGAGCCAGCCCTTCTCCAGGACCGCGATGTTGGTGAGGCCATGATTCTTTGCCAGGTAATAGGCGGTTGCAAGCCCATGGCCGCCACCGCCCACGATTACCGCATCGTATGCTTTTTTTGGCTTCACCGACTTCCACAATTGTGGGGGTTGCTCCGGGAGCGTGGCTGCTCGCCGTCGCCCAATCGTGCCAGGTGACAATGGGTCGTGCGTATTCATCATGATCTTAATCGTTTCATTTGTGGATCATACTGCGGATCCTGACCTACTGTGGCCGGATAATCTTTCGCGAAATATCGAATCGTCAAACCTGTACCCAAAGCGCTCAATTCTGCGGGCACCCAGGCATAAGCGAGTTGTTTGCCAATAGTATGACCGAAGTAGGCACTGGTGACATAACCCACCATGTTGCCCCGATGCAGCACGGGCTCTTTGCCCAAAACCACATGCTGAGGGTTTTCGAGCACCAGGCATGCTAGACGCCTGCTCAGTGCATTTGGATTCACTTTATTGAAAGCCTCAGCGCCCTTATATCCTCCGCCCTTGCCCATGCAAAGGACAGCCCCGCCTCGTGGGGGTTATGCTCACTGTTCATGTCGGTGCCGTAACTTCGGTATCCTTTTTCAAGGCGCATGGAGTTAAATGCCCCCCGGCCGGCAGCAATGAGCCCGAACTGCTGTCCTGCCTGCCAGAGCGTGTCCCAGAGTTTTAGTGCAAAGTCGGCGGCAGGACATTTCATATCCCAGTTCACCAACGTAGGAGAGCCTGCACAGCATGACCGGTACATGGCCGAGATATGTGCTCTTTAGCCGGAAGTAGCCGAGTGCCTCGTTGCCCTAGGTCATCCCTGGTCAAAGATTGGGCGAGTTCCCGCGATTTAGGTCCGAAGAGTCCCAGCCCAACAGTACCTGCAGTGATGTCTTTTTCATGCACGGTGCCCGGTGCCGGACTCCCTGCCTCAGGTAATTGATATCGATGTTGCTGTTCACGCCGACGAAAAATTCTTGCTCGCCACGTCTCATGACGGTGATGTCGCTCAGGATGCCGGCTTTTTCGTTAAGTATCAGGCAATAAGTGATGGAGCCGGGCTTCTTACGCAGGTTACCTGTTGTCAATCGCTCAAGAAACTCCAGGGCACCATCACCGGTGACCTCTATGCGTCTCAGGGTGGTGATGTCGAACAGACCGACGCTCTCCCCGATCCGCCTGGGCCTCGGCACCGATAATCGGCGACCAGAATTTTGAACTCCACTCGTCACGCGGCGGAAAAGTGTAGCGGGCGAGCAGGCTGGCGTTGGCTTCGTACCATTGCGGCCGCTCGTAGCCGGAAGCTTCGAGGGAAGAAGCCACCGAGTCTCCTGCTGACGCTGGTAGAATCCCGTGGTGCGGAGAGGGCGTGGCGACTCCATAGGCTGCAGTGGGTGCAGCAGGTCATACACTTCGACGGTAATCCGTGCACCGCGTTCTTCAATATGTTGTGAACCCAACTGATGGGTATCAAATCGGTTGACATCGCATTCATGCACGGCCAGTGCGGGATGGCCATTGACAATCCACTCCGCCATCGCGCGTGCTACACCACATGCATGAGTGATCCACACTGCCTCAGCCACCCAGAATCCCTTCAACCCCGACCATTTGCCCATCAGCGGGAAAGTTGTCAACGGTGAAGGAGAACAAACCATTCATCGATTCGACAATAGCGGTGCTAGTCAAGTGCAGGAATTACTTCGACCGCGCGCTCCATGGCTTCGTTCCAGTCCTCGGGAGTGAATGGTACCTGGCTTGGCATTACTTCAGCAGATTCGCAGGAAAGGATGTCTTCAGCTCTCACAGAAATTGGCCTGTGTCCATACCAGCCAATCGCGAAACTCTGTCCTCGCTGTTTGAAATAAAGGTCCGCACCCTGGTGTCGGAGCACGGGCAATTCAGCTTCACCCTTGTAAGCGGCCAGTTGCGCCATAGGTTCCGTGTAGCAAAGCTGGTGCGCCAACGGCTGTAAAGCCATCGACATGCCCACCATCGCTCCAATCTTCTGCCCCCATATTCCAGCGCAGGAAAACAACAATATCCGCCGGGAATGCTCCTTGTGTCGTTTGAACACCAATGACTTGACCATTACTCTGATCAATGGCAAGGACCTCGCAATCTCCAATGAATTGCGCACCGCGGCTAATCGACCGCCCGCCCATTACTTCGTCAGCCTGTACCGCCCGGGCGATCCCATCATCAGGCACGTATAGGGCACCCAGCAATTTATCATGAACAAGAAGGGGATGCAATTTCAAGGCTTGCTCAGCAGGTATCACACGAGCGGTAATCCTGGGGGACATGGCCAGTCCGGCCCTACGGTGAAGGTCGGCCAGCCGCTCAGGTGTCGTTGCAATCTCCAGGCTGCCCACTTTGAGGAAACAGGTTCTGGCCATTATGCCGAAGGCCATGCAGTTTTTCAACTGTCTGGCGGGCGAACTGCGCCATGGTGCGCGAGCCATTGGTTTGGAAGACAACGCCCGGCGCGTGTGATGTTGAGCCGCCGGGATTCCAAAAGCTTACCTTTTTC